>CAZCUX010000003.1:178007-440802 GCA_964502005.1 uncultured Enterobacterales bacterium
GCCGAAGCCGCGCCGCCAGCGCCACCAGCCGAAGCCGCGCCGCCCGCCGAAGTCGACCTACCCGTGCCGCCCGCCGAAGCTGCGCCACCTGCCGAGGCTGCGCTCGAAGACCCGCCGGGACCGGGGGGACCTCCTGCGCTACCCGTAGAGGCCGCGCCGCTTCCGCCGCGCGCACCTGTACCCCCGCCGCCGCCGGTGGAGGCAGAAGAGCTGTGCGTACCCGTGCCCGACGACCCGCCACTGGCGGAGGTTGCGCCGCTTCCGCCACGCGCACCCGACCCCGCGCTGGCACCCGCGGAGGAAGAAGAGCTGTGCGCACCCGAGCCCGTGGAGCCGCTGCTCGCTGAGGTCGAGGGGCCCGGACCTGCTGCACCTGTGCGCGGGCCGCCTGTGCCTCCGCCGTTGGTCTGCACACTTGCGCGCGCGGAACCGCTGGAACCTTGCACGCTGCCCGAAGCGTCCACCTCGCCATTTCGAATGGCTGCAGAGCCGCGGGTCGAGTTGTCGGCGCTGGCTCCGCTGGCTCCGCTGATCGCCGCAGTGGTGTTGCCGCGGGTGTCTTGCCGTGCCGCTGCGGAGGTTCCCCGCCCGAAGCCTTCGACGGACATTGCGCCATCGGTGCTAGCTTTGCCCACGACACGGGTGTCTCCGACCATGCCGCCGAAGCTGCCGGAGGTTCGTCCCCAACGGTTTTGCGTGACGGAGCCGCCAAAGCCGTCTCCCCACACGCCAGCGGTCCAGCCGCCATCTTGCAGTTTCGCGAAGCTGACGCGGGTGCCGCCGATGTCGAGCGAGAGGTTGTTGCCGAACTCGCCAATGCTCCCGAAGCCCGCGAGGGGGTCGAACGAAGCGAGGTCGCGGAGCTGATTCTGGGCGTCAGTCAGTTGGTCGAGTGGCAGTGCGCTCGCGAGTTCGTCGCGGAGGTTGGCCAAGGGGTCGCGGGCGAACTGCGCAAGCTGGGCTTGTGCTTGGGCCAGTTCTTGCAACGGCAAGTTCCGCAAGATCTCATCGCGCAGTGGTTGCATCGGGTCGCGCGCGAACCGCTGGAGGGCCGCGATGGCTTGGTGCTCGTCGGTGGTTGGGACGTATTGCACGCCATCCGGGGTGACCCGAAACTCCATGCCTTCCCCTGCCTTGACCTGCATGCTGCCATCGGGGTTCTGGGCGACCGTTGGGCCAGGAGCGCCGCCACCCGCGCCTCCACCACCGCCGCCGCCGCCGCCGCCTGCTGCTGCCTTACCAGAGTCGCCGGTTTCGCCGCTCGGGCCCCCATGTCTTGGGGGATGACGGTATGCAGGAGTGGGAAGTGCACTTGCCACGGAAAACCTCGTTCGAGAGCCCGTTTGGTGGCGTTATTGCGTTCGGTTCATCGGGAGAGAAACCGAGGTGCGCATGTACGCAGTATACGGGATGGGTGCGGCGGAGCGAAGGCAGAAAAGGAGGGAAAAGGACCTCGCGTGGCATCTCCTCGATGCACCGCTTCGACTTTGGTGATGCGGTGGCGGGCGAGGGGGACGCAAAGCGCGAGGCTTCTACGGATTATCGTAGCGTAAGTTGGCACGGGCGTTGGTGACAGGCCGATGTCGCGTCGACCATCGGAGCGACTCTTATTGGGGTACTGAATAAATGTCCAGAAAGAATGTCTCGCATGCATCCTGATCTCGCGCACCGTATTGCGCATCCATTGGTTTCAGTTTGGGGAGTGGGTGCTTAGAACGTCTCATCGTTCTCAACCCCGGAGCGCAGATGTCGGTACTTGACACCTCCACCGTTGGCCAATTCATGGCTGTCGACCCCATCACCGCCAACCTTCACGATGGCCTCCGTCAAACATGGCTTCGGATGCAAGAGCGTGGCATTCGCCATATGCCGGTGCTCGATGAGCACGAGCGATTCGCTGGTATTGTGTCCGATCGCGACCTACGCCGTCCCGACACCGTTGATGTCGGCGGGATTGATGCGTTCCGTCTCGACGACACGATGAAGGTCGAAGAGGTCATGACCCGCCCGGCCATTACCGTCACGGCGAACACCCCTCTGGTCGCCGCCTGCGACATTCTGCTCGAACGCCGCTTTGGCGCCCTCCCCGTCGTCGATGAAGACGGCCGCGTTGTGGGCGTTCTCAGTGCATGGGACGTCCTTCGGGCGTGTCGTACGCAACACTGAGGTAGGTGCGGCCACGCGGTACTATGGGCGAATCTGCCGGAGCCGTCGTGGTTCCGGCATTTTCGTGTTCGACGCGACGATACCCGTGTCACAACCCAAGCAGAGCGTGCAGGCAAGGGGCGATGCAAAACACGCCCCGCTTGGCTACTTTCCGCCCGTAATGCTGCCCATGTCGATGAGGGTGTTGCCTCCGCCGCTCACCATCGGCATCCGGCCGTCCCACTTTTGGATGGCCTCCCATTGCACCAGCTCGGGGGTCATCGTGCTGCGCAGCAGCTCTTGGCGCTCGGCCTCGGCGCGTGCTTCGATGAGCATTGCGTTGGCCTCACCTTGGGCCTGCGCTTCGCGTTGCTTCGCTTCGACTTCGATGCGGCGCAAGTCGTTGGTTGCGGTGAGCGCCTTTTGCTCGGCGACCTGCTTCGCCTCAATCGCCTCTTGGTATTTTCCGTCAAACTGGAAATTGACGATGCTGAGATCGGTGACGGTGAGGTTTGATTGGGTCAAGCGGTCCTGCACGTAAAGGGTGATGGCCTCCTTCACTTCACGTCGCTTGGTGATGAGCTCTTCGGCGTTGTAGCTTGCCGTCGCGGTCTTCACCGCCTCTTGGAGGACGGGGTCGATGATGGTTGACTCGACTTGGTCCAGGGTACCGATGTTTTGGTAAATAGCAACGGCCTTGTCCGCGTCAAGGCGGTAGTTGAGCGCGATGATGGCGGTGACCACTTGCAGGTCCTTGGACGATGCGGTGGCATCGGCTTGTTTTTTTTGCACGCGGGCGTCGAGGTCGATGTAGGCGGTGCCCGGCGGCTCCCAGTACAAGCCCTCATGGATAATTTCGTCCTGGACGGCCCCCCATTGGGTTTTGACGCCGACATGGCCTGCGGGGACGGTGTGGGGCGTGCAGCCGACCTGCGTCGACAGGAGGGTCAGGGAAAGGCCGGTGAGTGCGCGTGTTTTCATTGTGGACCTCAAGGTGTGCAGGTGTGCCCTGCGCGACAAGTTTGGTGGCTTCTCGCTGGCGACCGTCTAGGGATCTACCCGCGGAAGGGGCCAGAGGGGTTATGGTGTTTGGAAGGTTTTGGGAGTGGAATGGCCATTCCCGCTGGTGGTTGTCAGCAATCGAGGATTCTTCGATGAACCATCTCAAGCAGATTTCCCGCGTCCTGCTGGTCGGGGCCATGATGGCCTTTGCTGCTCCAGCTTGCAGCATCGACCGCAAAGTCAAAAATCTGGATTCGCAAGAATTCCAGCATTATTACGCGCTCAAGGTCTACATGGACGAGGATCAGGTGAAAGCCTACCTCAAGCTGAAGACCCGTGAAGAGCGCGACGACTACCTGAAAAAGCGCGATTTGTGGGACAAATTCTATTCTTTCGAGCCGCACATTCGGGAAGAAATCTACAATGGGCGCGTCCAGGTCGGCTGGACCAAAGACATGATGTTGATGGCGTGGGGGCGTCCGGTTGACCGTGGCAAGGTTGCGGGCCGCCAAGCGACCCGCAGCGACCGCTACATTTACCGCTTTGAAGAGCAGCAAGATGGCTCGATTGTGGTTTGGGAGCCGGGGTCGAAATCGCAATACCATGCCGCGCGCTTGTTCCGTCGCGAGGTCATTCTCGACAATGATGTCATCGCGGAAATCAATAGCAAAGACGGCTTTTGATAGACCAATGGGTGGGTAGTAGCGGTGAATGAGCTTATTGACAGCATTCTCGATACCGCATCGACCCGCCGCCGATTGCGCCAGTCGCTGTTGACCCGTATTGGCCGTGTGTCTCTTCGAGACGCGCGGCTCGGCGACGCGGATTCGCTTCACGCTTTGCTTTTGGGCATCGCGGAAGAGGGGCGTGCGTTCCTCATGACGCCCGGTGAGCACGGCGTCGATGCGGCTCCTTCGCGTGCGCTCTTATCCGATACGCTCTTCGGTGGGGGCGTCGCCGTTGTGGCCGTTCATGGGCAGGTGCTCTTGGGATACGCGCTCGCCCGTCGCCCGCGTTGGACGCGCTTGTCGCATATTCGACACTTCGAAATGGCGCTGGCCACGGAAGCGCGAGGGCAGGGGATTGGGGGCGCGCTTCTGGACGGTATCATCGACCGCCTGTCGCTCGACCCCCACGTCCAGAAGCTCAGTCTGAGCGTTTTTGCGGACAACGCGCCCGCGCTGGGTCTGTATCGGTCTCGCGGCTTCGTGGAGGAGGGACGACGAATTGGCGAAATACAAGAAGCGGACGGCACTTTACGGGATGACGTGCTGATGACCTTGCGCTTTCAGCGGGGCGCACAATCCCCGTAAGCGTGCTCAAGCGTGGGGTAGGTGCTTGACAAGGTTGGCGAGGCAGGTGGCCATGCCTTTTTGCAAGGACGCCTCCAGACCAGATGCCATCACCAACCCACCGAGAACGCCGCCGGGGTCGAAGTCAAAGTGAAGGGTGGCGAGGGTATTGGTGCTCGGCTTCATGGTTCGCAGGCTAAAGCTCATGGTGCCGCGAAAGCGCTTGCCATCGGTCTTCACATACACCCTGCGACCGCCGTGGCTGTCGTCGGCGTGGTCGAAGCTCCACAACATCGTTCGCGTGCGTGGGCCCGTGACGACTTGCAAGGAGTAGGTTCCTTCGCTTTGTTCCGTACAACCCGCGAACGCCCCTTCCACAATCAGGCGGTGATTCGCCGGTTCGCGAAGCCACTCGAAAACAACGTCGCGGCGTACGCCTTCGATGAGAATGTCAGTCGTGACGACGGCCACCCGACCCTCCATTTCTGGTCCTTGGACCCGGCTTGTGGGTGCGAGGAATAACACGCGGCGGACCCTTCGTGCGTTACCTGTGACGAGTCGTTCTCGCACTCCCCGGATTCCGATGCCTATCGTCGCTTTGATCCCCTATGCGCAGCCATTCATTTGGCAGCTTGGCCCGTTTGTGCTCGATTCGTGGGCCATTCTCGTGAGTCTCGGCTTCATCTTGGGACTCGAAATCGCGCGTGCCCGCGGGATTCGGCTTGGGCTCGATGTTCGCGATGTTGTCGACAGTGGGGTTTTTGTTGTTGCGATGGGGTTTGTGGTTGGGCACATCGTTCATGTTGTGGCCTACAACCCGCAGCAGCTCGAAACAGACGGTATCATGGCCATTCTCCGCGTTTGGGCGGGATTTTCGAGCACAGGTGGCTTTTTGGGCGCGGTTATCGGATCTGTGCTGATGTTCAAAGTGTTCCCGGCCATTTTTGGACCGGCACGAGAACGCGCGCTGGCTGCCGGAAATTCTGGGCCGTTGCAGGGTGTGGTGGACTGGCTCGGTCGGCCCCGCCCGTTCTGGCCCCACGCCGACACCATGATGTTCTCGTTCCCGTTTGGCTGGGTGTTTGGCCGTCTGGGCTGCTTTTCGGCCCACGACCATGTCGGGATTCGCTCTGATTTCTGGCTGGCGGTGGACTTTCCGGTGGCGCACTATGGTGGACCGCGCCATGACCTCGGCCTGTATGAAGCCTTGTGGACCGCAGTCATCGCCGCCACGTTCTTTTCGCTGCGCAAAGCCAAGCTGCGCCACGGTTTCTTCATTGCCTTGTGGACCGCAATGTACGCACCTGCGCGTGTCGGGCTCGACTTTCTTCGCAACCAAGATTTGTCCGGCGCCGATGTTCGTTGGTTGGGCATGACGCCCGCGCAATGGGGAAGCATCGCGATGGCGCTTGCGGGCGTGGGTCTCGCGATTTGGTTGTGGCGGCAGCCGGCTGTGGCAGACGAGGAACCCGGGACGGCGTCGTGAAGCATCGTGCTGTGGTCCTGGTTGGGATGTTCGTCTCCGGCTGCGTTCCCGTAGAAGGTGTTCCCGGTGGCTCCAAAACGGACTCGGGCTTCACGCTTGTTTTGGATACGGCGGTGTGGGACGGGACCAACCCTTGCAGTCCGGTCATCTCCTCCGAAGTGACCCTTGTGCTGGCGTCGACGGTGCTTTCGGAGCCTGGCGAATATTTGGTTTGTCCCCGCGTACCGGTGCAGGCCTCCGCGGACGACCTCGTGGTCTATCTTTCAGAATATTCGTATGCAGCGGTGACCGGTTCGCGCGCGTTGGTGTTCGCGAAGCAAGGCGCCCAAGTGACCATGGGGGGAGTCGAAGGAACGATTGTTTCTGACCGCGGAGCTGTCGTAAACATCGCGGCTTCCGAGGTGCAGACCCTTCAATGCGACGCCCTCACTTGGTCGCAGCCATTGGTGGAGGAGACCTGTCCTGCACGATAAGTGTTCGCGAATGGCATATTTCTTGCATGGCATGTTCTTGTCGCGGTCACGCGGCGATCCGGAGACAGGCGAGAATCGTTCCCCATTGAACCAGAGCCAAATTCCAAAATTCTTGTGAAGCCACGCACCGACATGCCCGAAGGGGAAGTCGTGCGGAGGTGTTGGATGTCCCATTGGACCGGCTTGGGCGTTGTCGCAGGAACTGCGCTGGGATTGGTGATTTTGGGCATCAACGAAGCCCTAGAACCACCACCACGTCGCCCCGAGGCTTCATCGGATGGCCTGCGGGACGATGGGAGTCGCGTGCTGCCCCTTGGGTCCATCCCGGGGTCCATCCCGGGGTCCGTCCCGGTCGATGTTCGGGCGCGCACGGCAGGGATTCGCTGTGCGGTCACGAGCGAGGTGTCGGAGTTGCCGGAGGAGCTGCAGGTTCGCTTGCCAGGGCAGCTTCGGGTCTTGCCCGTGCAACGCGTGGCGTGGAGCCGTGGGCTCGCGGTTGGCGAAATCGTCATCCCGTACAGCGTGCTCGACGACGTTGACTGGAACTTTGGCGCGCTCGTGTTGACTGGGCCTTCGGGCGCGTCTGCCGCGGTTTCGGAGGAGTCCGCCGATGGGGCTTGTGTCGCATCATTGGGGGTGGCTCCGCTGTCCACGCCCCTCGACATTTCGTGCAAAGCTGCCGGTGGGCTGTCGTTTCCCGCGGTTGTAGACGCCCGTGTTTGGGGGGAAGGCCGCTTGCCGCGCAGCTGGCCGGTTCCGACGGTGACGAGCAACGGTGACGCGCTTCGGGTTCAGAGCGTGGCTGCGACGGGCACAGCGGATGTAGTCTTCGATGGCGGTCGCAGTGTGCGGGTTTGGTGGCGGGACGGTGTGTGCGCCGAGGTGCCGTCTCGCGTGGACACGCAGCTGTGCATCGACGTGAGCGGTGGAGACGCGCTTTTGGCGGAAGACCCGTTCGTGGTCCACGTCGAAGGAGCCCGTGCGACGCGGAAATCCAACGGTTTGTATTGTGCGCAGGTCGACCGCGACGAGGTGGTCGTGAGCTCGGGTTGGGTCACGCCATCGGGGCTGGTAGAACGAGACACCACTGTGGACATCGACGGCGCTGCGTTTCAGGTGACGGCGATACGTGGCGTTCCGTATCCCACGACGGCCGGTGTTTGGGTCTGGCCGAGCAGCGACGGCCCGCGGGTGGTTGCGGTTGCGGGGGTGGCCGATGTGAGCGGCATTCAGCGCGGCGACGTGTTGGTGTCGGTCGGCGGCGAGGCCACAGAGGGCCGCGCCTTGCCTGATGCGCTGGCCGCCTTGGATGCTGGCGTGGGTGCCGTCCCCCTCACGGTCGAACGAAATGACCGCCTCATTGACCTCGTGGTCATGTTTGACGAAGGGGAAGGAGATTCGGGTCAATAGGGGAGCGCAGCGGCATTGTGTGCGCAAATTCTACACCTATAAAGCGCGCGTAATCGTGGAGCGACACAGATTCCATTGTGGTCAAAAGTGTAGGTGTGTACGGTATTTTTGACCTACTATCGCTAGCGTGGTTCGGTTCTTGGTGATGCACAAATTGTTTCTGAATCTATGACCGGCGGGAGTCTGCCTGGGTGGTCCGTCGGGGGTGGTTGACGGTGGTTCCTGGGGTGCGGTGGGATACGTCACCGTTTTTTCCCGGGGAAGGCGATGGCCATCGGACCCGACGTATTGGTGGTGGGCGCTGGACTCGCGGGTGTCAGCGTCGCGTGGTGGCTGCGTGGGCAACGCGTGTGGGTTGTCGACCAAGCGTCCCAGGTGGGAGCGGAAGCGTCGTCCCAAAACGCTGGAATGGTGCGACGAATGGGAGAAGACCCCATTGAGCGCACCCTCGCGCTTCGCACCCACCGATGGCTAACGGAGCCGCCGTCCGAATCTCTCGCCGACCCTGCGATTTCCCAGCGCACGGGTGCGGTGCTGGCCCTCGCGGATGACCCGCACCACCTCCATGACGCTGCATCGGCCTTGCTCGCACGGGGCGTCGATGTGTCGCAGATTTCCGCCGCGGACCTCCCGCGGGTCGCGCCCGCGCTGGCCAATAGTCCGATTCAGACCGCCTGGTGGATGCCCGAGGAGCGTGTAGCTGACGCACATCTCTTGCTGGGCGCGATGCTTGCCGACCTGCGCCAGCGCGCTGAAGCCACCTCATTACGCTTGTCAACATCGGTAGACCGATTGTTGGTCGACCAAGGGCGTGTGGTGGGCGCTGTTTTGGATGGAGTTCCTGTATACGCCGGCGCGGTGGTCATTGCAGCGGGGGCCTGGAGCGCCCGCCTCGCAGCGAGCGCGGGTTTGGTGCGTCCGCTGGTTCCCTTGCGCCGCAGCTTGGTTCATTTGGTCACCAAACAAAGTCCGTCGGCACACCATCCGTGGTGTTGGGTAGATGACGTCGGCGTCTACATTCGGCCCGAAGGGGGAGGCTGGCTCGCGAGCGGGTGTGACGAAGCGGTCTCTGTGCCCGAAAGCTTTGCTTCGCGTGGTCCGGTGTCCGAAGAGCTGCGCGCGCGAACTGTCGACAAAGTAGAGCGCTTTTTTCCGGGAATCGGGCCCGTTTCCGCGCGGGGAGGATGGACGGGCCTCCGCACCTTTGCGCCCGACCGACGGCCGGTATTGGGGGCCGACCCCGAGCGGTCTGGGCTTTGGTGGTGCGCCGGATTGGGTGGCTTTGGCGTGACGTGTGGGCTTGCGGCGGGAGAGTTGGTGGCGGACTGGTTGACGGGGCGGGCGTGTGATTGGTTTCGTGACCCAGAAGAAGTATCGCCAGGACGGCCCTTTCCGCGGCGGTGGCCCATTCGACCCGACGGCGACGTCGCGCGGCAACGCTTGGTGTCAGTGGCGAGACAACGCGCATCGGGGGTCGCACGCCCTTCGCTCGTCGGCTAAGGCATAGGTTTGGGGCCGCCGAGGCCCTTGGTTCGTCACTGTCGACGAAGGAGCCCGTGATGGCGGAATCCGACACCGAAGTTGCCAAAGCATGGGCGCGCCATGCGGATTGGTTGCATCGGCACCGGCCTGACCTCGCTGCTGGCCTACGGGATGGCACCGACGAAGAGGGCCTGGAGTGGCTGGCCGACCACAATGTGCCAAGTGACTGGCAGCAACTTTGGGCGATTCACGACGGCGAAGGCACGCTGCTCCTAGATGGGTGGTGGTTCTTGCCTGTGCTGGATGGCGACG
The DNA here is from genome assembly GCA_964502005.1 of uncultured Enterobacterales bacterium. Taxonomy (GTDB): domain Bacteria; phylum Myxococcota_A; class UBA796; order UBA796; family UBA2385; genus CAJWOS01. The sequence goes on from CAZCUX010000003.1 coordinate 187,610, forward strand.
AGTCTGTACGCAGCGCACATGCGCGAATGGCGCATGTTTCGGGCGCGGGCGTGCGCAGTGACGCCGTCCATTGCCAAGGGCCCGTCCAGCCGTTTGTCGGCCACCCCGCCTGGATTCCGATTGCGAGCGACATCTCCGGGCGCTTGTTGTGCATCGACCTTGCACCTGCAGACGCCGGCCAAGTAGGGCAGGTAATTGTACTCGACGAAGATGTGCGCCGGGTTCTGTTTGACGGCGTGGTCTCGTTTTTACACGCCTGCCATCGGCGCGCCGAAGAAGGTCAACACCCAGACGACGACCTCGAATCCAGCGACTGGGACGAAGAAGACGCGGTCTTAGGGGAGTCCCTCGACATTCGCCCGGCCCCTCCCACGGACAATACGCCCTTGCCTGAAATCGTCCCCTCGCCGCCCGCGAAGTCCGTCGCCGAGCCAACGGTCCTCGCCGTTGCACAGCGTGTGGATGCGTCTCTTTCGCAGGTCGACGTCATGCTCTCCGAAACGCTGCGCGCAGAAGGAGGCACCGTGTTTGTGCGAGACATTACGGGCCAAGTCGTTGGATTTCGGGTGCCGGCGGGGGCATGGCCCGGTGCGGAGCTTCGGCTCGCGAGCCTTGGGGGCGATGGCACCGACCTGCGCGTACGGGTGGTCGCAGAAGCCGCGCACTAAATGCGTGGTTCCGAAATAACGAACCCCCTGCGCGGGGGTGTCCGTCGCCACGATAGGGGGCGTACGGGCACAACGTGTAGGGGCTGCGTTAGGGGGTCGCGGGGCGATGCAGCCACCCGCGAAGCCAATGGTTTTTTGGGGCTCGCGATTTGAGCGCCGGAGACTTAGGGGGTGCGTTCGCGCACCGCTTCGAAGGTGAGGCCGAACTTCGCGAGGTACTTTCGGACGCGGTCGGAGTCGTTGACCGTGGCGCGCCGTTCCCGCGATACGGAAAACAGGCGGCGTCCGGCGTCGCTGAGGCTTTGGCTGTTGCGGCAAACATCGACGACGGCGGCCAGTTGGACCGCGTCAAACCAGTCGAGCTCGTCCACGGCCTCTGTTGGCAGCACCGTGCGCAGCAGGTGGTCCGGGGATGCCGCGGTGGGTGATTTGCTGGTGTTCCATGCCCGGCGCAAGCGTTCAATTTCTTCTTCGACGAGGTCTTCGGTGATACGGCCCCCTTCGGCGAGGGTAGAGAGGCGCCGAATCGACGCGCCCAGGTCGCGAAAGTTGCGAGACCACGTCGCGCGCGGATGCAGCGCAAACGCGAGATAGCGCGCGCGGGCTTCCGCATTGAACCGCACCATTCGCCCTTCGCTTCGCGCGACGCGCTCGAGTTCGAAGTCGATGTTTGGCTCGATGTCTTCGCGGCGGTCGGCGAGTCCGGGCAAGCGAAAGGTCCAGGTGTCGATGCGCGCGAGCAGGTCATCGCGAAATCGTCCGGAAGCGGCGTCGGCGACGAGGTCGCGGTTGGTCCCGGCAATGAGCTGGAAGTCGCTCTCTACCTCTTTGTCGGAGCCAACGGGCAAGAAGCGGTGGTCTTCTAAGGCGCGCAACAGCATAGCTTGCTCATCGGCGCCAAGTTCCCCGATTTCGTCGAGAAACACTACACCGCCGTGCCCTGCCCGCAGCAGGCCGGGTCGGTCGCGGACGGCGCCGGTGAATGCGCCGCGCACATGTCCGAACAGCGCGGCCATTGCGGCATCACCGCGCAACGTAGCGCAGTTTAGCTCTACAAACGCGCCCGTCACTTGTCGACGCTGGTGCTTGAGGTCGTAGATGCGGCGCGCCAGTTGGGACTTTCCGGCGCCGGTTGGGCCGAGAACCAGCATAGGCTCGCGTGAGCGCAAGGCCACCAGCTCTACGCGGGAGATGAGGCGATTGTAGGCGGCATTTTTGGTGTCGATGCCGCCTTTGAGGACGTGGTGGGCCTCGCGCGACGCCTGGACGTAACGGGTGGCGATGCGGTCATAGCGGGAGAGGTCGAGGTCGATAATCGAATGACGGCCATGGGCACCGCGTTCTCGGTCTGGCCCTGTTTGGTAGAGGCGACCGGGGATGAGGCGCGATTCCGTCAGCAAAAACAAGCAAATCTGGGCGACATGGCTGCCGGTCGAAATGTGGACCAGGTAGTCTTCGCGGTCAGGGTCGAATGGGTAGGTCGAAACAAAGGCGGCGAGGGATTCGTAGACCTCTTCGAAGTCCCATGGGTCGGCCATATTGACGATGTGACGCTGCACTTGCGTTTCGGGCGACACAGCGGCAATGTCGGCCGTCACGAGGTCTGCGAGCCCGCTCCAATCTTGCTGCACCAAAAGCTCGAAGCGGTCCACCAAGACATCGGGCTGGGCGCAGGCCGAAACGGTCGGGCGCCACCGATTCCACCGCTCGGCGGTTTTGCCGCGGTCGAGGGTGGTGCCGAGGAGGCCCAGCACCACGACCGGCCGATGCATCGGTGGCGTCGGTGACCGCGCTTCCATGGTCAGGCCTGAACCGGACCCAAGCCGCGGTGGCGCAGCAACGCGCCTACGTCCGGGTCGCGACCACGGAACGCGCGGAACGCCTCGCCGGCATCGACGGTGTGGCCAATCGACAGCAGGAGGTCGTAGTATTGCTGGTTGAGGGCGGGGTCGTACCAGCCGGTCTCGGCGAATGCCTCCGCGGCGTCGGCGACAATCGTGTCGGCCCACAAGTAGCAGTAGTACCCGGCGGCGTAGTCTTCTCCCGAGAAGATATGGGCAAAGTGCGGGGTACGGTGACGCATGACCACCTGTGCCGGGAGGCCCCAGCGCGCGAGCGTCTCTCGCTCAAAAACGTCGGGGTCGATGTTTCCGTCTGTGAGGTGCAGCTCCATGTCGATAATGGCCGAGGCCAAGAACTCGAGCGTCGAAAAGCCGCTGGTCGCGTTGGCGGCAGCGCGAAGGCGGGCCAGTAGGTCTTCCGAAGGTGCTTCGCCCGTTTCGATATGGCGGCAAAATCGCCCCAGGATTTCTGGGGTTGTGAGCCACCGTTCATTGAGCTGGGACGGAAACTCCACGAAGTCGCGCACAACCTCGGTGCCTGCCAGGGAACGGTAGCGCACATTGCTGGCGAGACCGTGCATTCCGTGGCCAAACTCGTGGAACAAGGTGCGCGCGTCGTCCATCGACAGCAGCGCGTGCTGTCCGGCCCCCGGCTTGAGGAAGTTGCAGGTGTTGAGAACGACGGGCGGTACGCGGCCTTCGTCCCAGTCTTGCTCGCGGTAGGTGCTCATCCAGGCGCCCGACCGCTTCCCCGCCCGCGCATAGGGGTCGAAGTGGAAAATGCCGATGTCTGCACCATTGGCGTCTTGCACTGCCCACACGCGGATGTCGGGGTGCGGAACGGGAACATCGACCGGCGTGAAGGTCCAGCCGAATCGCTCGGTGGCCGCCCACAGCATCGCGTCGGCCAAGCGTTCGAGGCTAAAGTGCTTTTGCAGCTCTTCGCTGTTGATGTCGTGGTCGCGCTGGCGTGCTTTTTCGGCGTAGTACCGCACGTCCCAAGGGGCGAGGGCTTCCGAGATGCCGTCGTTTGCCGCGAGGTCGGTCATTCCGGCGAGCTCGCGCTCGAAGGTGACCTTTGCGGCGTCGAAAACGCGGTGCAGGAGGTCCAAGACCGCATCAGGGGTGCCGGCCATGGTGCGCGCCAAGCTATAATGCGCATAGGTGGCAAAGCCGAGCAGCACCGAACGTTCGTGGCGCAGCTGCAGCACCTCTTGAATAACGCCGCGGGTGCGGTGGGTGTCCCGAAGCTCGCCGCGTCCATAGAACGTGCGCCACACTTTTTCGCGGAGGTCGCGGCGCGGGGAGAGGTACAAGAATGGCTCGACGGCGGAGCGAGTATTGGCGACAGCGTAGGTGCAGTCGAGCTTGTGCGCGAGGGCTGTCTCGCGAGCAGCGGACACCCAGGAGGCTGGCATTCCGACGATGCCGCCCTCATCGAGTTCGGTGACAAGCTCCTCTTCGTCGCCCATCACCCGCTCGTTGAAGTCGTTTGCAAGCTGGCTCAACCGCTGGTTGATTTCTGCGACGCGGGCACGGGTGGGCGCATCGAGGTGGGCGCCCGCTGCCTCAAAGCGGTCGAGGAAGCGGCGAACGAGGCGGGTTTGTATTGGGTCGAGCGCCTCGTGGTCGGCGACATGGCGCACGCGGGCGAACAAGGCGGTGTCTTGATAGAGGGCGTCGGTGCGCGCGGCGAAAATCGGCTCCATCTCGCGTCGCAACGCGCGGATTTCCGGCGTGACGAATGCCCAGCTCCAGTTGCCATAGAGGCCGGTGACCCGCCGAAGTGCGCTACCGGCGTTTTCGAGTGCCAGTATGGTGTCCGCGAAGGTGCCAGGGCCAGGTGTAGCGCGAATCGCGGCCAGTTCGCGGTCTTCTTCGAGGATGCCTTGTTGCAACGCCGCGCGCAGGGTGGTGGCATTGACTTGGTCGAGCAATGGCGCGCCTGCCATCGGCCCGTTCCAGGTATCCAACAAAATCGTGTTGCCGCCCATAAGAAGTCTCCTGGCCCGTCGATGGGTACCGTTGCGGCCAACGCGCAGCAGTCGCGTGGGTGGCCGGGTGTGAGGCTACCCTCTCCCAATAATCCGGGGCGATGGGGTGGGGAACGGTCAGGACCGATGAAGGTCACGCAGATACACGTTTATCATAGTTGATAAATTTGTATCGCGCTTGCGATGGCTCTTTCGGACTCGAATCGTACTCGCACCAGAAAAGAGGCAAGAATAGAGCGTTCTCGATGACGCTTCGTGATACGCGACTGTTGGCACGCGGTTTGCATGGGTATGTCGCAGAACCACAAGCCCCGCGCCGTAGCGCAAAGGAAGTGTCCGATGGCGACGTATGAAGTTTTGTCTCGTGCAGGTGGACGTCCGGTCAAGTGTTGGACCCGTGGCGTGGAAGTCGCAGACAACGCGCGTGAGCAGCTGTTGAACGCAGCTTCGTTGCCCTTCGTCCATAAGTGGGTCGCGGCGATGCCCGACACGCATTGGGGTATGGGTGCGACGGTAGGCTCGGTCATTCCGACCCAAGGAGCCATTATTCCGGCGGCGGTGGGTGTAGACCTCGGCTGTGGCATGATGGCGTGCCAAACCTCGTTGACGGCTTCGGATCTCCCCGAGCACCTCCGCGGTGTTCGGTCGGCCATCGAAGCGGCGGTCCCCCATGGCCGCACCGCCAACGGTGGACGCGGCGACCGTGGGGCATGGGGTTCCTTGCCCGAACCCGTCGCCCATGCGTGGGCGGCGATGGCGCCCCGTTTTGATGCCATCACCGAAAAGCACCCGCGCGTGGGGAAGTGCAACAACGCCCACCACCTCGGAACCTTGGGTACGGGAAACCACTTTATCGAAGTGTGCCTCGATGAAGCCGACCGTGTGTGGGTCATGCTGCATTCGGGGTCACGCGGGCTCGGAAACCGCGTAGGGAGCTACTTTATCGAGCGCGCCAAAGAGGAAATGAAGCGGTGGCACGTCCACTTGCCCGACGAAAACTTGGCCTATTTGCCCGAAGGAAGCCAGTACTTCGGTGATTACGTGGACGCGGTCTCGTTCGCCCAAGAGTACGCGCGGGTGAACCGGGAGCTGATGATGGTCGCGGTCATGCGCGCATTGGCGGACCTCCCGGAGCTCCCTCCGTTTGACGCTTCTGTGCAAGCGGTCAACTGCCACCACAACTATGTCGCATCGGAGCACCATTATGGCGCGCGCGTTTGGGTCACCCGAAAAGGTGCCGTGCGTGCGGGAGAAGGCGAACTTGGCATTATTCCGGGAAGCATGGGCGCCCGCTCGTTCATCGTGCGTGGAAAAGGCAACCCGGAGTCGTTCTGTTCGTGCTCCCATGGCGCCGGTCGGCGAATGAGCCGTGGGGAAGCGAAGCGTCGGTTCACCGTGCGGGACCACGTCGAGGCAACCCAAGGCATCGAGTGCCGAAAAGACGCATCCGTCATCGACGAAACGCCGATGGCCTACAAAGATATCGACGCCGTCATGGCCGCCCAAGCCGACCTTGTCGATATCGTGCATACCTTGCGACAAGTCGTGTGTGTAAAGGGGTGAGCCATGTTGGTCTTGGATGGGCGACGAGGCGAAGGGGGTGGCCAAATCCTTCGTTCTGCTTTGGCGTTGTCGTTGGCGACCGGACGGCCGTTTCGAATGCACGACATTCGGGGCGGTCGCGCCCGGCCCGGTTTGCTGCGTCAGCACCTTACCTGCGTTCGAGCGGCCCAAGAGATTGGTGCTGCCGAGGTTTCGGGTGCAACCATTGGGTCTGACGTGCTCACCTTTGCGCCCCACTCTTTGCGCGGGGGTGCGTTTCGCTTCGCGGTAGGGTCGGCGGGGAGTACGGCGTTGGTTGTGCAAAGTGTGCTCCCTGCCTTGCTTTCTGCCGGAGTGTCCGCCTCGCTTTCGGTCGAGGGGGGCACCCACGCGATTGCCGCGCCGATTTTTTCGTTCTTGGACGACGTGTATTTGGGTGCGTTGCGGCGCGTGGGCGCGGATGTGTCCGCGAACTTGGGCGAACCAGGCTTCTTTCCCGCAGGCGGAGGGGAGATGTCGGTGGAGCTGCGGGGTGGCGCGCCGGTTTCGCCCTTTTGTTTGCTGGACCGTGGCCCGATTTTGTCGATGAGCGCACATGCGCTTGTGGCGGGCCTTCCCGCACGCATCGCCCGTGATGAGCTCGAAGTCTTGCGGGACCGATTGGGCATTTTGCCGCGGGATTGTTCGTCCCAGGTGATACGGCGCGCCCACGGGCCAGGGAATGCACTGTGGGTGCGGGTGACGGTGGAAGTGGACCACCAGCCGTTTGTGGCGGTGTTTTCTTCGATTGGTCGGCGGGGTGTGCCGGCCGAGCAGGTCGCAGCGGAGGTCGCGGACGCCGTCGCGCGATGGGACACGCTGCGGGTCCCTGTCTGCGAACACTTGGCGGACCAACTCTTGTTGCCGATGGCGTTGGGGGCGGGGGGCCAGTTTCGAACGGGTCCGCTGTCGTCCCATACGCGGACCAACATAGAGACCATCCGCTTGTTTTTGCCGGGCGTGTTGATTCACACGGAAGCAGAAGCGAACAGCGCGGTGCGGGTCGCGGTGACCCCTACCAGCGAACGGCCATCATTGCGCAGTTGAGGCCGCTTCCTATTCCCATCAGCGCGGCGTTGTCGCCCTCTTGAATGGCGCGTTGGCTAAGGGAACGGGACAAGGCGAGGGGAACGCCGCAGGCGCCTGCGTTCCCGATATCCGGGTAGACACGGGGGGCGCGGTCGAGGGGCACCGACAACGCGCCACAGACGGCATCGTGGTTGGCTTTTCCGACTTGGTGCAGTGCGTATTGCGCGAAGTCGCCGTGCTGAAGGCCCAACTCCGCGTTCATGGTTGACCACGCTTGTCCCGCTAACTTTACGCCTTCTTTGAGCAGGGTCGTGGGGTCGGTGGTCATTTGGTCGGGGGTGCCGACGCACAGGCGATTGTGTTCGGTAGCCGCGAGCAATGTCCCGCCCAAGAAGCGGTGCGGGGAGGTCGAGGCTTCGGCGCGCACCAGCAGCATCGCGGCGGACGCGCTGCCGAGGGTGAGCGTGGCGATGTTGTCGCGCACTTGGGCGTAGGTGGTGGATGGCTGCATGAGCCTTCGCACGGTGGCCTTGGTGACATCCCGGCTGCCTTCCCCGGCGACGACGAGTCCGGCTTTGATTTGGCCGAGCTCAATCATATTTGCCACGACCACCATGCCCGACAAAAATCCGAGACAAGCATTTCCAATGTCGAAGTTCAGGCAGTGGCGCCCCAAGCCGAGGTTTCCGTGGACCAATGCGGCGGTAGACGGTTCGAGGTAGTCCTTGCAGACGCTCGTGTTGACCAAAATGCCGATTTCATCGAGCGGAAACTTTGTTTGCGCGAGCACCTTCCGCGCGGCAATCGTCGCGGCATCGGAGGGCTGCACGCCCTCATCCCAAAAACGGCGCGCCCGAATGCCGGTGAGCATTTCGAGAAAGCCAGGTTGCAAGCCGAGGCGCTGCCACGTACGCGCGAGCATATGTTCAAGGCTCGCGGTGGTGATGACCGTCTCGGGCACCTCTGTGACGAGGGCCTCGATGGCTACGTGTTCAAAGCGCATGGGCTCAGGGGGCGCGGGGGAAGTCCGGGGGGTCTAACACAACCCACAACGAATGGTTCAAGGCGACGCCGACTCGGTCGCATCGCTGTGGGGCGCCAAGGCATCGCGGCGGCGGGTGAGTCGCTCGGTGACGCCCCCTATCCACTGGACCCGCGCGGCGAGTGTCACGCCCTCGTCGTAAAATCGGTAGGCCTTTTCTCGCAACACTGCGGCGCGGCCCGCGATCTCCTGCCGATAGATGTTGGCTTGCTCTTCGGTGAGGCTGCGGGGGGGCGGCGCGGCGAGGAGGTCGTCGTGAAGCGCGATGTACGCGTCGCCCAATGCGAGGATTCCGGCCAATGCGTATTCGGGTTCGCCAGACCGCGCGATAGCGACCACTTGCTCTTCGGCAGCCTTGATAGCGCCGGCCCGGGCGACGAGATTTCGGGCTGCTTTTTTGTTGCCCTCAAGGGTGTAGCCAAGGGCTTCTTCGAGGACCGTGCGGGTGAGCACGAAGCGGGCGCGGGAGCTCGCCCAAGCGCCTTCACTGGCACCGCCCTCCAATAACGGCAGCGTGCGCGCAATCCGCTTCTCGCCGCGCTTTCGGCCCATGCCTACCTCGGCCACGCCGAGCTCCAACGAGACGATGGGCGCCGCGCTGGGCGAGAGGTCCGGGGAGGACAAGAGTTTGCGGGCGAGGGCGCGTGCTTCAGCGTGATTGCGCAGGTCGTTGTGGGTAATGATGCTGCGGTACAGCACATCATTTTGCAGCACGGGGTCGGACACTCGCTCGCTCGCCTTCGCATATGCAGCAAGGGCCTCGTGGTAGCGCTCCTGGAGTTCCAAGCTGCGGCCACGCTCGAACCAAGCAACGGCGGCATCGGTCGTACGGGTGAGGAGGTCCAGGCGCGTGTCTGCGCCGAGAAAGTCGCGATTGTCGATGCGCACCCGCGCTTCGGTGAGGACATCTTCCGGGGGCATCGCGGCCCACACCAACTCCAGTTCGCCAACGGTGGGCGCCGGCGCGGCTTCTGGCTCCGGGGGCAATGGGTTTGGGTCCGCCGATGGGGGGTCGGACTCTATTGTCGCGGGGGCGTCGGCTTCGACGAGCGAGGGTGGGCTGCTGGCGTCGATAGCGGGAGACGCAGACGGCGTAGCCATTGCGGGCAGGACAAGCGCGAGCAACCAACCGTGCATTCGTTTCTCCGTGAAGGACCGAGCGATTCGGCACCAACGCAGACCGTCGATATCCCGCCGGGTTCTCCCGAATTCGAACCGGCGAAGTGGTTTTTGCGTTTTGCGACAAGGATAGCGACGACAAGAGGGTGCCCGCCCAGGTCGTGGCTGACTGGACGCCTGGCCCCCCTTGTGAAAGGGGGGCTCCAGGCTGCCGCTTCCGAGGTCCTCGCCAAAGAGGCATGTCGTCCACGGCCAGAATTTGGATCCCAATGGAATCGTACGGGGGCCGGGCACCAGCAGACAAACACGGAACGGGCAGGCGTCTCCATCGTACCTGCATCGGCGGAACAAGGGAAGTCCAAGCGTTGTACTGTGACGCTTTGAGACGAAGAATTCGTTGGACGAAGGGACACGGGGGGAGGTGGTAACGGTGAGGACGTCGTATTCGTCGTGATTTGGAGCAGAGTGGGTGTGGTCGTAACTCCGCGCAGGGTGACGACTGTCGGCGGCCATTGGATGGTCGACATCCCCCCCCTTCAAGGACGATGAGGATTTACGTTGGCACGGTGCGTGCACCGCGCATCTGCATTCCCAATGCCTGTTCGGAGGTGCATGATGGTGCGGTGGTTGTGCGTTTGTACGATAGCGATTGGCTGCGGACCTGTGGCTGAAGTGCCGCTGGAGCAGTCTTTTGCGGACCCTGACGAAGGCTGCATGCTCCCGCGTGGCGGGCCATTTTGTGACGAAGAGACCTTGCCGATTGCTACGGTCGGAGCTGCGCACCCTGGATGGGATAGCGACGCGTCGACGCCGTGGCGGCCGGCGGTCGGTGAGGTGTCCATGCTCTCTGTGCCGTCATCTTGGGTTGGATTTGTCGAGGCCAAGCTCGGTTGTGGCGGAGACACGCCACCCGCCATCACGCTGTCGTTTTCGGTCGAAGGAGGGGTGCTCCAGCGCCGTTCCCTTCGCTGGCCAGAGGGGGTGTCGTCGCCCATTTGGTTGCGCCACCCGCTCGACTTGCGCGCAGGTTCCTCGCGGCCCGTGCGCGTGCAGGTCGACGAGGTGTCCGCCGGTGCCTGCGTGCTGGAGCTGCGCCTGCGTGGCGTCCCTCTTTGGGACGAAGATTGGTTGGCAGACGCACCCCGCGACTCGGGCGCGCCGTTGGAGTGCGACGCGGGCTGGTGCCCGTTTGGAATCGCCCCCGATTGAGGCTGGTTGGGGGGCGTTGCGTTGTCCTCAGCCGATTCCCAACAACGAGCCAAGGTAGTCGAGTGCGCGCGCGGCTCCTGCGCGAATCCGAATATCGACCCATGGGCTCATGGACGTAGGCTCGGGGTTGATTTCCGCGGCGATTCCCCCCGCCGACTGGACGACACGAATGGGCGCGACAATGTACGGAAAACGGCTGCTGGTGCCGATTTGTACGACGGTGCTAAATCCTTGCTCAAGCTCGGCTTGCAGGCGGCTTACCGCCAACGATGGGAGGGGCTCGCCAAACAATACAACCGGAAGACGCAGCACAGACCGGCATTCGGGGCATCGAGGAACGTCAGGGAGGCGCCGTACATCGGGGGTCGGCTGGGACCAACCACATGCGGTGCACACCAAGTTTTGAATGTCGCCGTGAATATTGATGACATCGCGTGTGCCGGCAGCTTCGTGGAGACCGTCTACATTTTGCGTGAGCACCACCACCCGCGGGAGGTGGCGGGCGAGGGACGCAATGACGACGTGGCCGCGGTTGGGGCGCGCGCCTTGGGCACCTTGGGCAATGGTGCGAATGTGGCGCCAGGAGATATCGGGGCGGCGCTGGAACACCGGCAGGCTCAGGGCTTCTTCGATGGTCAATCCCGATTCTGCGTCGCGGCCTTCGTACAGGCCGTTCTGCCCCCGGTAGGTGGGCAGGCCCGAGTCCGCAGACAAACCGGCGCCTGTGACAAACAACACGTCGCCGTCGCGTTCGAGGGCACGCGCCAGAGCTTCGATGGCAGAAGCTGCGGCGGGATCGAGTTCTTGTGCGTGACTCATGGCGGCTCCGGAGCGTGCGTGGCGTAGTAGGGCGCAAGGATTGTGTAGCTTGACGAGGGGTGTGGCATCCAGTAGGGCCGAGTGTTCGCGGTCGTGGAGCGACAATTTTGTTCGTTGTCTGGGTCTATTTCTTTTTGCTTGCGGTGTTGTCGCTGTACGGGCTGCATCGGCTGTGGATGACCGGTGTTTATGCGCTCCGGCGGGCGCAGCGTCCCGTTGCGCCGCAGCTTGACGTTGTGCCCAAGGTGACGGTTCAGCTCCCTGTCTACAATGAAGCGGCGGTGGTCGCGCGTCTGATTGACGCGGTGTGCGCGCTCGACTGGCCGCGGGAGTCGCTGCAAATCCAGGTGTTGGACGACTCGACGGACGGCTCATTGTGGGTATCACGGGCGGCTGCGCGAAAGTGGCGCGACCAAGGCGTTGACATCACCGTGCTCCATCGCGAAGACCGCGCGGGATTCAAGGCCGGAGCGTTGGCGGCCGGCCTGTCCTCGGCCACGGGTGCATTTGTGGCGATTTTTGATGCCGACTTTGTCCCGCCGCCAGACTTTTTGCGCGTGTTGGTTCCCCATTTCGGCCGGTCGGAAGATGTGGGTATGGTGCAGGCGCGATGGGGACACCTCAACGAGCACCAAGGTCTGCTGACCCGACTTCAAGCGGTGTTGTTGGATGGACATTTTGTGGTCGAGCACACGGTTCGCCACCGCTCGGGGCGGTTCTTCAACTTCAATGGAACTGCGGGCATTTGGCGCGCGTCTTGCATTCGAGATGCCGGCGGTTGGCAACACGACACGCTCACAGAAGACCTCGACCTGTCGTATCGGGCGCAAATGGCGGGTTGGAAGTTCGTGTACTTGGACCAATACGTTGTTCCCGCGGAGTTGCCGGCCTCTATTTCCGCGTTTCGCACCCAGCAGCACCGATGGGCCAAGGGCACCGTTCAGACCGCACGAAAGCTGCTGCCGGGTTTGTTGCGCAGCGCACTTCCTTGGCAGGTGAAGCTCGAAGCGGCGGTCCACATGACCAGCACGTTCGCATATGGTTTGCTATTGCTGTTGGCTTTGGTGCTGCCGCTCGCGATGGTAGTGCGCGGTTGGGGCGAGTCCGTGTGGGCTGGCTGGGTGGACCTTCCCGCCTTCGTTGCGTCGGGTGGGAGCATTGTGTTGTTTTATGGGGTCGCGGTCTCGGATGCCCGCGCGCACGGCTGGCTCCGCCTTGTGCGGATTCCCGCCGTCATGGCCCTCGGCGTGGGAATGGCCGTCAACCAAAGTCGCGCTATTTGGGAAGGTTGGACGGGAACGGATGTCACATTCGTGCGCACGCCCAAAGATGGGTCGGTCGATGGGGCGCAGGGCGTGGCGGACGTTCACCGCTCGGCCGGAAGTTGGGTGCCGTGGGTGGAGGTTGGGTTTGCGGCGTATTTCTTGGCCGCGACCGCTTATGCGTGGGCCCACAAAGGTTGGGCCAGCGTCCCGTTTTTGCTGCTCTTTGCGACCGGATTCGGTGGGCTCGGCGTCGGCTCGCTGGTGCGGCGTTGGTGGCCATTTTCGATGGCCTTGGGCCAGAGCGCGCAAAAGCCGGGTTGCCCGGAACCTGGGCCAGTGGCCCCCCAATGACTTCCGAAATATATTGGGAAGACACGCGAGGATTGCAATGAAGGATGTTCTGGGACGGTCTCTCGTGGTTTGTGTTGGGTGGACGGTTGCATGTGGTGAGCCACCGCCGGTCTTGCCGGACCCCCCTGCGCCGGCGTCGTATTGGGTCGAGCGAAGCGATGCCGCGTTGGACGCGGAAATCCGCTCTACCTGTGACGCCGCGGTCTCCGACCACGCGCCGATGTTGATGGTGTTCAGCGCGCCTTGGTGCATCGACTGTCGGCAGGTGCGGGCGATGGAGCAGCAGCCGCTTCTCGCCGAAGAGCTGACCCATTGGAAGAAGCTCGTGGTGCATGTCGGCAAGTTCGACCGCCACGAAGCGCTCCGCAATACGTTCAACGTAGGCGCTATTGCGCATTGGGTAGCGCTAAGACCCGAAGATTGCGGCGCTCCGATTGAGACTTGGCCCGTCTTGCGCTCGGGCACATTCGAGCCGCGCACCGGCTTTTTCGGGCCCAAGACCGAGGCCGAGCTCGTAGAGTGGCTGGTCGAAACCCGCAGCAAATGAGGGCGCGCGGGTGCCGACGGGATGGCGGCTCTTCGGCGGACGCATGGGCAAAGGGCCGGAAAGGCGGAGCGTTATCTCGGCACTGAATGGCGATTCATTTTGCTTCGCCCTGATTCCCATGGCGGGCCGTACTGGCTGTCTTGTGTCCTCCGGGGAGACCGAAGGGCTCCCCGGTGCCGCGCAGACTTCGGCTGCGCGGCCCGCCCGGCGACCGTAGGGCGCCGGCGGCCTCCTGAATTCAGCGTGCGGCGGCTTCTTCAGCGGTGTCTTCGTGGAAGGGATTGCGGGGAATCCACGAGGGCGTGGGCAAGGTGCTGGCCGCCCAACCGATGACAGGATGCAGCAACGCCGAGGGGTGCCGGATGTAGACGGGAACGTCGTGCGGCTCGGCGCCGATGGCACTCTTGATTTCGAGGGCGCTGCGCCCCAAGCATACCTTGGACACACCACGTTGGAGTGCTTCTTCAACGTAGTCGTAGAGCATGTTTTGGTAGAGCTTGTGCTCGCGATTGACTGTTTCGTCGAAGCCAACCAAGATGCCTTCGACGGCATCGTATTCGAGCAAGCTCGCGGCAAAGCCGACCGGCACGCCATCGAGGGTATAGAGACGGACTTGGCAGCGGTCGACAAGGGATGTCTTGAGCTGGATGAGGGTGCGAGCGGTCGGCGGAGACAATGCGACGGCCGCGCGCTCCAATACACCTTGGAGAAGCTGGTTTAGGACTGGCTCCATCTCGATGAGCGTAGCAAGGTCGAGGGCTTGCCGGACGAGCTGCTTTCCCTTCTTTCGCGCAGACTTGGCCCGCTGACGGTATTTTGGGCGCATGGCCGCGATGTAATCGTTCCACGAAGACCAATGCGGCGGCAAGTCGAGGCGCATGGGCGGCTCGGCCTTGTCGACGCGGTGGTAGCCCAAGGCGAGGAGGGCGTCGGCGTCGGTGCCCAAGCTGCGCGATGTGCAGATGACCATACCGATTGGCACTGGCAGTGACCGACGCGCGGCTTCGGTCATGCGGTCGAGGTACTCGGCCCGGCGGTCGAGGGAGGGGGCGGCCCAAAACCCGGAAACATCCGTGCGCAGGACGTCGCCGCAGACCAATACATGCGGGGTGCCGAGGTGTACGCACGTGAGCACTTGTAATGCGGCCCGCAGTGGCCACGCCGCTTCGCTCTCGAGCTGTCCCAACATGCCGATGCGCAGTGGCAGCGCTTCGAATAGCGCGGCGGCGACGATGGTTTCGCCCTCCCACCCGATGACGATGCGGGCAAAAGAACCGGCGGGCAACGCAGCGATGGCTGCCGTGAGCCAAGGCTCGGAAAGCAGCGAGTGGTGCGCAGGAATGCGCTCGTGCCACGCGCTCGGTAGCTCGTCTGCGCGACGAACGACCTCGATGCGGGAAATGGGCCCGGTGATGGCCTTTCGCGTGGTGCGTGGACAGTTCATCCCGCCTCCGAGGGGGTGGTGAGGGTACGGAGGAGAAGTGCGACACCACCGGCAATGAGTAGCATTCCTGCTCCAAAACGAAGGCGAGTCAAGCCGCGACCGGAGAGGTGCGGGGACAAGCGACTGGCGACAGCGGCTTTGGCGACATCGGTGACGAAAATGGTGGTGACCATTCCCCCCAATGTTGGCACGAGAATGGGGGGCGTCCAGCCATAACGTGTGCCGATGTTTGCGATGGTGCCAATCCAAAAGGTGAAAACGAAGGGGTTGACGAAGTTGACGAAGAATCCAGCCCAGAATGGAAATCGAATGGGCGTAGGCGCGGGTCGGTTGGGCGCGCGTCGTGTGGAAACTGCGAGTGAGACTCCAAAGAGGACCAAAATGATGGCGCCTACGACGCCAAGAGCGGTTTGGCCCGCAGAGTGTTGCAACACCGGCTGGAGTCCGAGCGACAGTAGGGCAAGCGCCACAACGTCGCTCACGGCGATGCCGAGCGCAACCCGAAACCCATGGAAAAACCCACCTTGTACGGCTGCATCAAGCAGTGTGAACAATACCGGCCCGACAAAGAGCGCGCACACCACTCCGAGCACCAGTCCTTCCGCGTACAAACCAAGCAATTCGTCAGCCTTCCCGGTTGGCTTGCACCCACTGGGGAATTTGTTGGAAGGGTTGGGCGACCAACAGTGTGTCGGGAGACGCCGTGGGTTGTTCGGTCGTGGCGAAGATGCCGACCTCCAACAATGGTTTCGGATTTTCGCATCCCCAAACTTCGAGCTTGTAACTTTGCGCCAAGAGAGCGAGCATCACGGCGCGTTGGGCACCTGCGCCTCTGGGCTCGGGGCCGTGCAGAAACGTGCTCCACGGCGGTGTGCTTCCGCGCAAGGCGGCCACAAATCCTGCTTCCTCGCCGAGACCCTCGCGCAAGGGGGCGTGAATGCGGAGCGTAGCGCCGGGAAGCAGCGGAGGTTCGGGGGACAGCGCGAGGTAAGTGGCGGCACGGCTGGCTTGGTACAACGTGCGGCCTTTTGCGGCTGGGACGTGCAAAATCGCGTCGGCGTATCGGCGCGCGCAGGGGACGAATGGCTGAATGCGTGCGGCAGCTTGCTCGATCAGCGCGCGCGGTTCACCAAATCCCCACAACGAAAGGTCGGGAATCCACACGAGCGCCGCGCGGCAACCGGCGGCTTCCCCCAAGCGGTCGATAGCGGCGCGAAACGGATTTCCTGCGACCTGGCCTACGCGCACGCCGGTCGCGAGCACCCGCTCGCGTGCGTGAAGAGCGGCGAGCGTGGCCCGTCCGCCGCAGCCAACGGCGACCGCTTTGTGGCCGCCGGAAACCCCCGCGTACTGGTGAAGCTCGACGACACCGATGCCGATGGTTTGGTCTGCGTCGACGACCGCGCGGGCGACCGAACCGGGGATGCCATCGACATGGATGGTCGCGACGGTGTTGTCGGGGTCATGCTCGATAGGAGACCACGGAAT
Source organism: uncultured Enterobacterales bacterium (assembly GCA_964502005.1). GTDB lineage: Bacteria > Myxococcota_A > UBA796 > UBA796 > UBA2385 > CAJWOS01. Next base: position 204,007 of record CAZCUX010000003.1, read on the forward strand.
GAGCGGCGCGCGCTCCGTTTCTGTCATTCGGCGATGGAGCCCCAGGCCGACCACAACCTTGGGGGGGAGGGCGAGGTGCGGCGCCAACGCGCGCAGGACCGGCGCGACGGCGAGGGGGCGGGTCGCGTCCGGTATACAGACGGTGGTAGCACCGGGAACCCAGATGTCACCGAGAACGTCGTCGAGGGTGAGGCCGAACCGCGGAGGCACGGTCATATCGGGGAATCCTTGCGCCACCAGCCGCCGGCATAGTGGAACCGCGAGAGGTTGTCTCGCACGAGGAGCGCAAAAAAAGGCAGGTAAATGACGACGCGGGGCCAGACCGCTTCCGACCATTGGCCCGTGCGGGGGTCAAGGGTTGTGAGCGCGATGTACGATAGCGGCATGAGGGCTGCAAGGAGCGTCCATGCGCGGACGCCGCAGATGAGCGCGGGAAGCCATGCCCAGCCGACATACCAGGGGTGCACGGTGGGCGAGAGCAGCACGAATGCGCCGCCGATCCACAGCGCCGCTTCGGCGGGGTCGGTGCGCCGCGACACCGCCCATACGCTGATGACGGCACCGACCGCGACCAACAATGGTCGTGCATATTCGCCCAAGATGGCGGCCATTACGGGATATACACTGCCATTGAACGACCAATGTGCGGTGTAGGTGCCGAGTCCCCGAACAAGGGTGGGGCCTGCTTCCCAGAATGGCAAGGCTGCGCAGAGCGCGAGAATCGCGATGAGCAGTAAGGTTGGGCCATTTTGGCGCGGCCGTCGCAGCGCTCCGAGCAACAAGACGCCCGGCAACAGCTTGAGAAGTGCGCCGATGCCGAGCCAGATGACACCGCCCCGTCTGCGGTCCCACGTCGCGATGGCGGCGACGAGGCACAGCTGGGCGATGAGGTCGAGGTGGCCGCTGCTTGCCGACTCGACGGCCCCGAGCGGCAAGAGCGCGTATCGTGCGGCTCCGTCGGTGGAGAGGCCCCGCCCGCGGAGAACGCGGGCCAAAACCGCGACGATAGCGGTATCGGCGGAGGCGGCGACAAAGCGAAACCAGAGCGGGTCGTCCCAGAGGCGGGCAAGCGCGGAGAAGAGCAGCATCGCGAAGGGGGGGTAGATGCTGGAGACGGTGGGATGATTGACGAGTAGACGGTTTTCGTTGTGTGCCCAGGCCGTGAGTGCGGGGTCGGCGGGCGCGTGGAGGTACGGGTTGCCTCCCTCCGCGGTGAGGGTCCCCTCCCAAACATACCGGTAGATGTCATCACTGAGGGACGGCTCGGTCGCCAGCAGCACCACCCGGAGCAACGCTGCGACGGCGACCCATCGCCCTACGGACCAGCGGGGCAACGGCAGCGCGAGCACACCAGCGCCCCAAAGGAGCATCACGAGCACCACGATGGACGCGGAGGCGCGGAGGTCACCCACATACGCGAGCCCGCTTGCAGCCGCCAATGACCACAGCACAACCACGGTTACCACCTCCGGGCGAGGGCTAACGCTATTCGTGCTTGGGTGGAGCGCGCGTGGCAGCGCCATTGGACGCTTGGGGCGGCGATTTCTTCAATATTCGGGGACCGCGTCAACACGATGGCGAGATACGTCGGCGGTACGAACAACCGCGAAAGGGTCCAAAATGTCGATGGTTCGCCTGAAAAACCTGACCGTCCGTTACGAACAGCAGCAGGTCGTGCGGGAGGTGTTCTTGCGGGTCGCGTCGGGGGAGCGGGTGGCGCTCATGGGCGCCAATGGTTCGGGCAAGAGCAGCCTGCTCAGGCTCATTGTGCGCACGGCGCTGGCGAATGGCCAAGGAACGGCGTCGACCCATTTGCCCGAGGGCGGTGCGGTTCCCGAGGTCGACGGAGCGGTGGAGCTCGATGCCGGCATTCGTGTGGGCTACTTCTCGCAGTTTTCCCGTCTCGACGACGAGCGCAGCATCGAAGAAGTGCTATTGGACGCGTTTTCTGAGGTGCGGAGCTGGGAGCGTCGGCTGACTGCCATCGAAGCGGCGCTTTGTGAACCCGATGCCGACTATGACACTCTGTTGACCGAACAGGCTGACCTACTGGAAAAAATGGACCATGCGGACGGGTGGAACTACGTCCTCCGCATCGACACCGTGTTGTCCAAGCTCGGCTTTTCTGCGGAGCATCGCCAACGCCCGATTGGACACCTCAGCGGTGGTTGGCGTAATCGGGCAAGTTTGGCGCTTGTTTTGCTTGAGGTGCCAGATTTGCTCCTGTTGGACGAGCCGACCAACTATTTGGACATCGACGGCATCGCATGGCTCGAACAATGGTTGGCGCGCCTCGCGGGGGCCACCCTCGTTGTGTCCCACGACCGGCAGTTCTTGGACTCTATCACCAACCGAATGGTCGAGGTTCAAAACTACCGTCTCCACGAGTATTCCGGCAATTACGCCGCCTATGTTTGGGAGAAGACCAAAGCGGCAAAGACACTCGAAAAAGAGTTTCGCCACGAAGAAGAATTGCTGGCCTTCGAAACCAGCGCGTTGGCCGCGCGGAAAAAAGCGCGGCAAGGGGGCGGACGGGGGGGCGGTCGTTGTGTGGTGGGCGGCGAGACACCCTTGGTAGACCGCGTTGTGAGCGCCGTTTACGAAAACCTCCATATCCCGGACCTCTTGCTGGATGTGCAAGGAGTGTCCGTTTCCCGCGGCGACCGGGTATTGGTGCGTGACCTGTCGTTTTCTTTGGCCAAAGGAGACCGCTTGGTCATCTTGGGGCGAAACGGTTGCGGCAAGTCGAGTCTACTCCAGACCTTGATGGGCACTGCCAAGGCGTCGTCGGGCACGGTGTCTTGGAAGCCGGGTGTTCGCTTCGCCGACTTCGTGCAAACGGTCGATGACCTCGATCCCACCGAACGGGTCCACCATTGTGCGATGCGGGCACCCCAGCAATTTTTGCCGCCCCACGAAATGCCGACCCAAAAAAGTGTACTGAAATTTATGCAGATGCTTGGCTTTACGGAGCCTGAAATGCAGCTCAGGGTGGGCGCTTTGTCGGGAGGGCAACGTGCGCGTCTCGCCTTGGCATGGTGCTTGACATCTGGTCCAGCTGTGATGGTATTGGATGAGCCCACCAACCATCTCGACCTTCGGAGTGCCCAAATTATGGAACGTGCGTTGGCGATGTTTCCCGGCGCAGTGCTCGCCGTGAGTCACGACCGCATGTTCGTCGACAAGGTGGCGAACCGGATTCTTGCGGCGACCGATGCGGGCTGGGTACTGCATGAAGGGGGTTGGAGTGACTGGGTAGCGACCCAATAAGGCCCGTTTTGCGACTTTTTCCGTCAAGGTTGGCGCATTGGTGTAGGTTGGGGGTGTAAGGGCCGATGTGGGGCCCGGAGAGCCGACCGCGATGGATGTGCCACCGATTTCGGAACCCGAAGCCTACGGCCCGGACGACCGCACCGACCCTGGCGGTGGTCCCCGCGACGTTCGTTGGCGGGTAGTCCTCGTGCGTGTGCCAAAGGCAGCGCGGGAACAAGTAGACCGATTGCGACCGGGGCATCGGCCCTTGCGGACCTCCGACTTGCCTCTCGTGGTGCGGGTAACGGAGCGCCAGTCGGCTGCGGAGCACTCCGCCGCGCGGCTTCGGGCCTTGGGCTGCACGGCATTGGTCGTCAGCGAGCCATCCCAAGCCGAGAGTGCGTTTTGCGAGACCCACACCTCAAATGTCGCCGCGCGTGGGTGTGTGGTGTGCCAGCAGCCTGTGTGCGCGATGTGCGTGCAAGACGCAGGCGGCGACATCGTGTGCCGAAAATGTAGACGACGTGGGCGTGGGCCTCGAATGCGCGTTCGACGTCGGCAACTGTTTGTGGTCTTTTTGTTCTCGGTGTTTTTGTTTGAGGTGGTGGCGTATCTTCGTCGAGATGCAGAATCGGTAGACCCTTCTCGGTCGGTGCGCGTGGGTATTTTCCAGTTTGTCCCTCCCGACCAGCCGATGACGCCCCTCGTGCGCGCGCTCAACAGTCTGCCGGAACCGGGGCAGCCTGCGATGAGCCTTGGCGCGATTCAAGGGTGGTTCAACGCGGAGCGCGCGCGCTACGGGGGGCCGTCGTCCTATCTGAATATCGACGTAATGGGGCCTTGGGGGCGCCAGGTTTCGCCGCCTATGCTCGATGACCCGTCGTTGTCGTCGTGGGAACTTGCTTGGCGCGCTTACCAATATGTGCAGTATTTCAAGAACTTGGTGGTGGACCAAGGCGTCGACCCAGACGATTACGCGGCGCGTGTATATGTGATTTACTCCGACAATCCCGGCGACCTCGCATCCCATTCCCGAGGATCTGAAAACGGCCATGTGGCCGTCGTTTATGTAAATCTTTACGAGCCCAATCCAGGCTATGCGGCGCTCACCGTTGCCCACGAGCTCGCCCATACTTTGGGTGCCGTGGATTTGTATGATGAGGACACCTCCCTCGCGGTTCATCCAAAAGGCTTTGTCGAACCATTCGCGCGACCGCTTTATCCCCAGCGCTTTGCGGAGCTCATGGCGGGAGATGTGCCCATTGGCCACAACCAAGAGCGGGAAGTCACCTCGCTCGATGAGGTGCGAATTGGCCACGCATCGGCATTTTCAATGGGTTGGATTGGAAAAGGAGCGATGAAGCTCTTTTATATGCCTGCGGCAGAGACGCCCGAAGACCGCTTGCCGCCCCGTTCACCAAGTGCTGCGGCACAAGGGGGGACGACCGAAGGCGTCGAGCGCAGCGAAAGCAGCCGCTTGGTCGACGAAGACGCGGATGTCGGCGCGGGGGTGGTCCCGGCAGAGTGACGGTGCGGTCACCAGCACATATTGCACCCAGCCGGTCGCGCGGTCGCGAAACAAGCAGTGGCGCCAAGCGGTTTCACCGACCTCGGCGCAGGTCGCGTGGGCCTCGCGGGTGCGGTCGTCGGCGAGACGTAGCTCGCCATCGGCATCACAGGTAAACAGCGCCCCTGGACCTTGGTGGGCGAGGCGCCGGTCGAAGTCGGTGCCAAAGTCGGCACGGGGAGTGTTTCGGTCGTCGGTCATGGACTGCGCTCCAGGGGGCCGTTCCATTGGGAGATGCCACCTTCTAAACAATCGGCGGCGCGATGGTGGCGCCGCATCCAGAAGGCCATCTCCGCTGCCCGGGCGCCGCTGCTGTCGACCACCAAAATGCGTGCGTCGGGTGGCGTGCTGCGGGTGGTCCAGTCTTGGACCTGCTCGTAGGGGACGTGAATGGCGCCGGGGATGTGGCCCCGCGCATAGAGGGCGGCCGGTCGAATGTCCACAATGGTGTCGTAGGTGCGGGTTTCTAACAGCAACTCCCAGCCGTGGACAAACGATACGGTATCGGTTGGCACGCTAATCTCGACCTTCGAGGCCGACCGCGAGCACGGTGGCGACGACGAGCGCCACCAGGGTAATCGCGCCGAGAATGTGCACCAGCGTCACGTTGGCTCCGCTTGCAAGGGGCGAGCAGGATGGGAGGAAGGGCTTACGAGGCAACGGCAGGGTAGCCCATCTTCGCGCGACCTACCATCGCGGTTGCTGGGTTTGCAGCGGCGGGACGGGTACGGGGTGGCGCAGACGAACAACACGTTATTCGTTGAACAAATAGGGTCGGTGGACGTCGGTTTTGGGAGGTGCGCGTGGTTTGGATGTGGATGGCAATGGTCTTGGGACAAGCGATGGCCAGCTACCCGGAGCCTCCGTCGTTGGGCTCTTGGGTCGATGGGCAAGGAAGGGTGGACTATGCCGCTGTGGCGGCGGACCCTTCGAGGGAATCGATAATCGCGGCCCTTGCCCAGAGAACCGAGCCGACAGATCCAAAGGAGCGGATGGCTTTTTATATCAACGCCTACAATAGTCTGACCGTCTACTTGGTCGCGGCGCACTGGCCGCTCTCGAGCATTCGCGACTTGGACAATGGCAACCCCTGGGATGCTCGTTACTTCGTGGTGGCGGGCCAGTCCCGCACATTGAACGACATCGAGCATCGAATCTTGCGGCCGATGGGCGACCCACGGGTTCACGCGGCCATCAACTGTGCGAGCATGGGCTGCCCCCCGCTGGGAAAAGCGCTGTTCTTAGGGTCTGATCTTGATCGGCAACTCGACGCCGCATGCCGACGGTGGGCTGCGTCGACGGCGCTGCAGATTGACCGTGCGCACGGAGTGGTGCGCCTCAACCAGATTTTCGATTGGTACGGCGAAGATTTTGTTGCCGCCGAGCAGCTTCGTGGCGCGGTGACGCCGGTGCCGGGCGTTACCGGCAAAGCTGCGGCTGCTGTGCGTTTTTTGGCAGCGTATGTGTCGCCGGAGGATGCCGCGTATTTGCGGGCAGGGGGCTATCGAACCGAATGGGCGCCGTATTCCTGGGCGGTCAACCAGCAATAACCCCAAGGTCGCAACCGGCGAAGTGTGCCGGTTCACCGCGTAGCAATGCGGTTTCTCCGCGGGAACAAAAAAAACGCGCAGTACGGAAAACCGTCCCTGCGCGTCGTGCGGGAGCGTCGATGACGCCGCGGAAAGTGGCGTTCACCGGTCAATCGCGTTGACCGGTGAACGCAAGCGGGTCACCGGTTGGACGGACGACGCCGACGACGCCGATTGTTGCGGTCGCCCCGGTCGCCGCGTTCACCGCGGTCGCCCCGGTCGCCCCGGTCGCTGCGGTCGCCGCGTTCACCACGGTCGCTGCGGTCACCGCGTTCGCCCCGGTCGCCCCGGTCACCGCGTTCGCCACGGTCACCGCGGTCACCCCGGTCACCCCGGTCACCACGCTCGCCACCGTCCTCAAAACGGCGCGAGCGCTTTTGTTCGCGTGCTTCTTGCAGTGACTCAACGGAATCGGCACCGGACATTTCGGTGCGGCGCCGCCGTTCCCACATAAAGAATCCGCGGAGGGCGGCAGCGAGCAGCACGTCGCCATCGGGGCGCTCTTTGAGTGCCCGGACAGTGCCGAGGTAGCCCTCAAACGCCATCGTCTTGGTGGCTTCGCGAATCACCTTGGCCTGCCGCTCAACCCGCGCCCGTGCCGCTTCTTCTGCTGTGGGCAGGGGCCGGTCTTCGAAGTTGATTTCGAAGCGCTGCTGCAAGGTGGTGCGGGTGTTGTAGTCGGGACCGCTGACCAGCGAGATAGCGATGCCTTTCTTGCCGATGCGACCGGTGCGGCCGGTGCGGTGCATATAGACCGCGGGGTCTTCAGGCAGGCTGTAGTTGATGACGTGCGAGAGGTCGGAGATGTCGATGCCGCGTGCTGCAACGTCGGTGGCGACGAGGAACTGGGTTTCACCCGCCTTCACCCGCGTCATGACCTGCTCCCGCTTGCTTTGGGGCAGCTCTCCGCTCAAAAGCTCCGCATCCAGGCCTTGCCGTGCCAAGTAGGTAGCGACCGTCGCGGTGTCTTCGCGGGTATTGCAGAAGATGATGGCGCTGGTCGGCTCTTCTTGGTCGATGATAGCGAGAAGTGCCCGCGCTTTGTGGAAGTCGGGCGAGGTCTCGTAGGCGACATGGGTGATGCCGTCGACTTTGTCGGTGTCGGTCGAGAGACGAACATCGAGGGGGTCTTTGGCGTACCGGTTGATGAGCGAGCGCACACGGTCGTCGACGGTCGCGCTGAAAAACAAGCACTGGCGGTCGTCGGGCGTTTGGTCGAGAATCTTGCGCACGTCCTCGTAAAAGCCCATCGACAGCATTTCGTCGGCTTCATCGAGGGTGGCGAAGGTGGCTTGCGACAGGTTGAGGTTGCCACGCCGGATGTGGTCGAGGATACGACCGGGCGTTCCTACGACGATTTCGGCGCCGTCGCGGAGGGCCGTTTCTTGGGGACCAAAGCCGACACCCCCGTAAATGGTGGCGACGCGCAAATCTTTGTATTTGATGAGCGACTCACACTCGGCGGCAACCTGCAAGGCAAGTTCGCGGGTGGGTGCGAGTACGATTGCGCGGGCCACACGGTCGCCGGCGGCGATACGTTCGACCATCGGAATGCTGAATGCGGCGGTCTTTCCGGTGCCGGTCTTGCTGCGTACGACGAGGTCGCGGCCTGCGAGAGCCGGCTCTAGCGTGGCAGCTTGCACGCCGGTGGCCGTCTCGTAACCACGGTCGGCGATAGCGCGCAGGACCTCCGGCGAGAGGGGGAACTCGGCGAAACGACGGGCGGAGTCGTAATCGGAGCGGGCCTTGGGAGGCGCTTCGTCGTCTTCGGCGGCGGGCGCATCGTCGACGGGGGCCGGGGCTTCCGCTTCGGGCGCCTCGTCTACGGCGGCTTCGACCACCGGCTCGGTGGCGGCGGCTTTCTTCGTGCCAACCACCTTCTTCTTTTTCTTTTTCTTGGGCGCGGGCGCAGCCTCGGTCGCGGCTTCGGCGTTCGTTTCCGGCGCAGAGACCGGTTCGTCCGCGGGCGGGGCGACCTCTTCTGCTTGCGCTTCAGGTGCCGCGTCGGCGGCTGCTTCAGTCGTTTCTACGGCAGGCTTCTTCTTCCGCACGCGCTTTTTCTTGGGTGCGGCGGGGGCATCTGCATCGCCGGCGGCTTCGGTGGCCACAGCGGCATCCACGGTGGCTTCGGCCTCCGTTGTCGCAGGCTTCTTCTTTCGTACACGCTTCTTTTGGGGGGCCGCATCGCTCGGCGGATTCGTATCAGTCGCTGCTTCGGCGGCGGGGGTCGAGGGGGTGCCCTCATCGTTTTCGGTGTCTGTCACCATTTCTCCGGTGTCGTAGGCCCGAACCGGCGGGCCTGAGAGGTTGCGCCGGGCAGTCGTCTCGCCCAGCGCCGCGTGAAACGGGCTGGCGTTTGTTTCACGCCAGCACTCTCGTCGCAGACCGGGCGGCTTACCCGGTCTTTCTTGGCGTAATGCCAGCCTGCGCGCCGTGCCAGCAACTATCCTGCACCAACCGTCGGTAATCCGCGAATCTGACAGCGGCGCGGGTGTCAGTAGGGCCTGGGGGCGCGTTAGGCGGTCGACCCTTCGACGGAATCTATGACGGTGGGAGAATCTGTGAACCCAGTGCCCGACAATGACACCCGCTCCCGTCCCCACCGTGCTTGGTGGTGGCTGACAGCGTTGGTGCTCGGTGTGGGCGTCTTGGACGCATATCGCCTTCGATGGACCTGCGATGATGCCTATATTTCGTTTCGATATGCACGGAATTGGGTACGCGGTGAAGGGCTGGTGTTCAATATTGGCGAGGCGGTAGAGGGGTACACCAACTTTCTGTGGACCATTTGGACGGCGCTTGGCTTGGTGTTGCACTTCGAGCCTGATGTCTGGACTTCATTCTGGGGCATCGTGTGTTGGCTCGCGGTCGGGCTGCTCCTGGGTGGGGAAGCATGGCGGAATGGGCGCTGGCCCGTCGCGGCACTGGCCTGGGCCGCATTTCCTTATGGCCGCATGTTTGCGACATCGGGTCTCGAAACATCTGCGTTTACGATGCTTCTGCTCGCAACCGTCCTCGCCGTGGGTCAAAAGGTTGGAGCACGCCTGCCGCTCCTTTGGGGCTTGCTTGCGTCGGCAACCGTATTGACGCGACCGGAGGGTGGGCTGGCGGTGCTCCTGGTGCTGGCGGTGGCCGCCCGCGCGGGCATCGGCGCGCTTTTGTCAAGCGCGGGTGTGATGGCGTTGGTCCTCGTGCCTTGGCTTGTCTTCAAAACCAGCACCTATGGCGCGTTATTGCCGAATACCTGGGTGGCGAAGGCGGGCGCCGGACCCCGTTGGGGCGATGGCTTCGCGTATTTGGCGCTGTTTGCAGCTTGGAATCCCGTCCTCGCTGTCGGCGTTTTGGGCTGGGGGACACCGCGGGCACGGCGTGCAGGGGGCATGGGCGTGTTGCTGTTGGTGGCGGTCTACCTCGCGCATATTGCCCGTTCGGGTGGCGACTTTATGTATGCGCGGTTTTGTGTGCCGCTGGTTCCCTTTGCGGTGCTGGGTCTAGAGCACGCTCTGCAGCACCTGCGAGAACGTGCGCGAATAGGCGAACCGAGGCACATTCGGTGGCTACAATTTGCGGCAGTGGCGATGGTTGTGGGCGTCGCGTTGGCGCCGGCGCCGGCGAGCATTTTTGGCGACTTGGACAGCGACAATGTCGGTCAAAATGGGGTTGTAGACGAGCGGAGCTGGTATCCCCCCGCGGCGGTGGAGCTCGCGCGTCGGCAGGGCGCGGTGCTCTCTTCGTGTCTTGCAAAGTCGGATGTTCGTGTAGTATATTACGGAACCCAAGCCATGTTGATGTACTACGGCGACTTGCCCTATGCGCTGGAGCCCCATGTAGGTCTGACCGATGCCGAGGTCGCGCGCCTTCCTCCTCCCGAGGGCCAGCGCATCGGCCATGGCCAGAAGGCTGACACCGACTACCTCCGCGCGCGAAGTATCGACCTCGCGTTTTCGTATCGCCTACAGCTCCCAACGACCGAGATTACGGCGTTTTCCCTTCCGGGAGGTGTAGAAGGTCGTATTTTGACGTATCGCCGACCCGTAATGGCCCAAGTCAAGGCATGTGGCGGTTCGTTTTTGGACTTTGAAGCGTTCTTAGACCAATGGATAAGCAATATGGACCAGGTAGACGACGAAACCGTGGCAAAAGCGTATACGAGCTTTTCGTCGTACTATTTCGCCCACAACGACGACCCAGCGCGCGAATCGGCGTTCTTGCTGCGGCTGGGACGCTTGCCTACTCCGTGATGACGCGGAGGGTGGCGGAATTGGGCGCTGGACAACCGAGGTCGCTGTCTTCGCAGCCGTGTGCGGTCACCGTGGCGGTGAAGGTGATGGGCGTGCCGGTGTAGACCGTGGGACCAACGACGGCCCACCACTCCATTTGTACGTATTCACCAGCGTCCAGGTTGCTTACCCATTGCTCTACATCGGGAATGCTGATGTCGGCCGTGTCGACAGAAAGAATCAAGCCGGGGTCGTGGGGATAGTCCAGTTCACCTACGTTTTCGAGGTCAAAGCGGACGTGGACCAAGTTGCCTGCGCGCAGCCCGTCGTCGGTGGTGGCGTCGTCGTCGTCTGCGACAGTCGGGCGGGCTGGGCGAAGTCCGTCGTAGGTGCAAGCGGTGCTGGATTCGCCGGAAGCGCCGGTGTCTTCTGCTTCCCACACATCGTCGTAGTCAGGAACCGTCGTGGCGGTGGTCCCTTGCGCAACGGTGGTGGCGTCTTTGGTTGCGCCTTTCGTTACCGGCATTTCCGTGCATGCAACCCCGAGTAGGTTTACCAAAAACAAGCTGAAAATGGATGTTTTGGTGGTCGCGAACACAAAAGCCAAGGGGATGTGGGGTGGAGTTGACGCGTGGTTGACCTGTGGGTGTATGGTAGTCAACGATTCCGTGACCTGCATCTCTGCGACCCGCCGAATCGTGCGGGCAGAGGGTGGGAAGCAGCCCGTGTCGGTTCTGGCAAGCAGGAGGTTTGCATGAAGTGGCGGTCCCTTTGGCTTGGTTTGGGCGTCCTTTGGAGTGGGTGTGAAACCTCCACGGATAGCATCAAACTTGGGGACACTCCTGACCCCGTCGTCACTTCCAATGACCTCGACCGCGATGGCTACGATGCCGGCGTGGATTGCGACGACAACGATGCGTCTGTCCATCCGGGTGTCGCCGAAGTTTGTGACGGCATCGACAACGATTGTGACGGTATCATCGACCCCGACACCTCGGCGGGCGCGCCCATTTGGATGGTCGATGCGGACGGGGATGGCTTCGGCGATCCCACCCAGACCGTCACGGCTTGCGCGATTGCCGACGGATTGTCCGCAGATGGCTCCGACTGCGACGACACCAACCGTGATGTTCATCCCGATGCACTCGAGACCTGCAATGGTTTCGATGATGATTGTGACGGTCTTATCGATGACTCTGACCCTTCGATTGACACGGCGTCCCAGTCGGCTTGGTTTGTGGACGCAGATGGCGATGGCTGGGGCGACCCCGGCGCGCCCTTTCTCGCTTGCAGCGACGACGTCCCCAACGCCTCCCGCGATGGCAGCGATTGCGACGACACTCTGGCGGCCGTTCACCCCACCGCCGACGAGATTTGCGATGACCTGGACAATGATTGTGACGGCGCGGTCGACGGAGACGACCCTTCGGTAGACCTTTCGACAGCGCGCACTTTCTACTTTGACCAAGACGGCGATGGCTACGGTGTGCTGGACCTGACCCAGCACGATTGTAGCCGCCCGTTGGGCTATGCGCGCTCGGCGGGCGATTGTGACGACCTCGATGATGCCATCAATCCTTCTGCAGCGGAGGTATGCGATGACGTCGGTGTTGACGAGGATTGCAACGGCTACGTCAATGACGAAGATAGTACCTTAGACATCTCCACCGCTACGCTCTACTTTATCGACGCGGATGAAGATGGCTTCGGGGATATCGCCGATTCGGGCACTTCTGCGTGCCTCGACCCCTCCAGCGCGACCACCTCGTACGTGCGTACCGCCGATGATTGCGACGACACGCGCGAAGACGTGCATCCGTTCGCTACAGAGGTCTGTGACCCCCTCGATACCGACGAGGATTGCGATGGCCTCAGCGACGACAATGACCCCACAGTCGACGCGACAACCATGGCCTTGTGGTTCGAAGATGCCGATAGCGACGGGTTTGGGAGTGAAGATACGGGCACGATTTTTGCATGCGACAATCCCTCGGACCCCTCGACGACTTATGTCGCGGACGACGGTGATTGCGATGATAGCAACGCCGACATCAACCCCGACGCGACGGAAGTGTGTGATGCCACCGATGTCGACGAGGATTGTAATGGCTTGGTGAACGACTCCGACCCCGACGTCGACTTGAGCACGGGCGTTTCTACGTACCTCGACGCGGACAGTGACGGGTACGGCGACGCCAGCACGGAACTTGTCGTGTGCGACCTTCCCGCCGACCGTATCTACGACGGCTCGGATTGCGACGACACGGTCGCAGAGGTCAATCCCGGCGCAACCGAGGTTTGCTCCGACTACGACGACGACTGTAACCCGAGCACCTCCCAGGCGGGCATGGTCGCGTTTTGGGCCGCATCCGGCGGCGTGACCGACCTCACGTCGGTATGGTCCACAAGCTCTTCGTCAGTCGATGCCTGGACCGCGCCCGACGATGGTGACTTGTGGGTCTGCGCAGGCACTTACTACATGACCCTTGAGGTCGGCGGGAACGCCGTAAACATCATTGGTCCCGATGGTTCACCCTCGACCATTATCGACGCCAACGGGCTCGGGTCTGTGTTGTCCGTTGTCGCCAATGCCGATGTGGTGGCCTCGGGGCTGACCTTGCAAAATGGCGGCGCGGCCGATGGCGCGGGGATTATGATAGATACGGCGTCTTTTGACGGTACAGACATCGTCGTGCAAGACAACATTGCATCGGACGACGGTGGAGGTATTTATGTCAACAAGGGCGTGTTGACGCTGGACTCCTGCGAGATTTCTCGGAACGTCGGCGTAGACGGTGGTGGCGTACATGTCGATGGCGCCGCATCTTCCGCGACATTTTCCAACTGTAGCTGGACATCCAATATTGCGTCAAGTCATGGGGGTGGCCTCTACACCAACACAGCGACCTCGTCGGTCTCTATATCGACGTCGGCCTTTGTGTCGAACCTGGCGGTGTCCCAAGGAGGCGGCGTTCGCAGCGAGGGCGTCTATCTCAATATTGTGTCAACAACATTTGATTCCAATGCAGCAAATGATGGGGGCGGGGTGCGCACCAAGACCAATGCAAACTTTGAAGATGTCTCATGGAGTGGTAATAGCGCCGGAAATCGCGGTGGTGGGCTGTTTTGTGATTTGGCTGACAACGAAGAATGTAATATCGTAGATTCTTCTTTCTCCACCAATTCCGCGACCTCCGGCGATGGCGCCTACATCAAGGTGGTAGACAAGCCGGCGAGCCTTGCGAAGTTTTCGACGGTGGACTTCTCCGGGCAAACCTCGGGGACGACCGATATTTTCTTCTCGGGGAACTCCAACTCATCGGTCACCAGCCACTCGTCGTCGGCCAGCTATACCTGCTTGTTTGACGACGGGTGCCTGTGACCGAATTCGTCGCTCAGGTCATGAGCAAGCGGCGCTTGACCTGAATCATCGCGTCTACGTCGGCTGCGCCCGTTTGCTCGCGAATCGAATGCATCGACAGCATCGCGGCGCCAATATCGACGCTGCGCACCCCAAGCTCCGCCGACGCCAACGGGCCAATCGTGGTGCCGCACGCGAGGTCGGTGCGCGTGATGAACGACTGCACCGAAACGCCCTCCGCCTCCGCGGCCAGTTGCACCCGCGCGGCGGTTTCGGCGTTCGTGCTGTACCGCTGGTTTGCGTTGGACTTGATGACCACGCCGCCGTTGAGGGTGGGCTTGTGGTTTGGGTCGTGGCGGTCGGCGTAGTTGGGGTGAACCCCGTGGGCCATATCGGCAGAAATGACGAGGCTTTGGGCGCTCGCGCGGGCCAAGCCGCCGGGCGCTTGTACTTCTGCGGCGGCGAGGACTCGGTTCAGAATCCGCACCAATAGCTGTCCCCCGGCGCCGCTGCTCGATGTGCTGCCGACCTCTTCATGGTCAAAGAGCACGATGCCGGTGGTGGCCGCGACCGTCTCGGTTTGGCTCACGAGGGCTTCGAGGGCCGTGAAGCAGCTCGCTTGGTTGTCGAGGCGGGGCGCAAACACGAACTCGTTGTGGATGCCGCCCACGACGGGCACCTGAATGTCGTGCAGCATGAGGTCGCCGCCCAAGAAGTCGGCGGGGTCGATGTCGAGAGCTTGGCTCACGAGCGAGGCGAGGGTGTTGGGGGCATCCTGTTCGAAGAGTCCGAGCACCGGGGGAAGGTGTTGCTGGGCGTTCGGGAGGAACCCGCTGGTGCGCACGTCGCGGTTGAGGTGGATGGCCAGGCTTGGAATTCGCGCGATGGGGCGGTCGATGCGCAGGTTGCGCAGAACGGTGGTGCCGTTGGGGCCGCGAAGGATGGCGCGCCCCGAAAGCCCCAAGTCGCGGTCGAACCAAGTGTACTCGAGCACGCCGCCGTACACCTCGACGCCCCACTGGCGGTAGCCTTCGCGAATATACTCAGGACGGGGCTTCAGGCGGAAGTTGGGGCTATCCGTATGTGCGCCCACGAGCCGAAATCCGGCCTCGGGAATCGGATGGGTGCCCATATGCCACGCGACGATGGTGCCGTCGCGAACGATGAAATGGCGGTCACCCGGTCGAAGGTGCTGCCAAACGTCTTTCTCCGCCAGCTCCGTAAAGCCAGCGGAGTGGAGGCGCGCAACACAACTCTCGACGCAGTGGTAGGGAGAGGGGCTCGCTTGGATAAAGTCGCAAAGGTCCTGGCCGCGGTGGGGCATTCATTACTCCTGTTGGGGCCCCCTTATCCCGGCGGCAGGGTGGCCGGGGAGGCGGACGGAGACGCGGCAGGGTGACCATCGGGTAGCGAGGGGTGGCGCTGACGGGCTCGATTGCGTTTTGGGGGTGCCTTCCTATCGTTCGCGGAATGAATGACAGTTCATTTTGCGAGAGTGTCGTTGGCAACGAAAAAGAGCGCGGGCATCAGGTGGCCTGGGTGCGAACCCAAGGACCACGCGCACCCGCGCTCCGTTGCCGCCCCGCGTTCAGTTTTTCCGCGACTCCAACGCCGCGATGCGCGAAGGAATGGGGGGATGCGAGGAGAACAGGCGCATCCAACCGCCGCCGCGGATGCCGAATGCTGCCATGTTGCGCGGCAACATTGTGGGTGCCGAATCGCCTGCCAACTGTTGCAATGCGGAGACCATTGCAGGTGCGCCGACTAACTGCGCGGCGCCTTCATCGGCGCGGTATTCGCGTCGACGTGAGTACCACATCACGATGATGCTGGCGAGCAAACCAAATGCAATCTCGGCGACCAAGGACGTGACAAAATAGCCAGGGCCGCGACCAAAACGCCGGTCCTCTCCCCGCGAAAGGTAGGAATCGACCAAGTATCCGGCGGCGCGGGAGAAGAAGATGACGAAGGTGTTGGTGACACCCTGAAGTAAGGCCATCGTGACCATGTCGCCGTTTGCCACATGGCTGACTTCGTGGGCCAATACCGCTTCTACCTCACGTCGCCCCATCGCGCGCAGCAAACCGGTAGATACGGCCACCAGCGCGTTGTTTCGGCTGGCTCCGGTCGCAAATGCATTGGGCTCGGGCGCGTCATAGATTGCGACATCCGGCATTCCAATGCCCACCTGCTTCGCTTGTTTGGCGACGGTATCGACAAGCCATGCTTCGGTGGGGTTTTGCGGGGAGCGAATGACGTGTGCGCCCGTGGAGCGCAGCGCCATCCACTTGCTCAAGAACAAAGAAACAATCGAGCCCGTGAAGCCGAAGATGGCCGAGAAGCCCAGCACGGCGATGGGGTTGAAGCCCGACTGCATCAGCATGGCGTCGAGACCAGTGACCCGCAACAAAATGCCGATGAGCAATACGACGGCGAAGTTTGTCAGTACAAACAAGCAGATGCGGCGAACGGCAGCAAACACGGATTCCTCCGATGGTGGGGGAAATCACCAACTTCGCCTCCTTTCGCACCGTCCACCAAAGAGCAAGCCCCCAAATTGGGCGGCGATTTTGGGGGCACGGGGGAGGGGGTTTGCTTATTCGGGCGGACGCGCGGCCCGGTCGACCTCGGAGCGAAGCTGCCGGTCAAACTTTTCGCCGCCTTCGTTGCCTGCAAAGGTGCAGGTGATGGCGTCTGGCGTGCCGGTGCCTGGCTTTCGTGTTGCCGTAACGGAAACGCCCGTTGCTTCGGTGCCTTCGACGGATACGGCCTGAATGTCGGCATACGTCAATATCGAGCCTACACCCGCCTCGACGCGAACCAGGCGGTCGGCCAACAACGCACACGCGGCCGTCGCATCCCGCCGCTCGGCATGGTACGCGAGGGGGATTTCGTCAATACGAATGACTTGGCTTTCGCGCATTGGCGCAAGGGCCCACACTGCGGTTTGGTTTCCGGGCTGAAGAGGCAGCGGGCCTTTGCCTTCGCCTTGGAACAGCACGCCGATGAAGCCTCCCGCCATTCCCGCCATACCAACGACGCACAAAAACATCAGCAGGACGGCGTAGCCAGCCAGTCCGCAACCGGGGAGGCTGGTGACGTTTTCATCGGTGGCTTGTGGGCTTTCATTTCGTCGGAGGATTTGCACGGGCACGGCTCGAATGGGGCGGGACCGCAGGGGTAACGTGGTGGGCCGAGAGTGGGTGCGATTTGCGGTGTGACGAATCCGTGCGCGAAGTGGGTGGCCGCGGTGGGCGGCCTGTGGCAGAAGGTTGGTTTTGGCGGGGTTTCGTGTCGGGGAAAGAACGGTTGCCCTGTGGGTTGGCAAAACTTCGTGAATGCGACGGAACCCAAGCGCGAGGGCGATAGGTGTGCAACTTTGATAGAACGCGATTGGACGCGGAAATGCGTCAAAAGAAACGTCTGTTCGAGATTTAGCGGCGTGCGCGTAATGCTGGGCGTAGCTGACGCGGGTTGGCGAATATAGCGAAACTGCACGCTGCCTCCCAACCCCGCCAGACGAAATCGGCGTGCGCACCGGACAATCCCCGATTCCACCGTTGCGCACCCCGCTGGCCCGGAACACAATGGGAGTGTTGGAGGCCTGTGATGACCCGAACTTCGTGCGTGTGGATGGCCGGTGCTCTCGTGTTGGCGGGCTGTATGCGCGATCCCGACCCCGGCGGCCAAGAAGGGGAAGAGTTTGGCGAGTGGGCCAACGGCGGCGACGATGTCGGCGCGGAAACCGGCGGCGATGTAGAGGACGCCACCGACTCCGGCGGCGATGGTGGCGTGGGGGCGACCCTCGTGTGGATGGGCGAGGTCGGTTTAGAAATCGGTGCCGCGACCACACCCGGCGAAGCCACCTGCGTGTACCGGTGGGACACCGAGGGCGTGGCGTCCACCCAATCGTGCGACAGCTGCCTGGGGGTCTATGCCGTAGACCACACCCTCAACCACGCACGTTCGTCGCTCGGCCCTACCTGTCCTTCGTTGCCCAGTTTATTTTCGGCGACGTACGGCGTGGTCGCGGGCGAGGGGGACCAAGTGTCGTTGGTACAGCTCGTGGGCGCGGAACCCGAGGTGCTTGCCGAAGGGGCCCTCGTCGGCGGCAACTTGACGTGGTCTGACGGTGGGCGTGATGTGCCGGACGATTCGGGAGACACGACGGTCTATGTCACCCATGTATTTACTGGGGACGTAACGCTCGATTGAGTCACGTCGTCGGAAGTCGCTATTGGTGACTTCCTTCGATGACCCGGAGGGATTGGGGGCAAAAAAAAACGCCCGAACGAGGATTCCGTTCGGGCGTGGTCGTTGGGCCGACGAATCAGAAGCGGACGGAGATACCGGCCTTCAAGCCGTAGCTCGAAACCTTCATCGAAACGTCTTCGCTGACCAGCTCGCCATCCTTGTCGTAGGCCTTGGCGGAGCCCATGAGGTATTCGAAGGAGGGGTCGAAGGTGGCGCCCTTGACAAGACGGATGCGGAGGCCGAGGTTGGCGCCGTATACGTTCAGCTTGGTGCTGCTTTCGCCGTCGGAGCCCTTGGCATTCACGAGCTTTTCGTGAATGAACATCGGCTGGGCGTAAAAGCGCATGCCGTCGGAGATGTTGACGTTGTATGCGGCGGTGAGGCCAAGGCGGGTGTCGGTGTTGGGGTCCGACACTTCGTTGCCGGTGGTGGTCTTCTGGGTGCTGTACCCGACAATCGCGCCGACTTCGAGGTTCGGAATGACGCCGTAGGTGACCTCAAAGCGGGGCCGGGACTGCATCAAGCCAACGGTGGTGATTTTGGTGTTCTGGTCGTCCTGGGCTTCGTCGTTGACGACGGGGGTGCCGGACTGAACCTGGAACAAGTCGGTGTTGACCTTGAGGCGAATGCCGATGCCGTCGTCGCCTGCGTGTGCGGGACCAGTGAGGCCAGCGGCCAAAAGAAGCGGAAGGAACGTCATGGTTGTCTCCTACAAGGGAAATACCCTTGGGTTGTTGAGGGCGTATCCAGACCCGTGCTCTATGGGTACCAAACAAAGGGGGGCACTGTCGAGATGCGTTGCTTTATTGCGACAGTCTTGCGCTGGATCAAGATATGCGAGAACCTGTTATCGTTATTGGCGCGTGGAACGGGAGATAGGGTAAATTGTGTTCCACTTTTGCGTTGGATTGGAGACTTGACGCAATCGCAGTTTTGCAAGATGGTTCCACCGCGCCGTGCCAACTCGCGTGTTCCCCGCGACGTGCGGGGACGACGGTGGACGGCGTGCGGTGTGCCATGCCCCGATCGGGGGGCACGCGGTGACGTGTTTTGGGGGATCGTCGTTTGGCGCGTGGGTCAGGTGAGGGCGCGCACACGCGCTTCAATCGCTGCCAAACGGTCCTTTTCGCCGAGCGCCTCATGCTGCTGGTACGCAAGACCCCACGCGGACCGGGCACGGTCCGGTTCCCCTTTCCGCACGGCCTGCTCTGCGCCAAGCTGTGCGAGCAGAGCGAAGTCGCGGTCGACCAAGCCCGTCGTGGCGAGCATCGAACCGGCCCGACCGACATGGTGGTCCCAGGCCGCCCAGTCGCCTGCTGCGGCAACGGGGGCCAGCAGGACCAGATGGGCTGCGACGGCCAAGACCGGTCGCGTACGCACGGCGGTGGACAACAAGGCCGGCTCGATAAGGCGCCGTGCTTCTATATAAGCGCCGCGCTCGACCATGAGGATAGCGATATTGAGGCGGGGCAGGGCCGATGTGTTGTGGGCAATCGCTTCCATATCGGCAAGCGACGCCCGGAACAGAGCTTCGGCTTTGTCGTTTTTGCCGCGCATGCGCTCGACATCGCCCAGGCCATTGCGGCACTCGGCAGCGTTGCCGCGGGCGCCGCTCGATTGAAATTCGTCGTGGGCTTGTCGAAAAAAGCGCTCGGCGTCGTCCGGTTCTCTTGCCAACAGCGCGACGCGACCGAGGGTTAGCTCGCTTCGTGCGATGCCGTGGTCATTGTGCAGCATGGAGAACAGGCCACGCGCGGACTGGACACACTTTCGGGCTTCATTGGCGTGCCCGAGCCGCAGGTGCGTGATGCCGGTTTCGAGCCATGCTTGTGCTTCGAGGTCGGGGTCCTGGGCGCGGCGGGCGCTGATGCGCGCTTCGTCCAGCGCGCGAAGTGCCTCGTGCATACGGCCGGCTAGCCGATGTAGGCGCCCGCGGACCAGCGTGGCCCGCTGGGTGACCCGCGCCCAGTTGTTGCGAACGGCAGCCGCTTCGGCGCGCCCGAGCAGGAGTTCGCACTCGTTGGGGTCGCCGTCTTCAAGGTCAATCTCGACGCGCTCGACCCAGCCGAGGCCCCAAAGCTCATCTTCGGTGGGCAGGTCGAGGCTGCGCAGAGCCCGCTCGCGATATTCGAGGAGACGCAGTGCTGCGGCGGCTTCTCCGCTACGTCGGCGTTCTTCGGCGCCTTCGAGCAAGCGCCCGAGGGCGGGGACCACATGTCCCGCCATCAACAAGTGCCGGCCCAAGCGCTCGGGAATGCCGGGACGGGTTCCGATGCGCTCTTCGAGCATCGTGGCGCAGGCTTTGTGGTGCTTGAGGAGGCGCCCGCCCAAGCGCGCTCTGCGAATGAGGGACTCCCGCAGCATCGAATGAACAAAGACCCAGCCCTTGGGGTCGGCGCCGTTTCGGGGGGTGATGAGGCGCTGTGCAGTGAGCCGCTCGATGATGCGGGGGTGGGCGTCGATGCCTGCTGCCTTGCAAGCGTCGGTCCATTCGGCCTTGTCGAATTCCATGCCAAGCACGGCGGAAACTTCGAGTGCTTGTGCATCTTCGGCGGTGAGGCCGACCAGGAGGCGCTCGCGGCGCTCTGTCCAGACGCGCTCCATGTCGGCGGGAAGGTCGACTGTCGCGCCTTCGCGTAAGGTGAAGCCGTGGGCGCCGGGCTGGAGGAGGCCACCTTTGACCCACTCGCCGACCAGTTGCACGGCGAACTGGGGGTTTCCGGCGGTGCGTGCAGCGAGTTGCTCGACGAGCTCTCCGTCCATTCCGAGGAGGCTGCGGACCAAGCGCGCGTGGTGGTCTTCGGGGAGCGGGCCCAACGGAAGGGTGCGGGTGCGCGGATGGCTGCGAATGCCCTCGAGTACTTCTGCCTCGCGAAAGCGGTCGGGGTCGGAGAGCGCTTGGGGCTGCACGCTGATGAGCAGCAATACGGGCAGGGGGTCGGCGGTTTGAATCTCGATCAAAAACCGGCAGAAATCGAGTGTGTCGGAGCCGAGGTGGGCGTCGTCAAGCCAGACGACCGCGACGGCCTCCCATTCATCGGAAGAATGACCGGCGGACTCCCGTTCGAGCAAGCGGCGCACGAGGGAAAAGCGCTCGCGGGGATACGTAAGGCGCCGTGCCCAGGGGGTGTCTTCAGGCGCGGTTTGGGGGGCGAGAAAGGTCGCGAGTGCGTCGATGTCGTCGTGGAGGGTGTCACCTTCGGGAAACATGCCTGCGAGACGCTCCCGCACGCCCGCATACTCAAGCCCGGTACACCGCAAATAGCGCATGACCATCGGCGCCAATCCGCTGGTTGCGATGGTGTCTTCGTCGTGAAGGGCGGTCAACACACGCGCGGCCCCCACTTCATCGGCGCGTTCACACAACCAGCCGCCCAGGCGACTTCGGCCGACGCCAGCGGGGCCTTCGAGGATGATGGCCTGACCGACGCCGGTTTCGTAAACATCCCGCAGCGCGCCCCACAGAAGGTCGCGCTCATCGGTGCGGCCCACCATGGGTGGCTTGCGAAGGCCGAAGAGGTTGAGCCCTACGCCATAAAGGTTGTCTATCGTCGCGGAGCGAATCGGATGCCGCCATGTCTCCGGGACGGGGGTGCCTCGGCGTTGGTCAATGTTTCCCGTTTGCCGGGTGTGCTGGACGATAACCTTGCGCTCGACGCCGCGTGGCTGGCGCTCGGTCGGCTCGTCGTCGATGAGCTCCATCGCTGGATGTCCGAAAGGGACGGACGCGAGTGTTGTCGGGCCTTCGTCCGGTTCTTCGTCGCCACCGATGCGGGTGCTCTGGCCGGAGAGCTCGGTGAGCCCCCATGCCGCATCGGCAGCGCGCGGGAAGCGGTCGGAGATAGACTTGGCGAGCAGTCGGCGAAGCCATGCTTCGAAGCCGGGCGGAACAGGAATGACGGGCTTGAAGGGGGGCGGTGCCAAGTGAAGGTGGCAATGAAGGGCCTCTTCGAATGGCTGGTCTTTGCCAAACGGAGGCGTGCCCGTGGCCATGGCCCAGCCGAGGCAACCAATGGAGTAGAGGTCGGTGCCGGGCCCTTGGTCGCGCCACGAGCCTTGGAGCTGCTCTGGGGCCATATATGCGGGAGTGCCGGCCACCACTGCATCTGCGGCGCTATGGCGGTCGACAGCCTGGGCGAGTCCGAAGTCGGTGAGCTTGACTTCGAGAGGTTGGTTGGGCTGGAGGTGCTTGGCGCTCGGGAGCTTTCCGCCTGGCAGACACAACAACACGTTGCCGGGCTTGAGGTCGCGGTGAACAACGCCGCGGGCGTGGCTGTGCGCCAGTGCGTCGAGAAGCTGCAGCAAGATGCTTCGTACTTGGTTCCACGACATCCTCCCGACGAATCGGTTCATCGGACGCCCGTGAACGAATTCCATCACGAGGTAGGGGGTGCCGGGCGCATTGTGGCCCTGTGTCGCGAGGTCGCTGTCGCGGGGCACGAGCCCGTGGTCGACCACGGTGACGATTCCGGGATGGGAGAGGCCGGCGACGGCGCGTACTTCGTTGCGGAATGCCTCTACAGCCCAAGGGTCGCGGGCGGTGGACCCGTGCAGCAGCTTGATGGCGACATCAACGCCTTGGGCTCGGTGGCGAGCGTGCCAGACTTCGCCCATCGCGCCACGTCCAAAGGCGCGGATGAGGTCGAATGGGCCGAGGCGAAGGGTGGGTGCAGTCATGGGGACAACCTACCAGCGATGTCCACAGCAAGGGAGCGAGGGTGCCGGAGTGTGCGTGTAGTGGGCGCAGGTGCGCGATTAGCCGTCACAACAAACAAGAATGAGTTCGGTGCCGTAAGAAGTGGAGGTGGTGCCAAAATCGTCGGTCCAGGTGACCTCGGGCGCGGAGCCCTTTTGGCGGTATCCGCAATCGGGGCGGTCCCAAACGACTTGGTATGTGATGTTGACGATGTCGTAGTCGGTTGGGGCGGACAAGTCTTCGTCGTCGGTGGCGCCGGCCATTTTGAAGGACCAGACATGGGTGGTGGAGCCATCGTCGTGGACCGTTGTAGTGGTGGGGCGAACGGTGAAGCCGTACGCGCGGGTTCCTGCGGGGAGGTGCTCGGTGACTTGTACCGTGCTCGATGACCGACCGAGGTTGACAATCTCGATGGTGAGGGGCGCGGACTCACCGGGGCGAAGCTCGACGTAATTCGGAAGGCGGCCGACGACGTAGGTGGGGGTGGCGGCGAGGTGGTTCCAAATGTTGTTGTTTGTCCACGGTGCGCCGGTTGTGGTGTCGGCGTAGTCGACGTGGTCCTCGACGCCATTGAGGTTGGTGTCGGTCTCGGTGTGGACGTAGGACATCAGCGGTGTAGGCGCGCGCGCGCCCGTAAAGCGCAGCGCACTTCCGTTCGCGGTGACTTGCGTGCGCTCAATGCACCACCACGCGGGACCGTCGCGAAAGCGTGCGTAGTCGTGGGTCCAGGATTCACCGGCGGGGATTTCGTAGGCATCTTCGGGTTCGGCAGGCCACGAAACCTCGCTATTGCCCGCGATGGCATCTTGGGAGGTTTCGGAGAAGTATGTGTGCCAGCGACCTGCGCAGATGTCGTATGGGCCGGTGTTTTTGACGACTACGCCGTCGTAGTAGCTGAGCGTGGCAAAGTCGCGGTCCATCGCTTCGGCGAGGGAAATGCAGCTATCGGGCTGGGGGCAGTCGATGTTGTAGGGTGCAGAGTCGGACGTGTCTTCGGAAGGGGTGCTCTCTTGGGACGGCTCCCCCGTGTCTTGGATCAGGGACCAGTCCGTTGCGCCATCGACGATTTCGCGCTCTTTGAGAGATGGCTGCGGTTCACAACCCATTGCCGCGACCGCAAGAAACGCATGCCGGAGTGTGGTTTTTCGCATGGTGCCGCTCTCCTTGGCGCGGTGACGTGGCCCAATGAGGGCAGTCATCGGCCCGTATGCCGGTACGGAAGTGTTATCATGATGGCTGTCGAGGTGGACATGGTTGCGCGTCTTCATTGGTCTTTGTTGGTGGCTGTCGGATTCATGGGCCTCTCTTGTGATGGAAAGGGGGACGGGGCCGGCAAGGCATCCGGCACTCCTTCGTCCACAACGGACAGCGCGGATTCTGGCAATGAAGACGTCCTCTCTGTGTGCAACGAAGGGGTGCGTTGGTCGGCGGGAACGGTGGCGTTTGTGGATGCGTCCGCGTCCTGGGGGCTGCCGTCCCTGATGCCCGTTGGTGTGCGCGTGAGCGTGGCAGATATCAACAATGACGGCTGGCCCGACCTTATTGTGCGTTCTGGAACCACCGGGGAGGTCTTTTCTGAAGGTGGCACACGCAACACTTGGTTGTTGCAAAACAGCGGCAGCGGGACATTTATTGACGTCACGGAGTCGAGTGGATTCACGGCTGCGCGGGGCGGCGGGAGCGGTCGTTCTGCCCCTGTCGTGATTTTTGCCGACGTCGACAATGATGGTGACATCGACGCCTACGCAGGGCTTCCCGACGGCGAGAATACGATCGATGAGACCTCCGAGATCCTCCTCAACGACGGAAACGGAAACTTTTCGCTTGGTCCGTCCACCAGCGACCTGCGGGTTTCGCGCGGCGAGATGCCCTATGGAGCATCTTTTGTTGACTACGACCGTGACGGCTTTATCGACCTTTGGGTCACCCAATATACGTCGTCCGGCAACCCCGCACAGGACCGGCTTTACCGCGGGGATGGCTCGGGCGCGTTTTCGGATGTGACGTCCGATGTGGGCCTGACCACCGCCGCTTGGAGCAACCTATCGATTATCAACGCCGGCGGAGCGCACACTTACGCATGGGCGGCCGGTGCATGTGACTTCAATGGCGACCTTTGGCCGGATTTGTTGTCGCCGTCTTATGGTCGCGCGCCCAATCATCTGTGGCAAAACACAGGTGGTGCATTTGTCAACCGTTCGGTTGCTTCGGGCTATGCCTACGACGAAGGCACGGATTGGACGGACAACGAGTCCGCTCGTTGTTGGTGCACGCTGCATCCAACCGACGACGATTGTGCGGGTGTGCCGCCGCCGGAGCTGATTGCTTGTTCGACTGACTCCGACGCCTTCCGTTGGAACCATACCTATGACCGGGAGGCGTTTCGATTGGGCGGCAACAGTGGAACGTCTACCTGTCGAGACGTTGACAATGATGGCCATATTGATGTTTTGACGTCCGAAATCGTGCATTGGGATGTGGGGAGCAGCAGCGACCCCAGTGAGTTGCTCTTCAATACGGGCGACGCCGACATTACGTTCGTACGTCCCGGAAATGCCGCGACGGGCCTGAGCCGGGAGCATCGTGGTCGTACGTGGGACGACGGCGACATCACCGGCAGCATCTTTGACTTCGACAATGATGGGTGGCCAGATGTCTATATCGGTAGCTCGGATTACCCTGACACAAGGGGCTTGCTGTACCACCAAACGTCGGCGCGCGTGTTCGAGTCGGTTGTTCCCGAAGATGGGGTAGACCATCCCCGAAGCCACGGCAGCGTCGTCGCGGACTTTGACCGCGACGGTGACCTCGACCTTGTGGTCGGCCATTCGAGCATGCGCTGCGACTCGGATTGCCGGGAAACCTTTGAGGTTCGTCTATTTGAGAACCAACTTGGCGAAGGCAGCAATTGGGCCCAAGTTGCGCTTCAAGGCGTGGGTGGTTCCAACACTTCGGCGATAGGGGCGCGGGTCACGCTCCGCACCGACACGCTTACGCAGGTCCAGGAGGTGCGGGGAGGGGCCGGCCAATGGGGCAACCAAGATGACCTCCTGCTCCATTTTGGTATGGGTGCTGATTGCGTGGGCGAGCTGACGATTCAGTGGCCCGATGCGGCGGGTACAACCGAGTCGTATTCGATTGGGAGTGGCTACCGTTGGGTTGTGACCCAAGGTGGAGAGGCTACACCCATTGTGGATTAGTGTAGGGTTGTTTGGGGCGAAGTGAAAGATTCGCAGCAATCGGGTAGAGTTCTTCGGTACGAAGTGGGGCGGTCGTTCGGGCCGGTCCCAATGCCGGAGTGCGTACTATGGCGATTGACCTCGTAGACCTCATCACCGAAGCCGAGCAGGTTCTGCGTCGGGGCGATGCCGCACGCTCGTTGGTGTTGTTGGCGCGCCTGCGTCGGGTCGCTTCGCGCGCGAATGCGGAAACCATCACGCTCGAAGCGGACGTTGACCGGTATCGAGACATCTTGGCGCGAACCTTAGAAGTCACGGTCACCCAGGGGTTGGAGCCTGTCGCTACGCAGGTCTTGGACGGCGTCATCGCGATTGTGCAGGCCCACCGCGGCGTGCTTGGCTGGGTGTTGCCCGATGGGTCGTGGCGCGTTCAGGTGGCGCGTGGGGCGGGGGGCGTCGAGCTTCTCGACGCAAATACGCTGGTTTCTACGAGCATTGTGGCCGACTGTCTGCAAACGGGCACGCCGGTGGTCACCCAAGATGCAGGAGACGGCGCCTTTGCCGCCCAGGCGTCCGTTATTCGCTTGGAGCTCCGGTCGGTTGCGTGCTTGCCATTGGTGCGGAGCGGCCGCACGGAAGGGTTCATTTATCTGGACAATCCGTTGACCGAGGGCCTCTTCGATGCCGCCGCGTTGGCTGCGGTGCAGGCGTGGTTGCCGTTTTTGAGTGCGTGTATGGCGCGGGCGGTTGCGAGCCAAGAGGTCCCAGCAGAGGGGCTTCCTGGCGTCGTGACCCGCTCACCGAAAATGCGCGCGGAGTTGCAAGAACTGGGACGGATTGCGCGGTTCGATGTTTCTGTCCTCATCACCGGCGAGACGGGCACGGGGAAGAGCCTCATCGCGCAAAAGCTCCATGCTGCCAGCGAGCGGCGCGGCGCTCCCTTTGTCCACGTCAACTGCGGTGCGATTCCCGAGTCCCTGATTGAAGGAGAGCTATTTGGAGCCGAGGCGGGTGCGTATACCGGCGCCAGCACGCGCAGAACGGGCAAATTTGAGGCTGCCCAGGGCGGCACTCTGTTCCTCGATGAACTCGACACGATGCCGTTGTCATGCCAAGTAAAGCTGCTGGTGGCTCTTCAGGAACGCTGTATCTATCGCCTTGGGGGC
This sequence comes from uncultured Enterobacterales bacterium, assembly GCA_964502005.1. Taxonomy (GTDB): domain Bacteria; phylum Myxococcota_A; class UBA796; order UBA796; family UBA2385; genus CAJWOS01. The sequence goes on from CAZCUX010000003.1 coordinate 231,291, forward strand.
AACAAGCCCTTGCCTATCGATGTTCGCGTGATTGCGGCGATGGGCTCAAGTCCTGCACGCGCAATTGACGAGGGCAAGCTGCGAGAGGATTTGTACTATCGGTTGGCGGTGTTTGTTGCCCGGATTCCGCCGTTGCGGGAGCGTTTGGACGATGTGCCTTTGTTGGCGCGGCACTTCCTTGCGGATGCGGCGCAGCGGTACAACCTGCCGCCCTTGTCCTTGGCGCCCGCCGCCCTGGATGCGCTCGCGAGCCACACTTGGCCCGGCAATGTGCGGGAGCTCGCCAATACGCTCGACCGCGCGGCGCTCTTGGCGCGCGATGGAACCATCGCGACTGTCGACTTCCGGGGCGGTCGCTCGCGGGGGGGCAATGACGGCGCCGACGAGCAAGGCATTGTCGCGAGCTTGGAGCGCATTGCGCGAAAATTCGTGTTGGCGATGGATGACCAGCGGCGGATTCGCAGCTTGGAGGCGCCGGACGTATTCCGAAGCCTCGTACTCTTACAGACCATCCTGCACAAAGGCGGACGTATCGAAGCGCTGGAGTGGCTCGGCCAAGATGCGCAAGTGAAGAACCGCAATCATCATCGCGTGGTCAAGCGCGAGTTTTCGCGGCTAGAGTCGGTTGCGGGCGCCTTGGGCGAGCCGATTTCGGACACCATGCTCGCGGCATCTGAAAAATAGTGCGCGGAGGATGCGCTATTCGGCAACGGGCGCATCGTCAGGGATGTCTGCTGCGGCCGCGTCGGCTTCGGCTTGTTTGGCGGCTTCGGCTTGTTGTCGCGCTTCGGCTTCTTTCCGCGCGGCGACGGTCTGTTCGACTTGGACGGCAAGCCGGCCGAGTCCCTTTTCGAAGTCCCCGCCAAGCATATCGTCCATATCTATGAACGTTCCCATGACCTTGCCGGCGAAGTCGTTGTCTTGGTCGTAGCCCCAGGTGACTGTGACCGTATCGTCGGAAACGGCCATAGTGAGGGTGGCTTCGGCGCTACCGGTCCATGGCTCGACGAAATCGAGCCGGTGCTTGACCATTGCGTTCTCTTGCTCGGCGATGACCGTCATCTTGCCGGAGCCGACGTCGCTGTTCCCTTTCCAGGAGTACCAAGCGTCGATGCCGGTCGATGGATTCGAAAAGTCGGTCACGGAGTTGGGGTCGATGTCGCTCCAGGGGCTCCAGACGACAAATTTTCGTAGGTCGGCGAGGTGGGGATAAACATCGGCGGGTGTGGCCGAAAGCGAGGTAGAGCGCTCGACATGGACGTGGTCGGGACCGCAGCCCACCATGCCGAGTGAAAGGAACAAAGACACGAATCGCAGATTCACAGGGGCTCCTGCCTGCACCCAAAGGAGTGAAGGCGCGCCACATTACCGCGAGCGCGAATTCGGTGTTGCGTAATGTGCTATTTTTCGCGCTCCTTTTTGGACTTTCCGCTGGTCGCGAGCTGAATCGCTACGCCAATGACCGTGACGCCAGCCATCATGAGGAGGTCTTGGGGGCGACCTGCAGCCCAAGCGAGTGCGATGGCTCCGATCGCCGAAGTAATCACGGGGAGAAGGCGCTGATACAGCGCAGGAAACAAAAAGAGTCCCAAGAATCCAACAACCGGCGCAGCAAAGCCGGGTGCGTGGGGCCAGACCATCGGAAGCACGGCGTGCGTGACGGCTGCGACGAGCAAGCTGCCACCGAGGCGAACGGCGAGTTGCTCGATGCGCGACGTAAGGAAGGCTCCAAGCAAGCCAACGCCCAACACCATTCCGATTCGAATGGGTGTATCCACACGCCCGCCAAGCTCGTTCAGGACATATGTTGTGGCGTAGATTCCGAGGAGGAACCCAGGCGCCATCACGGCAAGGCGGTAGAGGCGCGCGCCTGCGAGGACGAGCAATGCTCCCACCGCTCCGGCCAGGAGCCGGCCATCGGAAAGGTGGTTCAAGATCACTTGTGGGAAATTATCCATGATATGCCACTTGAACGTATAGTTGGGGCGGTGAGATTTCGTCCTGGATCTATTACAAGGAACCGGCAGGCTTGGCTCCTGCATCCCCGAGTCTTGTCATGACTTTGGGGTCCGGTGTGGTTGAGGAGAGCGTGGTGATTTGGATTCTTGGCGGGCTCTGTTTTCTTGCGGTCGTCGCCGTCGGGGTGGTCGCGTTGGTGATGTTGGCCCGGAAGGGGCGCAAACCAGCACCTCCGGCATCGGCGCAGGCGGCCACGGATGCGTCGCCGGCGCCCTCCTTGGGTTCTTCTGCGGGCGCGCTGCCGGGCGATGCGTCCCAAGGCCGCGCCGTTTTTGAGGCCGAAGACGAAAACGCTACCGATCTCGCTGGCATCCTCCAAAAGCGCACGCCTGGTGCAGACGGAATGTCCGCGCAGCTTGCGGGGCCGGCCGGTCCAGGGAACCGCGTGCGTATTGAGCCGCCGTCCCATAAGCGCATGAATCTTGAAACGATGAACCTTCCCGATGTCTCGCAGCTTCAGCCGGGCGCAACCATCATCCCGCCAGACGACTGGAACGAAGACTATATTGATGAAGAGGAAGCCGACGAGACGATGTTGATGGCGCGGCCTCCCCTTCCGCCAAAAAAATAGTTTTCCTGGATAGGGCATATGCGAACTTCGGTGGTTGACCCCCCCTCGCTCCACGCTGCTTGGAGCGGCGCAGCGCGATTTTCACTTCCGTCGGCGACGGCGCTTGTCCTTCGCGGTCCAGAGCTTCGTCGGTGGACCAACGGGATGTTTACAAACAACACCCGGCGCCTTCAGCCTGGACAGGGCAATCGGCATTGTGCGTGCGACGACCGAGGGCGGGTTTTGGCCCTCCTTGACCTCTACTTCGTGCAAGACGATGTTGTGGTGCTTGTCTTGGAAGGGATGGACCGTGCGGCCTTTGAGGCGCGCTATGGCATGTACCTTGTGCTCGACGACATCGAAATTGACGATGACATGCCCCTCGTTTGGACGGTACAAGGCGCGGGAGCCGTGGCTATGTTGGCGGAAGCGGGAGTCCCCGTGCCTGATGCTGCCCACGCACACACCCTTCTGGACGAAACGTCGGGCGTGCGGGTGTGTCGCAAAGACCGCTCCGGGTGCGGAGGGGTCGACTTCTTGATTCCGCACGGTGCGGAGGATGCGCTCGGTCAGCGGCTCGCGGCTGCAGGCATCGTCGATGCGCCGGACGAAGTGCTCGATGGCCTGCGGGTGTTGGCAGGACGCTCCTCCTGGCCTGTCGATGGCGGCGAAATCACGATGGTCCACGAGCTTGCGGTCGACAAAGAGTGCTGCGCCTTCGACAAAGGCTGCTACGTCGGCCAAGAGGTCATCAACCGAATCGACGTCAAGGGCGCGGTGCAGAAGCGGCGCACGCTTGTCCGGGTCGCCGGCGCGTTGGAAGCGGGCGCGGTGGTGTCCTTTGAAGAGCGCGCCGTTGGTCGCTTGACCAGCGTCGTGCGTATCGGCGATGTGTCGTTCGGGCTGGGCATTCTGCGCAAAGCGGTCTGGGAGCCGGGCACCATCGTGCAGGTTGAAAGTGCGGGTCAAAGCTTCGAAGGCGGTGTGGTGGCTGCGCCGGTGGCGCCTTCCGACTGGGCCTGAACCGCAGGGGCGGCGCCTTCTCCGGGCGGTCGAATACGAAGTTCGAGCGCCACGCCGTAGTGGTCGGACAACTCGATGGTGCGGCCACGCAGCGACACAGGGTCGGTATACGCGAGATGCAGCCCTTGGATGCCTGTTTGGGCGTCGGGGGTGGCGACCAAAATCATGTCGCTGCGGGCGGGAGAGATGTTTCCGCCGTGGGCCGCAAAAAATTGGCTGTTGCAGACGGTCGCAGTAAACGTATTTGGCGGCGTAAGATGACAATTGCCGGCCAGCGGTCGCTTTCGCCAACCTGAGGTCCAGGTGGGGTAGGCATACGGGGCGTGCCCATCGTCCAGTGGGTAGCCGAAAGTAGCGGCATCGACGAGGTGGGCATAGTGGCGCAGGACAGGAAGGGTGGTCGCGTGGGGACGCCAGGTCGGGCCGGACTCGCCGGGAATCTCTTCGAGGATGTCTTCGGGGTACCAGGGGGCGCTGCCGAGGTCCACGCCAAGGATAACGAGGGTCTCCTGGTCGCTGGCGGCGAGGTCGATTCCGAGTTGGCGCGCCTGAAGGTTGCGAACGTGAATCGAGGCCGGCGCGGGCAGTAATTGGGCCGTCGCGACACGAATGCGGCGGCCAGTCGGCGCGTGGGTGAAGGACCAAGTGAGATAGCCGCGCGCAATCCCGAGGCCCCAGCGGTGTTCCGCGCGGCGCTGGTCGACGAAGCGACCTTCGGTGCGTGCTTGGGCGCCACTGACGAGGCTTCCGCGGACCAAAATCATCAAGCCATGTTCGGAATGGTGACGGTCCGAACCCGCAAACCACACGTAGCCCTCCCGCTCGGCGACCACCGCGAAGCGCTTTACGTCGGCGGGATTCCAGACTTCTTGGAGGAGGATGATGTCCCAATCGTCGCCGACTACCGCCTCGGCCACGGCTCCCCTACGCACGGGCACCTCCGCGCGTCGGTACTGGCGTCCGCTGAGCCAGCTTTGTCGGTCAAAGAGACCGACGTTGTAGCTCAACACCCGCAACGGGGAACCGTCTTGGTTGCCGCGGTCGGCGTTTGCTTCGGTGCTCCAGAACCGGGTGGGGTCCACTTGTGTGACCAAAGGCGTAGCTTGGGGGCCGAGCCATCGCGCGAGGCTGGGGTCGGCAGACACGGGCAGGCTGGCGGCAATGGGTGCCAGAACGGCGATGTCGGCCATCGACACGCGGTCGTCGGGGTGCTCGCCGAGCGGCGGCGGACGGGGTGCGGGGGTAGCCGTTCCCGCACAAACGAGCCCGCCGAGCAGCAAAAGTGCCGTCAGCACGGTCGTCTCCAGAGAGACGAAGCGCGATGCGCAACGCAGCTCATGGCGCGGGTGGCTCCGCGGCGCTGCTTGCTGCATCGAGTGCGGCCAATATCTCCCGCAGCTCGACCAGTGCTTCTCCGTATCCTGCCCAGTCGCCTGCTTGTTGGCGTTCTTCGGCCCGTGCGAGGGTCGCGCGCGCTTCTTGGGCCAAGACGCCCATGGACCTGTCGGCGCGTGCGGTGGGCGGCCCAGGCGGCTCTACGGGCGCCGCAGGGGGCAAGTTTTCGGGCATAGGCCCAAAGACTTGGGCGAGTGCTTCGTCGAGGGTGCTCGCCATCGCGATTCGTTTTTCATGGGCGACGATGATGCGCTTCAGCTCGGGAAGCTGGCCGTGGGACGCCTCCAAATACACCGGCTCTACATACATCAACGAGTCTTCAATCGGTATGACGAGCAAATTGCCGCGAATGACGCGGCTTCCGGCTTGGCTCCAGAGCGTCATTAGTTCGCTGATTTCTGGCGTTTGGTCGATACGTGCTTCAATCTGGGATGGTCCAAAAATCAGCTTTTGCTTCGGAAATGTATAAACGAGGAGGCGTCCGTATTGCTCTCCATCGGAGCGGGCCGCCATCCAGGCGATGAGGTTGTCTTTGTTGCGCGGCACGAAGGGCACGAGAAGGATGAACTCAGCGGCCTCTTCGCCAGGCAGACGCATGATGAGGTAATAGGAGTCCATCTTGCGGGACTCGTTGGCCACTTGCTCTTTGGGAAACTCCCAAATGTCTTCTTGGTTGAAGAAGACCGTGCTGTCCTGCATATGGTAGCGGCTATATAGCTCCGCTTGAATATCGAAGAAGTCCGTTGGATAGCGCAGGTGGGCGCGCAATCCGGCGTCCATGTCGTCGAGGGGCAACAAGGCGGTCGGAAAAACGTCGGCGAAGACGCGCACAATTGGGTCGGATGGGTCGGAGATATAGACCTGGACCGTGCCGTCATAGGCGTCAACAACCACCTTTGCCGAGTTTCGGATGTAGTTGAGACGGTTTCCGGCGAAGCGCGTGGACTCGGAGTAGGGGTAGCGGTCGGAGGTGGTGTATGCGTCGAGAATCCACACCAAGCGGCCATCGTGGACGACGGGGTACGGGTTGTTGTCCAGCGTGAGGAAGGGCGCGACCCGGCTCACCCGCGCGCGCAGGTTTCGTCGGAACATCGCGCGGCTGTCGTCGCGAAGGTATTGCGAAAGCAGGAGGTCCAAGGTCTCGAAGTGTGCCGCCACAACGAGCTTTCGGAAGAACGAACTGAGGACGACCCCGCCTTTGCCTTCATAGGTTGTGGTGACGTTCGTGTCGCCCATCGGGTAGTCGAACTCGCGCTCGCCGGTACGAACAATAACGTAGTCGTTGGTCGACTCGCCATAGTAAATTTCGGGCTGCGTGATGTTGAGGCCTACGGTGTCGACTGGGGGGATGTCTTGAACGAAGAGCTCCGGCAGGCCTTCGGGCGTAACGACGTTGACGGGGCTCATCGTCAAGCCGTAGCCGTGGGTGTACTGGAGGTGACGGTTGACCCAGTTTTGCGCGCCGCCGAGCGCTTCTACGTTCATTTCGCGGGCGGCAATCATCACCTGGCGCGGCGAGCCATCAAACGTATATCGGTCGACATCTACATCCAGAAAGTCGTAATAGGTTCGGATTTCTTGTAGCTGGGCATAGGTCGTCAGGAGTGGTCGGGTGTCCCATACGCGGATGTTTTCGACGGTGAGCGGGTTTGCCTGAATGTCGGCGGGCGTGAGGTGTGCTGCGGCTTCGAATGGCCGCACCTCGATACGGTCAAGCGCGTATGCAGAGCGGGTGCCGTGAATATTCCGTTGCAGGTAGTCGCGCTCGAGGTCGAGCTGACTTGGCTGAACGACGTACTCCTCGGTCATTTGGGGCACGATGCCAGTGCTCAGCATGCGAATCCCGACATAGGCGGCGCCGACGATCATGGCCGGACGCCAGCCGTCTTTGCGGGACACCCACACGAAGGCGCCTGCGGCGACCATCGCGGCCACGATGGCCAGCCAATAGCCGGGAAGTCGCGCGTGGGCGTCGGCGTAGCCAACCCCGACCACCGCCCCATGACGGCTTACCAGGAGGTCGTACCGTTCGAGTGCGAGGCCGAAGCCGTTGGTGACAGAAAGCGTTGCGGCGAGCGCGAGCAGATGGCGCCGCGCGGCAGGACCGAGGGTGGGCCGTTGGGGGGCCGACACCGCGGCTTGCAGAAGATACCAAACAGTCGTCGCCAGTCCAACGAGAAGGACCAGTGCTACGGCGTTTCCATGCAGCCAGCGCAACACGGGAAGCGTGAAGACATAAAAGCCGATGTCGTGGCCAAACACGGGATCGACCGCGTCAAATGGCTGCTGGTGAACAAACGCTAGGATGTCCAACCATGCGGTGCTGGCAGATTCCGAAAACATTGACCCGACGAGTGCGGACACCCCGAGCATCGCGCCCCAAGTGAGCCGCTGGAGACTCCGCGGTGCGATGTTGATGCCGGCCTGGCCGCCGTTTGCCGTGCTCAGTCGCCGAAGGCTTGCGCTGGTGACGGGGGCCTGTCGGGATGCCCAAGCGAGGCTCGCGAGGGTGGAGAGCGCCGCGACCAAAAAGCTGGCTGTCAGGAGCGTGGCACGGGTGGCCAAGGAGGTCTGGTAGACGGGAAGGTGTCCAAGCGCATCGAACCACAGCCAGTCGACCGAGATGTCCACCACCATTCGCCACGTCAACGCAACGACAACGCCAAGCACCACGATGACGCGAATCCACGCCGGGACTTGTACCTGCATCCAGGACCTCCGGTAGAACCGTTGCCATATCCTGTGTGCGACGGTTGGATGCTGGCCGTCGTCACATTGCGCGCAGGGAACTCGCAGGAGGCAAAAAGAACGCCGTGCTTCGGGGCAAGCTGGCCAGGCGAGGGAGGAGTGCCGGACAGCGGTGCGCAGGTGGAGAGGACGCGAACCCGTCCCCGAAGCACGGCATCAAGGCGATGGCTTCCGATGGGGAAGCGGTGAGGCTTTCTCTATCGGTCCTTGGGGTATGACCTTTATCGGTTATTGGGGCGATCCTGTTTTCCTGCCGCTCGAAATGTGGCCTGCGCTCAAACGCCTGCGTTGCTGCTTGTTGACTCCGAATCTCGGTGTAGATGGCCCGCGGTCCCCCTGGGAAGGCGGGGCGGCGTCGTCGTGGTGCGTGACCTGTTTGGGGGGTGGTCGACCGTTGGCTACGTTTTCTCCAAATCGGTCGTTTTGATACCCACACGTTAGGCGTTTTCGTCGCGAACGTCCAAAATTGTCGGTTCGCGGCTTCGGGAGCGACGACCATGGGTTTGTTTGATGTCCACGCGCACCTCACCGACCGGAGGTTGGCGGTCCAAGAACATGCGGTCGTCGAGCGGGCCCGCGCGGCAGGTGTCACCACCATCGTTTCCAATGGCCTCAACATCGCGGACAACCTCGCAACGCTCGCGCTGGCCGAGCGTCACGACATTGTGAAGGCCGCGATTGGCCTGTACCCGGTGGACGCCGTTTTGCCGGAAATGTTGGCCATGGGCGTCGAGTATCCTCGTGATACCGATGGGCCCGTCCCTTCCGCGGATGAAGGCGTAGAGTGGGTCGCGGCGCATGTGCAAGATGCGTTCGCAGTCGGAGAGGTCGGTCTCGACCACTATTGGGTGCCCGAGGCGCTTTGGGAGCGTCAAGAACAAGTCTTTCGGCGGTTGATTCGTATTGCGCTTGCGGCCGACAAAGTATTGATTGTCCACACGCGGAAGGCCGAACGTCGCACACTTGAGGTATTGCTTGAAGAGAAGGCTACCCGCGTCAACTGGCACTGTTTTGGTGGCAAGCTCAAGCTCGCCCAAGAAATCGCAGCGGCAGGGCACTGGTTGAGCATTCCGGCGAATGCGCGAAAGTCCGATGGCTTCCGGCGAATGCTGCAAAACATACCGCGGGAGCGGCTCTTGTTGGAGACAGACTGTCCGTATCTCGGCCCGAACCGCGGAGAGCTAAACGAGCCTGCGAATGTGGTGGTGACCGCGACGTTTGCGGCGGAACTGTGGGGGGAAACGCACGAAGCGGTCCATGCGCAGATGGCCCAAAATTTTCGGGCTTTGTTTCGAGAAAACCCCTAGCCCAATGGCGTATTGACGCGCGGCGAACGGCGGCGAGAGGGCCTACGCGAAGCACGGGCAAACGGTCGAAAAAAAAAACGGGAGTCCACAATGGGCCTCCCTTTTTTTTGGGTCCAAACGCTTCGGCGGCGGTGCGTTAGCGCTTGATGATGTGAATGGCCTTGATGTTGTCCTTGAGGGGCATCGTGCCGCTGCGGCCGAAAGTCCAGCCCGTTCCTTCCGCAAATGTCAACACTTGGGGAAATGTTTGCTGGAAGTCGGGGTCGGTGCGGTGCGCCGTGCCTTTGTCGTACCAGTCGAGGTCGGGAATTCGAACGGCAAGTTTGCCGTCCTTGGTTCGGTACGCGTCACTGCGAAGAACTTGCAGGGCCCGCCAAGGGCGCTCGTCCCAGCCTTCTGGCAGCACCGAGGTGGCCAGCACGACGAAGGTGCCCGGTGGTGCGACAATCGCGACCGAGCGGAATGCAAAGTCTTTGAACTTGTCGCCTTGGAGACCGCCGGCAGGGTGGATGCTCGCTGCCCGGCGTTCTCCAGAAAAATTGATTCCAGAAAATGCGTGGATGTCGGCGCGGGTGTGAGGGGCGATGGTCCATTCCATCGTTGGCGTTCCTGGGCGAGAGGGGGCGGCCATCGGACCGAAGCGGCCCGGTGCAAAAACAACGCTGGGTTGCGGATAGTTGTCGATAGCAGAAGCGAGGGGATTCCCTCACCGGTTCGCAGCTAGCGACGGGTTGCAGCATAGCAGGTACGCGGGGTGCGTGTCGGATGGGCGTCACAATCCGCGGGCGCAAACGGGGCGCTGCGGGGTTTCGGTTGACGCGGACGGCCAGAAAGGGTATCGGCGGCGGACGTTCTGGACGGGCAGAGCTGCTTGTCCAGGCGCGATGTCCTGTTCGGTGGGCACTCCGCAGACCGCCCTTGGTTGTGGGGCCACCATCCAGGATACTCGTGTGATCTTTCGCTGCGTTTGCGGCGCATTGTCCATGCAGGCGCTACATGACGTCTGCTGTTTTGTCGCCGCCCCGTTGCGGCGGTTCGAATGTTGCGGTTGCGTGTTGTGGCCGCGAGACTTCTGCCGCGACTGCGGCTCCTGAAATCGTCGGAGTGCTGATGTACCGTTGTGAGTCCTGCAACACCCTTGTTCCCTCGGGCGCGCGCGCATCGTGGGTTACCACCAAGGTTCGGCGTCGGGTTTACCCCTTCCGCGCCGCTGCGATTCCGGTCGCCGGAAATGGCAAGAAGCGCCGTCGTAAGGATGACAAGGGCGGTCAGGGCTGGGAACGGGTCGACCAGATCAAGGTCTGTGACGGCTGCTTCAACCGCCTCTCCTCGATGGAGCCCGAAGTTGTCGAAGGCGACGAGCCCGAGCTTATCAACGAATCTGCGTATGACATGGAAGACGAAGACTGAGTCGACGCGGCTCTCTTCGATAGGCCTCGCAGCGTTTTGTTGCGGGGCCCTTCCACGACAGGCTCCACGGCACTTTACCGTTGGGGCCTGTTGTCGTTTGGGATGGGGCAAGGGCGACCCTGTTGCAGGCGGGCCGTCGCCAGATTCGGGAGGAGGCGCATGCGCGCACAGATCGTCGAGTTTGCGGACACTCTGCTTCAAACGGCCCAGCAGGCATCGGCCGGAATCGTGTTGGCGGGGCCTGCGGACCCTGACGGAGACTCGATCGGAGCCTCGATGGCCCTTGCGTGGGCGCTGCGAAAGGTTTGTGGCGCGCCCGTGTGGGTGGTGGGCCAGCCGGGCTTTCGGTACGCGTGGCTTCCCGGTGCCAACTCGATGGTCCCCGACGCCGAGGTTTCGCTTGGCGCCGACCTCTGTGTGGTGTTGGATGGCGACCGTCATCGCCTTCACCCCACAGTGGGCGCGTGTTTTGCATCCGCGCAGCACACCGCGATTGTCGACCACCATCGGTCTACTACGGCGGCTGGATATTCGTTTGCTCTGATAGACCCGGCGGCTCCGAGTACCTGCACCCTGGTCCTTGCGATTATCGACCGCTGGGGGCTTCAGCTGGACGCCACCGTCGCGGCGGCGCTCTATACGGGCCTCGTGTTTGATACCGGCGGCTTCCGCCACGCCAATACGTCGGCCGGCACGCATGGAATGGCCGCGCGTTTGCTGTCGACCGGCATCGACGCCACCGACATCGCACAGCGCGTATTGTACGAGCGGCGCGAAGCGGGCAACCGCTTGTTGGGGCGTGTGATGCAGCGCGCGGTCTTTGCCGACGCGGTGGCGTATTCTTGGATTACGCTCGACGACTTCGCGGCGGAAGCCGGCGATTACGCCGATCTCGAAGGGGCTGTGGACCATCTGTTGATGACGCGCGGGGTCGAGCTTGCTTGTTTGTTTATTGAACGAACAAACCAACGGGTCAAGTTGTCGCTGCGTTCCCGGCGGTACGTCGATGTGAGCGTGTTGGCGCGTGTCCTGGGCCCCGATGGAGGAGGGCACCGTCGCGCGGCGGGGGTAGACCTGTTGCGCCCGATGGCGACGGTGCTGGCCGATGTTCCACTTGTGCTGCGCGAACATCTGCAGCAGACCTTGAGCGACGACGCGAACACTGCAGCGCGCTGAATTCCGCGTGTGCTGTGGGTGCAGGAGTGGGGGCTGTTCAGGTGTGGTTCCTCGTGGAAGTGGGTACAATAGCGCGGGGCGGAAGGCGTGCGGCCATCCACCCCTGCGTCCGACCCCGGACTGTGGGAGTGGGTATGGGTGGATTCGACCAAGTGGGAACCATCGCTGGGCACAAATGCGTGGTGGTCGGACTTTTGGTGTTCGCGGTAGGATGCGGTTCGAAGGGCAATCCTTCGGCGCTGGATTGTTACGCCGAACTTCCCGAAGACATCGACAATCGGCCGAGCAAGACCTATCGGGCCACGCCAACGCGTCCGGGTCCGGTCGTTGCGGGCACCCAGGTGGCGGAGCAAGTGCAGGCCTCCTTTGTGCGCGACCCCGGCGAGACAGAGGGCTTGTTTGAGGCGATCGACGCTGACTGGACGGGAATTGCATATGACCCCGCGCACGCCGACCCCACGTCGCCGGGTGAAGATTGGGATCCCGATTTCGTGTTTGACGTGGTCTTTAGCGACCGAATTCCAGCCGGGTTCGAGTCCGAGGTCGAGCACTTTGATGCCGATTCCGGCAGCATGGTGTGGGCGACGGTCGACCGCGGCGGCGTGGACTTGGAGCTCACAAGCCTCTCGATGGTGATTGCGGATGCGGGCTGCGACCGCTTGGTCCCCGCTGCCAACGAAGCATTCGTCATTGAGCTGCTGGTTCCTCCCGCCCAGTGAGCGGACAACGTTTGTCCGCCGGGGATTTCCGTCGCTGGCCGAGCGACGGCCCGGTTATGGGCGTTCGTCGATTTCGGCTTCAAGAGACGGTGCCGCAATTCGCACAACGGACCGAATGTTTCACCGCGATTCGGTCAGGTAGACTGAACTTTCGGCGGACGTGCCCGTAATATTGGCGGCCTTCGCTGGTTTTGGAGGACCCCATGGCCTTGTCCCACGAGACGACCTTTCGACTCATTGGCGGCGGCGGCACACGCGGATTGTCCGGGGACTCCCGGCGTGTCTTGCCTCCTGATCCAGCCTTTGACTTCTTTGACGCGTGCTTGCGGCGCCATGTGTCGATGGTCGACCTCGTCGCCGACCCCGACCAAGTCTGGGAGGTCGACAGCACGGGTGGCCGGCCCATGGGCCTTGAAGCGCACTTGCGCGCGGCCAGCCGAGAGCGTTTGGTTTCCGTCACCGACGTCCTCATCATCATCTCCGATGTGGATTACGAGCGCGCGAACCAAAATCATGGTGCGCGCTGGATTCGGCACCTCGTCGGCGGTATCCGCGCGAGCTTCGAGGATTGGTGTCAGCGGGCGGGCATTCCCCGACGAAACCCCAACCGGCCTCTCGGGGTGCGGGTTGTCGGCGATGGCCATGTGTCCGGCGGGCGCTTGGGCCTTCGCCCTGGCGAGTTCGTAACGGGCCTTTTGCCCAATCATTACAGCGGTCCCTCCGTTTCGTCTCGGCCATTGGTGTCCGTGATGGCCAACCTTCCGGGTGTGTGGGAGGGGTATCGCGAGGTCGCGCGGTTGTACGACGACCAGGACCTGCTCACCATCGGCAACCATTGGCTCGACAACTTCAGCCATCCGTCGCTGGTCGCGCCGGCGCTCTACCGCTTGCAATACGACGAGCAAGAAGGGCTGGTTCACCTGACAAGCCCGGATGTACAAGGCGGCTTTACGCTCACGCGGCACGGCGAACCCAACTCTGCGTCGGTGTATGGGCTTACGCGCGGTGACGGGCAGGTGGTCGCTTGGCTGGTGTTGGCCTTGGTCGAGGCGGCCCCGGCTCCTACTCCCGTCGTGGTTGAAGCGGTCCCTACCCACGATGGGCTGTTCGAAGAAGGCCCCACTGTCGCAGATCCGGTCTCGTCGGAGAATGCCGGTGCTTTCCTTCGGTCCACCGCCGAGGCCGCGGGTGTGTCCGAGCGCTTCGTCACGGTGCGAGAAGCGGGCGTGCTGCTCCAGCGGGTGCATTTCCGGGACTTTATGGCGGGGTACGAGGTCTATATCGGCGAAAATGGCGACATTGGGAGCGACCTCGCGAATCCCGCCGCAACGGTACAAGTCGTGGGCAAGAGGGTTCGCCTCTTTGCCCATGTACGCGGAATTCGCGTGGGTGGCATGCCGGTACCGGTGGGTGCCGCTGCGGTCCTCGGGTCGAATGTGCACATCGACCTCCACGGCGTAAGCCTCGACTACCGCGACCTTTCCGGCGTGCGCGCCCAGGGGTGGCCGTACCTAGGCGAAATCCGCCGCGTGGGCGCCAACATTCACGTTACCCAAGGGGCCGTGCACACCATCGGTCGCGACCCCAGCAGCCGGGTGCGATTGCCCGATGATGCGCACCACGGCAATATTATTTGGCGAACCGAGGTCGACGCGGGCACGGTGATTCGCTCCAAGAACGGCGACATTCCCAAGTCACAGTTCACGCTCGACTCCATCATGGTTGCCTCGCAGCATGCGCAGCTCGACCTCTGCGGGGAGCAGGCGGTGGCGCGGAATGTCGCGCAGAACTGCTTTAGCTTTGTGCGCCGGGGACGGGGACCGACTGAAGCGTATATCGGACTGTCGCGTCTCAATCGGGGCACGGGCGCATCGGACGTCGTATTAGAGCCAGGTGACGAACTCTTGGTGGGCAACTGCGTGTTGCAGGTGGAGTGGGATACCCAAGGCGGTCCCGAGGACCTTCCGACACTCGCGCCTCCGCCGGTCCAGTTTTCCCTGGTCGACGACACGTTGGACGGCGAGGACGACACGGGGAGCGTACCGCTGCCGCCGTTGTTGTCGGTGCCGCCGATGCCCGATGATCTGCTCCCGCCGCCACCGCGCGGGGCCACGTCGCCCGTCGGCCGCCGTTCTGATGTCACGTGGTTTGACGACGACGCTGGCTTTGACGCGCTCACCGGCGATCCCCACGCGCTGCCGGCAGGTGTCGCGCCGGAACCCTTTGTTCCGGACGTCGGCGAACTCGACTCCATGCAGATTGAAGCCGTTACTGGCGCGGCCGCCGACCCCAACCACACCTTGGGCGGAATGTGGTCCCCCTTCGCCGACGCCTCTAGCATCGACGACGACGACGACCCCACGGCTCTCCCCGAGCCGCGGTTTTCCAAGCGGTAGTCCGCAGCTGCGTCGGATTTTTTGGGGGGGCCTCGCGCGGTTGCTAACGTGCGAGCCCGCCGCAATGGCGCATCTTTCGCGCGCAAATCGGGCTATCGACGTTGCTCCCCCACGCGGGCGGCTGCCGGCGCGCGTTTTTCGCGCAGGAGCCTTATGCCGATGCGCTGGTGCCGCTTGAGGATGCACGCGAGAGCGCGTCTTTGAGCATCCAGAGCTTTGGCTTGTTTTCATTGAAGAACAAGAAACTAAACAAGCTGCCCGCCTGCACATACTTCGCGACATCGCGCCAGCTTTGGACATTTTCGAGATGTCGGGCGAGGGTCACGGGCCGGAAGTAGAACTCGCGGTAAAACTTTCGGTGCAGTTCGACCAAGTCTTCGGCTTCGAGACCCCATGGGACGAAAGTAGGCTCCCAGAAGCTCTTTTCGCTATTCGTTCGGTTGACGATGCGGCCCCATTTTTCGCCTTCGCGCTCCCACATTTCCATTTGGGGGGTCTCGGGCAACAAAGTGTTGATCTGCACCGTCACATCGTGAAGCGGCAAGGACTTGGCGAACTCGATGGTCTCTTCAATCGTCTCGCGTGTGTCCGGCATATGACCGACCATAAAGAAAGCTTTGGGTCGGAGGCCAACTTCATGGGCGGCGGTGATGGCCGCGCGGATTTTTTTCTTGGTGATGCCTTTGCTGATGAAGTCGAGCACCCGGTCGCTCCCCGATTCGATACCAAATCGGGTTCGCCAGCAGCCTGCGGCCTTCATCTTTTCCAAAAGCTCGCGGTCGACGACTTCGACGCGGCTCGAACAGGTCCAACTGATTTTCTTGTGGACGCCGCGCTTTATCATCTCGTCGCAAATGGCGTGGACTCGCCGCTTGTTGGCACAAAACAAAGAGTCGACAAAGGCGATGTCTTTGGCGCCAAAGTCTCGGATGAGGTGCTCGATTTCGTCGACGATGTATTCCGGGCTGTGGCTCCGGTACCCCGACCGCGACTTCTGGCAAAATGCGCAGGCATGGGGGCAGCCCCGGCTCGTTATCATCGCGAACTTGGGGTAGGCGTGCTCATCTACGGGCACCGGGCGGTAGATGTTCGGTGGGAGGAGGTGCCGCGCGGGAAACGGGAATCGGTCGAGGTCCCGTACTTTGCTCCGCTTGGCGGTGAACACAAGCTCGCCGTCTTTTCGGAAGACGATTCCCGGAATTTCGTCGAGCGAACGGGCCCCCGCGTAATGCTCCACGAGGTCGAGCATCGTCTCTTCGCCTTCGCCCAGCACGCCCACGTCAAACTGCGGATTCTCCATGGCCTCGTGGGGGACGAGGGACACATGGTAGCTGCCGAGCACGATGGGAACATCGGGCATTGCCACTTTCAGCGCAGCGCCGAGCTTCTTGCATGTCTCGAAGGTGACCGTGAACGAGCCAATGCCGATTACTTCCGGTCGAAACAGCGCGATTTCCTGGACCGTTCGCTCGACATTGAAAAGCTGGGCCGCGGCGTCAATCACCGCAACTTCGTGGCCCGCTTGCTCCAAGGTCGACGCGATGTACAAAATACCGAGGGGCGCCGAGTTGTAGAACAAGAAGCTGGTGACGGGATTCGCGTTTCCATCTTCAAGAACTTGGTCGATGGGCGGGTTGACGAGCATCACACGCATGGCAGCTCCAGACGATACGGCATCCTACCCCGCCCACGGCGTGTGCCCAATTGGCAGGGCGCTGGTTTTATTTCGCGGTCCACACGATGGCCGCGACCCAGCCGAGCCAACCCAGCGCGACAAACGTGAGGCAGCCGCACGACATGGCCCACTGGCGGATGCGGAGGGAGCGGCGGCCCTTGTGCCCGAGGTCCAGCCAGGAGCCGTCTGCCCGAAGCCGGCCGGTGTCGGGCGCGCGCTGCTCCAAGGCCGCGGCGAGTGTTCGGAGGTCGTCGAAGCGTGCCGCTGCCTCTGCGCCATTGAAGCGTGTGGCGCCGTCGCCATCGACGCGCAGCAGCAGGTTGTCGGGACCAACCGTGAGAATCGACGCAGCATCGTGATGGCCAGCGAGCAGCCGGTTGACGACCGGCCGAACCTTGGGGTCGGTGAGCCAAGCGCGCGCAATCTCGGGATGGGTCGACCGCACGTCCAGCGGTTCGCCGGGCGCGAGGAGAACATGGCGGCAGTCGGTGGGCTGGTACACCTGTAGGTACGGACTGCCGCGCTTGGCCAGCACGAGGCGCACTCCTGTCGCGGCGTCTACGCCGAAACTGGCGCGGGTGTGCGTGGTGACGGGCGACGCACCATCAAGGGAGACACTGGCGGAATGTTCGCGTCCGTCGATGTTGCCTTGGTATTCCGCGCCATGGCCAGGGTCACTTCGGCCGCGCAGTCCGAGCTGCCCGAACAGCAGGTCAAAGCGGCGGCGTTCTCCCGCGCGGAACAACAGCAGTGGCACACCACCCAAGAGGGCGATGGCTACAATGCTTCCAACGCCGGTGGCAATCGAAAAGGGGGGACGAAGTGCCTCCCAGCGATGGGGCAATGGCAGCAAAATGCCGACGACGCCCGCAAGGAGAAACGCGCCCATCATGCCCGTGCCGAGCAGACAACCGTAGGCTTTGGTTGCCCACGGGGAAGCCGCATCGGGCGGGCGCGTCGCGTCCTGTGACATTGCGTGCTCCAAAGTGGTTTGGAGCACTGTACCGGATGGGTGACCGAAGGGGCGCGTTGGTGGGCGGTACGCGCCGCTCGAAACGATGAAAACGCGGGGACGCAGCCAGCAAACCGCATGTTTCCGGGAACCAAGGACGCCTTTGGGGAGCGCCCTTTTGGGGGCCGTGTGCGTGCCTGCCGTCGCAACACATGCGCGCGGTTTTATGGCACGCATTTCACATGGGAGACAACTATCGTTTGGCCTTGATGTCAATCTTCATCATTAGCTTGTCTTCGTTGCGGATGGCACCAAAACCCGTCGAATACGGCGTGATGCCAAACTCCGTGAACAAGAAGTTCAGCTCGCCTTTTGCCCGAAAGGAGGTGTCATCGGCAGTAATTGTGAGGGGAACCGACTTGGCGACACCCTTTCCGACGATAGTGAGCGTGCCGTTTGCGGTATTGCCTGTGCAGCTCTCTGCCTTGAAGGTCATCGTTTTGTGGGCGCCAACGTTGAGCTGGTCGGCGGCGTACATGTTTTTCTTGATGTCTTCTACTTGGCCGGGGTCGACGGTGCCCTCGAGTCCCATAATTTTGCGGTCGCCATCGGCATCTACGCGAAAGGAGGGCACGTCGACGGTAATGTCAAACTTGCACCCCTCGCCGCCGTCTGCCCAAGTAATGTTGCCGGTGGTCTTCATCGAGCGAATGGCGTGGTCATGGGCCAGAGCGCCGGCCACGCCGCCTTTGTAGGTGCGCACAATCAGCACGGTGTTGGCGCTGTCGATGGCATAGGTCTTGGGGCCGGTGTCCGGGGCTGCGGCTTCTGCGGGTGGCGCGTCTTCTTGTGCCAGTGCGGAGGTGGCGCTGAATGTCGCCAAGGTGGCCAGCAGAAGGGTGCGGGGGAGCTTCATGGGGTCTCCGGGGTCCACTTGGGAAGGAGTCGCCGGACAGGCCGAGGTTTCGGGAGCCGAGCGAAGAGGAGACGTATCGAGCGGCAAATGATTCGCCTTCGGTGTGGTTTCGATTGTCTCGGTTCTGCAGTAACCTTACACCATGACATTTCGACGATTTCGAGCAGTGCGTGTGCGTTGGTCGTCCACTCGCGTGAATACAGGTGACGCCGACGTCATCCGATTGGCGCTGCGCCAGCAACAGCCGCCCCACGGGGAAAATTGGCAGGACGTGCATGATAGGGCGCGAAATTGTCCCCGCTTGCACCTATGGGTGCATTGGCGGGCGGCGCGGTCTGCAATCGAGCGTCGGGCGTTTCGGGAAGGCGCGTGCGAGGTTGAGCGAATGGCGTGGGCACCGGTCTCGTCAGTGTTTCGGAGACTTGCGGGAGTGCTCCCCGACGAGACTGGCGAGGCAGGGCTTTGGGCGGCGGGACTGCGTGCAGCTCGCACGACACTCGCGCGTTCGTTGGAGGGAACGTAGGCGCCCGCCAACACCCACCGTTTGTCGCCCATGTGGGGGGCCAAGGAGCGAGCACCGGCATTACGCGCTCAGGGAGGCATACACGCAGGCGACAACCAGCCGATCCGGGTCATCGGAAGGTCGGTGCGGTGCGCGACGTCCACCATCGCCTCGGCGGTGTCCGTCATCCGAACACGCATCGGAATGTCCCCCGCGGGCGTTCGCGCCAGCAGCAAGCCATCCGGGAGGCGCTCCCACGTCCAGGTTCGCGCGAAGTCGGGGTGCGCGAGGTCGGTACACGCAGTGTCCGCAGCGAAAAAGCGCTGGTTGGGACAAAAGACGATACAAAGCTGTCCCTCGGGAAACGCCATGCCGGTCCCAAACCAAACGCCAACATGCGCGAGGGCAGGGTCAGCAGGGGGAGGCTCCGCATGGGGACACCCAAGGAGTCCAACCCCCAACAATGGCCCAGCCCAGCGCATTTTCATCCGACCGACGGCACAAATCCCACGCCGAACAACACATGTGCAATCGGCGTGCGGTCGTGCAGAACCGTGAGGCGGCGCAAGAGACCGTCGATGCAAGACAGGTGGGAACGGCCTGCATCCAATGTCACGACGGCCGCTGCGGGTCCAATGGGCGTGATGTCGGAGATTTCGTGAAAACGTCCATGCTCGGACGAGCCATAGGCGCCTTCAAATCCATCGGTGTACCAATCGCCGATGATGGGGTCGAGAGCGGCTACTGCATCGACGTTTTCGTCAACGAAGCGCACCTGCACCCCCAGGTCATTCCAGGGCACTTGGGAGGAGGTCCACACGCCAAACGGCCAGTCGCGCTCGGGCCAACGGGTGACCACGGGTGCGCGTGCCAATGGCTGATAGTCGGCCAGAGCGACGACCATAGGCTGCTCGCCGATGCGACCGGGCTGGCCCGTCTCGGGGTTGACGAGATCAACCCGAACGGCGGCGTAAGGGCGCGCGCCTTCGGGGATGGTCGCGACTACGGCGCCATTGTCGTCGCGGTGCATGCGCGCGGCTTCGGCAATCCAGCCTTGGGGCTCCATCTGCTTGGCGTAGTGGTCAAACATCTCGACGTAGCTGCCCCGGTGGGCCACCAAAAACTCCCGCGGATGAATGTCTTTGGTGATGAACTTGCGGATGTTCTCGACGAGACCTGCGGTAGCTTCGAGATATTGCTGCTCGTCCTGCTTGTCGGCCAGGTAGCGGTCCAGCATGGCCAAGCCCTCGCTGACCTTTCCGTTGGCCAGGAGCAAGTAGCCGAGGCCTTGGGTGCCACGGGGGTTCTGTGGCTCGTGCTGGAGCAAAAGCCGGTACGCTTCGGCGGCCCCTTCGGCATCGTGCAGGTCTTCGCAGGCGGCAGCGCGAACGAGCACAATCTGCGGCATGACCATTCCTGCGGTCTCGTCGCGTCGGGCTTGTGCGATGGCTTCGGCGTGCATGGTGATTTGCCATGCTTCTTGGGGGTTGCTTCGGCGCAGCTCGGTGACAGAAAGAGCATGCAGAAGGTCCAGCCGGTCGGGCGCTTCGGCGAGAAGCTTTCGCAGAGTGCGACTCGCGAGGTCAGGGTCGTCGCTGCGCAACGCCTGCATGGCCTTCGCCGAGATGTCGTCGTCTTTTCCGTTGATGCGCGTACTCATGACTCAAGACTCCTGCGCGCGGGCGTTCGAACCCTTGCGGCAAAATTTAGCGGGGCGGGGTCTGTTCCCAGGACGGTGCGTCGGCGGGGCGCCCGGCGTCTGCCTGAACATCCGGGGGATACGGGCAGTGCCGACATCCGGCGCCACAGCAATATCCCCTCTCACGGAGATAGTGTGCCGTCATGACGAAAAAGCCGGTCATTGGGTCGATATAGCTGTTCTCTCGCCGCTTGCAGGCTTGCTGATGAAGGTTCACGACGTCGGCGATGGTGCGCATGTCGGCTCCAGTGAACAGGGACTCCCTGTTCTATGGCGAATCCGAACTGCTGGCACCCCTTTCGGTGCGTTGGCTGCTTCGCGGTGCTTGTCCGCATCGGTTCCGCAGCGTCGCGTTGGAGTGGTGGATATGCCGCATCAGCGAGCGCAAATGGGCATTCCGCGCTTGTCCTCCGGTTCCGCACGTCTTGTTCCAAGAAATGCAAAAGCGTCCCGTAGGACGCTCTTTTGCAACATGCGCGTGGGCTATCGCGCTTCGGCCATATCAACAGGTTTGCGGAGGTCTTCGCTCACGAGGTCGAGCAACGTCGTAGAAAGCTCGATGATCTGCTCGTGGGTGAAACCCTCGGTACGAAGGCGGCGGTAAAAGCTCTTCGCAACGACCTTGTTGCGGTTTTGGTAGAGATTCGTCGTCTGCATCGGGGACTCCTCGGTTGCGCGGGCCCTGTGGGGAGGGCGGTGGCAGCCAATCCGGCTCAGTCCGATGCATGCAATATGTGTGCCAAGCTCGACTTTGCGTCGATAGGGCGTTTTCAACAACCAGGGGCACAGCGACTTCGCACTCGCGGTGCAGGACTGCGCAAAGTTTTTCGCATTTACCCGTGAGAATCCAATGGCACGCCTGGTGCGCGAGGCGGACACGGGACGACATTGTCCGGCTCGTCGAGGTTCTCGTGCAGAAACGGTCTGTTTTTCCCGCGACGACGCGCGATAAGCATCCGATGCAGGAGGGAAATCGGATGCGCACCATTCGACCTTGAGCGGCTTCTTCCGCCGGATGTTCCGGGAATCAAAACGCCCCAGGACGCACGTCGGCGGGGAGCCGGAGCGCCGCCGAAACGTGGGCATTGTCGCGACGAAGGGTCGTTCTTCTTTGCGCGACGTGGGCACCGGCTTTCGGTGGTCGGGTCTGGGCGATGGTGGCCCGCTGCTCCTGCCCAAAACGGGGGACCACGTACGCACTGCGTCCGGGGACAGCGCTGTGCAACGCCGTTCGCACACGCGCGTGGGGCGCATTTCCGCCCTGGGCCGGCCGCTCTTATCGTTGCTTCTTCAGCTTCCGTGATGCCATTTGAATGTAGCGTTGGAGCCCAGGAATCGAGGAGTCCCGCTTCTCTGCTTCAATGAGGTCGTGGTGCGCTTCAGAATATTGGCGACGGTAATAGTGGGAAATACCGCGCCTTGAGTATGCCATCGCATGGTTTGCATCGAGGTCGATGGCGTGATTGTAGTAGGTAATGGCGCGCTTGTACTCTTTGCGGGCGAAGAAGAGATTGCCCATTTCTACGAGCGGCTCAGGCGACTCGGGTGCGATGTCCTCCGCGCGGGTGAAGTCGCTCATTGCCGCGCCATAGTCGCCCAAGTCAACGAGGCAGCGACCGCGCCCGAGGTGTGCGGCGATGTTCTGCGGAGAATGGCTTAGGAGGTCATCGTAGTGGAGAACCGCTTCCCGAAGGTTGCCCTTTCGCTCGGCAGCTTCGGCCTTTTCGACGAAATCACGAATTGTGGACGCAGACGTGTTGTCCGTGAGGCCGACGGTCGACGCCGGCAACACCAAGCCGTCTGCGGAAAGCAGCGCGGGGCGGGACGGAAGCTGCTCTTCGTCGTCGGTCAGCATCGGGACCGCAGGTTCGGCGGTGTCGTCTTCGGGTTCTTCGAACTGGAGACGGAATCCGGCCATTCCGCCGTCGTCTTCGTCGTCATCCTCGTGGTATACCGGCTGTATCGCTTGCGAGTCGCCTTCACCGGGGTCGCCCCCCAGCTCCAGGGTGGGGGTCAACGTTTGTGCGCGGCCCACGCCGATGATTTGAATCGCAGCAGCACCCGATGGCTCATCCAGGGTCTCGGAGCGCGGTTCGACGACCCGCGGCTGTGCGGTGCGCGGCGTGCGTCCAGCCGCAGCCATGACTTCCGCCAAGGAGCCAATGATGGTGTCGTCGGCATCGTCGTCGACGACATCATCCCAAACCGACCGCTTTTGCACAATGGCAGGAACTTGGGCGGCTGGACCTTGGGCGGCAGTGGGCGGCCGCATAAAGATACCTGTGCCCGGAGACGGGCCGTCATCGGTGTCTTCGTCTTCAGCTTCCGTGTCGGAATACCGGAGCTGACCGGACAGCTCCATGTCGTCTTCGTCCGGTGGCGAATAGCGGGGAAGCCCCAGCGGTGCATCATCCGGCTCTTCGAGCTGGCGGGAATCGGAGCGGTCGCTGGGGTCTTCGTCTTTGCTGAGCTGGTCGAGGCTCCAGCCGTCTTCGTCTCCGCCGCCCCAGTCGAGCTCGTCGTCTTCTTCTGCCAACGTGCTCGGCTCGACTTCTTCGCTCAGGTTGTCGTCCCAACGGGGCGAGTCGAAGCGAGGGCCCATGCCACCCCAGTTGGAGGAGCCGGCAGTCGCGTTGTCGCTCGCGCGAATGGCCGCGAGCAGGTCGGGTGCAGGACGGTCGAGAGCGGTTGCGTCGTCGTCGTCATCGACAATGTTGTCGTCGTTGCGCGCATCGGACGAGGGGCGCATCCAGTTCGCAGACCAATCCAACGGTGCGCGTTCGAGGGGTGCATCGTCACTGGGGATTTCCCACGCATCCCCTTCGATTTCCGCCTCGTCGGGTGCGGCGTCGTCGTCCGCCGCTTCGGCTTCGGTTTCTTCTTCGGTCGATGCGGCGAATACAAACGGACGCAGCGGCGCTGCGGTGCCAAAGCTGGCATCCTCAGCACGATTCGGTGAATCGTCATTCAGTGAATCGTCATTCAGTGATTCATTGGACCATGCACCGCGGGAAAGCGTGCCCTCCATGACGGGCGCTTCGTCTGGTCCGGCGGTGTGGAGCCCCAAGGGGTCGGACAATGGTGGAGAAGCGTCGCTCTCTTCGCCCCAGTTCATCTCGGGCCAAGAGAGGCCGTCTTCCTCGAGTACGGGCCGCTTTGCGAAAGTGTCGTCCTGGGAATCGCCGCCCCACACCATCTCGGACGGCTCGTCGGAGGTGGGGTCGGGGAAGATAGAAGACGCGAGGTACGGCGGCTCTGCTTCGACTTCGTCGAACTCTGGAGCCCAGTCTTCATCGGCGTCGTCGTCGAGGGGGGCCGCGGGCGTGAAGATGGATGGCGCGACCCGTTCGGTCGCAGGGGCGTTGTGGTCGCTTTCTCGGAGCGGGGACGACCAAGCCTCTGCGGGGACTTCACGAATCTCGGGAGTGGCCAGCAAGGTCGGCGCAAGACTTGGTTCGCCGGGAATATCGAGGCCGACCGGTGTGATGTCGTCGGGTTCGCGAGACAGTGCGTCGAAGGCTTCGAGCGCAGTACGAAGCTGGTCATCGGGCGACGCGACGAAGGTGTCGGCGTCGTCTTCGATAGGGGGAGACGCAGCGTTCGACGCCTCTGGTTGGGACCATCCAAACAGGTTGCTCGACGAAAGGTTTCGCGGGGCAGGTGCAGTACGCTGCTCGTCCAACGCGCCGGTCGGAAGCTCGTCGTAGCTGGTTTCGTCTTCCAAGGGGACGGCTGCAACAGGCACGGGCGCGGCATTCGCGGCAGGTGGTGCGACCACGGGCCCAGCCGGTTCCTTGCGTGGGGGCACAAACGGGCGCGTCCACGTGGTGCCGCTTTCTACTTCGCGCCCAAGATGCAGCACCCTCTCCGGCGAGAGGTGGATGTGCGCGAGGTGGCGAGTGTAGGCCAAGCCGGCTTCAATGGTGTGGAGCAGGGCTTCGGCGGCGGCACGTTCCGACATTGGTAGTTCCGGTGAGCGCGAGGGTCAAAAAATCCGAGAGGGCGAGTCGGTGCACCAAGGGCGGCGTTTCGAGTCGGGCGCGGAACGCCTTATTCGAGGCCGGTTCCCGCGAGGCGCTTCATGTGGGCAGTCTGTCCGCTGATACTGCTCATGATTTCTTCTCGCAACGCCTTCATCCGGGCGATGTTTTCTTCGATGGTGCGCAGCTTCATCTTGAGGTCGGCGTTGTCTTCGCGAAGCGCGTTTGCTTCTTCCTCAAGCTGGCTCATGCGTCGACGGGCGCGTTCGTTTTCCCCATCGGCCTCCCGCACTTCCGCTTCGAGGCGCGCCACGGATGCGCGCTGCTCATCGCGGAACGCCAGCAGTTCGCTGTGCTCATCGAGCAAGCGGCGGGACTGGCTGCCATAGGTATCGGCCGATGCGCGGAGGGACTCCAATTCGGCTTCCAATCGGCTGCGGTCCTGGGTGTGCCGCTCGATTTCCATTTCCGTCGCGACGATGCGACGGGTGATTTGTTCGGAGGCGCGCAGTACCGTTGCGAGCGTTCCGAGGCGCTCTTCGAGAATTGCGGCCAGCTCGTGCTGAATTTGTTCGAGGCGGTCGGTAGAGGAGGCGCTGGTCATCGCTGGAGCTCCGAGCGGTTTGAACATCATCTGGTTGAATTTCGTCAACATCCAGACGGAAAACGCAGGAAGGTAAAAAAGGGTACGGCTTCGGCAGAAGGCTTAGAGAAGGATGTGCCAGAATGAGGGACCACGGGTGGCCTTCGAGGTGACATCTTCGTCTGTTGCGTTCATGCCTGCACGGGGGGCGAGAGCGAGAGTACGGCGGTCGGCGCGCCGAGAGGAAGCGGGACGGCATAGTACCGGCGGGAACCGTGTGGGATGTTCACACAGCCGAGGGTCTATGGATGACCGCATTTCCGTGGCAGTGTACTCCACTGCTTCGACTTGTTCGAGTCGCTCCATCGGTCAATCAACGCACTTACATAGTGCGAAGTGTTCGTATCCAGCACGGTCCCGTGGTTCCGATAGCGCCGTGACAACTTGATTTTTCTTTGCCACAGTGCGCACTTTTGCAGGACGGTTTGGGCGTCGTGCAGGTGACGTTTCTTGGCGCGTCGCGTTAGTAGAAAACAGTTGAGAGGACGCTCAATGGATCGCAATCCAGTGTTGGTCGTGAAAGAGGGCGCGCTGAAAGGGCAAGCCTTCGAGATCACCGAAGAGGGGCTGCTCGTTGGGCGGGGCGAGTCGTGCCAGGTACGCCTTCCCGATGCGGGGGTATCCCGCGAGCATTGCCGTGTTTTTATCCACAATTCGGCCATTTGGGTTCAAGACATGGGCAGCCGAAATGGCGCCATGGTCAATGGAAAGCGGCTGACCCGGCCCAAGTCGATTGGCAGCAGCGACACCCTAGAAGTCGCCAGCCATCGGTTCGGCATTTCTCTGGACCGGCCTACCGCACCGACGCCGGAGGTCGCACCGATTGTGGTCGAAGAGGGTCCCACCCGCATGGACGTCGGCTTGGCCTCCGCGCCAACGGTCATCACGGGGCCCGGCTTCGATGACGAGGCAGAGCCGACGGAGGCGCAATCGAACCCATCACGTCCTGCTTGGGTCGTCCCCGTTGCGGTCCTCGTGGGCGCGGTCGTTCTGGCGGGCGTTGCCGCGTTGGTTCTCCGGGGATAGTCGAGGCAGGTTCCGACCAGCAGTAGAATGTGCTGCGAAGTTGGGGCCTGACAACGTATGGTTGTTGGTCCTTGGTTGGGTGGCTGGCGACTCAATGCGGTACTTGCACTGTGGATCGGGCAAGCCGCGGGAGGACAGGTAGCGTGACGAACCGGCAAGTGGAACTCGTAGTCCGGCGCGCCGGCAACCCCGAACAGCGGCTCTTTCTGGCCCACGGTGTCATGCATCTTGGGCGCGCGGAAGACAACGACCTTGTGTTGCCAGATATCGGCGTAAGCCGGCGCCACGCGCGCATCATCGTGAGCGACGCTCAGGTTCGATACGAAGACTTGGGCAGTGGTAACGGAAGTTTTGTGCGCGGCCGGCGGGTCGATCGCCATGTGGTGTCAAATGGCGACGAAATCGTCATCGACCCCTTTCAACTCGTGTTTCGCGTACACGGGGAGCGCGACGAAGCCCTCGAAGATGACGAAACGGTTCGTGGCCCGGATGCGGAGGAGCTGGAAGCCGCACCCGCGCGATTGGTCGTTTTGGCGGGCCACCGCCTTGCGGCTGCATACCCCGTCGGTGCCACGCCCTTGTCGTTGGGTCGCTCGGAAGTGCGCGATGTCGTGCTGTTCGACCCTGCGGCGAGTCGCGACCATTCCGCAATTGAGATGCGGGGCGATGGTTTCTGGCTCGTAGACCGAGGCAGCGCAAATGGCACGTATGTCAATGAGCTGCGCGTTTCGGGCAATCAACGGCTTTCGTCTGGCGACCGCGTCCGCATCGGCTCTACCGAGTTTCGCTTCGAGGTTGTAGCCGCTTCGCCTGTCCCTGCCGCGCCCGTCGCGCCTCCGCCCGTGGCGGCTCCCCCGCCCGCTGCGCCGATTGCGCCCCCCGTTGCGCCGGCAGCGCCCCCGCCCGTCGTGATGCAGGCTCCGCCGATGGCGCCCGTGTCCGCGCCTCCCGTCGCCGCTCCGCCGATGGCGCCGGCGCCATTGCCCGCACCGCCGCCGATGGTTGCAGCGCAGGTTCCCGCGCCTCCGATGGCTGTGCCTGCGCCGTCTCCGGTAGCGCCAACGGTTGCGATGTCGGCGCCAGGCCCCGCGCGCAACCGCAACACGTTGGCGATTGTTGTGGGTATTGTTGGATTTTTTGTGGTGCTGTTGGGCGCGGCCGTTTTGGTGGGTGGCTTTTTGTTCTGGAAACACGGCGGCCTGCCCACGAATGCGCCGGAGCCCCCGGGCGTGGGCGCGGTATACACGCCTGCGGAGGGGAGCGAGGCGGAAGTGGCCCGTTTGATGGCGCAAGGCGCGATGCAGGCGGGAATCGGTCGCCATCTCGACGCAGCACGGAAGTATTACCAAGTCCAAAAGGTGGACGAAGGCAACCCCGAGGCAAGTCGACGCGGCTATTTGGCCTGCGAAATGGTCGTGTTTGATATCCTTTCCGACGACCTCGCCTCGCGTGATGCCGATCCAAAGGCGCTAAAGGGCGAAATCAAGGCGGCGCTGTCGTTGGGACGCGACGCGCTGGATGGAAAGTCCTCGCTGGCAGATGCCTACGACGCTGTCGATGCGCTGTCGACGCGTCTTCCGGACAACGAGGACCTGGCCTCGATGGCGCGCGCGCTATACGCCAAGATGACCGAGTTTGGCTCGTCGGATGAGGGGCAGGCAATGCAGGAGAAGGTCGGCAAGTCCGTTGTCGCCGGCTTTGACGCGTTGCAGCAAGGCGACTTGGACGGCGCTGCGGCCGCGTTCGAAAAAGCCCTGAAAGCCGACCCCGAACGAAAGACCCCGCAAGCGTATCGCGCGCAAGAAGGGCTGCAGGTCGTGGGCGTTGCCCGGGCTGGCTAACCATCGGGTATCGTTCGGGATGAAGTGGCGTCGCTTGCGCTGCCAACTTGTCGGAACCCTTCCTTTCGCCAATGGTCCAACTGCATCATGAAGTGGATGACTTGGCCAATTTGGTTGGGCTGCGCTTGGTTGTTCGGCTGCGCGCACGCTCCCGATGCGCTCGTTCCCGCGTCCGACCCCCAAGCCGCCGTGCGTGTGGGCGTAGCAGGTGCCGGCGCGACGCTTTTGGAGTCCTACAGTCAGTCCGTGGACCCCTTCGTGCGCGGCATGGCCGTGGCTACACGGGCGCGGCTCGCTGTGGAGGCCAGCGGCGGAGTAGCGGCAACGGCGGGACTATGGGACCCTGACCCTTATGTGCAGGCGCGTACGGTCGATGTTCTCCTCCAGCGCCTCGATGAAGCGCCAAGCCGCACGCAGTTGTTGACGCTTATCCAGCGCCCCGAAGTCGACGCCTACATCGCGTGCGGAGCCGCTTTGCGCCTTCCCCAACCGTGGTCCCCCGAACTGCAGCAGGGCGTTCGTGCGCGTCTTCGCGGACCACTCTGGAAGCAGGCGCCTTGCGCCGGTGTTGCGGCAACCTGGGGCGAGCCGGATGCCGCCGCGCGCTTGGTGGCCGCGGTCGAGACAGGTGCATTGGCGCTTGAGGCATCTTTTTTGGTGGACTTATCACCATACGACATCCCGGGGCTTACACCGGCGATGGCCGACGCGCTGGGTACGGCCGAAGACTTGTTGCAGCCGACTTTGGCGCGCGCGTTGTTGGCCCGCGGCCATGATGCGGGCCTGGCGCACTTCCGCGCAGCATTGGGCGATCCCGACCCCATGGTCCGGTTTGAGGCCGTCGTTCTGCTCGAACTCGGACCGCCGGACATCGCCGAGCCCCTCCTCGCGAAAGCAAGCGGGCAAGGCGGCCCCGAGGCGACCGTTGCAGCCCTCATCCTGACTGCGCGGTCGGCCGACCCTGATTTCAAGGCCATCGAAGCCGCTGCGACCTCGGACGACCGGGATGTGCGCTGGGCTGCGATTCGTTTGTTGGGAATGGCGGCTGCGCCTCCATCATCGGGAACTGCGTTGCGCGGCGCCAAACGTGTCGAACGCGTGCTCGCCGCCGCAGTGGTGGACCCCGAGCCCGTCATTCAGCGTGAAGCGTGGGTGCAGGTAGCGAAGTTGGGCATTTCGGCGCTATCCGCGGTAGCGGACGCCGCCGTCAACAATGAGGAGCTTGACCCGATGGTTCGCATTGCCGCGGTCGAGGCCCAGGCGCGTCTTCGCAGTCGTGACTTGGCTGCCGCACCATGACCACCGGATTCTTGTCTGTTTCGTTTTGGGTCGATGGCCCTGCAGCAGCGTGGTCTGGCGCGGACGTTGTATTTTATCCCAGTCCTACGAGCGATACGCGGCTTTGGTCCCAGACCGCATCTTGGGTGGTCGACGATGGGCCGGGGCGTGTGCTGGTGGGCTTACACAGTGTTCCCGCGCAGTTGTTTTCATTTGGACCTCGGTTTGCCGCCCTCTGCGGAACCGACGGCCAGCGGCCTGTCGCTCGTGTTGCCGTAGATGGCGCACTGTTGCGGTTGGCCGCACGGGTTGCGGCTATCGAAGCGCGGTTGGAGCGGTGGGTGACGTTGCTTGCACCTGATTCCTTGCGCGACGAAGTACGCGTCGTGCAGCGGGTTGCCGACGAGCACGAACACCGGTTGGCACAGCTGGAGTCCGGAGACGGCGCGCGCGCGGTCTCGGATTCCCTCCTTCGACTCGACGAGCGCTTGGGCGCGCTCGATGGTCCCGGAGGGCGTTTGGAGCGGGTCGAAGACCAATGGGGCGACGTCGCAGGCGGGGAAGGGGAGCTTTTTGACCATGCGGAGCGTATACTCGCGCTGGAGCAACGGGTTCGGGACCTTTTGGCCGCAACAGCCCCTTCGCGCGCAGGTGGATAGCAACATTTCCGGTGGGACGCGCGTAAGGTGGTCTTCAAGGGAGGTTTGATGTCTTCATTCGTGACCGCGCCGTGGGAAGACACCCTAAGAGACGCATATCTGGAAGGCCGAGCCAGCATTTTTGTGCTCCATGGGGCCGTGGCTGATTTCCAACTTGTCCCCGGTGAGGCGGGTGCCGAGTTTGGGACATTGGCCGAAGCAGCGGCGCATTTGCTCGGGCGGAGCCGCGCGCTCGTGATTCGGGTTTCGGGAGCGGGCGACGGCGTCTTGGTGGACCCACGCGCTACGTCGGAGCTCGGGCGCGCGCTTGCTTGGGCGCGTCCCGGCACCCGCGAGCCGAGCACCGTGCTGCAAGGCGGACCGAGCGTGCTCTTGCCCGTACTGGGGCGGCTTCTTCGCACACCGGGATTTCCGTGCGGCGTGGTGGTCGAGCAAGCGGAGCTGTTGGTCGGCCAGGCCCAAGATACAGGTACCCGGGCGAGTGTGGCAGCGATTCGGACATGGGTAGACGCGCCCAGTATCCGCAAGACCAACAATGCTGCGATATTGATTGTCGATGACCCCGCGCGTCTTTCCCCCTTGCTGTCGAACCATCCTCGCTTGTTGCGCATTCCCGTTGGTGCACCGTCGACCGCCATGCGGGTCGCAGCGATGCGAGGCGACTTGGGGCCTGTATTGGCCGGCGTTTCCGACCACGAACTCGCGGCAGCAACACGCGATATGTCACTGATGCAGGTCGCTGCGCTATGTACTCGCCTTGCAAATGGCGGTAGGGACGTCACCCTGAGCCAGCTACGCGCAGACCCCGATTACCCCTTTGACCCCACGGATGTTCCGCCGGACGAACGGGCCAATATGGACCGCCGCACACCTCCAGGAGACTCCTTCGATGTCTGAACCCCAGCTGCCCTCTTGGGCCGACGAACTGCGCACACGCTACCAAGCGGGCGCGGCGTCCCTCTTTCTCGCGCATGGCGCGACATCCGACTTGCAGGCCTGGACCGAGGGGGAAGCGACCGAATGGTGTGAGCCCGAGCAGTTTTGGCTTCGGTTTTTGGGGCGCAACCGGCCTGCGGTTGTCGTGAATGTGGCGACCGGCGCGTATTCGTTTTCATCGAGTGCCGCAGAAGTGCAGCTCCGCGCAGCCGTCGACCTCCGACGTCGCGCCCGGGGCCAGGAGGCGATGGGAGACTGGCCAACCGCGCCGCGCGATGCCTTGCCACAGCTGAAAGAGCTGTTGGTAAGTCGGCAAATGCGCTTGGCTGTGGTCATTATGGGCGCCGACACTATCGTTGCAGGCAATGCGGAGCGGGACCTCGCTCTCGGGCGGCTCGTGGACTTGGTGTATGACCCTCCCGCCGGCTTATTAGACGGTGAGGGCATTTTGGTGCTTACAGCCGACTCTGCGGATGGCGTCGACAGCCGCGTGCGCGCGGCCCCTCGCTTGGCGGGCGTGGTGGTGCCACCTCCAGACTTTCGCAGCCTCAAGGCCTTCGTCGAGGCGACCTCCGGTCTGTCTACCGAAGAAGCGGGCAAGCGGGCTGCTGGCCTGATGGGCCGAACGCTTCGGGAGGCCCGTGCAGCGCTCCAAGGCGCGACGGGAGGAGCTGGCAGCAGCGGCCTGCCGGGCGCCGGGGCGCTTCCCCCATGGGCGCAAGACCTTCGGGAGCGGTATCTCGCGGGAGAGTCGAGCATCTTTTTGGTGAGCGGAAATGTGCGGGACGTCTACCCCTGGCAAGACTCCGCAGGAAATACAACGTACGTTACATTGCGGGAGTTTTTGGAGCGCTTCCTTGCACGGTCGAAGGAGCTGGTCGCTTATTATAATGTGAGCGAAGGCATTGAGTTTCCCGTCGCAGGAATGGAACGACGGTTTTTGGAAGCTGTCAATGCGCGCAGGAAAACGCTGGGACGCGCGCCACGCGGTAGCTTGGCCCAGGTTGGCGATGAGGTTCTCACGACTTTTGAAGAGCTCATCACTGGCGGGGAGGGGTCGCCGTCGGCAGCCGTGATTGTGGACTACATCGAAATGCTCGTGCCGATGGGTGATGTGAGCTTTATGGGCGACCGCGACAAGGCCAACCTCGTCGCGTTGCAGCGGTGGGCGAGCGACCCCGCGTTCCAAGAAAGCGACAATGTGGTCGTGCTCTGCACAGAGAACCTGTCCGACGTTCATCGCCGTGTCGTATCGAGTCCCCAACTGGCGGCGATTCAGGTGCCCCTGCCGTCCGAAGAAGAGCGCCTCGCTTACATCCGCAGTATGGACCACGCCGGAATCTCGTTCGAGATGACCGATGATGCGTTGGCCAAAGTGACCGCTGGTTTGAGCTTGGTGCAGGTGCGCAGCTTGTTTCGGCGTGCGCGTCGATCTGGGGAGACGGTCACCTTCCGAACGGTCAGTCGTCGCAAGAAGTCTATTATTGAGCAAGAGTGTCATGGCTTGGTCGAGTTCGTCGACCCCTCCCACGATTTCCGCCATGTGGGGGGCATGGACCGTCTGAAAGCTGACCTCATGCGGGTCGCGCGTGCAATCAAGGACGGGCATCGAAACCGCGTCCCCATGGGTATTATCTTCGTGGGCCCGATGGGAACGGGCAAGACGTTTATGGCCGAGGCCTTCGCGGCAGAGAGCGGCCTGACGTGTCTGAAGTTCAAGAATTTTCGCGAAAAGTGGGTCGGCTCCACCGAAGGCAACCTCGAGAAAATTCTGCAAGTGGTCGAAGGGCTTGGCTACGTCTTGCTGATTGTCGACGAAGCCGACCGCTCCATGGGGTCAGCCACCGACGGTGACGGCGGCACCTCCAGCCGCGTCATTGCGCGCCTCAAGGAGTTCATGAGCGATACTCGCCACCGTGGGCGCATCGTCGTGTTGATGATGACGAACCGGCCTGACAAGCTCGATGCAGACCTCAAGCGACCGGGTCGCTTCGATTTGAAGATCCCGTTCTTTTTTCCCGAAGACAACGACGAGCGCAAAGGGGTCTTGGCGGCACTTGCACGCAAGAATGGGCTTCAACTCGATGAAGACGCCGACATCGCGGCCGCTGCGGCGGCCACAGAGGGCTACTCGGGGGCCGAACTTGAAAGCGTGCTCTTGGCCGCGGCTGGAAACGCTGCGGAAGACGATCATGCCAGCATTCGAGGGGCCGACCTTGAGCGTGCGGTACGGGATGTGATTCCCAGCCGCGACACACGAATGCTTGATTTCATGGAGATGTTGGCCGTCTTCGAGTCGACCAACCGGCGAATGCTGCCTCCGCGCTACCAAGGACTCGATACCGACGATGTTCACCAACGTCTCGACGCACTTCGCATCCAGCTCGGGCGTCGGGTTTGATGGGTGGGACCTTCGATGACGGGCCACGCTTGGGCTTGACATAGGACCGCGGACCGCGTAAGTGCGCACCGCTCGGATGAGGCGGACGGCTGTTCGCTTGGCGTGGTTCGCCAAACGTTTCCGTCAACCTGAACGTGCCGCCTGCGGTCGTTTGGGGTTATGGGATTCTGGTATCGGTTTCTTCGTGAAGAGCCGATGGAGAGTCAGCCCAAAGGTCGCCTCCTCCAGACGCATCACTTCGGTGGTGCAACTCGTTTTCCGCCGGCGTAATGCCGGTTTCCGTATCCGCCGGCCCTGCGCTGGCCACGTCCAGCGCTCGCTGGCCGAGAATGGAGTCGATGATGTACGCCGTGGTCCGAACAGGTGGCCAGCAGTACAAGGTGTCCGCGGGTGACACCATCACCGTCAAGCGCCTTGACGCTGAAGTTGGCAGCGAGATCGCCATCGGGGACGTGCTCCTCGTTGGCGGTGGCGAAGCTGACCTCAAAGTCGGCGCACCTTTGGTCGAGGGCGCCCGCGTCCTGGCCGAGGTGGTGTCTCACCAGAAGGGCGCCAAGCGCGAAACCTTCCGGTACACCCGTACCCGGCGCACCCGCGTTCGTCGTGGGTTCCGTCCGAGCGAGACCACTCTTACCATCAAGGCCGTCGAGGCCTGAGGAGCAAACCCTATGGCTCACAAAAAAGGTCAGGGCAGCACCCGGAACGGCCGCGACTCCAATCCGAATTACTACGGTTTGAAGCGGCACGACGGTCAGGAAGTCGGAACGGGTTGTATCCTGGTTCGGCAGACTGGAACCCGTTTCCACCCCGGTGAGGGCGTGGGTTTGGGTCGTGACTACACCATCTTCGCGCTTCGCGAAGGCGTGGTGAAGTACGAGCGGCGTCGCAATCGCCGCCAGGTTTCGGTGTACCCCATCGAGGCCTGAGTGCCCCCGTTCGCATGACTTGCGAAGCCGCCGCGCCCCCGTGTTCGACGTGGGCGCGGTCTGGTATTTGGGGCATACGTTTGGCAGGGGTTTGCATGGGGTTGAAATGGGGTTTTCCCCGCCCCGATACGCCCGCAGAGGGACGTTAGCCCGAGGCAATCATGCGGTTTGTAGATGAAGCGCGTCTTCATGTCGTGAGTGGCCAAGGCGGCGGTGGCGCCGTCTCGTTCCGTCGTGAAAAGTACGTTCCCTTTGGGGGCCCCGATGGGGGTGACGGTGGTCGCGGCGGAAGCGTGATTTTTCGCGCAACAAGCGGGCGAAGCTCGTTGTTGGAGCTGCGGGGTCGCGCGACCATGATGGCCGAAGACGGTCAAAAAGGCGGCACACGCCAAATGACAGGCGCCGGTGGCCAGGACCTCATCATCGACGTGCCGGTGGGTACGCGAATCATCGATGATGAAACCGACGACGTCTTGGCGGACTTGGTGGTCGATGGTCAAGAGGTCGTCATCGCCAAGGGTGGTCGAGGGGGGCATGGAAACATGCGCTTCAAGACCAGCACCAATCGTACGCCCCAAAAGGCTACGCCTGGACACCCAGGGCAAGAGCGATTTTTGCGCCTGGAGCTGTTGCTCATGGCCGACGTGGGGCTGCTTGGCTTCCCGAATGCGGGCAAGTCCACGCTGATTCGCAGTGTGTCTGCGGCGCGGCCGCGGGTGGCGGATTACCCCTTCACCACCTTGGTCCCCAACCTGGGTGTGGTCGACATGGGCCATGAAGGCACGTTTGTCATCGCCGACATTCCAGGTTTGATTCGGGGCGCCGCCGATGGCGCCGGCTTGGGGCACCAGTTCTTGCGGCATGTGTCCCGGAACCGGCTGTTGCTTCATTTGGTCAGTTTGGGCCCGGATGAAGCGGAACCGCCGGTAGAGCGCTATCATCATATTCGGACCGAGCTTGCGCTGTTTGACGAACGGCTCCTTGAACGGCCCGAGGTGGTGGTCTTGACCAAAATCGACACTGTCCCACCCGAAATCCGCGACGATGTCGTGCGCGCGTTTCGGGAAGCGTTGCCCGATTCGCCGCTGCACGTGGTCTCAGCCCCGACGCACGCCGGTATTCAAGAGCTGCTGCGCGACATTTGGTACCGGTTGGCCGACCTCCCGGCATTGCCCTTTCCATTGGGGGAACCGGAGATGGAAGAATGAAGGTCGGTCTGAAGCGAGTTGGCCTCTGCCTGCTGCTTCAGGGGTGCACGCCGGCAACGCCCGAGGGCCCCGACCTCGGCGTGGTGTCAACGCAAGTCCAGTTCGAGTCGGTGGACCGCCTCGGCCCCCATGTGTTTGTCGGGCGCGTTCGGCGGTCCGTCGCGCGTGCGGAGGGGGTTCCCGAGCGCACCGATGAAGCCGTCGAAATTCGGTGGCAAGACTGGGACAACTTTGAGTACCGACGTGTTGCCGAAGGTCAGCTTCAAAGCGCGGTCATTACGGTGGATGCGCGGGCTTGGGCTTTGCGGAGTCGCGGTCGTTGGGAGCCGCGGGAGGACGCGGAGCCTTACCGGGTCGACCTTCGCCACTCTTGGAATGCCTGGGACGACGCCTTGGAGCCCTTCAAGGACCGGTTGGCCTTGGTGGAGGAAGGTACGGAGCTTTACGAGGGTCGGCCGGTGCGGCGGTATCGCGTGACGCTTCGTCCCGAGGAGCCGGAAGCTGCGCCGAGCAAGGCCAAACGAAAGCGCAAATTGCATGTTCCCGCCCACACAGACAAGCTGCTCGCACTCGATGGCTTTGTTTGGGTCGACGAAGGAACCGCAGTTCGTGTGAATGCCGAGGTCAACGGCGAGTGGGAACAAGACGGGCGCCTTCGTACGGTGCAGCTCCAGGTGAATCGGTCCGGCTTGGGGAAAGACCCCGGCATCGCGCCTCCGAAGGGTGCGCAAAAACGTGCTCGACCATCTATTTTGAATGAAGAAGCACCCCTTGAAGAAGACGAGGGGTTGCGCATGCCGGCGGAAGATGAACCCGCGGACGGCGCAGAAAATGACAACCACGATTCGAACGGAGCGGCAGAGCCGGCTCCGACAGAGAGGATTCCATGAATGAACAAGAAATGACCGACGAAACGAACGAAACGTCGGAGCGGGTGGTGTTTATCACCCCGGAAACAGCCGCGGCCCCTTACGACCCCGGCCCGATGGACGAAACGTTGCTTGGATTGGTTCGCTTGGCTGTCACCACGGCAAGCGAAATGAAGGTGGAGGACATCGTCGTTGTCGATGTGCGTGGGCGTACTTCGTACTGCGATGTGCTGGTCCTGTGTACGGCCCTCTCTGAGCGGCAGGTGCGCGCAGTAGGAAGCAGCCTGGTGTCGGCGCACAAGGGCGCCGGCCGGGGGCGCCCGTTGGGTGCCGAGGGCCTCGACAATGGCCGTTGGGCCCTGGTCGACATGGGCGACGTCCTGGTTCATGTGTTCAATGACCCGTGGCGTGGCTACTACGACCTTGACGGCTTGTGGATGGATGCTCCGCGGGTGTCGATGGCGGAACTCGGTCTGACAGAACAGGGCTTGTTGCCCCGCGAGACCGAAGCCGAGCCGTCGTGAAGGTGGTGTTGCTCCGGGTGGGGCGCGGCGGCGTCAAGTGGGCCGACACTGCGGTGGAAGACTACACCCGTCGGTTCCGCACCCACTTGGCGTGGGACGAAGAGCGCATCCCAACAGCCAACTTCCGGGGCGACATCGAAGCGGTGCGGAATGAAGAAGGAGCGCGTATCTTGGCGCGCATCCGCGACCGCGACCGCTTGATTGCGCTCGACGAGCGTGGGGAAGCTCCGTCGACCGAAGGGTTTGCCGAGTGGATCAACGGTGCGGCGCAGGCGGGCGTAGGGCGCCTCGTGTTCGCGATTGGGGGTCCCTACGGCCACAGCGCGGCGGTGCGCCGTGCCGCGTGGAAGACGCTATCGCTGTCCTCGATGGTGACCAACCACGAGCTCGCCCGCGTGTTTCTGGCTGAGCAGATGTACCGCGCGAGCACCTTGATTTGGGGCGGTAGCTACCATCATTAGCGTCGTCGCAGGATATGCCTTGCGTTGGTTTTGGTGACGAATTGTGACTGGCCGGTCAGCCAGCAATGGGTGACACGGGGCCCATGCAATGGCTCGACTTATCCCTCGATGTCTTCTTTCCCGAACCTTGTGTCGGGTGTGGTGCGCAACCGGCGCGTGCGATTGCTCTGCCTTTGTGTGGACCGTGCACCGAAGGCTTGTGGCGCTTTCCTCGCCCGGTCGACACAGAGCCCGGTCAACGCACCGCATTTGCCTTGGGCACCTACGAGGGGCCGCTGGGGCGGGCGTTGCTGGATGCCAAAACCCGCGCACGGCCGCGGATGTTGCGTGCGCTGGGTAATTATGTTGCCGGTGTGGCGGCAGGTCGGCTTCCCCGCGTGGATGCGGTCGTCCCGGTGCCGTCCACGCGGCGTCATGGCCTTGATGCGGCGCAATTGATAGCAAAGCCCCTGGCGCGGGCCTTGGGGGTTCCGGTGCTTCCGTTGGTTGCGCGCGAGCGTTGGAGCGGCCAAAAAGGACTCTCGGCGAGCGCGCGCAGGCGTCAGGCTGCGGCTACGTATCGGGTTCCAGACCGGGGCGATGGTGCGCCGCCGTTGCCTCGTCGGGTGTTGCTCTTCGACGACGTGCGCACGACCGGTGCGACCTTGGATGCGTGCGCCCAAGAGCTTCTGGGGGCCGGCGTCTTTCGTGTTCATGTGTTGACCGTTGTGTCCGCCGGGGAGAACTACCTCAGTACGGTCGAGGGGCTGCTGGGCGAAGAAGAGGCGAAGCTGTGAGCCGCGTCGTCCACCGAAGCGAGGCGGACCCACCGTCCCGCGACGGATTCCCGGGAACGGAAGCATCCAAGGTAGGGTCGCGTGTGGCCATGCTGCGGCACGGGCGCACGTAACGAGGTTCAATTGTTGCGTGCGCCGGGGCCATCTTCGTTCGCGGGGGCCCGGAGGAGCCGCTTCGGGGAGAGATGCTGTTCGGGGGTGTGGTCCTGTTTTGCTCACACCTTTGGAGTGCTCGTAGTACTATAGGCACGTATATTTGTCAAGTAGAGTGGCTTGCTTCTGTATATAGCCAGCTGCAGCTGTACTGAACGCGGTAGTCCAGATGTGTTGCGTATGACTCCTGGGTTTGTCGGGCATCCTGTCGGCGCATCTCCACGAGCGATTCCGTTGGTCTCCCGTGTTCACCTGCGCATCGTGTTTTGCGGTCACTGAAGCTTTCGGCGCTGCGGCGGGTTTTCGGAGACGAGGCGAAGCTGTGAGCCACGTCGTCCACCGAAGCGAGGCGGACCCATCGTCCCGCGACGGATACCCGGGAAAGGACGCTTCAAGGTAGGGTCGCGTGGGGCCATGCTGCGGCACGGGCGCACGTAACGAGGTTCAATTGTTGCGGGCGCCGGGGCCATCATCGTTCGCGGGGGCCCGGAGGAGCCGCTTCGGGGAGAGATGCTGTTCGGGGGTGTGGTCCTGTTTTGCTCACACCTTTGGAGCGCTTGTGGTACTATAGATACGTATATTTGTCAAGTTGAGTGGCTTGCTTCTGTATGTAGCCAACTGCAGCTGTACTGAATGCGGTAGTATAGATGT
Source organism: uncultured Enterobacterales bacterium (assembly GCA_964502005.1). Taxonomy (GTDB): domain Bacteria; phylum Myxococcota_A; class UBA796; order UBA796; family UBA2385; genus CAJWOS01. The sequence goes on from CAZCUX010000003.1 coordinate 270,110, forward strand.
GTTGCGTATGATTCCTGGGTTTGTCGGGCATCCTGTCCGCGCATCTCCACGAGCGATTCCGTTGGTCTCCCGTTTTCGCATAGGCATTGCGTTTTGCGGTCTCTGCATCTTCCTGCGGTGCGGTGGGTTTTCGGAGACGAGGCGATGCTGTGAGCCACGTCGTCCACCGAAGCGAGGCGGACCCACCGTCCCGCGACGGATTCCCGGGAACGGAAGCATCCAAGGTAGGGTCGCGTGTGGCCATGCTGCGGCACGGGCGCACGTAACGAGGTTCAATTGTTGCGTGCGCCGGGGCCATCTTCGTTCGCGGGGGCCCGGAGGAGCCGCTTCGGGGAGAGATGCTGTTCGGGGGTGTGGTCCTGTTTTGCTCACACCATTGGAGCGCTCGTAGTACTATATGTGCGTATGCTTGTCAAGTAGAGTGGCTTGCTTCTGTATATAGCCAGCTACAGCTGTACTGGACGCGGTAGTATAGATGTGTTGCGTATGATTCCTGGGTTTGTCGGGCATCCTGTCGGCGCATCTCCACGAGCGATTCCGTTGGTCTCCCGTGTTCGCGTACGCATTGCGTTTTGCGGTCACTGAAGCTTTCGGCGCTGCGGCGGGTTTTCGGGAGGGCATCACCGTGACCACATGCGCACGACCGGTGCGGCTTCGTATGCCCGTGTCCACGCGCGACGAGGCGCGGGAGCTTTCCGCGTTCCGGGATTGACCGTAGTCTCCTCCGGCACCGCCTCTACCAGCGAGGGCGTTTTCAGCGAAACGAACGATGAAGAACCGTCTTTCGGCGGGTCGGCGGTCGGACGTCGAAAGCGCGCCGCGAAAGGGCAGAGGTGGCCCATGTGCGCGGTTCGAAGGCGGTGTTTCGTTGGTGATATCGGCGCATAGGGAAACGCCGTACCGCGTGCCGGCCAAGACCGACACGCTGGTTTCGTCAGGGCGACGCGCGACCCGCGCTTAGGGGACGCCGGGGCAATTCGAGTTGGCTGCACCGGGGGTACCAAAGTCGGTGGAGGTGCCACCGGTGGTCATGCTCCAGTTGAGCGTGGCATTGCACCAGTTGGCCGTATCATCGTTGCCTTGTACGGGGTACCCAGCGCTTGTGTCGTTGTCAAGCTGGATGGCGTACTTCTGTACGATGGTAATACCGGTATAGTTGAACGAGTCAACCAAAATGCCTTCCAAATAATTACTGGGGTCGGCAGGCAGGTTGTCGGCGTCCATATACCGAAGGTTAATTTGGTCGCCGGTTGTGCCGTTTGCAAATGCGTTGAGCTCGGAGGTACCGTAGGCATAGTCCACGAAGACGCCACCGTTGGTCGCGCCATTGACGCTCTGTCCAAATACGGCGTAGTCACCGGCCAGGATGGTCACTTCTTCGCCGACGCGCAGGAAGGCACCGGTCGTGCCGTCGTGGAACGCCCAGTCGCTATTGAGTGTGACGTTGAACGCATTGGGGTTGTGGATTTCGAACCACTCCTTGTTTGCGTCCAAACCACCGGGGTCGGCCAAAATTTCCGTAATGAGCACGTACTCGCTGTCGGCAGTGATGAAACCGCCTTCGTCATAGTGGTCGTCGCAGTCGTTGTCGAGGCCGTCGAGTACCTCGGTTGCGCCGGGATAGACGGTTACCTCGGAGTCGTCGCAGTCGGTGTTGTCGCGCACATAGTCGGCGCTGACCGTCGTTGGGTCGGAGCAAGAGAGCACCGAAACCGCGGGGTCGCCATAGGTGTCGCCGTCATCGTCGAGGAACCAAGCGTCGGCCACCCCATCATAGGCTGGGCTGCTATCTGCGTCGTCGATGTCGCCATCGCAGTCGTTGTCGATGGAGTCGCAGACTTCGGGCGCGGCGCTGTAAATCGTGTCATCGACGTCGTCGCAGTCTGTCGCGTTGGCGACATAGCCGCTCGGCATCACACAGGTCTGCGTGGTGGCGAAAACGTCGCCTTCGCCATCGCCGTCGGTGTCGGCGTACCAGATGGTGCCGGTCGAAGTGTCGAGGCCCAGGTCGTCGTCGTCGATGTCGCCATTGCAGTCGTTGTCGACGCTATCGCAGACTTCGGTAGCACCTGGCTTGATGGCGCTGTTTCCATCGTTGCAGTCGTTGTTGTCGGCGACGTAGCCAGACGGGACCGTACAGGCGGGCGTCGACACGCTCGGGTTTCCGAAGCCGTCGGTGTCGGAGTCTTGGTACCAAGTGGACGCGTCAATCGCGTCGCTTTCGTCCACGACGCCGTCGCAGTCGTTGTCGACGGTGTCGCACTCTTCGGCTGCGCCGCTGTTGATGTCGAAGTCGGTATCGTCGCAGTCGTCCGTGAGGGCGACCCCGGTGCCGGCGACGGCAAAGCCGGGAAGGCGCGATACCGACGTGTAGGTCTTGAGACCGGCGTAGGCCGTGGCGACGTAGCCGTCGCTATCGGCATCGTAGTCGTCGGCGCTGTCACAGTTGGTGTCGTTGCCGTCGTACCAAGTGTCGGTGAGCATGGGGCGGAAGCTGGCGCTGAGGTCGTTGCAGTCGCCTGCGGGCGCAGATCCGGTGCCGCTGATGAGGGTATCGGCGACGAAGGTCCCTGCGCCCGTGTCGGCGTCGCGGACATAGCCGTCTATGTCGGCATCGTAGTCGTCATCGCCGCTGCAGTCGGTGTCTTGCCCGTCGTACCAGGCGTCGGGAGCGGTGGGGTAGTAGTCGGCGGCGGTGTAGGCGCCGGTGTCCGAATCCAAGCAGTCGCCGCCGGTGGCGACGCCCGTGCCGCTCACTTCCCAGGTGGATGCCGTCGAAACGTAGCTTTGGTAGGTGATTTCGCCGACGTCGGCGTCTTGTACATAGCCATCATTGTCAGCATCGAAGTCGTCTTCGCCGCCGCAGTCGGAGTCGACGCCGTCGTACCAAACGTCCGCTGCGTTCGGGTGGACATTGCCTTCGGTGTCGTTGCACTCGCCGGGGTCGGCGGAGGCTGTGTGGACGACCGTGAGGAGCACGTAGGTGTCGAGGCCGTCATAGGCGTCTTCGACGTAGCCGTCGCCATCGGCGTCGTAGTCGTCGTCGGACTGGCAGTCGTGGTCGATGCCGTCGTACCAAGCGTCGGCTGCCATGGGGTTGTAGGCGATGCTGTTGTCGTTGCAATCGCCCGCGGGGTCGAGGGCGAAGTTGGACGTCCCCGCACCTTGGTTGGTGGTCGACGAGGCGTAGAGGTCGGGGACGTAGCCGTCGCCGTCGAGGTCGTAGTCGTTGTTGCCGCCGCAGTCGCTGTCGACGCCGTCGTACCAGCTGTCGGTAACGCCGGGATTTACGGCCAGTACGGCATCATTGCAGTCTGTCGCAGGCAAGCTGCCGGTCCCCGTGACCAACCAAGTCGAGGCGGTCGACACCGCGGATTGGTAGGTGGCGCGGTAGGTGCCGGCGTGGCCCAAGTCTGCGTAGGAGTCCGCGTCCTTGTCGAAGTCGTCGTTGTCTGAACAGTTCGAGTCGACGCCGTCGTACCAAGTGTCCGTTGCCGTCGGCTTGATGGCGGATTCGGTGTCGTTGCAGTCGGTGGTGGGCAAGGAGCCTGTGCCCGAAACCGGCGTGCTTCCATGCAATGACGTAGCGTAGGTGCCCGCGTGGCTCTCGTCGGCAAAGTTGTCGGCATCGGCGTCGAAGTCGTCGTTGTCGGCGCAGTCTTTGTCGAAGCGGTCGTACCAAGCGTCGGTGGCGCCGGGATGGTAGGTGTTGTCGGAGTCCACGCAGTCGTCGCCCGGAAGGCTGCCCGTAGACGCGAGGAGATACGTAGACGAGAGCGTGCTTGACTGGTAGGTTTTCTTGCCGACGTGGGTGGTCGGAACGTAGCTGTCGGCGTCTGCGTCGTAGTCGTCTTTGTCGTCGCAGTTGGAGTCGACGCCGTCATACCAAGTGTCGGTGGCGGAGGGCTTCACCAACGAGTCGGTGTCGTTGCAGTCGGTTGCCGCCAAGCCGCCGGTTGCGGCCAGGGCATAGGCGGAGTCGAATGTGTAGTCCTGGTAGGTCGTCGTATAGGTGACCGCGTCGTTCGCAAAACCATCGGCGTCTTTGTCGAAGTCGTCTTTGTCGTCGCAGTTGGAGTCGACGCCGTCGTACCAGGTGTCGGTGGCGCCCGTGTAGACCGCGTTGTCGGTGTCGTTGCAGTCGTTGGCGCTGAGGCTGCCGGTGCCTGCAACGGCGACCCCTGCGTGTGTCGTGACCACATAAGTGACGGAGTCGCTCGCGCGGTTGTCCTTGTCGGCGTCGAAGTCATCGTCGTCGGCGCAGTCTTTGTCGAAGGAGTCGTACCAGACGTCGGTTGCGCCCGGATGGTAGGTGTTGTCGGAGTCGACGCAATCGTCGCCCGGAAGTCCGCCCGTGCTCGACAAGATGTAGGCGGCGGCCAGCGAGGATGACTGGTACGTCTTTTTGCCGACGTGGGCGGTGGGGACGTAGTTGTCGGCGTCGGCGTCGTAGTCGTCGGCGTTGTCGCAGTCGGAGTCGATGCCGTCGTACCAAGTGTCGACCAAGACGCCGCCGTGGACGGCCGAATCGGTGTCGTTGCAGTCGTCAACGGTCAAGCCGCCGGAACCGGCGACAAGGTAGGCCGTGGCGCGACCGGAGTCTTGGTAGGTCGAACCATAGGTGACCGACGTGGTGGCATGGCTGTCGGCGTCGCGGTCGTAGTCGTCCGCTTCGTCGCAGTTCGAGTCGACGCCATCGTACCAAGTGTCGGTTGCGCCGGTGTAGACGACATTGTCGGTGTCGTTGCAGTCATCATGGGCCAAGCTGCCCGTTCCGGCGACGGCGATGCCGGCGTGGGTTGTCGTGACGTAGCTGCGCGAGTCGTCGGCGTGGTTGTCCTTGTCGGCATCGAAGTCGTCGTCGTCGGCGCAGTCCTTGTCAAAGGAGTCGTACCAAGCGTCGGTGGCGCCGGGATGGTAGGTGGCGTCCGCGTCGACGCAGTCGTCAGCCGGGAGGCTGCCGGTGGACGCCAGAATATAGGCGCTGTTTCCGGCAGCAGACTGGGTCGTCTTCAAGCCGGCGTAAGCATCGGGAACGTAGCCGTCAGCGTCTTTGTCGTAGTCTTCGTTGTCGGCGCAGTCGTGGTCGATGCCGTCGTACCATGTGTCGGTTGCACCGGGATGAACGGCGTCTTCGATGTCGTTGCAGTCGGTGTCGGCGAAGCTGCCCGTTGTCGAGACGACGTAGGCGGGGTCTTTGGTGGTGGACTGGTAGGTGGACCCGTAGGTGATGGAGGGCGAATCGACGGCGTAGCCGTCGGCGTCGATGTCGTAGTCGTCGGCTTCGTCGCAATTGGAGTCGATGCCGTCGTACCAAGTGTCGGCGTGGCCCGTGTAGACTGCATTGTCGACGTCGTTGCAGTCGTCTTGGGGGAGACTGCCGGTGGTCAGAATTGCGCCGGCTTCGTTCTGGGTGACGGCATAGGTCGCGCTTTCGGTTGCATGGCCGTCCCAGTCTGCGTCGAAGTCGTCGTGTTCGTCGCAGTCGGCATCGTAGGCGTCGTACCAGGTTTCGGTGCCTGCCGGATTTGTAGTGGCGACGGTGTCGTCGCAGTCGTCGGTGGTGAGGAGGCCGGTGCCGGGGACCGAGACGTCGTAGTGCTTGGTGACGGCGTAGGCGGAAGCCTGGATTTCGGACGCGTAGCCGTCGGCGTCGCGGTCGTAGTCGTCGTTGTCGGCACAGTCTGTATCGAAGCCGTCGTACCAAGCGTCGGGAGCGCCGGGATTGTAGTTGGCTCCGTTGCGCAGCACGTCGTCGACGCAGTCGTCGCCCGGGAGGGCGTCGGCGGCGTGGATAAGGTAGGCCGAGCGTTTTGCGGTGTCTTGGTAGGTGGCGCCGAGGTCAGCGCGGTCGGGGACGTACCCGTCGCCATCTTGGTCGAAGTCGTTGTTGCCCGCGCAGTCGGAGTCGATGCCGTCGTACCAGCGGTCGTTTCCGCCCGTCATGCCGGGGTTGACGTTGGTGTCGTCGTCGTTGCAGTCGGATTCGGTGGAGAAGCTGGGCCCGAAAATGTCCCAATAGTAGTATGCGGGGCGCGCTTGGCCCTGGTTGATGGCGGCCGTGGGGTCTGTGGCGTAGCCGTCGAGGTCTTGGTCGTAGTCGATGTTCCGGGCGCAGTCTTGGTCGGTGCCGTCGCCGTAGGGGTCGGGCGCGCCGGGGTGTACTGCGGAGGAGGCCTTGTCGCCGGGGTTGACGACGATACCTGCACCCGAAACGTCGAAGTATTGGTCGTTGTCGCAGACCAAGCCGCAGAGCGCGTACAGCTCGGGGTCCTCGGTTTCGGTGATGCCATCGCAGTCGTCGCTGCAGTCCATACAGTCGTCGCCGGACAGCGCGTCGCCGCCGCTCGGATACCATTGGTACATCGACAGATAGCCGTCGCCGTCCCAGTCGTTTTCGACCTCGGGAGTGTTGTCGCCGGCGCAGTCTTGGTCGACTTGGTCGTAAGGACGGTCGAGAGCGCCAGGGTGTACGTTTCCGGGCGTCAGCGAACCCGAGGGAATCGCGACGTCGAAGGAGCTTTGGTTGTCAGGGTCGCCAGAGACGTCGAATGCGAGCACATCGATGCCCGCGAAGTCGCTCGCGTTGGCGGCATCGGCATCATCCCAGCAGTCGTCGAAGGTGACACCGTCGAGGTTGACGGTGGGACCGGGCGAGGGCACGAGGTCGTTGTAGTTCCAGGCCCAATAGCCGTCGAGGTCGGCGTCGCCGTCGACGTCGGGAATACCGTCCACTTCGGGGGTGCAGTTGTCATCGACACCGTTGTAGAAGACCTCCGCTACGGAAGGGTCGGGCACGGCGACGGCATTTTCGTCGTTGCAGTCGCGAGAAATCGAGTCGGGATAGTCGAGGCATGCGCTGCCTTCGGGGACATCCGGTGTGTCCGCGACCGGCGCGCCGTCGCCGTCTTGGTCGCAGTCGGACAGGATGTCGTCGCCGTCGATGCCTTCGTTGTAGAGGCCCGAACAGTCTTGGTCGGTGCCGTCGTACCAAACTTCGGTGGCGCCGGGGTGAATCGCGTCGGGCGCGAGGCCAGCGAGGTTGGTGTTGGGGTCTTCTCCCGGTGCGCCATCGACGCAGTCGTCGCCGGTGAACCCGGTGGCTTGTGTGACGAGGACGGTATCGAATCCGTCGCCATCTTGGTCGAAGTCGCTGTTGCCACCGCAGTCTTGGTCGGGGCCATCGTACCAAATGTCGTCTTGGTCGGGGTGGACGTCGGCCGCGGTGACTTGCGTGCCCGAGACGTTGGTGAAATTGGCGCCGTTGTGCTCGGGTGCGTCGGGTGCGAAGCGTGGGTCATCCCAGCAGTCACCGGCACCGATGTGATTGGCGCCAGAATTGGCAATACCAAGCGTTTCTCGACCGATGTGTTCGGGAAGGGGAACGTACCCATCTCCGTCGAGGTCGAAGTCGTCGTTGCCTTGGCAATCTTGGTCGATGCCGTCGTAAGGCTTGTCGTCAGCGTTGGGACCGATTTGGGCGCCCGTCAAGCCGGACCCAGGGGGGCCTTCGGGCAAGTCCCAGCAGTCACCTTGTGCGACCGAAATCCCATCGCCGTCGTTGTCGTCGGCCTTCCAGGTGTCAAGACATCCGATGCCCATCAGCGCGATGAAAATAGCGGGGGGCAGGAATGGACGGGCCATGGGATCACCTCACGCTCCTGTTTTTGGTGCCATACAGGAGGGTGTGTAAGGGTACACCTCTCCACGGCCATCGGCAACTGGTCGGCCTTGCAGCGCATGGCAATGGGTGTTCGTGGGCGCTATTTCGCGGGACAGGACCATATCGTGGCGGTCGTTTGTGGTCGGGCGCGGGCAGCTCCGAGCGGCGGCGTTGGGAACGCTTCTTGGCGGAAATGGGTCGTGTGTCCCTTGCTCCCGCGCGTAGGAGAGAACGAGGCGCGATGGTTGCCCAGTCGGGGCGCTTCGTTGGCGCGCCGAGGTGCTCTCCGAATCATGAATACTTTTGACAGATGCGTCGCGGATAAGCCGTTGGGAAACGTACAAAGGCTTTTTCCGATAGACCGTTCCTGCTGGGTCCAAAGCCAATCACCCCACTCGGCACCCAAACATGGGCGATAAGTGGGGTGAGCGCGAATGTTTTTCGGACGTTTAGTTGCCGAGACCACCCAGCAGATACGCGACGCCTTTGTCGGTTCCGCCTGCATCGACGCCGTACGCACCGATGATGATGTCGTCGAATCCGTCGTCATTGACGTCCTGACCGCCTGCAACCGAGATGCCTGCTTGGTCTTGGGCCGTGGCGCCCGTGAGGTACACATCGGTGGTGCTATTGGGGACAATGGTGCCCGTGAAGGGACCGTGGAACACCCACGCGGACCCCATGTTCGCGGCCACACTATCGTCGCTGTATGCGCCAATGACGACGTCGATGTTGCCATCTTGGTCGAGGTCTCCGGCCGACGCGACGGAGATTCCAAACTGGCTCACGGAGCCGGCGGTCGGCTCAAACGAAGCGATAGACGCCGCGCTGGCGCTGGTTCCACCGCCAATCGAACCAATGCCGGAGGCCGAACCGGGCAGGATGTAGGCCGCGCCGTCGGCGGTGTTGTAGGAGCTGGCGCCGACCAATAGGTCTTCGTAGCCGTCGCCATCGAAGTCCGCGCTCGCAAGTGCGGAGCCCATGAACGAACCGGCCGCCGGGCCATCGATGCTGGGCTGGGTGGCGAGGTCGACTGTGCCGGTTTGGGTGGTGTCGACCAAGTAGAGGTTGCCGCCCGTGCCGGCAGTTGGCTCACTCACGGCAAGTTCTGCGGCACCGGTGCCATCGACGTCCGCGAATAGGATGGCGTACCCGGCACAACCGCCCGCGCTCCCCGTCCACTTGGTACCGGTCAGCACCAACGAGGCGTCGGTGGTGTCCAAGGTTCTGAAAGTGACGAACGTAGTGCCTGCGAAGAGGTTGACGAGACCGGCGCCTGTGGTGGCGGTGGTCGTGGGGATGGTCGACGCCGCGTTACACTGCGGTGAGGCGACCGCGAACTCGGCGCGGCCATCGCCGGTGAGGTCCTGGGCGGCGACAGACCAACCGAGAAACTCAGCCTCCAAAGACCCGTCGATTTCTGCGTTATGTTGGTCGGTCGCGGTTAGGATTCTGTCGCCGGCGGCGAATGGCCCAAGAACAACATACGCGCGACCACCGTTTGCGACTGCGTTAGGGTCGGCGAGAACGGACCCGATGAGAAGGTCAAGTGCGCCGTCGTTGTTGAAATCAGCGGCAGCGATGGACTCGCCCAGGCGTGTCGCACCACTTTCGCCGTGAATCGTTGCCGACGATGCTCCCAGCGACACCGTAGATGGCACGCTCGTCATTCCGGCGCCCGAATCGGTGACATACACGATGCCGGCGGTGGTATTCGTGGCTCCGCCTGCATTCTTCACGCCCGATGCGCGGTATGCAGAAACGACGACGTCGGCGGTGGTGTCGCCGGTGAGGTCGGGAAAGAGTGCGACGCGGAACCCGGCGAAGTCGCTGCTGCTTTCACCAGTCAGGGTCATGTCTGCCACGATGGAGATGTTCCCCGACGCGAGCAAGCAAGTGGTGGGGTCGCAGTCGTTGTCGACGAAGTCGTTGCAGACCTCTGTATTGCCGGGGAACGCGAACTCGTCGCCGTCGTCGCAGTCGCCGGTGGAGCTTGTGTAGTCGGTCGGTACGTCGCAAGCGAGGGTGGTGGTGCTGCTGCCAACGCCGTCGCCGTCGCCGTCGTAGTACCAAGTGGACCGCGTGGCGAGCGAGAGGCTTGTGTCGAGGTCATCCGCGTAGCCGTTGCAGTTTTCGTCTACGTCGCTTGCGTCGCAAACTTCGGTGGCTGCGGGATTGATGGTGGCGTTTCCATCATTGCAGTCGGTGTCATTACTCACATAGCCAGAGGGCAGGTTGCACCGCTGGATGGTGGTGAGGGGAGTGCCGTAAGTGTCGGAGTCGGCATCGCGGTACCACGTGAGCTTGGTCGCGCTTGACACCGAGGGGTCGTTGTCGTCGGCCAAGAGGTCGCAGTCTTCGTCAAGGTCGGCGGCGTCGCAGACTTCGGTAGCGCCGGGGTTGACCGTTGCCCGTGTGTCGTCGCAGTCGGTGCTGTTCGTGACGTAGCCCGTGGGCTGCTCGCACTTGAGCTGGGAGCTGGCGCTGTCGCCATAGGTATCGGAGTCGCTGTCCTGGTAGTACCGGGTCTTCGAGGACAACAGCGTGGACGTATCGAGGTCGTCGGCGAGACCGTCACAGTCTTCGTCGGTGTCGGACGCGTCGCAGACTTCCGAGGCTCCCGGATTGACGCCCGATGCTGCATCGTTGCAGTCGGTGTTGTCACGGACGTAGCCGGACGGTTGGTCGCAGGCTTGGGTCGTGACGCTGGCGTTGCCGTAGGTGTCGGTGTCGGCGTCGGCGTACCAGACATCGCTGCTCGCGTAGGCGACCCCGGCGTCGGCGTCATCCAGCGCGCCGTTGCAGTTGTCGTCGATGTCGTTGCAGACTTCTGTGGCGGCCGGATTGACGGCGGCAGAGGCGTCGTCGCAGTCATCGGCGTTGGCGGAGTAGCCGGTGGGCAGCACGCATGCGCGGGTCGCGGTGGCGGCGTTTCCGTAGGTGTCGCTGTCGAGGTCGATATAAAACTCGGTTCCGGTGGACAAATCAACCGTGGGGTCGGCGTCGTCGGCGCCATTGGCACAGTCGTTGTCGATGCCTCCGTCACAAATCTCGGTGGCACCGGGGCGAATATCGGCGTTGGCGTCGTCGCAATCGTCGGCGTTGTCGATGACACCTGCGTAAAGGTCGCAGGTAGAGACCTGCGCGAGCGCGTCGCCGTAACCGTCGCTGTCGGCGTCGACCCAGGCGACGTTGGTGGGTCCGAAGACGACGGTGGCGTCTTCGTCGTCCGCAGTTCCATTGCAGTTTTCATCGACATTGGCGGCGTCGCAGACTTCGTCGGCGTCGGGATTTACATCGGCCCGGCTGTCGTCGCAGTCGTCGGCATTCTCGACGTGGTCCGGGGGGAGGTCGCACCCTTGTTCCGAAGTGGCGGCATCACCGAAGCCGTCGCCGTCGGCGTCGGCGTAATACGCAAACACGGACGCCGGGTCGACGGAGGGGTCCTCGCTGTTGACCAGCTCATCGCAGTCTTCGTCAATGCCCTCGGCGTCGCAGACTTCAAGCAAGAGGCCAGAGCGCGCTGGATTCTCGTCGTCGCAGTCGGTGCCATCGCTGAATGCTTGCGCGCTGTCGCCGTCGAGGTCTTTGTCGAAGTCGTTGTCGCCCGCGCAGTTCTGGTCAATACCGTCATACCAACTGTCGGGTGCACCAGGGTAGGCTGCGCTCGCTTCTACGGCGTCCAGGTCGTTTGCGGGTGCGGGCATTTCGTCGGGGATGTCGTAGCAGTCACCACTTCCAACGTGACCAGACCCCGAGCCGGGAACGCCCAACGTCGACAAGCCGACAAACGCTTCGTCCGTCACCCAGCCGTCATTGTCGATGTCGTAGTCATCGTTTTTTGCGCAGTCGGCGTCGATTCCGTCGTAGGGTTCGTCAATTGCGCCGGGGAAAATATCTGCGCCGCCCAGAGTGGACCCGGGGGGTCCGTCGATAGCGTCCCAGCAGTCTCCTGCGGCAATGGATACACCGTCACCATCTGCATCTTCGCTCTTCCAGTCCTCGACGCAACCAGCCATGAGGACTGCGAGCAGCAATGACGGACGGGATGCCATGACGATGGCGCCGCGGATTGCGGGAACGGAGGAAAGGGAGCAACGACGAACAAGAGAGTGTCGATTCATGACCGGTCTCACCTGAGGCAGTGTTCGGAGGATAACCGTTATTGGGGTTGACGGCTGGATGAGTGTGAATAGAGCGCCGGTCGTCTGGTTCCAGGACACTCTGGTCTGAGATCGCGTCGCGCGGGTTGTTTGTGCGCGAACGGAGGACTCCATGATTGAGGTCGAAGCGCTCACACGGCGCTACGGCGACTTCACGGCGATTGACGGCGTGTCGTTCGGTGTCGGCAAAGGCGAAGTGGTGGGATTCCTTGGGCCAAACGGCGCGGGAAAATCGACCACTATGCGCATCTTGTGCGGTTGTATTGGCGCGACGTCGGGTCATGCCCGCGTCGGTGGTGTCGACGTTTTGGCGCGGCCCGAGGTCGTCAAGCGCTCTATTGGCTACCTCCCGGAAATCCCGCCACTCTACGGCGCGATGGTCGTGGAGGAATATGTCGCATTTGCAGCAAGTATTAAAGGCGTCTCTGATTCCGTGGGAGCCGCGCGTCGGTCCCTCGATCGGGTGGGCCTCACAGATGTGCGGCATCGAATTATCGACCATTTGTCGAAGGGATACCGCCAGCGTGTAGGCCTCGCACAAGCCCTTGTTCACGACCCACAGGTGCTGGTTCTTGACGAACCCACCTCCGGTCTCGACCCTGCCCAGCGTCGAGAGATTCGAGATTTGCTCCTCGACCTCGCCGCGGGCGAGCGGACGGTCGTGTTGTCGACGCACGTATTGGCCGAGGTGGAGGCTGTCTGCGAGCGGGTCGTCATCATCAATCGCGGAAAGGTGGTCACAACCGCACGCATTGATGAGCTCGCGGCGCGGCGGCATGGCGTCCGAATTCGCGTTGAGTCGCCTTCCGACGGCCTTGTTGCCAGTCTTTCGTCGATTGAGGGCGTCTCTGCGGTTCGCGCGCAAGGCGGTGGCTCGTTTGAGTTGGATTCGGCGCGCGAAGTGCGGGCAGAAGTCGCGCGCGTGGCTGTCGAAGCGGGAATCTTGGAGTTGGCGCCTCTGAGTACCTTGGAGGACGCCTACTTGGAACTAACGCGGGGATCTGGTCAGTCGGCAGTTTCCGAAGAATCGAAGGTGGAAGCATGACGGGAATGGTCGCCATCGCTCGGCGGGAGCTGGATAGCTATTTTGCGACTCCATTGGGTTGGGTCGTGCTCTGCGGATTCGTTGTCATTACGGGGTTTTTCTTTAGCACGTTTTTGGTGCAGTTCAACCAGTACGCCTTGAGCGCGGGCTTTGACCCCTATGGTGCAGGTGCAGTGGACCTCAACGAAGCGCTCGTCCCGATGTTGTTTAGCAACTGGACGGTTGTATTGATGTTGATGTGCCCTGCCATCTCGATGCGGATTTTTTCGGAAGACATCAAGCAGCGCAGTTTTGAATTGCTTCTGAGCTCGCCGATTTCGAGCGGGGCGATTGTGCTTGGCAAGTTCCTTGGCGCAATGGGCTTTCTCTCTGTGGCATTTGCTGCGACGTTGTACCAGCCTGCCGTATTGTATTGGCTTGGGTCGCCGGACCCCGGTGTGCTTACGGGAAGCTATCTCTCGGTGATGCTCTTTGCTGCCTGCTGTGTATCGGTGGGGATGCTGGCGAGCTCCTTTACAAACAGTCAGATTGTTGCTTTTATGGTAACGTTCGTCTCCCTTCTTGTGTTGTATCTGCTGCCTTGGGTAACAGAGGGGTCCACGCGAGATTGGGTTTCGGCTTTGGGCGATGTGGGCATGGGAGCCCACATTCAGGAGCTGGGCAAAGGTCTCGTTCATCTGGACGATATGGTCTATTTCCTTTCGTTCATCGGCGTGTGTTTGTTTGCGACGCACCAGCGCGTTGAATCGTTCCGGTGGCGGTAGGAGGACGGCATCATGAAGCGATTCAATTGGATTCTCGGTGCGTTGGGACTTTTGGCGCTGGGTGGCTTTGGCGCCCACGCCGTCCTTTCGGATGTGTTGCTCGTCGAATGGGAGGCAGCGGGCGGCGTAGGGGCGCTGCTGGTGCTGGTTTGGCTGTGGCTCGACCGCGAGGAGCTGACGCGCAGTGCGATGTCCCGTGGTGCCCAGTATTCGGCCATGGCCTCGGTTTTGGTGGTGGTCGCTGCGGGCGTTGCGGTTGCGCTAAATGTGCTAGCATCTCGCTATGACAAGCGGTTTGATATTACGGCAACGCACCGCCACGCACTTTCGGACCAAACACAGCAAGTGTTGGCCGGGCTCACCCAGGATGTAGAAATCCACGCGTTTTTCGCGCCGGGCCTTGTGGATGGAGAGACCCTTCGCACTCGTCTCGACGGTTTTCTGGAGCATAGCACCCGTCTCACCGTCACCTTTCATGACCCCGTCGCCGAGCCTTTGGTTGCCCGAGAGTTCGATATTACGACGGAGTATGGCACGGTGGTGCTCAAGGCGGGCGAGCAAGTTCAGCGCTTGGAGTCCCGTTTCGACGAAGAGTCATTGGTCAACGCCCTAGTTCGTCTCACCTCCGCGCGAGAGCACGTCATTTGCTTCTCCGAGGGGCACGAGGAGGTCGACCCTGACGATGAAACCTCCGCAGTGGGAATGGGTGCCGCGGTCGTAAAGCTAGAAAGCCAAAACTATACCGTTCGCAAGGTGTTTCCCGCTCGCGAGGGGCAGATTCCTGCCGATTGCGAGGTTTTGGTCATCGGTGACCCCCAAGTCGACTGGCATCCCGCCGAGCGGGAAATGATGGCGGCACATGTGGCGAGTGGTCGCTCCGTACTCGTTCTCGTGGAGCCCACCCGCGCTCCGGGTCTCGTGACTGATTTGAGTCGTTACAACATCAATGTGGGTGACGACATCGTGTTGGAGCAGAATCCCAACTATCAGCTGGTGGGTGGCGATATTAGTTATGTTGTGTTGGCGGGGGAGAGCTTCGACTTTCACCCGATTACCAATCCGATTCGAGGCGCCGTTTTGCTGCGCGTGGTGCGAAGTGTCTCCGTCGCCGACGCGTCGATGATGGGAATTCAGGTCCAAGAAATCGCGAAAACATCGGCGTTTGGTTGGGCCGAGCGCGATTATATGACCGCCGCGCCCCAGCCTGACCCTGGCACCGACCGGCTTGGCCCTGTACCCGTTGTGGCGGTGGCGGAGGTCACGGACCCTTCCGTGATTTCGGTCGGTTCCACGCGCGTCGTCGTCGGGCAAAGCACTTCCGACCGAAGCCTCCCGGCCCCCGACATCGAGGGTCAGCCTGCCGAAGACTCCAATGCAGGCGTTCCTACCTACACGCCAAAAGCGGGCGCAAAGGTCGTCGTCGTGGGCGACGTAGACTTCGCAACGAATGAGTTGTTGGATCAGTTCAACAACCGTGACTTTCTCCTCAATACGATTGCATGGCTTGTTGGCGAAGACGCGCAAATCAGTATTCGTGGTGAAGACGGCACGGGTGGCCGCTTCAACATGACCGAGAGTCAGTTCGTGATTGTGTTGCTTTTGGCAATGTTGGTCGCACCCGGCATGACCATTATGGGTGCAGTAGGCGCTTGGCGAGACCGGCGGAGTCGCTGACGGGGACAGTGCGGAAATCCGGGGAACAGCGCAAGAATGCCAAACGGGTAGTCCCCAGAAGAGGGATACTACCCGTTGGGAGTAGCGCAGGGTCCATCGAGGTCGAGAGGCGGCGATACCGTGCCTCCGCCGATGGACGCCCGCTCAGGCGAGAAGCGTTTGCAGCTTCGTGGCCAAGCCAAGGTTGGACACCTTGAGCTTGAGGCCCATCACCTTCCGCGGTGCCACGGCGGGGTTGTCGAGGATTTCTTCCCAGTCTTCCTGCTTGGTGGTGAGGATACAATCGGGCTTGCCGTCGAATGCGCCTTCACCGAGGTTGCTGTTTCCGTTCTTCAGGTCGACAAACCAAATGCCAGCGCCGTCGATGTTGAACTGGAAGACCGCGTTGACGGACTTCGCCAGGTCGGGATTCTTCTCGATTTTCTTCGGAAGGTATTCGTTGAAGAATGCTTGGGTCTTGGACATCGGAACGCTCCATCTTCGGCGCGCTGTGCGCTGATTGAGGTGGGGTCGCGCCCGAGCCCCGGTTTGCGGTGGCTCGACGGACCGATGCGGAACGGCAGCTTCGCGCGTTCAGCAGGGTGAATGAATCCTCATTCAGTGACTGTCTACCGTCTTCGTGGGGGGCGAGTCAACCCGTTCCCGCCAACCTTGTGGTGGGAACCGCGGAATCTCGTGTTGCGTTTGCTTGCATCGGGCCAAGAAGGGCGAGAAACGGTGCGATTTCCCGAGATGACATTCGAAAGGAGCCAAGGCGCCCGGTCCAACCATGCCAATCGCTTCCACCCGTGGTTACGAGTCCCAATCGAAGGGCGAGCCTCGATAGCAGCGCTTGCCCGGTGGAGGACAAGGACGGTCGACCGACCTCGAGTCCCATCAAGCCCATCGTCGCGAAAATTTCGGCGTGTTGTTCTGCATCGACAATGTCGGGGTGGGCCCAAACCGGAATTCCCCCCGCTGCTCGTATGGTGTCCAGGGCGGTTTGTAGGGGGAGCTCGATTTCGGGTACGGCACCTGTTTTGCGTGACAGGGGGCCGAGAAACGCCGACTGAATCGTTCCCGCGCGGCCCGCCTTCACGAGTGCTTGTGCGAGGTGGTAACGCGTAAGCGCTTGTTCGCCGTCCCATGCGGTGGACGGAGCCCGCGGAATGTCGTGGTAGTCAAGGTTTTCGAGCGCGTCGTCGAATCGTCTCGCCCTTTCTCGACAACGTTCCTGCAAGAAAGCCCGAAACGAGGCAGGCATCTCGCCCGGAAAAAACGCGAGAATGTGCCGCTCTCGTCCTTCGTAGACGGCAGATATCTCCGCCCCATGGATGTGCCGAAGGGTGCGGTCTCCGACGTGGATAGAGCCTGCAGGAAGCGAAGGTGGGACATCGTGGTCGGTAAGGGCGATGATGGCGAGCCCTCGTTGGGCACACATCGCGACGACTTCGTCGGGAGGGCAAGCGCCATCCGAACGCAGGGTGTGGAGATGCAGGTCACAGCGCGGGTCAAACCCAACCGGACAGTCGAAGCGTGCCTTGCGGCTGCGGCGGCGTCGGGCTTTGCTCATCGGGCCGCGGGAGCATCGTGGCTCAGCTCTTCAATGGTGCGCGAATACGCCTCGATTACGGCACGCAAATCGGCCAAGAGGCGGGCGCGGCTGGAGCGCAGGCGTACAATGTCGGCTTGCATTTCTCGCCGTTCTTCAGACGCCGCCAACAGCACTTTCTCGGCTTCCAGGCGGGCTTCTCCGACGATGATGTCGGCTTCGCGGCGGGCGGTCCGGTCCATGTCGTCGGAAATTCGACGGGCCATCATCAAGGTGTTCTTGATGTCGGACTCCGAGTTTCGAAGTTCGGCAATTTCCGCATCCCGGCGGGCAAGCTCTTCGCGAAGTCGCTGGCTTTGGCGCAAGGACTCCTCAAGAGACTCTCGCACGGCGTCGAGGAAGTCGCGCACTTCGTCGGGTTCGTAGCCCCCACGGCGCGCTTCAGCGAACTGTTTTTGGATGATGTCGAGCGGCGTGACGCGCATCAGGGGACCCAGTCAACGGCTACGGGTTCAGAGAGGGGCAACCGGCGAGGCGGATACGGTTGGCGGTGCCAATCCCGGCTCGGCGACAGATGCGTCTATACTGCCAGAACCGGCGGCCAACGCGCCGTCGTTCTGGCTGTGTACGAAGTCCGCGCGTGGTGCTGCCGTGAGGACCCGTTGCTTGAATGCAACGAGCGGATACGGTTGTTGTAACGCCTCGACCGCGTATTGTTCGAGGTTTTCAATGCCTTTTGGACTCGCAATCAACGCGATGTTGTCGCCCCGCAATCGTGCGCGGAATTGACCGAATCCATTGGCCCATGCCCCGCGGGCGCTTCGTACATTTCGGTGCAAAATCCGAATGTCGCGACCTTGGATAGAGACGACGTCCAAAACTGCGTCGTCAGGCAAGTCGAACGTGACGTCCCAGCCGTCGATAGAGTGATGGAACTGGGCTTGAATGGGGGTAGGCGACGTTGGAAGCGCGGGGCGTGCCATGACAACGCCCAAGCAAACGACCGCCGCAGACACCGCCAATGCTCCCGCCCACCATCCTCGCGCAGACGGAGGGGGTGGTGCTGGCAAAGGCAATGGAGCCCGTCCGCATACGTCTCCCCAAGGGCGCGCGCGCGCGCGGTCGACCGCTTGGGTTGCAATTGGACCGAGCACGGTTTGGCCGGACCAGCGGCCGTTTCCCGTGCTGCGGGCCGCACGAACGTGGTGGCGCGCGGGGTGTCCCGCCGTACAAAGCTCGACCAGTCCTTCGTAGACTGCGGCCTCTGCGTCTCCCGAAACGAGCCAGATTCCATCTCCTGCGCGACACCCTTGGGTGCCGACCAGTGCGTCGATTTCGCGCCAGGTGTTGCGGGCGTCGGGGTGCACCAGCAGGGCGATGAGGTCGACGGAGCTGCTCGCCGGAGATTGGCTCGCGGAGGGCGCGAAGAGGTCCTGGGGCGTGAGGTGCCGCGCGCGAAGGAGGCGAACAGCGCGGCTGGTTCGCGGGCATTGCTCGGCGTGCGCGAGGCCCGCGGGACTCATCAAGCCCAGTGGCCCTGGCCCGCCCGGATGTGCGAGGTTGGCGAGGCGCTTGAGGAGAGTGTCGAGTTGGCGGTATTCGTTGCGCCAGACTTCGTGCTGCCCAACGACGGCCTTGAGCTTCGTTCGCAGGCGCTCGCGGGCATCCTGAAGAAAACCGACGGGACAGCGGAGGTGTTTCGCTGCCACTTCCATCGACAGACCTTCAGCGTAGTGCAAGCGAAAGGTCGCGAGCTCGGCGTTGTCGAGCCCGTCGATGAGTGCGTCGCGCCAATCTTGGGCGGGAACATCGACTTCGGGTCCGATGCGTGGAGGCGCGTTGTAGACGCTATCCAGCCGGCGCTTCAGAAAGTCTTCTGTCCATTCAGGGGTCAGCCACTCCGCCACGTCGATGGTCATGCCGGGCGAGATGCTTCGAAGGACGTGCTCTCGCGCATCTTGCAGCGCGCTTGGCGAGATGGCAATGCCTCGCTGAAGGAACGTCCACGCCACCTGAATGGTCACAGGGAGCCACAGGTCGCGCACAGGCAGGTCAGTTGGCCCATGGGAAATGGGAGTCGTAGAAGCAGCCATCACAAACGGCCCGCGAAGGAGGGAGCGGGAGGTGACCGGGGGTGGTCACGCGGGGACCCACAGTCTAACGCCGACCGGGGCCCTTGGCTGCGATGATTTGTCAGCGAATGACCGCATTTCGTGGAACATGTCCCGCGGGTCTTGTTCAGGCGGCGTGCTGGCGTTTCGCTTGCGGAGTGGCATCGGCCAGAAGGTCATTGATGACGGCGGCGGTTGCGACGGAAGCGAGTTCCTCGTCGCCATACAGTTCCATGAACCGCGCGTAGAAGATAGAGATGAGCTCGCCGATGTTCGTGTGTTCGTTCTGCATCATGACCTCCGCCATTCGACCGGTGGACGTTTGGGTGGATGCAGGATTCATGCCAAGTTGGGTGGGGCGATGATTTGTCTGCGAAGTAGAACCCAGGATTCGGAACGCGCGTCGCTCATTGTATGAATGGTGGTGCAAAACGCTGTACTGATGGAGCTTTGCGCGTCGTAGGTCTGATTCTTGGATTGTTGAAAATATTCAACATCGTAGTGATATTGATACAAAATGGCAGCTTGTGGACGCGAACATGTGCCTCGCGGAGACCGGCGTGTTCGTGCGCTGCACCGTGAAGGCGATTCGACAATCGTGGAGGATACTTCGGCAGCGAGTCGGAAACGAAACGTGTGTCATATTTGATTCGCGTTGGACTTTGGCGCGCTCTGCGACTCCGAATGGGTGTCGGCTGTGCCTTGCCGAACGGAATCGTCTCCGCGTGGAACATGCCCCAAAAAAAAGTCCGTGGAGGTTGTCCGCCATGGCCCCCGAAAAGTACGAGGCACGGTGCGGTGCGACGGGGCATCGATTGCCGTGGCTGCGCGACCATTCCAGCGAAGAGTGGGTGCTATCCGATTACAAAGGAGAACAATACCGCGGCGACAAACGAGCCCGCAGTGGCGAGAGCAAGCACCGTCGCGATGATTACATCGCTGCGCTTTGAAGGTTGGCGCTCAACCGCAGGCAGGAGAAACGCGACGGCCACGCCACTTGCAAGCCCGCCAAAGTGCCCGATGTGGTTTACGTTGCTGAGGAACAGTGTATAAAAAACTGCCATAAAGATGGAGCGGATGGCTTGGTCCTTGAGGGCAGCCCCGGCTGCTCCTCCGCGGCGCCAGCCGAAAACAGCGATGCCTCCAATCATACCGAATATCGAGCACGAAGCGCCGACGGTGGGAGCACCGCTGAGAACGTCGCTCGCCAAGAATCCGCCAAGTCCTGCGAGGGTAAACAGCGTAAATACACGCGGCGCGCCCCAAATCGACTGCAAGAGCCCCGCGAGACTGCGAAACCAATAGAGGTTGAATCCGATGTGGAGCAGGTTGGCGTGGCTATAGTTTGCCGTGAACAGGGTCCAGATGTACCCCGCGCGCAGATGGGCACCGCTGGTGCCACCAAACAGCGCGATGACTTTGTTCGAGGGAGAGCCGATCGATAAAAAGCCCGATGGGCGAAACAACGCATTCGGGTCGTAACGTGCGGTGAGCGCGAGGTGGGCGACGTAAATGATACAAGACGCTGCAACGATGGCGATTCCCGCGTCGAGCGTGTGTACCTTGGCCATCCAGCGACCGCCGCCGAGGGCTGCGGGTGCCACTGCGCCACAATAAGGACAGCGACGTTCCTCCCGCGAAATTAGTCGGCGGCACGTCCCGCAAATTACGGCTCCAGAAGTCACGCGCGTCTCCGCCAAAGAAGACCCATGAGCGCGGCCCATACGAGCGAAAGCGCGCCGCGATGGGAGCTGGTGCTGCAGCTTGTGGGCAACGAATATCGGGTGCCAATCTCGGGATCGAGCACGGCGATGTCGATGAGGTCGGGCTCGGCGGCCACTTCACCCTCGCGTACGACCAACTCGAAGGCATAGCGGCCGGGTAGGTCCGCGAAGAACGAAGGCGTGGGGGTATCCGCGCTGTTGAGCGGAACGCGAGGCCCACCGACTTGCACCCATCGAAATTCGAGATTGTCGCCTTCAGATGCGCGACCATCCAGAATGATGGTCTCACCGGGATACGCAAGAAACGGACGCCCGGCGCGTGATACTGGCGTCGCATGTGCTTGGGTCGAAAACAGGAAAATTATACAAGGAAGTGCGCGCATCGCCACCTCTGCGTGGGAGTGCAATAGGCTGGTCGTTGGTTCGTAACGCGGTACGGGGTGCGGTTGGGCCCCGTTGTGCATCAGCGGTGCAAGTGGTTGCACTGGTTGGTGTCTGCGACTAATCCGGGTTTGTTGGAGCGGTGGTGGCGACGCGTTGGTGTGTCGTCCGGTCCCGTTTGCTACCCGACCATGCGGAGTCGAAAAAATGGGCTTCTTCGATCGTCTCGCCCAGGTGTGGAAGGGCTTTCTCGGCCTCTGGATCTCGGACATCGAGAATCGCAACCCGGAGGCAGTCTACGAGGCTGCAATCGAGGAGCGAATTCGCAAGCATCGCGACCTGAAAAAGGCCGTATCGGGCATTGTGTACCTTCGAAACAAGCTCCAGGCGGAGCTTGACCAAAAGGAGAAGGAGCTCGCGGAGGTGCAGCTCCAGATTCCGGTCGCTGTAGAAGAAGGGGAAGACGAAGCTGCGCTGGTCCTCATCGAGAAAAAGGACGAGCTTGACGCCGCAATCATCGGCCTTCGGGGCGAACTCGAGAAGGTCAGTGGGCAGGCGGAAGAGGCGAAGTCGGGCTTGCTGCAGTTCCAAGGTGAAATTGAAAAGCTCAAGCGCGAAAAGATTGAGATGCTCGCCAAGAAGCAGAATGCTGAGGCCCGCATCAAGATTCAGGAAACTCTGGAGGGACTTTCGACGGATGCCGATATCAAGGCACTCGAGAACATCCGGGAGACCATCAACAAGAAGTCCGCCGAAGCTGACGTGACCGGAGAAATCAAGGGCGAGTCCTTGGATTCGAAGCTTGCGAAAATCAAGGCAAAGACCGCCAACGCCGCCGCAAAGTCCCAGTTGGCAGACATGAAAAAGCAGCTCGCAGCGAAGAAAGCAGCAGAAGCTGCTTCCGGTGTGAAGAAGACGATGTAGGCCCGGTCCGTCTGGACAGGATTTGTGTCGGTAAGCAGGAGTGGAGATGGATGACGTGCCAAGTCGGTTGGCGCGATGGTGGGGTGGGTTGGAAGATTCCGCCCGCCGGGACGTTTCGATTCTCGCGCTGATTTGTGCGGGATTCGTTGGTCATTACCTCGTCTTCACCATTCCGCAGCCGTTCTTCATCGAGGACTCCGGCATTTCCTTTGCGTTTGCGCGGAACTTCGTCGAGGGAGACGGATTTGTCGGGTACCCCGGTGGCGAGCGCGTAGAGGGCTACTCCAACTTCACCTGGACCATGCTGATTGCTGCCTTGTACGCCCTTGGTGTGCCACCCTGGACGTCGGCCAAGGTGGTCGGAGCGGTGTTGGGAACGGCGACTCTGCCGCTGGTCTATCGAATCGTGCGGAAGGCTGACCCCTCGAAGTATTCCCGCGCTGCATTGCTTGCACCTGCATTGTTGGCCGCCTCCACCCAATATGTCGTTTGGGCGGCTTCGGGACTCGAGAATAGCCTCGTCTGCTTTCTTCTCGCGGGCGGCATTCACCAGCTCCTCGTCGACATGGATGAAGACTCTCCCAAGATGCTTCCTCGGTCGGCGTTTTGGTTCGCCGCGCTCGCGATGTCGCGCCCGGAGACGGTCGCGTATGGTGGCATTGCTGGTCTTGCGCTGGTTCTCGATGCGACCGTGCGACGTCGATTTGCCCTCCTTGCGCGCTGGATTCCGTGCTTCTTGCTGCCCATTGTTGCCTATCAAGGTTGGCGATATTGGTACTTTGCGTGGGAGTTTCCCAATACGTATTATGCAAAGTTGGGTACGGGCAAAAAGTTCAAGCCTTGGACCTGGGATGCGGGGGGCTGGAAATACATCAAGAACTACATGGTCAATCACCATGTAATTTACGTGTTGCCGCTCTTCACCGTAGCTACGGCAGGCATTCGCACCACCATGCGTTGGTTGGCCGTGGGCGTGGTGGTGGTGGTCGGTATCCCCTTGTTTTGGGACGGAAAGGCCGGGCTTGAACACCTGGGACTGGACCCCGCTCCCGCGTTCTGGTCTGCGTTGGTTGCCAAGTGGGGATACATCCGGACGTATTTGGTTGCCGGGGCAGTCACGGTTCTTGGCCTCGCGGTCCTGTTGCGCCCCGGTTGGCGCGCGCGCGGGATGCTGTGGTGCGTCACCGTATTTGGAACGTTTTTCGCGCTGTACACCGGTGGCGACTGGATGGACCAATTCCGCTGGTTCAATATGGTTGTCATGGGCATGTTGCCAATGCTTGCACTGGCGGTGGTGGAATTGGTTCACTCGCTCGTCGGGGAACAGACGCGCATTCGCGTGCCGGCAAGTTGGGTGGGAGCACCAGAGTGGGTGCAGCGCGGGTTTAGTGTGCGAAAAGCGCTCATCTTGGCAGCCTTGGGGCTGTGGGTTGCCGGGGAAGCTTACGAGTCGAACCGCTTTGCCAATGAACCCGAAACCTCGGTGCGCGATATTTTTCGACGGGTACGGTATATGTCTTGGGTCCAGCGCAAGCTCGACGTAGACAACGTCACTCTGTTGGATGTCGATATGGGCGCCCACATGTATTACTCAGGGTGGCGAATCGTTGATATTGCGGGTCTCATCGATGTTCCGATGGCGAGGCACTCCAACTTCGACATGAAGTTCATTCGGAACTATGTATTTGAAGAACGCAATCCAGAGTTCGCGCATGTGCATGGTGGCTGGGCCACCACGAGCAAAATTCCACGCCACAAGGAATGGAAGGAGCGCTACATCGAAATTGCGGGATATCCCATTTCCAAGCGGGTATTGCATATTGGAAACTATGTGCGGCGGGACCTGATTGCGTCGCGTTCGGTCGAGTCCTTCGATTCGACGGCGGTTGGATTTGAAGGAATGGTGACGATGACGAAGTTTTCGTTACCGTCACCTGTCGTGGCTCCCGGTGGATTTTTGTTTTTGGATACGGAGTGGGCCGCAACATTGCGGCGCCATGACTTCCGCATCGTCGTCTTTTTGCACGATGAGACGGGTGTTGTCGCCGCAAACACCTTTGCGCCTGGCCATGGCTGGTTTCCGTCGAACGAATGGAAGGTGTCTGACCGTGTGCGCGGGCCCTATCGGCTGCGTATCCCCGAGGCGCTGCCGGAGGGCACGTATCGCGTGGGGCTCGTTCTGCTCGACGAGGCATCCGGGGAGGTGCTCCCCTTCAAGGCTGGCGACAAGAGCGCAGAAGCGGTCTTTTTGCCGGGGGAATGGCACGCGAGCGCAACCGTGCAGGTGGTCTCCAAGGACGCCGCATTGGACGAAGCGAATCGTGTATTCGCGGGGGTCGGTCCGACTGCGGAAGCGGGAGACTGCGAAGGAGCGTGGCAGGTTTGGAAGAACGCAGGTCGCCATGTTCTCAATCGTCCCGCTTGGCTGGCCGAGCAGGAGCAGCTTGCGCGGCGTTCCGTCGGTAGCTGCCACGCCCTCCGGGCAGACGCGGAGACGGAGCTGTCTGCCAAAGCAAGCCACCTCAAGACTGCTCTGTTGGTCGACCACCGGAATCCGGATGCGCGTGCGCGTGCAGGCGAAGTGGCAGACGCGGCGGAGGAAATTGCCGAAGCCCGGTGGGCAGAAGAAGACTGGGAACAGGCCTATCGAATGCTTTCGATGTCCCTGGACGTCGACCCCAGTCGCAGTTGGACACGGCGCAAGGCCGAAGATGCGCGGGATTACTGGCTGCGGGTGGTTCGTCCCGGTCGCACCAAGGCAGACCTTCCGAGCCGTGCGTTGCCGGAAGGCGACACCTTAGATGCCGGACCTTCCGAGGAGGGCGTAGAAGACGTCGAGCCGTTTGAGGGCGGAGAGCGGTAAGTGCGGGGTCAGCGCACCAGTGTGCGAAAGTCGCGGCCGGAAAGCTCCACGAAGTCGCACATCTCTTGCAGGCGGGACAGCACGCGGTCACCAACGCGGTCGCCCAACGTCTGCGGGTTGGCCTCCACCAACGCAGCATTGGGGGGAGCGGCCCCGGTAGCGGCAGCTGGCCGGTAGTTGGTCGAGCCGAGCGTGCAGCCTTGGGCGTTGTACCGGCGGCTGATGACCTCGTCGATGATAGCAAGTTCCCAGTCGGTCAGGCGGCCCTTTCCAAGTTCGTCAATCGCGAGAATGGGTATCGACACCAGCGCGTCCAATATTGGACCGTCAGACTTCCCTTCGCTGTATCCCGCCTTCAGTTGGCCGAGCAGACGAGTAAACTCGATAAATTTCGCAGGCACTCCGTGGCGGAGTACTAGGTCGCGTACCACCGCGACCAGTAGATGCGTCTTTCCCCGCCCGACTGCGCCGTGAAGAATGAGACCACGGTTCTCTTGGCCGTTTTTCCAACGCCCCAGCCATGCGGAGATGTCGGTCAAGACACGCATGTTTTCGGGAGCATGGGTCAATACGCCCTGTGTGTAGGTTTCTAGGCTTGCGAACGTGTAGCGGCCGGGGATTTCCGCAGCCGTGAACAGCCGCGCGCGGTCGTGTACTTTTTGGCAACGGCAACGGCCGGTACGGATGACATCTGACACCAATGCGGTCACGGTGCCCGAGTTTAGGCAGCGGTCGCAGTTGGGAATGCACATACAAGGCGACGCGACGGCACGCTCCCCCGCATTTCGAAATGCGAGGCCACTGCCTGCGCAGACGCGGCAGTCGGGATGGGGCATCGCGGCTTCGGGTAAGTCTTCAATCCGCTGGATGGGGGTCTGAATAACAGTAGAGGACGAAAAGCTTGGCTTTGCAGACGACGTCATGAAGTGGTTCCCGGTAGGAGAGTCTGCCAGAGTGGGCTTGGGTCCACGTGGGCCACCTGCGCACGCAGGGTTTGTCGAATCTTTTCTTCGATGAGCGCTTCAAACAATCGGGGCGACGTGACAGCTTCAAGAGCCGCAAGCTCCGCGACCGCTGCCGCACGAAGGGTATCGAGTTGTGGCTGGGCTGCCTCCCAGATTCCTTCGTGGAAGCGGCGACATGCAGCAGAAAACGCGAGCTGGGTGGATTCCGCATGGGCATCCGCGGTGGCCAACGCCGTGAGTTCTGCTATCAACTGGTCGCGGGCGGAGGAGAATTCGGGTGGAATCTGTGTGGTGGTGAGGTTGTGCAGCACGTCTTGGAGCGTGTGCGGTTGACTTGGCGGCTTGGCGCCACGGGACTTTGTCGGGATGGGCTTGGGGCGCTCGCCAAATGATTTCTTGACTTCTGCCTTGCAGGCAGCGAGCGTAAGGTACGAACGCGCCACTTTCTGGGCTCTTTGGCGTGCTACACGGTCGATGCTCGCCAAAATTCCGGCGACGGGAATCCCGCGATCCAACCAGTCCGATAACAAGTGCGTATCCGTGGACGAGAGGAATGGTGCGCCTCCGCGCATTACGACAAGGTACGCCCGTACTTCTTCCGCAAGCTCCGCCCGGTGCTCGTCGGACATCTTGTTGATAGAGTCTTGTTTTGAGTCCATGTTGCGCCCTGGTTTGGTGCGACCTATCATCTCGCCCCCCCGCATTGTCGGAGTCGGAATGAACCTCTCCTTGTCCTCCCCCGTCCGGTCGGCGCTCGCTGGCATCGTTGTGGCGCTCCAGCTGGGTGCTTCCACCGCCGTGGCCGGGGATGATGATTTCGACCTCGGCCTCGACGAAGATGGGGGTGGGGAAGAAAAGCCCAAAGCCCCCACATCTGACCCCGAGGGCGGGGATTTGGACGAAGATCCCGACGACGACGAGTGGTTGCCTTCAACGGGCGGCGGCGGTGGCGGCGAGGAGCTGAAGTTTGACGATGACGAAGGTGGCTCCGAGGACGGTGTCGTAAAGCCGCGTGGTCCGGGCGAAGACTCGGCGCAGATCTACCGCGACGCGCTGGATGAGTATGGCCGGTTGTCTGCGGACGAAGAAGCCCTCGCTTGGGAACGGTACTTGCGAAAGTATCCGAACTCTATTTTTCGCTCGAAGATTGACCAACGCGTCGAGGAGCTGAGCTCCCAGCTCTATGAAGATGCGATGTTTGGCGATGGCGGCGACCGTGTGGTCGATGCCGCGCGGCGGGAGCTGCGGTATGCGCAGCCGATGTTGCTCGAAAACATCGACCCACGCACAAAACTGCGTGCGGGCTTCGAGTGGGGGTATCCCAACTGGATCAACTTGATGGCCGACTACGAATACGCGGTCATGCGGGAGTTGTCCGTACATGCCGGTATTCGCAACCGGTTCACCGGGTATTCTTTTGAAGCGGGTCCGCGGTATGCGCTCATCAAGTCGTCCCGCCTGGGTCTCTTGGTCACCGGTATTGGCGACTTGCGCGCCAACCTGAATCCGGGGTTCTTTGCGTTTCGGCCCCAGTTGGCGGTCGGCAAGCGAATCCGCATGGGTGATATGTACCTCGATACCAACGTTCAGGGCGGCTACGACCTCGTCTTCCAAGGCGGCCTCTCTCCGCGCTTGGTGGGAGGCGGCAACTTCAGCCTCGCTGCGTCCGATAACCTCCGTATCTATGTCGAGACGTCCACCTATATGAAGGGGATGGGCGAAGAACAGATTGGGTCGTTCCGGTTCAATCAGGTGACCTTCGGCATGAAGTTTGTCGAGCGAAAGTCCAAATCGCAGGACAAGTTTGAGGCCGGCTTCGGAGCCACGGCGCCGTATACGGTCAACTACTGGCGCTACCACTACGGTGCTATCGCTGGTGACGTCAACCTGTATCTTTGATGCAGGGTACCGGAACAGCGGTCTGTATGCTTGATTCCGTCGGGTTTGCCTCCTGCCGTATCTTCGACGCGCAGGGAAGTTAGGATTGGGGGACCGTCTTTCCGTTCTGGTGTCGGAAAGGCGGTCCGCTTGGGTTGGAAACAAGCTCTTTTTCGGTCTCGATGAGCGCGTACATCCACAGGGCTTGATGTTGCATCTCGCAACGTAGGCTCCGCGATGTCCGTTTGTGTCGAAGACCTGGAGTGGACGATGAGCGACCTCATGTGGGCGTTGACCTTCGACCGCAGTCGCGAAGACTGGGCCACCTCGCGTGGGCTTGTGAAGGAGCGTGTGCCCGTACCGACGTTGGACGAGCCCGACGGTGCCGACCGCTCCAACTGCATCATTCGTGTCATGAAGGCGGGTTTCTGCGGCAGCGACCGTGGAATCTGGTGGCGCAAGGCCTTCGGCGACATGATTTTGGGGAGCCTCGACGACGAAGGGGCGAATCGGCGCGTCATCGGGCACGAACTGCTTGGCGAGATTGTGGCCGTGGGTAGTCGTGTGGAAGAGAAGTATGGCTATGGGCCAGGGATGGTGGTCTCTACGGAGAGCCACATCGTATGTGGGGTGTGCGCGCAGTGCCGCGTAGGAGATTTGCATGTCTGTGCCGACGACAAAATCATCGGCATCTCCCGTGACGGATGTTTTGCGGAGTACGTCAAGCTTCCTGCAAAAGCGCTTTGGCGGACGGATATCGACCGCATTCGACCCGAGGTAGCGACTGTTCAGGAGCCCTTCGGGAATGCAGTCCACGCATGCCAGGCGACCGACCTGCGCGGCAAGACCGTAGCGGTGATTGGCTGTGGAACCATCGGACTCTTTGCAATCCTGATTGCAAAGGGAATGGGTGCCAGCAGGGTGTTGGGCGTAGAGGTCGATGCCCATCACGCTGCGCTCGCGCGACGATTGGGGTGCGAGGTAGTACTTACGCCTGCGCGGCCTCCAGCAGATGCGCCCCATGCGAGCGACCCATTGCTTGTCCAGCAGGTCCGCGACCTTACGGGTGGGGTTGGCGTCGATGTTGTGTTTGAAATGGCCGGCTTCAACAGCGCTTTGAACAATGCGTTGAAGATGGTGCGGCGCGGTGGCCATGTGGTTTTGTTCGGTGTCAAGAATGGCGATGCGGTCCTAGAGGACTACCACCGCGTCATCATGAACGGAATCCACCTCCATGGCGTTGTCGGACGGCAGATTTTTGGGACTTGGGAAATGACCCGCGCGCTGTTGGAAAACCGCGCCAACGGGATTCAGGACGCCGTGTGGGAGGTCATTCTCAATCGCGGCGAGGGCACCCGCGTGTCGATGTCCGACTGGGAGGCGGGCGCGTTTGAACAGATGATTTCCCAGCATCCGAAGGTCATCATCGAGTTCGACCGATAATCGGGCATCCGGAGCGCGCGACGTGGCCACCAGGGCATCGTCACTTTCCAGGCGGGCTGCGGGCCTTCCATCCCGTATGCGCCTGTTTTTCTCGCCGATGTGACCTTTCCGTTCGTAAGTGGTCAGCGTGCGGGACCCGACCGCAGCATCCACTGGTCTTGGCGGTATCTGCGCCAGTACGCAGTGGGGAAGCTGCTTTTGACGGGGAGCGGGTCTTGCCCGCGATTGTGCGTGGGCATAGCGGGGCGCACGTTGGGTGTGTGAGACCGAGCACGAAACGGTTGGGCCGTGGTGGAAGCGGTCATCAGCTCCGAACGATAGGTTTGCAACCTGCTGTAGCGATTTTGGCAGGGCAAATGCTGGCGCCCTTGGGCGTTGGTTTGGGTCCTTCGAAAAGGAAAAAACCCCTTCCCGTGATGGGAAGGGGTAGATGGCGCATCCAGGAGGAGTCGAACCCCCAACCTTCGGATCCGTAGTCCGACGCTCTATCCAATTGAGCTATGGATGCAGAAAAAGAACGGAGACGGAGGGATTCGAACCCTCGGTAAGGTTGCCCCTACACGGGATTAGCAATCCCGCTCCTTCGGCCGCTCGGACACGTCTCCGTAGGGGGTGCATGCCCAACTGGGCAGAAAGTGCGCGCCCAGAGGGAGTCGAACCCCCAACCTTCGGATCCGAAGTCCGATGCTCTATCCAATTGAGCTATAGGCGCATGGTTCTGCCCGAGAACGGGAAGCTTCCACCCTTTCGAAACCAAAAACCCCTTCCCGGAGAGGGAAGGGGTAGATGGCGCATCCAGGAGGAGTCGAACCCCCAACCTTCGGATCCGTAGTCCGACGCTCTATCCAATTGAGCTATGGATGCAGAAAAAGAACGGAGACGGAGGGATTCGAACCCTCGGTAAGGTTGCCCCTACACGGGATTAGCAATCCCGCTCCTTCGGCCGCTCGGACACGTCTCCAGGGTTACCAGTTCTTCACTGATGATTCGGATGTCAAATCCGGACGGAGGCGGTGGGATTCGAACCCACGGTACCTTTCGATACGGCGGTTTTCAAGACCGCTGCCTTCGACCACTCGGCCACACCTCCCGGCGGGCAATCGTCTATTATGATGCCCTTCCGAGACTGGCAAGGGGGAAATGGTTCGTGGTGGCAAAAACCTCCACTTCGAATGGGAATCGGATATGGAGGTCGTAAATTACGAACCTGTTCGACGGGCGGGCGACTGGGAGGCGCAGCCGGAGCCTGCGCGCAAGATACTGTTGAGGATTACCTTCTGGGCATCATGTGGATGGACTGCCCACAACAATTACACTCGGGTAAGGGCGCGCAACTTACGCGCATATCTTGGAAAGGCCGCCCGTTCGTGGCCTCTGCGCGATTGGCACTATCGAAAGTCGCTCTGGCTGGTTGTTTCGGTGGGAGCCAAGGGGGCAATAGAGGGAATAGCAGCGGTCCAATCGTGCCACCAGTGACGGAACACCGCCGCCGTGACATCCGCAACCGTCCGCATGGTAGGGCACGGTGAGGTGTGGTCCGCGATTCGGGTGACCAGCGCGGCGTTCATGCCGCAGGGGTGGATGCGCTGGAACCAGTCCAGGTCTACATGGACGTTGATAGAAAACCCATGCCAGGTGACCCAGCGGCGGCACGCGATGCCCATGGCTGCAATCTTTTGGCCCTTCACCCACACGCCCGTGTTTCGTTCGTCGCGGCCGCCCGAAATTCCAAAGCGAACGAGGACGTTGTCAACGACGTGCTCCAGGCCATGAAGGTATGCGTGAAGGTCCTGGCGGTGCGGAGGAAGGCCGCAAATGGGGTACGCGGTGAGCTGGCCGGGTCCATGAAAGGTGACGTCCCCACCGCGCTCAACGGGCACGACGGGCACGTCGCCAGGCAGCAAGACGTTGTCCATTGCACCTTTTCGCCGGCCGACCGTGTAGACCGGTTCGTGCTCTACCAACAACAAGGTGTCGGAAATTTCTCCTGCGATTCGCGCCGAAAGTAGATCCCGCATCTTTCTGTGAACGGTGTCGTAAGGTTGACGACCAAGCCACTCGACGCGAAGGGGGGGAACGGTAGTCATTGCGATGTTCTCGGCGAAATCGACGGAAGTTGATTTGCAACGGAATGCAACCAGCGCAGGAAGAGACTTCCTTCCGGTCTGGCGGTGCAGGAGGATATCGGGCATGGAGAGGCAGCGGTTTGTCCGCTCCATCTGTGGTTTGACTGGTTGTACCCCAACGGAGGTGTGGATGCTCCCCGAGATGCCTGGACGCATCGGTCGCTACGAAATCGACCGGCGGATTGGTTCGGGAGGGATGGCCCTCACGTATCGTTGCCGGCTCGAAGGCTTGGGCGGATTCCGTAAGAAGGTCGTCGTCAAGGTCCTTCACCCCGACCATATTGGCGACGAGGCCTTCGTACAAATGTTTTTGGACGAAGCCCGGCTCAGCGCGCGCCTCCACCACGCCAACATCGCCCAAGTCTTTGAAGTTGGCGATGACCACGGCATTCCCTACATGGTGATGGAATTCGTCAATGGGCCCAACCTTGCCTCCCTCAGTCGGCGAATAGGCCCATTTGGGGAACGCCCGTATGGCCTGATTTCCCACATGCTTGCTGCGGTGGCGCGAGGCCTCGACCACGCACACCATCTGCGTGATGACGATGGGCGCCCCTTGGGAATCGTACACCGTGACGTGAGCTTGGGAAATATCGTCATTTCGGGGGAGGGCGTTCCGAAGCTCATCGATTTCGGCATCGCAAAGTGGAACGAGAAAAACAACGTCACTGAAGTGGGGCTGCTGAAAGGCAAGCTTCATTATATGGCGCCGGAGCAGCTTTCGGGAGATGCCGACCACCGCGCGGACGTCTACCAGCTTGGGGTGTGCCTGTTCTGGTTGGCCACAGGGCGGCCCCCATTTCACCACGAAGACCCCGCACGCGTTTGGAAACAGCGCCTCGCTGGTGAAGTTCCGCGCCCCTCGGCGCTGATTGCTGGATTTCCGGCCGAGCTCGAAGAGGTCATTCTGACCTCCCTCGCGACCGACCCCGCCGACCGCTGGTCGAGCGCGTCAGAAATGGCGGATATGCTCGAAGCGTTTTGTTACAGCCACCCGCGGTTTCAGGCCTCCGACGATGCGGTTTCCGAATGGGTGCGCAGCCTTGTTCCGCCCGAAGAGTTTGAAGACCCAAGCTCCCGCGCCCATGCTACGGGCACGCGGCGTTCGCTCGGCGAGATGATGACCGAAAACGCGAGCGGTGCGGTCGCCCCGATTTCGCCCCGCGAGCAGCCCGATGGCGGCTCCGAGCTGACGATGCGCCCCGAAACTGCGCCCGCAGTGACCGGGCCCTCGCGAACCACAGTCGCGGTCGTGAGCTCTATCGTTTCTTTGTTGCTTGCGGCGGGTGCCAGCGCGTTTGTGCTGTTCTCCCAAGGCAACCATGAAGCAGAGGAGCGGGCTGCGCTGATCTACCTTGAAGAAGCCAACCGCCTTGTCGAGGCAGGCGACCTCGCGGGCGCAGCCGAGTTGGTCGTATTGGCCGAAAACGCCGATCCACAGGACCCCGACACCGTCGTCGAGTTGCTTCGAATCAAGCGCGCGGTCGCCGGCGCGACGGGTGCCACACGTCCGTGACGGTTTGGCTGTTCCTTCGTCGCCGCGCGTCCGATAGGGCAGGGTTCGTTGGTGCTGCGTGGAATTCGGATGTGGTACTTTCCGGATTTTTTGCGGTAGGATATCGACGACGGAGTAATGTTTGATGACCACCACCTCTCCAGCGCCTACATCGGTTGCACGCGTTTGGCTTCGGTTGGACAATTCGAAGCCTGCTTCGTTTTCGGTTCGGTTCTCCGTTCGGAATGGCGTTGGATACTTGCACTGGTCCACGGCCGTAAAAAATCCCGAACGTTCCGCTGCGGCGTCGGGAACCGCGGGTGGCCTCGAAGCCGTCGACTTGGTGCGCCTGCTCTTTTTCGTGCGTCCTTCGGGTTCTTCGGAGTGGCTTGAGTTCCGGATTGTGCGTGGAAGTGTGCCGACAGCGGTGCTGAAAGGACCGCGCGAATGGCACCTCATCGACCTCTTCCCTATAGACCACGGGCTCGATGAGTGCGAGGTCGAGTCCGGTCCCGCGCAGGTCGTGTCCGAAGAAACACTGGACCTCGACCAAGCGGAAATCGAAGAGCGCCCTACGGCGCTGGAAGACGCCGCAGATCCCGATTCTGCGCCCATTGCCCTTTCGGGCGACCCCGACTCCGTTGCCGACGAAGAGGTGCCGCTCTCGGAGCCGTCCGACACGCGGGGCGCCCAAGGAAGTGCTTTGGTGCGGTCGTTGGTACAGCGCATTCGGCGACAGGATGCCGAGATTACCGCGCTCAAACAGCGTATTGCAGAGCTCGAAGCGGGCGTTCGTCGGTAGCACTGGCTCCGGTTCGCGTATACCCGCGGCGCGAGCGACGGGAGGCGCGCGTTCCGGGCCCGCGGAACGATGCCGTCAGCGCGCCGAAAGGTCGTCCTCATCGAAGAGGGCGCGCCAAATCGTCGTGGCGACCGCGTCGGGAGTCAGTGTGCCGTCGATGCGAAGTATTCGGTCGCCCCGTCGTTCAAGAATTGCGATGCCCTCGTCGTATGCTTGGGCAATGGCTTCGAGACGGCGCTGCTCCTCGAAGCGTTCCCGTGCGGCACCGCGCGCCGCAATTCGCCGCAAGCATTCGCGAACAGGCACATCGAGAACAACCGTGAGGTCCGGTGCGGGAAACACCGCGTTTAGTTGAAACGCGGCCTCTACGCCGATGGTGACGCCTTGGTACGCCAAGGAGGACGGCACGAAGCGGTCGGTAATGACGAACTTTCCTTCGCGCAGGGCGGGCATCACGAGCCGGTCGATGTGGTCGCGACGGTCGGCGGCGAACAAATACGGCAGCACCCCGTCGCCGAGCGCGGAAGCGGGGCCGGTGGTTCCGAGCGCGGCGCGGATGAGCTGGCCTACAGGCCCTGGCGTGGGTTCTCGTGTTGTGATGACGGCGTGCCCCATCTCGCGCAGCGTGGTTGCCAACCGGGCCACTTGTGTGGTTCCACCTGAGCCATCGAGTCCTTCAATAGCGATAAATCGGGGGGCAGAGTGCGGCACGTTGGGCTCTCTCGTCACAGGACCACACGCTTGCCCGGTCTGGGGGCATGGCTGTGGTGGTTCGAGTCCGTGTCCTAACCGGCGTGGGCCAAGGCGGCGCGGGAGGAATCCGCGACGACAGGGCTGTGGCTGCGTCAGGGTTGCGGAACTGCGAAGTTTGTGGCTACGAAGGGCGGGTACGGTTCGGAAGTGCTTTTGCTGTGTGCTGGCTGGAGGTCTGAATGACCCGCTATTCCTTGTTGTTTGGTCTGTGGATGTTGGGTGCTTGTTCCGGCGGCGCGCCCGCTGGCGTCGTCGCCGCCGATGGGTGGACCCAATATGGTGCTCCCCTATCCGAGAGCGCACCTGTCACGGCGGCCACCTTGCTCGATGGTCCCGACGCTTTCGTTGGTCAGACCATTGTTGTTGAAGGTCGCGTGGCAGACGTCTGCAGCAAGCAAGGGTGTTGGATGGTCATTGCCGATGGCGCCCGCACGATGCGCGTTCGGATGAAGGACCACGCATTTTCGGTGGCCAAAGATGGCACTGGTTCGGACTGTCGCGTCGAAGGCAAAGTTGTCAAAATGGAGCTGGATGCGGAGACCGTGGCCCATTTCGAGGGCGAGTCACGAAAGCCCGAAGCAATGCCGGAAAAGAGCGCCACCGCTAGCTACACCTATGAAATTGAGGCCACGGGGGTCGCAATGCGGCCTGCAGCCGGGTGAGCAGCGCAGTGGTACCGCTCGCGTCGATGCGGGAACAGGATTGTGCGGTGCGAGGGCTTACCTTGCGGGTTTGCACGTGGGGCGCGCCGACGGGGTGGCCGGTTGTGCTTTGTCACGGCTGGCTCGACCAAGGCGCGGCATTTGATGCATTGGCGGTCGACTTGGCTCGCTGTGGCGCGTTCGTCGTCGCACCGGACCACCGTGGGCACGGTCTCTCCGACTGGACACCTCCCGGTTCGACATATCATTTTATGGAGTATGTCGCCGACTTGTACTCATTGATGGACACTTTGGGGCTTCGGCGCGTGTCTTTGGTAGGGCACTCGATGGGGGGTACCATCGCATCGCTATTGGCGGGGTTGTGCCCGGAGCGGGTGGACCACCTTGTGTTGCTCGATGGTTTGGGCCCGCCTTCTGTGTCTACCGCACAGGCTGTGGATCAAGCGCGTGTGTTCTTGACACAAACCGCGCGTCCGCATTCCGTGATTGGTTCTATCGCGGAGGGTGCCCACCGAATTCAATTGACAAATCGATCTTTGTGTGATTCTCGCGCGCTCGCGTTGGCGGGGCGCGTGCTGCGGGCCGTCGATGGTGGCTGGCAATGGACGTGGGACCCCCTCCACCGGCTGCGCGCTGCGGTCGCCTTTGATGGGGAGCGACACAAGCTAGTGTTGTCCCGAATCCAATGTCCTGTATCGGTTTGGATCGCTGCGCAGGGCCCCTATGCGCACCTCTCGGACCTCACTTCTCGCTTGCATCTGATTCGGAATCTGAATACTTGTTCATGGATCGAGTGTGGACACGATATTCATCATGCAAGCGGCTTTTCTCTGCGATTCCTCGCCGAAGGTCGCGCGCAGGTCGCTGAAATTTCCTGATTTTTCAGATTTTATTGCGTTCGATTGCCGAGAATCCTGCCCGAAGTCATCGAAATAACGTATAGTCTCGTCCTGCACGCTCGGGTGTTTTGTTTGGCCGGGCGAGAACTTTTTGGAGCTTCCATGCACAGCCGTTTGGTGGCCCTCGCTCTGCCCGTGACCCTCGTTTCGGCCTGTGAAGTCAACATGCCAGGCGTCAAGGTTATCAACAACCCGCCAAACGCGGAGATTCTGTCTCCGTCGAGTGGGGACACCTTGCGCGCCGGCGAAGTGATTTCGTTCGTCGGGAAGGGCTCCGATGCCGACTCCGTGGAAACCGAACTTACGGCAACCTGGATGGTCGACTCTGACACGTTGTGCGAGCCTGCTGCCTTGGATGTCGATGGATTCTCCAACTGCAGCGTCATTTTGGAGGAAGGAAGCTACAATATTACCCTCACGGTCATTGACCCTATGGGGGATTCCCTCTCCGACCAAATCTCTATTGTCGTAATTCCATCGAATGCGCCCTCGGTAGAAATCTTGGCTCCGGTTGCTTCGGGCGTCTATTACGCCGACCGCAACACCACGTTTGAAGGCATAGTCAGCGACGAAGAGACGCCCGCCGCCGACTTGGTCGTGTCGTGGAAGAGCTCGGTGCAGGGTGAGCTTGGCTTGCCTGCCAACCCCTCCGATGCGGGGCAAACGGGCGGCTCTGCACTCCTCGCGATGGGTGAACACGAGATTGTTCTGAGCGCAACAGACGCCGATGGACTTACCGCCTCGGCAGCGGTCAACATTCGTGTGGTCGATACCAACCACGCGCCCTCGTGCGGCGTCACTTCGCCGGTCGATGGCTCCTATGATGTCGGCGGCGCTTCGGTCACCTTGGAAGGCTTTGGCACCGACGAAGATGTCGATGCGAGTTTCCTGACCGCAATTTGGTCGAGCGACCGTGACGGCGACCTGGTGGAAGAAGGTCTCACTGCCTCCGGTATCACCTCGTACATGACGGACACCTTGTCCATCGGCACCCACCAACTGACGCTCACGATTGTCGATGAGGTGGGGGAGAGCTGTTCTGACACCATCACCTACACCGTCGGCTCGCCGCCTTCGGTGGCCATCACGGCCCCCGGCGATGGCGAAGTCGTCAACGAAGGGGAATTGGTGACGTTTGTGGGTGTCGCCACCGATGAAGAAGATGTCGGGGTCGATGTTTCGATTCAGTGGTCGAGCAGCCTCGATGGCACCCTCGATACAACGCCCCCACCCGGAGATGGCACCGGGGCGGTTGGCTTTGGAACCGACGAGCTGTCGGTGGGCGAGCATACCATTCGCCTCCGCGCCACCGACTCCGACGACCTCTACGCCGACGACACCATCACGCTCATCGTCAACGACCTCCCCTCGTCACCTACCATCGCGATTTCGCCGACTTCGCCGCTTACCGCCGATGACCTCACCGCTTCGGTCACGGTGCCCAGCACCGATGCAGAAGGGCACTCGATTTCGTATTCGTATGTCTGGACACAAGACGGTGTTTCTACGTCCTACCTGTCGTCGGTTGTGCCTGCTTCGGCGACCGCGCGTGGGCAGGTTTGGGAGGTCACCGTCACGCCCTTCGACGGCTACGGTGCCGGCGACGCGGCCGTGCGGTCCGTCACCATCGGCAACACGCCACCCGTGGTTTCTGCCGCGCCGACGCTCGGTCCCGACCCTGTGCGCGAAGGTGGTACCCTCACATGCACCGCGGGCCTCACGAGTGACGCCGACGGCGACACCGTAACCAGCACCATTGGCTGGTATGTCAATGGTGGTGCGGTCGCGGCGACGGGCACCACGCTCGGCTCTACCTACTGGGCCGCCGGCGACTCCGTTTATTGTGTGCAAACGCCCAACGACGGCATTGTGTCGGGTACCGGCGTCTCGTCAAACGTGGTGGTCATCACCAACACGGCGCCTACGGTATCGGCGGTGGGAATCACGCCCGACCCCGCCACGGCTGCGTCCACCTTGACCTGCGGCTACACCTACGCCGACATCGATGGCGACGCCGATAGCAGCATCATCTCTTGGACCATCAATGGGTCCGCTGCGGGCACCGGCGCTACGCTCTCCGGTGGGTTTGTGCGCGGTGACGTCGTTTCCTGCTCGGTCACTCCCTTTGACGGGACGGATTCAGGGACGGCCGCGTCCGACAGCATCACGATTTCCAACGCAAAGCCGGTGGTCTCCTCCGTCTCGTTGACTCCCAGCCCTGCCTATACTGACTCTACGCTGTCATGCGCGGTTGCCGCGTCCTCGGATGCAGATGGCGACACGTTGACCTACACTTACGCTTGGTACGTCAACAGCGCGACGGTCGGTGTGACGTCATCCTCGCTGTCCGGCAGCTACTTCAACCGCGGTGACAACGTATACTGCGTCGTTACTCCCAATGACGGCTATGAAAGCGGCACGGGAACGGCATCGAGCGCGCTCACGATTTCCAACTCGGCGCCTGTCATCACTTCGGTCACGTTGTCTCCCACGAGCCCCGGCACCGACACCACGTTGGCCGCGTTGGTCAACGCCTCCGACGCCGACGGCGACACCATCTCTTACTCGTATGCGTGGTACGTCGGCTCGACCTTGGTGGTCACCACTACCTCGGGCTCCTTGCCAGGGGCCTATTTTGTGCGCGGCGACTCCGTATACGTGGTGGTGACCCCCAGCGATGGTGCCACGAGCGGTTCGGCGTATACATCTTCGTCGGTCACGGTTGTCAACACGTTGCCCACCGCGCCTACAGTCGCGTTCTCGCCTGCGGCACCCGAGCAAGAGCTCGATGACATCGTCTGTTACGTGAGCGCGGCTTCCACCGATGCCGACGGCGACGCCATTAGCTACACCTTCACTTGGTCGGTGGACGGCGTGCCTTACACCGGCGCCACGACCACCACCTACACCGGCGACACCGTTCCGGCGGCCGACACCGCGTTGGGCTTCGACTGGATTTGTACGGCCACCCCCAGCGACGGCTACGGGAGCGGCACGGGCGGCACCAAGCTCGTGACGGTCATCGACGTATTGGCTCCGGGAGCACCGACGTTGACGACACCCACGCGCTTCCGCAACGAAGACGACATGACCGTGACGGGCACCTGCACGTATGGAGACTGTGAAGATGTCACCATCGAGTGTTCGAGCGCGTTGGTGAGCAAATCGTCTACGGTGACGTGCGGCTCGGCAGGCACGTTCTCTTCGTCGTTTACCGGTCTCGAACGCGACGAAACCACCTTGTGTACCGCTTATTGTACCGATGCCGCGGGCAACGATTCGCCGGACTCCAACACCATTTCTACGGATGTATGCGAACCCTTCGATGCATACGAAGATGCAGCGGGCACGGGTGACTCCGTCGCCGCGGCCCTCGACCTGTGGCCGGTGCTCGCCGACGACGGCTTGTCCAACTACACGGTAGAAGCAAACGTGCTCGGCACCGATACAGAGGACTGGTATGTGGTGGACACCACGGACAACGTCGCTGCCGACCGCGCCGCGTTGATCAACTACTACAGCTTCGATGCGCGCTTGCTCGACCCCTCGACCGGCTT
Source organism: uncultured Enterobacterales bacterium (assembly GCA_964502005.1). Taxonomy (GTDB): domain Bacteria; phylum Myxococcota_A; class UBA796; order UBA796; family UBA2385; genus CAJWOS01. The sequence goes on from CAZCUX010000003.1 coordinate 309,533, forward strand.
GGAGAGCACGGTTTACACCATGATGGTGTATCGCAACTCCACGACGGCGGCGTCTTGCTCCACTACCTCGGGCTACACCGCCTACACCGATTATGTGTATGACCGCGGCGAAGCCAAACACGCCCCAGCAGCCGACCGCCGCTATTGCGCCGCTGCATCCGCTTTGCGGAACTTCTGCGAAGACATGGGCGCCACGTACTACATCAAGGTGAGCCGGGTCAGCTCGTCCGTCACGAGCTGCGCAGGCTACGAGCTGTCGCTCACCAACAACGGTGGTGTTTGCTCGACCTCCGAGTGCCCTCACTGACACCCTTTTTTGGGGCCACCGGTCTGCCCGGTTTGGCCGTGGAGTGAATCCATGACCTCTCGACGCGAAGTCCTTTGTACGATGGGTGTTGGTGCGGCGGCTGTTGCGGCAGCTGTGACGACCACCCTCTCTTCCGAGTCCTTGCAGGATTCGATGTCAGCGTTTGCGATGGGCGGGCAAACGGATGCTGCGCCCTGGTGGGTGTTGTCGCCCTTGTCTGTCGGTAGCGCCGTCGGTTGGGGCTGGGCCATCGGCGGCCTGTCGGCGGTGGTCGAAGGCGCGGCGGTGCTGTCGCTCGTTCATGCAGATGGGCGCGCGGTCAATGTCCACATCTGTCGTCGCTCTTTCCCTTCGGTCGGCGTCGCACAGTCGGCGTTGTTTGACTTTGTGGCGATGGACGGACGTGCGGGCGGCGAGTCGACGCCCGAAGACCTCGGCCGGGTGGTCATGCGCGTGGCGCAGCGGGTACGGGTCAACGAAGTTTCCCAAGGCGGAGAACTTGCGCCCTTTGCGCACCTGATGTCGCACGCGGAGCGGGAGCGGGTCTTTGGGCCAGGCCGCTTGTTGCTGGGAGACGAAGCCGTCGGCTAGTGCAGATGCCCGCGAATCGCAAGGATGAGTGGCTGCGCGCGTTTGGCGAACAATCGCCCACCAACCGCGCCCGCGGCCACTCCGTGGTTGCCTACGACACGCCGTCCAGCGCGTTGACCCACCGGGTGCAGCGCGTTTGCGCTGGTTGCTGGACGGTTACCGGGGGCCGTGGGAGCCGTCGCGTAGACACGCGGAGTGCCTATTCGTCGACGTAGCCGAGGTCTTTGAGCATTTGGTCGGTGGAGTCGTCGATGTCTGCGGGGCCAAGGATAGGAGCCGCGCCGGCCATTTCCGCCATATGCTGTTCCCATGCGGAAAGCTGCTTGCCGAGGGCGTTTGCGCGCCCGCGGCTCGTGCTCGCGACGTCCTTTCGGGCAGCGATATCGGCCGCCGTATAGAGGGCGTCGGTCCAGGTCGCGTTTTTGCGCGTGCCTCGGTATTTGCGAATGAGCTGGTGGGCGCCGTCGTACACCATTGATTTGTGGACCCTCCGAAAGTATGTCTCGGCGTAGACGGCTTCGTGGCTTGCTTTGTCGGTTTGGTCGAGTATGGCGCTTTTTTGGGAGGCACCATCGAGTTCTTCCGTAGCCGCAAGTCCCAGTAGGTCGAGAATGGTTGGAACCACGTCGATATTCATCGAAAGGCCGCCGATTTCTCGACCTGGATTGGGCAGCGACGGATGGAACACAATCCAGGGGGTTTGGGTGGTAGAGCGATAGAGGTGATTGCCGTGCTCTGGGCCGTGGTGGCGGGGAAAACTGAGCCCTTCGCCATGGTCCGCTGCAACAACGACGAGGAGGTTGGGGCGGTCTTCGTGGAGTTCAGCGACCAAGCGCGCGAGCTGCGCGTCGATGGACCGCAACGCGCTGTCGTAGTGGCGCAAGCGCGCCTTTTCCCCCATGAACAAAGGCCAGTACTTTTCGGGGTCTTGGGTGGGCTTGTGGCCGTCGAGCACATTGACGCGCATGTACAAGCGCCGGTCACGGGGAACTTGGTTTGCGAGTGCCAGCGCCTCATCGACAATTTCCTGGGCATTGGCGATGTGGGGGCGCTCTTTGTAGGTGCCCGCCGGCTCATGGTAGTGGTCGAAGCCTTGGGCGAGCCCGAACATGGCCTTGAGGTTTGGATTCGCCGATGCGCCCACCGTGACGTAGTTGTGGGCCTTGAGGTGCTCCGCCAGGGTGGTGTGGTCCGGGTGGAGTTGGGAGGTGAAGCCGCTTCCTTGGTTGGGGTCGTCGAGGCGCAGAACGCGGGGCCAGCGGCCGGTCACGAGGGCGCCCATGCCGGGGCGGGTCCACGGTGCTTGGGAGAAGTGCTCTTTGAACCAAACGCCGGAACGGGCGAGCTTGTCGATGAAGGGCGTTGTGGGTTGGGTATTTCCGTAGACGCCGATTCGGTCGGTGCGCAGGGTGCACACGGCCATGAGCAGCACGTCGGTGTGTTGCGCATGGAGGGGAAGGTCGGGATCTGCTGCGGTGATGCGCGCGAACGTTTCCGCGGAGATCGTATCGGGGCGCTCGGGCACAATCGTGTTGTGGTACGCGAGCCATATGGTGGCGCTCGCGGCCAAAACAGCCACCCCCAGCGTGGCCCCCAAGACTCGGATTTTCCGATTGTGAACCATGGTCCTCTCGTCGCAATCGTGCAACGTTCGGGGTAGCATGGTTGGGTCGGCGGGTCACCCGATGGGCTCCCTTTCTAGGGGCCATGCGTTACGCAGATGCGTCGTTCTCGGAATCAAACCCGCCTGGAGGATTCAATGCGCGCCATCTTGTTGGCACTTGTCCTGGCTACAACGGCTTGCTCTGGAAGCAGCTCCCCGAAAGACACAAATCCTTCAGACAGCACGGGCTCGACTTCGGGCGAAGGTGAAGGCGAAGGTGAGGGCGAAGGCGAAGCGCCGGACGCGGTGTGCACCGAGCCCACCGAGATTCCGTGCACCGACGCCATCATCCTTGACATGTCTTTGCATGATGACAAAGTGAGCGATGACGAAGTGTCGAACACCACCGATGGCGGGGATTTTGTGTCCTTTGTGGATGCGTCCGCGGGTGGGTACAACAACGCGGCCAACAATCCGTGGGTTTACGTCAAGTTTACAACGGATGGATTGGTTCGGGTCGACATCGACGACGAAACGGCGTTGGAGTCGATGGACTGGGACCTCGCGATGCGCCGCTATATTCTGCGACTGAATGGCGGTTCATCGGGCCCTTCTTGCGTCGGTGCCGCTTCGTTTGCAGAGTCGACGTACGCCGATTTGACGACCATCCCCGATGGCCTGAGCTATCGAATGGATGATTATTATACTTCGGATTGTACACTCAAAACCGATAGCAGCGGCTTGCCGGGAAGCCCGGCCGTCGCGCTCGGGCCCTGGTGGTCGTACGACGGCTGCGTGCAGACCACGATGGTGCCCCACCTGATTCAGCTCGCTGACGGCCATATCGTCAAGCTGGTGGTGGAGCAGTATTACGCCATCGACCAAGAAGGCTGCAACAACGGCACGAGCACCGGCGACGATTCCGGCAAATTTACCCTGCGCTGGATGTTTATGAACTGAGCGTCGGCGCTCGGTTCGCCTTGGGCAAATACGGGGGCGCGCCCATCAGCTCCCGTATTTCGAGGTATTCGTCGGTCATGCGGCCATCGGCCTCGCGCACGACAATCGGCGGCCCATCGTTGCGCGCGCCGGCAAAGCCAACGGCCCACACCACGATAGTAGGCTGGCGATTGCGGCGGAAGTAAACGTCGCGCCGGTCGAGAATCTGCAAGCCATGCTGTTTCATGGCGTCTTCGGGTCGGGGGTCGCCCCAAGCGTGCACCAGGCAAAATACGCCATCGGGCGTGAGCGCGCGCGCAGCGGCTTCGCAATAGGCGTAGACGTCGCCGCGAAGCTCCATGCGGCAGGCGGCGCGTTGGTGGTGGGGCGACACGACGCCTTTGCCGAGCGGAATATACGGGGGGCTGCCGGTCACGAGGTCGAATGTGTGGGCATCTTCATCGGGAAGCGCCGTGGGTGCGCGAAAGTCGGAGTGTCGCAGCTCAACGACATCTTCGAGGCCATTCCAGCGGAGCGTATGGCGATTGAGGCGGTGGCTGATGTCTTGGGCCTCAATGCCCACCATAATGGGCTTGGGGTGCGGTGGGTCGACGCGCACGCGGTTGTGGGCGGCATCGGGGCGTCCCAGGCGGTGCCACAGCACCATCGTGCCGACCGAGCCGATGCCTGTCCCGAGGTCGAGGTGGCGTACTGGCGCGGGCCGGTGTTGGAGCGCGAGATAGGCGGTCAGCAGGTCGTCGGTGCTAAAGCGGTGCCCGCCGACCAATTGGTGAATGTGCCAGTCACCGGAGATTCGGTCGAGGGTGACGGCCTCGGGCACGTCGGGGAGAGATACGGTAATATCCTGACGGGGCATCGGTGTTCCTTTTCGGGGCCGCTATCGCGTCTCCGGGCTCTTGGCTGGTAATCCCGTGGCGGTTTGGGCGGCAGCGACGCACTGTGGCATCGGCTCCATCGGCGTTGTCGGCAGGCCCGCGCGCTGTCGGATGTCGGCTTGAAGCCGCAGTAGTGCTTCGTTCCAGGGATTTGCGGTCAGCCCAGCATAAGCGACGTGTGCGGCGGAGTTGAGGTCGCCTTCGTCGAGGAGCGCGGTTGTAAGCGCGACCTGCGCGTGCGGGTCGGTGGGGTGGTCGAGGAAGGCGCGCTGTGCTGCGGCAAGGGGCGCGGAGGGGCGCGGAGCTTCGGTTGCGGCGTCGGGCGCTTGCAGCGGAAACACGGCGGCGGAGGTAAAGACGACCGCGCTCGTGACGACGGCGTCGGAGGGCAGCAGCACCGGCCCCGGCGTTCGCTCGTCGGGGCCAAAGCCCACGACGGGCGGTGGCGGTGCCTTCGAACGGGACGCGTCGACGCGGACCAATTGCACGACGGCATCGTGTGCCTCGGGAACGGCGATGGGCGCAAAGGACAGAGTCGCGTGTCCTTGGGGGGCAATCGTCGGGAGGGCTTCGGTGGGTGTCAGGACCACGGTAGCAACCGGCGTTTGCAGGACCCAGGTGCTCGCGTCGAGCGCCTGGGGGGTCACCGTATGCACGGTCGAAGCATTGGTGATGATTGCCGTGAGAAGTAGCTGTTGGTGGTCGTTTATGCTGCCAGCAATGGTCAGGTCTACGCGGTGTGCGTCGTGCCGGGCGTGCATCGCAGATGGTTCGGCGGGCCACGCGACGGCGCCTTCGCCCGCGACCATTCCGTGCGCACGGCCCGATTTGGGGATTGGCAAGGGCTGGTCGCGGCGGGGCAGCAAGGACACGACGGGAAGGGGCGGTTGTGGGCGGGCACGGTCGATTTGGGGCAGGTGGCACGACGCACAATCGGCCGCCGACGGCGCTGTATGGCAATGGCTGCACGGTGTGGTTTCGGGAGCCAACGCCGGATGTTCCGCGTTGGTCGACAATGGCGTACTGGGGTGGCACGCGCGGCAGCCAACCCTTGTTTGACCGCTACCATCTCCATGGCAGGGCGCACATCGTGGGGAAAGAGTCTCACCAGCGGTATTGTGTGCACCATGCGCCCATTCTGCCGCAACGTCCGCGTGGCATTCGATACACGAGCGGTCGTCTTCGGCCTTGGCTTTCACGCCCAGTGGGGGCGGAATGTGCTCGGGAGGAAACGGGCGCTCCATCGGCGCTTCGGCACAGCCCACCATCGCGAAGTACGCGCTTGCGAGCAGCAGCGGTTGTGCAAGCCGGCGCAGGCGGGCGACCCACAGCCGCGTTGCATGCACTGAATGAATGCTCATTCAGTTTTGTGGGACGGGGAACCCGCGGGTCGCACGCTGTAGGTCTTTGTGTTCACAAACTCGAACAAGCCCACGGTTCCGAGCTCTCTGCCGTGCCCGGAGTCTTTGACTCCACCAAACGGGAGTCGCGGGTCGGAATACGAGAACTGGTTGACGAAAACCGAGCCAGCATCGATTTGGTCGGCGATGGCGCGCGCGCGTTCGGTGGATTGGGTCCACACCGCGGCGGACAGTCCGTAGTTGGTTTGATTGGCCATGCGCACGGCATCTGCGTCGGAAGCACATCGAAACACGGCGGCGACCGGCCCGAACAGCTCTTCGTTGGCCGCGGCACAATCGCTCGGTACATCGACGAGGATGGTCGGCGGGTAAAAGAATCCGGGACCGGAGGACGGCGTGCCGCCGAGCGCCACATGGGCCCCGGCTGCGACGCTTTCGGTCACTTGGCGGTGGAGGGTGGCGACGAGGTCGGCCCGCGCGAGGGGGCCAAGCTGGGTTGTGGGGTCGCGGGGGTCGCCCATTCGCAGTGCGGCCATCGCGGTAGTGAGACCGTGAACGAAAACATCGTGTACATCATTGTGTACAATGAAACGCTTGGCGGCGATACAAGACTGGCCATTGTTGAGGCAGCGAGAGGTCGTGGCGGCGGCGATGGCGGCGGGAAGGTCTGCGTCGTCGAGGACGATGAATGGGTCAGATCCCCCGAGTTCGAGCACGCACTTTTTCAATGCCTCTCCGGCTTGGGCCGCGACGGCCCGACCTGCGCGTTCGCTGCCGGTGAGCGTGACCGCGGCCACCCGGCGGTCGTGGATGACTCCCGGCACATCGGGCGTGTCGATTCGCAAGTCGACGAGGAGCCCCGCGGGCAGGCCAGCGTCGTGACACACGCGCGCCAAGGCATCGGCCGTTCCAAAAGTATTGGGCGCATGTTTCATCAATACGGCGTTTCCAGCCATCCATGCCGGCGCGGCGAAGCGGAACAACTGCCACGCGGGAAAGTTCCAGGGCAGCACCAAAAGGATGACGCCCAAGGGCTGTGCTTGCACTTCATTATACGGAGCTGCGGCGGCGACGATGCGCGGTTGCAGTAAAACCGGCGCCTGTTCGGCGTAATGCTGGCAGACCCATGCGCATTTTCGTATCTCGGCCTCGGCTTCGAGGATGGGCTTTCCCATCTCTTCGGTCATAGACGCGGCAATCGACGTCCTGTTTTCTTCGAGTGCGCGCGCGACGGCCTGCACGACCTGCGCACGCTCTGCGAGTGGTTTGCGCCGCCAAATGTGTGCTGCTGCGGAGGCGCGGGCCAATGCCGCTTCCGTATCGGCGGGGTTGAGGTAGGTCCAGGTTGCCAACGCCTGTGCCGTCGTGGGATTGCAGGTGGTAAATGTCGTCACCAGACCTTCCTTCTGCTCGTCCAAGCGGGTTCTTATCCGATTGCGCAGGGGGATTCACGGAGTGTTTCGGTGCGCGAATGGATACGTTGCAACAGTCTGCGATGGTGAAGCTGCCGCCTTCGTTTCCCTCAGGGCTTTCGTGGTTTCCCCATGCTTTTTCGGAGGAGGACGCCGCCGCGTTTCACGACGCCTTGCTCGCAGCGGTGCCTTGGGAGGTCCATTCCTTCGTGATTTTTGGAAAGTCGGTGCCGATGCCGCGGCGTATCCAAATGTATGGACCGTTTGGGTATTCGTATTCGGGTGTCAACCATCCTCCCCGTCCACTTTTGCCGCTGCTGGAGCGCATTCGTGTTCGTGTGGAGGCGCTGACGGGCGCGGCTTACAACTCGGTCCTGGTCAATCACTATCGGTCGGGACGCGACAGTATGGGCTGGCATCAGGACAATGACTATCCTTGCGGCGCCCAGCCGACGGTCGCGAGTGTGTCGCTGGGGGCCACGCGCGTGTTTCGGTTTCGGAACCGGGTGCGCAAAGGGGCGTCGGTGGGGCTCCCGCTCCCATCCGGGAGTTTGCTGGTGATGGCGGGGGAGGCGTTGACCGAGTGGCAACACGCGCTGCCGCGCTCTTCTCGCGTGCAGGAATCCCGTATCAACCTGACGTTTCGGTGGATGACCGGCCAAACGCGGACTTCTTCCGGCGGCGCACCATAAACAACACCAAGAAGCCGAGCATCGCGGTGCTTTTTTTGCTTGAAACGGTGGTGCAGCCGCCTTTTTCGGGGGTGGGCGCTTCTGCCTCCCCGAGCGCGGGTGCCGTGGGCGCGGCGGTATCGGTCAAAACGGGCAGGTCGACGACTTGAAAGGTGGATTCGGAGCTTGCCGGGCTGTCTGCCCACGCATCGGTCGCGACGACGTACCAGGTCAATGTGTCGCCGATTGCGACGGTGTCGGTCAAGTCGAGGAAGGTGTCCGTGATTCCGGTCACGGTGACCTCCTCGGGGCCGCCGCCGGTATCCGCGGTGCGTTCGTTGGAGCGGGTGTAGGTGACGGTGTAGGTAAGGTGGTCACCGTCGACATCGACGGCGGGGGCCCATTGAAGGAATACGGCGTCGGCGTAGGTGTCCGCGGTGGGGCCGAGAACCGCAGGCGCTTCGGGGCGCGTATTGGCGACGGCAAACACCGCTGCGCCGGCGTTGACCCGTCCGCATCCGTAGCTTTCGCTCCAACCAGACGCATCGTATTCGGCGCGGTCGACCGACACCTTGTCTGCGGTGGCGCACAGAATTGCGGCGGCCTCGTCTGCGGTGAGGTCGGGGTTTGCGGCAAATAGCAACGCAACGATGCCGGAGACAATCGGTGCAGACGCGCTCGTGCCGGAAAAGTCGGGAGTGTACGCGTTGTCACCACGTAGGCTGCCGTAGCCTGCAGAGCCGACGATGTCGGTGGTGACAATGCCGCCCGAGGGCGCGGTGATGTCGACGCCCGTACCAAAGCTCGAATATCCTTCGAGGCGGTCGTTGTGATCGACGGCGCCCACGCCGATGACTGCGGGGTGGTTGAGGATGCCATCGCCGGAGTTGTCGCACGCGCCATTTCCGGCCGAGAACACGACCGCGGTGCCGAGGCCGCCCCGACCGTCTTCGGCGGCGTATTCGAGGGCCGACCCGAGCATTCCGGTGGCCGTATAGACTTGGCAGCCGTTGTCGAAGCCCCAGCTATTGTTGAGCACGGTGGCTCCGGCGTCGACGCTGTCGCGAAACGCCCGGTAAATGTCTGAGTAGGAGGTGGCGCCACCGATGAGCCGCACGCCGAGAATATCGGCGTCGTATGCCACACCGGCAACGCCAATGCCGTTGTCGCCGCTCGCCGCGCTCAAGCCCGCAGCAGAGGTGCCGTGGCCATTGCCGTCGCGGGGGAAACAGCCTTCGGTGTCGTCAATGAAGTCGTAGACGCAGGTGGTGCGGAGGTCGGGATGGGTGTCGTCGACGCCCGAGTCAATCACGCCGATGACTTGGCCCGCGCCCGTCGTGAGGGACCATGCCGTCTCCGCGTCGATGTCGGCGTCGATGGTTCCACCGTCCTGTGCGGTGTTTTCGAGGTGCCATTGGAGGGAGACATACGGGTCGTCGGGCAATGTGTAGAGGGTAAGGGGAAACGCGAGGTCGGGATGGGCCCAGCGAACATCCGCGCGTTCGTGGAGGCGCCGCGAAAGGACGAGGTCGTCGACGCCGGGGCCGACGTCAACCAATGCGATTCCCCGCTTTGCATCGAGCACTTCGAGGGCTTGAATCTCCGGCAGCGCGCGCACGTCTTCGAGAGATGCACCTGGGTGCATTCGAAGCGCAATCCAGCCGGTGCGCCAAGCTTCGATTCCCGCGACGCGTCCGTCGGCATCGACCTCCACGCGTACGTTTTGCTCGTTGGCGTAGAACCAGCCGGAATGGGCGGGGAGCTGCCGACGCGGCGCCGCTTCCGCGGTGGTCGACATCGCAAAAAGGAGCGCGAGCAGAGCAGGCATAAAACCTCGCAGGGGCGGAGAAGGGGGTATCCGGTTCCCGCACGCGGTGCGTCGACCTTTCGTCAGAACCCAGTGAAGGGTGCCCCGATTTGCGTCGCATCGGGTAGGGTAAGGACATGCGACGAAGTCTGCCTTTGCTGAGTTTTTTGGTGTCCTGCGCGACCGATGGCAAACCCGCGGTTTCTACCGACTCCACCACCGCGCCCGTCGAAGATTCCGGGGCCGCGCTGCTGCCGCCCGGATGTGGGGACGGGGTCGTCGACGCGGGCGAGCAGTGCGACGACGGGCCCGCCAACAGCGACGTAGACCCAAACCGCTGCCGCACCGACTGCGCGTTGCCACGTTGTGGTGATGGCGTCGTCGATGATGGCGAGTCTTGCGACGATGGAAACACCGCCGGCGCCGATGGCTGCGCATTCGACTGTACCCAAGAAGTCGCGGCGGGGGAGGTCGAGCCCAACGACTCCTGGGACGCCGCCCAGGCGCTGTCGTTGCCCGCGAATGTGGTGGGCGTTCTCCCAGAGGGCGACCAAGATTGCTTCGTCGTGGACGTTCCCGCGTGTTCCGCCCTCGCTGCGACCGTAGACGGCGACTGTGGAGGACCGCTGGTGCTGTCCCTACACGACTCCGCCGGGCAAATGGTGGCTTCTGGCGGTGCATCTGCAGACCATTGCGCCCAAATCGACCCTTCCGCCGCCGATGGGGCGCGGTTTTTGGATGCGGGCGATTATTCGGTGTGTGTTTCGGCGCCGTTGGACGACCCCTCCCTCGGCTACACCCTCGACCTCCGCGCCTTGCCCCCTGAAGAGACGGACTTTGGCCTGTCGGATGACGAGGACCCCGATGGCGATGGTATTCCCGACCGTTGCGACGACGATGACGATGGCGACGGTGTGTTGGACGATGAAGACGATTGCCCGACGGTCCCGGACGGTGCGGGCGCGCCGCCACTCAGCGTTTCGGCGGATGGATTCGTGCGGACGTGGTTGGGGGCGGGGCCGTTTACAGGGACCACGAGCACCGACCGTTGCCGCGCCTCCGACGATGCCTTGGTGGATGCCACCGACGACGCCCTCGCGGTCCCTGTCTTGGCAGGAGCCGCCGGCACGAAGGTGTGGACAGTTTTGTGGAGCACGAGCGACCGAATCGAGTTTTTGACGGACTATGGGGGCGTTGGCGCGCCGCGCGAGGTCTACACCGCCGTTTGGTTCCGGGGCGACCCTGGTACGGCGGTTCTCGCGATTGGCCCCGACGATGGCGCGCGGGCGTGGGTCGACGGGGAAGTGGTCCTCGACGTCGCGAGCTGTCAGGGCACCAACGTCGACCAGTTTCGGGCAGACGTCACATTGACCGGCGACTGGCAGCTCTTGTTGCTGAAAGTGCGCGACCAGGGCGGCGGTTGGGGCACGTTTGTCCGATTTTTGGATGCTGCCGGCCAGCCGATTACCGACCTTGAATTGGCCCTCACGGCCGATGGCTCGCCCCTTCCCGCTGTCGACACCGACAGGGATGGCCAAGGGGATGCCTGCGACGATACGCCCGCGGGCTGACGCTTTGTTGGCAGACCTCCCTGGCGCAACCGCGTGTGCAGTTCGGCACACGGCGCCGGCGGTGCTGCACAAACGTGTCTGTGGGAGAAGCGATGAACATCGGCGTTGCGCGGGTTGACGGTACTCCGGTGGGTCGCTCGACCTGGGGGCGCGTGGGCGGTTTGGTCGTTGTGGTGGAGCAAGATGGCCAGTCGATTGCCATTTGTGCCCTCGATGCGGGGGTCGTTCCGCAGCAGTTTCGGGCGGAAGTCGCCGCGTTGGCTGGCTGGTCCCCCGATGCAATCTTTGTGTTGCCGGGTGGCGCGGAGGGCGTTGTGGCCGACGTCGAACGCACCGCTGCGGGCATTTGTGCGGCGTGGCGGGAGCGCCTGCCATCGCAGCTCGGCGTCGGCTGGGCGGCGGCCTGGAGCACCGTAGAGCCGCGGTTTGTGGATGTATTGCTCGAAGGCCAGCGTCTTCGCCGCTCGCCGCGGCAGTTGGGACACCGATGGGACGACCCACCGTTGGCTGCGTTGGTGGATGCCCTTTCCGGGGGCCTCACGCCTCCTCCTGGGCTTCCTTGGTCAGCATTGCTCGTGGATGCACGGGTCTGGTCGCTGTCGGTCTGGGGGCCGTCTGGACACCTTCGTGGGGTCGTGGGCCGCGTAGCGGGACGCTGCACGGCACAGGCTGTCGCGGGAGTGTTTTCGACGCCCGGCGTGCGTGGGGCCGCAGCCCGCGCGGTCGCGACGCGTCTGGAGAAGGAGCTTGGGGCCGCGGTGCCGGTCGTTGTGGTCGGTGGGGGCGAGGGGCACGCGCGCTTGGGCCCCGTCCCGGGGGAGGGCGACGACGCCGGCGCGTTGATAGAGGCGGTCGCGAGCACGGTCGCCGACCGCGTCCTTGCTGCATTGCAAAAGAGCCAGCCCGTCGCGCGTGTTTCTATCGGTTGGACCCACGGTCGCTTGGCGGGCGCACCGGTGCGGGATGGCGACGGCAGCTTGCTCGATGAGCCAAGCGTAGACGCGGTTGACGAGGCGGATGTGGGCGTGCTCGATTTGGGCGACACGCGCTGTCTGGCGGTCTCCGGTCGGCTCTCGGAGGGGATGCGCCTGCGGCTCTCTGCGGACGCGCAAGCGGTGCTGTCTATGGGGCCTGTGGGGGGTGACGCGGGCACCTTTGCTACGCCCCGTGAGGCCCATTACCGACCGCGGTTGACCCCTTTTGGCGACGAGCAAGGCACTTGGCTGGTGGAGAAGCTATCCACCATCACGCCCCAGCAAGGTGCGCCGGTCGGGAAGGTCCCCGCGCCGGCTGCCGAGATTCCGACCGTCGAAGGGGCGGGGGGCCGCGTCACCTTGACCATGCGGCGGGGCAAGGCCGAAGGGCGCGGCCAGCGGTCTCTCGATTTCGAGGCCCGTTGGTCGATTGGCGGAGCCCTCTGCCCCGCCAGCAGCTCTCCCGAACTTGTGTTGTGTTGGGCGGACGAAAAGAGCTTAGAGCCAATTCTCATGGGGGGTGTCCCTGTTGACGACCTCATGCGGGCCTTTCGGGTCCGCATCGAAGACGGGCAGGTGACCGCGCGCTTGCGCCTGCCCGAGCCGCGTCGCTGGACCGGCCGTCGGGTGTGCTTGCGGGTGGGGGCGGCGTATGGCGGGCCGATGGTTTCCGCGCCGTGTCTCATCAAGTAGGCGACGCAGGGGATGGGGGCGTAGGTGCGTCGTCCCATCGTGGTAGCTGCTGCGCCAATGCCTGAAGCTCGGTCAGTTGTCTGTCGATAACGGAGAGCGCGGTTTCTTGTATTGCAGAAATACGCATTCCGTTCGCGTCGAGGGAAAAGCCGGGCGTTTCGAGCACCAGCGGAAGCACGGTCTCGGCACGCAAGCGCGAGAGCCGGTCTTGCAGTCGCGGCGCGGCAATGGAAGACATCGAAACGCTGACCATGGCGTCGATTACTGGATTGTGGGTGAGAACCCGACCCGCGTGCTTGCCGGCCCGAATCGAGAGCCCCGGTGGGAAGCTCGTTTGCAATGAGACAATATGGCCCGCTGCGTCGTTCTTTTGGAGAGTCCAGCGCCCGTCCGGCGTAGTGGACATTAGGACGGGAAGGCCGCCACGACGGGCCGAGGTCGCCGCGAGCCCGTGGCGTTCACCCAATGCAATCCAAGGCTGGGCGACGACAGCGTCGATAGCTACCGCGTGTTGGAGGACGCCCGCAAACAGCTGGGTTGGTGCAGACGTCCACGCCGCGGGGGGAAAGTGTGCGACCAGTGTGTTGTCTTGCACGCAGGCACCGGTGCTCGAAGCGACAAAGGCCACGACGGCGGGCACGAGACCCGGCTGCTGCAACAACTCATGGGCTGCATCCCATGTTTCCGCTGGCGCGACCGCCGCAAAGGGGGGGAGACCGGCGGAGGTCGCAGGCTGTAGGGGGACGCCGTCACCGGGGGCCGAATGGTGGGCGTGGCCCATCCACATGCCTGCGGGGAGGCGAACGTGGAGTGCCACTTGCACGCGAATGTGCGCGTCGTAAGGGAGGCGCTCTACGAGAATGCTTCGCCCGTCGGTCTCGCCAGTCCAGCGGTCGAGCACGTCGTCGCGGGTCAATCCGAGTCGGCGTCCCGCATCGTCGAGGGGCGTGGTGGGCGTTGGATGAATCGCGGGGGCGTAGAGTCGCTCGGCGGCGCCGGCGAGCTCGTGCAGCAGCTGGGGAAGGGTATGCTCATCGGCGAACGGGAGGTCCGCGACGAGTTCGGCACCATCTACGTGGACATTGCCAACTGCGGGTAAGGCGACGGGAAGCCGCACGGCTGCAGACTCGCCAACCCGCATGCGCACGCGCCAATTTCCTTGTTGGGCGTACGCTTCGACGGGCCATCCCCGCACCCGCCCGACGAGCAGCGTGGGTTCGTCCCCCGGATGCAGTCCCGCGGCTTGACCCACAGCGACGAAGTGTTGTCGGGCGCGGCGGATTTGGGCGCGTGCCCCCCAAAGCTCCGACAACAGGCGGGAACCTCCCCACCAGGCGAATGTTGCGCCCGCTGCCCAGCCCGCGAGCTCGCCCCAAAGGTGCCATGCGGTTGGGTCGTCGAGCACGATGTCTCCACCTTCGGCGTGGTTGGGGGTTCGCGGTCTATGTACCCGGTTTTGGGCGCGGCAGCGGCGATACATTGGGCGCGGTGCCGTCATTCTGTCGCATGGCTCCCGAAAGAGGAAGGCACGGTCCTCATCGAAGACCAGCGCCTTTCCTGCCGTTTCGCGCGGTTACATCTCTTTGTCGGACTTGAAGGTCGCCTTGAGCGCGATGGCGTCGTGGGGCGACGAAATGTGGACCTCAATCGGCACGGTGCGCGATACTTCCGCGGTCGGCGGCACACGCACGACCAAAGGCACGGTGCGGCCTTCGGCGGCCGGAATGGTAATCGGCAGCGCAATCACTTCGGCGTCGGCGATGCCTTCGACCCGCATGCTGAAGTCGACCGGCTCGCCTGGATGGTTGTTGACGACGTGTACCAGGTAGGTGTTGCGAATCCAGCCGTCATCGTCCACCGTATACAAGGTCCCCGGTGTTCGGCTGACGGTGCCTTGAATCTCGTGGCGTTGGGACAAGAGGACCGCGAAGGTAACCGATAGCCCCAATATAATGCCGGAGTACAACACTGTGCGGAAGCGAATCCACTTGTGCTCTTTGGTGCCTTGGTCCAATGCAACGGTAGAATAGCGGACCAACGTAGGCTGATTGAGCTTGGACAGGACGCTCGTGCATGCATCGATGCAGCGGGTACACGCAATACATTCCAGTTGGAATCCGTCGCGAATGTCGATGCCCGCAGGACACACCGAAACACACTTGTTGCAGTCGATACATGCGCCGGACTCTGGCGTGCGCTTGCCTTTCTTTCGCGGTTCTCCCCGCATCACGTCGTAAGTGACCGTGAAGCTATTGGGGCCGGACAACGCGCCCTGGAAGCGGGCATACGGACACAAAAAGTTGCAGAACTGCTCGCGGAACCAAACGAAATCAGCAAAAAATGCAGCCGTAAAAAAGACCACGGACAAATACTGGGGCGTTGTGCCTTTGCCGGTCCATAGCGGGATGGTGTCCGCAAACCAGCTAACGGTGGTCATTCCAATAAAGGCGGCCAGCAAGAGGAACAGCGTGTTCTTGAGCACCTTCTTGCCGATTTTCTCCGGTGTCCACGGCCCTTTGTCGAGCGCCATTCGCTTTCCGCGGGTGCCTTCGACCAATGCTTCGATGCGGTGGACCCAGCCATCCAGGAACACGGTCTGGGGGCAGGCGTAGCCGCACCATACGCGTCCCCACAATGCCGTCACGAGGAACAGCAGGAACGCGGAAGCCAATAGGGCGAGAACCAGAAAGATGGTGTCTTGGGCGGTGTAGATGCCGCCAAACACAAACATTCGGCGATTGGCGAGGTCGACCTGCACAAGGGGCAGGCCTCGGAATGTCAACCAAGGAGTGACGAACATCCATGCTTGGAGAACGAGAAATGTCCAGCGACGGATATTGTCGAAGCGTCCCCGGGCGCGTTCTGGATACACCCAACGGCGAAGGCCATCGGTGAACCGCGCGGGAACTTTGGGTTCGGTGTCAGCAGACATGTGGGGCTCCACGTGCAATGTCACTACCCGTCCACTGCAATATTTGTGCCGAAGTTGGCTTGGTCGGCGTCAAGTACCGTTTCGCTGTTGGGCATCACGGAGCGGTGTGTTTTTTGGGGCTGAATCGGGCGCCAGTTGTGCGAAATAACACAGGCGTTTCGGTCCCCCCGTTTGCGGCTGGTTCAGTTGAAACAGAGAGTGAATCGCCATGATTCAATGGCGAGGTCCTTCGGACGCTTGGCTTGGAAACGCCGATGAATGGGCCGTTGTGGGCAACCGCTTTTGGTCGATGGATTCAGCCCTGTTTCATTCCCGGACATGTCCGACACAGCATCGTTCCCGCCGTTTGCGAAACGCACACCGCCAGCGTTGGCGGGCATGCGCCTCGGTCAGTGGCTTGGGGGGTACGCGGACACGCGCCGGGGAAGGGCGATGTTGCGCCCACGGCAACGGCGCGGTGGGTCTGCAACGGTCTTGCCTGTCGACGGGTAGGAGCCTAAGGGTCAGGCAAGACCGCGGAAAACGCTCAGGAGGCTGCGTTTCGCTGTTTCCACCAGCGTTGGACTTGGCCGATGCGATGATAGATAGGCGTGGGGCTTTGGTCGTTTCGACGAATCGCGGGGCCCGTTTGGTACGGTACATACATAGAACGTCGAAGGGACGCCCAGCCGTCTTTGCTGGACGGCGCGACGCGGTGCCACAATCGACCATCATGGACCGTGAGGTCGCCGGGGAACGTCTCTACGATGACTTCGCGAGGGTCGGGCGTGTGGTCGAAGAAATAGAACTTGTGGAAGCACATGTCCCACATGCCTTGCTGGTGCGTGCCGGGAATCAGGCGCAGGCCCCCATCGGCCTCGGTGATGCGGTCGAAGTGCATGCCGATATTGTACATCGCCTCCGGCATGCGGAAATACGCGAGGTCGCGCAGGCCATCGGTGTGCCAGCCAAGTTGCGGATACGCGCTGCCTTTTGCTTTGACATAACGATTGAAGACGACGCCATCCATCTCGTCGTGCCCCACGCGCGCATCTTCGCCGACCATTCGCCGAATCGGCTCAAAGCGGTTGTCTAAAACAAACGCTCGGAGCTTCTCCGAAAACATAGACGTGAACGTAAATCGCTGAATGAACGGCGCATTGTCCGGGTCGCGACCAACAAAAAGCGGGATGCCATGGACATACTTTCGTTGCTCGGCGAGCCAAGTCTCTTGAATGCGGTCCACTTCCCCCAAAATCAGGGCCACTTCATCGGCGGATGCGACACGGTCAAACACAAGGTAGCCGTAGCGGTCGAAAAACGCCTGCTGCAACGGGCTAATCGCGTCGCCCAGCGCAAAGCGAGCCGTCAAAGGCAGGCTCGCGACGACCTCGGCGACCAGCGCCGTAGGAGGCGATGCCCCGCGAATCGCGGTGTCCGGCAAGCCGGCTTCGCGCAACAAACGGTTTTCATCCACCACGGGAGGAACAGTCTCGGCAGTCGTCATGGGCACTCCTCGGGGTGCGTAATGTTTTTCGCGCTTGCCGTACAGGGAAGACACTCCAGCTTTGGCGTACGGTGTCCGAATGTCCTGCGGTAGATCTGTTGTTTTGGAGACGACATGCCCTCTGACGAAGCCCCGATTTCGTCCACCCAAACGGTAATGGTCGCGCTCGGTGGTCGCTTGGTCCTGGGAACCCTCCACGCCGCGGATGCGGGGGCCTCCGCCATCCGGTTTTCGCCGGACGGCTACACCGCGACGATGGAGCAGCCCCGCGCGGGTGCGAGCGTTCGTATGCGTGCGGTCGACTCCGATATCTTCACCTCCCATGCAAAGGTGCTCGAGGTCAGCGCCGACGGCGATTGGATGCTGTCGACGCCTTTGCCGCTCGCCGACCGACGGTACCGCCGCACGCCGCGTGTGGATGGCGCTGGACGCTTCCATCTCGTGACCCGCACCGGGCTCGACTGGGAAATGCACGATGTCAGCGCCGACGGCGTGGGCGTTCTCGTGCCTGCCGATACCCTCGACGACTTGGGCGAGCTTCGCCTTCGCGGCCGTCTCTCGGGGTGCGGCGGTGATTGGGAAGTCGATGCGCGGTCGATCAACCGGCGGCCGGCCCCCGATGCCCCCGGCCATTGTGTCATGGGCTTCACGCTGGACCACGCGGATGAAACATCGCGGGCCCGCTTGTTGCAGCTAATAGACCAGCTTTCGAGCAAAAACGGCGCCTGAACGAACGAGACTTCGTTTCGCTCAGCCCCACGCCGCCAAGGCAGCCTCTGCCGCTTCCCGCACTTCGGGCGCGGAGTCGGTCAACAGGGGACGAATCGCGACCGCCATGCCGGGGCCGCCAAGTTCGCGGAGGGCCTGCACCGCCTCCAATCGAACGCGGGTATCGCCGTGGCGCACGCACTTCTTGATGGTCTGGGCCATCGAACGCCATTGCGTGACGCGGGCGATGCGGCAGCCAGCGGCAATATCAGCCGGCGAAGTGGACTGAAGCATGGCCCGCACGCGGTCTCGGCCATTGGAATCGAGGGAGTGGCCCACGAAGCGGGCCGCTGCGCGGTCGATGTCGGACACATCGAGGGCGGACCACGGGTTGTTGGGGTCGTCGGCGTCGAGGCCGTGGTCGTCGAAGGTACGGCGCGGTGGAACCAATGCCGCATGACGTTGCTCGGCCTTCTTTTCTTCGACGGGCGACGGCGGCAAGCCCATTCCTTGCGTGCCGGGCTCTTCCACCACGCGAATTTGTGCGTCCGGGACAGCGCGCGCCAAAGCGACGGCAACTTCGACGAACCGGGGCAGGGGTACGTGAAGCTGAATGCGCGCCAGCACAGGCGGCTCGTCCTCAATGAGGTCGAGACCTCCGGGCAGCAATGTGCGCTCGCGGCGGGTGAGTGGAGACGGGCGAAGGAGTTCGATTGTGGGCATACAGAGAGGATAGCCTTTCGCGGCTGGTCGCGCGAATCGGGTGCTGAAATATAGTGCACCAAAAAACACTTGCATTGCTGATCTCGCGCACTATAGTGCCAGTAATCTCGCCGCTGGGTGCAGCGCTGCCGCACCCGATCTCCCCCTTTTTCGTACCGCCCCAGGTCCACTGCTCAGGAGAGCTACCCCATGGCCGAATTTGACTACCCCGCCGTCGACTTTCAGACCCACCCCGACCGGTACAAGCACTGGTCGTTGTCGTTTGACGGCCCGGTGGCGGTGCTCACGATGCGGGTCCAAGAAGATGGTGGCATGTGGGAAGGGCGGTACGAGCTGAAGCTCAACAGCTACGACCTCGGCGTCGACGTCGAGCTGAACGATGCCGTGAGCCGCTTGCGCTTTGAGCACCCCGAAGTGCGCGCCGTCCTCGTGACGGGCGGCTACGACAAGGTGTTCTGCGCCGGCGCCAACATCAAAATGCTCGGGATGGCGCCCCACGCCTTCAAGGTGAACTTCTGCAAGTTCACCAACGAAACACGCGGTATGATTGAAGAGTCGAGCGCCGAAGGACAGGTGTACATCGCGGCGCTCAACGGCACCGCCTCCGGCGGCGGCTACGAGTTGGCCCTCGCGTGCGAGCACATCTACCTGATTGACGACGGCAACGCCGCGGTTTCGTTGCCCGAAGTGCCCCTGCTGGGCGTCCTTCCGGGTACTGGCGGCCTCACCCGCCTCACCGACAAGCGGAAGGTTCGGCGCGACGTCGCCGACGTGTTCTGCACCAAGGCTGAAGGCTTCCGGGCACGGGACGCCAAAAAGTTCCGCCTCATCGACGGCAGCTTCCCCCGCTCGAAGTGGTCCGATGGCATCGCAGCCACCGCCGCGCAAATCGCCGCTGCGTCCGCGTCCGCGCGGCCAAAGACCGGCGAGGCCGTCGCGTTGCCGGCCATCGTGTCTTCGTCCACCGAGAATGGCTGGTCCTACGAGTTCGTGGACGTCCGCGTCGATGGACGTAGCTCCTGGATTACGATGAAGGGCCCCACCCGCGCGCCCAGCCGCTCCGCCGATACGTGGAGCCTCAAGGCATTCCGTGAGCTCGAAGATGCGCTGCTGCGGCTGCGTCTCAACCACTTGGAGGTTGGCCTCATCGTCTTCAAGACAGAAGGCGACCGCGAGGCCGTACTCTCGCACGAGCAGTGGTTGCTCGACAACGCCGGCGCCTCTACCGACTTCTTCTATGCCGAGGTCAAGCTCTACCAAGGGCGCGTGCTGCGCAAGGTCGACAACATGGCCAAGAGCGTGTTTTCGCTCATTGAGCCCGGCCACTGCTTCGTGGGCACTTTGTTCGAGATTGTGCTCGCGTCGGACCGCGCCTATATGTTCGACGACGGCGACAACTCCGTGCAGTTGAGCCAGGCAAGCCTCGGTGCGTTCCCGATGGCAACCGGCGCCACCCGTCTTCAGGCGCGCTTCCCCGGCGAACCCGACCTTCTCGCCCAGGCCGAAGGAGCCGTGGGCGAAGACATCGACGCCGAAGCGGCATTTGATGAATACGGCCTCGTTACCGCGTCTCTCGACGATATTGACTACGACGACGAGGTTCGGATTGCCATCGAAGAGCGCGCGAGCCTCTCGCCCGACGCGCTGACCGGCATGGAACAAAACCTCCGCTTTGGTGGTGTCGAAACGGCCGAGACCAAGATTTATGGTCGGCTCACCGCCTGGCAAAACTGGATCTTCCAGCGGCCCAACGCAGTTGGCGACCGCGGAGCACTCACTCTCTATGGCCAACCCGAGCGTCCCGTCTTCGACTTCCGGAGGACCTGATGAACATCAACTACGACGAACGAATCCCAAACAACGTCGACCTTTCGAGCGACCGGCGTCTGCAAAAAGCCCTGGAAAAGTGGCAACCTGCGTTCCTCGACTGGTGGCGCAGCGTCGGTCCCCAGGTCTTCTCGACCAATGAAGTGTACCTGCGCACGGCCATTTCCACCGACCCCGGTGGCTGGTCGCAGTTCGGCCATGTCCGCATGCCCGACTACCGCTGGGGCGTCTTTTTGGCCGCGCCGGAAGAAAACCGGGTCATTCCGGGCGGCGACCACGCCGGAAAGCCGGTCTGGCAGGAAGTTCCCGGTGAGTACCGAAACGCCCTCAAGCGCATCATCGTGGTGCAGGCTGACACGGAGCCTGCGAGCGTCGAGCAGCAGCGCTACCTCGCCGACACCGCGCCGAGCTTGTACGACTGCCGAAACTTGTTTCAGGTCAACGTCGAAGAAGGCCGGCACTTGTGGGCGATGGTCTACTTGCTCCAGGCGTACTTCGGTCGTGATGGCCGCGAAGAAGCAGATGCGCTGTTGACCCGTCGCAGCGGAAATGAAGACTCGCCGCGCATTCTCGATGCGTTCAACCAGCCCTGCGAAGATTGGTTGACCTTCTTCTCGTTCACGACCTTCACCGACCGCGACGGCAAGTACCAGCTTGGCAGCTTGGCGGAGTCGGCCTTCGACCCCCTTTCCCGCACCTGCCGGTTTATGTTGACCGAAGAGGCACACCACATGTTCGTCGGCGAGACGGGCATGGAGCGGGTGTTGACGCGGGCAGCGGAGCTGGAAAAGGTCGCTCCAAACGGCGACCCCCGCGAGTTGGGCGGCATCGACTTTGGTACGATTCAGAAGTGGATCAACCACTGGTATTGCTACTCACTCGACCTGTTCGGCGCCGAAATCTCGACCAACGCGGCGGACTACTTCGCGTCCGGCCTCAAGGGTCGGTGGCAAGAAGCCCAGCAGTACACCGAGCACTCCGCATTGGGGCAGTTGAAGAACATTCCCCATGTGGTCGATGGCCGCTTGACCGACGTAGACGTGCCGTTGCGCAACGCCATGAACGAGGTGCTGCGCGATGAATACGTCGCCGACTGCGAGCGCGTAGTGGAGCGCTGGAACCGTGTGCTTTCGAAGCTCGATACGAGCTTCCGGGTCACGCTCCCCGACCGCCGCTTCTTCCGGCGCCAGGGCATCTACGCCGGCCACACCTTCGACCCCTCGGGCCAGCTCATCGACGCGGACGTCTACGCCTCCAAGTTGAGCACCTGGCTGCCCACCGCCGACGACCGCGCATACGTCAAGAGCTTGATGAAGCCGGTGTATGGTCCGGGCAAGATGGCCAACTGGATTGCAGCGCCCAAGCGCGGAATCAACCGCCAGTCGGTCGAGTTCGAGTACGTGCGCACCGACGGCTGAGAAAAGACAAACGGGCTCGTTCCTTCTGGGAACGGGCCCGTATTGCGTCTTGTGACAAAATGAATGGCGGTTCAGTGGCCGATGCGTGTGCGCCGGATTCGCCCCAGGCGCTTCAGAGGCCGAGGTTCCGTAGCCGGTGCTGAAGGCGCTTTACGCCTTGGCCGCGAAGCTGGCACGCGCGGGACTCGGTCACGCCCAAGTGTTGGCCGATGTCGCGCAACGTATGGCGCTGGATGTAGTACATGACCACGGCGTCGCGTTCGCGCTCGGGCAAATGGTCGACGGCGTCGGACAAGTGGCGGCGAAGCTCGCGGTCGCCCACATTGACCTCGGCATCCAACTCCATGCTCGCGAGCGTGTCCATCAACGTTTGGCTTGCGTCGTCGTTGGTGGGCGTATCCAGGCTCGTCAGGGTCGCGATGGCGGAATCCGTGACGAAATGCGCATAGGCTTCCGGCGATAAGTCGAGTTGGTGCCGGATTTCTTCGTCGGTGGGCATCCGACCCAAACGCAACATAAGAGACTCGCGCTCTTGCTCGAGTCGGTTGTGCTTTCGGCGAACAGAGCGGGGCACGATGTCGTCTGCCCGCAGCGAGTCGATAATCTGGCCGCGAATCCGAAGCTCGGCATACGCTTTGAACGGTACGCCGCGGGTCGAGTCGAAGCGGTCCCATGCGTCCATGAGCCCGAGAACGCCGATGTTTACAAGCTCCTCAAACTCGACCGTCGGGGGAAGGCGCTTCAAGATACGTCGCGCGATGGACCGAATGAGCGGCAGGTATCCGATAACCAGCTCTTCGGTATTCGAGGGGGCGAGGGCGACGGGGGGCGCGCTGCGGTCGAGCATCGGGCGCTCCATGATTCGGGGTGGGACGGCCAATATTTCCGTCTGTCCTTCCCTCGTACACCCGTAGAGCCCCGCAAACGGGCGATTTTGTCTATCCGCTCCCGTATAAGAATTGATATACGCGAAGGATTCGTCAGTGATTCAATGAACCATGCGAATTGCAGAATTGGCTTTTTGTCGCACTTCTGGTCCGGGCGGCCCTTGTTTTACGGAACGGGCGCCGTCGTACGGGGTGCGAATGATTCTCAAACCAGCGCGAATCTGTCTGGTTTGGATGTATTTTCTATCTATTTTGTGACGATAGAAGCCAGATACACAGTGTTGGTGGGCATCATCAACACGCTGCAATCATTTCATGATTGCAGGCATGTGTAGTTTTGTGTCCCCGAAGGCCGCCGCGACGCCCTTCGGATCTCAGAATCGTCCCCGGCCTTTGGATCTTGAGGGTTCCGCCCAAAATCTGACCAAATCCCGTTGCAGATGCAACGGGAGGCGATTCTGCGTTGTCAGCGCCTTCGGGGGGACAATCCGCGCGGTGGGTCAGCGGGCAACGTGGCGCAGACGGTTCTGGAGGCGCTTGACGCCCTGGCTGCGAAGCTGGCAAGCACGCGACTCCGTGACACCCAAGCGCTGACCGATGTCGCGCAGCGTCTCGCGGTGCAAGTAGTAGCCCACCACCGCTGCGCGCTCGCGCTCCGGCAGTTGCGCGATTGCGCGGGCAACATGCTGGCTGACTTCTTTTTCGCCAAAACAGTCCTCGGCGTCGGACTGGTTGCTCGCGAGCAGGTCGAGCAACGTTTGGCTGCCTTCATCGTTGGCCGGCGTGTCGAGACTGGTAACGGTCGCGACGGTCGCGTCGGCGACGAAGGTGGCGTAGGCCTGTGGCGTGAGGTCCAACTGGTTCCGCACTTCTTCGTGCGTAGGCGCCCGGCCCAAGCGGCCTTGCAACACATCGCGCTCTTGCTCCAACCGCGTGTGCTTCCGGCGTACCGACCGCGGCACAATGTCGTCGTCGCGCAAAGAGTCGATGATTTGGCCGCGAATGCGAAGCTCTGCGTAGGACTTGAAGGGTACGCCGCGGCTGCCGTCGTAGCGGTCCCATGCGTCCATGAGGCCCAAGACGCCGATGTTGACCAACTCGTCGAGCTCCACCGTGGGAGGCAGGCGCTTGAGGATGCGCCGCGAGATGAGCCGAATCAGGGGCAGGTAGGTCGAGACCAACTCTTCGGTCGTGGATGGAACGGTCGTCGTGATGGAAACAGGGGCGAGGGCAAGCATAGCGTCTCCAGGGTCGGCAGGCAGTCTTTGCTCATGCATGAACTGTGCCAACTTTGGCGTGCGCCTGACGGCCGCACCCCTCGACCCGTCCCCATGAACCGGCGCTGGGCGCTTCTTCGGTTCGATTGCCGTTATCGTCGCGGGGATGGTGCTTCTCCTCGTCTATGGCTCGGCGAGCGGCCATCCACCGGGGGGCCTGCCGCGGGGCGGGGGGCGATGACCCGTCGTGGGGTGGCCAAAGTCGGAGGAGGTGTGGCCTATTTTGGGTGTATCTTTTTTGATACAGTATCGAACTTGATTCGTTCGGTGCGTTCTGCTTCGGGCACGATTGCGCGACGTGGCGTGCGAAAGCACAGGAAAGGTGGACCTTCGCCAGCGGTCAAGTGGGTGCCTCTGTAAGGACGGGCGGGGCCGATGGGATAGCGAGAACAGGGCGTTCGCGATGGCCCGGTGGGCTACATTGCGGCAAGAAGCGCTGATGGCGTGGTACGACGGGGTGGTCTCGCGGGAGAGGAACGGGGCCTGCGCATTTGGCCTCCGTCCGGTTACCCGACGGGCGTCTCAGTTTCCTTTCGAATCCACCGCGGAGACCCTCGTGTCCGAACATGCTGCCGCTTCCGATCATGCTTCCCTCATTTATGACTGGAATGAACTCGACCGGCGTGGGCCGATTCTTCGTCGGCCGCCGGTTTTTGTTGACGAGACCATTCGCGATGGCATCCAAAGCCCATCGGTCCGCGACCCATCGATTGAACAGAAAATGGAGCTGGTTCGGTTGATGGATCGATTGGGTATTCATGTGGTGAATTTGGGTCTTCCGGGAGCCGGAAAGCGCGCCCAGGACGACGTAGAGCGCCTGCTTCGCATGATGGTAGAAGAAGGTTTGTCGATTCAGGCAAACTGTGCCGCACGCACCGTCGACCGCGACATCCTGCCCATCATCGACATTTCCCAACGCGTCGGTGTGCCGATTGAAGTGACGGCATTTATTGGCTCGTCGCCCATTCGCGCGTCGGTGGAGAACTGGGACATCGAGCGCATGACCCGCCACACCATCGACGCGATGAAGCTAATTGTCGACAATGGGCTCCCTGCCTCGTTTGTGACCGAAGACACTACGCGCTCCCACCCGCGCACGCTCGACGCCCTGTTCCGCTCGGCCATCGACAACGGCGCAACACGGCTGGTTTTGTGCGATACGGTGGGGCACGCGACGCCCGATGGCCTTCGAAACCTCATTGGGTTCACGAAGGGGCTGCTGCGGTCGATGGACGTTGAGGACCGCGTCGAGCTCGACTGGCATGGCCACAACGACCGAGGGCACGCGCTTCCCTTGGCATTGATGGCGTTGGAGTTGGGGGTCCACCGGGCCCACGGCTGCGCGCTCGGCATCGGCGAGCGGGTGGGCAACACGTCGATGGACTTGATGCTGCTCAACTTGCATATGCTCGGCCAACTCAACGACGCGCGCCACGACCTCTCTTGCCTCGTCGAATATGTCGAAAAGGCGAGCGCGTTTACGGGCGTGCCGATTCACCCCGCGTGGCCCCTCACCGGCCGGGACGCGTTCCGTACCGCGACGGGCGTGCATGCTGCCGCGATTATCAAGGCCGAAGCCGCCGGAAACCTCGAACTCGCCGACCGGGTGTACTCCTCGGTTCCTGCGCGTATGTACGGGCGCGAGCAGTCGATCGAAATCGGCCATTATAGTGGCCGGTCCAACATTCTTTATTGGCTGCGCAAACGCGGGTATGAGCCGCGGGAGGAAGTAGTCGAGGCAATTTTCGAGTTCGCCAAGTCCAACGACCACACCCTCACGGACGCCGAGGTCGAAGCCATCATCGCAGGCGTCTGACGGATATCGCCTTCGGCCGCGCCCGTTGCTCGGGTGCGGTCGCAGGCTACGGGAAGGTCAGGCGTAAATACGCCAGGACGTCGTCGGCATCGCTACCTGTGATGTTCAGGGCGGGCATATAGCCGGTGCCTTGCTCCATGAGCATACGAAGGTTGGCATCGTCGCGCGCGGGAACTTCGACGGAGAGGTCCGGTGCGCCACCCGAGTCGCCGTTGGCGCCGTGGCAATAGTCGCCGCCGCAGGTGCCGGAAAAGATTGCCGCGCCGTTGGTCACATCGGCGTCGGTGTCGGCGTCGGTGTCAGCGTCGGTGTCGGCATCCGTGTCGGCGTCGGTGTCGGCATCGGTGTCGGCATCCGTATCGGCGTCGGTGTCGGCGTCCGTGTCGCTGTCGGCGTCTGTATCCGCGTCGGCTTCTTCGGATGTCGTCGCGGCGGTGCTCTCGGTCTTCGGACTACAAGCTGGCAGGCCGAGCGCGAGGGTCGCAATCGTCAGGCATCGTAGGGGTCGCATGGGCTGCTCCGGTGCAAGGGAGCACCAAGGTGCCTGAGCGGAAGACGATTCGCAAGGGCCACGCCTGATGGGTCAGACGGCGAGGTGCCGCCGGCGTCGCCCCATGGCCCAGATGCCCAGTCCGACAGGCGCGGCCCACAGCCAACTTGCGACGTATTCGTTGGCGGGCACAAACACTTCGTACATACCGACGTTATCGTCGGGCACGAAGGTTTGGTCGACCAAGTTCTCGGCGAGCTGAATGGTGCGCCAGCGAGTAATCCACAAGCCCGTGGGCTCGAATTCATCGAGGGCATCGGTGGTTTTGGCGAGCTTTCGCAAGCCGGACCACGGCACTTTGTCGTTGGGGTCCCAAAGCTCACTCTCTGCGAGCATTTCCCGGCGCGCTTCGAGGGTTGACAGCTCATTCGAGTATTCGAGCACCCACGCGTTCCCGCCGGCTTCTGCAATCGCCACCCGCACGCGCCCTTGGTAGAACGCGGGCGTATAGCGCGGCTCGTAAAGCGGCTGCCCCATCTCAGGATAGGTCGTGGTCGCGTTCTGGGGGGAGGTCGGGTGGTCCGTAATCGTGAGAACGACGGTCTGAACGGAATCTTTGGCTGATGTTCGGGTGAGCGCTTGGGGCATCATCATCGGTCCGCGGTAGCGAATCGCGACGGCCGGAGAGGCGGTCCCCTCCTTCGCTCCGGTGAAATAGACCACCACAAAGCTTCCACCGCTCGCGGCGTGGGTCCGCATTCCATCGGCCAGCTCGGAAGACACCGTGAAGCCACCGGATTCCAAGGACGCCAGGGCCGGCTCAATCGCGTTTCCCTCGAAGCGGGTCCAGGTGGTTGTGGCGGTGGTTTCGTCGAACGTCTCGACTTCGGCCAACGTGCCGCTGTCGCCGACGCTCGACACGCAACCGCTGCTGCCGCAACCGTCGACGGACGTTTGGAACAGGGGGTCGCTGGCGCGGAGCATTTCGTCGAGCAACAAGGGCGAAGCGGTGACGGGCTCGGTCACGATGTCGCCGGGTATCGGGAGAATCCAGGCGCTGCCGATGGTTTCGTAGTCGCCGACCGCCGCCTGTACGATGAGCGTGGTGTCGCCTTGGCTTTCGTACAACAGCGCGCGCACGTTCGTAATCTGGGCCGCCTCAGTGGGACCGCCGACAAAGCTGCCGTCTCCTTGGACGAGCGCGCCAGCAGCGAAAGCGGGGCCGGTCAGCAGGCCGCCGAGACACAATCCGCCAACAGCGAGAAGGCTACGAATTCTCATGGGGTCACCTCGGAGGTGGGCCGTTGCAGCGGCGGTTGAAACTTGATCCCGACCCACAGCATCGCGCGGTGCTTCATCGCAACACCGTTGAGACCGGCGAGGCAATCGATACATTCAATCGAGCCGGGGGCGACTCCTCCGGCGAAGGGAATCGAGACGTTGCCGGCGATAAAGGGCGTGACGTCCCAGTTTTCACTGGTATGAAAGGGGAACTCAACGCCAACCGGGAGCATGACCTCTTTGATGACCATATCCGCATACAAACCGGGGCCAAGCTCGCCATTGTCGGCGTCGCTCGACACGCCCGGATTGCGGATTTCGGCTTCGTCGGTGGTGTAGCCGTCGGGCATGGTCCAGGCGAGCGAGAAGCGGTTGCGACTATACAGGACGTTCAAGACGGGTCGAATGCCCATCTTTTCGCCCTGCCAGTCTTTGCTAAAGAGCAGCCCCGCATGACTCTGCCAAATCCCCGCTTGTCCCGTCACCGCAATCGACAAGGGCGCCTCGGCGTGGCGGCGCTCGTCCAAAATACTGTATTTTGCGTGCGCCCCGATGGCAGAGGCCCCCAACTCAAAGCCTGCCCCCAATCCCACGCGAAAGGTGGCATCCCCAGCCAAGTGCATCACGGGATTGGTGTTGGCCTCAACGGTTGTCTCGCCGTCGATGCCGAGCAGGAAGGCGTCGGCGGTGGTGGCGTTCCAGGCGCCGGCGACCTCGAACGCGACCTTGCCTGCGTCGAGCGAGTGGGCGCTTCGAATCGACGGTGGGGCACACGCTACGGTGCAGACCGTAAGAATGCACCCGGGGACGGCGGACAGCCATCGCGTGCGAACAGGAGGAGATAGAGGCACAGGCGCTCCAGTGTCTTACTGCAATCGGGGTATTCGTGTATCCCGCCGAATGCAGGGGTGTGCCATCAGGAAATACCTGTTTTTGCGGGGAGTAGGGTTGCAGGTGGGGCCGTTCTGGCGCGCTTTTGTTTTCCGACAAGGGCGTGAATACGGTTGTTTCTTGTTGCGGTCGCTGACGTTGCGGAAAACTTCGCGAATCCGGACGACGGCGGTAGCACAGAACGGAACGGGATACTGATGGGGGGACTTTTGCGGAGTGTCCGATGCGTGGTTTGCGTTCTTTGCTTGTCTCGACGTTGTTGGTCGGATGTGGTGATTTCGGCAAAGACTCGGGTGACGACGGCACCACGGACGCTCCAAACAATAGCGACCGCAGCATCGATCTCGGGGCATGCCCGGATGCGGGGCTTCCCGGTGCAGACACGCTCCCGGTGCGCACGGTGGAGTTCGCGGCGGACGTCTTCTTGATGGGCGATGCCGAAGATGCCGCAGCTACGCCCGTTCACGACGTTACGCTCACGCGCGGCTTTGCCATGACGTCCACCGAAATCACCCAAGGCCAATGGCAAGCCGTGGGTTTACCGAATCCAAGCCAGCAGCTCTCGTGCGCGTCCTGCCCGGTCGAGCAGCTTACTTGGCATGAAGCGGCCGCGTTTGCCGATGCGCTGTCCGTAGAGGACGGCTTCGCGACTTGCTACGCCTGTACGGGCGCGGGCGCCGAGACCATCTGCACGCCGCCTGACGACCCCTATGCCTGCGAAGGGTGGCGCCTCCCCACCGAAGCCGAGTGGGAGTACGTCGCTTCGCGGGACAGCTCCGTTTGGGCAGGCAGCGATGACTTCGCAGAGGTCGCATGGACAGCCGAGGCGGTCGGAACCCCGTGCCCCGTCGGCTCCCTTGCACCTACGGTGGATGGCTTGTTCGACCTTTCCGGCAACGTCTCCGAGTGGACCCACGACGGTTACGCCGCCTATCCGGCCGATGCTGTCTCCGACCCCGCCGGCGACAATGCGGCGGGTCGGCGCGTGGTGCGTGGGGGCAGCGTGTTTTCGCCTGCCGATGTCGCCACGACAACGGCGCGAGAGAACGGCGCATTTACGGAGGCCGTTCCGTGGCGTGGCTTTCGGTTGGTTCGGTCGCTTTGACCATCAGCACGATGTTTTTGGATGCCTACCTCGCGACTGAATGGTGATTCAGTGGCGCGCGCAGCGACGAACTTCTCGCGGTTTGCCTGACCTGGGCCACGCACCGGTCACTTCGCGGCGCGGCGCGCGGAATATGGCGTGCGGCGTGGGTGACGCTCCTCGTTCCGACGACCATTCGGGATAAGCAGCGCGTGTGAAACTGCGCTGTGGGTTGTAGGCCCATTTCCTGCGTCGCTCGGTTAGTCCCATGCGTATGGATGCTTCGCCTTCTCCTAGCCCTTCGCCGGAATCCACGGCGCCCGACACGGCTCCTACTGCGGACCCTGGCACGCCTCGTCCGCAGGTGCCGCGAAAGGTGTCGGTGGGGTCCATGAACTCGACCGAAGCGCGGTTGCGGTCGGCGATGGTGCGTCGGTTTGGCCCCTTGGTCCACCTCAGTGGTCTGAGTTTTTTGTTGCGGCGAATCCGTCTGGAAGAGCACTCGGCGGAGCATATTCGACAAGCCACCCAGCGTGGAACGGTCGTCTATATGCTGCACACCCGGTCCATCTTGGACTGGTTGGCCCTCAACAAGATGCTCAACGCCCGTCGTCTGCCGTTGGCGCGGTATACGCATGGGGTTCGCAGCACGCTGTTTCAACCGTTGTTGACCGCCGTTTCGACGGCATGGGGGGCGCTCAAGCGGCGTTGGGCCAATGGGCCGGAGCCCGACCCCATGGACACCGGCTGGCTCGCGCAGGCGATGGCCAATGGCATGACCACCTGCTTGTTTGCGGTGCGTCCGCGCATTTTGGGGCCAGGCCGCGAGACCTCCGGCCCGGATGCTATCGACATTCTCCTCGAAGCCCAGCGCCTTTCGGACAAGCCCATCCAGGTGGTGCCGGTGGTGGTGGTGTGGCGGCGGGGCCCCCAAGCCGTGCGCTCCGAGGTCGAGCGATTTGTGCTCGGCGCCGAAGATGAGCCGGGGCCGCTGCAGAAGCTCGCGATTGTGTTGTCGCGCTCCGCCGATGCGTTGGTGCAGGCGGGTGAGCCGCTTGACATGCAGGAGTTGATGGAGCGTTTCGCCGACGAGCCTCCCCGTCGGCAAGCGCGCACCGCGCGGTTGTTGCTACGTCGGTACCTTTACCGAGAGAGCCACATCATTCGCGGGCCGCGGATTCGGCCCTATCGGTGGGTGCGGCGAACGGTCCTGTCCTCGCCCGAAGTGCAAGACGCGGTGCGGGTGGAGGCCGCAGAAACGGGGCGTTCCACAGCCGTTGTGCAAGCGCAAGTCGAGCGCATGCTGGACAAATTGGCTGCACGAATGGCATATCCCTTCGTGCGGTTTGCAGATTATTTCTGTCGTTTTTTGTTTACGCGCATCTTCAACGGCGTCGATATGCGTCCCGAAGACGCCGAGCGGGTGCGGGAGGCGCTTCGACGGGGCACGCCCATCATCGTGCCGAGTCACCGGTCCCACCTCGACTACATCCTCATCAGTTGGGTGTTTTACCAGCACGACCTGCAAATCCCCCATGTGTGTGCCGGCGACAACCTCGCGTTTTGGCCGTTGGGCTCCGTTTTGCGGCGCGTGGGCGGCTTTTTCATCAAACGCAGCTTCAAGGGCGAACGGCTCTTCCCGGTCGTCTTTGAACGCTACCTGCGCCAGCTGATCCGCGATGGCTTCCCCATCGAGTTTTACCTCGAAGGGGGACGCAGCCGAACCGGAAAGCTCCTGCCCGCGCGCCATGGCGTTCTCGGGATGGTGCTCGATGCCGCGTCGGGTTTGCGTGGCGACCGCGATGTCACGTTCTTGCCCGTCGCAATTTCCTATGAGCAGATTGCCGAGGCTCGCTCCTATGCGCGGGAGCTGGGGGGGGAGGAGAAAAAGAGCGAAGACATCGGCCAGATGGTCAAGGCCGGCAAAGTGCTGGGCCAGCGGTTTGGCCGCGTGTACTTGCGTGTGGGCGAGTCGCTGTCCTCCCAGGACATCTTCGCCGAAGCTGGTGGCCCGTGGCGAAGTGCCGACCGCCAAGTGCGTCGCGACATCCTCCAGCGCACCGGCGAACGGCTCATGTACCGTATCGCCGAACGTATGGTCGTCCTTCCCACAGGTCTACTCGCGACGGTGCTGTTGGCCCAAAGCCGACCGTTTGTGCGCACCGATGAAGTCGGACCACGGGCCGCGCGGTTTTTGGGCCTGCTGCGCCGCTGCGAAGCGCCCGACAGCGAGCGCGACCTCGACCGCCCCGATGTGTTGGCGTCGGCCTTGCGTCGATTCCAGCGCAGTCGGTTCGTGCAGACTGTCAACGAAGGCGGCTCGGAGCGAATTCGCGTGCAGCCGGACGCACGCATTTCCCTCGAATACTACAAAAACGGTATCGTTCACTACTTCGCGCCAGCGAGCCTGTTGGCGGCGGTGATTCGCGCCTCCCAGCGACGCGGCGCTCTGGACGCCCAAAATATCGGCGAGCAGTTTGCCCAGCTGGTCCGCGTGCTGCGCTTTGAGCTTCCCTTCGACCCCGAAACGTCGGCAGATACGCTTCTTTCGCGTGCCCTCGACGAGCTGTGCGCCTACGGTGCGGTTCGCCGGTCGATTGACGGGGCTTGGCAGGTCGACAATGCGGCTTATTTGGATGAGCTCGCCGAACTGACCCGTAACTTCATTGAGAGTTACCATCTGGTATTGCGTGCTGTTGCGGCGCTTCGCGAAAGGGACGCCACGCGCCGCGACTTTGTGCGGTCGATTCAAGCCTGGGCGCGTCCGCGTTTGGGGGCCGATGAGTTGATGCGCCCCGAAGCATTGTCGTTGGTCAATCTCCAGAATGCCTGGAAGGTATTTGGCGAGGATGGCGTAGTCGTGATTCGCTCGGATGGCGCAGGCATCGAAGTCGACGAAGCGCGCCACGGAACGCTTCGGCGCCTGTTGCATGGATTGCTCGTGTGAGCGGCGACGTCACAAGCCGGTATCCCAAAGTGGATGCACTGTTTGAAGGGGAGCCTCCCCTCCCACTGCTGGACGCCAAGCCACGCTTGTGGCGCATACAGGTCATCCTCGCCTTTGCAATACCCCTCGACCTCCTCGCGATTCCGTGCTTTACGGGCGTGCCGGGAGCCGTGCTAACGCTATGGGCCTATCTCCTCACGGAAGGAGAGGTCGCGCTTGTGCATGCAGGTCGGTATGCGAGCGATGTAGAAGCCGCACGCTTGCTGCGTCTTCGGCGGCTGACCGTATGGGCGATGGTCTACACCATCATTTCGTTTATCGTGCAAATCTTGTTCTTTGTGACCAGCGTCTATGACCTCCTCCTGATGCAAGTCAACGAGTTGCTTCAGCGTATGATGTGAGCTTTCCGGCTGTCACGAGCAGCCCCCAAACGCAAACCGCCAACCCGAAGGTTGGCGGAAGCCTCACGCAATTAGGCGAAGGGCTTATTTCACGCTGTCCGCGACGGGACCCGCGTTGACTCCCACGACATGCGTGGCAGTCTTGGCGGCGCGCTTGCGGTGCACCGTCGCATTGCTGCCATCGCCCTTGGCTTCGTCAACCTCCGCCGCGACCAACCACGCAAGGCCGTCTTCGGGGGCGAGGCTGGTTGCGCGCTTGGCGTATTCGGCGGCTTTGTCGAGGTCGCCGCGGAGTAGCTCCAGGCGCGTGGCGTTGATCCAAGTGCTCGACATATTGGGGTAATGGACCTTGGACATCGCCAAGCTGGCGTCGGCGCGTTCAAGGGCCTTCTTGATGGCGCCTTGGCGGTCCATCTGCTGCGCTTGGGCGGCCCATGCGAGGTGGGTTGCGGTGACCGTGGGCCGTGCCTCGGACATTTCGTTGAGCGCCTGAAGCGTGAGCTTGTCGCCCACCAGCGCGTTGCTGTTGGCGCGCCAGCGGTCCATGACGACGATGTCGTCGGGGCTCAAGACCACCGCACGGTCGAGAACCTTCTGTGCGGAGGCGAGGTCGCCCGACTTGGCGAATGCCTCGGCCAAGGCAAGCCGACGATAGGCATCGGGGCCCGACCGCCACTCCAAAATGATGGCCTGGCGAACGGCCTCGTGTGCGCGTTCTGTCTGACCACTGGCCAGCGCAGAAACACCGTATATGTCGGCCAGATAGGGGTCGATGTCGAAGCGGTCGCGGTACAAGGACTCGACGGCGCTATGGTTGCCGGCGAGGAACTCGATGCGGGCCAGCAGGCCGTCGGCGGCGATGCAGGCTTCGGGCTGGCTCTTGATGAGGGCGCCAGACTCGGGCATCAGGGGGGCCGGGGCACCCATCGCGACATCGCGCTCCCGAATCTCTCGAACTTCGACGAAGCCAATGTCTTCGGGGTTGAAGTAGTAGTCGGCGCCTTCTTTGGCCGCGTCTTCCAAGATCTCGTTGAGCTCGTCGCGGACGAGGGCATGCCAGTCCCACCAGCCATGGTAGAGCGACGAGGCCTTCTCGAGCGCCTCTTTGGCTTCCGCGGGCTGGCTGTACGCGATGACGCGCGCGCCGTAATCAAGCCAGCCTTTGCAGCCATTGGGCTCGAACTCTGCGGCCGTCTTCCAGGCTTCGAGTGCGCCTTTGGTGTCGTGGGCGGCCTCGCGGGCCTTGGCTACACGGGTCCAAGCGGCGGCGGAGCCACGCGGGAGCGTCGTGTCCTTTTGGACCTCTTCTTCAGCGTCGGCAGGCTTTTCCATCGCCTTTTTCAGCGCATCTTCGGCATCGGCGAGCATCAACGGGACAGGGTCGTGGCGGCCGGCCTTCGTCGCCAAGCGGAACGCGATGGCGCCGGTGGCATTGTTGTGGGAGTAGTCGTAGTGCGCCAACACTTCCCGCCCAAACTGTCCGTAGACGACGACTTCTTCGGGGTCGAGCGCGTACTGCTGCACCGTATCAAAGCCGCCATCGACGACCACGCGCATATCGACGGCC
Organism: uncultured Enterobacterales bacterium; assembly: GCA_964502005.1. GTDB lineage: Bacteria > Myxococcota_A > UBA796 > UBA796 > UBA2385 > CAJWOS01. Next base: position 344,093 of record CAZCUX010000003.1, read on the forward strand.
TGGCCATCAAGGTTGAGCTTGGCCGAGCCGATGCGCTCGCCGCCAGGGGCATCTACACCCGGCGCACCCACTGTGAGCGAGCGCGCGACGCGCGTGTCGCTGTTGGTGCCCAAGCGTACTTTGACGGCGGTTTCGCCCACCTTGGCTTCGGTCCACAAAAACGAGCCGCGCCAGACCTTTTTCTTTCCGCGCTTCGTCTTGTACGGCTCCACGAAGGACGCGCTGCCGACACCCGCAGCGACAGCCGTGCCGCCGCCCAGTGCTGCGACAAGTGCGTCGCCTTCGGATGCGGGCGCGAACCGCACTACGCCCGCCGATGGCACAATGGCCCACGCAACACCGGAGAGCGCCTTGAGGCCGATATAACCATCAAGACTGAGCACACCTTGGGCGCCCATCGATGTTTGGGAGGTGCGCTGAATCGAAACCGGGAAGTTGGCCGCAACGGTGACGTTGTCGAGTGCCATCTCACCAATTTTGATCTGCCCGACCTCAGCTGTGGACCACGACTTTTTCTCGTGCTCTTTGGCTTCAAGCTTCAGCGCACCTACGCCGGGGCCGCCCGACAACACGATTTCATCTGCTTCGGGAAGAAGCGCGAGAAACAGGCGGGTTTCGCCAACCGTCGCGGCGATGACCGGCAACCCTTCGTAGCCGGGTACGTCGTACAGCGGGACTTCGACGGTGCCGGACAGGGTGGTGGCCTCGACCTCAGAGCGGAACTGGTCCGTCTTCTTGCTGGCGAGGGCGGGGGATGCCACACCCAGCAGGGCAACGGCGGAGGGGGCGAGGAGAAGGGATGGCCGCATGGAAGTCCTCGGTGCGGAGGGCCGGCGTCGCCCCAGGTCGGGCGTCGGCGGGCACAATATCAGAAAGCGGATGCAAAAAAGGTCGGAGACCGTGCGGATAGAGGTGCCTGAATATCGCTTGTGCGCCCATAGGGCAACGAAGGTTGCCCGTCCGATTTTTGGGCGATACTCGTGCCCATCACTCCTTGGAGGCTGGCGTATGGCGGCAATTTTCGAAGTCTATGGGCGGATGATCCTGGACTCACGGGGCAATCCTACAGTTGAAGTCGAGGTGGTCACCGAAGACGGCGAAGTGGGGCGCGCTGCGGTTCCAAGCGGCGCAAGCACCGGCGAGCACGAGGCCGTGGAGCTTCGGGACGGCGATGCAACCGAGTGGATGGGCAAAGGGGTGGCGCGTGCGGTCGACAATGTAAACCGCATCGCGGAACATCTTGTTGGCCTCGACGTGCAGGACCAGCGCGGCATCGACCGCTTGATGGTTGATCTCGATGGCACGGACAACAAGGGCCGCCTTGGCGCAAATGCCATTTTGGGCGTCTCGTTGGCGGTGGCGCGGGCGGCGGCGCGTGGCTTGGATGTGCCGCTGTATCGCCATATTGGTGGTGTCGGCGCACATGTTCTGCCGGTTCCGATGCTGAATGTGCTCAACGGTGGCGCCCATGCCGACAACAACGTCGACATCCAGGAGTTCATGATTGCTCCTGTTGGCGCTTCGTCGTTCTCGGAAGCTCTGCGTATGGGCACAGAGACGTTCCACGCCCTCAAGAGCGTGCTCAAAAAGCGGAATCTCGCCACTGCGGTCGGCGACGAGGGCGGGTTCGCGCCCAATCTCGGCAGCAACGAAGAGGCCCTTGGCCTGTTGGTCGAGGCCATCGAGAAAGCCGGCTATCGGCCTGGCGAAGACATCTTCTTGGCCCTCGATGTCGCCGCCAGCGAGCTGTATCGCGATGGCGCGTACCACCTTGGTGGCGAGAAAGTCGACGCAGCCGGCATGGTTGACTTCTACGCCAACCTCGCCGACCGCTATCCGCTCTACAGCATCGAAGATGGGCTCGACGAAAATGACTGGGACGGTTGGGCCTTGTTGACGCAGCGCTTGGGAAGCCGTCTGCAGCTTGTGGGCGACGACCTCTTCGTCACCAATACCCGCCGCCTGTCGACCGGTATAGAAAACCGTTCGGCCAACAGCATTCTCATCAAGGTCAACCAGATTGGCACCTTGACCGAGACCCTCGACGCGATTCGGATGGCGCATCGTTCGGGCTTTACGAGCGTGATTTCGCACCGCTCTGGCGAGACAGAAGACACCTTCATCGCCGACCTCGCCGTCGCGACCAACGCCGGGCAAATCAAGACCGGCGCGCCGTGTCGGTCGGAGCGGGTTGCCAAATACAACCAGCTGCTGCGAATCGCCGAAGAACTGGACGAAAGCGCCGTTTTTGCGGGTCGCTCGGTGCTCCGCCGTCGCTGAACGCTACTCTCCCGACGTGTCTGGACCTTTGGGACCAGGCAGCGCGGGATGGCGAGCCATACGAAGTTTTCGTGCGCGGCTCGCCAATACTGTGTGCATCACGCGGGGCAAGAATGGGCGGAGAAGCAAGGCTAGCCGCTCTTTTCCCGCGATGATGACCTCCATCTGCCGCCACGCGGTCGCGACCACCACCCGCTGCGCAACCCAGTCGGGTGTAATGCGCGCGTCGTCCGTGTCCAAGGCGTCGCTGTCCGGCGATGCGGCTGCGGCGTGGCGCCCAAAGTCCGTGCTGACGTAGGAGGGCATCGCAATTGTCACGAAGATGCCGTCGTCGGCGTGTTCTGCGCGAAGCGCCTCGAACCATCCCATGACGGCGTGCTTGCTCGCCGCATACGCCGTGCGGTACGCCGAAGCGACGCGCCCTGCAATGCTCGAAATGACGACGATGTGCCCGCCTCCGCGCGAAATCATTCCCGGAATCGCGACGCGGGTGAGCTGTGCGGGTCCAAAAAAATTGACCTCGAAAATAAATCGCTCTTGTTCGGCGGTGGTCTCGAGCATGCTGGCGCGCTGGCCGATTCCGGCATTGTGAATGAGGACGTCGACGCCACCGAGCGCCTCCACCGCCTGCACGGCTTCGGCGAAGGTCTCGGGACGGGCGAGGTCGAGCGGCAAAATGTGGTGCGCGGGGCCGTCGGGCTGCTGGCACGCGACCGCGACCACCTTGAGTGCATCCACACGGCGCGCGGAGAGGACGAGGCAGGCCCCTGCTTCGGCATAAGCATGGGCCAATGCTTCTCCTATTCCCGAGGATGCGCCGGTAATCCAGACGATCTTGCCGCGGAAGTCGGGGACGAGTGGCATGGATGGAACTCCCAAACGTGCAACGGTGGCACGCGACCCGATATCTTGGTGCTTCATTGAGCGCCGCAGAGTCTGTCACAGGCTTGGGCCACCGGTCGGGTGGCCTACTTGTGACGGAGAGCGCGCTCAACGCGACGGAGATGCAATGACATCCGGGCTAAAGCCCCCTCCTGGCGTCACACTGCCTTTGAACTTGGGCCTCAACGACGGCACTTACGCCCCTGCGGCCGTAGCCGAGGCCATGACGCGCCTCGCGACGCGCACGGGGCTTCGTAACTATACGGACAGCACCAATCGGCGCTTGCGTGAGGCGATTGCCGAAAAAGATGGTGTCTCTCCCGACAACGTCTTCTTGCACAATGGCTCAGGCCCGATTTTGAAGATGGTCGTGCCGTTCTTGGTGCGGCGCGAAATCAAAAAGTCCCCTGTGCGCATCATCAAGCATTTGACGGTCAAGCGCGGCTATCCGCTGGTCACGCCACGTTTGACGTACAGCAAAGTGCCGCGCAAGGGCGAAGAAGCGGGCCTGACGGTGACGATGCTCGGGCTCGACCCGTCCAACGGCTTCAAGCTCGACATTCAAGAGCTAGAGACGGCCGTGCGCCGCCGAGACAGCTTTGTCTATATCTGCAGCCCCAACAATCCCACCGGGAACGTGCTCATTACTCGCGCGGAAGTGGAGCGCTTGGCCCAGGCATATCCACGGTCGATTTTTTGGATTGACGAAGCGTATGTGCAGTACATAAACCCGCAAGAACACGACTATATTAGTCCACTTGCTGGTCGCTTGCCAAATGTCATGGTTGGTCGTACCTTTTCGTTTGCTTATGGTATGGCCGGACTTCGGCTCGGCTACCTTTTGGCGGACACCGAGCTGGTCAACGCCCTCAACGCCCAGCTGACCGACTATCGCGTGGGCACCATTCACGAGGAGCTGGGCATCGCGGCGCTCAACGACGCAGAGCACCTCCCTGACCTCTGGCAGCGCTGCGCGGAAGCGCGTTCGACGCTCATCCAGGGGTTTTCGGCGTTTTCGGGCGTCGAGATGTTCCCAAGCCAAGCCAATTTCGTGTTGGGTCGGTTTACCGATGGTCGGAAAGGTGCCTGGCTCAAGGCGGAGCTCGAAAAACGCGGCGTACTCATCAAGAAGTTCGATGCGTGGGGCGAGCAGAACTACGACGAGTACTTCCGGCTCACTATCGGTACACCAGAAGAGAACGCCTTCTTGGTGCAGGTGGCGGCAGAAATCCTCGGCTGAATGGCAGAGGAGGGCGTTCGGGGGGGCAGCCCCGCGGGCGCCCGTGCGATGTCAGTCGGCCCATTCTTCGACGAGCATGACGTCGGGCGACAGCGTGTAGTCGCGTTGGCGCAGGGCGTCGCGCGCGGACTGGGGCAGGAGTCGACCCGGTGGGCGCGCGAAGCCTTCGATGGTGCGGTCCTCAAAGCCCAAAATCGGATCCGGTGGGACCGTCGTTCGCACCAACACTTTGATTTCCCGTTCGTGGGTTTGGCCGGGCTCCATCAGTGGGTAGATCCACCAAACCGTTTCGCCATCGGGTGCGGTTTGCTTGAGCTTCGCGCCATAGTTGGCGGTACCTTGAATCCGAACGCCACGATGTTCTTTGGAGATTTCTTGGACCGTGACCGGAACGGCTTCGGGCCGAAATCCGGGCAACGCGCCTCGCTCGAGGGTCCACAATCCGAGCGCGGAAAAAACGACAACCGAAGAAGGCAACAATACGGCGAGGACGAGCTTTTTCATAGTTATGGGTGCCTCAATAATTCGGGTTCGTAGGTTTCCGACACCACACATGGTTTGCGGTGCCGTATACTCTGGGGAAAGTTGGTGAGGGCTCGACTGCGGGTCGCGTCACTCAGGAGGATGAGGAAGATGGATCGAAGCCTGTGTGCGGTTCTTGCCGCTATCGCAATCGGTTGTGGAGAGCCCTACACGGACAATGTCCACATCGGCGGCGAGAAGTATGATTACTCCTCCGACAGTACGGGGGGAGGTTCGGATGGCAGCGCGCCGGAAATCACCGGACTGAGCGTCGTGCTGGATGAAAATCCGGGCACGGGTTTCATTTTGGAGCTCACCGTCAGCTATACCGACGCTGACGATGACGTCGTTTCTGCCACCGCCGGAGAGGCTGGCGGCACGATTGAGATTACGGTCACCGAGGACGGCACGGAGCTTGACCCGCTGCAAGCCGAAGTTGGCGGTTCTGAAGCTCCTGTTGACGCTGACTCTGGCGATATCATCACCGTCGTCACCAACATCGACGACCAATCGTCCTACGATGTGAGCGTCGTATTGATCGATATGGCGGGCAATGAGTCCGCAGCCGCTTCGGGCTCCTACACGCCGTAATGTGACGATTGGCCACATTGAGTACGGAAACGGTGCTTTCTAAGGTCTTTATGGACCAAGGTGGCACCTTTACGGATGTGGTGTCTATCGACTCCGACGGTCGGTTGACGGTACAAAAAGTCCCGACCCATCGATGTGACTTGGACGGTTTGGCGCGAGGTGCATCGGTTGTGGTCCGCGGAACCACTGCTGCGACCAACGCATTGCTAGAGCGAAACGGTCGCCCGGTGCTGCTTCTCACCAATGAAGGACTAGAAGACGTCGCCGACTTCGGCGAACAGGTCCGACCGGCCTTGTTTTCGCTGCGCGTGAAGCGTGCGCCTCCCTTGGGAATACGGGTGGTGGGCGTGCCGGGGCGAATTGCGGCGGACGGCACCATTTTGCAAGCGGTGGACCCTGATGATGTTCGGTCATCGGTGCGGGCGGCTATTGCCGATGGCGTGGTCGACGCTGCAATCGTCTTGCTACACGGAACATTGGCTCCCGATGAAGAGCGTCGGCTGGCGCAGCTTTGCTTGGCCGAGGGGATAATACGGGTCACCTGCGGGCACGAAGTTGCGCCTGCTGCATCGTTTTTGCGCCGATTGCATACCTCGATTGTCGATGCGTCTCTGACACCCTTGTTGCCGCGGGCGGCCGGCGGTTGGATGACCTCGGATGGTGGCTTGGCGGCCCACGATAGCGCGGCGTGGCGGGGAAGCCGTGCGGTGCTGTCGGGGCCGGCGGGTGGGGTCATTGCTGCGGCGGACCTCGCGCGTCGCGCGGGCGTTTCGGGACCGGTCGTTGGATTGGACATGGGGGGCACTTCGACCGACGTGTGTCGGCTGGGCCCGAACGCCGTCGTCCGACGGGTAGACGAAGTGGTGGTAGGTGGCGTGACCCTCGCGACACCGGCCGTACGAATCGAGACCATCGCTGCGGGCGGAGGGAGCTGCCTGACGGTGCGTGGCGACGCGTACGGCGTCGGGCCCCACAGCGCGGGTGCGTTTCCGGGGCCCGCCGTGATGGGGCGCGGCGGACCCGCAGCACTCACCGACGCCGAAGCCGTCCTCGGGCGCTTGCCCGCTTTTCCGCACGTGGGCGGCCCCGATGCCAACCAGCCCTTGGATGTCGCAGCGGCGCGGGCGGCGTTGGACGCGCTTTGTCCCGGAAGGCCCGTCGAGCAGGTCGCGGCGGGCTTTCGCGCGGTGGCCCATGCGAGCGCAGCCCAAGCGATTCGTCGAATCGTCGCTGAGGATGCGGGTGACCCTTCCGATCATACCCTGATTGCTTTCGGTGGCGCAGGGCCGGGTCATGCGTGTGGTATTGCGCGTGCAGTCGGTATTCAGACTGTGTTGATTCCTTTTTTGGCGGGCGTATTTTCCGCGTGGGGCATCGGCTTGGCCCAGCCACGTTGGGACCGCCTGGTGCGTGTTGTTGGTTCTATTCGGGACGCATTTGCGGCAGCGAGCGAAGGATGTCCCAGTGCTCCGGAGGACTGGACCATCGATGTGTTGGTGGGACACGTCGGCGCGGCGGGCACGATTGCCCTTCGCGTGGCGATTGCGGAGGTCGCGGCGCTCGAAGAAGCGTGTTTGGTGGTACCATCGGCGGTCGGTGGCGTGCGCCGCTATCTGGTTGGTGCTTGGGAACAGCGCTTTCACGCCGAACACCAGGCCTATTTTGGGTATTGCCAAGCGCATTTGCCCACCGAAGTCCGGGCGATTCGCGTTGTGCGCGATGCGCACGCGACGGGACCGGAGCAGGTGCGTGTCTTCGGGGAAGAACGCCTGGACGGGGTCACCCAGGCGTGGTTTGCCGGGCGTTGGCAGCAGGTAGCGATGTTGTCGGTGGACGCGCGCACGCCCGTTGGTGCCCACATTGTCGGGCCGGCCTTGGTGTGTCTTCCGGGGGCGACCCTGGTGGTCGAGGAAGGCTGGCACGCTACGGTATGCGCGGGTTTTCTTCGCCTCGTTGACAAGGGAGAGGATGACGGCACCGCGTTTCTGGATGCCGCCGCGCGCACGGCGGTCTTTGGGGCGCGTCTCAGCGGCATCGCGGAGGCGATGGGGGAGCTGCTGGCGCGCACGGCGCGTTCCGTCAGTATTCGGGAGCGGCGCGACTTTTCGTGCGCCATTTTCGACGGTGCAGGGCAACTGGTGGTCAATGCGCCCCATGTACCCGTTCATCTCGGTGCAATGGGGCAAACGGTGCGTTCCCTCTTGTCGGCGCGCGGTCCCGAGCTTCGGCAGGGGCAGGTTTGGATGACCAACGACCCCTACGCTGGGGGCTCCCATTTGCCCGACATTACCGTTGTACAGCCGCTCTTCGACCTCAACGGTAACCTATTTGGATTTGTCGGGTGTCGTGGTCACCATGTTGACGTTGGCGGCACACGCGCGGGTTCTATGCCACCCGATTCCCGTCATATTGATGAAGAAGGCGTGGTCATTCCACACGTTTGCTTGGTCTCTGACGGGGTGCTTTACGTTCCATCGCTGCCCGGTTGTCGGGAGCCGAATGTCGTTGCCGCCGATTTGCAAGCCCAGGTGGCCGCATGCGCTTGGGGCGCGCGCGCGGTGGGTGAGCAACACGCGACCATCGGTGGAGACGACTTTTCCCGAAGGGTGATTGGGTTGCAGGCGGCAGCGGCGGCGGCGGTCTCCGAGGTGCTCTCCGCGCGTACTGGAACCTGGACCGGTACCGAGGTGCTCGATGATGGCACGCCGTTGACGGTTCGCTTGGAGATTGCCGAGGGCCGAGCGCGTGTGTTTGTAGATGCACCGGCCCATCCGGGCAACCTCAACGCCCCACTTGCGGTCGCGCGAGCATCAGTGTTGTATACCTTGCGTTGCCTCGTCGATGAACCTGTCCCGTTGAATGAAGGCGTATTTCAGCACGTCGACATTCAGGTCAATTCCGGCGGGCTGTTCGACCCCCATTGGCCGGCGGCAGTCGTTGGAGGCAATGTAGAAACCTCCCAGCGATTGGTTGATGCGCTATTGGTGGCCCTTCAGGCTTGTGCTGCGGGACAGGGTACGATGAACAATCTCACTGTTGGAACCTTGGGTGGCGCGTGGTATGAGACGGTGGCGGGGGGGATGGGGGCATCGCCTGTGGGGCCCGGTGCGAGCGCCATTCAGGTCCACATGACGAACACCCGCGCGACGGACATCGAGGTTCTTGAGCGCAGTTTTCCCGTTCGCGTGGAGCAGTTTTGTGTGCGGCGGGGCTCGGGCGGAGGGGGGCTCCATCGCGGGGGCGACGGCGTTTGTAAAGTGTGGCGGTTCTTGGCGCCGGCGGAAGTGTCCTTGTTGGCGGGACGACGCACGGCAGGTGCGCCGGGGCTGGCGGGAGGTGGCTCGGGCCTGCCGGGCGTCGATTTGCGCGATGTCGGCGATGGTTGGGAACCCGCGCCTGCGCGCTGGGCCGCAAAGGCGGGCGACCGCCTGCAACTATTGACGCCCGGTGGCGGCGGTTTTGGTCCCGCAACGGTGGACCCTCATAGGGACCCTCTGAGCCGAACGGGTGTCGAAACTGGCTGACGATTGTCACCTGTGGTCATTCCCCCCCTCCAAGCTGCATGCGGACTTGCGTAGGTCCACTTCTTGCAGACGGCGGCGCGCGGAGGTGGGCTGTGGTTCGACGCCAAAACGTACACGGCGCATGGCCGGATTGGAACATTGCGCCGATGCCATCTTTGGCCGCTGCGTTGGTCGTGGGCGCGGTGCTTGGGCCCTGGTGCATCGTTGAGAGCGAGCGTGTTTGGGTGGGGGTCTTTGGGCTGCTGGCCGTCGCTTCCATCGCGGGGGGGCGTCGTGGTGCACGCTTTGCCCTCGTCGCGGCGGCTACCTGCCTCGGCCTTGCATTGGCGCCATCGGTCGCGACTGGACCGACGTTGGCCCAGGATGCGGTGGTGCAGGGGGTAGTGGAGTCGACGGACGGCCTCGGCGTTGTGGTGCGTGGCGCCGCTGGCCGGTACCGGCTGTCCTTCGATAGCGACGACCCGCCGGTCGGAACGTCGATTTCGGCGCGCACCCGGCCCGCGGCGTCGCCGGTGGTCTTGCCTGGCGAACCAGACCCCAGCGGCGCCGACTTGCGGGCAGGAATCCAAGCGCGGCGGGTCGTCGCGTCTATTCAGCTCGGAGAGGGGTCGGCGACCACGCCCTTGCCCGCCACGTTTGCACGGTGGACCCATGGCGGATTGTTGTGGGCCCTCGCTACGGGCAGTCGTGCCCACATCGATGAAAACACCCGTCAACTGCTTCAACGAACAGGTACCGGGCATCTATTGGCCATCAGTGGCTTGCACGTTGGCCTCTTGGCTGGGGTGGTCTATACGTCGCTTGGTTTCGTGGCGCGGGTGATGGCGCGGTGGGCGCCAGGCGTCGGGGGTGTGGTTGCCTTGCGTGTATTGCAAGCGTCGGGAGCCGTCGTTGCTGCGTCGCTGTATTCTGAGCTGGTGGGGTGGCCGGTATCGACGCGGCGGGCGGTGTGGATGGTCACAGGCGCGGCGTTGGCACGCCTCTCCGGTCGCCGCGTAGACCCATGGAGCTTGCTTGCGCTCGCTACTTGTGTTGTGGTTGCGGCCCAGCCGGCCGTGGTATCGACATTGGGTTTTGGTCTCTCCTTTGGGGCGGTACTGGGCATTCTGGCATTTACGCCGCGGTTTTCACGGCTCGTGCCGCCGGACACGTCGCCGCTGGTTCGCCGTGCTGCGGAGGCGCTTTCCGTCAGCTTGGGGGCGATGCTGGGAACGCTTCCGCTCACGGCATATTGGTTTCAGGAACTGTCACCGTGGACACCCATCGCGAACCTGATTGCAGGGCCGCTGGTCGGGGCGCTTGGGGTTCCTGCTGCCGTGCTGGGTATGTTGCTGCCCGATTCACTGGGCCTTCTTGTGTTGTGTGTGGGAGACGCGGCCGTAGAGCTTGCGGTGACGCTGCTCCGCCCGCTCGACATCTCCCCGTGGACCCCCGCCGTAGGGCCGGTGGGGGCGACCGCGCTCGTCGGTGTTGCCTTGCTCCGGCGCCGGGGGCTCTTGGCATCGTGCCTTGCGTTGGGCGTGCTGGTCGGTCGTCTCGACCTCCGACCCGATGCGCTCGACGTCACATTTTTGGGAGTGGGGCAGGGGGACGCTGTCTTTGTACAGTTTCCCGATGGTCGAAAGTGGCTCGTGGATGGTGGGCCTCCTTCCGACAGGGTGCTGCGCTGGTTGCGCCGACAGGGGCACACCGCGCTCGACCTCGTTGCGTTGTCTCATCCAGACAGCGACCATCTCGGCGGTCTCGAAGATGTCCTCGCGGGTGTCTCGGTTCGTGAGGTGCTCGTCAACCGTCCGCCACGCTTGGATGAACGAACCTATCGCCGGGTGTGGACCCAGTTGTTCTCGCGCGGCGTGAAGCTCAGCACGCCGGACGACGTCGTTTTGGACGGTGCAATGTTGCTGCATCCCACCCACGGTTGGCGAGAGGATGCCGGACCCGACGCACAAAAGCGCCCCAAAGACAACGACGACAGCTTGGTGCTGTACTTCGCACATGCAGGTCAGGGAGTATTGCTGACGGGTGACATCGAACGCCCGGCAGAGGCTTGGCTGGGTGACCGCCTTCCGGTGGTAGACATCGTCCAGGCGCCGCACCATGGCAGTCGCAGCTCGTCGACGGCATCTCTTGTGCAGGCGACGCAGCCCGACTGGGTCGTAATTTCTTGTGGGGTGGAGAATCCGTTTGGTCACCCGCATGCGTCTACGTTGGCCGCTTGGGCGGGGCGGCGGGTGGTGCGTACGGATCGGGATGGCACGGTTCGATTTCGCCTATCAAGGCGGGGGGTGGAGGTAGCGCGGAGCGATTGGCTCGGAAGTTGGAGCACACTTTTGCGAAGGCCATGGAGGCCGAAGCCACCGATAGGATGGGGCGAATCGCCAAAGCAACGTCGAAAGAAGAAACAAAACCTTCCGTGAACGTCAGATTTCTTTGGACTGACTCTTACGCGCACGGAAGAGTTCCGTTATCTTTTCAACATGAGCACACGCCGCCGACCCCAGCCGTCCGACTTCGCCGCCGAGCGAGACACCGGTCCTCCCGATTCGGGCGAGGAAACGGCAACGGAACGTCTCCTCAAGGTAGGAGAAATCGCCGAGCAAACCGGCAAAACGGTTCGCGCGTTGCGCTTTTATGAAGAGCTTGGCCTTCTTGTTCCGGTGCAGCGAACCAAAGGTGGGTTCCGTCTCTACGACGAAACAGCCTTGGTGCGCGTGCATTGGATTGACCGCCTGCAGGAGTTGGGCTTTTCCCTTCCCGAAATCGGCGAGTTTTTGTCGGCACTTCGGTCTGAGGACCGGGGGCCTGCTGCGATGGATGCGCTTCGTTCGTTTTATGCGAGGAAGCTGCTCGACACCCGCCAGTCGATTCGGCGCCTCCAGGCGTTGGAATCAGAGTTGCATGAGTGTTTGGGCTTCCTCTCCGGTTGTCAGCAATGCGCACCCGAGACCCATCGCTCCGCCTGCCGAACCTGTGATGACGCGACCGATGGGGAGCGCCATCAGCCGCCGCTTGTCGCTGCGGTCCACGGTCCAGACTGAATCTCCATTCATTTTCTTTCTTCTCAGCGTCTTTCGACGGGAATCCCATGTCGACCGAACTCAAGTTCCCTCTCTACTTCGACAACAACGCCACCACCCCCTGCGACCCGCAGGTGGTCGAGGCAATGCTGCCGTACTTGACCCAACACTTCGGAAACCCCGCCAGCCGCAGCCATGCGTATGGCTGGGCGGCGAACGAAGCGGTGGAAATGGCGCGGGAGCAAGTTGCGTCTCTCATCGGTGCCTCGGCGAAGGAAATTGTGTTTACTTCCGGCGCAACGGAGTCCGACAACCTCGCAATCAAGGGTGTCGCGCACTACAACGCCAACAAAGGCAAACACATCATCACGGTCTCGACCGAACACAAGGCCATCCTCGATTCGTGTCACGCGCTCGAGCGGGAAGGCTTTGAGGTCACCTACCTCGACGTCGATGCCGAAGGGCGGATTCGGCTGTCCGAACTCGAAGCGGCGATGCGGGCGGATACCATCCTGGTCAGCGTGATGGCAGCCAACAACGAAGTGGGTGTCTTGCAGCCCATCGCCGAAATCGGCGCGTTGTGTCGCGCAAAGGGTGTCCTGTTTCATTGTGACGCCGTGCAGTCGTTGGCTTACCTGCCTATCGACGTGCAGGCGATGAACATCGACCTCCTCTCGATTTCCGCCCACAAGATGTACGGTCCCAAGGGCATTGGGGCGCTGTATGTCCGTCGTGGTCGGCCGCGTGTTCGTATTCAGGCCATCATCGACGGGGGAGGCCACGAGCGCGGTATGCGTTCGGGCACCTTGGCCACGCACCAAATCGTTGGTTTGGGCAAGGCTGCCGAGTTGGCCCGCTTGTCCATCTTGAACGGCACGGTGGGGCATGTTCGTGCGTTGCGCGACCGTTTGTGGGCGGGTCTTCAGGCCAATCTCGACGAGCTGTACCTCAACGGCTCTTGGGAGCACCGGCTCCCCAACAACCTCAACGTCTCGTTTGCTTACGTCGAAGGCGAGGCGATGATGATGGGTATCAAGCAGATTGCGTGTTCGTCGGGGTCGGCGTGTACTTCCGCCAGTCTGGAGCCCTCATACGTCCTTCGGGCGATGGGCGTCGATGTTGAGCTCGCGCACACTTCGATTCGCTTCGGCTTGGGTCGCTTCAACACTGAAGCCGAGGTCGACTATGCCATTGCGCTCATTACCGAAAAGGTCCGCAAGCTGCGGGAAATGAGCCCTCTTTACGAGATGGTCAAAGAAGGTATCGACCTCAAGTCCATTCAGTGGGCAGCCCACTGACACTTGGGTCGCAGCGCCTCGTTCAGGTTTATGTTCATCCCTCCATTCCTATTTCGGAGTTCCTATGGCCTACAGCCAAAAGGTCGTTGACCACTACGAGAACCCTCAAAACGTCGGTAGCTTTGACAAGGCAGATCCCCAGGTGGGCACCGGGCTCGTTGGCGCCCCCGCTTGCGGCGACGTGATGAAGCTCCAGCTGAAAATCAATGACGACGGCATCATCGAAGATGCCAAGTTCAAGACGTTCGGCTGTGGTTCCGCCATCGCGTCCAGCTCCCTCGTGACCACGATGGTCAAGGGCAAGTCGATTGACGAGGCCGCGCAGGTCTCCAACGCCGACATCGCCCGCGAGTTGGCGCTTCCGCCCGTGAAAATCCACTGTTCGGTGCTCGCAGAAGATGCCATCAAAGCTGCGATTGCCGACTATCGAAAAAAGCGTTCATAGACGGTTGAACGTCGCGGGTGTTCCGCGACGTGTTCCGCCCCGGAGCATCCCATGGCCATTACCATCAGTGAAGCGGCCGCAGAGCGCGTGCGAACCATCAAGAAGAAGCGCCAGACGCCGGAAGCGGTGCTGCGCGTGGGCGTCCGCGGTGGCGGGTGCTCGGGGTTGACCTACTTTATGGACCTCGTGGATGCGCCCGAGCCCAAAGACAAAATCTTTTCCTTCGACGAGCAAGGCGTCACCGTAGCGGTCGACCGGAAAAGCTATTTGTTTATCAATGGTTCGGAGCTCGACTTCGAGAAGTCGATGGTGAAGACGGGCTTCGTCTTCCGCAACCCCTTGTCCAATCGCTCCTGCTCATGCGGCGATTCATTCACTCTGTAGCCCGTTTTGGGGTGGAGCAGAGCCGCAGCGAGGACGCGTGTCAATGATTTGCTGGAACTGCCGAGAACCCGTGGAGGGGCTCGTTTGCGCTGGATGCGGCGTGTTGCAGCCTCCCCGGCCAGACCTCGACCACTTTGCGCTCTTGGGCTTGCCGCGTCGCTGGTCGTTTGGGCCCCGCGAGGTCGACGATGCGTGGAAAGCCGTCTCGCGGAAAACCCATCCAGACCGCTTTGTCGGCAAGCGTGCGGTAGAGCGGCGGTTCGCCCAGCAGTGGACGTCTCGCGCCCACGAGGCCCGCGATGTCCTCAAAGCACCCCTGCGGCGGGCGTTGTACCTCGCAACGGGGGAGGCGGACTTGTCCGACAAGCGCGGTCCCGATGCCGGCGCGGACTTTTTAGAGGAAGTCTTCGAACTGCAAATGGCCGCGCGTATGGGCGAGGAAGGGGTCGGTGACCGCGTCGAGGCGATGGTTGCCGCGACGACCGCTCGGATTGACGAAGTCATGAATGCGTGGGAACAAAGTGCGGCCGCGCTGGACGAAGTCCCCGTGTTGGTCGCGCGTCTCCGCTATTTGGACACCGCGCGCGCGCTGGTTCTGGGCACGACGTCCCACTAACATCCCGTTTTTTATTTTGTGCCGCGTCCAATGCGGCCTTTGGCCGGCTATGTGCTTGGCCTGGAGTCAGGATGGCCAACATCGGCATCGACCTCGGTACGACCCACTCGCTCGTCGCGGTCGTGTTGTCGGGCAAGGCTCGCGTTCTTCTCGACGATGCAGAACGGGCGCTTCTCCCCAGCGCGGTGCGCGTGGGTGACGACGGCGTGCCCCAGTCGGTCGGATACCCCGCTCTTGCCCAAGCAAGTGCGCCCGGTGGCACGACGTTTACGAGCTTCAAGCGGTTTATGGGGCGGGGTGCCCGCGATGTCGCCGCGGACGCCGCGCTTTTCCGCTACGACCTTGTGCACGACGATCACGGAATGGTGCGGTTTCGTGTGGGGCCCCGCACGGTCAACCCCGTGGAGCTTTCGAGCTTTGTGCTCCGCCTCCTGCACGCGCGTGCGGAAGAGTGCTTGTTCGCGCGTCCCGATGGTGCCGTCATCACGGTTCCCGCGTATTTTGATGACGCACAGCGCCAAGCCACCCGCGATGCGGCGAAGATTGCAGGCATCGAGGTATTGCGTCTTCTCAATGAACCAACGGCAGCGGCGTTGGCCTACGGCCTCGACAAAGCGGTCGACGGACAAAAAGTCGCGGTTTACGACCTCGGCGGCGGCACCTTCGACATTAGCATCTTGGAACTGTCGGACGGGTTTTTCCAAGTCCTGAGCACCGCCGGCGACACCCACCTTGGCGGCGACGACTTCGACCACGCGCTCGCGCGCTTGTTGCTCCAGCAGGTCGGCGTCGACGACCCTGACGGCGCGACCTTCCGTACTGCCGTTCGTGCGGCCGAGGCGGCCAAGCGCGAGTTGTCATCGAAGTCTTCGGCCATTCTTTCGGGCGTTTTCGGCGACAAGACGGTCGAAGCGGCCATTGACCGGGCTACCTTCGAACAGCTGATTGCCCCGATTGTGGCCCGAACGGGCGAAGCCTGCCGCTTGGCGTTGTCCGATGCTGGCCTGACACCCGGCGACATCGACGAAGTCGTACTTGTCGGTGGTTCGACGCGGATTCCGTTGGTGCGTCAGTTTGTCGAAGAACTGTTCGGCCGGCCACCCCATTGCGAGCTCGACCCTGACCAAGTGGTCGCGATTGGCGCGGCGATTCAGGCGGACCTCCTCTCGGGCCGATCCGAGCTTGCCGACGACCTCCTGTTGGTCGATGTTGTGCCGCTCTCGCTGGGCGTGGAGATGATGGGCGGCACCGTCGAACGGCTGATTCCGCGCACGTCCGCGATTCCGGCGACAGCGAAGCAGTCGTTCACGACCCACGTCGACGACCAAACCCATGTCGAGCTGCATGTGGTGCAAGGAGAGCGTGAGCTGGCGCGCGACAATCGGTCTCTTGCTCGCTTTCGGTTGGGCATTCCGCCGATGCCTGCGGGTATGCCACGCGTGAATGTTACCTTTACGATTGATGCGGACGGCATCTTGTCGGTAGAAGCCGAAGAGGAACACAGCGGGTCGACCGCAAAGGTCGACGTGCGGCCTTCGTATGGGTTGGACGAAGACGAAGTCGACCGAATGTTGGAAGATGCTATCGACCACGCCGAGGAAGACATTGACGAGCGCTTGTTGATTGACGCGCGCATTGAAGGCGAGCAAATCCTGCACTCGCTCCAAAAGGCCTTGGCGGACGACGCGGAGATGCTCGAAGGGGGAGAGGGCGACACCTTCGTGCGACTGGCCGCTTCGCTGGAGGAGGCGCTCAAAGGAACCGACCGGCGGCGCATCCAGGCGCTTGGCCAGCAACTCGACGAAGTGACGGCGCCATTCGCCCAACGTCGCATCGAGCGTGACCTCGCGCGCGCAATTCAAGGCCGCTTGGCGGACACCGTCGCCGACCACCTTGGGCTAGATGCAGGCTGACCTGCGCTGATGAACCGCAACCACGTCGTCGGCGCGCTCGCACTGTTGGTGCTGTGGGGGCTCGCGGCTGCGATTCGTTGGGCCCACGTCGACGAAGTGACCCTCGGTAGCGATGCGATTGGGCAGTTTCTCGGCGCGTGGACTGTCCTGCACGGCGGCAAACCGGTGCCTCCCAACCCCGAAGCAGGCCACAGCTTGTGGGTGGGCGGCCTCCTCCCTGTGATGCTGGCGGGGTCGCTGCGGGAGTTGTTTGTCCTGCGGTTTGCGGTTGGCGCGCTGGTCGCGCCGTTGGGTGCTTGGACGGCCGCGCAGTTCGCCGACGGATACCGGAAGTGGGTTGCGGGGGCACTCGCGGGGTTGATCCTCGCTTGGGACCCCGGCCTGACCGACACGCTCGTGGTTTCTTTCCGGGGCTATGGTGCGCCCGAGTGGATTGCGGCTGCCCTTGCGGCTGCGGCTGCGGGCGGGCGCCGGGGAGCCATCGGGAGCGCGCTATGCTTGGTGGGTGCCACCGGCCAGCACCCGATGTCTGCGGGCGTCGTCGTGGTCACCGCGATGGGCGTGTGGTTTCACCTGCGCGAGCACCGCAGATGGTTTGCCGTTGCCTTGGTGGCCGCAGCGGTTCCCCGCGTTTTGTGGTTGGCAGACTTGGGTAATTGCGGCGCGGGTATGCTTGTTTGCTTGTCGCACGTAGCGACCGGTAGCGCGGAGCCGGATGTGGGCGTTTTTGCGATGGTGCGCCGCGCGCTTTGGGACCGGTTCGTGGTGGACCTCGGATGGGGAGGGGCGGCGCTGTTGGGCCTTGGCGGACTCCTGGCCTGCACCGAGCGCCGCACGCGGCCGTTGGCGCTCTTTACGCTGCTCGCTATGTTCGGCGTCTTTGCGTTGGGCCTCACGATTCAAGGGCTGCGGCCCTACCACTTCCGCGCGTGGATGCCCCTAATGGCGGTCACCGCGGGTCTCGGCTTTTCGGTGCGAGCCTGGACGCCTTTGCTGGCCGTGGGCACCGTGCTTCTGCTGCCCGTACGCTGGACCTTGCCGCCAGGACCCCAAGGTGAAGTGCAGCGCGTCGATGCCCTCGCACAATCGCTGCGGCACAGCGAATCCCCCGTCCGTGTCGAGGCCGTGTGGTTCGGCGACCCTGTCGGTGTAGAGCCGGGTGCGTTGGTCTTGGCGGCCATGCAGGCGGGATGGTCTGTCGAGCCTGCCTCTTGGGAAGACGGCCAACCGGTCGTCGTGCTGGTAAACCTCGACGAAGCGGGCGAAGGAAGGATGTGGACAGACGCCGTCCTCTCCCGAGAGCAGGCCATGCCGGCGCGCATCGACGCACCGGCAAAAGCCTTGTGGCCGGATGTGCGGGTGCTCCGCTTTCCGACCCTGCACGCCGCGGAATGCGCCGTGTTGGACGCGCATCCCGTTGCTGTGGGGGGTTCCTTCGATTGGCTCAAGGCCATGGCTCCGGGCGCGCCCGCGCGTGGCTGGTCGGTGCCGGTTTCGTGCGCGGAGTGAGCGAACGCGGGACGGAGCACCTGCGCGTGGAACGTGTGGGTCGCTAACGCCAGTGTGTTTGCAGGGGGGCGACGGGGCGCGGCCATCGGGCAGTGCGGCGGCGTCGTTGCGGCAGAAAAAGAGGCATCGCGTCGAGTGTTGTTCGCGACCAAGGGCACCATGAACGTGTTCATTGAACGTGTTCATTGAACGTATTCATTGAACGTGTTCACTGAAGGCGAGCCGTGTATCGAGGGCGGCGCCGTACGAGAGGCGGCTGCCGGCGCACTGCTTGGCCGAAGGGGCCTGCACGGCCAAGCGTTGGTACGGTGGGACGGCTTCCCCGCGCGCGAGAAGCCCCGTCCCGCGGTTTTTCGGGTGCGGGGGCGCGGCGGGTCTTCGAACGGCGACGACCGGCCCGAAGGCCGGTCGTGGGGAAAGAGGCGTTCGGTCAGTCTTCGCGGCGGCGTGCACCCACGGCGACCAATGCAACCAAGCCCAAGGCGAGGGAGCCGACGGGTGCGGCCACAACCGAGCAGCCGGACTTCGTCATGGTGGGGTCGGCGGGCGCGTCGACGCGGATGACGTCGCCGTCTTCGGGTGTCGCAGCGCCCGGCTCGACCGACGCAACTTCGTCGGCATTTTGCTCGGCGTTGGGATTTACGTCGGAGCCATCGCAGTCTTGGTCGATGCCGTCACCATAGGTTTCGGGGAAGCGCGGGTTGCGGCGGGCGTCGAGGTCGTCGCAGTCGTTTCCGCCAAAGGCTTCGGATGCGTATCCGTCGCCGTCTTGGTCGTAGTCGTCGTTGCCTGCGCAGTCGCTGTCTACGCCGTCGTACCAAGCGTCGGCGGCGTCGGGCCGGACGCTATCGTTGCTGTCGTCGCAGTCGAGGTCGGCGGGCCAGCCATCGGCGTCGGCGTCGGGATGGTCGAAGCCATCGCAGTTCATGTCCACCTTGTCACCACCGTTCTCTACGGCGATGGGGTTGATGGCGCTGTCCGTGTCGTCGCAGTCGGAGCCGCCGTAGGACGAAGCATCGTAGCCGTCGCCGTCTTGGTCGAAGTCGGACTTTTCATCGCAGTTTTGGTCGATGCCATCGTACAGGATGTCGGTGGCGCCTTCGTGAACGTCTGCGCTGGTGTCGTCACAGTCGCGACCGTAGACGAAGCCGTCGTTGTCGCCGTCACCCAGCAACCATGCCTTCGGGCCGCCGAACATGCCGGCATCGGCGTCCGTTCCATCGGGGTCGAGCGCGCCGAGCACGCCCTTGTCGAGGGCCGGCGAGGTTGCGCGCAGCGCGAAGTCGCTCAGGCGGGCGTTGACGAACATAGGGTCCATGAACGGCTGGTCGCCGCTCATTTGGACGTTGCCTTCGATGGCGGAGGCGGCGGCGGCGCTCCAGATAAGGCCGTCGTTGAAGGCGATGGTGGCGCCGGATGCTGCGGAGAGCGCGGAACCTTCGCTGCCAGCGATGATGACGCCGTCGAGCGTTGCGTTCCCCGACAAGGCGCGGAGTCCTGCACCGGCGGGGCTGCCGTTCTTGGTCCAGGTTGCGAATGCGACGGTGAGGTCGCCGCCAGTCTGGTGGACAGCGGCGCCGCCCGCGAGAGCGGTGTTGCTGGCCCAGTCGGCGTTTTCGACCTTCACGGTGCCGTTCGCCATCCACACGACGGCGCCAGCGTCCGCTTGTCCGCCGCGTGCATAGGTGCGAACGAGCGTTGCATCGCCATTCTCGACGAGGACTGCAGCGCCGGCGGGTGCGCGACCGTTGTGGAACTCGATGTCGGAAGCGTCCAGCACGCCGTTGTTGGCGAGGCGAATCGCACCGCCCGTTTGTCCTTGGGCCCCGTCAAAGCTCGAATACGTGAGGGTAGTGGTGCCGCCTTCGAGGCTCAACGCGCCTGTGCCGGCGGTAGAGCGGGTGTCTGTGATGTAGAGCGCGTCTGCGGTGAGCGTGCCGCCACGGCTCCAGATAGCGCCGGCGCGCAGGCCCGATGCCGTGAAAATGCCGACGGTGTCGAAGGTTGCAGTGGCGCCTTCTTCGATGACGACCGGTGCATCGCCGCCATTCCAGTTTTCGATGACGACGGTGTCAGCGGTGACGGACGCGCCTTGGGAGACAAAGATTGCCGCGTTGTGCACGGGGCCGGCTGCGCTGATGCGGGTCTCTGCAATGTGCATGGTCCCTTTGACCGCCCGCAGACCTTGTGCGCCAACGACCAGATTGCTTACGCGCAACTGGGTGTCGGGCCGCACGGACTCTGCGCCGTCGATTTCGACGTCCGAACGATTCGGGCCACCGACGATGGTGGTGTTTCCGCCGCGGTCGACGCGGATGACCGGGTAGTGGTCATCCAGGAGAACAATCGTAAGGTCGGTCTCGGTCGGGTTGGACCGCAGGGCGTCTTCCACCGTCGTGAAGTCGCCCTGACCGCCTGCAGACACGGACACTTCCGTGCTTGCCGCCGATACCAGTGGAGTGGTCAAGAGGAAGGTGGCGATGAGTGCGCGTGCGGTCGTCATGGTTGTTCTCCAGGCGGGGGCTCTTGTCAGGGACGGGGGCAAGGGCCGCGGGTTCTTTCAGGAGAATCGGACAAACGTTCACAAGACATGAGTCCTCAAGATCACGGAATGGATATGATGGGGGTGTGAACGCATCCGAATCCATTCCTGAACAAATCGGCCCCTACCGTGTCGTGCGGCCAGTCGCGCGCGGTGGGATGGCTGCTGTCTATGAAGTCATCGAGCCGGACACCGGGCGTCATGTCGCGCTGAAGCTGCTCGAACGCGGCTTTCGCGGTCACCACCGGTTTGGGCGGGAATACCGCGCATTGACTCGGCTCGATCACCCCAACATCGTGCGGGTGTATCGGTTCGGTGTGTCGGACGATGGCGTACCATTTCTCACAATGGAGCTACTGGACGGTGTTCCCGCACAGGTGCACGCCAAGCGCGCGGGGAGACCCGGCACCGCCGTGCGCGTGCGCGAGGCCGTGCGCATTGTGGGCGAAGTGGCCCGCGCGCTCGCGTATTTGCATGGGCGGGGTGTCGTTCACCGCGACCTCAAGTCCTCCAATGTGCTCGTTTTGCGCGATGGGCGCGTGAAGGTGCTCGATTTCGGCACCGCGCGCTTGTCCGACTCGGCGGAGTCCATCACCCGGCACGGGGAGTTTGTGGGGACCTATGCGTATGCTGCGCCGGAACAATTCAACGGGGGGGACGTCGACGCGCGCACCGATCTTTATTCGTTGGGCGTATTGTTTTACCGACTCCTGACCGGCCAGCGTCCTTTTGATAGCGATTCGCCCGAAGAGCTGCGCCGTATGCACACTTTGGAGCAGGCGCGCCATCCGTGTGAGGTGGTTCCCGGCATTCCCACAGAGGTGGGGGATGTCGTCATGCAGCTCTTGCGCAAAGTGCCCGATGAGCGTCCGGATTCGGCTGGTCGCGTTATGGAGGCGCTGGTGCGGTTTTCGGGAGGTGCGCCAGGTCGCGCCGAGCTTCCCGAGCCGGACCTCGTGGGCCAGTCCGAGACGGTAGCAGAGCTTCGGCAGTTGATTGGCGACCCCATCGCGGCGGCGGGCACGGCGTCGTTGGTCTTGGGACCGCCAGGAAGTGGCGCCGCGCGGGTCATGCGCCAAGTGCTCACCGATGCCCGCGCCCTCGGCTGGACGGTCCTCGAAGACTCCCTCGGCAGCGAACCGGGCCTGCGCAGCCTCGCTGGTTTGGTGCGGGGCGTGTTTCGGTGGACAGGCGTGCGCGCCGACCCTGAGCTTGCTCTTGTGTTGTCGGCGGTGAATCGGCCAGCGGGCGGCACGCCTTCGGAGTCGCCCGACCGCTTGGTGCGCGTGCTTCGGCGTGCATTTGCGTCGCGCGTGGGGCCCACGCTGTTGGTCCTCAAGAACCTCGAAGAAGCGTCGGACTTCGCGCTTTCGGTGCTGCATTCGTTGCTGACAACCGAAGTCCAGATGGCGGTCGTCGCGGCTGCCAACAACGACCTCCCTGGGCTCCGCCAACGGTTGCTGGGCGCCTGTCCCGGCCTCCGGTGTATGCCCCTGCACCCCCTCGACCGACGGGGCGTGAGTCGCTTGGTCGGCGCCGTGCTGGGCGTGCGATCGCCCCCTCCGCGAATGGTGGAACGCATTCACCGGGCCACGGGTGGGCGTCCGGGCTTCGTCGTCGAGGTTGTTCACGCGATGGTGGCGGAGGGCCTCGCGGCCACGCCTTCGGTAGACCTGCGGGCGGTCGATGTTTCGGGCGGACAAGTGCCGCTACCCGAGCAGGTAAAGGACATCGTTCGGCACCACTACCGGGAGTTTTCGACGCCCGCGCAGTGGGTGTTGCAGGCGTTGGCCCTGGCAAACATGCCGGTTTCTTCTTCGGCGCTCGAAGCAGCCTCGGGGACGTCAGGTGCCGAGATGTTCCAGGTGTTGCGGAGTTTGGAGGAACATCATTTTGTGACCCCCGTAGCGGAAGGCGCTGCTTGGGAGCTTGCGTGCGGCCTCTATGGTTCCGTCATCCTCGACCTCATTCGAAGCACGCGGGAAGAAGTCCTCCGCCGCCGCTTGACCGCAGCATTGGTCGGCGCTCCGCCGTCGCCTGGCTTGGTGCGCTTGTTGCTCGATGCGCGCAGCCTCCCCGAAGCGAGCCGCGTGGCGGTGCAGTGGGGGGAGCAGCTCTTGGCCGATGGTCGCCCGGACGAAGTTGCGCCGGTGCTCGGCCGTGTGGTGCAAAGTTGGGAGAAGTCGGTCTCGCGGCGTGGCTGTCCCGGCCCCGTATTGTTGTTGCATGCGCGCGCGCTGGTGGCGCTCGACCCTGGCGGGGCACGGGCGGCATCGAGCGTACAAGCGCTGCGAAGGCGTGCAGACGTTTCGCCGGCGGCCGTGTCCTTGTTGTTGGCGCGCCACCTACGATGGCGTCCTGAAGGCGAGTCGGGGGACGAGCACCTCGCGAATGCGGAGCGTGTCGCGCTAGAGTCCGATGAGCCCAGCATTTGGGTGGAGGCCGCCTTGGCGCGCCATGCGGATGCGCGCGAAGCGGGGCGTTTTGACGAAGCATTCGGCGTGTTGGAGCAACTGCGTCAGCGCACCCGGCGCGCGCCCGACCTCGACATCTCGGCTGCAATCGCCACCGCCATGTCCGCGACGGAGCTCGCGGCAGGACGTGCGGCGCAGGCGGCGGCAGTGGTGGCGCCGTTCATCGACAATCCCCGCTTGTCATTGCATACGCGGGGGTGCGCGGCGGCGGCAATGGGCGCGGCGCTCAATGCGCAAGGCCGTTGGTCGGAGGCTCTGGACCAAGTGATGGGGCCCATTTTGAGCGAGGTTCGCCTGGAGGGCTGCCCATTGGCCCATGGCGCCCTCTTGCTCGAGTGTGCAGAGAGCCGTATGGCGCTCTACCAGCTTGGCGAGGCCCGCGACCTCATCGAAGAAATGCGTGCAGCAGGCCTTCGCGGCTTGCCGCCCCAGCGGCTTCGGCGGTCCTTGCTCGAAGGTCGCCTGATGCTCTCTTCGGACTCGACGTCCGGTGCGGCCGGGCACCTCCGCAGCGCCTACGGTGCCGCCCAAAGGTTTGGCCTTTTGCTCCATGCGGTGCGGTTGGGGGCATGGCTGGGGCGCGCGCTGATGGAAGAAGGGCGATTCGACGAAGGGCTGTCCGTGTTGGACGAGGTCCGCAACCAAGCGGAGAGCGTCGACTCATCGGACGCGGCGATGGAAGCGGCGCTTTGCCGGGTCGAAGCGATTGTTTGCTCGCGAGATGCGCCGCAAGGCGTGCGAAGCGGCGCCCTGGCGGAAGCAGAGGGGATTGCGCGGTTGCGCGCGCCGGTCCCGCGGGTTCGCGCGCGGGTTGCGCTCGTGCACTCGGGAGCATTGGACGGTGCTGCACTCGAAGCGGCCATTTCTTCCGCCAATGATGCATTGGATGCGCTGGAGCAACACCTGAGCGCGGAGGCGACGGCCGCACTTCGCATTCACCCGTGGCGCGTTCAGGTGGAGCGCGTATCCCGTGGTGATTCGCTGCGATATTGATCCTTACGGCGTGTTGCTTCGGCGCTGCGTGTGCGTCGGGAGAGGGGCGTCACCCGATAGGGAATAAGTCGTGTTTTCGTAGCGAATAATTCGTCTTTGATTCGCTGGTTTGTCGCACCCTACGCGTGGCGTGGGCAACCAACCTGGGGGGGGTAGATTGGGGTGAACGCGGCTCCCTTGCGGGTCAAAGTGCCATGGATACGGTGTACTGATGGAATGTTGGGGCGTTTGAAACCCACAATCCAAAGGATTGCTGAACGGGGAATCTGGCATCCGAAAGCTTGAAACTTGCTCTTGCACGTCCAATGCGCCCGTAGGTTGGGCCGTGGGTCGGTTGACAGGTACTTTCGGTTGACGTAGAAACCGATAGTGGCGTTTGGAAATAACGTCCAAAAGCCGTGTTTCTCGACGCAAGGTCTCCTTTGTGAGCCTTCGTTAGAAATCCGGAAGTCGCATTTTTTGTCGAAGCGCAATGGATTGTTGATGCGCCTTGGTTCGTTCGGAGCGGTGGTTGGTGAGTAGGGAGGCTTCGGTTTCCTATCGGGGCGCGGAGCGGTCTCGGGTTGGACTCCCGCTTTTTCGGGGGCGCGCGTCCAATTGGGTTGGTTGTTTCCTTGGCCGCCGCTACTGCCCATCATCGGTGCGAATGACCAAAGGTGGATGTTTGAATTTGGGACCGGGAATTCTCTCTCGGGTTTTGCTTGTGAAATCTGGTTGAAAGCCGATCGCGCATGTGGACTCGGTGGCGGTTTGCATCTTCGTAAACTTTTCGTGGAACACGGATTGCCGTCATTTTTGTCGCTTTGCTGTAATAATGCTGATTATCAATGTTCTGACTGACTATCTTTCGTTTCCGACGCTTCCATCATCTGCCTCCCCAGGGGAACCATCCAATGTCGTCAAGCCGTCGCAAGCCCCATCCAGAGCTCGAAGCCATTCAGCATTTGTTGGGCAAACTACCAGACCACGAAATCGCCAAAATGGCCGGCACCAGCGTCGCTATCGTGGGCCGGTTCCGTCGTTCCTTGAAGGTTGATGCCTACACGGGATACAAGTTCGGTGCGGAACGCGACGCGGATGCAACGTCGGATGGGTCAGATTCCGATGAAGTGTCTGAAATTGTCGCATTCCAATCTTCTGATGAATCGGGTACGTTACATTGTGCAACGGACGCGGACTCCTTCGAGTCGGTTTCCGAGTTGGAAGAAGGCGAACGTTCGCTCGAATCAAATTCGGCGGATGCGAAAGTTGTTTCGGGAAGCGTTTCCAACGCTCCCATCGTTGAACAGGTGAGCGAAGCAGCAGTCAGCGTGGTTGCTGACACCGTTGCATCGCCCACCGAATCCGCGCGTACGCATTCCCCGGGTGGGGGAAGCGTCCCCAAAATGGAGAAAAAGGTGGCATCCAAAAAGAAGCGCCAGCCCTCGCGTCGTCGTTCTAAGCTTGACGATTTCTTCGACCAGTTGGGCAAGTTGCCGGACGCCGAAATTGCCGAAAAGGCCGGCGTTACTCCCGAGAACGTTCGTGCGTACCGCGCCCGTCACGGAATTTCTGCGGACTATCGGCGCGCTCGTCGTGCACGTCCGGGATACCGCGCAGCCGCTCCGGCCGCGGCCCCTGCTGCAGCCCCCGCCCGCGCCGCTGCGCCGGCTTCGGTGGTGGTGGATGTCCCCGCTGCGCCGACCGCCGCTTCGGTGAGTGGCGAGGCCTATGCCTTCACCATCACGGGCTCGGATGAAACCTGGGTCATCGTGGCGGAGAGCATCATTCAAGCTGCTGCCAAGGCCGATCGGGCCGTGGCTGTGTTGTCGCCCGGCGGCACCATCGGCAGCATCTCGCACGTCGGCCGCGCCGTCCTGTAATTTTGCTGCTGCACGGGGTGCGTCTCCTGTACGCATCCTCTCTCCTGCCGACAGATGGAATCCGTCTGTCGGCAGTTTTTTTTGCAGGGGACGACAGGCGCCGCGTTTTTACGTCAAGTCCATCCGTGTGCGCTGGCGTTTATCGGATGGCGTTGGCAGGTGGACGGCATCCTCGCGAGTCGCGAACCGCGAGGCAACGGTGTTGGCGGTGCATCGTGACGACCCATGGCGCTGCAATGGTCGCGCGGGCGGTGTGCGCGATTGCTGTGGCTTCGGTGGCAAGCACGCGCGAGAGGGATGGACAGTACACGCTTTTCATTTGGGACAGGAGCGGGCGCGAAGTCTTTCCGGAATTCGGGGTGCAGACCTTGGGTGGGGGATGCTAGGGGGAGGTATGACTTCCATCGACCTCTCTCGTTATCTGCCCGCAGACCCCGCTCAGGCCACCCGCGCCGCCGTGACGCCCGTGTGTGCTTCGATGCAAGGTTCTATGATTCTCCGCATTGCCGGCGAAGTCAATGCATTGGCTGCGGCGGGCCATCCTGTCTCCAACTTCACGGTCGGCGATTTTCGTCCCGCGGCCTTCCCGGTTCCGCCTGCGTTGGTGGAAGCCACGAGTCGGCTGCTCCGAGAGGGGCAAACGAACTATCCGCCTTCTGATGGTGTACCGGAGCTGAAGCGGGCGATTGTGCAGCTCGTCGACCGCTACTGGGGTCTGCAAATCACCGAGGACTGGGTGTGTGTCGCGAGTGGCGCGCGCCCACCGATTTACGCTGCTTGGCGGATGGTCGTCGCGCCCGGTGAGCGCAGCGTGAGCTTCCTGCCGATGTGGAATACGGGCTACTACTCGCACTTGACCGAGGCCGACCACGTCTTCGTGCCCACCCAGGCGGAAAACAACTTTTTCCCAACGGTCGAGCAGGCGCGGGAAGCCATGCGCGGTGCGCGTTTGGTGGTGTTGAACTCGCCGCTCAACCCCACCGGCACGATGATTGACCCCGAGGTGCTGCGGGGCATCGCGGAGGCGTTGGTCGAAGAAAACCGAAACCGGGAACGTCCTTGTATTTTGCTGTTTGACCAGGTGTATTGGGCCATCACGTCCCACGACCGTCGGCACGTCAACCCTTGCGCGTTGGTGCCCGCGTGTGCGCCTTACGTCATCCATGTAGATGCCATCAGCAAGTGGATGTGCGCAACGGGTTTGCGTGTTGGCTGGGCCGTTTTGCCGCCGCACTTGCAAAACAAGATGAAGGCGTTTCTGGGGCATGTCGGTGCGTGGGCGCCGCGGGCCGAGCAAGTCGCGACAGCCGAGCTCTTGGGCGACACCGCGGGCCTCGACAACTGGTTCGCCGACCTCAACTCGCGCATCACCGCGCGCCTTGACCAGCTCTATGCGGGCATTTTGGCGCTGCGCGAGCAAGGGCTGCCCGTCCATGCGATTGCGCCCCAGGGCGGCATTTATTTGTCGTTCCGCGTCAATTTGGTGGGCAAGGGCTTTGCGTCCAACGAAGACATTCGGCGCTGGTTGCTCGAACAAGCAGGCGTTGCCGTGGTGCCCTTCCAAGCCTTCGATATGGAAGAAGACTCCGGCTGGTTCCGTATGAGTGTTGGCGCTGTGGAATCTTCCGACATTGCAGCCGCGCTCAACCGCCTGGAGTCAGCGCTTCGCGCGTTGGTGTGATTCGGACTCGACCTCCGGTCCCCACACGTTACCCCGCGGGTACGCGCGTCCCCGCGAAGGGAGACGTTGGATGTGGAGGCCCATTTGGACACCGTATCGTACCGTTTTGATAGTGATTCTGCGTTCCGCCATGCGGTAACGGATGTATTGGCGCAGCTCTTGGAGCAGGTTGACGACATCGACGCCGACCTCGACTCCCGGTTGTCGCCCGGCAATCTCCAGGTCGTGTTTGAGGACGACGGCAGCACATTTGTGTTGTCCCAGCAAACACCGACCCACGAGCTGTGGCTGTCGGCCAACCTTCGCGCGTACCACTTTCGGTACTCTTCGGTTGGGTGGACCGAGCGTGACGCAGGCGAGCCTATGCTTGCTGTGCTGTCTCGCTTGTTTACGGAGAAAACGGGCCAGCCATGCCGGTTTTCCCTCGATTAGCACGCAAGTCCGCTTGCGCCCTCTCTCGGACTCCGTGGTTGTTGGGCGCGCGCGCAAAGTCCTGGAGCCGGCCAAACGCGGCGTTTCGAGGCCGTTGGGGCGCCATTTCCGCGACTCGACCTTGCTTTGCTATCGTTTGGCCCGGAGCCGAGCTGTAGCGGCGTAAGCTGCGCGCGACGTGGTGTTGCGCCCTCCCCAGCGGGGAAACGTCCATCGGACATTGAAGCGGACATTTTTGAGGGCGTTGGAGGTGGGCTCCAGAAATGGTTCCGGTCATCGTTTGACGAATACGGTGGTTGTCTTTTCATGCCATACAAGCGGTGGGATGATAGGAAGAACGTATGTCCGTCGTCCCATTTCCGCCGCGCTATGTTTCGCCCGAGACCATCGGCGAAGGTGCAACGGGCGTTGTGTATCGTGTATGGGATACAACTGCGCAAGAATATGTAGCAGTCAAGGTCGTGCGCAAACACTTGGCCGTGTTGGAACGATTTCGCGCGCGGTTTTCTCGCGAGGTCGCACTTTCAGCCCGCTTGGTGCATCCCAACATCGTACCTGTGCGCGACTTTGGGCGTTTGGCAGATGGTGCCCCTTATGTTGTGATGGACTACGCTGCGGGAGGTAGCTTTTCGGACCTCCTGCGGCGTCCGCACGATTTGTCGCTTGTGTTGGCACTGATTGACGATGTGTTGGCATCTCTCGCGCACTTGCACGCCCGCGGACTGGTCCATCGCGACATCAAGCCCGAAAACGTTTTGCTGCACGGTCGATTGCCGACCGACGAAGTGACGGTGCTCGACCGTCCGCGGGCTTGGGTGGCAGACTTTGGCCTCGCAGGCGCGCGTACCGAGGTGGCGTTTACGGGGGAAATGGTCGCGGGCACGCGCGAGTGGATGGCGCCAGAACAAGCAGATGGCCGCGTGCAAGACCTCGGACCATGGACCGACCTGTACGCCGTCGGTCTCGTGCTGCATACGGCGCTTGGGGGCACGCCCGTGCGGCTTCAGCGCGACGCCCATGGCCGCTTTGTTCCCAATGGTGTGCACCTGCCCAGCGATGTGGATGCCGGGCTGGCGGAGATTGTCCGCACCCTCCTCCATCCCGACCCCTTCCAACGCTATGACCGCGCAGCCGACGTGCGCCGGGCGTTGGCGGAGGTGCAGCGAAGCTGGTCGCGGGACCATCGCGGCCGCTCGGCGGGGCAAGCGGTCCTTCCTACGTCCTCGACTACATTTCCGATGCCCTTAGAAATTCGGGGCCTCGCCGCCGTCACCAACCTGCGCCCCCAAGGCGCCGCGAGCGCGACGCCGGCACCCCGTTGGAACCGCGTCGCGCCAGGCTCTTTGCCCGAGCGCATTCCGCTTGCGGAGGGTTGGGGGGCGACGAGCCACGCCCTCGACGTGGTGTCGCTGCGGGACCCCATGCCCCCTGCCAGTGCGGAGACTTGGGCAACCATGTGGGAGGCCGCGCGGCGTGTTGTCGCGCTGGGGCGTCCGCAAGTGTTGCTATTGGTCGGGCGTGATGGTAGCGGGAAAGGCCGCCTCGCCGATGTTCTCGCGGAGACCCTCGAAGAAGGCGGGTGGATGGAGTCGGTGACCTTGCGGTACCACGACCCACCCGCCGAAGATGACGGCTTTCGCGGCGG
The DNA here is from genome assembly GCA_964502005.1 of uncultured Enterobacterales bacterium. Taxonomy (GTDB): domain Bacteria; phylum Myxococcota_A; class UBA796; order UBA796; family UBA2385; genus CAJWOS01. The sequence goes on from CAZCUX010000003.1 coordinate 373,943, forward strand.
CGTGCTAGAGTTGCTGGTCCCGTGGAACGATGCCCGCGCGGATGCTGAGCGGCGGATTGCCAACTGGATTGCCCGCGACCGTGGCGTGGGGCAAGACGCCGTCGCCGACGAAGCACAAGCCTTGGCGCGATGGTGTGGCTACCGAAATGTCAAAGAGGCGCCGGCCAATGCAGGCTTGGGGTTGGCCTACCTGCTCCGCCACCTCGATGCCCGTGCATGGCGTGGCGGCGCGGTGCTCGTGCTGCAAGATGCCCACCACGCGCCCGGCGGCGCAGAGGGGCTGGAAATTTGCCGGGCGATTTTGGAAGAGACCGTGGGCACGCGGCCGATTCTTGTGGTCGCGACGCTTTCGCGGGATGCGCTGGCAGAAAACGCGGAGCTTGCGGCGGATGTCGACTCGTTGGTGGCGCTTGGCGCGGAGCGAATCGACGTTCATCGCCTCGACAACGAGGCCATGAGCGGCTTTCTTCAACACGAAATGCAGTTTGACCCCGCCCTCGCCGTGGCCTTGGCGCCGCGGTGCGCGGGCAGCCCGACGTTCGCGACCCTGTTGTTCCGCGACCTTGTGCTGCGAAAGCTCGTGATGCGGAATCCTGCAGGCCGCTTGGTGTTGTCGTCGGAAGTGGACCTCGACCTCATCGTGCCGCGTACGATGGAAGACCTCGCGATACGTCGGGTGGACGGCGCGATTCGGGCGGCGGAGTCACCCTCTCGGTGTTCCCACGGGCTCTCTGCGACCGCGATTGCAGGCCAAGCGCCGCCAGCATTGGTGGTGCGGGCGGCCTCGGGTGATGCGCTCGACGAAGTGCTCGGCACAGGCTTGGTCCGACAGCGGGGCTTTCGGCTCGTCTTCGAAGCGCAGGCCATTCGAGAGGCGGTCGCGCGGCGGTCGGAAGCGCAAGCCAATGTGGCGACGATTCACCGCTCCCTCGCCAAGGCGTGGGAAGAGCTTGGCGCGACGGTCGGTGTCGACGTCGATCTCGCGCTCGGGCGGCACCGCTTGGGCGCCAACGAATACGCCGATGCGGTCACGCCGCTCCTGCGCGCCGCCCGCAGCAACATTGCGGCCGGTCGCCCTGAGCTTGCGCTGGTCGCAGGTCGCCTCGCGCTCGATGCCGCGATGGGCGCCGACCGACGCATGGCCCGCGTCGAAGCGCGCCAGCAAATGGCCGAAGCCTTGCTCGAACTCGACCGCGCGTCGGAAGCGGCCGACCTCCTCAAGCGCACGGGCGAAGACTGGCAGATGGACCGGCGCTCCAAGGCGCGGGATTGTGTGCTGTGGGCGCGTGCGGCGATGGCGGTCGGGGAGTTTCCGACGGCAGCCCGCTTGCTCGATTGGGCGGCCACCGCCTACGAAGCCACCCAGGACCGCGCGGGCCAAATCGAGACTGCCCATGGCCAGGCCATCTTGCAGCGATTGTCCGGTCACCCCCTCGCGGCGGCCGAGCGCTATTCGCGGGTATTGCGCCTCAACCGCAGCTCGGACATGCACGCGCGCGTGTCGGCGTTGGCGGGGCGAATTGAATGCTTGCTCACCGGCGGCCGTCATACGGCAGTTCACAAAGACCTGCTGCTGCTCCAAGAAACCGCCCGCCGCTCCCAGGACACCCGCAACATCGCACGCGCGGCGTATGTTTCCGGCTTGGTGCTCCATGATGAGGGGAAAAACTTTGGGTCAGAGCGGCAGCTTCGCACGGCCTTGGCGCTGGCTGCTACCATCGGCGACGACCGACTTTTGGTGGACTGTCACAACGTCTTGGGGGAAGTAGCCCGCGCGCTCGGCGACGACGCAGAAGCCCGCGAGCGCTACCAACATGCCGTGCGGGTGTCGGCGCGGCGCGGCTGGCGGCGCTCGGAGGCCGTCGCCCACATCAATCTGTGCTTGCTGGCCCTCGACCGGTCGCGGCGGGAAGCCGAGCACGAACATGCCGCCGCCGCTGCGTTGGTCAGCACCGACAACGGCCATTGGGTGCGGATCTTTGTCTGTCTCGTTTCGGCGATTTGGGCCACCGAAGACGGCAACATCGATGTCGCGCGCGAGCAGCTCCAGCAGTCGGTGGAAGCGGGCCTTGCGCGGCTTCCGATGGCGGACGCGCGGAGGCTGTTGGAGCGCTTGGCCGCACGGGCGCGCACCCGCGGCGCGGTCTATCTCGCTGCACGGGCCCAAGAGCTCGGCGGCGACCTACAAATCACCGATACCGACGCCGACATTGCGGTGCATCGCCTCGGCTCTCCCCTGGAAGATGCTGCAGATCAGCCGACCGAACCCCTCACCGGAGAGATTGACATCGTGCGTTGAGGGTGCAAGGGGTTGTCTGGTCGGATATCGGCGCGCGTACGCGTTTGGCCCTGCTGGGTTGATGTTGGGAGTGCTTTGATGCGTCCATTGCTTTTGGTTTCTGTATTGTTGGTCGGCTGCCCCGAACCGGTCGCAACCTCCGATGGGTCGATTCCCCAGGTCGGCCAGCCGCCTGCAACGGGCGGTGGCACGGGCGGCGGCGCGCCACCGATGGGCCAAAACGGCGGTGGACAGGGCGGTGGCGGCATGACGGGCCAGGTCCAGACGGGCGCCAACCAAGGAGCCGGAACGTTCGGCGCGATGGTGCCGGATGCCAACCTTGACCCCCGGTACAAACAAGAAGACATCACCGATGGCGTCACCGTGAGCGGCACCGTGAGCTGTGCGGATTGCTCCGGCAAGCTGCTCATCCGGGTGTTGCCGCCGCCGCCCGACCAAGGCGGTACGGACGAAGAAATCCACCTCGTTACCTCGCGGATTTTTGAATCGTCCGGTCCTTTCGAATTGAAGATTCCTGCGGCCTACTCCAAGGTGGTGTTGCAGGTGGTCGATGATGCCGATGGCAACGGTCGTCCCAGCGATTCGGAACGCATGGGCATTCCGGCGGGCGGTCCTACCTCCCTCGCCGGTGGAAGCGTCAGCGGCATCGAGCTGGTGGTGGGCGTGTTCCCCGAGCAAACCGGTCCCGCCCAAGCTGGCAACCCCACCGTCGGCGGTGCGGGCGGCGGCGGCATTCCCGCGACTCCTCCAGGCGGCGACAATGGGCCTGTACCGGGTGCTTTGCCCAGTCCCGGTGGCGAAGGCGCGCCTCCTCCGGGGGAAGCGCCTGCGGGTGGCGCGGCGCCTGCGGGCGGCTGAGGCGACGAAGCGGTCCCCGCGTGGCGTTATCGTCGCGGCGGCGGCCCGTTTGTTTGCGGCCCGTTTGTTTGCGGCCCGTTTGTTTGCGGCCCGTATGTCTGCGGCCCGTATGTCTGCGGACCTCGTCTGTCTTTCGGACTGTGGGTCTGACCGTTCGACGGCGGGCCATTTTTCGGTGGACCCTGTTGGGGCTGTGCTTCGGCGTTCGCCACCGACGCCAAAAAGTCGAGCGACGTCGCGCGTGCGCTATCGAGGGCGGACACCGTGTCGGGACCGCCGGCACACAGCGCGAGGTGGGCGTCGATGGCCGTGAGGATTCCCGCGCGATTGGGACACGCCCAGTCTTGAAAGTGCAGCGGCCACTGCTCGGCGACCAGCTGCCGCGCTTCGGTCCAATGGCCCCGCGAAGCAAGACAGCGAATTCCCGTATTTCGTAGCTGCTTTCGGTTGTAATAGCGGCTGCCGTGGGTGTGGCGGTCGACGGCATCGAGCATATGATGCAGGTGGTCGACGAAGGGCGCGGGGCCCCTCTCGAGCGCGCGGTTGAGGTGCGCCTCATGTTCGGCCAACCATGCCATCCACGCCGCGTCGTCGGTGCCCATCATCCAAAGCGTGCCAATCGCGCGGGGGCCGGGCGCGCCAACGGTGTCGATGAGGCTATCGCCGGTGGGGAGCGCGGCGAGGTCGGCGGCGCGCACGGGAATTGGCGCGGGGGCTTGGGTGCCTGCGAGGGCGCGCCAGTCGGACACACCACGGTGCTGGGCGAGCGCCGCGGCGTGGGCGGTCCACGCGCGGGCGTCGAAATAGCCGAAGGTGGGCACGAGACCGAAGGGATGGGTCACTTGTCCCCAGGCCGCCCATTGGCGCACGCGCAGTTGGTGGCGCTCGTCAAAATTGGCGAAACGGTCCAAGTCGAGCGCATCGGGCGGTGTTGCCCACGGGGGTTCGGGGCTTGCCTTGCCCGACAGCCATTGGGACAGGACTGCCGCGGCGTCGGTGCCTTCGAGGGCCTCACCGGCTTGCACTGCGCGCACGACGGCGGTGTCGCGGTCGACGATAGCGCGAAGGGTCGCGAACAACTCCGCGGCGACGCCCTGCGCGGCGCGGGGCGCGGCCCGGTCGAGGTCTTGGCGCGTTTCTACCAAGCATTGGGCCACGGCTTCGAGGTTCCCGCGTGCAGCCGATGCCCGCGCGCGGTCCCGTCCCATCCATACCAAGTGGCCCATCAACCGCATCCGAACGCCGTCCCAGTCGTGCTCGCCGTACCATTGCGGCGACGCGACGAAACCGCCCGCGTCCCACGACCAAATGTCGAGGTTGGGCGGCAGCGGCGGCGATTGCTGTCCACGGTCGAGGCCGGGGGCCGCCGCATCAAACGAAAACGAGGCAGGGTCAACGCTCGATGGCGCCCGGTCGTCCGTCCGGCAGCCGATGCCGGTGAGCAGCGACATCCCGCCCAAAAATGAACGACGATTCAGCGTAAATTCCATTACGGCTCGCTATCCCGCGCGCACCGAAAGCCCGATGTCTTTCGGCGAATCTCGGGCAGAAAGGCTAGCTGCGACGGTGTGCGGTCGAAGAAGGTGGTGCGACCGTTGTTGGGGGCGGAGGGGTTGGGAAGGGGCAGAGGGGAACGGAGGGCCATTCTTTTGCCAAATGGGTGAATCGTGTATTTAGCGTTGTTTTGGCTAAAAATGAATGGCGGTTCAGTCGGCACTCTCTCGCGTCCGTCAGCGAATCTCGGTCGGAAACCCCGTGTCACGAGCCATCGGGGGCAGATCCAAAGTCGAAAACGGTTGTTCCATCGTGGTTGGCGCCGGAGTTGGGACCACCTACCGGCTGCTGGTACATGCCGCCGTGCCGGCGAAGACCAACGCCCCCTTGGGGACAGCGCTGTGGCTCGCCAGCGCCGAGGGGCGGGGTCCGCGGCGGCGGCTCGCGCGCGAGTTCGGCATGGCGACGTGGATGGCACAGCAGGTGTTGGCGGTGGTGGTCGAGGCGGCGGGGGCTCATATATTATGGTGCTTTAGGGCGGGGGCCGGGTTATCGACTAATGACGAGCAGGTGCGTGGGGCCACGCAAGGAGTTGCCCGATGTCGACGGAAGAGGGGAAACCTATGTCTGAGACCGGCGAAGATGCGACCGAGTACGCGCAGCCAGAGTCCCTGGTCTCGCTGGAGTTGAACCACGCTGCGCGCGTGGCGTCGTTGGCAGCTGCTGCGGATTGTGGGCGGGCAGAGCAGTTACTATCGCCGGTAGATGCAGCGCGCATCGTTGACCAAAAACTGCGTGACCAGATTCTCGATATGTCGTCGCTTCAGACTTCTATCTCAAGCCCACTCTCAGATTTGGCACAGGAAGCCCTGTTGGGCGCCATTGAGTCTCAGCGCACGATCGACGCGCAGGTGTCCGCAGCAGTTCAGGCGCTCCGCATTCCGGCCGTCGCTGTCACGGAACTGATGGAGAGGATGGAGGCGGAACACCGGCGCGTGCAGGCAGCCATCTCATCGGCGGCGAAAGTCGCCCTGAACCCGCAGGGCTTTGTGGTGGACCATCGGCTAAAGATCAGACTCGACGACTTGGAGCGCGTGGCCGAGGGCTTGGTGTCGCCACGTTGGAAAGAGCTGTTGCAATCGCCGAATGACGGCGGGCTGGAAGAGGTCTTGCGCGGCCACGTAGAGGCAACCTCCCGCATCGCTCGCGCCCTTGAGCCCCTGGCGGCGTACCCCCGCGATTTTGCAGGACGGGAGATGGTCGACGCTGACCTTGCCGCACTTCGTGCCGAGGTGGAGCGCTTCGAGACAACCTTGGAGCAAGCCTCCAAGAACGCTCGCCCTCAGTTCCCCATCGGCGAGCCTGAGTTTGGCGATGGGGAAGCCGAATGCGCTCAACTGTTAGTGAATGTCGAGTCGAGCATGTTCACGCCCGTCGAGACGAGAGAGATTCTCACTTGGATGCGTGCGTCGGCCGACCCTCTTTCGCGCGTTGGTCTCGGGTGCGGGTGTGTGTCCGCACACGACCGCTCGATGCCTTTCGGGATCGCCGTCTTCCGCGTCTTTCATTACGTGGATTGTGGAAATGAGTCAACGTCCCTACCCAGCATCATGTTCGAGTGCGAGCAGTGCGGCCGCAGGGTCCTCCAGGCGGAATGGGACGAACTCCGCCGAGCACACCGTGGCCTGGAACTTTTAGAGGGCGGGGGGGAAGGCATATCTGGAGACTCCCTGTCCCCGGCGCTGTCCGTGCTGGAGGAATAGGCCGCCGTTGGTAGGCCGCCGGGCACTACCAAGGACTACTTCGCCGCCGGCGCCCTCTCGCCCACACTAACGCCGCCCAGGTTGCCACTTGTGCCTACCGCGGTCGTAGGCCAGCCACCTGCCGGGGCTTCTTACACGCGGGCCCTTCCGGCAGCTCCCCGGGCGCCAAGTGCTCTTGGGGGATGGTCGCCGGGTCACGATGTACCAGCCGCAGCACCTTGGCGACTTGGTCGCCGGTGTCCCTCTGCATGGCCGAGCTCGTTGAGCGACCCATGCCCTCAGCATCTTCTACGTCCGACTCAGAGGCGTGCGCCAGCTTCAGCAGCCTATGGTTGTGCGACCGCCCCGGCGCGGCAGCACCAACGGCCAACGCCGTGTAGACAGCGGACGTCCGTTCCTTCCGCCCACAAATGATTGGCAGTTTAGTAGGCAATCTCTCCTGCCATTCGGCGAATCTGGGTAAGAAACCCGTGTCCCGCGCCATCGGGGTCAGATCGAAGGTCGAAGACGGCGGTTCCACCGTGGTTGGCATTACCAACGGCGCGAAGGAATCCAACATACGTTCCTTCCTTCAACCCCGAAATCCGCTATTCATCGTCATCCTGGCCAAAAATGAACGACGGTTCAGGGGCCCTCCGCTTCTGGCTCCCCGGCCCGCGCGCACCGAACGCCCGATGTTTTCGGGCGAATCTCGGGCGGAACGGGGTGTCCCGCGCGGCCTGGCATCGTTTGATGGACGAAAACAGTCCTGCCACCGCGCACGAAGCCGCACGTCTCACCAGCCCGCCTCCCGCTCTGCTACCCAAATCGGGCATTCATCGCCCGTCCCGCCCAAAAATGAACGACGATTCAGCGTAAATTCCATTACGGCTCGCTATCCCGCGCGCACCGAAAGCCCGATGTCTTTCGGCGAATCTCGGTCAGGAAGCGGTGGCGCTCTCCCCCTGGATTGGGGCGAAGGTCGAAGAAGTAGCTCCCACCGCGCACGGCGGCGTACAAGCCCGGCTCCTCGCTGCGCAGGTTGCGGACCCCGGCCGGATGCGCGTCGGTGGGGGCATGCAAGAAGGTCGACAGCGACGCGCTATCGACGCGGAGGTCTGCCGTGTACTCCCACGCGTTGCCAAACATGTCCCGGGCGCCAAAGGGGCTGTCCCCCGTGGGGAAGCTGCCGACCGGCGCGGTGGTTTCGAAGCCGTCGCTCGGGTCGAAGTTGGGCGGCACGATGGTGCCGTGATTGTGGGTGGCGCCGTCGAAGGTGTCGCCCCACGGGTAATCGCGGGCTTGTCCCCATGGGCCCAAGGCGGCCAGTTGCCATTCGGCTTCCGTGGGCAACCGTTTGCCGGCCCACGCACAGTATTCTTGGGCGTCGTACCAGCTCACCAACACGACCGGGTGGTCGTCGGTGGCGGCCGGTGGCTTGCCGTCTTTCCAGTTCCAGCCATCGCGGGCCCACGCTTCGTCAACATGGGGCGGCCGGTAGCCGGTCTCTCGCAAAAACTGGGCGTACTGCGCGCGCGTGACCTCGTCGCGGTCGAGCCAGAACGCGTCCACCCACACATGAACGGCGTCGGGCGTGCGGTTTTGAAATGTCCAGCGTTGTACGGGACCGGTGGTGGCCGTGGTGCCTTGGCGGGTAGCGGGCGGACCCCCCGCCGCGCGTGCGCTGCCGCCGTCGCCGTGGTCTTCGGGGTCGGTGGACGAGGGGAGCGCGGTCGGTTCGGGCGTGGGATGGGGCACGGGGCGCACATTGCGGGGGCCGAACAGCACCCAGCTTCCGGTGACATACACCTGGCCATCGCGCACGACGACCGTTGGCGGCGTCGCGTTGGCTTGGTGCTTGTCGGGACGCGCGGGCGTGGTTTGGGCCGCGCCCGGTCGGCCCGGCGCTTTGCCGGTTGCAGGACCGCGCGGCGCTGTCGTCGTGGGGGAGACGGGGGGCGTCGGCGCCGGTTCGGGCTGCGCGCAGGCCATGCCCAAGGCCACCGCACCCACCAAGAAACGGCGACTCATAGCGCGTCCCACACACAGCGAAAGCCCGTGGTGAACGCGACCCGGTCGGGCCGCGCGGGTTCGCGGTGGCGACAAGAACAATAGCTCGGCAGGTTCATATACGAACCGCCGCGGAGGGTGACCCAGGGCGTGTTGGCGGTCGATGTTGGGTTGGTCGCGCCGCTGCCGCCCCAGTCCTGCGCGTGGTAGCGGTCGGCCGTCCACTCCCACACATTTCCGGCCATCGCTTCGAGGCCATCGGGGCTATGCAAGGCCGCCGCCTCGGTGCCGGTCGCGTTCGTGTGAACGTCCGTCACATCGCCATACTTGCCGCCCGCATACCACGACGCCGCGACCCCATCGTCGTCGCCCCACGGAAAGCGCCGGCCATCGGTGCCGCACGCGGCCCGCTCCCACTCCGCCTCCGTCGGCAAGCGCCCGCCCACCGACGCACAATACGCCTCGGCCTCAAAAAACGTGACGGCGACAACGGGGTGGTCCGCCGACCGCCCCGCCGCGCGATTGGCCGCGCCGGCACCTTCGGGATGCGCAGCCAGCCAACGCTGTCCTTCTGTCGACCACCACGACGCCTTCGTATACCCACCCGCCGCGACGAAGGCTTCGAAGGCCCCAATCGACACTTCCGTTGTGTCAATCGCGAAGGCCGCGAGGGTCACCGTGCGGGGCGGCGCGTCGGGCTGGTCGGTGCTGCCTTGGGTAAACGCGCCAGCAGGCACCACCTTCGCCGTTGCGGGGGGCGCGGCGGTGGCCACGTTTGCGGCCAGCAGCAAAAGAAACGTCGTGGTCAGCAGCACGTTGTTGTAGGGGTGAGGGGAAAATGAATGGTCATTCAGTGGGCGCAGGAACCGGAGACGAACCGCGCATTGTCAACCGCCATCGGTGTTTTGAGAGGGGGCGCGGGTGTGTCGGGGTGTAACCGGCAGGGGACACGGTGGGGACCGTGCGGCGGATTGTGGTCGCGGGGGATCTGCCGGGCGCGCGGTCCTCGGCCTCATGTGCGGCGTCTTCGTGGGGTTTGGGGCCGGTCGTCGCCATCGGGGGGCCGCTTGCGCCAGACCCCGCCGCCGTCCCCGGTGCTTGGGAGCGCATACGCAACACAACACGGGGCGGGCCTTGCCGGTGTTCTCCGGTATTGTCCGCACACATTGTCACAGTGCGATGGCTCCGCATCGTAGGTTTACGGGTCATTCTTAGGATGTTGGTATGCGTAGCTTTGTCGTTTTGGGACTCCTTTGCCCCTCGTTGGTCTTGTCTGCGTGCTCGGAGGTGGGCTCGGGAGAAGGTGACAAGCCCGTCGGAGAGCAAGGGAGCGGCGCCGCGCCCGTCGCGACCTTGACCGCGCCCACCGGCGACGGCCCGTATTATAGCGACCGGCCCATTTCTCTCGCAGGTGTCGTCTCGGATGCGGAGGACGCGCCGACGGCCCTCACGGTTCGTTGGTTGACCGACCGCGAGGGCGACCTCGGGCTCTCGAGCACCGCGACCGACAGCGGCGAAGTCACCGCCTCGGCCACTTTGGGCGAGGGCGTGTGGACGCTCTCCCTCGAAGTGACCGATACCGACGGCAACACGAGCGTAGACAGCGCGACCTTGACCGTCGGTGGACCCAACCGCGCGCCGGATTGCGGCATCACCGCCCCCGAAGACGGCGTGTCGATTGCGCTCGGCGAAGAGCTGCGCTTTTCGGGAACGGCGACCGACCCCGACGTCTCCGCCGACCGCTTGGCGGTCGAGTGGCGCTCGGACATCGACGGCACCTTGCGCACCAGCACGCCCGACCCCGATGGCTCGCTCGGGTTCGCCACCAGTAGCCTCTCTGCGGCGACGCACCGCATCAGCTTGCTCGTGACCGACGACCTCGGCGCGACCTGTGGGGACAGCCTCTTTGTCACGGTCGGCTCGCCGCCGTCGCTCTCCCTCGACACGCCCGTCGATGGCGCCCGCGTCAACGAAGGCGACGCGGTGGCCTTTACGGGCACGGTGTCCGACAACGAAGACCGGCCCGAGGCGCTCTCGGTGACGTGGGTGAGCGACCTGGACGGCGTGTTCCGCACCACCGGCGCCGACTCGAGCGGCCGCTTGGACGTGTCGGTGGACGACCTCCAAGCCGGCGACCACGACATCGAGGTCACCGTCACCGACTCGGACGGCTTGTACGCCGTCGCCCGCCGCAGCCTGACCATCAACGCCTTGCCCACCGCGCCCACCGTCTCCCTCTCGCCCGACCCCGCGGTCACCACCGATGCGCTCGTGGCGTCCGCTACCGGCTCGATGGACCCCGACGCTTCGGGAACCGTGACCTACACCTATTCTTGGACGGAGGACGGCGTCGCCCTCGCGACCACCAGCGCGACCTTGCCCGCCAGCGAAACCACCAAAGGCCGCACCTACCGCGTCACCGTCACGCCTTCGGACGACCTCGGCCGCGGGCCTTCGGGCACCGCCGCGGTCACGGTCGACAACAGCGCGCCCGTGTTGACCGGTCCCACGCTGTCCGCCAGCACAGCGGCCGTGGGCGACACGCTCACCTGCGCCGCCTCCGCCACCGACGCAGATGCGTCCGATAGCGCCACCGTGACCTACTCTTGGCACGACGGCTCCACGCGCGCGACCTACACCGTCGCCCCATCCGACGACCCCGGCGACAGCGTGACCTGCACCGCCACCGCCGACGACGGCGACGGGGGCGTGGTGTCCGCCAGCGCCAGCGCGTCCGTCACCAATACGGCGCCCGTGCTCACGAGCGTTTCCGTCTCGCCATCCACGGCCAAGGTGGGCGACACCTTGACCTGCGCCGCCACCGCGTCCGATGCCGACGGGGGCACCCCGACCATCGCGTACGCGTGGCCCGACGGCTCCACCGGGAGCACCTATGTCCTCGTGTCGCGCGACGACCCCGGCGATACGATTGTGTGTACGGCCACCGCGTCCGATCCCGATGGCGGCAGCGTCTCGGGCACGGCGAGCGCTACCGTCACCAACACCGACCCCGTGCTGGGAACCGTCAGCATCAGCCCGTCGTCTGCGAACAACGACGACACGCTCATGTGCGCGGCCAGCGCCACCGACGCCGATGGCGGCACGCCGTCGCTCACCTACAACTGGACCGGCAGCCGCGCCGGGAGCTTGGGCAGCGGCGCAAGCCTCGACCTCTCGGCGACCACCGCCGCGAGCAGCGAGGTCATCACCTGCACGGTCACCGCGTCTGACACCGATGGCGGCTCGGACACCGCGAGCGCCAACCGCACCCTCGACAACCGCGCCCCTACCGTCAGCGTCGCGCTCACGCCCGCTTCGGCCACCCGCGCCGACACCCTCACTTGCACGGCCACGGCCGCCGATGCCGATGGCGACCCCGCCACCACGACCTTCTCGTGGACCGTCAATGGCAGCGCCGCCGCCGCGAGCAGCACCAGCCCCGCCAGCAGCACCCTCGCCGGCGCGTTCTCCAGAGGCCAAGCGGTCGCGTGCTCGGCGTCCACGAGCGATGGCAAAGGGGGCACCGCGACCGACGCCGCCACCGTGACCATCAACAACACGCCGCCCAGCGTGGTTAGCCTGACGCTCTCGCCCTCGACCGCCTACACCGACGACACGCTCACGGCCGGTGTGGCGCAAAGCGACGCCGACAGCGACACGGTCACCCTGACCTATGCGTGGTACGTCAACGGCAGCCTGCTTACGTCGGGGAGCGCCAACACTCTGGACGGAAGCGCGGCGACGCTCGGCTTCTCGAAGGACGACGATGTCTACGTCGTGGTCACCGCCTCCGATGGCACCGACACCACGTCGGCCACGAGCGCCACCGTGACCATCAACAACACGCCGCCCACGGCACCCGTGGTGGTCATCACGCCCGCCGACCCGGTCGAGGGCGAAGACCTCGTGTGCGAGGTCATCACCGAGAGCACCGACGCCGATGGCGACGCCGTCGACTACACGATGGCGTGGACGGCGGACGCCGTGGCCTTCACCCGCCTGCGCACCGACACCTATACGGGCGACACCGTGGACGGGGCCGACCCGGTGGCGGGGGAGGTCTGGGAGTGTACGGCCACGCCCAACGATGGGGACGACGACGGGGCCACGGCGACCGACAGCGTGACGGTGGAGTCGGCTTGTGTGCTGGACGGCACGGTGACGTTGACGGCCGCGGGCATCGACTTCGTGACCATCTGCGCGGGCAGCTTTGATATAGGCTGTACGGCGGGGCAGTTGAGCTGCGACACGGACGAGTCGCCGGTGATGCCCGTGACGCTCACCCACGACTATTTTGTGGGCGTGACGGAGGTGACCCAAGGCCAGTTTCAGGCGGTGATGGGCTACAATCCGTCGACCTTCTCGTCCTGCGGGAGCACCTGCCCGGTGGAGTACCTGAAATGGCACGAAGCGGCGGCCTTCGCCAACGCGGTCTCGTCTGCGGCAGGGCTTACCCAATGCTATTCGTGCAGCGGCAGCGGGACCTCGGTGACGTGCGCGGTCGCGATGGACCCGTATTCGTGCGACGGCTACCGCTTGCCCACCGAAGCGGAGTGGGAGGGCGCCGCCCGGTGTGGAGAGGACCTCTTGTTCGCGGGCTCCAACACGGCGGGCGACGTGGCTTGGTACAACAGCAACAGCACCTCTAGGACCCATCCGGTGAGTGGCAAAGACCCCAACGCGTGTGGCCTGTTTGACATGAGCGGCAATGTGTGGGAGTGGACGCAGGACTGGTACAGCAGCACTTACTACACCAGCAGCGCGCGCACCGACCCTTCAGGCGCCACCACTGGCGCCGACCGGGTCATCCGCGGTGGGGCCTACGACGGCGGCGCGGAAAATGCGCGCGTCGCCAGCCGCAGCTGGATCACGCCCGGCGACCGCTACAACAGCCTTGGCCTCCGTCTCGCGCGAACGGCCCCTTGACCCTCGGTCCCCCGGTCCTTTGACCTCCGCACTTCGGGCGCCCCCTCCGGCACCGCGCCGCGCGCGCAGCCGCGACCACCCGGTCGGCGGGGGCGTGTGGTTGTCGGGCAACGGCCGCTCGCTCCCCAACCAAGCGGCCCCCCTTCGGAACCGTCCCGCCCGCCGCTTCTTCGCCCCTCCCGCGCCCCAACGGTGGCCGCCACCTCCCAACCCCGGGCGGCGCCTAGCAGAGTGTGTCGCGCGGGGCCGCGTCCGTGCCCGCCGCGCCCGTTTTGCGTCGGCGCCCGCCCTCTTGTACAGGTCTGGCATCGTTTTTGGGGTGTAGCTCGTCAAAAAATGTCTGCCACTATGCGTTTGTGTGGTGTGCTTGGCGCTTTTTGTATAGTATGCTGTACGTTTTGGGACGTAGCTCGTCAAACAATGCCCGCGATGGTGCGTTTTGGGAACAGCGGTAACAAGTCATCGTTCAGTGGTGTCGCGTTTTTGGGGTCGCCGTACTGAACAAAATGGGCAAGACCCTGCATGTTGGGTTGGCGGCCACCTCCAAGCCGGCGAAGGTGTCCGGCCTTGGTCGGAGCGGCGGCCCGTTGGCGCAGAGCGCGGTGGCGCAGCGGCGTGCGCCCTGTCGCGGCGCAGGAAACATCCACTGGGTCCGGTGTTGCTGGGTGCGTTCGCGAACCGGGTGCGGGTGTGGGGCAGGCGCGCCCTCTCGATTTGTGCCGTCGGCGGCGCGGGCGACGGCGGCGGCCTCACCGGTTCTATCTTGCTTGTCCTCTTGTTGGTGGCCTCCGCGTTGCGCGAGACGGTGGCCACTTTTGCCCGCGCGGCGCCCGGATGGCCGACCATCCGTCGTCTGTTGCGGCGTGCGGGAGCGCCTGCCCGGTGGCGCGGGGCAACGGGACCACGCGGCCTTCGCCCATCGAGGGAGCGCCAACGCAAGGCTGCCCGCGGGCGCTGTGTGGGCGGGCAGCGGTCGTTCGGGGATGGGTGCCTTCGCGCTGCACTCCGCCTTTGTGGTTTCGCTGACAAGAGCGGTGCTGCGCGAGAACGCACGCAGGGCGGGTATCGCACGGCGCCCCCCAAGCGCGGGCCCCACCAACCCCGCGTGGTTGCCGACCGGCTCGTTTCGGACCTTGCGCGGGGGCGCTCCCGGTATCGCTGGGTTGTGGGGACAAGAATCGCCCGGTCACTCGGGCGCGGTCGCCGAGGACATCGCCGGGTACGGGAACCTCCGGCCGCACCGAATGAATGCCCCGCGCGTCGCTGGCTGTTTCCCGAAACGGCGGGGCCGCCGCTGTCCTTGTGCCATGTCGCTCCGGGCTGTGGACCCACGCCGGTCACTGCGCTGCCTCCGCGGTCCTGGTTTGGGATAGACTCCAGCGCCAACGGTGGCGCCGCCGACCTTGGAAGGGAGCGTTTTGCCAATGTGGTGTTGGAACCAGCGGAAACGCATCACCATCGGGCTCTTGTGCGCGGTCGCCGGGGCGTGCGCCGAGCCGCCTGCGCCCGCGCCCCCGCCGACGCCCACGGTGGTCGCGCCGCCGACGCCCACGGGTCCGCGCGGGCCGCCCCTCGGGGGGCCCAAAGGCAAGGCCGGGGTGTCCGGCGCGGCGCTGCAAGACCCGAGCGGCTTCCCGGAGTTTCACTCGTGGCCCGCGCCAACCGGGCCGAAGATTGGGGAGCAAGGCGCGTTCTCGGCGCCCGTTGCGCTGTCGTCGGGGGCGGGTGGGGGATACCGTCCCCAAATCGCTGTGGGCGACGATGGCGCGCTCCACGTCGTCTTTTATAGCCGCGAGACCGCGGGCGACCTCATGGTCCACCGGGTCAGCACCGATGGCGGCCAGACATTCAGTGCGCCAGAGCGTTTGGGCTTTGACCGGGGCCGAAACTGGGGGCCGGACCTCGTCGTGCGGGCCGATGGTCGGGTGCCGCTCGTGTTCGACCTCGCGGACCCCGGACCCGCGAGCCGGGGCTACTTTACCGAGTGGTCCCAAGGCACGTGGTCGGCGCCGATTCCGCTCACGTCCGACCGGGCAGACGCCGAAGTCGGCTCGGGCCACATCGCCGATGCCCAGGGCGATGACCTCGTGTATGTCTGGATTGGCAAAACGGTCGGCCCGGCCTACCACTTCGCGGCGTGGTCGCGGTGGCGCCGGGACGGCGTGTGGGGAGAGCCGGTTGCCTTGTCCGACGGTGCGGCCGATGCGTGGCACACGAACGTCGAGCGCAGGCCCGATGGCTCGGTGCTCGTGGGCTTCGACATCGGCACGGGGGGCGCCGAGACCCGCTTGTACGTCGCAGAAGGGCGTGACGGCGCGTTTTTGCCCTTAGAAGACCTCACGGCCTCGGGCGGGCCGGGCGAGCGCCCCCACTTCGCGAGCTGGCCCGCGGCATCGGGCGGCTGGAACGACCTCGTGACCTACTTTCACAAGGTCGGTGGGCGGCCCGTGCATGTGTTCGTGCGCGCAGGCGGGCCAGGGCGCTGGGGACCGCCCGAGGAGCCGTCGCGGGGCTTCGGCGGCTACCACTTTGACCCCGAGATTGCCGTGCGGCCCGATGGGTTGGCGTGCCTCGTGTGGGGCTGGGACAGCGGGGACACCGCCGAGCTGGTGTATGCGCTGCGTAGCCCCGAAGGGCGCTGGTCGGCGGTGCGCCGGGTGGCGTCGGTGGGCGCTGGAAAGCCGGGGCTGGCGAGCATTGTCGCCGCACCCGATGGCGCGTTTCATGTGGTGTGGAACCAAGGCGAACGGGGTGCAAACGAAGTGTTGTACGCACGTCTCGCGGTTGCGGAGGCTCCATGAGACGGTGGGCGCTGTTGGGAGGGGCTCTCGGCTGTGCGCAGCCGGCGACCGAGGTGCCCGCGTCGCCCGTCGAAGGGCCTCCCGCGGCGTCGCGCCCGGTGCCCCATGGGAGCGGGCCGTCGCCCTTTCACGTCACGCCGCAGTTTTCGTTCGAAGACCCACCTGCGGGGCCGAAGCGAAGCGTGGTGGTCATTAGCTTGGACACCGTGTCGGCGCCGATTCTCGCGCTCTATGGTGGACCCGCCCAGACGCCAAACCTCGCGGATTTGGCGAACGATGGCGCGCGCTTTGCCGACGCTGTCACGCACTTCCCCGAGACCTGTCTCTCCCATTGGACCCTGATGACAGGCGTTTTGCCCGAAGCGCACGGCAATGCCCCCGCCCACGCTGGCTCCGAATATCCCGGTCCCACCCTCGCCGAGCTGGCCCAGCACGCCGGCTATCGAACGGGGGCGGTCATCGGCGGCGTGACGCTGCAAGACACGGCCTGTGGGCTTTCTCGTGGCTTCGACACCTACGACGACCAGTTCCCCCTCGACCCCCAGGACATGCGCCGTCCGGCGGCCCAAGTGACCGCGGCGGCTCTGCGCTGGCTCCAAAACGGGGGTGACCAGCCCTTTTTCTTGTTTGTCCATTATTTCGACGCCCACTTTCCGTATACGCCGCCGGCGCCGTGGGACCGCGCGTATTTGCCCGAAGGCATCGCGCCGGCCGATGGTTCCGACGCCGCCTTGCGACCGGCGCGCGATGGGGACCGCACGCCGTCTCCCGACGAAGTGACCGCCGTGCGCGCGCTGTATGCCGGGGAGGTGAGCGCGCTCGATGGTGCGCTAAAGCCGCTCTTAGACGCGATCCCCGACGATGCTGTCGTGGTGGTGACCGCCGACCACGGCGAGAGCTTCGGCCACGACTATTGGTTCAACCACCGCGGCGTGCTGTGGGACGACGTGGTGCGGGTGCCGCTGGTGATTCGGGGCTTGTCCGCGCGCGCGCCGGGGAGCGTGGTCGAAGGGCCGGTGGGCTTGGTGGATGTGGCGCGCACGGTCGCATCGGCGGCGGGGTTCGCGGCAGACTCCCATATGGCAGGCCGGGACTTGGGGCGGGTGGACCCCCAGAGTCCCGTAGTAGCCCAGCTTTCGGTTACCGACCCTTGGGTTGGCTCGTCCCTCGAAAGCGTGCGAGACGGGGCCTGGAAGCGCTTGGCCGAAGGCGCGTCCGTCCACTATTTCTCCCTGGTGGACGACCCCCACGAGCAACACGCCCAATCGAGCGGACCTGCATCGCTCGAAGCCGCACGCGACTCCTGGCGCAGCCGGGTGGACGCCTGGCGCACGCGGGCCGTCGCCGCGCCCGTGCGGTCGATGTCCGGCCCCGAGCTCGAACACCTGCAAGCCTTGGGCTACGTCGATCCCACGGCTTCCCCGCCGCCCCACGGCAAAGCGCCAGGCCAGCGCCGCGGGCCGCCCCACGGCGCCACGCCCCCCACGCCAAAACGGTAGCGCCCCCGGTCGCGTGTCTGGGCGAGAGCGGTCGGTCGCGTGTCGTGGGGAACAGTCTCTGCTGCGGTTCTTGCTGCATCGCGGCGTGTACCGCAGATTTGTTCGGTATAAGAACACTTATGATGGACATATTTTGTCCGACATTTATTTTCGGGCTGCGCTACACTTGAGAAATAGGAGCAGGAAGGAGAGGAATGATGGACGCACGCGTGGGACCTTTTCGTATTGAGGCGTTCTTGGGCAAAGGCACGATGGGCACGGTGTGGCGCGGTCGTCATAATGAATCGGGCCAAGAGGTCGCCATAAAGATGCTGTTCGCAAACGCTTCTGACCAACAATGGTTGCAGAAGTCGTTTGCTGCGGAGGTGCGCGCTGTTGCGCGGTTGCATCACCCCAACATCGTCATGGTGGTCGATAAAGGCGTGGTTTCGGAGGCCGACCGGTTGCCCCACGAAGCCGGCACCCGCGTCGGACCCGGTAGCAATTGGCTGGCGATGGAGCTTCTCACGGGCGTGTCGATGTTTCATGCCCGCGCCCGCTGCACCTGGCCGTTGCTGCTCGGCTGGATTCGCGACCTGCTCGATGGCCTCGCCCACGCCCATGCCCGCGGCCTGCTGCACCGCGACCTCAAGCCCGGAAACGTCATGATTGCGGACAAGCGGGCGGTATTGGTCGACTTTGGCCTCGCCCGCGAGTGGACCGCCGACCCGAGCGTCACCCACGACGGCCAGGTGGTGGGCACGCCGCCCTATATGGCGCCCGAGCAGTTCTTCGCCGACGATGCGGCCTATGGTCCGTGGACCGATATGTACGCCCTTGGCTGTTCGATTTGGGCGATGCTTGCGGGAACGCCGCCCTTTGGGCTCCAGGGGCAGCTCCCCCGCCACCGCGAGGCCCATTGCGGGCAGCCCGTGCCGCCGCTGATGGCGCGAATGGTGATTCCTCCGGGCATCGAAGCGTGGCTGCGGCGCTTGTTGGCCAAAGACCCCCTCGACCGCTTCCGCTCCGCCGCCGATGCGCGCTGGGGGCTCCACCGCGTACTCGCTGGTGGTGTTTTCGACGACCGGCAGCCGCTTCCGCGAGAAGTACCGCCATTTTCGGTGCGGTGGCCGTCCGCATCGGGGCGCGCCGACACGGGGGAAACGGCCGAAGCGGGCTTGAATTTGTTTGGCCTCCGCACACCGCCATTGCTCGGGCGCACGGTGGTGCAAGAGCGCCTGTGGGACGCCCTCCGGGATGTTGGCCTTGGTCAGCCGCAGGTGTTGGTGCTGACCGGCGAGCCTGGAAATGGAAAGAGCAGCATCCTGCGCTGGCTCGCGGAGGCGGCATCGGAAACCGGCGCGGCGCTGCCCATTTGGGTGCGGCACGGCGAGGAGCCTTCCGCGGGCGATGGTGTGGTCCCGGCGGTCGCCCGCGCCCTTGGCCTCAGCCATTCCGACCGCACGATGGCCCTCGACCGCCTCGCGGGCTGGGCCCAGCGCGCCGGGGTGCCCGACACCTTGCATGCCGACCTCGCCGACCTCTTGTTGGGGGGGGCCCGTCGGCGTCGGTCGGTCGCTGAGCGCCATGCGCTGTTGGTGGACACTCTGGACTATGTCGCGCGAGAGCGGCCAGTGCTGTTGTGTGTGGACGATGTGCAGTGGGGGCTCGACACCCTCGCGTTCGTCCTTCGCCTTTGCCAGCGGGAAATGCCCGTTCGGCCGCGCGTATTGGTGGTGATGACCACCCGCCCCTTGCCCGAGAAAAACACCATTGCGAGCATGTTTGGGGCGCTGCTCGACCTTCCGGGCGCGGAGTCGCTGCCTGTCGGACCATTGGCGCCGGGGATGCGCGCCCACCTCGTCAACACGATGGCCAAGGTCGAGCCGGGCTTGGTGCAGCACATCGACGAGCGCGCGGGCGGCAATCCGCTGTTCGTAGTGGAGCTATTGCGCGATTGGGTCGGGCGCGGCTTGCTTGTGCCCGTCAATGGCGTGCTGTGCTTGCGTCCCGGCGCCAATCCAGCGCTGCCTCCCAATATTCACGCCGTGTGGCAAAGCCGCATCGAGAGCGCCTTGGCGGCGTTTGGGGAAGCGGAACGCGCAACCATCGAACTGGCGGCGGTTTTGGGCGTCAACGTCGACCGTGAAGAGTGGAGCGCTGCTTGCCGCGCGGCGACTCTGCCCACGGGGGAGCGCGCGCTCGATGCGCTGTTGACGGCTGGCTTGGTGGTTCCCGACCGCCACGGCACCGACCGCGGCTTTAGCTTCGCCCACGCGATGCTGCGGGAGAGCTTGCTGCATGCATCCGAAGCGGCGGGGCGCCTGCGTGGGCAGCGCCAAGCGTGCGTGCAGATGTTGCAGGTGTACGCCGACCAACACCCGCGCGCGGCCTTGCGCCTGGGCCAACTGCTGCTCTTGCTCGGGCGGCCCGCCGATGCGATTGCGCCGTTGGGACGCGGCGCGTGGGCTGCCGTGCGCGACAGCGAGTTTCTGCTGGCGGAGCGGGTCCTCGCTGACCGCGCAGCGGCGATGCAGCAGTTGCGTGTCCCCCCGGAAGACCCCCTTTGGGGAGAAGGGTGGCTCATGGAAACACGGGTCGCGCGGCGGCGGGGAGATGCCGTGGCAGCCCGTCGTGCGACCGCTTCGATTTTGGAGATGGCCGGTTCGCAGGTGTTGGCGGGTCCGTATTCCGAGCGGTGGCGGGTTTGCTTTCGGGAGGCCCACCGCGAAGCAGGGCGTTTGGCCATGCTCGATGGGGATGTTGGCCTGGCGCTGGTTCATGCCGCATCGGCGCTCACCGAAGCGGCCCATGTTCGCGATGCCCTCGCCCTCGCGTGGTGTCGGCGGGATGTCGCGATGCTGCGGGTGCAAGTGGGCGCGCGGCTTGCGGAGGTCGACGGCCTGTTGGCTGCTGCCCAAACCACCTTCGAAGCCGAAGGGGAGGGCTACGGCATGGGCGACTGCTTGCGCGCGCGGGCGCTCTTGCGCCGTCGTGAGCTGCGGAGCGCGGACGCCGAGCCGCTCTACCGCACCGCCAAGCGGGTGTTCCGCCGCTGCCTCACCACCCAAGAACCTGCGCACACCTACGTCGCTTTGGGCGAAGTGGCGCTCGGCATGAACCAACCCGCGGAGGCGATTCGGTGGTTCTCCGCGGCCCGCGAACGCTTCGCGCACATCGGCCATCCAGGTCCGGTTCGCCTACCGTGGCGGGAAGCGACCGCGCGCTTGGACCGAGGGGATGCGGCAGGTGCCCGCAAAAAAATGAATGGCCATTCATGTCCGTCGCCCGCGTGGGCGGGGGCCTTGCGGGCACGCCTGCTCCTGGCCGAAGGCAACCCGGAAGGCTGCCGGATGGTCCTGCAGACCCTCATCCTCGACGCGGAGCCGGAGGCGGCGGAGCAGCTCGAAGTCCTTGCTCGGGCGGCGCGCAAAGAAGAGTTGGCGGCGATATCGTCGGCCGCCGCGACGCTTGCCTCCCAATTGTGGTCTACCCTTGGGTTCGGCGCGCGTGCCCGTCGGGCGTTGCGCTTGGGCGGATTGGGCATTCCCGAGGCCTAAATCGGCCAAATCGGAAATCGCGAAAGACGGTGGGGCGGGTGGTGCCTACCGGCGCGACGAACGTGCCCGGCTGTCCCACAATACGCTGGTCAGAACAATTCCCGCGCTCGCGGCAATCAGAGCCGCGCCCACGGTCACGGAGACATGGCCAGTGACGAGCCCAATCGATACAAACGCAGACAGCAACAACACCAGCTCGGGAAGAACCCCGGTGGTCGCGGGATTGGAGTCGGACTCTGGCGACGAAACCAGGGTATTGCGCAGGCGCGTAAGAATGGAGGATTGCATGTCTGCCTCATCGCCGAGCGGTCAAATGGGGGCCGTGAAGTGCCAACCAACCAAGGGAACGGATTTTGGGCCGCGGCTCCAGAGGGTTCACCCCCCGTTTTTTTCTTTTTCTTTTTTGCGGGTTTGCCGTAATGCCCGGCGAATCGACGAAATGAAGTGCCATTCCTGGGTCTTGTTGGGTGTGCTTTGGACGGTGCTGGGGGCATGCGGGTCATCGGAGCCGCCGATCGTAGCGCCGCCGGCGAATGTCCCCACCGCGATGCCGGCGTCGCGCCCTGCTGGCCCACCTGCAGCGAATGCGCGGCCACAGGGCAATCACCAGGGAGGTCGTCCCGCGGAAGCTGCGGCTGCTCCCGCCTTCCGCGCGAGCCTCGCGGCGTCCGTGCCTGATGTGGGCCCCTGCGTCTCCGAAGACGCCGATGGCGACGGCTTTGTTGCTGCGATTGCGTGCCCCGGCGGCGATGCTGCGGCCCTCGACTGCGATGACCACGACCCCTCCGTGACCCCCGCGACCGAGCGCTGGGTGCGTCCCGGTCCCTTTTTGATGGGCAGCGACAGCGCAGGTCTCGACGAAGGGCCCCTCCATGTGGTCGTCTTGTCTGGCTATTGCCTCGATGTCGCGGAATGGACGGCGGCGTCTTTGGGGCGCGCGGGCGGCGACGTGGCTGCTTCCGACCTCTCGGTCGAAGAAGCGGCGGCGGCGTGTGCGTCCGTTGGCAAAAAACTTCCAACCGAAGCGCAATGGGAGAAGGCGGCGCGGGGGGGCTGCGAAGGAGGTAGCGACCCCGCGCGCTGCGATGCCCAGGATGTGCGCCCCTATCCGTGGGGCACGGCGGCGGTCGATTGCGCCCACGCCAACCATGCGTGGGTCACGCCCACCGGTCCCAAGCCGTGCGTAGGTGCCCCCGTCGCAGCGGCAGCCGGCGCGGCAGGGGCGGGGCCGTATGGACATCTGCACCTGGCAGGCAACGTGTGGGAGCCGGTCTCCGATGTCTGGAACCCCGAGACCTACCGCGCGGACACGCTCCGGCGCGATCCGGGCGGCCCGGCAGGCGAGGGGCCGACGGTCTTGCGGGGTGGCGCCTACAACACGTTCAGCACGAACTTGCGGGTGAGCAACCGCATGTCGAGCTTGGTGGCGGGATCTGCGGTGGGGGTCCGCTGCGCACGCCCCACGGTCGAACCAAGCGTCGACACACCAACGCCGGTGGCAACCATCACCCTCACTGGCACCTTGGCTTCGGACACGCCCCTCGTCGGCGTCGCGGCGTATATCACCGCGTTCGCCGCCCAGGGCGACGCCGAATCGCCGCCCCTCGGCGCCTCTCCCGTGGCGGAGGTGCGGTTGACCCCCAATGGCCTGCGCACCCAGCCGTTCTCCCTCACCGTGCCTGCTGCGGGGCCTGTGTTGGTGTTTGGCTCCCTCGATGTGGGGCAATCCTTGGACGGCGTGCCTCGCAGTGGGTCCGGCGGCGTAGGACGGGTCAGCGGACCTGTGGCAACCACCCAAGATGTCGATGGTCTGGTCGTTTTCTTGGCGCCCTTACCCGCTGCGCCCCAAGGCCCGCCGCCAACGGGTCGCCCCCCGCCGTCCCCGCCGCGCTAGTCCACCTCCTTGCGGTTCGCACCGGTCGAAGTGGCGCCGGTCGGCTATGGGGACGCACCCGGCGGTACGGACGTCGCCACCGTGCCCTTTCTTTTTTCGATATGGGTGTAGACGCACCATGACTACCGATTCGTTGCCCCCAGAGCCCCGGCCGGACCCCCGCGTGTGGGTGCTGCGGGCGGCTGCGGTTGCGTGTTGGGCGTGGGGCGCGGGCGCGCTGTTTTTTGCGCGGGTGATGTGGCGGGGCGTGTTGCTTGCCGTTGGCGGCCATGCGTGGTTGGTGGGGGGCATCTTGTTTGCCACCGCCATCGTGGTCCGTCGTCGTCAATACCCATCCTCGAAACCAATCGAAGAAGCGGACCCCGGCACGCCTCGGTCGCGGGTTCCCCGGCTAGAAGCGTCCGCCTCGGCGCTGCTCATCCCCACTTCCATCGCTATCGCGACCGCGATTGCGGGCTGGGTTTATATTCTTCCCGAGCGAAGCCTGCTGTCCACCGAAGCCTTTGGGCTCGTGGTATGGACCCTCCTCGGCGGGGCAGGCGCGGGCCTCTTGGGCCGCTACTTGCGGTCGCACACAAGCGACCTCTGGCCCGAAAGCGCGGGTTTGCAAGCGTGGTTGCGCAGCTTCGTGTGGATGGTGGCGCTCGCGGCGGCTTCGCTTGGGGCGCATGGTCTCGGGCGGCCATGGGGTGAAGTAGAGCTGAGCCTCGGTATGTTTGGCCTTGTGCTCTTGCTTTCGTTCGAGCCCCTCTTGCGCGCTTTGCCCGGCGTGTTCGCTTGGTGGGTGTTGCGGGAAGGTACGTCTCCGCGGCAACTCGCCGCCGCCGATGCCCTTGTTGTGCGGGCGTTGTTTTCGCGTGCCAACCCTATCGCGAGTGTGTTTGACCTTCTCGATGAAGGCTTGGGCATTGACTTGCGCTCGGGCTGGGCGCTCACGTTCTTGCGCCGTGCCGTCGAGCCGTTGGCGGTCGCGGTGGTGGTGCTTGGCTGGCTGACGACCTCCTTGTCGATGGTTCACCTCGACGAAGCCGCCGTCTTGGAGCGTTTTGGCGTGCCGGTACCAGACCTCACCCTCGCGCCGGGCTTGCACGTCACGTTTCCGTGGCCCATGGACCGCCTCCAGCGGGTCTCTACCGGGGAAATTCGTACGCTGACGATTGGGGAGCAGCCAGACGAACCGGTCCCTGATGCGCTGGCGCAAGTCCTCGATGCCCGCGACGGCGACGATGCCCTCGCCCTCGATGAACGCGCCCAGCAGCTTTCGGGCCGCGTGGTCGAGAGCCGGATGTGGGCGCGCCAACACGCCGACAAAGAGTACACGCTGTTGTTGGGGGATGGTCGCGACCTCGTCACCATCGACGCGCTCGTGCATTACCGGGTGGCCGATGTGCGCGCGTGGACCTACGGAATGCAAAACCCCGAAGACGCGCTCCGCAGCTTGGCGTACCGCGCGGTGATGCAGCACATCATCGCGCAAACGCTGGATGGCGCACTGGGACAGGACTTTGGCGCGTTGACGAAGACCTTGGAGACCCGCATTCAAGCCGAAGCCGACGCGATGGAGCTGGGCATCGCGGTTGTGGACGTCACCTTGGGCGCATTGCACCCTCCGGTGAGCGTCGCCGAAGACTATCAAGCGGTCGTGAGCGCGCAGATTTCCCGCGAGACCGACCGCATCGAAGCCGAGGCGTACCGGGAAGGACGATTGTCCGACGCCCGCACGGCGGCAGTGCAAGAAGTCGGGCGTGCGTCGGCGGAAGCAACCACGCGCCGCGCCGGTGCGGTGGGCGAGGCGGCGGCCTTCTTGGGCTTGTCGGCCACGGTGCGCACCGACGAAGCGGGCTACCGGTTCCGGCGGCGCTTGACGGCCCTCGAAACCAATCTGCGGAATCAGCCCTTGGTGCTGGTCGATGCCCGGATTGAGCAAGACGGCGCGACGTTGTGGTGGGTGCCCACCGATGGGGAGCGGCGAAAATGAATCGTGATTCAGTGGCCGTGAATATTGGGTGGATGCCTATTTTGGTGAACCAGGGGAGGGCGCTTTTATGACCCAGGGTCTTCGCGCGTTGGATATCCTTCGGGTGGTCACGGGGCTGTCTGCCGTCGTGGGCATTGTCGTGTCGGCCTGCGGATTTTCTGTTCGAGAGGGGGAGGCGGCCCTCGTGGTGCGCTTTGGCGACCCCGTGCAGGTCATCACCGAACCGGGGCTGCAATGGAAGGCGCCGTTCCCGGTCGATGAGGTCGTCCGCGTGGACATGCGGCGCCGTACGTTTGAGACGGGCCACGCCGAAATGCTCACCCGTGACCGCAAAAACGTCGTCTTGGTGGGCTTCGCGATTTGGCGTGTGGCGGACCCCCTGCTGTTTCACCGAAGCATCGGCTCTATCGGCAATGCCGAAGAGAAGCTCGATGGCCTCATTACAAACGCGCAGATTGGTGTGCTCGGTCGCTTTGACCTCAAGGCCTTGACCTCTACCGCTCCCGAAGACCTCCAAACCGAAGCGATTGAAGGCGAGCTATTGGCGGCGACGGTCCCGGTCGCGCGGGAAAAGTACGGCATCGATATTTTGACGGTCGGATTTCAGCGCTTGAGCTTGCCGGAAGACAACGTGGCGGCCGTCTTCAAGCAAATGCGCGCGGAGCGACGCCAATTTGCCGCACGGTATGAAGCTGAAGGGGCCGAAGCGGCGGCGCGAATTCGCTCCGAAACGGACCTTGAGGCCGCGCGGGTGCGTGCAGAAGGAGACGAAGAAGCCGCGCGAATTCGAGGGGAATCGGAAGCCGAAGCCGCCCGCATTTACGCCGACGCCCACCGCACCGACCCTGACCTATACCGGTTTGTGCGCAGCCTAGACGCGCTGGAGGAGGTGGTGGGTGCGGAGACCACCGTGATTCTACGCACCGATAGCGCGCCCTTCGACCTCTTGACCCATGAGGGGCGCTAACGTGGCGGGGCCTGCGAATACGCCGCGTCGTTTGGTGCTGCGTGAGCTGCAACGCCTCGCGGAGCCGGCGGTTGCGGGTGCCACCTGGACGCTTGCGCGTCTGCATTGGTGGTTGTTTGTGTTGGTTTTGGCCTATGGCTTTAGCGGGGTCACCGTCGTGCAGCCCAACGAGGTTGCCCTGCTCGTTCGCTTCGGGCGCTTGGTGGGCCAGGGCGCCGGCGCTGTGCGGCCTCCGGGGGTGGTCTTTGCGCTGCCTCGTCCGGTGGACGAAGTCGTCCGTGTGCCCGTTGCGCGTGTGTTTGAGACGGAAGTACGGGCCTTGCATTACACCATAGACGAAGACGACGGCTCCGGCGGGCGCGTCACCCGGTATGCGGCCACGAGCAAAAACACGCTCGACCCGGAGGTCACGGGCTACGCCCTCACAGGCGACCAAAACATCGTCCACGTCTCCATGGTCGCGCGATGGCAGATTGCAGACCCCGTCATTTGGGCCACCGCCGTCGCCGACCCCGAAGCCCAGCTGACCCAAGCCGTCCTCGCCGCCGCGGTGGTCAATGTGGGCGGGCGCTCCGTCGATGCGGTCCTCTCCGAGGGACGCCAAGCATTTGTCGACAGCACGCGGCGCGATGCCCAACGTCGCTTGGATGCCGTCCAGGTGGGCGTTTCGATTGTGTCGTTGGAGCTGCTCGACCTCGCGCCGCCCCAGCAAGTCAAAGAGGCGTTTCGCGAAGTACAGACCGCTGCTATCGACGCCGAAACACGCATCAAATCCGCCGAAGAGTACCGTGAGGTGCAGCTTCCCAAGGCCCGCAGCGACAAAAACCGCGCCATCCAAGCCGCCAAGTCCGACGCGTTGGCCCGCTTGCAGGTCGCTCGCTCCGATGCCGCCGCGTTTTTGGCCCTCGAAGCCGAATATCGCCGCGACCCCCACGTGGTCCGCGAGCGCCTGTACCGCGAAGGTATCGGTGCGGTGCTGAAAGACGCGCGACGGGTGCAGTTTGTGCCGCCGCCGAACCAAAACGCGCCGCCGACGTTGACCATCCCCGTGGGGCGTGCGGGAGGGCGCAATGAATAATCCTGCCCCAACCCCCGTCGCCTCGGAATGGGACGTCGTATTGAGCGCATCCGAGCGTCGCGTGGTCGGTGCGCGCTTGGTCGCGGACCTCACCGGCGCTGGTTTGCTGTTGGTGGGCGCGGGCTTGTTCGTTTGGCGGCCCGACCAAGCCCAAGTCGCGGCGCTCGTGCAGGCGATTGCGGCCGCTATCGTCGCCGCGCCGATTTTGGTGCGGGGCCTCGCTGCGATGGCGAGCCTCCGACCCCGCGACACCACGGACCAACTGGTCGTTTTGGCGGTACTCGGCGCCATGGCCCAAGGCTCCTTTGCGACGGCCACCTTGGTGCCTTTGGTCCTCGACATTGGGCGCTTGTTTGAGGAGCGAACGTCGCTCGGCGCACGGGCTGCCATTCGGGGGCTTCGGCGGCTGGGTGCCCGGGAGGCCACGCGCCTGAATGCCGGGGTCGAAACGGCCGTCGCGCCGGGTGACCTCGTGGTGGGCGACACCATTCGGGTGCGTCCCGGACAGGTGATTCCGGTGGACGGCACCGTATTGACGGGCACAGGCGCCGTCGACCAAGCCGCGATTACCGGCGAGAGCAGACCCGAGGACGTCGGTCCCGAGAGCGACGTGTTCGCGGGCACAGTCAACTTGTCGGGAATGCTCGATATTCGCGTGACCAGCGCCGGCGACCACACCGTCTTGGGTCGCGTCGCGACCTTGCTGCGCGAAGTCGCCGAAGCGCGCCCGCCCCTTGTGCGCACGCTCGAGCGATTGGGCGCCGCATATGTGCCTGTCGTGCTGGTTTTGGCGGCCACGACGCTGTTTTTTACCGAGTCTGCCGAGCGTGCTATCGCGGTGTTGGTGGTCGCTGCTCCAACCGCATTGGTGGTCGCTGGCCCTGCTGCGATGGTGGGCGCTTTGACCGCCGCGTCGCGCAATGACATCCTGCTCAAAGGGGCCGGGTTCCTGGAGGCCGCGACCAGCATCGACACGCTCGTCATCGACAAGACGGGAACGTTGACTGAGGGCCGAATGGCGCTCGTGGACGTCATTCCGGTGGACGGCTACACGCTTGCGGAGGTGGTAGGCATCGCGGCGATTGCCGGGCAAGGCTCCCTCCACCCGGTCGCGCGGGCGGTCGTCGCGGCACACGATGCGCCGGTCACGCTACCGGTTCGCGTCGAAGAGGTGCCCGGACGCGGCACTTGCGGCTGGACGGCAGAGGGCATCGCGATTCGCCTTGGCCGGGCCGACTGGCTGCGGGCTGAAGGGGTCGACGTGCCCGCCTCGGCCGACGGGACGGTCGTCTCCCAGGGCAATGCCTGCGTGGGCTGGCTGCGCTTCGCCGACCAAGTGCGGCCGGGCGCGGCAGAAGCGGTCGCGCGGGTGCGGGCGCTGGGCGTGCAACGTGTGGTCATGGTGACCGGCGACCGCAAAGCGGAAGCGGAACGGGTAGCGGCCCTGGTGGGCGTCGATGCGGTGGTCGCCGAGGTGTTGCCCGAAGACAAGCTGTCTGTCGTGAAGGCGGAGCAAGCCGAAGGCCGGCGCGTGCTGATGGTCGGCGATGGCGTGAACGACGCGCTGGCGCTCTCTCAGGCCGATGTGGGCGTCGCTGTGGGCGTCCGTATCAACGAAGTCGCCCTCGGTGGCGCAGACGTAGCGTTGCTCACCGAAGCACCGGGACGCATCCCCGACTTGTTGGCGCTTGCGCGGTTGACCCGTGTGGTGTTTTGGACCAATCTATCGCTCGGTGTTGGGATTGGGGTCGTATTGTTGGGTCTCGCGTCTCGTGGCGCCGTGTCGCCCCTGGTGGGCGCGTTGTTGCACGATGTGGGCGCGTTGGTGGTCGTGGCCCACTCGGCGCGGCTGCTTCGCTGGAAGCCCGCCACGGCCCTTTCTACGGACGCATAAGCATTCGATTGGCGGGCCGGTGGGGAGCGGTGCGCCTGGCCCGCGGCGTGCCACACGGGCGCACCGTGGGCTTGTGATTGCACACCACGAACCGCGGCAATGCCCGAGGCTGCGGCCACTGCGCACCGCTCGTTTGGGACCATCGCGGGACAAACCGCGGTCAAGATGCGCTCGGCGCATTTTGCTGGTCTTCGAAACCAAACCACCGCCGCACGAACCAAGCGTGGGGCGGTGGGTATGTGGCCGCAAGCGTTGTTTAGTCGAGCGGAAGAGCCTGCATCCAGTGTGCGAGGCGCTCGGCTTCCCGAATGGTGAGGTCGGGTGGCAATGCCATCTTCACGGTGAAGTCAGCACGCAAACGAAGCGTATATTCAAGTCCGCCTTGGGAGTCAGCGGCAGCGACGACTGCGCTGGCAGCCGGGGCGACCGGCGCGGCAGCAGGAGCGGCGGCGGGAGCGGCAGCCTTGGTGGGCGTGGGACCCCAAACAAAACGCGTGGGATAGCCGCGGCGGCCGATGATGAACTTTCCGTAGCCGGCGTCTTCGCCTGCGCGGAGGGCATTACGGAGGCGGGCAGCGGTCATTGGCTTGCCGTCGGTGCCAGTAAAGCCCTTCTCCAAAAGCGTGTCCGATGAAGTTTCCCGATTGGTGTAGTCGTCGGGGTTGATTTGGGTCACCAATTGAAGAAAATCGTCAAGTGCAGTCGCCGACATGTGCGCTCCAGAGAACAACCATAGAGTTTGACTGCATGCCGAAATATGCAGAAACTCGTTGCATTTTTTGGGAAGTGGGCTTTGCCCGTGGGGTGGACTGCACGCGGCAGCCTTCATCGAGCGAGCATTGGAAGGATAACATAAACGTGGCCGCGCGCTAACCATATTGGGGTCTGGTTCTGTTTTTTTTTGAGAGAACTTCTGGTTGGCTTCCGACCCTCTGGGGGTGTTGGTTCGTCCTATGTCGAATACGGGTACGCTTCGATTCGAGAGGCGTGAATGACGCGAACCGGCAGTTGGACAGCACTCAGTATTGGCCTTGCTCTGAGCGGGGTTGCAGGCATTGTCAACCAAGTCGTGTGGCAGCGGGCCCTCAAGATTGTGCTGGGTGGAAGCGAGACACTAAGCAGCATGATCGTGGTGTTGGTGTTTCTCGCGGGGCTCGGTCTGGGAGCCGCCCTGGCGTCTCGGCGTGCGGAGCGTACCCGGCGGCCGATGCTCGGGTTTGCCGCGGTGGAGGCAACACTCGCGGTTGTCAATGTTGGCGTAGCGTTGTTGTTGGCCTTGGACATTTCGGAGACGGTCTATGGGGTCCAGCGGGTAGCCTTGGGGCTTGGAATTCCCCAAAGGATCGTCTATGCCGTAGGCGCGTCGGGTCTGCTGCTTCTTCCCACGTTGCTCATGGGCGCTACGGTACCACTCGCATCGGAGGCTGCGCAAAGGCAGCTTGGTGCAAAAAACAACAGCTTGGTACCCGTTCTATTTTTCATCAATACGGTAGGTGCCGCCGGTGGCGCGTTGATCGCGAGTTTATGGTGGCTCCCTTGGTGGGGGCAAACGCCCGCATTGTTCGGTGCAGTGGGCCTCAACGCATTGGCGGCGGTAGTTGTTGCGAGTCAAGGCCGACAAGATGCGGCAGTGGCCGAGACTGTCGCCGCCCTGTCTGACAAACGCGTATCTCTTCGTATGGAGGAAATTGCGGGGGCAATTCTTGGGTTTGCCTCTCTTGGCTACGAGATGCTTCTGTTTCGGTCGCTTTGCTTGACCCATGGCCCCCTCCCGACCACCTTTGCTATCGGTCTGGCCGCATTTCTTGTCTATTGGTCCCTCGGAATGACTCTTTCCCGTGTGTTGGCTCGTCAAGACATATGGGTTGGATTGCTTACAGGGGGGGGGATCTTGTTGCTTCCGTTTTATTCCGCATGGGACACCGCGCACTATGACGGCGACTATGGAAATGTCGCCTCCCTTGCGCGTTCCGTTATTGTCACCGCTTTTCCGGTCCTCGGGTTTGGCGTTTTGTATGGAACGTTCGTTTCCCGCTGTGCCGAACGCTGGGGCCGGGATGTAGGCCGCTACTCGGCGTTGAATACCTTGGGGTCTTGCCTCGGCGTTTTGTTTTTTACCCTTGTCGTGTATGAGGCGCCGTTGGTTGCGGGCACCACATTCATTGCAGCGCTTTTGGCCGGACTGGCCGCGATGGGGGGGGCACTGCGTAGCCGCTCGTCCCGCGACCGGCGGATTTCCACCGCGCTGGCGGGTGGTGTAATGATTGTAGGCATCGGTGTTTTGGTGGGTGGTCTCGGAATCCACACCACCTCCGATGCAGAAGGGGCCGTCTCTTATTGGGGACGCGACGGCGTCGTCACCATTCAAGCGGATGGCGACGTCGTTATTGACGGACTTTGGCACACTCGCTTGACCGACACGCCCGATGGCCACGTTGGCCGCCCTTATACCTGGGTCATGGCGGCAGCCGCTGTATTGGCCCATGCAAACCCGTATCCCAAGCGTGCGCTGGTGATTGGCGCGGGCGTGGGGGTCTCGGGCGTGACGCTGGCCGGTGTCGATGGCATACAGGTCGATGGATACGAAATCAACCAAACCTTACGGCGGGTGCTCGAAGACCGTCCCCAGCAAACGTTGCATGCGTTGCTGCATCCTTCTCTGCGATGGATTTGGCAAGATGCGCGCACCGGCCTGGCGCTCGATGAAACGGTCTACGACATCATCTTGTCGGCGCCCTTGCACTTGCGGCAGGCGGGGTCAAGCTTGTTGCTAAGTCGCGAATATTTGCGCCTCGTAAAGTCACGCTTGGCCGAAGACGGCGTGTTGGCCGTATATTCCAACGAGGGGCCGGGCGCGCAGTCCTTGTTGGTGCAGGCCACGCTGGCGGAAGCCTTTCCTTTTCGTACCACCTGGTACGATGGCGTAGTGACCATCGCGTCTCGCAAGCCCATCACGATAACCCCCGAACTGCTCGAAGCGCGGATGTCCCGCGATGACCTCTTGTACCGACAGATGCGCGCCCTCGATGAAGAGCTGCTGTTAGAAGGCGAGGGGGGCTTTTTGTCGATGTGGGACGATTCTGACCACACGCAGCAGGTTGCAGACCGCGTCATCGTCGATGATTGGCCGCTGGTGGAATACCCCGAGGTGGCCAACGCATTGGTAACGGCGGTAGAAGCCCCTTGACCTCTGCGGGGACAACGCCCGCCTCTGATTCGACGTTCATCCCGCAGAAGGGAGAAGTACTATGTCCGCCATCACCGCGTTTTTGCTCGCCGCCGGCCATGGCACCCGGCTTCGCCCGTTGACATTGGTGCGTCCCAAGCCTCTCTTGCCCGTCTGTGGCGCGCCGATGCTGGACCATGTGCTCGCCCATGTTCGGTCGCACGGCCACACCGACGTTCTCGTCAATGCCCATTATTTGTGGGAGCAAGTCGCCGCCTGGGCCTCCGCGCGGGATGTCGCGCTTCAGGTCGAGCTTCCCGAGGTTTTGGGAACAGGTGGCGGTCTCAAAGCGGCGGCCGACCGGTTGGCGGACCGGTTTGTGGTGGTCAACGGAGACATTTTGAGCGACGTGGACCTCACGCGCTTGCTTTCGGCGGTCCCCGATGGTGGGGCGGCGATGGCTCTGCGCGCAGACAGCGCCTTGGGCGCCGAAGCACCGGTCGAAGCCACCGAAGACGGCGTGGTGGTGCGGATGCGCGAATTTGCCGGCGCCCCCGGCCTTGGAGTTCCCGGAACCCACTTTACGGGCATCCACGCAGCGGCAAAGTCCATCTTGGACGATGTTCCCGATGGGTTTGCATGTATTGTGCGCACTGCGTATACCCAACATCTCCCGGAAGGCAAAATTCGCGCCATTCGGCACACCGGCGGCTGGTTCGACATCGGCACGCCCACCGACTACCTCGACGCAAACTTGGCGGTCCTCGATGGGCGCTGGCGTACCGCGCTCGATGTTTGGAGGCTCGGAGACGGCGAACCGGGCGTCCGCTGGGTCGGGCCTGGCGCTCGGGTGGAGGGCTCCGTGTTGCACAGCGTCGTGGGGGAAGGTGCGTGGGTGCCCGCAGGGGCTCACTTGGTCGATTGTGTCGTGTGGGACGGCGTCGCCGTGCCTCCGGGCCACCATCAAGGAGCGGTCTTTTTTCCGGGAGGCGTGCACGTCCCGCCCCGCGCGGAGTAGCATGAAGCTCTCGTTGGAGCTGTCATGCGACGATTGCGATGGATGCTGGGTGTGTGTGCGGGTGCCATAGTGGGAGCGTGCGACGGGGCCGAGTCCAAGTCTGCCACCACCACAACCGCGTCAACCACAACAGAAGCCGACGCCGACACCGATGCGGATACGGACGCCGACACCGATGCCGACACCGACGCCGACACCGATGCGGACACCGACGCCGACCCTTGCGCGGGCGAAGCCATCGGGGCGTTTCCCGAGGACGTGCGCTTTTTGGCCTTTGACGGGCGCTCCGACACGACGTTCTCGCTCGCCGACAACCGCCTTCCTTCCCGCTACGAAGGCATTTTTGGTACCTACGACCTCAACACCGTCGAGACGGCGGGGGCCCAAGGATTCAAGCTCCCAAGGCCAGGTACGGTCGTTGGCGCGCGGGTGCAATGGGATGCATTGCCGGACACGCCCTCCCCGGTGGTGATGTCGTTTTGGCCCGACTTTGGCAGCGACGGCTACATCTGGGACATCGAGCACCCCATCGCCGAGCCGTTTCGTTGCTTGTCTTCCGAAGACGAAGGGCAGTGGGTGGACTATGTCCTGCCCGATGGCTTCGCGGTCAGCCAGCCCGTGCATGTGTTCGCCGGGCAGCATCGTCCCGAAGGCGGCGGCGGTCCCGCTATCTTGATGGAGGACTACACCGAAACGGGCGACATGCCCTGGTCGGGGATTCGGTTTGTTGGGGTGGACGATGAACAATACTACATCGGTATGGCAGTTCCTTGGAATACTTGGAGAATACAACTTGCTGTAGTATATTCTGACGAAGTGCCCCCCGAAGACCCCCCGTTCCGCGCGTTGGAGGCGGGGGTAGACGCGATGGCCGTCGCGGCCTCTAGCCGGGTCGCTTGGGGCGACTACGACAACGACGGTGACGACGACCTCATGACGAGTGGTCCGCGCCTGTTTCGCAACGACAGCGGTGCATTTGTGGATGTGACGGCGGCGGCGGTGCCGTCGGGGGTCGGCGCCTCGGGGGGCGTGTGGGGCGACTATGACAACGACGGCTGCATCGACTTTTTTGGTCAGGGCACATCGTATGCCGCCGGCGACCTCTTGTTGCACAACAACTGCGATGGCACGTTTTCGGACACCACCCTTGAGTCGGGAATCAACGACCTTCAAGACCTGCGCGACTGCAATGGCGATGGCGAGCCGGAATATTCGCCCACCGAGGGCTCTGGTTGGTTTGATGTCGACAACGATGGTTGGCTTGACCTTTATATGGCCAACTACGAGTGCTCTTCGGAGTTTGACTACTTTGAAAACTATACCGACCGCGTTTGGCGCAACAACGGCGATGGCTCCTTTTCCGATTGGACGACCGTCGCGGGGGTTCCGACCAGTGAACGCGCAGGCCGCGGCGTCACCGTCGGTGATTACGACATAGACGGCGATATCGACGTGTTCGTCTCCAACTATCGCCTGGATGCCAACTACTTCCTCGAAAACAACAATGACGGCACGCTGACGGACATTAGCCGGTCTAACCATACCCAAGGCCGCGCAGTCTCCGGCTCATTTGGGCATACGATTGGCGCGGTCTTTGGAGACATTGACAACGACGGCGACTTCGACATGGTGCACGCGAACCTCGCCCATCCTTTTTATTACCATTTCAGCGACAAGACGATGGTACTTATCAACGATGGGCGAAACGACTTCGCCGACGAAGCGGAGACGCGCGGCATCTACTACCGGGAGACCCACTCCAATCCAACCTTGTTCGACGCCGACAACGATGGTGACCTCGACTTGTTCATTACGTCCGTTTATCCCGAGCGCGACAGCGACTTCTATGAAAACGATGGCAATGGCGTGTTCGCGCTCCGCAATTATGAAAGCGGCTTGGTCCAACAAAACGGGTGGGGCGCTGCGGTTGCCGACCCCGACCAAGACGGGGACGTCGACCTTGTTGCCTATTCGATGTTTGAAAACCAACATCCGGCGAGCAACTGGCTGCAAGTCACCGCGGTGGGCGGCATCCACGCGGGGGGCCGGGCGAACCGAAGCGCGATTGGAGCGGTGGTGCAGGTTTCTGCCGGTGGACGCGACCAACTTCGGATGGTGAGCGGAGGCTCGGGCACCGGCGTGCAAGACAGCCTAACGCAGCATATCGGCTTGGGTGGTTCCCTCCTCGCCGACCGCGTGACGGTCTGGTTCCCCGGGGGCGCCGAGGTGGTCGTCGACGATGTTTCCGCAGGACAACGCCTGTGGGTCCACGAAGACGGCCGCACCGCGACCGGGTGGTCTCCACCTTTGTGGTGACAATCGGCGCAGTGCGGTCGTTTTGGCGGAAATGAATGGCGATTCAGTCGAGCCGCAGGGGAGCGCTCCTCTGCGGCTTACGACGGGGGCGTGTCGGTGTCTTTGGGGACAGCCGCCGCCGCTCCCGGAACCACGAAGGGGTCGAGCTGCCAGCGAATGTGGCGCGGCAAGCTCACGCGCGCGCTCCATCCGACCTCATTCCAAGTCTCCTCAAGGATTTCGCCGTGTTCGTGGACCATGGCTGCGTAGCGGGCGCTGGTGTGCGGTATCTCTAGGACCAGCTCCACCCAGTCGTTGGAGCGACGCGCGACCACCAACTCGGCGAGTGCGTCGATGCCTTCGCCGGTGTGGGCGCTCAGCGTAACGGACGCCTTGAAGCGGGTGCGAAGCTCGGCCAACGTGGCGGGGTCTTCGACCTTGTCGGCCTTGTTCAAGATGCCGACGACGGTGTCCGTGTCTACACCCAGCTCTGCGAGGACCCCTGTGACGGCGTCGGCTTGGTCGATGGCATACGGGTGCGCCGCGTCGACGACATGCAGCAGAAGGTCTGCGTGGAGGGCCTCAGCCAAGGTGGACCGGAAGCTGGCGACGAGATGGTGGGGCAGGTCGCGCACAAAACCGACGGTGTCGCTCACAGGTATGTCGACGCCCGGACGAACCGACCAGCGCCGGCTGACCGTGTCGAGGGTGGCGAACAGTTGGTCCGCCGCGTAGGTGCCGGCGTCGGTGAGCTTGTTGAGCAACGTGCTCTTGCCGGCATTGGTGTAGCCGACGAGGCCGGCGGTCCACACACGGGTATTTCGCGCGGTGACTTGGCGCTCCCGTCGCTGCAGCACTTGGCCCAGTTCGGCTTCGAGGCGGGAGATGCGCTTTTGCACGATGCGGCGGTCGATTTCAATTTGCTGCTCGCCGGGACCACGGGTGCCGATACCGCCCGACTTTCCGCCGCCGCCGCCCGCTTGCCGCTCCAAGTGGGACCACATGCCCCGGAGTCGCGGCGCGGTGTATTGGAGCTGGGCCAACTCGACCTGCAGCATGGCCTCGCGGGTGCGGGCGCGAGATGCGAAAATGTCGAGAATTAGCTCGCTTCGGTCGATGACGCGGCACTCGATGCGGCTCTCAAGTTCGCGAATCTGCGCCGGCGAGAGCTCGTTGTCGAAGACGACCACAGTGGCGCCATGTTGGGCCACTTCAAGCTTGATTTCGTCGACCTTTCCTCGGCCGATGTAGGTGGCGGGGTCGACGGGGCGCTGGGTGCCAGAGTCGTTCGTTGCGAGGCCGCGGCGCTGGTAGACGCTCGCGACCGCTTCGCCGCCTGCGGCGGAGACGAGGCTCGCGAGCTCTTCGAGGCGGGTTTCAGGAGAGAGGCGGCCGTCTTGGGGGTACAAGCCTGCGAGGATGGCAATATCGCCTTCGTCGGTGTTTTTTCGAGGGTCGAGCATGGGGCTCCGGGGGGCGGGAAGGTCGTTTGCCCCCAAGTCCCCATAATGTTGCTTGTTCCAGCGGCAACGTCGAGAGGCGCCCGGCACTTCCTGCGACACGGTCCCTCGCGCGGCGCGGGCCGATACGAGACGGCGTCGCCTGTTGGCGGGTGCGGTTCGTGGCGGTTCGTGATTCTGGGGGGGCACACCTTCGGCAGATGCGCTAGCTGCTTCGCGGTGGGGTCTCCCTTGGCCCAGGAGCGCGTTCGGCGCGAGGATAGAGGTCCGGCCAGCGTTGGTGCAGGTGTTTCTCCCAGCGGGCCTGGAGGGGCTGTTTCGCGGTGGCGGAAAGCCGCGGGCTCCGCAACTGCCATGCGCGATAGAACGCGCGCTCGTCTTCGGTCGCGTCGACAGGCAACGCGTGGAGGGGCGCCCCTTCGCCCACGCGAACGTTGGATTCGACAACGACGATGGTTCCCGCGACATAGTCGCCAAGCCTGCGCTGGGTGGCGCAGACGAACAATGTCCCCAGCACGAACGAAAAGGGCAGGTCGTCGATGAGACGGACCAAATTTCGCGTCCAGGCTTGCACGAAGGTGATGGGCGCGCCGGAGGATTGGGTGACGCGAATGCCAATCAGACGTTTCCCGTATGTTTGACCGGACAACAGGCTTTCTTGGAGCGCGAAGCCCGCGACGTGAACGAGGGGCCACAGGGCAACGATGGGCAGTGCGGCGGCGGCGGACCAGTCTTCGATAGGGACGCGGACCCACCAAAGCGCGGAAAGAAAAAACCAAACAACAAAACAAATCAGAACGTCAAAAACATACGCTGCCGCGCGGCTACCGAGGTCGGCGGGGGTAGGTGCGGGGGGGATGGCGGCCAAGGATGTACTCCAGAGTGACCCGGAATCGTCACATGGCGGGAGCGACGGCGCACTCGGAATGATGCGTGATCCGCGGAAACGTGGGCGAGAACGGGCAGGTTATGTCGTGGAAGTTGCGCATGGTCGCGGATTCACCAGGGTGCGTCCGCGTCCGGCGGTGTTGCAGGGGCAGGCATGGACGGGCGCGTGTGTGTAGTGACGGGTGCGAACACGGGAATTGGCTTCGAGACGGCGTGTGGGCTTGCCTCGCAGGGTGCCCATGTGGTGCTGACCGTGCGCACCGAAGAAAAGGCGCACGAAGCGCTTGCGGCCATCGAGGCGCGGGTTCCGGGCGCGTCGTTGGAGGTCGCGCTGCTCGATTTGGGCGACCTCAGCAATGTTCGCGCGGTCGGTGTCGATATCCGCGAAAAGCATCGCCGCATCGATGTGTTGGTCAACAATGCGGGCGTCATTTTGGAGGACCGTCGGCTGACCGTCGACGGTCACGAGATGACGTTTGCCATCAACTACTTGGGGCACTATTTGCTCACCCGTTTGCTCGCGCCGTCGTTGATCGAAGGCAAGCCTGGCCGCGTCATCAATGTTTCGAGCGAGGCCCATCGGGTGAGCGACGGCTTGGACTTTGACGACCTCCAGTGGGAGCGCCGCTCGTACTCTGCGATTGGTGCCTATGCGGATAGTAAGCTCGCCAACCTGTTGTTCACGCGGTCGTTGTCCCGCCGGTTGGACCCACAGGATGTCACCGTTCATGCCGTGCATCCCGGCGCCGTGCGGTCCCGCTTCGGTCAAGACGGCGACCTCGGCGCGCTCAAGGCGTGGATGGTCCGCTTGGCGGGTCCGTTGATGAAGACGCCCGAAGCGGGGGCCGCCACGACGTTGTTTGTGGCCCAGTCCGACGATGGCCGGCGCATGACCGGTGGCTATTTTGCCGACTGCAAGGTGAAAACACCCACGTCTGCTGCCCGCGATGATGCCTCGGCGCACCGTCTTTGGTCCCTCAGCGCCGAGATGGTCGGTCTGCAAGCGTAGGTCGTGGGGCTTCGCGTGTGGTTCAGCCTGCCGCGTGGGTCTCATGGTCGAGGGCAGGAGGAAAACTGAGCGTGAAGGTGCAGCCTTCGCCTTCTGTGGACTCGACTTCGACGGTCGCGCCCATGACCTCCAGCTCTTGGCGGGCAATGGCGAGGCCAAGGCCGGTTCCGGTGGCCTTGGTGGTAAAGAATGGGTCAAACGCCCGGCGCAACACGTCGGGTGCCATGCCGGGGCCATTGTCGCGAACTGCCAGTGTGAGGGTGTCGGCGTCGGTGCCGTCGGGGGGAGGATTTCCTGGGTCGGCGGTGGCGCCACCCCTTAGCGACGGCTCCGTCGAAAAGGAAAAGATGACGTCAATGGCGGTGGCACCGGCCTCTACGGCGTTTCGCAGTAGGTTGCGCACAGCGCGGCGTACTGTGTCTTCGTCGACCGCGCGGGGGCCGGGCCGCGGGCCCAACACACGAACCCGCACACCCGCGCGTGCGAACGCCGGACCTTCGGCTTTGAGCACATCGTCGACAAGCGCGCGTAGGTCGATGGAATGGAACGCCGGCTCCCGTTCTCGCGACAGCTCTAAGTATCGGCCCGTGACCCGCTCCAGGCGCCGAATTTCGTTGGCGATGGTCTCCATCATGGACCGCTGCTCGGGGTCTTCGAGTTCGTCGAGGAGCAGGTCGGAGTTGAGCGTCATCGCGTTCAACGGATTGCGGACCTCATGGGTAATTTGGGCGAGCATTTGGCCCACCACCGCCAGCCGCGCGCTTCTCGCGAGGCGCGCACGGTCGAACTCGCGTTGGGTGATGTCCTCGCCGACCACCAATCGTCCGTGATTGCCGAAAGGTACGACGCTCACATCAAAGAGGCGCTCACGGAACGAAAGGGCGTCATGGCGACCGGGAGGCAGCGCGCGCAAGGCCTCGGGCAAAACGTCGCCGGCGCCTACTTCCCACAGGGCGCTGGCTGCGGGATTGACGACCGTGGCGGTGTCGTCGCGGGTGACGACGATTCCTGCGGACAAGGTGTCGAGGATGCTCCGCAGGCGGAGCGTGAGCTCGTCGAGGGCCCGCGCGCGTTCTTGCAAGTGACGGTCGCGCTCGCCGATGGCGTCTGCCATTGCGTTGAACTCTCGCGCGAGCACCGTGACTTCGTCGTCGCCGCGAACGGGCACGCGGCCGGAATAGTCACCTGCGGTCAAGCGTTGCACATGGGCCGATAGCTCGCCGATAGGACGCAAGACCACGATTGCAGCGGCGGCCAGAAGTCCGCTCAGTGCGATGGTGAGCATGGCCAACGCGCCCGACACACGGGCGGCGGTGCCTTGGGCGCGGCTCGTCATTCGGCTCAGCAATGCGACGCGCCCATCGACGACTTGTCCGAGCTGACCGATGCGGAGGATAAGCACCGTTCGACGTGCGTCAAGGTCGGCTTGGGCCTTGCCTACGGCGCGTCCTTGGGGGTCGGACTCGACAGCGCGCGCCCAATCGACAACGCCTGCGTCGACGGCGAGACGTTCTTCGTCGATGGCATCGAGAATGCTCGCCGCTTCGAGCAAGGCGCGCTGGTCGCTCTCGTCGAGGTCGTCGGCGGCTTGCATGCGTGCGATGATTTTGTGACCGGCGGCCACGGACTCGGCGATGCCACCGCTCGCGAATGCCGATGAGGCGCGAAGTCCCATCATCGACCGCTGCGGCTCTCGCGTGACCCGCTCTTGCTCGCGGTCGAGCTGTCGGGCCACCGCTTCGAGTTCGGCGGCGACGCGGGCGAGCGGGAGGTAGCCGCGGTCGAGCACGGCGAGGTTTCGGCCAATCGCTTGAAGCTGGAGGAAGTTGTGCCCCAGCGCCGTTGCAGAGGCCACCAGAGACAGGAGAAACGCCAGGAGAACGCGTGTTCGTATGGTCCGGGAGGGTGGGTGCGGGGGAGGGGCGCCATTCCTCATCGGGGCCGCCAGGCCTCCGCACGGCCAAACAATTCGGGGAGCCGTCCTTCGGTCAACGTGAGCCGGAGGTCATCGCCCGGCTCGAGGTCGAGGGTGCCGCGCACCCAAATCGTGAGGTTGTCCGCGCTGCGAACCTCCAGACTGTGGGTGCCTGGTCCGAGGTGGTCGAGGGCGAGGGGGAGGTCGGCTTGCAACACCGCGACCCTCTTTCCGTCCACCAAGATAGAAAACTGCTGGCCAGGCGTCGCGACCAATCGAACGGTGGGCGGCGTCGCCCCGTCTGCGGGGGGCGTATCGGTGGTGAGCGTGTCTTCGCCGATGAGAAGGCGCACCGTGCCTGTCTCGGGGACCGAAATGTTGATGTTGCG
Source organism: uncultured Enterobacterales bacterium (assembly GCA_964502005.1). GTDB lineage: Bacteria > Myxococcota_A > UBA796 > UBA796 > UBA2385 > CAJWOS01. The sequence goes on from CAZCUX010000003.1 coordinate 415,062, forward strand.
TGGCTTGCCAAAGCGAAACACTTCGAGGGTGTGAACGCCGGCGGGCATGTCGGGAATGCTGACTGTGCCAGCGCCGTAGGTGGTCATGACCGGAATACCGTTCATGTAGACCTCGGCTGCGATGGTGGTCTCGACCCGCACGGTCCCGGCGTGGCTCGGAAAATACATCAAGATCGGGAACAGAAGGGCGAGGGGGGCAGACATGGCGTGCTCCACGGGGCAATGTCCAACGGATGCTATCGTGTCCCGGTCCGTAGCGGTTGACGAGCGGTGCTCTCCACACTAAGCCCACACGGCAATTCTCAGGAGCAAGTGGGTGCGGGCGCGAGGTCCGCAACCACACTGCTTCCTCCCCCCGCCGCGCCGCAGGCACCCGCGCGCACGCACCAGACCGACATTCTCCGCATTCTTCGGCAGAATATTGGTTCGGATCGTGGCAGACGTGCATGGGATGAGCCCGGCCCTGGTGACCCGAGGAGTCGCGACACATGCAGGCAGCCTCCGCCGATTTCCCCGCCGCCAACTGGCGCACCCTCATTCGTCCCGACCGTGTGGAGACGGATGCCAAGTCCTCGCGGACGTTTGGCAAGTTCGTCATTCGGCCGCTCGAACGTGGGTATGGCAACACTCTTGGAAATGCGCTCCGCCGCATTCTTCTTTCGAGCCTTCACGGCGCGGCTGTCACGAATGTGTCAGTCCTGGGCGTGCAGGAAGGCATCGGTTCTATCCCCGGGGTTGTGGAAGATGTCGCCGACATCGCCCTCAACCTGAAGGACGTTCGCGTTGTCACGCAGTCGGTGGGTGCCCTGAAAGGCCGCATCGACAAGGTGGGCAACGGCTCCGGCATGACCCCCGTGTATGCCGGTGACATCGACTTTGACGGCGCTGTGCGCGTCCTCAATCCGAAGCACCACGTCGCCACCCTGACCGGCTCTGGCCGGCTCCAGGTGGAAGTCACCGTCGAGATGGGCCAGGGCTACGTTCTCGGCGGCGAAGGCGAGATTGGCGATGCCGCCCTTCGTCTCGATGCGCGTTTCAGCCCCATTCGCAAGGTGCGGTACACCGTCACCAACGCGCGCGTGGGCCAGCGCACCGACTACGACCGGCTCACCTTCGAGGTGTGGACGGACGGTCGTGTCGCCCCCGAAGATGCCCTCGTCTACGCCGCGCGGATTTTCCGGGAACAACTCCAAGTCTTCATCAACTTTGAGGAAGAAGAAGAGCCCGATCACCTTTCTTCCGATTCGCCCAACTGGCCGGACTGGCTCGGCCGCAAGGTCGACGAGCTCGAACTTTCGGTTCGCTCCGCCAACTGCCTCCGCAATGCCAACATCGTTCGTGTATGGCAGTTGTGTGAAAAGTCTGAAGCCGAGCTGCTCAAGACCAAGAACTTGGGCCGTAAGTCGCTCAACGAAATCAAGGACACGCTCACCGAGCTCGAATTGGCTCTGGGCATGGACCTCGGCGGCTTTCCGAAAGAACAGTACCCCACCTGAGCGCGGACGAACGGCCCTGCGGGTCTGCGTGGCAGGCCTTCGGGGCTGTGACGTTTGTGCAACAAAACAAATTCGCGGCACGGCTCGTGCCGGGAGGATTGGATGCGAAACCTGACCCCTGCTGCGCTTGTTGCCTTGGCTCTCTTGGCAACGGCTTGCGACGGCGGCGCTTCCAAAGGCGCCGGCGAACCCGCAAACAAGAGCTCCGCTTCGTCGGCGGCTCCGGCTTTGAATATCGGCGAAGTGTTGGCGGACGTCGATGGCGTTCCGGTGGGCTCTGAAGAGTTTCAGGAAGCCGCTGCGCGAAAGAAGCCCGAAGCGGGCGATGCCCTCTCGATGGCAGAAAAGAAAGAGGTCATGGACCGCTTGGTTGACGAGAAGCTGCTTTACAAGGCCGCTCTCGCCAAGGGTCTCGACCGTGATCCGAAAGTGCAGAAGGTCATGGTGAACACACTGTTGCGGGAGGAGGTCTACACCAACGTCCGCAACTCCGACTTCCCCGACGAAGTGCTCCAGGCCTACTACGACGCCCACGTCGATGAGTTCGTGGTTCCCGAGAAGGTCCAAATCAAGCGCATTCTGGTGAAGGTGGGCAAAGAGCGCACCGAAGCCGAAGCGGAGACGATTGCGAAGGACGCCTACGAGCAGCTTCGCAAGGATCCTACCAAGTTCAAGGACATCGCCGCGAACATCTCTGAAGACCCCTACCGTCGCCGGGGCGGGGATGTCGGCTTTGTTCCCCGCAGTGGCAAGGCTGGCTTGGTGCAGGGCGTCGTGGACAAGGCCTTCGAGATGAAGGTCGAAGAGTTGAGCGCCCCCTTCAAGACCGAAGACGGCATCAACATCATCTACATCGCCAACAAGCGCGAGCGGGTCGAGCGCACCTTCCAGCAGATGAAGGGCTCGGTGCTGCGGAAGGTCAAAAACGACAAGCTCAAGGAACTCTACGAGCAATACGTCGCGTCGCTCCGCACGGGTGCCAAAATCACCATCGACGAAGCGAAGCTGACCGCACTTGAGGTCAAGCCCAGCCGCCGCGCGGTCACTCCGGGCACCAAGCTCGGCGACCTTCCCGGCGAAGGTGGCGAAGACGAGATGATTCCCGAGGACGAAGGCGAAGAATAGGTCGCCCACTGCACAAGGCAAACGCGCTTGTGCAGGTGGTTGTTGGGTGTGCGAACGAAATACGGCATCGACGAAGGCGGAGGCGGGTTATCGTCTTCGTCTCGGTCGGTGCCTTTCTGCTTTGGTGCCGTGGGTGATGCGTGGGAGTACGGATGCTGTGGACCTCCTGGAAACGAACGGGCTCGCTGTCGATCGCGGTGCTGTGGGGTTCGATGGTGTGCGCACCCGTCGCCGAAGCGGCCACGGCCGACCGTGTCGCCGCCGTCGTCGACAACGAAGTCCTCACGTTGTCGGAAGTCTACGAGCTTGGCGGTGACTACATCGAGCAGGCCGTGGCCAGCAGCAACGGCGACGCGATTGTGCGCCGCCAGATTGAGCTTGAGGTGCTCGACACCCTCATCCTTCGTCGCCTGATTTCCCAAGAGATGGTCAATCTGGGCATGGACGTCGAGGAAGAAGAGCTTGAGCGGGCCATCGACGACATCTCCCGCCGCAACAATATGGAGCGCGAGGCACTGCGTCGGGAGGTCGAAGCCCAAGGGCTCCCTTGGGATGCTTACCGCGAAGAAATCCGCGAAAACATCCGCCAGTCCAAGTTCAACTCGTATGTCATTCAGCCGCGCATCTCGGTCAACGAAGACGAGCTGGTCGATGCGTACCGCCGTATGTTCGAGTCGGTGCGCCGCCCGCGCATTGTTGACTTGGGCGCTATCTTCTTCCGTATGCCACCAGGGGCCGACGAAGCGGGTGCCGCTGCGGTCATGGAAAAGGCCGCCGCTGCGCGCGCACGGGTCGCGGCAGGGGAGAGCTTTGCGGCCGTCGCGGCGGAGATGGATGAGGGTGGATTTGGCCGAAATGGCGGTCGCATGGGCACGTATGCCGAAGGCGAGCTCCAGGCTGAAATGTCGGCGGTGGCATTCGCGTTGCAGGTCGGCGAAGTCTCCGATGCGGTTGTGACGCCGCGGGGCGTGTTTGTGTTCACCGTGTTTGACGCGCGGGAGAAGGCCCCACCGGCGATGGACCAAGTCCGCGACCAGCTGCTCGACCAAGTGTACTCGGGTCGCATCGATGAAGAGACCGACCAGTGGTACCGGCAAGCGCGCCGGCGCACGGCGGTGGAGGTCAAGCTTGAAGGGCCTCCGGGCCAATAAACCAGGCGGAGGGTCCATCGACCATGTTTCGTCCTCTGCTGGTGACACCGGGGATGGGCGTTGGCCCTGAGATTACCGCACGCGCGTTGCGCCAGATAGGCCACGACGGCGTGTTGCTGGTGGGTCGTGCGGAGCCATTGCTGTCGGCGCTATTGGGCGTTGGCTTGCCTGCGCGTGTGATTTCCCACAACGACCCCTGGTCGCCAGGGGAGCTGTGCGTGGTCGACCCTGGACCCTTGGGCGGCGAGCCGGTCGAGGCGGCGTCGATTCGCTTTGCGGCGGAGGCTTGCTTGGCGGGACGGGGCGCGGCGATGGTGACGGGCCCGATTCACAAGGCAAAGCTCGTTGCCCAAGGCTTTCGGTACCACGGCCACACCGACATGTTGGCGGACATTTGCGGCCGTGACAGTGTGATGGCGTTCGTGGGCGGCGAGCTGCGGGTCGCGCTTGTGACCCATCACCAGCCGCTGATGTCTGTCGGCGCGAGCCTCACAGTTGACGGGATTTGCCGCACGGTGCGCATTTTCGCGAATGCGCTGGCGACGGATTTGGGACTTGGCGACGCCCCGATTGCGGTCTGTGGGCTCAACCCCCACGCAGGTGAGCAAGGGGTGCTGGGCCGCGAAGAGCTCGACATCATCGGGCCCGCCTGCGACCAACTGCGCGAAGAGGGCGTCGCGGCGGTGGGTCCGGTGTCAGCGGAGACCGCGTTTCTGGGTGCGCGTGCTGGACGCTATGCGGCGGTTGTGGCGATGTACCACGACCAAGGGCTCGCGCCGCTCAAGGCGGTCGATTTTGGGCGCAGCGTGAACTGGACGCTCGGGCTACCGCTGGTGCGCACCAGCGTCGACCACGGCACCGCCGATGACCTCGTAGGCACGGGGCGCGCGTCCCATGAGAGCATGGTCGCGGCGCTCAGCTTGGCGCGCCAGATTGTCGCCCGGAGATAGCGCTCGTCCGTACGCCTGACCGTCAGTCAGTGGTGCAGGCGGCCCATTGCCCGTCGGCGATGGTGGCGGGGGTCTCCGGCTCCCACGCGACGCGGGCGTCACAGGATGGAGCGCCGGAAATAGATTCCCATGGGGTGTTTTCGTCGGGGCCCCAAACGCGGCAATCCGTCCACGCATTTCCTTCCGCATCGCTCACCGCTACCAAGCCGTACAGCGCGGGGAGGTCGTCGCAGCGCCAGCGGGTTGCGCTGCCGGGATTGGCGACGTCTGCCGCCATGGGCACGGTGCCGCCGACGCAGTCCCAATCGCCGTTGGCGGCCGCGACGTCGGAGGTGAAGTCCGATTGCTCCATGAGCGCGGCATTCGGACCCATCCACAAGCGCGTGATGCCCGTCCAACCGGTTGTTTCGAGTTGAAAGGACCACTGGCCGACCGCGGGGTCGCAGGTCAGCGAAAGGGCGACGATAGACGGCGCTTCGCTGTTCCACACGGGGGTGGCGCTGTCCGGTTTGGGGACCAAAGGCGCGCAGCCTGCGGTCAACAACAAGGGCAAAAGCAGACGAGTCACAGGAGTCCTGCCCGTTCTGCGTCGATGCAGGTGGACGGCGCCGGAATGCTCTCCGGGCCCCACGTCGCGCAGGCCGACGGGGTGTCGGGGCTGGTGGTGTAGACGTTCACTGTGGTGCGCAAGGTGGTGGCGAAATCCGGGGTACACGAAAACAAGGTGCGGATGCCGTCCACATAGAGGTCGGCGCAGTCTTCCGGCACGTCACATTCGCTGAGGTCGGCCACCGACCAGTTTCGATACCGCTCTTCCCAGTAGCCTTCCGGGTCGCGAGAGACGACCGGCAGGGTGTGGGTTTCTGTCCAGCCGGGGTCGCCTTCGCCGGTGAGGGTGACGGTGACGTTGGTGGCGCGGCCGTCGAGGATCACGTCTGCCCACCATTCGCCGTTTCCGGTGCAGGTGCCGCGCGCGGAGTCCATTCGTCGACAGCAGTCAAAGTGAATGCGGTCGAGGGCGATGCGTCCTTCGTAGAGGCCGTTGCCGCCTTCGGTGCTGTTGCAGGATGCCGCTGGAGGCGCGCAGTTGGTGCCCACTCCACATCCGGGAATCGACAGTGCTCCCACAATGACGGCCACAATCCGAGTCAACCGCGCTCTCCTGCGTTGGTCGTCGTCTTGTAGCCTTGTCGGTGGCCGGCGTCTGGTCCCTTATGCAATTCCGCGGCTGTTCGCGTCGGCTTCGTCTTCGGCGCGCAAGCGAATGGGGGTCATCTGGGCGGGGAACTTGCCCACCACATCGGCGTAAATCTCACGGAAGCGGTCCATGTCGGTGCGGACATCGCCGGTGAGTTCGACGAAGCCGCAAATCCCGCCTTCTTTGCGTCGGTAGTCCAAGAACCCGCAGATAACGGGAACATTGGCTTCGAGGGCCATATGGTAAAAGCCGGACTTCCAATGGTCGCGGCGCTTGCGGGTGCCGTCGGGCGCGATGGCCAAGAACATTCCATTGGATTCATGAAATGCGGTGGCTACCTGCTTTACGGTGTCGTTGCTCTTGCTTCGGTCGACGGGCACCGCGCCAAAATAGGTGGTCAGCGTCTTGAAAGGAAAGCGCACCGTTTCTTTTTTGGTAATCCAAGACAGACGCACGCCCATCGCCCACGCGACGCACAACATGATGAGGCCGTCCCACAAGGTCGTGTGGGGGCTGGCAATGAAGATGGCCTTCTCGACTTGCGGATACTCGCCGATGGGTGTCCAGCCGAGCAAGCGGCACAATAGTTTTCCGAAACCAACGCCCCACGCAGGGGGACGGTTTCCGGCGTGGACGTTCAATTCGCGCTTCTCGTCGCTCATCTGCGCTCCAGACCGCGGAGACATGGCGGTGCGCAGGTAGCGTCCCACGGTTCTGCCAAGTGTGGGCTGACGTTGGGCCACGTGTCGGTCACAGTTTGGTTTGTGGCCGAGACCTCAGTCGCGGGCAGCGAACAGACCAGCCACTTCGAGCATCCAAATCGGTTGGGGACCGGTGTCGCGTGGCAGTTCAAGGACAAGAGTGGGGCGGAGGATCCAACCCCATGCTTGTGTGGCGGTGGGGCCGCGACCGATTCCGACCCGCGCGGTGGCCGCGCCGAGCACCCGGCCCGCGACCGGAACCTTCTGAAGCGCGCCGTCTTCGATCCGAAAGGTGGTCGAGAGGTTCTTCTCCCACAACGCGCCGGCGCCGAGCGCCGCTTCGACACGGAGGGCAGATGGTTGCCACTGCCAGCCGAAGACGCCGCCGGTCAGCGTGTCGAGACGGACGGCAGGGAGGGCGTAAAGAGAGAGGTCAGGGCCCGCAATCCAGGTGTGGTCGCCGGTTTCCGCGATGTCCCATACCCATGTGGCGCGCGCGCCGGGGCGGTGGGCATCGGGCAGGAGTACGCCAGCCGAGCCTTCAACGGCGCCGGCCAACGAGGAAAGCAGGAGCAGCGCGCCAATCATTCAGCCTCCGCAACGAATGTGAGGATGGTGTTTGCGATGGCGTCGGGTTCGGTGGACCAGGGGTCGTGGGCGCTGTGTTCGAGGGACACCCACTGCAAGCGCTCGGACGCAATCTTCCGCGCGGCATCTTCGGCGAGGGACGCGGGCGCTGCGAAGTCGTAGCGGCTGCTCACGAGCAAGGTGGGGAGGGTGAGCGTGCGGTAGCTCTCCGACCAGCTTTGGTCGCGCTCCGCGGTCAAGAGGCCATCCATTCCAGCGTGGATGTTCGAGGTGGTCCACAAGCTGCCGCTCCAGCGTGCGTTGCCGGTGGCTGCGTCGTTGACTTCGGGGTGGAGGTCGGCGGCGCGTGCGGACAACGCTTCGAGGGAGCGGAGCTGCGCCAGCTCTGCATGGGCAGGGAGCGCCTGGACCTCCGATTGGAGGGCCTTCCATTCGTCTCGTGCTTCGGCGTCGAGGTCGGACTCCAACATCGCGGCGGCCTCTGCGGCGAGCGCGGTGCGGCCATCGGCGTACGCACGCGGTACATCGTGGTTGCCATTGACTTCGATATAGCCGTGAATGCGTGTGGAAAAATCAGTGTTGAACAATAGTTCATTGGCCGCGAGGGTGCCGATTCTGTGCGGCATAAGCCATATTTGAGGCTCACCTTGACGACTCTCTAGGTACATTGGTTCTATCACATATAGTATCGCGGAGATGTCGTCTGCGTGGCGCGCGGCGTTGAGGTCGTCCGGCGAGAAGCGGCCCTCACTGGCGCCTTGGCAGGTGAGGTCCATGTAGACCACGACCGCTTCGTCTTGGAGAAGGGACGCGGCGGGCGTCGACCGCAAGGTCTCGTGGCTGCCACCGTCGCCGACCCACAGGAGCCATCGGTTCGTGGTGCTGTCGCCGGCCACACGCACGAAAAGGTCGGCGTCGTCGACCCGTACAAAAAACGTGTCGTCGAGGATGCCAGGCGCGGGACCACATGCGGACGCCAACAGGAGCGCGGGAATCAGCCGAAGCATCGTTCCTCCGGTTTCACAAACACGAGAGACTACCTGTTCGGGACAGGTCACGGTGCCCCAATCTGCGCGGCGAGGGTGTGTGCCGCCCGTGCGCAGTCCTTGACGCCAATCCCATCGAGGTGATTGCCCACACAATGTAGCCCCGAATGCCGTGCCTCGGCGGCGCGCACGGCTTGTACGCGCGCCGGGTGACCGGGACGGTACTGGGGGATTCCCGCGGCGTGGCGGTAGATTTGCACGAAGGTCGGCCCTTGGGTTTCGGGACCGAGGGCCACGGTGAGCATTCGACGGGTGCGGGCGAGGAGCGTGGCGTCGTCTTCTTGAACGACTTCAGGCGCGATGGCCCCGCCGAGAATCGTGCGGATGAGGTGTTCGCCTTCTTGGGCTTGCTGGGGAAAGACCGAGGAGGTGAACAATGCGCCGAGAACGCCCGGTGCGCCGATGCGGTCGGCTTCGCCACGGGCCATCAATACGCCGAAGCCCTCGGGCGCTAGGGCCCAGCTACCGGGCTTCCACGCGGTACACACCACAGCGACGGGCGCGTACGGGATGCCGTCGAGGGCGGTGGCAGCGGCGGGGTCGATGGACCGCAAGAGCCGCGCTTGTACGGGCGCCGGACACGCCAAGACCACGCGGTCGACGGTGAGGGTGTCCGAAGCGCCGGCAGCGGTCGAAAACGTGACGGTCCAGGTGTTGTTGCTGCGGGACAGCCCGGTGACGGGGTGGCCGCACTTCACGCGGTCGCCCAAGCGCGTTGCGAGCGTGGCGGTCAGCTCGCCTGCGCCACCGGGGAGGGTCTGGAGCCGGCCGGGGGGCGCTCCGCCTTTTCCGAGGCGTGCCATGGCCACGAACAAGCTGCGGTGCTCGCGCTCTAGCTCAAACATACGGCCCAAGGCGCCCCGCAGCGACAAGTGGTCGGGGTCGGCGGCGTAGATGCCCGCGACCATCGGGCCGACCATTCGGTCGACGAAGGCGGGGCCCAGGCGACGGCGGACGAAGTCGCCGACACTCTCATCTGCGGTGGGGTCGTCGGCGTGGGCGCTGGCGCCGCGGGGCATCAAGGGCTCGGCGAGCACGCGGAGCTTGTCGGTGAAGGACAAGAGGTCGGTGGTCACCATCATCGGAGGACGCAAGGGCGCCGGCTGCATTCGACCGTCCGCCAAAATCCAGCGGGTCGAGAAGCGCTCGTTGACGGGGACCACGCGGTCGGCCAATCCGACGCGCGCGAGCAAGCTCTGCATCGTCGGCTCGTTGTCCAGCCATCCGTTTGCTGCTTGGTCGAGAATTCGGCCGTCGAAATGGTCGGTGCGGACATTGCCGCCAGGAACGGCCGCGGCTTCGAATACGGTGACCTCGTGGCCCGCTTCGACAAGCTCGGTGGCCGCTGCGAGGCCGCTGATTCCGCCGCCTACGACGAGGACTCGGCTCATCATCGTGCTCCGGGGACCGTCGGCAGTCCCGCTTCGTTGAGGTGTTCCAATACGAGCCTTGCGACGTCGTCTTCGGGGACGGGCCACCCGGCCTCTTGCTCGGCGTTTCGGATAAGCGGCACCAGGAGGCGCGCCAACTCCACCGACGGAGCGGGTGTCGGGACCGGCACAACGGCCGCAAGTTTGGCCTGTTGGGCCATCGCTTCGGGGTCAGCAGAGAGCGCGAGGCGGAGTTCGGGCCAAGTGGTACACCAGCCGAGGGGCACCACGAGGACGACTTGGGCGCCCTTCTCCCGGCAGTGCGTGAGGGCCACTGGGAGGTCGGGAGCGGGGCCCTTTCCGCCGGTCCAGGATGCCACCCAGGCTTGCACGACCGGCCCCGTGAGGCGGGCGCGTTGGCGCAGCAACGTGGCCGTAGAGGCCAGCTCGTCGAGGTAGTCGGCCGCGGCACGGCCCTCGGGCGGGGCGGGGGCGAGCAAGACGACGCCCACGGTTCCGTGCTGGGCATGGGGAATGAGCGAACGGCGCAGATGCAAGGCCAGGAGGTCGGCGAGCGTGCTCTCGTTGCCCCAGGCCTCGATGGCCGTGGCGGCGTGTCCGGCGCCGTTCAGCACTTTCCAGGCATCATCCAATGCAGCCCGCGATGCTTCGGGATGGCGCTGGGGATGGAGGGGCAGAAGCACGACCCGGTCGCCGTTTCCAAGGGCCGCCCGTGCTCGTTCCGCGTCGGCCCCGCCATGGCGAAAGACCGCGTGCACGTCGTAGCGTCCTCCCAAGAGCTGGCGCAAAAGGCGCGCTTGCTCTTGCACTTCGGCCAGTTGGGGAACCGGCCCGCCCAGTTGCCGACAGGCAGGCGCGATTCGGCGTCCGACCCACCGCACCCACAACCAGCCGAACAGCCAACGCCAAATGCCGCGGAGCGGGGAGGTGATGGGGTCGCGGACGATACGTTGCAGGTATCGTTGGACCTCGGGTTCGTCTTGGGGGCCCCCGCGATCCAGGAGCCAGACATGGGTGCGGGGCATAGTTCCTCTGTCAACGCGAACGAAATCCGTCGGGGGCGGGGGATAGCGGCAGCGGGGCAGCTTGGCAAACCTGCCAGCTATACTGTCGCGCTATACCGAGGTCCGCCCGTCGACGGTTTCGCCATACGCGGGTCGAGGGCGATGGCGACATTGCGCACGAGCAATGCCATCTCATCGGGTACCTGCAAATGGTAGCCCGTTTGCAATACCAAGCCATCGGCGCGCACACCGTCGAGGCGTTGGAGCGCTTCGTCAAACACTTCGGCGGGGCGTTGGTAATCCGCTGCGATGGCGGCGAGGTCGACCTGGAGGTTGCACATCAAGCCATTGATAGCGTCTCTCCACATACGGTCGTCTTCGGACACCACACAGGCGCGCTCAAGAAGCGTGTCTTCCCCAGCAATCGCCTTCCACCAATGGGACAGCTTGGACTTCTGTTGTGTATAGAGGTTGGGGAACTCGCTGATGGCGCTCATTCCGAGACCGATGAGCGGTAGGTCGGCGTGGGTGGTGTAGCCCATGAAGTTTCGATGCAAGCGACCTTCGCGACGGGCGATAGACAACGCGTCGTCGGTCAATGCGAAGTGGTCCATGCCGATAGCGTCGTACCCGGCGCGGACGAGGGCGGCGTGGGCTTGCAAGAACAAGCCCGCCCGCGCCACGGGATCGGGGAGGGCGCTGACGTCGAGGCGCTTCTGGTGGCCTTTGAGCCACGGGACATGGGCGTATCCGAACAACGCGAGGCGGTCGGGCCGCAGCGCGAGCGTGCGGGCGAGGGTGCCTGCGAATCGCTCCGGCGTTTGGTGGGGCAGACCGTACATCAGGTCGAGGTTGAGGCCGGTCATGCCGTGGTGGCGGGCGCGGGCGAATACGCGCTCGACTTCGCTGCTCGCTTGGGGACGGTTGACCGCCGCGAGGACGACGGGGTCAAAGCTCTGTACGCCAATGGACAAGCGGGTGGTGCCGCAGGCCGCGAGGGCGTCGACGTGTTCGTCGGAGGTGACCTCGGGATCGACCTCGACGGACAGCTCTGCGCCGGCGAGCGGCCGAAACCGACGGTACAACATCGTATACAGTTCGGTCAGTTCTTCGGGCGAAAACCAAGTGGGCGTGCCGCCACCGAAGTGAATTCGCACAACGTCGAGCTTTTCTGCGTTGTCGGCGAATCGGAGTTGGTCGAGCTGGCGGGCGATGCTGTCAAGGTACTTTCGACCCGGCTCCCGTCGTCCGGCGACGACCATCGTGCAGCCGCAGAACGTACACTGCTCCCGGCAAAATGGGACGTGGACATAGACGCTCGCCGGGCGCCGAATCGCGGCAATCGCGTCGGTCCAGGCGGTGTCGGGGAGGGTGTCCCGCCACTCGGGAACGGTGGGATAGCTGGTGTAGCGCGGGCCTTGGCGGGTCCACGACAACAGCAGCTCGGGGGTCAGGTCCACCGGAAGCTCCGAACAGCCTCGACGGCCGCTTGCACGCCGGAGATGGGCGTTTTCGGCGTGATTCCATGGCCGAGATTGAAGACGTGGGCCCGCGGGCCTGCCTTTCGAATAATCGAATGAACCCGCGCGGCTATGTCGTCGTCGGGGCCGAAAAGTGCGATGGGGTCGAGGTTTCCTTGGAGTGGGGTATCGGGCCCCAGGGCCGCACGCGCGACGGCCATGTCGGTGCGCCAATCGACGCCATAGCCGTCTGCGCCGACTTCGTGGATCCACGGCAAAAACGGCGCGGTGTCGCGGGTAAAGTAAAGTCGAGGCACACCCTTGACCATGGACAAGGCCTTTCGCGCGGCGGGGAGCGCCCAGCGGCGGAAGTCGTCGGGGCTCAACACGCCGGCCCAGGTGTCGAACAACTGAACAGCGGCGGCACCCGCTTCGACCTGCGCTTGGAGATGATGGCCCATAGCAACGGCGAGGGTGTCGAGCAGCTCGCCGAAGGCATCGGGGTCGCACATCATCATCTTTTTGGGTTCAATCCAATCCTTCGACCCGCGGCCTTCAATCAGGTAACAGGCGAGGGTAAAGGGAGCGCCGGCGAAGCCGAGAATCGGAACGCCCGCGCGCGCGGAGGTCAACGTGAGGGCCCGCAACGGTGCAGGCAAATCAACGACAGGGTCGAAGGGCTTGAGCCCGCGAATCCCCGCGCGGTCGCGGATGGGTTCGGGAAACTCGGGGCCGTGGCCCTTTCCGAAGGTGAGCGTGCAGCCCATGGCTTCGAGAGGCAGCAGGATGTCGCTGAAAATGATGCCTGCGTCAAATCCAAACCGGCGCAAGGGTTGTAAGGTGACTTCACAAGCGAGGTCGGGGTCGTGACACAACTCCAAGAACGAAACGCGCGACCGCACTTCGCGGTATTCGGGCAAGAATCGACCGGCCTGCCGCATCATCCACACGGGAGGCCGGGGCACCGGCTCACCGGCGAGGGCGCGCAGGAGGAGGGGACGTTCGCCGGCGGGGGTCGCGCCGATAGCTTCTGGGGTTGGGTTGGTCACGAGAGGCTCCATCCGTCGATTCGGTGGGGGAACGGTCGAGGTTCCGCCGAAGGGTGGCCGCTTGTAACCCCCTCACGGCGCGGCGTGGGACGGCAGATATGACGCAGGTCCAGCGGAGTGCGGTCTTGCTGTTTGCTTGGCCTGCGGTGGTCGCTTTCGGTGTCATCGCGGCCGTCTGGTTGCCGACCGACCACATCTGGGCCCAGGCATTCGCGGCTGTGCTGTTGAGCTTGCCGCCGTGGGCCGCCTTGGTGTGGCCGCTGTGGATGCTCGCGGTGCGCAGGTGGACCGGGGAGCGGTCGCGCTGGATGGGCATTGCGTGGCTTGGCCTGCTCGGTATCGGCGTTCCGCTGCGTTTCGCGCCAGGCGCGGGCGCTATCGGCAAAGACGACCTCTCCGTGGCCGTTCTCAACGTGAACTCGTACAGCCCGCAGACAGATCCCACGCCGCTCGCGGACCAAGTGCAGTCCCTTTTGGCCGACGTCGTCGTCATATTGGAGAAGCGGCCGGAAACATTTCCGGGCTACCATCGCGTCGCCGACGACTTTGCGTACCCATGGTCCCGTCCTTCCCACCACACTGCCGTGTTTGTGCGCGACGGTTTGGACATCGCCGCGGCTGTCGTCGGACCGTATGGCTCGCCGTCGTTGTCGATGCCGTTTGCGATTGTCGATGGGGGAAGTGCTTGTGTGGTGGGCATTCATGCGCCGCCCCAAGTCCCCATCGACCCCACGGGCATGGACCCTTACTTGCAGTTCCTCGAAAGCCACATCGCCGCCGGACGACTCACCCAGGACATCCCGCCCTGTACTTCGGGACAGGCGGTCGTGGTGGCCGGCGACCTCAACCATGTGCCCGGAAGTGTGCCATGGCGGCGCTTGCGTTCCCTTGGCCTCGAAGACCAAGTGGGGCACGCGGGGCTGTTTGGCATCACGTGGCCCTCGGGCGGCGGCTGGCCCAACGCGCCCGTGTTTCGCTTGGACCACGTCTTATCCGGGCCGGTGACGATTCGCGCATTGCGCAAGGTGGACGTGCCCGGAAGCGACCACCAAGGTTGGTACTTTTCAGTCGGACGATGAACGTTCGGCGAGGTGGTCGAGCAGCGCGACCAAAATGCGCGCTTGGTACAGCGCGTCGTAGTCGGCGCGGTGCTTTTGGGTGTTGTCCTCGGCGCCAATCGGCAAACGTTCGGCCAACACCTCTTTGTTAGAGTCGAGCCAATGAACGCCGAGCGCGCCTGTGGCCATCGACTTGGTACACAGCGCTTTGTAGCCAAACGGATTGGGACAGCTGATTTCGGCGAAGGTCCACGCGACGAAGGACCAATCGAAAGGGGCGTTGTGGCCTACAAATACGGGCTCGGTTCCCGGACGGGTCTGCGCGCGCACCCACGCGGTCAGCTCTTCGGCGAACGCCGCGCGGGACAGGCCTTCGGTCGCCAAGCGGTCTTGGTCCAAGCCGTGAACCGCCGCCGCGCGTGCGTCAAAGCGGGGGGCGTCGGGTTGTAGCTCGGCGTAATAGCAGTCGCCGATGACCAATCGTCCGTCTTCATCGGGAAAGACCGCGACCGCAGCCAAGGAGACCATGGCATAAAGACCGGGCACAGGTCCATTGCATTCAATATCGACGCAAAAATACGTGGCCCGTGTTTCAATGTGGGGCATAGTGACTCCAAATGGCGCGCGGTTTTTGGGTAGGACCCAAGAGAACCGCGCTGGTAACGGGTTGCGGCGCCAACCGTGGGCGTCTGCAAAGCGGAATCTCGAAGGAAGGTCGTGGGTTTGGCGCGTGTGCCTCGCCTGGGCTGCGGATTTCGGGATACCTCCTGGCGAAAGGTGTTTGTGACCAACTCTACTGAAACCCGCGTTCTATCGTTTGGCGAGCTCCTCTGGGTGCTCGTGGGCTTGCCTGTGGCATTGGTGGCGGTCGCGGCGTGGGTGGGACTGGGCGTAGCGCGCCAAGGTTCTTCGGTCGTTGTCGCGGGCATGGCGGGTGCGATGGTGGGCTTGCCGCCATTGGGGCTCGCATTGGTGGCGGGACAACGGGGCTGGGTGGGGCGCTGGGGGCTCGCGTTGGCCGTGTGGTCCACCGTATTGGTGGTCGTGTTTCCCACGTATTTTCCTGGCGAGCGTGCCCAGGCGTTGGGCGTAGGCACGCACATTCTCGCTTCGGTGGTGGGGGTATCGCCGCCCAGCGGTCTTGCCGATGCGCTCGACGCTTGGTTGCCGCGTATCGAGGGCGTTCCGCCTGTTCCGTTGGCCGAACCCATCGCGGTGGAAGCGCCGGTTCCTGCCGCGGCTTCGTCGACGGTCGTGCGGTCGCCGCCTCCGATGGGTGACGAGGTCATTTTGCCCTACGAAGGCGAGGGGACGGCGCTTATGGTGCCGGTGGCATTTGAAAATGGAAAGCGTGAGGTCGAGGTGGCGATGGTCTTCGACACCGGCGCGTCGTTTACCAGCCTCAATCGCGCGACCTTGCGGCAGCTCGGCGTTTCGGTGCCCTCCGATGCGCCCGAAGTGGTCGTGCGCACGGCAAACGGCGAACGCTCGACCCCCCTCGTGCTCATCGACCGGGTGTGGCTTGGCGGTTTTGCCGTCGAAGGCGTGACGGTGGGCGTGTGCGACGAGTGTGCGCACGAAGATGGCAGAGGACTCTTGGGGCTGAATGTGTCGGGCGGATTTTTGGTCACCGTCGACCAAGAGAGCCAAGAACTGCGCTTGCGGCCGCGCGAACGACCCGACCGCACGGCCGACGTGAAGTATTGGGTGCGGCCGGCAGCGAGCGCGACGGCGTGGCCCGATGGCCGCATCGATGTCACCGTGACCTTGGAAAACAACGCAACGAAGGCCATCTCCAACGCGGTGGTGCGCGTTGGCTGCGACCGCGCTTACGACGTCACCTTTGCGTCGGTGGCGCCGGGGACCGCTGAAGAGCGAACCCTGGCGCTCCGTCGTGGGACGGATTGCCAGGGCTATACGGTGGAGCTGAAATCGGCGTCGTGGTGATGGCGCCGGCGTGCTCAGGCTTCGGTTGCGGTCGGCAACACGAAGGAATCGGGCGACCAGCCTTTTGCGGGCTGCCACACCATGTCCATGGCCTCTACGGCGGTCCACAGGAGCACGTAGATGAGGGCCTTGTGGTGGGGCTCCAGGTGGGTTTGCTCGGCGTTTTCGTCGCCGTTTTCGTACAAGGCCCACAACACTTCGTCGAGAAGATGGGGCTGCGCGCGATCGACGGCCTTGGCGCGCTCGGCGAAGCCGTCGTCAGCGGGGAACACTTCTCCCAAGGAGTCGTTCACCTTGAGCTGTGCGGCCTGGAGGTGGCTGCTGTTGACCTTGTACATGCGGCCGCCCGTCTGCTCGAAAATGCGGATGCTGACGGACAACATATACAGCGCGACTTGACCGGCAATCATGCCGAGCGGTTCGGCGTTTTGCTCGAAGAATCGGCTGAGGCGGCGCTGGTCTTTGAGAAGACGCATGGCGGCTGCCTGGAAGTCATCGGGGGCGGCGGAGCATTGTTCGCCGATGTAGTGCACTTGGGCACGCGTAATGGCCGCGTTCATGTCGACTCCGTTCGGGGACCGTGCGGTCGCCGTTGATATGAGAAAGCAGGCGGCGCCTATTGCGCGTAGCCCCGAGCAGCAACCAAGCCCCGCGCCTCTGCCGGAAGTCTTCGGACGGGCGGATGGCGGAAACAGGGCCGGTGGCGCGGCGCCTCCCCGCTACGCCTTCGCTGTGCCGGCTGATGGTGCGGCCGGCGGATTCGCATTCGGCTCGCCAGACAGGTTGCTGTTGGCGGGGTGCGCGGCGGTCAGGAGCCTTGGGGCCCGCGCAGGAACGTGCGCACTTGTTGCAGCACGGCACGGGTGGGGCCGGTGATGCGGCGCGCGGGGGGCAGGCTTGACAAAAATACGCGCCCGTACCAGCGGTCGTGGATTCGCCGGTCGAGAATGACGACGGCGCCTTGGTCGGTCTGGGTGCGAATCAGGCGGCCAAAGCCTTGGCGCAGCCGCAGCACGGCTTCGGGGAGCATCGACGCGCGAAATGGATCCAAGCCACGGCTCTGGAGAAGCTCGCTGCGGGCGAGTTGAATCGGCTCGGTCGGCACCCGAAACGGGAGCTTGGGAATCACGACGAGCCGGAGCGCGTTTCCTTTGACGCTCACACCCTCCCAGAAGCTGTCGGTGCCGAACAAGACGGCGTCGCCGCTGTCGCGAAACCGTTCGAGGAGGCGCTCGCGGCTCATTTCGCCCTGGCGCAGCAACAACATTCGGTTGCCCAGTTGGGCTTCGGCGTGGGCGTGGAGCTGGTCGACCATCGCGAAGCTCGTACACAAGACGAACGCGCCTCCCCGCGCCACAAACAACGAAGCGGTGGTCGCCCGGCAAATCACGTCTGCCCACTCGGCGCTGTCGGGAGGGGGCAGGTCGCGGGGGAGGCCCAAAACGGCTTGGCGGGAGTAAGAAAACGGCGACGGAAAGATGTCCGTGTGGAGGCCGCCACCACCGTCGCCCTCACCAAGATCACCCAAGATAGTGTCCAGTTCGTCGTTTTCTTGGGACTCCTCCGGCGCTTGCAGCGTGTGGGCGAGACCAACGCGCCCGAGGAAGTGGTCGAAGCGGGAACGCACCGTCAGCGTTGCTGAGGTGACCACCGTCGTTTTCAGAGGGTCGAACATACGCGCGCGCAGCAATGGACCGACCTCGAGCGGGGCGGTGACCAGCGTGGCGGACGCTCCGCTGCGGCGGTTGTTTTGTCGTTCGAGCCAACGAACGACCTCCGCGGTAGCGTCATCTTTGGCCGATGTGGTCACAAACTCGCCGACCAAGCGCGCGTGGCCGCTGAGAATGCGATGGGCGCGCTTCAGCTCGAAGACTGGCTGGGGTTCGGCGAGACGTTCGGCAGGCGCCAGGCCGTCGAGCACGTCCTGCAAGCGGTCGAGGTGGCGGGCGGCTTCTCCCAGTCCTTTGGAAATATCTTGTAGCGATGGTTCGATTGTTGCGTTCCAAAGGTCGCTTTTCTGGATTTCGGGAGTGATGCGAAGTGTAGTATCAGCGCCCGAGAGGCACGCGTGCAGCAATATGTCGAGGTTCTGGGAGACGACGTTGGCGAGGCGCGGCAAGGTCGCCAGCAGCGTGCTGGTGGTCTTGGCAAAACGGACCCGCTCGTGGTCCATGAGCGGCGATTGCGGGCTGGCGAAGCGCTTGTGCAGGCGGGCGAGGGCGCCCTTTCGGCGGCGGTTTCCGAGCAAGCGTTGAATCGCGCGTCGGATGGACGTGGCGGTGGTGCGCTCGCTCATCAAGGAGGTTGCGGAATCTTCGAGGTGGTGCCCTTCGTCGAGGATGAGGCGGTCATATTTGGGGAGGACGCCGTCTCCGCCCGTGTCGGCCTTGATGCTCAGGTCGGCCAGTACGAGGTGGTGATTGGCGACGAGCAAGTGCGCGTTTGCCGCCTCGCGGCGTGCGTTATAGTAGAAGCACGTATCGAAGTGGGGGCAGCGGGCCCGCAACGTCTGCTCGGGGTCCGAACGCACGTCGTCCCAGATGTCGGGGTCGACGGGAAATGCGAGGGCTTGGCGGTGCCCTTCGTGGCCTTGGGCGACAACACGCAGCAGCTCCCGCAAGGCCTGGACGCGGTGCTGGTTGTCGGTTTCGATGTCGGCGTCATCGTAGTCGTCGTCGCCTTGTGCTTCGCTATCGTCGGTGGACGGCGGGCGGCCCTCGGCGACGGGGCTCGCGGGCGGGAGGCCCAGCTCCATCGCCGCTTCGTCGAGGCGCCGGCGGCAAATGTAGTTGTTGCGGCCGCGCACGGTGACGTGGCGGATTTCGAGGCCCGCTTGCTGAAGAACGGGGAGGTCCGCGGTGGCGAGCTGGCCTTGGAGGGTCAGGGTGTGGGTGGCGATGACCACCTTGCCATCGTTGGCCAAGGCCCACATCGCTGCTGGCACCAAGTACGCCAAGGACTTTCCGGTGCCCGTCCCCGCCTCCAACACGGCGATGGTGTCGGTATTGAGGGCTTCGGTGACCGCCAGAGCCATCGCGACTTGGCCTTCCCGCGCTTCGTAGCCGGGCAGCACGCGGGGTAAGCGATAAGTAAAAAACCGTACCACGTCCTCGGGGTTGACCAGGACGCGCTTGGGAACGTGCGGTTCAACGACCCACCGAGATTGGTCCACCGCATTGTTGACAATGACGACCCCAACGCCGTCTTCGCCATATTTTCCCGCGAGCTGGAGGTCAGCGTCGCTGGGCGACAAGTTGCCGGACGGGTGGTTGTGGATGACCACTTGTCCGGCGCGGGGGCGCGCAAGAAGGGCGGGCACTTGGTCGGCGGTGCCACGGCAGGTGACCTCCAGCCGCACCACCCGCCGGTCTTCGACGTCGCCAATCGCGAAGACCTCGTCGCCGCCGACCTCAAGGATAGCAGCGCGCAAGGTAGAAGCCGCGGATGGGTGAAAGCGGGGGTCGGCCATCACCCGAGGCTATCGTGGTGCGGTGGACGGTGGTGCCGCCTCAACGCCGATACATTCGCGCGGCGTAGTCCTCGACCATCCGGTGCG
Source organism: uncultured Enterobacterales bacterium (assembly GCA_964502005.1). Lineage (GTDB taxonomy): Bacteria > Myxococcota_A > UBA796 > UBA796 > UBA2385 > CAJWOS01. The sequence goes on from CAZCUX010000003.1 coordinate 434,782, forward strand.
TGTTGAACAACGGCACGCAGGTTGCCATCGCATGTGCGGCCATCCGTGCCCATGCGTGGGGGTCTTGGAACGTGGGCAGCACGCGCTGGGCGAGGATGTCTTGCAGCGCGATGGCATCGACGGCATCGAGTTCTTCTTCGGTTGCCGTGGCTTCGTCGAACGAGGCGGGACGCGCGTCTTCAATGGCCCAGCCGTTGCGACCGTCGAATGCTTCGGGCCACCACCCGTCCAAAATAGAGACGTTGAGGTTGCCGTTGAGCGCGGCTTTTTGCCCGCTCGTGCCGCTGGCTTCCCGCGGGCGGCGCGGGTTGTTGAGCCATACGTCGCAGCAGCCGGTGAGCAAGCGGCCGATGGCCATGTCGTAGTCGGGCAGAAACACGATGCGGTCGCGGAACCGGGGCTGTCGCACGAACGACAAGATACGGGCGATGATGGCTTGGCCCTTTTCGTCGGCAGGGTGCGCTTTTCCTGCATAGACCACCTGGACCCCTTGCTCCAAGAGCGCCTCCAGACGGTCAATGTGGTTGAACAGGAGGTCGCCGCGCTTATAGGTAGCGAAGCGTCGGGCGAAGCCGATGGTGAGGTGGCGGGGGTCGAGGCCCGCTTCCCCGGTGCGGCGCCGCACTTCGTCGACCAAGCGTTGCCGGCGGGCCTGCAGCATCTCGACCATCGCTTCGGTGGGCAGCGCATCGGCGGCTTGCCAGAAGTGGCGGTCGTTGAGATTGTCTTGCCAGCCGGGCAAGTGCTCGTTCCACAGCGCTTCGGTTTCCGGCGTGACCCAGGCGCCCGGATGCACGCCGTTGGTGATGTGGGTGATGCTCTTCGATTGGCGCAAGCGCGTCCACATTTGGCGGGTGACTTCGCCGTGAAGGGCGCTCACACCGTTGATTTCCCGGCTCCCGCGCATCCCGAGGACGGTCATGCACAAGGGTTCATCGACATCGCCGGGACGCTCGCGACCGCGGTCCATATACGCGCCGGGGGCCAAGCCGAGGCGGTGCCGCCAAGGGCCAAGGACGGGGTCAACCGAGTGCCAGGTGAAGCGGTCGTGGCCGGCGGGAACGGGCGTGTGCGTGGTAAATACGCATTGCTCGCGGGCTTTCGCCCATGCAGCCGAGGGGTCGAGGCCCTCCGCGATGCCGCGCGCCCACAGTTCAAGCACCACGAATGCGGCGTGGCCTTCGTTGAGGTGAAACACCTCCGGCTCAATCCCGATGGCCCGCAACAACCGGGCACTGCCGATGCCCAGCACGACTTCTTGCAACAGGCGGGTGTCATGGTCACCGCCATACAGACGATTGGTGAGATGACGGTGCTCGGGGGCGTTTTCGGGGAGGTCCGTGTCAAGGAGGAACAAGCGGACCTTCGCGAGGCGCAGCTCCCACGCACGCACCGAAATGCGTCCGACGCCACCCGGAACGTCGAAGACGAGCGGGAAGCCATCCGGGCCGAGGACCGGGCGAATGGGCAAGCGGTCGGCGTCGCGGGGGCAGAACGCGGCACCCTGGCGCCCGTCGCGGATGACCTGCCGGAAATAGCCTTCGCGCCAAAACATCCCGACCGCGACCAGGGGAAAGTCGAGGTCGGCGGCGCTGCGGAGGTGGTCGCCGGCCAACATCCCAAGGCCGCCCGAATAAATCGGTACGCTTTCATGGAGACCGAATTCCATACAAAGGTAGGCTACGCGCGGCACATCACTGCGGAACGGGGCCGCGAGTCGTGCGGAGCGTTCGGCCATGAGCGCCTCGGCGCGCTCCGCCCAGCCTTCGGGCATGTGGTCGAGGGCGCCTTCTTCGAGCATCGCGAAGGGGTTGTGGTCGACCGCTTCATACAAATAGGGGTCGAGGTCGTGCCACAAAGTGTGGGCTGCGGGGCGGCCGGTCCACCACAAGTCCGCGGCGAACGCAGCGACGCGCTCCGCGAACGGCGTCGCGGCGTGGTCTTTGTGCGCGGCACCGGGGGTGACATGGGGTTCCTGGCTGGCGGGAGCGAAGTACGACATCGTCTGGTCTCCAATCGGTCGAAAACGTAACCCTATTTGGAGTTACGTTGAAACCCTGTTTGTTGCAGGTCGACGAAAACCACCGTTGCATGCGTTTTTACGCCAAACGGTCAAGTGCAGGAGGCGGCATCCCCCCGTTGCGCGACCCGCAGCCGGGCTCAGTGCATCCATTCCCAATGACCCGAGTGGGGGTCGTGAATCGGCTGGCGGGCCTCGGGCCCTTCTTCGGGGGCGTACCACCACGCGACGGCGCGCTCGCCCTCTCGCCAGCTCAACATCACGTCGCGGCCATTGTGCTGGGCCGGAAAGTCGAGGGCAGGGGGGTCGATGCCGCGCACCATGACGCCCGCAGCGTTGACCTCCTCGACTGCCAAGCGCAGGCGCTCGCGGTGGCGCTCCAGCTCACGGTCGACGAGGTCGCGACTCTCGTCGTCCATCGATTCGTGCCGTTCGAGCTGCTCTTTGAGTTCCCGGAATGCACCCAGGGCTTCGGCCGCGCGCGCGAGGCTGGGCAGCACCCGTTGGAGCGTGATGGAGGCTTGGGTTGGCGTAAACCAACGAAATTCAGGCGAGGTTCGGGTCGTCATGGGGGCGGTCTACCCTGGAGGGAAGCGGAGTGCACGAACCGTCCCCGAGGGGGAAGCGGGGCGCGCCCGGATGCAGACCGTCCCCGTGACGGGGGCGGTCGGTTAGTTCGTGTTTCTAGTCTGTCACACGGTAGCGGAGGAAAGAATGCCCCATGCGCCATTGATCGCGCCCCATGTCGCTACGATGCCCGGAAGCGTGTTCTCTCGCTTGGCACATCGGATTGCGCAGTACAGCGGGGAACGGTTTCCTCTGCATGTGGGAGACACCTACCTTTCGCCGCCCGTAGGCGCGCGGATGCAGGACTTGCGGGAGGAAGACCATCCGGGGTTGCACACGTATCCGCCGCCCACGGGCCTCGACGCGCTGGTAGAGCGCATTGCCGTGACGCATCGCGTCCAGCCGCGGCAGGTGTTGGTGACCGCTGGCGCCACGGGGGGCTGGCATGCGGTGGCCGCGACGGTGCTGTCTCCCGGCGATGAAGTCGCGGTCCTGGCGCCCTATTGGCCGTTGTTTCCCGGCATTGTGCGCGCGGTCGGCGGCGTGCCGGTCGATGTGCGGTTCTTCGAAGAAGACGGCTTTGTGCCCGGAACCACGTCTGTGCGCCCGCTTACGCCCGATGTCGCCATCGCGCGTATCGAAGCGGCGCGCACGCCTCGCACTGTCGCGATTTATGTCAACAGCCCCAACAACCCCACTGGCACGGTCTTGTCGCGGGAGGTGCTCGACGCCATCGTCGCTTATGCGCGGATGCACAACCTGTGGATTTGGTCCGATGACGTATATGCGCTGTATGCCTACAATGGCGATGTAGTGCCGCTTTTGGAGCTGGCACCCGAGCGGACGTTCTCCGTCCACAGCTTCTCGAAGGCCCACGGCCTCGCGGGCGCGCGGGTGGGCTATGTGCTGTCGCCGGACCATGGCGGCTTGCGGGATGAGTTGCGGAAAATGGCGATGCACGCGTGGTATTCGGCGCCACGCCCCGCGCAGGTCGCGGCAATGGCCTTGCTCGACCCAACCATTGGACCCCCTTGGGTCGCGGAGGCGCGTCGGCGCTACCAAGAGGCAGGAAATGCCGCCGCAGATCGGTTGCGCGTACCAAGGCCCGATGGGGGCACGTTCTTGTTTGTCGACGTCCGGTCGGCGCTGGGACCCGGGCCGGTCGACGAGGCACTTCATTCGTTTTTGATACAATGCGTCGACCGAGGGCTGATTTTGGCGCCGGGTGTGTCGTGTGGACAATTTTATACCACCCATGTTCGGCTGTGCTTTACTTGCGCGCCCCCCGAGACGGTGGCCCGTGGCGTAGAAATTCTCGCGGAATTGTTGGAGAACCCGCCGTGCGAGACCGGGAATCGTGTGGCATAATTCCGGGTGCGGCGGGTATGGGAAGACGTGGCGCGTTGCGATGGCGCCGGGTCGGGAGGCACCATGGTTGTGCGGCAATGTGTTCGGCTCCCGCGCCGAGCGATGTACGGTGGCCTGGCCGTTCTTTTGGGACTTCCCTCCGCGTCTTGGGCCAATGATGGCGTCGAATTGGGGCGGTCTTCGAGCGTCGACCGGCTCCAGCTCGGGAATCTCAACCCGGGCAGCGCGTTTACGATCGAAGCATGGGTCCTGGCCGACGACCTCTCGGTGGACCGCACATTTCTCGAAGTGCAGCCTACGTCTTCTGCGGTCAACGCCCTGTATATTGGCTGGGTCAGCGGCCAATGGCAGGTTGGGGTGGCCGATAACGACGAAGTCGAGGCCAATACGTGCGCAGATTTGCCCAGCCAGACCTTGTGTGCGCCAGGTAGCTTGACCGCCGGAAATACGCACCACATCGCGATTTCGGTCGGAGATGGCGCGATTTCGGTCTATGTGGACGGTGTGCTCGATGCGTCGCTTGCGACCACGGCCGTTCCTTCGTTCGGCAGCGTTCGGTGGATTGTGGGCGCCGACGCCGACTCCACGAGCGCGTATGATTCCGACCCCTGGCAGGGGGTAGTCGACGAATTGCGGGTGTGGTCGCGGGTATTGGCGGAAGACGAAATCGCGTGCCTCAAGGACTATTCGTTGAGCGGGAGCGAGCCCGATGTCGTCGCGATGTGGGACTTCGAGGGGATTCGGGGTGCGAGCAGCAAAGACCTCACCGGCTCCGAAGTCGCGACCCTTCACAACAATGCGTCGCCCGTTGCGTTTTCGCTTTCGCTGACATCCGCCTCGGGCGCGGACACCGGCTGTATGGACATCGACGGCGACGGCGTGTCCGAGCGGGGTGGCGACTGTGATGACGCCGACGCGACCGTGTTTCCGGGGGCGGTGGAAGTTTGGTATGACGGCATCGACCAAGATTGTGCGGGCGACGACGACTACGATGCCGACGTTGACAGTGTGTCGACCTTGCGCGGCGACTGCGACGACACCGACGCCACGGTCTTTCCGGGGGCCGCCGATACTTGGTATGACGGCATCGACGCCGACTGCGCGGGCGACGACGACTACGATGCCGATGTAGACGGCGTCTCCACATTGCTTGGCGACTGCGACGACACCGACCCCACCGTCTTTCCAGGCGCGACGGATGCTTGGTACGACGGTATTGACCAAGACTGCGCGGGTGACGACGACTTCGACGCAGACCTCGATGGCGTCGCTACCCTCGACGGCGACTGCGACGACAGCGACCCCTCGGTGTATCCGGGCGCGGCCGAGTTGCTGGACGGGATCGATAACGACTGTAATGGAACGGATGAGAGCGCCGACAGCGATGGCGACGGCCTGACCGACGGCGAAGAGGTGGCGGCGGGCACCGACCCCTTCGTGGCCGACAGCGATAGCGACGGGCTGACCGACGGCGACGAAGCGACGCTTGGCACAGACCCACGCAGCGCAGACACCGATGGCGACGGCCTCCTCGACGGCGATGAGACCACGCGGGGCACCGACCCCTTGGTCGCCGATTCGGATGGTGACGGCCTCCTCGATGGCGATGAGACCACGCGGGGCACCGACCCCTTGCGCGCGGATTCCGATGGCGATGGCTTGTCGGATGGCGACGAAGTGGACCGCACGGGCACCGACCCCTTGCGCGCGGATACCGATGGCGGGGGCGTTTCGGATGGTGTGGAGGTGGATGTCGATGGCACAGACCCACGAGACGGCACCGACGACTACACGACGGCGCTCGACTCCGATGGAGATGGCCTCACAGACGCCGACGAAGTGGCCCTGGGCACGGACCCCTTTGATGCGGACACCGATGGCGACGGCCTCTCGGATGGCGACGAGGTCTTGGATTTCGGCACGGACCCATTGCTTACGGACACCGATGGCGGCGGCGTTTCGGACGATGACGAGCTCGCGGCGGGCACCGACCCACTCGACCCCTCCGACGACTCCGGCTCCGGCGACGGCGGCTCGGGCGACGGCGGCTCGGGCGACGGCGGCTC
>CAZCUX010000003.1:440902-446128 GCA_964502005.1 uncultured Enterobacterales bacterium
ACTCCGGCTCCGGCGACGGCGGCTCGGGCGACGGCGGCTCGGGCGACGGCGGCTCCGGCGACGGCGGCTCGGGCGACGGCGGCTCGGGCGACGGCGGCTCGGGCGACGGCGGCTCGGGAGAGGGCGGGACCACGAATGACGAGCCCGAGGTGCAGGTCGATGGCCTGACCGAGCTGAAGGGTGCCTACGGCGGCGGCGGCTTGGCGTGCGCCACCCAAGGGGGGGCGGTCGGCGGGCTGTGGGGCTTGGGCCTGGCGCTGTTGGGCTTGCGACGACGGGGAAGGAGGGAACCGCGAAGCGAAGACCGGTCGGCTGGCTTGCCAACCCAAACGCCACTGCCTTAGAATCTACCTTAGGTCGCCCATTGACATGAGAATACAAACGGGGCGCCAAAAGGAGACGGAACGTGGCGATCGTGATTCGACCCGGCACCGATGCGTATGCGCTGTTGTTGCTGATTTCGGAACGTGACGGCCAGCTACGGGTCGCAGATCTCGCGGCGCGTCTCTTCCCGTGGACAGCAGCCCCGATTTCCCGCGAACCCGGCGCCTTCGCGAAACGCCAAAAAGAGCGCGCCGAGCACGTTCAGCGCGCGCGTCAAAAAACGAGCCGGCTGTTGGGCCGCCTGGCCGAAGCAGGATTGGTCGCGACCGGCCACGACGTGACCTTGTGGCCCGATGCCGCCGCACGATGGGCCCAAGAAGGGCCGGCCTCCCTTCGGCGCTTGGCCGAAATCGGCGAAGACGGGCCGTGGTTGGCCCAGGCCCGCTTGACCGAACCCACCGCCCATGAGGTCAATATCGTCGCGGCGCTCGCGTCTGGACCCCTCGCATACGCCGTATTGACCGAGGTTTCCGGTGGCTTGACCCCCTCGGGCAGCGCCTCGGGCGCCTGGCAGCATGCGTACCGCGTGTTGTGCGAGTCCCAGGTGGTGCGCCCGCCCAGCAACCGACGCCTCACGCCCCACGGCTGGGCCTTTCTCCAGGCCGTTGCGGCGGCGTGACACCACCGTGTATTCGCTGCCGCGATGCGCGCAGAGTGGTCATTGCGGATAAGCAATCCACGCCGCAGGCGGCCCATATCGCGCACGGGTTCCGCACAGGTGGCGCGGCGAGCGGGCCGAAAGCGGGGGGGTGAATGGCGAAAAATCGCTTATGGTGTGGGTCGATTCTCCCCCCGTGCGCGGAGTGAGTTGTGGTCCATCGTCTGGTTCCAACGCTGCATCGACCTGCTTTGTGGTTGACCATCGGCAGCGCGTGGCTCGTCTGTTCGCCTGCATGGGGCCAGGACAAGGTGTTTGTACCTCCACCGAGGCTCAACACACAGTTGTATTCCTTGCCCATTGATGCCGAAGCAACCTTGTGGGCAAATGACGCCGGCACGGCTCCTTCTGGCCATGCAGGGGTGCGGCTGGTCACCCAATACATGAAAAACCCCCTGGTCTTCAATCTCTTCGACCTCTACGACGTCGATGTTGTCTCGGATGTGGTCGATGTGAATGTGCTCGCCGCCTACACGTGGTCGCGGGTGCGCTTTGGTGTGGACCTCCCGATTCACGCGCGCGTGCTCGGCGAGCAAGTTGAGCCGCAATCGGGCCTCGGCGACCTCGCGCTGGAGGCAAAAGGCGCCATTTTGGACCGCGAAGGCGGTGACGCGCCAGTGGGTGCTGCGGCCCTCGTGCGGTTGACGGTTCCATCGGCCACGACCACCACCTCGGTGTCCACGGAAGGCGTAACCTTTGCGCTCGAAGGCATCGTCGACCGGCGGATAGGTCCCGTGTTGGTCACCGGCAACCTCGGGCATCGCTTTGTGCCGCAAGCGGCGTTGGGGCCGTACACTTGGGGTTCCGCGTCGTATGGCAGATTGGGTGCGGGTTGGTTCGTAACGGAAGCGGCAGGTGTGTCCCTTGACTTGGGTGCTTCGATTGTATGGTCCATCGACGGCAGCGAGCCCACCGGGCATCCCGCCGAAGGCATCCTGGGCGCATTTGGGCGGGTAAACGACCAATTTGTCGTGCGCGGGGGCGCGGGAACCGGCCTCTCGGGCGGTGTCGGCGCGCCAGACTTGCGCGTCGTGGCTTCGTTCGGATGGGAGCCCGTCGAAGTGCGCGACCAAGATGGCGACGGCATTGTCGACAAAGCCGATGCATGTCCCGAACGCCCCGAAGACATCGACGGGTTCCGCGACACCGATGGTTGCCCCGACCCCACGCAGCGGGTCGAGGTGCGCGTGCGAAACCACCTGGGTGAGCTGGTCCCCGGCGCTGGATTGAGCCTGCAAACGGAAGACGGACGCAAAGAAGGCGGCTCGGAGCTTGTATTGCAAATGCACGCCGGCACCTACGATGTGCTCGGCTATGCCGAACGATACGACGAATCGAATGTCTCGTTTACGGTTATAGAAGGAAAGGACACCATCGTAGAAGTAGACCTGGAGCCACTCTTCGGCGAAGTGCGCGCGGTTGTGCGCGACCAAGACGGGCGCTACTTGACCGGCGTGCTCGAAGTCGACGGCGAGTCGCCCGTGCGCGTGTCCAATGGCGTCGGGCGCGTCGAGGCGATGACGGGCACAAGGGCCGCTGTGGTGCGCGTCGACGGCTACAAGACGGTCACGGTTCCCGTCGAAGTGCGGGCCGGGCAGCGGTCGCAGGTCGACGTCGTGCTCGAAGCGGTGCGCGCGAAAGTCACCGCCGACAAAATCGAGATTTTGGAGAAGGTGTTCTTCGACACCGGGCGGGCCACAATTCGCCCTGAGAGCTTCGCGCTCTTGGACGATGTCGCCGCCATTCTCATTGAGTACCCCGACATCACGCGGGTGCGCATCGAAGGACACACCGACAGCCAAGGGAGCAGCAAGGTCAACCGGCGATTGAGCACGGAACGCGCCGAGAGCGTGCGCGTTTACCTCGTCAACCGCGGTGTAGACGGCGCGCGCTTGGAAGCCATCGGCTACGGACCCGACCGGCCCCTCGACCCGGCCCGCACGCCTGCTGCTTACGACATGAACCGTCGCGTCGAGTTTGTCATCGTCGAGCGCGCGGCGGCCGAGTAGCGGTCTGTCGGGGGGCCGCTCAGCTTGCCGAAACCCGCCGCGCGATGGGCTGGCCCAAGCGCAGCAGGGTGCCGTGTTCGAGCGTCCATTCGATTTTGCCCGGCTCCGTGAACAATATGACGGTGCTGCCCAGCTCAAAGCGCCCCAGCTCGGCGGCCCGGCCCAAGCGTGTGGGCGGCGAGAAGGTGCGCACCTCGCCGCTGTTGCCGCGGTGGGTGACGAGGTCGCTCACGGTGGTCGCCATGCGGCCCACGCCAAACGCGCCAATCATGGCGTAGGCGACCTGACCAAAGGGGGTGTCGAGGTCGAACACCAAGCGCTCGTTTCGGCCGAATAGTTCGGGAATCTGGCGGGTGGCGGCCGGGAATACGGGCCAAAGCTGACCGGGCAAATACCGGTAGCCGAGCACAGAGGCCGCGCAGGGCGTATGAACGCGGTGGTAATCGCGGGGCGAGAGGTAGATGACCGCGTAGCCGCCGCCTTCGTAGCGTGCGGCGATATCGGCGGGCACACCGGAAACGCGGGGGTCGCCGGCACCCAGCAGCTCGGCCACCGACGCGGGCTTGCCGTCTGCCTGCAAGAACTTGCCGCCTTCAATCCGACCGAAGGTGTGAACGCGACCATCGACGGGGCTGACCATCACATCGGGGTCGGGGTCGACGGGGCGCACGCCGGGCCGAAGGGGGCGCACGAAGAACTCGGCCAGGCTGGCGTAGTCGGCCACACCGCCCATACATTCGTCCAAATCGACGTTGTAGGCGCGAACATACCAACGCAGCACCGCTTTCTGCACCACGGACGGAAGGCGAATGCGTGCGTGCCACCCCATGATGCGCGCAGTGGGGTGTTTGGGCACCACAGAAAGCAGACTCACGACGAGAGCATCATTCACGGGGGAGGTCCAGGGCTCGGGGAGCGGTGAATTACGTTAGCGGCGGAGGTCTATCCCGCCCGCGGGAACCGAGGTTGCCATGATGCACATCCTGCTCACCATCGGCCCGATTCCGATCTACACCTATTCGATTCTCCTCATGACGGCGTTCATGGCATCCTTTTCGTGGGTGTGGTTCGCTGCGGGCCGCGAGGGCCTCGCGCGAGACGGCCTCGTCGCATTGTTCGTGGTGGTGGGAATTACCAGCCTCATCGGCGCACGCCTGATGCACTTTTTGGGGAGCGAGCCCGAGACCTTGTGGAATGACCCGCTGGCCTTCGTGCAGCCCAGCCGGGGCGGCGTGGCGTTTTTGGGTGGTGTGTTTGGCGGCTTGTTGGGAGGCGCCATCACGGCGCGGGTCACGCGGCTGCAAGGCTGGAAGGTGGCCGACATCGCCGCGGCAGCCATTATGTTGGGGCTCGGAATTGGTCGGATAGGTTGCTTTTTTGCGGGTTGCTGCCACGGACGACCGGTGGATGGGTCGATTGTGTCCACCTTGGTGCAGTTTTCGGGCGGCGATGTGGTGTGGGTCGATGGGCCGCCCCTTCTGGCGCTGGTGTTCAATGGGAAAGGCGTGGGCGCATTGCCAAACCAAGCCTTGTACCCCACACAGCTCCTCGAAAGCGCCACCGGCTTGCTGTTGTTTGGGACGCTGCGCTGGCTTTGGGCGTCACGGCGCGTATTCGATGGGCAAGTGTTGGCGGTGATGCTTGTCGCCTACGGCACCGCCCGCATGACCTGGGAGGGCCTGCGCGGCGACACGGTGCGCGGCGTCGGGCACGCGCTGCTGGGGCTGCATCTGAGCACCGGCCAAGTCAGCAGCTTGCTGTTGTTTGCGGCGGCGGTGGGCGTCGTTGTGTTGCAATGGTCGAAGGGCGTCGCGCCGGTTGTGCGCCCCGTAGAGGGGGAGGCGGAGCCCGTAGAGATGGACCATTCGGGCCTGATGGACGATGTGTGAGGGGGGGCAGGCTTGTGTTGGTGGTTGTGTTTGGCGGGCGTGCTCTTCTTCGCACCATACGCGGTAAAGAGAGGGGCGCCAAAGCCCGTTGGTCTTTGGCGCGCCGCGGAGCCGAAGTCTCCGCGGCAACGGCGAGCCCAAGGTCTCGCCTTCGGGGAGCCCCCGAGGGGCAGCCGGAGTGGGGCATACAGAGCACCTGACTGCGTAGAATTACGCGTCTCCACCCCGACCGGGGTCTCGGGTTGTGCTCCCGATTCATCTCGGCACCCCGACCGGGGTCTCGGGT
>CAZCUX010000004.1:0-405407 GCA_964502005.1 uncultured Enterobacterales bacterium
CCGGCGCAATATGCCGGGTGACGGCGAGTGTGCGCTCGGCGGAGAAGCCCTCGATGTCGACGATTCGTTGTGCTTCGAGTGTTTGGAGCTGTGTGTGTTGGTGTTGGTGAATGCGCCGCACTTCGGCGTCGATGCGCGCTGCGGTGGTGCGCAGTGCGCGCGAAAGACCGGCTGCGCGGGCGACGGGGGGGCCGAGGAGCAGCGCGCGTCCGAGGGCTTCGCGCTCGCGGCGGCCGGCGGCGATGATTTGTGTGTCGGCGCGGGAGTCGCTGCTCATGCGGTCGGCGGGCAGCGCGATGGCGAGGAGCCGGTCTTCGGGGAGCAGCAGTGCGCTGGCCCAGGCGGCGCGCGCGGCAGCACGGTCGCCATGGGCATCGGTGAAGAGCACCGCGACGCGGGGACAGGACCGCGCCATGCGGCGAATGTCGAGAACGCGCTGCACGTCGGGTGGGTCGTCCATACGGGCGCAGACCACCAGCGCATCGGCGCGCTCGGCGATGCTGTCGTCGGCGCTTTGCTGCACGACGGCGTCTTCGTGGTGGCTTCCAGGAGCCACCAGTAGGATGACGGAGCCGGGAAACCCACCTTGGGGCCAGCGCAAGCGCAGGCGTCCGCGGGGGTCTCCGTGGAGGCGTGCCGCGAGGTCGTCGGTGAGGGTTGCGCGGCGTGCTATCGCGGCGTCGTCCATCCGTTGTGCGAGAGCGAGGCGCTTTCGGGACAACTGGTCTGCGCGGCTCCGCAAGGTGTTGCGCCGCTGTGCAGCCTCGTGGAGCGCGTTTCGTGCGTCCCGGAGGTGGATGCTGTGGGCGTCGAGCTGCGCGCGCGCATCGGTAGCACGCGCTTCTGCACCCTCTACGTCGCGACGGGCCTCGGCGACCGCTTCGCGTGCAGCGGTGACGTGCTCGTCTTCGCGGGCCAGCTCGTCGAGGGTGGCAGGGTGAAACGGTGCCAAGACCGCGGCGGAGAGACCGCGAAATGCGCCCGTTGCGGAGTCATCTGCGAGCACGGCGGGCAAGCGTGCCCGGACGTCGTCGCGACTGCGCAACACACGCGCAAGCTGGAACTCTGCGGCTTCGAGGCGGCGCGTGAAGGTGTCCGCCGTTCGCCGTGCCTCGACATCGGCCATCGTCAGGCTCATGACATCTTGTTGGAGCCGCGCGACCCGGCGTTCGTACTGGGTGACGTCGCTGGCTGCGCTTTCGTCTTCGTCGGTGAGCGCGGCGCGTTCGGCCTGGAGCCCCGTTGCTTGGGCGCGAAGTTGGGGGACGGGGTCGGGGCGCGCGGTGCTCCAGTGCCAGGGGGCGCCGTGGGGGGTGTGCTCCTCCAACTCTGGCTCGCCCTCGGTGTGGACGATGCGGAGCAAGCGGCCGGGCTGGGAATCGGCGCTCTCGGGCAGCAAGGGGGCTTCGGTCACCGCGCGCACGCCGGCGGCGAGGTCGCCGGGCAAGTGGCCCACCAAGCCCACTTGAAACGCATCGCGGGGAATGCGCGAGAGGGCAGCCGGCAGGTCGGCGGCCCAGGCATCGACAACGTCGCGGGCGTAGCGTGGTCCGACGAGGCCGCGCACCGTCGCTTGTGCGGCGCGGCCAATCTGGACGAGAGCGTCGGGAGGAGGACAGGTCAAAACAAACCAAAGCGACAAGGAAGGGAAGGACGGCGCCAAAGTAGCCTGCCGGCGGTTGGTTGGCTGGTCAAGAGCCAACCGACGGCGCGCGCCCTTTGGTCAGAAACCGGGCGGTGCCGGTAGATTGTCCCCCTCCATCGGACGGTCGCCGAAAACCTTCCCCTTCGTAATGGGGCATCTTGCATTTTTGGTTGCGCACCGGTGAACGAGAGGGGGTCAGGTTTGGACGTCTATTGTCGGAAATGTTGACGAATCGGGCGTGTTCGCCATCTGACGAAGGGCGTCCCGGAGATCGCGCGCGTCTTCCGCCAACGCCGTCGGATGGTGAAGGTCGCGGTGGTGGTTGGCTTGTGCGTGCAGGTCCACAAGCTGCGCGGCCATGCGTTCATGGGCGGTGTCGAGGTCGTCAGACAACCAATCGTTCGCGCGGACCCCTACTTCTCGCAGCCATTGGTCGAGCGTATCGGCGTGATGGTCCAACAACTGCGCGTTTCGTCGGTCGCGAAGCACGCGCGCCGTCGCATACGAGCCGGCGGTGAGGCCGACGCCCACCGCGACCACGCTCGGTCCTCCAATCGGCAGCAGCAGCACACCGGCGGACAAGCCGATGGCCGCGGCCATCAACCCTACGCTGCTCTCGGGCAAGCGACGCTCCAAGTGCGGGAGCGCGCCGGTAATCGACGGAATGTGGGGGTCGGCGGAGAGGTTTGCGGGTGGAAGGGGCAACGAAAACGATTGCAAGGCCTCATCCAGCGCGACGCACCACGTACGGGTACATTCACGCAGCAAACCTTCGGTGCGGACGACCAGCTCCGCGGCGCCTTCGTGAGAACGCTGCTCGGCGGTCATGCCTTCGAGGTGGCTGCGCAAATCGGCGCGGAGGCGAGCGAGCCCTTCGTCGAGCGTGACGTGTGCGCGGGCGCGTGCTGCGGCATGCGCTTCCGCCAATGCTTGGGTGAGGATTTCGACGGGTGGCAAGGGTGCGCTCGTCGGCGCACTTACGTCCAAGATAGCGGTGAGAGCGGTGAGGAGGTGCTGTGCGCGGGGTGTCCAGCGCGCGGGATGGGCGGCGTTGGTCATCGCACGCTGTTGGGCCAGCCAGTCGGTCCAAGGAGGGGCCCCTTGTCCGTCGTCGAAGAACACGTCCGGCGCGATTCCGATGGCGTCGTGAAGCTCCACGCGAAACCCCTCGACGCGTGCATAAATGTCCTCTTGGTCTTCTTCTGTATCCGCGACATCCATTCGGTGCGTGATGAGGGCCTTTGGTGCATCGGTCAGGCGTGCCAGCGCCGAAATCAGCCGACGCTCGGTGGCGCTCAGGAGTTGGACCGCGGAGAGGCAGAATAGGACGATGTCTGCACGCATCAACGCGGCGATTACGCCGTCGGCTGTTTGCTCGGCGTCGGCGGCGAGGGGCGGGGCCACTTCGAGGGAAATGTGCGCCAGTAGGTCGCTCGCCGTGGGGTCAACAGCGAGGCGTACGGCGGCGTCTCTGGTGGACGGACCAGCCGCGAGCCGGGCTTGCCCGAGGACACGATTGGCGAGCGCGCGGGTGCCCCGGCCTTGCTCTCCCAAAATCACGACATGGGGGGCCGCGGGCGGACGGTCCAAGGCGAGCGCGGACAAGGCATCCACGAGGTCGACGGGAACCAGATTGTTGGCGGCGCGGAGGCGCATCGTGAGGGCGGAGAGGCGGGTCCGCAATGTGGTCTCGGGGCTGGGGTCCGCCGCCCGTGCTTCCCCGCACATCCCGCAAAACCGGGCGTTTTCCGAGATGGCTGCACCACAACGGGTACAAGGAAACGTCGCACGATGGGGGGTCATTCTTCGTGTCCTTGGGGCTGGGTTTCGGCGACAGGCGCGCCGCACGCCTCGCAAAACCGGTGGTCAGGCTCGCAGTCGGCGCCGCAAGCTGCGCAGGGCGTGAGGGCGTCCGCGGAGTCTACGCTCGCGCCGCAAGAGAGGCAGTGGAGCAGGCCTTCGGGCACTCGTGCGGCGCATTGCGGGCATCGGTGGGCCAACACCGCCGCGCGTGGGGAGGGTGCGGCGACGAATGGCTCGTTTTCCAGGGGACACTCTGCGAGAATTTCGTCGTAGTCGCCGCTGTCCATCCAGTCGCGCAGCTCTTTGGCGCGAACGGCGGCCCAAGGGTGGGAGCGGGTGAGGGTGCTCAGGAGGTAGAAGCCGCGGGTGAGGATGTCTTTTTGTTGTTCCTGAAGCTCGTCATATTGCCGTATGAAGGCGTCGACATTGAACTCGGAAGCGTAGAGCGCGGGTGCTCCGGCAGACCGCATCATCACACGAAAGCCTGCGTCGGCGTCTTGGCAGCACAGCAGGCCCGCGCGGTCACACGACAGCTCCGCCTTTCGCAGCCACTCGAACATCAGCATGTCGAGACCTTGCATGAGCAACGGCCCCACAATGGGGATGTGTCGCACGATTGCGCCAGGGATTTTGAGGAGCTGCGCGATGGTCAGGTACAGCACATGGTCAAACTTGATGTGACCCAGCTCGTGTCCAATGACGAACTCAAGCTCCTTTTGGGACAGCACCCCTACCAATAGGTCGTTGAGGATGACGAACGGCTGCTCAATGCCGCTGGTCATGGCGTTGAAGCCGCCGTGGTTGAGGTAGAGCGGTGGCTCTGGGTGAATGGCGAGGCGGCGGCAGCACTTTTGGTAGGTTTCGTATAGCTCGGGAAACTGGTCGGGCCCGACGCGCACACGCGCCGCGGCGTTCATTGCCCGCCAAACGCGCTCGGGGACCGCCTCCGAGAGCTTTCGCGCGATGTCTTCAAACGCGAGGGTGCGGGAGAGTGCTTGGGTCGCTTGGAGGTCGAGTGTATGGCGATACCGATGGGGGGAGATGTGGCCCACTTGTTTGCGCGGCGGACCATGGGGCTGGAGCAACTGTCGCAAAAACTGCGGTGGATGCGCGAACTCCGCGAGCATTTGGTCGACCGAGGGCTCGGCGAGCGGATGGGCGCCGGCGTTGCTTCGAATCGCCGCAAGCCAGCGGTGGAGACGGGTGTCCGAGATGCCGAGGCGCACCGAAAGCGCCCATGCCACGGTCTCGCTCGTGCCCCCCAACCGGATTGCGAGCAAGAGGCATCGTCCCGCGAGCAGCCGCAACACGGCGGGGGAGGTGTGCGGCAACGGCGGAACATCGGCCGCGTGAATGGGCCCGCCCGCGAGGAGGAGGCGGAAGTCTTCGGCCAGCGCGGGGGGCAAGCCGATAGAGTCCGACAGCCGCAAGAGCGCGGCTTGCTGGTCCGAAACCAAGCGTGCACCCGCGGAAAGCACGGCGGCAGCGGCCACCGCATCGCGGTGGCCCTCCTTCATGCGGAGTACATCTTCTTCGAGGTTGTTGGCGTCCACACGGCCTCCGGTTTGTCGGAATGCCTACGCGCGATGGGCGCCGAATCTTTCACTGTTGGGCGACGCGATGCGGTGGGCAGTTCAATCTCGGTACACAGCGCAGCTTCGGGCCGACACACTACAATCGACGCGCACAACCTGGTTGGCCTGCACCTCCACTCGCCCGGCCGACGCGGCACCTTGGCCAAAGTCGGCGGCGACGAGGTAGCTGCCAGGCCGGAGCAAGCCTTCGGGATGACGACGGCCATCGAGGGCCACAAAGCGCACACTGAGCGCGTCGCCGGTGACTTGTACCAACCCTTCCGTGGCCGTTGCTTGGGGCCCTTGGGCTTCGACGGCGGGCGGCGAGACTTCTTCGACAGCAACAGGGGGAGGGGGTGGGCTTCGCTTCGGCTGCAACGCCAGGACGGCGGCAACACCGACCAAAAGCGCCAAACCCGCGCCGATGCCCGCCGCAAGGAAGGTGTTGCGGGGGGCGGGTGCTGGCGTGGGGGGCGGGGCGGCCATGCGCGCGGGCTTTCTGGGTTGCGCACCCACCAAGCTCGACCCTCCGCTGACACCCTCGGCGTTGGACGACGGACGCAGCGGCGTATTGCTGACGCTTGGGGGGGCCGGCGTCGCGTCGGGTGAAGCGACGGTCGGAATCGTCGGTGGCGGTGGAACGGGCGTCGCGGGCGCCGCGGGAAGCACGGGCGTCTTGGGCGCGGAGAGCTGGAATAGGTTCTTTGACGCTCCACTCGCCGCTGCCGATACGACCACGGTCGGGCGCTCTTCTTCCCATTCGTCGGGCGCCGGCGGCTCGTGCATGTTCTGCAAGGTGGCGGCGAAGGCGTCGTCGGCCTCGCTTGTGATGCGGAACGTGCGGGGCACTTCGGCGGCGGGGGGCGTGGGGTTCGACTCTGAGTGGGACTCGACCAGCATACGGCCAGACAGGTCGTCGTTGAGTGTACCGATGGGGCGTGCGGCAGCTTGTAGGACACTGACCCGCGCCCAATCGCGCAGCCGGTCGCCGTCGATGTCGCGCCGGACCTCCCACGAGCGCCGCTCGATATCTGCGGCAGACGGGCGGTCTGCGGGCTCAAACGCCATCATGTTGCGGATGAGGTCTTGAACGCTTGCGGGAAGCGCCGGCACTCCCGCCAAGGCCTCCTCCACGCGCGCGGCGAGCTTTGCCGGACGAATGGACGTTTGTCCGAAGGCGGTCCCCGTCAGCATTTCCAAGAGCAGCACACCGAGACTATAAATGTCGGTGGCCGGACCATCCTCGCTTTCGTACCGCTCCGGGGCCATATAGCCACTAGAGCCCATGAGGTAGCTCTTTGTTTTGGCTTCGCGGTCGTCGAACTCTGCGCGAGCGACGCCGAAATCCAAGACCTTGACTTCGCCTGCCGGTGTGATTCGAATATTGGACGGCTTGATATCGCGGTGCAGCAAACCAAGGGGCCGCCCATCGGGGCCGGGTGTATAAAACGCCACATCCAGGGCATTGGCGACTTCGCCAACGATTTCTATCGCCGCGCCGGCGGGAATGGGGCCATCGGCCATGAGACGCGCGAGGTCTGCGCCTTCGATGTACTCCATCACGAGGGCTTGGCGTTCGCCCAGGCTTACCAAGCCATCGACCTGCACAATCGCGCGATGGCGCAACATGCCCAGCACACGGGCTTCATCGCGAAACCGGCTCGCCACTTCACCGCTGTCGGCGACGTCGGTGTTGAGCACTTTGAGGGCGACTGCGCGGGTGAAGCCGTTTTCGCCCAGCATATCTGCGCGATACACCGTACCAAACCCACCCCTCCCAACGGGGTGGTGCACCTGGTATTTGCGACCGGTGCTGGTGGTGGTTTCGCCGCTGGGATTCATTTGCTGTCCGTTAGGGTGTTGAACAACGGGTCAATGTATCACTTTGACGAACAATGGGTTGCAGGGTGGGGGGGGCTCGCGGCGCGCCCAAGGAACACTTGGACCGCCAACACGGCCTCCCACGCATTGCACAGTAGTGGCACCACAGTTGTGCCCTTGCTGGTATTTACCCCCGATCTCAGCGGCGCCCAAGTCCAGCATTTGTTTGCGCACGGCGCAACACAGGCTCTGCGATGCTGCGTGCGCGTTCGGCGCCGGCATCCAGGATGCGGTCGAGCTCGGCGGGGTCGTCGGTGTATCGCGCATACGCTGCACGAATGGGGGCGAGGGTGGCCTCCACGACGTCAACCAGGTCTTTTTTGAGATAGCCGTAGCCTTGGCCATCGTAGCGCGCCGCAATCACATCGCGGTGCTCCCCACTCAACACTTCGTAGAGCGTGATGAGGTTGCGCACGCCCGGCGATGCTTCCTCCCAACGGAACTCGCAGCCGAGGTCGGTTTTCGCACGCATGATGGCCTTCTTGACCGTCTTGGGAGAGTCGAGGAGGTAAATCGCGTGGCCGGCACCCGTCGCGGATTTGGACATCTTTGCTTCGGGATCGTCGAGGCCCATGACGCGCGCGCCCGCTGCGCGGACTTTGTGCTTGGGAACCACGAAGGTGTCGCCGAACAAGTGGTTGAAACGCAGCGCAATGTTGCGAGCCAGCTCGATATGTTGGACTTGGTCGTCGCCGACGGGAACGATGTCGGTGTCGTAGAGGAGAATATCGGCGGCCTGCAAGACGGGATAGGCCAAAAGCCCGGAGCCCACGGCCTCACTGTTCCCCGACTTGCTCTTGAACTGGGTCATCTTGTGCAGCCAGGACAAAGGCGTGGTGCAGGTGAGCACCCAAGCCAACTCCGCGTGTGCGGTGACCTCGGACTGAATGAAGATTGTCGCGCGGTCGGGGTCGATGCCGCAGGCCATATACGCCGCCGCAAGCTCGCGGTTTTTTGCGCGAAGCTCCGCTGGCTTTACGTTTTCGGGAATCGTGAGGGCGTGGAGGTCGACCACACAGAAAATGCAGTCATGGTCGTCGAGAATGTCGCGCCACTGGGACAAAGCGCCCACATAGTTTCCGATGTGGAGGCTTCCCGAAGGCTGTACGCCGCTGAACACGCGGGGTTTGCGGGGAGGGGCGGAGATGTCTGACATGACCGGCTGCTCGCTGACAAGTGTTCCGCCGGAGGTGGCGGCGAGAGGGTCTAACCGCTCGCCGTGTCAGTGAAACGCGTAACTCTCCGTTGCGTTACGTGTTGCGTTTGCCGACAACGGCGCGTGGCTCGACAACACGGCGGACAAGCAGGGCAAAATGACATCGCGAATCGTAGCTTCGCGAAGTTCGCGCCGGACGTCTGCGGACAACAATCCGACCGCCGGACAGTGGGTCAGCGCCGGGAGATCTGATTGGAGGAGGGCGCGAATCCCATCCTGCGCGGCAATTTCGGCGACTTCATGGAGTGCAGGAAAGGTGTCGAGCATCCAACGCAAGGTGCGCCAAGCCAAGGCCGCGTGACGGGTCTCATCCTCGACAATCACGGTAAGCGCCTCTCGAATACCGGGGTCCGTGCATTGTGCGGCGGCCAATCGTGCTTCTGCAACACCGACCGTCTCGCCAATACAGGCTTCCCGCAGCAGCGCGCTGATAATTGCGGCCGCGCCGACCCTTGGACGAACCGCGTCGAGGGGCAAGGGCGCAGGCGCGAGTGCTACGCCAGCAAAGCGGCTCGCGAGCGCGAAAGCAAGCTGTGCATGCTTGACTTCGTCCGCGCTCGCATGTTGGGTATCGAGGAGGAGTGTTGGGGGTGCGCCAATGGCCATCAGCTCGAGTGTGGCCCGCGCAAAGCTGGCGACACTGGCATGTTCCGCCTGGGCGATGCGGGCCCACAGCACGGCGAGCTCCGTGCGTAGCCTAGGGTCTTGGTCAATGATGGCGTTGGGGTCTCGGTGTACACCATTGGTTGAACCGCGGACCTCCACCTCCGCGACAATCGATTGGTCGCCGGCCAGAAGCGGCCGTCCGATGGCGCAATCGATGCCAGCGCAGGTCCACGCGCCTTCGCTCCAATACGGGTAAACACACTGGTTGGTTGACCCCGTACACTCGGAATCGGCGTGACAGGTGTCTTCAGGCGTGCGACAATTGAGGGTGAGCGTAATGCCACAGCCATCATCGTAAGCGGAAAGGCCACACTCGCCGCTGTCGCAATCCGACGACGTCTCGCACGACGCCGTGATGCACATGGTGCCGCCCAGGGAGGGGTCGCCAATCGAACCGTCGATGCACACGTTGCCGTCGCCACAATCGGCGTCGGTGACACACGCTCCGCCCGTAGACCATGTGTGGGTGTCGGTGCGATTGATAGCGCCATCCGTACATCGTTGGTAGCCGGAATACGCACCCTCATCGTCAAGAATCGGCTCGCCATCGGAGCAAGGGCCAGACGTGTGGCCGCTATCTTGGGTGTCGGTGGTGCCGCCCGTGCCGGGGCCGACTTCATCGGTGAGGTCGGCGTCGGTGGTCTTGTTGTCGGCGGGTTGCGCGCAGGCGGACAGGCCCATCGCAGCGAGCAAAGTGAGGCGAAGGTTGGCCAGTGGCGGCATCGAAGCTCCCCGTCTGCCGCGCACCCGACGCGCCGCAGATGTCTGCGGGAGCGTAGCGCCGAAATGGTGCACTTGGGGAAGAAAACGCGACGGGGCCTGACGAAGTGCAGGGGAGCGAGCGCGCGAAAAGCGTAACTCTATTTTGGGTTACGCTTTTTCGTGTCGGGGGTCGGTTGTCAACGCGGCGCGGGCGCGGGCGCGGGCGGCGGAGATACCATCGACTTCTCGCTCGGCCTCGCGCTCGGCGTCGAACTGGTCGAGCAGCGCGGTGACATCGTGGCGAACGGCGGGGGGAGCGGCGTGGCGGCGGGCGAGCCCGAGGTTGAGCTCGCGGAGCGCGTCGACCAAGCGGGAGATTTGCTGGGAGCGGCTCTTGCGCAGCGCGACGAGCTGCTCGTGTAGGCCATAATCACCGCCGTGGACGGCAATCTCGCTATCGGCGGCGATGCTTCGGTCGAGGGCGCGAAGCTCGGTGAACAAGCTAAACAGCGCGCCGACGAGACGCTGGAGCGTCGCGCGGGTGCTGGGGTCGTCGCCGGCGGCGCGGTCCATTTCGCGCGCCAAGGTGAGGCTCGCGGTCCAGCGGGGGTCTTCGGGAAGACGCTGCCACTGGCGCACGAGGTCTTCGGCGGCAGAGAGCATCGGCCAACGGGTCCGCCGTACCAAGGTCCAAACGACGGGAAAGCCGAAATAGAGGGCAATGCCGGGGACAGCCGCCGCACCGCTGCCATTCTCGGCGCCGTACAGCAGCAGCGGGATTGTGCCGCCGAACACGGCGAGCACGTAGGCCGACCAGCCCACAATCGCGCGGTTGCGCCAGCTTCGCGTGACGCGGCGGGCATCTTGCACAGGCGGCGGTAGCAGGTGCTCCGGTGGCACTCCAGACGCAGGGGAGGGGGTCATGCGCTTGTTCCGCCTCCCGTGCGGAGGGTGGCGCCATTGTTCATGGGGCCGAGGTCGAAGACAACCTTCACGCCACCGGCCTTCAGGCGTCTCGCTGCCATCGCTGACCGGGTGCCGCTGGCGCAGTATACAACGACGGGCTTGCCCGACTTGGCCAGCTCGTCGATGACACTGCCTTCTTGACCGAGGGGTACGTTGCGGGCGTGGTCGAGGTGACCGTGGGAAAACTCCACGGGACCGCGCACATCCAGCAAGTGCGCGCCTTGGTCGAGGGCAGCCTGAATTTCCGCCAGTTGGCTCGGGCTTCGCCGGGTGGACCAGAGCTTCCATGCGATAAACGCGATGAGCAGCCCAATCCAAAGTACACTGAGGTCCATGGATACCTCCAGGGGGGTGGCGGCGCGTTGCGGGAGGGCGTCCGCGAACACGTACATTCGTCGTGTAGCCCGGCAGCGGCGGCGGGGCTTTGCCGTCTACGCTGGGTGGCGTCAACCTGTTTCGGAGAAGCGCTGGATTCGCCAAAGTTTCCCCCGCGGCACTTCCCCGTTGGGATATCGGCGTCTTTTCGGAACCTCCGGGCGCCAAGCGATGGGCGCGCGGGTCGGGAGACAAGCGGATGGACAGCATCACCCAAGCCGTCCTTGGGACGACCGTAGCGGAGGCGTTTTTTCGCGAACGACTCGGGCGACGGGCGCTCCTTTTTGGCGCAGCGTGCGGGACCTTGCCCGACCTCGACATCCTGGTCGGGGCCGCAGACCCTTGGCTCGACCTCTTGTCGCACCGTGGGCCTACGCATTCGATTGTGGTGCTGCCGTTTGTCGCGTTGGCGCTCGGCGCTGTGGGCAAACGGTGGGGTGGGGGGACGGGAACCTGGAAAACATGGTCCCATTGCGCATTTTGGTCTTTGGTGACCCACCCGTTGTTGGATGTCTTTACCTCGTTTGGCACCCAGCTCTTGAACCCATTGTCCACACGCCGATTTGCGTTGGACGGCGTCAACATCGTGGACCCCGTCTATACCGTGCCCCTCGTGGTCGCGACCGTCCTCGCGGTGCGGGCCCGCTCGCCGACGCTGGCCATTCGCAGCCAACGAATCGCGCGGGGTGCGCTTTCTTGGGGTTGTCTTTGGCTTGGAATCGGCATGCTCAACCACAGCGTCGCCCAAGGCCATGTCGAGCGCGCGCTCGACCGGGCCGGCTTTCAGCCCATTGCGATTCGGGTCATGCCGTTGTTGCTCAACCATGTCTCCTTCCGGTACGCCGCCCGCGATGCACAAGGTCGGATTGCTGTCGGACACGCGTCTGTGACGGGTGGTGGCGCCCAAGCGCCGGTGGTTCACACGCCCACACGCGACCCGGCGGTCGACATCGCGCTTGCCCATCCCCATGGAGAGCGGTTTGCGTGGTTCGCCGACAATATGCTCGGCATCACCACGGAGGCACTCGCCGATGGCGTCACGCGGGTACATCTGCACGACCTTCGGTATGGCTGGATGTCAGCGCCCGAGCGCGCGCTCTGGGAAGCCCGAATCGATGTCAACGTTGATGGTCAAGTGATTCACACCGAGCGCGACCGGCGGCCAGCACAAGGCGACCCCGCGACCGAGTGGGAATCCTTGCAGCGGGTGGTTTCGGGCGCTGCTTGGGCGGAGTGAAGGGACTACAAGATGTTGCGGCCGAGTGCGCTCTCGATGAGCCATCGCGCGAGCTCGGCGGTCTTGTTGCGGACATCTCGGGTGGGATTGAGTTCTACCATCTCCATTCCGACGAGCTTGCCGGTTGCCGAAGCCCACTCGCACAAGAGGTGGCTCTCGCGCAGGTTGAGGCCTCCGGGGACGGGGGTGCCTACGCCGGGGGCTTCGGCGGGGTCTACACCGTCGAGGTCGAAGGAGAGGTGAATCCCCGATGTATTTCGGCTGACATGGGCAAATGCTTCGCGGAGGCAGTCCGCCGTGCCCCGCGCATCGAGTTCGGACATCGTGAATACCCGTACTCCGGTGCGTCGAACGACCTCGGCTTCGGTGGCGTCCACGTCGCGAATACCGATTAGCACGATGTCTTCGGGGTAGATGGCTGGGCCGTTCGGGCTGAGGAGATGGGTCAGCTCTGCGGGGCCGTGTCCCAAAAGGCAGGACACCGGCATCCCGTGAATATTGCCGGAGGGTGAGGTGTCGGGCGTGTTCATGTCGGTGTGGGCGTCTACCCAAACGACGCCGAGGCGCTCGCCCTTCCGGCGCATTGCGCGGGACATGCCCGTGACGGTGCCGATTGCGATGGAGTGGTCGCCGCCAAGCACGAGCGGGAAGCGGCCTTCTGTGAGCGCAGCTTCGGTGCGATTGGCGAGAACGTTTACCACACGTGCAATTTCGGGCAGAAAGCGCGCGCTGCTGGAGCCGGGATCTCGCGCTTCAAAGCTGGGAGACCCAATGCTCACAATGTCGTGAATGTTGTGGCCGAGCCGTTCGAGAGCGGGAACCAACCCTGCAACATGCAGCGCAGACGGCCCCATGTCGGTGCCACGCCGGCCGGCTCCAAGGTCGAGGTGCACGTTCGTAAGCGCGATGTCCATGGTTGCTCCTGTGCGCGTAAGAAATGTAGCGTGCCGAAAACGGGGAGCCAGCGGGGAGCGCAGCTTCGCTTAGTCGTCGGTGCGCCAATCGGCCTCGCGACGGTAAATCGTGCGTGCGGTGATTCCCAGCAAGCGCGCGGCCATTGGTTTGTCGCCGTCGCAAGCGGCCAAGGTTGCCTCAATCATGGTGCGCTCTACTTCCTTGAGGGGCGTGCCGAGCCGGAAGGTGAGCGCATCGGGTTGGGGCGGGATGGCGCGCAATGCGACGGGAAGATGCTCCAACTCGATGGTATCACCGCGGCACAATACGACGGCCCGCTCGATGGCATTTTCAAGCTCCCGCACATTGCCCGGCCAATGCCAGCCGCACAAGGCTTCGATGACCTCGGGTGCAAACGCGGCGACCTCGCGCCGGTTGCGGGCCGCATGTTGCTTGAGGAAGTGATGCGCTAGCAGGGGAATGTCGTCGCGCCGCGCGTGCAAGGTGGGCACCTGAAGGCGGATGACGTTGAGGCGGTAGTAGAGGTCTTCCCGGAGGGCGCCGTGCTGGATGGCATCCTCGGGGTCGCGGTTGGTGGCCGCCAAAATCCGCACGTCGGCGGTGAGGGTGCGTGTGCCGCCTACCCGCTCGTACTCGCCATCTTGCAGGACGCGCAGAAGTTTGACCTGCACGCTAGGGCTCATCTCGGTCACTTCGTCCAAGAACAGCGTGCCTCCGCGCGCGAGGTCAAAGCGTCCTTCACGGCGTCCTTGTGCGCCTGTGAATGCGCCTGGTTCGTGGCCAAAGAGTTCACTTTCGAGGAGGCTCTCGGGCAATGCGCCGCAGTTGACCGTGATGAGTTTGTGCTCGCGGCGGGGGGAGTGCTCGTGGATCCAGCGGGCCAATCGGCCCTTGCCCGTGCCGCTTTCACCGGTGAGGAGCACGGTTGCGAGCGAGTCCGCCACTTGCCGGGCCTCTTCCATGAGGCCTTGGATGGGGGCCGACCGCCCGACGACGTCGTCCTGGCGGGTGCGCGCCAATTCGTCGCGCAGCTCTTGGTTTTCGATGACCAAGCGTCGCCGTTCGAGGGCCCTTCGCACTGCGCGGACAATGTCGGCGCGGCGGAGTGGCTTCGTGACGAAGTCTGCGGCTCCTTCTTTCATGGCTTCGACGGCGTTTTCGACGGTGCCATAGGCGGTCATGACGATGACTTCGAGAGACGGGTTCAGGCTGCGTGCGAGCTTGAGCAGCTCCAAGCCGGTAATGCCGGGCATCTTGAGGTCGGTGAGCATGAGGTGGGGACGCTCAATCCGCACCCGCTGGAGGGCTTCTTCGCCGTCGGAGGCGTGAATGACTTCGAGCTGTTCGCGCACCAAGATGCGCTCAAGGGCGGTGCGGTTGGATGCTTCGTCATCCACGACCAAAACGCGGGCGTTGGGGGTCATTGAAACTCCGGCGGTTGACGTTTCGTCATTGCTATCGACATTTTGTCACTCAATGACGACTTGTCCAGCGCGGATTCTGTGCAGAAACGGAGGAGGCACAGGCAGGTTGCTCATTGGGCTTCGAGCATCTGCTGTACGCGCTCGGCATCTTCGGGACGGTCGAGTGCCGACCACTGGCGAATGGCGAGGGTCAACGCTTGGTGTCGGCGCTCCGCTTGGCCGGCTTCGTGGGCCAGCGCGGCGGCGCGTTCGAGCAATGTTGCGATGTCTGCATCGACAAAGCCCGTGGCATCGAGGTCGGTGCGTGCGGACCACATCCGAACGTCCCACGCCGGCCATGCGCCCGCGGCTGCTTCGCAAGAGAGCAGCGCGATTTCGGTGGTGGCCAGCAATGCGCGACGGCCCAGCCGAGAAAACGCGCGGCGTGCGGCGTCGAGCACGCTGCGGGCGGCGGTCATCTGCTGCTGGTCGAGCAACACGAGGGCAAGGTTGACGCGCACAATCGCGGTGTTGTCAGAGCCAATCGCCTCCATTTGGTGAAGCGCTTGGGAGTAGAGGGTTCGCGCATCGTCGAGACGACCCTCCATTCGTGCAATATCGCCCAGTTCATTGGTGAGGCGCGCGACACCCGAGCGGTCGCCGAGGGACTGGCACGCATCATGGGCGCGCGCGAAGGCGGCGTGGGCGCCGGCAAGGTCGCCGGATTGCTTGGCGACGCGCCCGAGCAGCCAGCCGGATGTGGCGGTGGCGCGTTCATCACGGGCGAGGGTCGCGGCTTGCCGTGCGCGATTGAGCAGACGTTCGGCGCTATCAAAGTCGCCGGCCTCGAGGGCCAAGCGCCCTTCTTCGAGGCTTACGCGAATGTCGAGGGTGGTGTCGGTGTTTTCGGACGCCCACACACGGGCCGCGGCGAGGTCTCGGCGCGATTGCTCGATGTCTCCCCGATTGTAGGCACCAAGCGCGCGATGAAGCGCGGCCAAGCCGGCGAGCTTGGGGTCGCGGGTGGCGACGTCGGTGAGGGCTGTGGCAGCCTTTGCGTGGGAACGGTCGCCCGTGAGCCAGAGTGTCTCCATACGCAGGGTCCAGGCCTGGCGACGCTCGGGGGCGTGAAGGGGCAACTGGACGCGGTTGGCGGCTTCGGCAAAGCGTTCGAGCCAAAACAAGACCCGCTCGGCTTGCCCGGCGGCTGCGAAGCCGTGTGCGGCCTGGAGCAAATAACGAAGCGCTTCGCGGGTTTCGTCGGCCAAGATGAGGTGACGGGCGACCCGCACGGCAGTCTCGGGGCCGGGAGGGGCCCGAAGGTCGACGATAGTCGCGCAAACCCGGTGGTTGGACGCAGCGCGGCCTTCTGCGCGGGCAAAGGCTTCGAGTTGCTCGCCGAGTTTTGGGTGGGCGAACGCGAACCCGCTTGGCGTGCGCTGAACGAGATTCAGTTGGACCCAAGACGTGACCAGCTCGGGCGCTGGGCGTACGCGGGAACGGGCGCAAACGGCACGCCACTCGCCGAGGTCGACGCGGGTGCCGAGGCACGCGGCCAGCTCGAGGGCGTGCTGGTCGGCTGGTTCCATCGTGGCGAGCAGCTCGTTGAGACGACGGGTCCAGATGGCGTGAAGCGAATCGGGAACGACGTCTACTTCCTCGCTCTCGACCGTAAATCCATTTGGCCCCGCGGTGAGTTGGCCCCGAGCGACCCAGTCAGCGACCAGCTGCACGGCAAAGCGGGGATTCCCGGCGGTTCGCTCGGTGATGTGCGCAGCGAGGGCAGGCTCAAAGTGGAGCAGCGCGTCGACGAGTGCGCGGTGGTCGCGTGTGGGAAGCGGGTGAACGGAAATGTCGACCAAATCCGGGTGTTCAGCGAGCGCGGCAAGGCTGGGAAGGCGGAACGGGCCCTCGGTGTTATCGTCGACGGTAATTACGATGAACAGTGGAAAGGAAACGGGCGCAACGGACAAGAGGTGATGCGCGAAGGCCAACGATTCGGTCGAATAATGGGCGTCGTCCAAAAACAGGATGAGCGGCCGTGGCGCGCGGTGGGTCTGGGAACGGCTGATGCGCTGGAGAATATTTGTGAGAATCGCGTGTCTTTCGCGTACTTCACCGACTACGACCTGGTTGGGATTCGGGCCTGTGGGCGTCAAAACCCGCAAGATGTCGGTGAGCTCTGTGGCTGACAGCGCGGGTTGACCCAAGCCATAGCGAAGCTGCGCGTCGAGTCCCGCACCATCGAGACCATCAATGCGGAGCGCGCGGCGCAACATCGCGATGAGGCCAGCGTCGCTGCCACCGGCTGCGCTGTGGTTTGCGCGGAGCGTACGGATGCCGACGCGTTCATGTGCTGTTTCGCACAACCATGCCGCAAGACGGCTCTTCCCGACGCCAGGAGCGCCCCGTAAGACGGCGATATGGGGGCGAGACTCCGCGGCGCAGCGTCGAAGCTGTTCCCAAAGGGTGTCGCGTTCGGCTTGGCGACCGATGGTGGGCGGCTGTCGGATGCCAAAGATGCTGAGGCCCACACCATCGAGGGGATGACGAACTTGGGCCCGCGGGCGTCGCCAGTTGGCGGGAATCGGGAGGCCGGGACGGGCCTCGGTGCCAAGAGTGCGGGGCGCAATCGCAAACGCGGCGTCAAGGACGATTTCGTCGCGGGTGTCGTCGTCGAGCACATCGTGGGAAGACGGCGAAGCGAGGTGCCGGGCGCTGAGAAGGTCGTCGAGCTCTACTTCGCCAATCGAGTGGTCATCGCCTTCGGACACGCGCCGAATCGGAGGCGCGACCGGTTCGAGCGTGTTTGCATCGTCGACCCGTGTGGGCAAGGCCAGGAGTGCGGCGCGGGCTTCGGCGGCGGAGGAGAAACGGTCGATGGGCGACTTCGCAAGCATCCGCAGCAGATAGCGCTCGACGTCCGCGGGAACCTCAATCATGGGGTCGAGCGGAGGCGGATTTTGCGTGAGGTGGTCCTGGAGAAACTCTTCGTAGGAACGGCGTCGGCCAAAGGGCGGTGAGCCGGTGATGAGGGTCCATCCGAGGCATCCGACGGAGTAGAGGTCGGTCTCGGGGCCTTGGTTGCGCCACGTTCCTTGGAGCTGTTCTGGGGACATATACGCAGGTGTGCCCGCGACGGACTCTGCGTGGGTCGGGGCTTGCTCGTAGAGGCGCGCGAGGCCGAAATCCATCAACGCGACACGAAGCGGACCTCGGTCGGGCGGCGTGAGGAAGACGTTTCCAGGCTTGAGGTCTCGATGGATAATGCCGCGGGCATGGCAGTGCCCGAGCGCTTCCAGAAGCTGTGCCAGTACATCTTGCACTTCCGGCCAAGTGAGGCGGCCGACGAACTCGTGCATCGAAAGGCCGTCGAGTAGCTCCATGACGATGAACTGACCACCGAGCGGGAGACGCCCCTTGGCGGCGGTGTGCGCCAGAAGATCGACTTTGCCGTGGTCGAGCACGGACACCACGCTCGGATGGTCGAGCAATACGGCGGTCTCGACTTCGTTATCGAAGGCGCGCCCTGCTTGCCCATCAGAGGATGGGTCGTCCAAAATGACCTTCACTGCGACATCTTGGTCGATTAGGTCATGCTTCGCGGCCCATACTTCGCCCATCGCACCGCGACCCACGACACGCAGCAGACGGTATCGCCCCAACGGGAGGGGCATCGCAGGACTTGGCGCAGATTCAGGGGCATCCATCATGGCTCTATTCTACCGCGTCTGTACGAGTCGTGGGATCGTTTAGCGCACAAGTAAGGGGCTCGTCGCCTCTTTGCGTCACGCCCTAATCGTTCGCGCACATAAGGGGAATTGGTAGCGAATTGATGGCGAATTTGGATGTCAATGCATGCGGATATGGCGGTTTCGTGCCCTACCGGTTTAGGTGCTGGCCGGTAGTGGTCTAGGTTCGTCCTCTGCCCACAATGACAATATCAGACATAGCGGACACGAGGCGATCGTTTCCGACCGCGATGTTGGCTACAGTTCTTTCATCGGCGGGGTGAAGACCCCCCACCCTGATTGTTCCGTAGGGAAAGCCTGCTTTTCCGGCTCGCGAACAATAATGCTGATTCGACCACCCTTGTTCCCGCCTCCTGGGCTCGCCCGTCAAACCCAGAATTTCTGAGCAGGTCCGATGGAATCCAGTGCTATGCCACAAAATGCAGAAGGCAGCCCGCCTGCAGGACCGCCAAAAACGGCGGGGCTTCAACGTTTCATTGAGCGAACGCTGGACTCCCCCGTTGCCTTGACTTTGCTCGTCATGGCATGTTTGTTCCCCTTGCTCGTGTTTGTGGTCTTTCCCTTACCGGCACGGGCACATATCGTATTGAGCCTTATCATTGTGGCGATTGCGCTCGTTATCACGGCGCGGTTTCCAAAAATGCGGCTCGCCATCGTGGTCCTCTCGCTGGCAGCGTCTACGCGGTACATGCTGTTTCGGGGTACGGAAACCCTTGCTTGGGGCTCTTGGTCAGATATATCCCTGAGCTTGATGCTGTACGGCGCGGAGATGTACTCGTTCGTCACGTTGATGAGCGGATACTTCCAGACCGCCATCATCCGACGCAACAAGCCGGTGTCGATTGAAGGTTTGGCGCCTTCGCAATTGCCGTCCGTGGATATCTTTATTCCCACGTACAACGAAAGCGCAGAAGTCCTCCGGCCCACTGTGATGGGTGCTCTCTCGGTCGATTATCCCCGGAAGCGCGTGTGGGTTCTCGACGACGGCCGCCGGTCGTGGGTGCAGGACATGTGTGCCGAGCTGGGCGCAGGCTACCTGGACCGACCCGACAACTACGGCGCCAAGGCGGGCAACGTCAACGCGGCATTGCCCCGCACCAATGGGGAGCTCATTGCTTTCTTTGATGCCGACCACGTTCCGGTACGGGGTTTCTTGAAGGCGACGGTTGGATTTTTCCTCCAGAACACCAACCTCTCCCTTGTTCAAACACCCCATCATTTCTATAATCCTGACCCCTTTATGCGGAACTTGCATCTTGAGGGGACTGTACCACCCGAGCAGCACCTGTTTTACCACGGTATTCAGCTTGGGAACGACTTTTGGAATTCCGCGTTCTTTTGCGGTTCCTGCGCGGTGATTCGGCGAGAGGCCCTCGAAGAAGTAGGGGGGCTTTGTCACGACACCGTTACGGAAGACGCCCATACTGCCTTGCAAATGCACTCCCAAGGCTGGGACTCGCTCTATCTCGACATTCCGTTGGCAGCAGGTCTCGCGACCGAAACGTACGGGGTCCATATTGGACAGCGTGTGCGATGGGCACGGGGCATGGCCCAGATTGTCCGCCTGGACAACCCGCTGTTCAAGCCGGGTCTGACGCTTCCCCAGCGTGTCAACTACTTCAACGCAGCATGGCACTTCTTCTTTGGCCTGCCCCGAATGGTGTTTTTGATTACACCTGCCGTGTATCTGCTCACCGATATCCATCCGTTGGATGCCAACGTTCGGGAAGTGTTGGTCTACGCCATTCCCCACTTGATTTTGGTGTCGCTCGGCGCCGTGTCGATGCACCGGAATGTGCGGCACAGCTTGTGGCCCGAAGTGTATGAAGCCGCGATTGCTCCGTACACCGCCTTGGTCACGAGTCTTGCAATTATCGCCCCTCGGCGTGGTAAGTTCAATGTAACGGCGAAAGGCTCGACACTCGACAAGGCCACCTTCGATTGGCGAAACGCGATGCCCTTGTTGGTGGGGCTCGGGTTGATTGTCATCGCGTTTGGCATGGTGCCGGTGAAGATTCAGCAGAATCCCCTCGACCTCGACACCATCCTCGTCGCCGCGCTGTGGAATGGCTACAACTTGATTGTGTTGACCGCAGCCACTCTCGCTGCCCTTGAACGCCCGCAGCGCCGTCGTTTTCACCGTATCTACCGCGATGTCACGGTCACCGTGCGCGCATCGGACCCCGAAGACGAAGGCTGGTTTGCGCCGCTGGTCGGTCGCTCTGGCGACCTCAGCATGGGCGGCTTGGCGATGGAGTTCAAGGGCGAGCACGACTTCCCCGTCTCGGCTACCGTCACGATTCAAAACCCCCAGTCCCGCACCGGCGCCCTCGCGATTGAGCCCATCAGCGTGCGATACGATGCGCAGCGCGACCTCACCTTGGTGCGTGCACGCTTCGGCGAGTTCACCACCGAAGGCGAAGCGCAGCTCTCTGCGCAGATGTTTGGGCCCACCGATGGCTGGACGCACGAGACCTTCCGGTTCGACCGGTACTGGCGCTCGGTGGTTTCCGTGTTGGTTGCGATTGTTGCGGCTGCGTTTGGAAATCCGCCGTGGCTTGCCAAGTTCACACGGCGAGAGACGGCGAAGGAAGAGATGGGCGAGCTGGTGCCTGGCGCCAACGCTCTCGTCTGTGATTCCTGCGGGGTCTACCGCTTGGAAGGCTCCCTCGTCTGCGAAGCGTGTGGGCATGAGCATGCAGGCGAGCACCATGAAGCAATCGCTGTCACGACCACGCCGTCTCTGGGTGGGTTCTCGCCTCTTGTCCTTCCGATTCTGTTGTTGATGCTGGGCCTCGCTTTGGCCGTGGGCTTCAAGCCGGTCGTCGACGCGTTCTCGTCGGCGGTCCCGATGCAGCGCTGGGAGAAGGTCACCCACCAAACCCGGAAGGGAATGTTGGGACAGGCATACCACCGAATCGACGCTTTGGCGGACGAGCTGGAGCGGAACCAACGCTTGGGACACCCTGTCGACATTCGTTGGGAACGACGCGTTTGGGACATCAACCGTGATTATCGGTTGCTGGATGAACGATTGGTTCGCCCGGAGACCCGCGAAATCGAAGACGACCTCGCACGCGCCCTCGACTTGCTCGAAGAATCCCGTACTCTTTACCACCCCGACGGATCGGATGACCGTCGAGCGGCAGCTTCCTTGCAAGAAGCACGCGATGCCCTCGACTCCGCGGCACTCCGTCTGAAGATCCCCCACTGAACCGTTTCGTGCTGTTGGAGTTCCCAATGTTGACCCGTAGTCGAGTCATCTGGCTGTCTGTCGCGCTCTTTGCGACGCCAGCTTGGGCCGCGGGGGAAAATGATTCCCCAACGTTGTTCGCCGACGCGCCTGTGCCGGTGACCACCCAAGATATCTACTTTGACCAAGACCTCCTGGTTGACCAAGACTTGATGCTCGAGGGCATCACGGCCACCGAAACGGTCTCGTTTCGTGTGCCGAAGTCTTGGCAACTCAACCAGGACCCTGTGCTACACCTCAAGTACAACCACTCGGCGAGCTTGGTTGAGAGCCGGAGTGTGTTGGCGGTGTGGGTCAACGACACAGGTGCTGGAAGTGTGCGTCTTTCTGCGGAAAACGCCACCGATGGCTACTTGAAGATTCGGTTGTCGCGAACCGCATTTTACGATGGCGGCTTCAATACACTCCAGTTTCGCGTCGTTCAACACGTCGACGATGAGTGCGAAGACCCCTTCGACCCTGCGCTTTGGACGCGTGTGCAGCTTGATTCCTTCATTCGGTTTTCATTTCAAGAAGATGTGTTGAACACGGACCTTGTGGAGTTTCCCTACCCTTATTTCGATGGGCGTGGCTACGGTCCAATGGAAATGGCGGTTGCCGGCATCGACAAGGCCAGCAATGCGCAGCTGGACGCGCTGGGGATTGTCGGGTTTGCGCTGGGCCGCCATGCGACCTACCGCGGTTTGTCGGTTGCACCGCCCGTTCGCGATACCAACGCCGCGACATCCCATACGCTCGTCGTGGGTACGCCGTCGGAGAATCCGCTGGTTTCGCGGTTTGTCGACACCAGCAAGCTACGACCCGGCGTGGGGACCATCGCGAGTGTTCCCAATCCATCGAATCCCGGAAAAGCGGTCCTCGTGGTGACGGGTGGCGACGCAGAAGGCGTCATCAAGGCAGCCGAAGCGTTGTCGAGCCAGGACCGGTACGAGTTGTTGTCGGGACAAGTGGCGGGCATCACCGATGTTCGCGACCCTTTGCCACCAGATTCCACCCGCTTGCCGCGACCCGTTCCGAACCGAGCCTCCCCGGAAGGCGTAAGGTTCCCACTGTCGACCATCGGTGTCAAGGACCAGACCGTCCGGGGCTTTTATGCGCCGCCCGTGCGGATTCCGCTTCATATGGAGGGGGATTCCGAGGTCCATATTGACGGGGCCCGAGTTGGCATCGATTATGCTTATTCGTCGGGCCTCGACACCAGCTTGTCCACTATGGAAGTTCGTCTGGACGACGTGACACTGCGCAGTGTGGCGCTCAATGAAGCGGAGGGGGATGAGAAGGCGCGGCTTTGGGTGGACCTGCCCTACGAGTTGTTCAAGCCTGACACCGTGCTGGAGGTGGTCTTCCACCTGTTCCCGCTGAACTTCGACCCCTGCGTCTATGTGACCGACCGTCACATCTGGGGAACGATTTTTTCTTCGACAGAGCTTCGGATTGCGCGGGACGGCTACACCCAGCTTCCCGACCTTGGAAAGCTCCGCTACGACATGTGGCCCATGAACTCCGCCATGGACGACCGCGGCGGCCTGCTGGTGGTCACACCCGATGATGCAGGCGCTTGGGACGCGAGCGCCGTGCTCCAGCTGCTCGGCCATATGGGCACCCTCGTGACCATCGAGCGCCCTGATTTCGCGGTGACGCGTGGCACATCCGCGCTCGAAGACCCCGACGGCCGCGACCTCGTGGTGCTCGTTGGTGATGGCAAGAACCGCACGTATAGCGCGCTTCGCGAGGCGGGCTCGCTAAGCCAAAAGGGTGACGACGCCGATGTTCTGCTCAACGACGCCAACGACCGCGTGTTGGCGGCGCGTGTCGGCACGCCCTATGGCACCGTCGAGCAGGCGCTCATCGACACCAAGGGCATTGGCCGCACCGCTACCATCATCAAGGCCGATTCGTCGCAGCAGATGTTGCAGGTGGTTTCGCGTCTTACCGACCCTGCCGTGGTGTCGGGGATGGCGGGCAACCTGGTAGTTGTGGGCAGTGGTCGCGATGTTCGGTCTTTGGACGTCGCAGAAAAGCACGAGGTCGGGACCCGGTCGGTCGCAAGCACGATGCGGCGGGTGCTTCAGGGCTCGTGGGCCGCGCTCGTTGCAGGTGTTGTGGTCGCGGCCATTTTGCTTGCAATGCTCATTCGCGCCTGGGCCGGTCGTCGCGGAGGTCAGGCCTAATGGTGGTTGCGGGTTTCACCGGCCTCTCCCTGGTCTTCCAGGTGGGACACGCGGCGCCAGAGGTCGCCTTGCTGCAAACGCAGTGGGAGGCGTACCTTCGGACGAGTGTGCGTGCCCGTGGGCGTGTCGTAGACCACAAAGGAGGCGGGATTACCACCTCCGAGGGACAGGCCTACGCATTGATGCGCGCGGTGTGGATTGGGGATGCCGAGGCGTTTTCGCGGGTGTACCGGTGGACATTGCGTCATCTGCAAGATGGTGACGCTTCCCGTCTGCCGGCCTGGAAGTATGGGCGCACGGGCCTTTTTTGCAGTGGCGTGCTCGATCGCCAGCCGGCAAGCGACGCTGACTTGTGGATGGTGTGGGCGTTGTTGATGGCCGCCGAGTCGTTTCAACAACCAGACTACCGCACAGCCGCGTTGCGTTTGGCAGACCGAATCTGGAAGGAGGAGGTCGCCCGTATTGGCGAGCGTACGGTCCTTTTGCCTGGTCCTTGGGCCGCTTCTACCCGTCCCGTTCGTGTCAATCCCAGCTACTTTTTGCCGTTTGTCTTTCGTACGCTGGCGCAGGTGGACCCATCCCATGATTGGAACACCCTGCTCAACGATGGCTACGCCATTCTGGCCGAAGCAGGCGGTGAACAGCAGCTCCTCTCCGACTGGCTGTACCTCGACCCCTCTACCGGCGCCGTTGTGGCGTCGCCGGAGCCAAGCCACGCGCTTCATGGCTTTGAAGCGCTCCGCTTGGCGTGGACGTTCGCGGCAGAGGTGGCGTGGGTCCAAGACGCGCGTGCGCGAGCCATGTTGACACCCTATCTGCGATGGCGGGACCGCTATGCCGAACACGGTTGGTTGCCAGCCGTCGCGTCGGCTGACGGTGCGCCTGCAGTCGACTACGGACATCCGGCACTCGTGGGAGCACTGCTGCCCGCCTGGGCCGCGGAAGACCAAGACGCAGCGATGCGTTTGTATGAAACGGAGATCGCGCCATCTGCAGGGCAGGATGGTTGGGGCGATGCCAATGACTATTATGCCCAGAACTGGATCTGGTTCGGCTTGGCTCTTTGGAATGGCCTGGCCGTACCCCCGGAGATGACCCCATGACTCCGACCGGGATGCTCGTGGTCCTTGCGTTGTCCGCTGCATGGGCCCAGTCCCCTGCAGGGACGCCGCCACCCCCCGCTCCTGCCCCCACCCTTCCGGTTCCCGACGCACGGGATCCATGGGGTATTCTTGCGCTCTCTGACGTGCTGATGGCGGACGATGCGCGCGCCGACGAAGCTGTGGCGGTGCTCATCGCTGCCTCTCGCGATGCGGTTACGCAGCGTGAGGCGCTCGCACGTCTGGACCGCTTTTTGCTCACCCACGAGCCCCATCCAGCGTGGCTCGACGCATACGCGGCCGTGTTGCGCGGTGGGCGCAGCACCGACATCCACACGATGGAAGTCAAGGCGCACCGTGCGGCGATTCGCCACTCGTCGAGTCGGCCAGCGGCCATCCGAGACTTGCAGTATATGCTCGACAGCAATCCGCTGGACGAAGCCGTGCGTTTTGCGCTCGCGGAAGGGCATCTCCGGGAAGGCAAGCCGGAGATTTCGCTCAAGGTGCTGCGACAGGGCAAGTCGACGAGCCGTGTGTGGCATGGCGAGATTGCGGCGCTCATCGCGCTGGGTCGCTATGACGAAGCGATGCGTACGGGGCCGGAACTCGTGCCAGCCTCGTGTAAGTCGACGCGCGCGCCGGTTCCGTGTTCCCTTGCGCTCGTGCAGATGGACTATCCCGAAGCGGCCATCACGAGTCTGGAGCTGGCCCGTCTTGACACGTCAAAGACACGCCTCGAACTGGCCTCATTGTACGCGACCCAAGCGCGCATCGAAGAGGCCCAAGGTCGTCGAAACGAGACCGCGCGTTTGTGGGAGAAGGCCCTCGAAAACGACCCGCGCGACCCCACCTATCGCGAAGGCTTGATTCATGCGCTGTTGGCTGTCAGCCGCGCAGCAGAAGCCAAGCAGCTTGTGGTGGACACCCGCGACCCCCTGACCCG
This sequence comes from uncultured Enterobacterales bacterium, assembly GCA_964502005.1. Classification (GTDB taxonomy): domain Bacteria; phylum Myxococcota_A; class UBA796; order UBA796; family UBA2385; genus CAJWOS01. The sequence goes on from CAZCUX010000004.1 coordinate 25,603, forward strand.
CACCATCAATGCCGTCGAGCTCGCGACGAGCGTAAAGCTCGATTCCCACGACCCCGCGGTAGGAGATGCTCTGGAGCGTGCGCGCGCGCTCGATGGCACCCATCCGGTCGTCATTCGGGCATGGGCCCACCACCTGATTGTGAACGAACGCGGCGACGAAGCGCGACAGGTTTTGGAGCCCTACATCGACGTTCGGGCTGGTGAGCCTGAGTGGTTGTCGCTGTACACCTGGGCGGCTTGGTCTGCAGGCGATTCGGCAAAGGCTGCCCATGCGGTGCAGCTCGGGCTTCAGCAGGCAGAGATGGCAGAGCGCTGGCGCAGTCTGTTGATTGAAGACGCCCGCTATAATTCCATCGCCGCCGAAGAGGCCAAGAAGGCGGGTCGGTTGCGCGAAGCGGTCGAGCGGTACCGGCTCGCCCATGCCCTCGACCCCCAGACCTCCCAATACCTCGTGGGCTTGGGCGGTGTGTTGTGGGATGGCGGTCAGCTCGATGCGGCGGAGGCGGCCTTTCGCGAAGCATGGACCAGCTCTCATGGCAATCGCCCGGCATTGATGGCCCTCATCGGCCTGTTGCGGGCCGAAGGGCGCCACGAAGAGGCGCGCGCGATTCTCTCGGCTTCTGGCTTCACGGATGCGATGGCGCGTCGCCTCGAACGTGAGCTGGAGATGCTCGAAGTGAGCGAAGATGCACGGCGGGCGGCTGCGGCGGGTCGGTACGAAGAGGCCATGACCCGGTACCGACAGCTGTTGGTGGTGTATCCCGGCGAAATCACGCTGCTGCACGGCATGGCAGACGCCTTGTCGGCCATGGGCAACCACGAGGCAGCGGCCGAGACGTATGGCCAAGCCCGCGACATCAACCCCGACGACCCTTGGCTCACGCTCGGCGAAATCAACTCCCGCATCGCGCTCCAGCAACCCGACCGCGCGCGGTGGTTGTTGGACCATATGGATGTCCCCACGGAGTCCGCCATTCGCGCAGCTTACGACCGCACGGCGATGGCGCTGCGCCGTTCCGAGGCCGATGCGATTGCTGCGGACGGCGATGTGCGGGGCGCTTACGACTTCTATCGTGGTGCGCTTGCCGAGCAGCAAGACCCCACGTTGTATACCGGTCTCGCCGGCCTCTATATGTCCCGATGGCAGTATGGCGCCGCGCAGGCGTACTACGAAGAAGCCTTGTCCCTCGATGCGGGATTCTCGGAAGCCGAACGCGGCATGATTGCGGCGTTGGCTGCACGCGGGCAATACGACGAAGCCCAGCGCCGCGCGGGTGCGTTGTCGGCCCGCTCTCCACACCCCGACAACATCGCAGTGGCCGAGCGCGTCGCCCGTGAACGGGTCATCCATGAAGCGGCGGCGGCGGCCGTATCCGGCAACCCCGAGCTTTCAAGACGAATGCTCGAAGACCAGCTGGAGGTGTGGCCCACCAATCCGGAGCTTCGGGTTGCAATGGCAGCGCTGATGCTCGAAGAGGGCGACCCCGAGGCGGCGATGGCCTTGGCGTCCGCGGTGCTCGACGAAGACCCCCGCCACCCCGGCGCGCTCGCTGCCTTGGAGGCCAGCGCGCTCTCGATGAACCGGGCGGCCGACGCGCTCCCGCGCTTCAAGGCAGCCCACGCTGTCACCGAAGAAGACTGGCTCGCCGACGAAATCGAAGCATTGGAGCTCGCCGTCGAGCTCGATGGCGCACGGGAACTTTATGGCATGGGGCAAGAAGCCGATGCCCACGCCCGTATCGAAACTGCCACCCGCTCCTATGGGAGCGGTGAGGCGCGCCATTGGGTCATGGTGGGGGCTGCGTGGAGCGAAACCGGTCGTCCCGACCGGGCGCTTTCAGCCTACGAAACGGCGCGCGCGCTCAATCCCGCCGATACCGGAGCGGTCCTCGGATTGTCCCAAGCCTTGGCGGCGCGGGGCGACCTCGCGCGCGCCGAGAATGTGCTCGAAGAGCATTGGGAGACATGGTACGACTTGGAGGTCGGCATCGCGTTGTCGCGGATGCGGGCCACCCGTGGCCGTCCGATGGCCGCGCGGCGGACGCTCGACGAAGTGCGGGTCGCCGCAAAAACCACGGGCGCGCGTTCGCCGGTCCCTCCGCCCGCGCCCTTGCCGGTGGAGGAGCTGCCGTCCAGCCGCGAAATCCCGGTCGACAGCGGCCCGCCCCATCCCGCGGATGTGCCCGCGACCTTCCCGGCGTCGAGTGTCACTGACGTCGAAGAGCAGCTCAAGGACCCTTACCGCTTTAGCGCCGTCGCGAGCGGTGGTTTCGCCAATCGGCAGGGCGACGCGGGCTCTACCTTCTTGTCCGCCCAATATGCGCCCATCGGCTTCGAGTTTTCGCCCACCGGCGTCATCCGGCTGGATGGCGAAGTCATCCCCTTGCGCTTGACCGATGGCGTCACGGAAGTGGGGGGCATGACCGCCAGTGCGGGAATGTCTGTCGGCACCGCCTCTGGCTTTGGTGGCAGTGTGCGTTTGGGCACAAGCCCTGTCAGCGCCGATATTCTCGCAGCGCCGTACCTCACGTGGGCGGGCGTCGTGCAGGCCAATATCGGCGAGCAGTCCTTCGCGGAGTTGGAGACCGGGCGCGCACCCGTCACCGACTCGTTCACCTCCTGGGTGGGCGGTGTCGACCCCCAATCGGGCCAGGTCTATGCGCGTGTCCACGACAGTTGGGTCGGTGGTCGGTTTTCGACCCGGTTCAAGGTGGGCACCGAGTTTGGCGCGTTGATTCGGTGGGGCCAGTCTTCCGGAATCGGCTTCGACGCCGGACAAGGCGGGGTCGTGGCGTGGGAGCAAGCACTTGGTTGGTTCCGCACGCCGCTGCGAAAAGAGGTCGACCGTGAGCTTTGGCTTGGTTTCGAGGCCATGGTGCTCGACCACGACCGACAGGTAGATGGATTCTCGACAGGCAACGGGGCCATGTTCACGCCCGATGCCTTCTACCAAGGCATGTTGCGCGCCGAAGGCCTGTTTGGCACCGCACCGGACTCCCGCTTCACGGCATGCGGCGTGGTCGGTTTGGGACCGCAGCAGGTGGTGGGGCAAGAAACCCTCTACCTCTTCCCCGGCACCTACTTGGCCTACGAGTTGAAGGGGTCCATTGCCTACAATCTCGCAACCGATTGGGCATTGGTCGGTCACGCCACCCACACCGGTTCGGCCGCGGTTTGGGGGCAAACGGCCGCATTGCTCCAGATTCGCTACGGTCGTCCCGAAACTTCGCTTCCGGCCCCCAGCACGGCATTTGCGTCATTGGTCCATGGTCCGCCTTTGCTGGAACCAGCAAACTGCGGCACCGACTGGAAGAAGGAGCGCGCACGATGAGCCCGCGCAGCATCTCTCGTTTGCTCCTGCTCGGAGCGGCGCTCTTGGTGCCCTCCTCGGCATTCGCCGTAGGAGGAACCTCCACCGACTTCCGCGTCTCGCCGTCGGCCAACGACGGAGCAGGTGCGTTCCAGTTGGTCCACCCCGCCACCGGTGGTCGCGGAGCCGGCTTCCTCGGCGCCAACTTCACGACCGGCGAGTACTTCGCCGCGCCGGTGGGCGACCGTCGCCAGTCCGCTTTGCACATGGGCGGCGGTTTTGCGATAGCCGACTGGCTTCGCTTTGAAGCCGACCTCCCTTATATGACCGCCATTACCGGCAACGACGGGCTGACCACAAACGGCTTGGGGGATGCGCAGATTAGCGCCACCATCCCAATTGTGTTTCCCGGAACCGCTGGCTTTGGCATCGGCATCGTGCCCTTCGCCGACATTCCCACGATGGAAGCGTCCTCGTCAGACAACTTCCAGATGGGCGGCGCGTTTATCATCGGCTCTGGCGATGGTGGCCTCGGCTGGCGTGGCAACGCGACCATTCGCAGCGACAGCACGGGCACGTCTGAGATGACACTTGGCATCGGCGGAAACGCCCAAATGGGCCGTTATTTCGTCGGCGGCCTTGAAGTGCTCAACTCGCGCGCAGCCGGTCCACGGCGGGATGACGCTGTGACCACGCGCAATCCCGTCGAGGCGACGTTTTATGGCGTGTTGGGACAAGAGCGTCCCGCTTCGTTCACAATGGGCTTCACCACAGGGTTCTTTGGCGATGCAGGCTCGCCGATGTACCGTGTGACGATGGGCCTGTCCCTCAAGCGGGCAGGTCTGGTGGGCGACCCCGACAATGACGGCATCTTCGGCTTGGCGGACGATTGCCCGTCTACCCCCGAAGACATGGACGGTCACCTGGATGTCGATGGTTGCCCAGAGCCAGACGACGACAATGACGGTGTGGCAGACGTTATCGACCGTTGCCCTGCCGAAGCCGAAGACCGCGATGGCCACGAAGACCGCGACGGCTGTCCGGACATCGACAACGACTTTGATGGCATCTACGATACCGTCGACTTGTGCCCGGACGAAGCCGGCATCATGGCGGCGGAAGGCTGTCCTGACCAAGATGGCGACACCGTCCCCGACCCCAAAGACGAGTGCGTGTCCCGGCCAGGTAGCCCCGAGGCGGCTGGTTGCCCCGACTACGACCACGACCGTGTGCCGGACTTCCGCGATTTGTGCCCCACGGAGCCCATCAGCCCGAAAATCGACCCCGTGCGCTCGAATGGATGCCCGACGCGTGCGTATTATTCCGGTGGACGCATCGAAATCACGGAGCGGGTCAACTTCGAGACAGGTAAAGCCACCATCACTTCGGATTCGTATTCGGTCCTCCGCGATGTTGCGCGCGCGCTCAACTCGAACCCCGATATTCGAATGGTCGAAATCGGCGGCCACACCGACAATATCGGCGGGCCCGTCATCAACGCGCGCTTGTCCAAAGAGCGCGCGAAGTCCGTGCGCTCTTACCTTATCACCCAAGGCGTTTCGCCCGACCGCCTGTCCTTCCACGGCTATGGCGAAACCCGCCCGATTGACTCCAACGAAACCGAAGCAGGCCGCGCCCAAAACCGGCGTGTCGAGTTCGTGGTCATCGAGACCGTGTCGGGCAGTCGCCGGTGAGCCGTTCCTCGTGACCGGCCATGGGGTCGGTCACGACGCGCGGGTTAGGGCAGGTACGATGACGAGCGCGACCAGTCGCCATCGAGGTAATAGAAGAAAAAGAGCGAGCCGTCGTCGGTGGCGTCGATGATGTCGCGAGAAATCCGGTCGTCAATCGCGGGGCAGCCCCAGGACAAGGCCAGCACGCCATATTCGTCCACCACTTCCGGGCGTGCCCACTCCCATGGATGTACGACAATTGCGCGGCTGCGCACGTTGTCGTTGTACCCTGGCTCCAAGCCGTCCAGACGCATGGAGTAGCCGTAGGTGCCGGTGTATGTCTCGCCGGCCTTCATCATACCGAGGCTGGTCATATGGCTGTCGGGCGTGTTGGAAAAGCGCACGGCACGCCCAGAATCCCGTGCGTCGGCGGAGCCCTCGCCATGGGTGGTGTGGTGGTGAAACATCACGTCATTGAACGCCAAGTCGACCACCCATTGACGCTCGAGCGAGGAGTGCATCGACCAGTCGGTCATCACATACACGAACGAGTCGGTGTCTTCCCCCGCCCACGCGATGTCGAAGGCTTGGAGGGCCGTTTCGACGAAGGTGGGGTCGGCGCCCGCAATGGTCGAGGCGCTCGTGTGGCCGAGGGAGATGCTGTATTCGCCGTCGTATGCGGCGCCGCTCGAAGAAACCCAGGTATCGGCGACGACATAATAGCGCCCCGCTGGCAAATACGCGCCCGCGCGCCAGTGGCCCCGGTCAACGCAGTCGTCGGGGTCGAGGGAGCCGAGAATATGCACGTCGATGTCGGCGCCGGACGCCACTTCGGGAAGGTCAACGGCCAAGAAGCCATCTTCGGCGAGGTCCACTTGGTAAATCACCTCAGGACCGGCTTCGCTGGTGGACGCGGCGCAGGCGTAGCGGTCAAACCGGTCGGAGCTCGCCGCCGAGGTGGTGTTCGCTTCGGTATACGGAAAAGAAGAAACGCAGATGAGGCCCGTCGGGCAAGGCTCTTCGCTGCCGTCGTCGCCGCCGCCCCCCGTACCGCCCCCGGAGCCGCCCCCCGAACCGCCTCCCGAATCGCCCCCGGAGCCGTCTCCTGCGCCATCTCCGGTGCCGCCGTCCGAAGCGCCGTCGCCACCGCCATCATCGCTGGTGGTGCCGTCGCCATCGCTCGAATCATCGGTGGTGGACCCGCCGCGCGTGTCCGTGGCGTTGTTTGCGGCGGGTTTGGCGTCGGCACATGCCGTCGTGGCGATGAGCAAAATCAAAACGGGGCGGGTCATTCGGCCTCCAAGCGCGCATCACGGTACTTCGACAACCGGTTGTCGCCAAGGGATTTGTCCATTGTCGCCAACTTGCCAAATCTCCTGCGACCGGCCACAAAAAGAGACCGCGCGCTTGCTTGGCGGTTTGCTATGTGCGTCGAGCGAACCGAAGGGGTCGATGTTCAAACTTCCGTACCGATGGTGGTGGGTGCTGCTGGTGGCGCCCATTTTGTCCGTGGCACACGCCCGTGGACAGGTCGCGGGCTACCCCGAAATCGACCTCGTGGGCCACGTCTGGACGATGTGGAACGCCAGCCTCGGCGACCCCTCGCGGTCCACGCTCGTCGCGTTTCCGTATGGTGTCGACCTCTTGCCCATCGTGGGCGGCTGGCTCGACATCGCCATCGGGGGAATCCTCGTGCGGCTGGGGGTGCCGCCACTGTACGCCTGGAACGTCGTGGTGGCCCTCTGGTTGGCGGTTGCGGGATTGGGCGGCCTCGCGCTGGGCCACGCCAGCCGGATGTCGTCGCAGGCGGCGGTCATCGTGGGGCTTTTGCTGCAATGCGATGGCTACCTCGCGTTTCATTTGCTGGGAGGTCGCACCGAACAAGCGGGCATCGGCTTTGTCGCGCTTGCCGTCGCCGGGGCGCTTACGATTTGGCGCGGAGGCTCGTGGGCTTGGGTGGCAGCCACGGGTGTTGCAGGCGCGCTGGTTGTCTTTACGTCCTACGAACTGGCGATGATTTTGGCCGTGAGCATGGTGTTTGTCGTGGTCGCCTTGGGGGCTCCCCCGGAGGGCGCCCTGAAGCGTTGGGGCGCCGCGATGTTGCTTACGTTGGCGCTCACTGCACCATTTGTGACAATATTTGCACTACGCGCCGCGTCGGTACGAAGCGCCGACGAAGGCGTGCATACGCTGCTTGACGCGCGCGCGAACTCCGTCGGCCTGCTCGCCTGGCTCACTACCGATGCGATTGGACCGTCGGTGTGGGTGCTCGCCACCCTCGTCACCCTCCCGTGGACCACGAAGCTCGGGCGCCGGGCATTGGGAGTGCTGTTTGCCGGGCTTGTAGTGGCCCTGGTGCTCGCGCTGGGCCCCGACCCAGGACTTTGGGCACCTGGCGACCTCGGGCTGCGCCAGGGGCCGTGGGGGGCCTTGCAGACGCTTCCGTTCTTTGGCTGGTTTCATGTGCCGCGGCGGGTGCTGGTCGTGTTTTCGTTGGTGGCGCCGGTGGCCGCGGGGCGCTGGCTGGACACGATTCGTTGGCGGCGAAGCGCTGCGCTGGTGCTCCTTGTGGCGTGCGTGGCCTCCACCGCGCGGGCGCCGTGGTTCACCCTCCATCGGTGGGGGCTGCCCACAGATGCGGGCTTGTTGACGATTCGGACATCGCCTGTCGCCGGAGCGGTCTTGGACCTTCCGCTATTGCCGCCGGGAAACGACGCGCTGCCAGACCAACTCGCGCAAATGGTGCATCAACGGCCGATTCCCACGCATATGACCTCGCCGCGTCTTACCCCCGCAAACACCGAAACGTGGCGCCAGGTTTCCGTCTTGGCCGATTGGCTCGCGGGCGGACCACTGCCGCACGCCGCCGACCTAGGCCAAGACCGGGCGCGGTTGCGCGATGCGGGGGTCGGTTGGGTGGTCGTGCATCGGGATCGGTTGCCGCCCCAGCGGCAGGGCGCCGTGCTCTCGCAACTGCGTGAAACGTGGGGACCGCCGGCGTTTGCATTGGACAACGGCGCAGAAGTGTGGGTTTGTGCAGAACCGGGCGAGGTCGGGTGGTAGGAAATGCCGCGCTCGGCTACCCGGTACGCTCCTTTCGTCTGCTTCGGGTGTCCGCGTGACCGGCTTGTGGATTGGTTTGTTCGTAGTGGTGTTGCTCGGCGTCCTCTCGGCGGGCGTCTGGTGGGCACTTGGCCGACGCGCCGTAGCGCAGGTAGAGGTCGTCCCCGTAGAGGTCGATGAGGTCGCGCTTCTGAAAGACCGCGTACAGTCGTTGCGCGAGCTCGAAGAAGACCTCATCTCGGCCGGGCAAGCCTTGGGCCGCGTGCGCCGCTTCCTCGTCGACCCAGAAGAGGCGGTGCCTTTGGTGGACGAGCTGCGCGACCGCCTCGCCGACATCTGGTTGCGCCGCTTTGACGACGAAGGCCGCCTGCGCCTCGCGGCATTGCGGCGAAGGGTGCCAGCCCCCCCTGCCGTCGAACACATCGACGACGACATGAACGCCGAAGTCGCCGAGGAGCAAGCGATCGCGTTGCGCGAGCTCGCGGAGTCGTTTCGCGACCTCGCACGCCGCGCTGAAGACAGCGCCCGAATGTTCCGGCGCCTCAACCCCGCCGAAGACCCCCACGCACGCTGGGTCGGCGATGCCATCGAGGTCGCCGGCGAGTGGCGCACGGCGCAAACCGAAGAAATCCAGCGGTTCGCGGCCCGCATTGCTGCCCACGCCGACCGTCTCGATGAAGCCGCCGTGATTCTGTCCGACTCCGTGGCGCACTGTCTGCTCGATGGCGGCCCCGGCGCGATCCTCGCCGAGCGGCGCGTCGTCAACGTCGGTCTGCGGGAGCGCGTCCACGGCCTCGCACGGGTCGGCTTGTCCGAGCGCAGCGCCCGCGAAATCGACCCGTCCGCCCCCGCCGATGCAGACGAGCTTCAGGCCGTCCGCGACGCGCGCCGTGTCATCGAGGCCGTGCGGGCCATGGCCCGACGCGCGGGGGCCACCCGTTCGCACCGAGCGTCTTCGAGCGCCCCATCGACCGAAAACGCTCTGTTGACTGACGAAGCATGAGCGAAAATGTCCGGTTGCGGACGTGCATTGTGTGCGGTGTAGACATACGATGACCGACCAATTCGCTATACAAACACGCAAATCCACCCATTTCCGCTACAATACGCCCGTCTCCGAGAGGTTTCGATGATTCGGTCCACCCACCCCCTCTGGTTGTTGCTTGCGGTCGGTTGTGTATTTCCTGCCGCCGAAGATGTTGCGGAAGGTCAAGCGGATGGCTTGAAGGGCTCCTGGAGCTATCTTTCGAGCAACGGTTTGGATTTCGCGTGGCGCACTTCGGCCACCTGGGAAGGGGGCGGCTGCGTCGAAGCAGAACTCGCGCCATCTTCGGGCGGCCTAAAGAGCTGGTCTTTGCAGGTTGCGCTCGATACCGAGGTGGATACCATCACGGATTCGTCCAATGAAGGCGTGAGTATTAGCTTGCTGTCGCCATCTACAATGGCCGTCAAGCCTATGGAATCTGCACTTGACAGTGGCGAAGTAACGTCGTTTTATTATTGTTCTGAAGCCTTCGGTCGCCCCACGAGCATCACCGCGATTACCACTCCGGCGTCCACAAGCAGCTCCTCGTCCAGTGGTTCGTCGAGCAGCTCCTCCTCGGGCGGTTCTTCGTCCAGCGGCTCGTCGTCTGGTGGCTCGTCGTCTGGCGGCTCGTCGTCTGGTGGCTCGTCGTCTGGCGGCTCGTCGAGCGGCACGGGCGATGGAAGCTCCGGCGGAATGTCGGCTGGGGGCTGGGGCTTGTCGTGGGAAGAAACCTTCGATTCGAAGGGCGGCACCTGCATGGAATACAGCCTCGTGAACCTCACGGGCAGCGATGTTTCCGATTGGTGGGCGCAGATTTATTTGGGCCGCACAGCCAGCGTCACCGATGGATGGGGCCTCGCGAGCTTCACCTTTGACACCAACGTGCTGTGGGTCATGCCCGAATCGTGGGACACCGGCGGCATCGATGACCGCGGCACCGTCACCGGCACCGTCTGTCTCGACCCCTTCACCGCGCCCATCGGATTCGTCGTCTATGGCGACGAGTCCAGCTCCGGTTCGTCTAGCTCCACCGACCCAAGCCTCGCGGGCGAGCTGTTCGACCGCAGCGCCGGCTGGGCCCTGCGCTACTCCGATGGCGGCTCCACCAGCACCGAGCACTGCCTCAACCTGATGTTCGCCAACCTCTCCGGCGACGACGCGACCGACTGGAGCGGCGTTCTCACCTTCGACAGCACCGTACAAGTCACCCGTTCGTGGACCGTACAAGCGTTCGGCACCGGCAGCGCCGATGTCACCTTCTTCGCCGACAACTACATCCAGGCCCTCGACCACGGCGATATCGCGTGGGGCGGCATCTGCACCCGTTCGGCCGCAGAGCCCATCGCGCTGCAAATCGACGCTGAATACTGATTCATTCTTCGCGGTTCGGGGATTCATCGGCATCGCAGAAGAGGTTTTGGGTTATGGGAGGCCGCCGGAGCCGAACGTCTCCGGCGGGCCCCAAAGCCCCGTGGGGTCTTTGGGGCAGCGGGCGAGCCCAAGGTCTCGCCCGCGGGAATTCGACGTGCGAGGGTCGGGGCTTCGCGCAGCCGGCGCGGCGCACGGTCGGCCGAACCTCCTGCTGGGTCCGCCATCGTGAACTTCATCGACCGAGAGAGCCCCCGAAAGCTGCGCGGTGGCTACTACACGCCCCCCGACATCGCGCTGTTTCTCAGCCGGTGGGTGTGCGGGGCGCGCCCCCAGCGAATTCTCGAACCGAGCTGCGGCGACGGCGTCTTTCTTCGGGCATTGGCCACGGCCGGCGGAGACGCAGAGGTCGTCGGCGTCGAGCTTGACCCCCAGGAAGCCGCCGCTGCCTCGCAAGCGGCGCAGGCGTTGCCGGTGCGGGCCACGGTGCTCTCCGGCGATTTTCTGGGTTGGTCCCTCGACCAAGAAGGCACGCCGTTTGGTGCCGTGGTGGGGAACCCGCCGTTTATTCGCTACCAATACCTCGACGCTTCGGCGCAACAGCGTGCCGAAGCGGTCTTTCGACGCCAAGGGCTGCCCTTTACCCGGCACACCAACGCGTGGGTGTCCGTGGTGGTTGCCGCCCTCGCCTTGCTGCAACCGGGCGGGCGCTTGGCGATGGTGGTGCCCGCGGAGCTTTTGGTGGTGCTTCACGCGCAGTCCTTGCGCGACTACCTACGGCGCGTTGCGGACCGCGTCCTCGTGGTCGACCCCGAAGAGCTTTGGTTTGATGATGCGCTCCAGGGCGTCGTTTTGCTCATGGTGGAGAAGGCGACCGGACCCACGGCACGCGGGGCGGTCGCGCTGCAGGCGGTTTCGGGCCGCGACTTCTTGGCCGCGTCCGCCGAGACGCTGTGGGCCCAGGCGTCGTTCGTTGAAGGCGACGAGCTGGCCGGAAAGTGGATGCTGCCGCTGCTGTCCGCAAGCGACCGCGCGCTCCTCCGCGCGCTCGATGCCCACCCGCACGTTGCGCGGTTTGCCGATGTGGCCACCGTGACCGTCGGCATTGTGACCGGCGCCAACCCGTTCTTTCTCGTGCCAGAAGAAACGGTCGTCGCCCACGACCTCGCACCGTATGCGCGGCCGATGTTTGGTCGCAGCGAGCATGTCCCAGGTGTAATATACGACAACGATGCACATAATGCAAATGTAGCAGCCGGTCTGCCCACCCAGTTCTTGGATTTTGGCGCCACACCGTTTGACGCGCTCACGGCCGGCGCGCAGGCGTATGTGCGCGATGGCGAGGCCCAAGGCTTGCACCAACGCTACAAGTGCCGCATTCGCACGCCCTGGACCCACGTCCCATCCGTGGTGGCCAGCCCCGTCGCGATGTTGAAGCGTAGCCACGACCACCCCCGGCTCGTCTGGAATGCCCAGATGGCCTACACCACCGATACCGCGTACCGCATCACGCCCACGGGCGTGGGTGCGAAGCGGCTGGTGGCCTCATTTGTCAACGCGCTCACCGTCCTCAGCGCCGAGCTGGAGGGGCGCCATTATGGCGGTGGGGTGTTGGAGCTTGTGCCGTCGGAGATTCGGCGACTGTGGGTGCCGCTCGCGCCCGATGCCCCCGTCGACCTCGCCGCGCTCGACCAGCAAATGCGTGCGCGGCTCCCGAGCCAAGCCGTCCTCGCGGCCCAAGACGCCCGCGTGCTGGCGCCTTTGGGCCTCGCCCCCGCCGACTGCCTGCGCCTTCGAGATGCGTGGGACCTGCTGCGTCGTCGGCGCCAGCGCAAGCCTGTGGCGGCTCCCGAAGACATGTCCTGAATGGGATTCATTCTGTCCTGTGCGAAGGTGGGGCAACACGCGGTCGCGGCTACGCGGCGCCGAAGGTCGCGACGAGCGCCTGGGCCCAACCGTCCGCCGCGCCCCACGACGGGGGCACAGCGCCCGCGACTTCGATTACGTTGTGGTGGCCCACCATCACGGCCAGGAGGGGCAAGCCGGGGCTCGCGGGAGGTCCAATAAACGTCGCGGTCGTCGACACGGAGCCGAGCCGCCACTGGGACACATCAATACGTCCCAGATTGCTCAACGTGGCCGATGTTGGCACACTTCTATGGCGCTGGTCGCGGGCGGACAGAATGCCGCCCATCTTCGAGGTGATGCCCAAAGGCCAATTCCGCATCGGGTCGGCTTCGAGGACAGGGCCGTGGTGGGCACCGGCTCCCACCGCATCGTGGAGCGCCGCGTGAATGGCGGCCGGAGGGTCAGGCGCGCGGCTTGCGCCGTCGAGGTCCAACAAGACGATGCCGGACAGGTTCGCGACGGTGGCGGGTAAGTGCGGCGCGTGGCGGCGCAGGTCGACGGGCAACGACACCCGCAGCGGCGTTTGCCCACACCAGCGGGCCAGCGCCCAGACGACTTCCGCGTAGACCCGGCGTGGGGGCCGTTGGAGCGTCACCCGCACCCAGCGCCCGTCGTGGTGTGCGGCGGGCCCCCGCGCGAGGGGGGCGAAGGTGGGCATTTGGCGCGGGCTGGCCTTGCCCCCGGCGCTGCGGGACACGTCCGCATCGGTCATGTCGACGAAATAAGGACCGCCCAGAGGCTCGCCGCGGAGCGCGCGAAACAGGTCGTCGAGAACGGCGATTCCGCCCCGTCCATCGGTAATCGCATGCAACGCCCGCACCACAATCGTTTGCGTTCCCGGCGTGGCGCCCGGCACGACGAGCAAACATGCGACGGGCCCGTTTTCCGCGTCGAGGCGCACGCCGCCTGCATCCGCGGGCAATGCGACGCGCGCGTCCCAACCGGGGTGGTCAACGGCGCGCACAGGGGGGGGAGACCCGTCGCTGACCCACCGGCGGCGGCCCAGGTGCCCGCGAATCCGCACTTGCAGGCCGGGATGGGCCGCTACTACGATATTCCAGGCGTTGTTCCACGTGGAAATCGGCAGCGCGCCATCGAGGCACACGACAAAGTCGATGGCGAAGTGCGGGCCGATAGAATGGGCTGCCAGCCACTTCACCTCCAAGCCGGACACGGGCCGCGACTCAGGCATGGGCGACTCCGTCTCCCGGTTCGGTAGGTTCAGAAGGTATTGAAGGTTCTGAAGACTCCGGCGGGGGCACGGCCCGCAGGAGACGAATCGTCAGCGCCGCGAGGCCCACAACAAGGACCACCACGCCACCCAGCAGCGACGCGCGGTCTACCAGCGCCAACGGAGGCGGCGTTTGGGCTTCAATGGGTCCGATGGTCGCGGTGCGGGTCGCGCTGTCGGCGAGGGTGTCGCTGTATAGCATCAGGTCGAAATCGACGGGGGACCGGCGAGGGTCGCCGAAGTACAGCCAGTTGGTGCCTTCGGGGAGCACCGTCACAATCTCCCAGCCAGGTGTCGAAACGGTCGCGCCGTCGATAGGGAGGGGCGGGTCGTCGCCGTTGTCGATGAAAATGACCAGCTTGTCCCCGAATGTGTCGTCGAGGGCCATCCCGAGGGTTCCGGGGCGGTCTGCCCCGTTCCATGTGACCGACCGCCGCGGCATCATCTCTTTGCCGTTGCCAGTTGCTTTGAGCACCGTCACCGTGCGTCGAAACGCCATCGCCGGGGTCGACAAGGTGAGGGTCGCGACGGGCAAGGTGGGGTCGGGGAGGGGCACCACGAGGGTCGATAGCTTCCCGTCCTCGGTTCGGGTGATGGCATCAAAAGGTACGGTTGATACGCGGTCAAGGGCCGTCCGACGCAGCAGAAATGGAACTTGCGCGAGGGTGTCGGTTGTGATGCGGATGTCGCCAAGCTCCGGTCGCGTCGCCGCCAATACTTCGTTGGGCACCGGAATCCGCACGAGGCCGGTTTCGCCGGTGATGGGCGCACGGAACGCAAAGCGCTCTGGGCTCGGCAGGGTGACGCCGGGCAATGCGAGGCCCGATTGGTCAACCGGGGAGCGCCAATCGGGGTTCTCCGTGGCCTCGCCGACGGTCGCGACCGTAGTGGGCAAGCGCACAAGTTCGGAAAGTGCGACCTGAAGCTCGCTCGGGGGCCGCGTTTGGGACGGCGCGCCACCATAGAGCGTATAAGGACCGGGACCCGTGGGTTCGAACCACAAGGCCTCCCCTTCGAGCAAGATGTCTACTGTCGGAAGTGGGAGGACGGGCTGCCCATAGCTCGCGACCTGCACGACGAAGCGGTCGGCGAGGGGCGGACTTTGGGTTTGTACGTTCATCGCGTCGAGGGTGGCTTCTCCGACGCGCACGCGGGTAATGTGGCCGCTTCCGAGGTGGGTGGTGGACTGGCCGCCGCCGGTGAGGGCCGCAACGTTGACATCGCGGGAGATGACGGCGCCTTCGGCGGCGCGGAGGTCGAGGGCGCGCACCGGCAGTGGGTTGTCCATTTGAAGGGTATACGACACCCAGCCGTCCTCTTGAATTCGCTGGTCGACCACGGGAACCGTCAGTCGGTCGGGCGAGAGCGACGGTGCGGGACGGCGAAGGCCGGTCACCCGCGGCAAACGTTGGGGCGCGCGGCCAAGCCACACAAACTCGACCCGCAGGGCGCGGGTGGTCGGCGTTATGTCGACCGTGCGCAGCGCGCCGACCTCGTGGGTCCAAATCAGCGTGGGCCCGGCGAGGACCGCTCCCGTCGCGGCATCTTTGACCGTCACGCGGCCGACGGTCGCGGTGCCGTCGATGTCGAACTCCAGTCCGTCGATACTCAGTGCGGGAGCGTCGATGTTGAGCACATTTTCGGTATCGGTGCGCCATTCACGCAAGCTGGTGCGGTCAGCGGGAGCGTCGCCGCGCGCGACGGCGAAGGGCACGGGTTGGCCCGCGGCGTCGAGCAGCAGGAGGTCGCTGCCATCTTCGGGGTCGCCCACGGACCGCAACGCGGGGGGCACCCGAATCATCGCAGCGCCGGAGGTACACGCTCCGCATCCGGTCAACGTGACCGTTGCTTGGGTGGGCCACGCCGTCGTGCGCATCGATTCGTCGGGAGACGCGGAGACGACGCGGGATGCCAACAGGATAAGCCAAAATGAAGTCATGACGGTTCTCCTGGAGTATTCGTGGTGCGTCGCAACACGAGGCGCTCAAACACGAACGCAGCAACGAGCAAGGTAACGCCCAGTCCGGCGATGCTGCCGACGCGCACAAAGCCGCTGAGGGACCACAAGTCAAACAAGAACACCTTGGCGGCGGCGGCCAGCACGACAACAAACCCCACCATGCGGATGACGCGCTGGTCGCGCCATGTCCCGACCGCGAGAATGCTGATGCCGTACGCGGCCCATGCGAGGGAGCGCACCATTCCTTGCCAGATGCCCTGGCCGCCCAACTCGATGGGGCCGCTGTCTTGGAATGCGTGAGACACTTCCACATTGACGAGGGCGAAGCCAATCGCGACCGCGCACAACAGCAGCACCAAGCGAATGGCGTCGGGCACCCGCGCGGGACCGTCGGGGGTGAGGGGACGCAAGGCGTGATTGGCGACCAGCACGCTCACTGCGGGCAGGCCCCAGGTGTAGAGTGTCCAGTTGAGCACCACGAGGCCACCGGCGTCGGCGTATTCGAGCGCCCACGGATTCACGGTCAAGCGAATGGTGACCGCGAGGGTCAACAAAACCGCGGTCCACCGCAGCAAGGGGTGGTTGAGGCGACGGCTGGTGAGCGCAACGGCTGCCGCCTCCAATGCCCACGCCACCGTGACCCATTGGTCGCGCAGCTGGAGCGGAATCGCGGCGGTCACGCCCAAGAGCGCCACCCCAACAAAGAGCGCGAGAGGCCCGGAGTCACGGTTGGCGCGGAATTGCCGCAAGAGGGTGAGCGCGCCCACGAGGGCCACAGAACCCATCAGCACGGGCAAGATGCCGACCACGTCGGTGCCAGGGGTTTCTTGCCATGCGCGGTATAAGGGCCAGAACAGCGCGGGTCCGGCCAACGCCGCTGTGACGGTGGTTTTCGCTTCGCGGCCCGAAAGCAGCAGGGGAAGCGTTGTATAGAGTCCGAAGGCCAAGGCCGCCGGGCCGGCGACCGCCGCTGCGCCCAAGGTGGACAAATAGGATGTCGCCACGAACAAAGGGAGCGTGGACGAAACCAAGGCGGGCAACAGCAAGGCTGGCCGGCGCCGAACCACGGCGAGAACGACGCCAGGAAGGATGGTCGCGAGACTCAGCGCCACCCAGATGTCGGGGGCGGGGCGGGTATCTACGAGTGCTACCGCCATCGTCAGGCCGCCCGATACAATCGGCGCCCACCGATGGCTGTCGATGGTGTCGGTGGACGGCGCGCCCAGCAGGCCCACCAGCGGCACTGCGGCGATGCCGAAACCCACCGCGAACCATGCGGGCTCGGCCACATCGAGGTGGCCCCACGCGAAGGCGAAGAGGATGGGAATAGGGAGCAGGCCCGTGATGCCCTGGACAAGCGGTGTTTGGGAAAAGACGCGCGCGGGGACGAGCGCCAATACCATCGCCGTCGCTGCCAACCAAGGCCCCCACTCGTCGGGCTGAAACACCGTCAAACCGCTGATGGGGTCGACGAACAGGGGGTCTGCGGGGCCCACCCAAGGTACCAGCAACAAGGGCAGCAGCGCCCCGGCTCCTTCCGCGCTGCTCCGACTGCTCGGGCTGGTCGCAGTACGGCTTGCGGCGGTGAGAACGAAGGCCAGTACGGTCACAATCCCGAGCGCAATCGGTTGGTCGATGGGACGCGCGCCGTTGGCTGTCCAGCCCAAAAACATCGCCGAGAAGCCAATTGTAGCGCCCAAAATCAGGTCGGCTTGACCGCGGCGTGCAGCGGCCCACACGGTCCCTGTGACAAGCGCGCCGAGGTACGCGAACAGCACCATCGGACGCGGTTCGGTCGCTTGAACGAGCGCGGGTGTCGCGAGGCCGCCGATGAGGCCGAGCCAAGCGTCAAATCGGTTGCCGGCGCGGATTCCCGAGACGATTGCCACCGCGGACACACCCGCTAGCATCACAAAAGTGACGGGACTCGAAAGCAAGTCGTAGAGCACATTGGCGGCGTAGAGCGTGCCGAGGAGACCGGCGATAGACGCGCCAACAACGGCGCTTCCGACCCACTGAATACCCCGGCTGCGGGCGATGGTTCCGCCCCACCACGCGGCGGTGCCGACGGTCAGGCCGATGCCAATGCGCACGGCGGGACCGACCCAGCCTGCTTCGATGGCCGCCGACAAGGCGAACAAGGAGGCCAGCACCACGCTGAGGCCGCCCAAACCTGCGGCGAGCCACATTGCGAGGCGCTCCGGCGACACCGGCGGACGAATCGGCCGTGGCGGAGGGAGCGGCTTGGTCGCGCGCGGAGGAGGCGTTTTCGGAAGCGGAGGCGAGGACGGGACGTGGGGGGGCGGTTGGCGCTCGGGGCCTTTCGCTTCGGGGACGGAGGTCGTTTGCTCGGGGACGGAGGTCGTTTGCTCGGGGACGGAGGTCGTTTGCTCGGGGACGGTCGTCTGCTCGTCGGGGACGGCATTCGTTGAAACGGGCGCAGTTGCCAGAGGATCTGCGACCCGCGCGGCGCTGGTTGCGGCGCGTGACGCGCTTGGCGCATTCACCCGCGCGTCCACCCGCGCGTCCACCCGGTAGAGCGCCTCTTCCAGCTCCAAAACCCGGCGTTCGAGGCCCTTTGCGCGATTCATCGCGACCAACGCGAGGATGATGGCCAGGGTCGGCGCGGCCATCAGCAGCCCGACCACCAGCAAGCCCAACAGCACCTCCATCGGTCACCTCGCGTTACGCGTGAACGCCCGTCTATACAGCGTTTAGGTCGGGTTTGGTAGAGCCGGCGTAGGGTCGCCGAGGTAGGCAACCTGCAACCAACGTCCGGATGCGTCCCGACCTTTCGCGCGACGAGGCAGAAGTCTACCCGATTTGCGTCAGGGCCGGGGGACGCACCCGCGTCAACCACTTGCCCGACGGAGCGGAGAAACGCCGCTTTTCGGTGGTGCATCATGGTGCAATAGTGTGCATTGATGGTTCACAATAGATGCAAACAGTGCAAATAGAGTGCGGTGGGAGTGCGGGAAAACGGGGCGGCGGCCTTGCACAGTTCCGCCACACAACGACCAACCAAACGCCAAACGCCGCGTGCAAAGCCACAAACCAGCAGCAGTACAACGTGGGTGTTCAAGCCAACTACGGTTCGGTTGGCGTGGGAGGTCCGCGTGTCGCCTGTTTCTACTCCTGACGTTCGTCCCCTTGAAGATGCGATGCCGCCGGTCGATTGGGCCGCGGTTGCGGCGGCATGGCTGCCTGTTCCCGCAGGTGAGGGCAGCGAGCGCCCTGTTTCGTCCGCAGACTTGGGCCTGGGCGTGCTCGGATTTGTGCTCTTGCCGTGTGTAGGCCTGCTTGACCAAATGGGGGTATCGGACATGCCGCTGGCGGTCGCTCCGCCCCTCGCTGCGCTGTTTCTGAGCGTTCCGTCGCTCGTCGTGGGCCACCAGTACCTTGGCCTCAACGCCGACCCCCGTGCGTTGATGGCCGATGTCGGGCGGGTGTTCGTGCGCGCGGGGCGATTGGCCCTCGGCTTGGTGCCGGTCGTGGGCTTGTTTGCCGCGACCACGGGCCTTGGGCCGTTGGCGCTCGCGTGGGCATTGCTGGGTGTCGGCGTGGTGAGCGTAGAGCTGGCGCGGCGGCAGTTGATTCGGCGGGAAGCCGCTGGGCACGCGGGTACAGCGCCGGCAGTGTCGGGCCGCATGGTGCTCTTGGCGACGGCGTGGGCCGGCCTTTCGCTGCTCATCGCCGCGCGTATGGGCCTGCTGTTGTTGTCTCATCTTTGAGTGGTGGAGTCGGGGTGTGCCCACCGTAGGGTCCATCTCATCGCTGTTTTCGCAATCCTTTTTTGTTTGTGGAGAAAGATCATGACCTCGAATTCGCCGGATGTATTGTCGACCTGGACCCGATTGCTGCGTGACCCCCAGGCCTTGGTGGACGACGTCGCAGAGCCGGAGCAGCTGGCGCGACATGCGCCCTCGTTGTTGCTCGCGACGGTGCTCGGAGGCGCGTTGCTCGGTGGCGTCGTCGGAAGCCACCACGGCGGGCTGCAAACGGTATTTGCAGCGGTCAAGACGCCGTTGTTGTTTGTGGTGCCGCCCCTGTTCGCGTTTCCGGCGGTCGAAGCGATGTGGTCGCTCATCGGTGCGCCCGTCTCGGGTACGCGCTTGCGGGCGGCGGTCTTGGTGGGAATGGCCCGCGCGGCGGTGTTGGCGGCGGCCTTGGGCCCCCTCGTGTGGTTGTGGTCGTCTTCGAATGTAGACTACCACTTCGCCGTGCTTGGTTTTGCCGGGACAATCGCGTTGGCGGGTCTTCCCGGCTTGATGACGGTATTGCGTGCCTTGCCTGCGCCGTCCGAATTGCGGCGGGTCGCAATCCTTGGCAGCTTGGTGGTGCTGGGTGCGGTCTTCGCGCAAACGGGCTGGTTGCTGCGGCCTTTTGTGGCCCGTCCCACCGCTGAAGTCACCTTCCTCCGCCCCCTCGAAGAAGACGTATTTAGCAGCCTTTCGGCCTCCCAGCGGTCTGCGCGGGGCCGGTATAGCGGCTGGGAAACCGAGCAGCGGGGCTTTTTGGTCACGGATGGTGCGCCGTGAACGCCGAATACTTCGTGCTGCTCGTCGTGGTGCTGTACGTCGCAACGGGGGTCGTGCACGCCTGGCGCTACCACCAGGGTGGACAAGGGGGTGCAGCGGTCGCCGCATTGCTGACGTGGCCCTTGTTGGTGGGTTCCGCGGACTCCCGGCCCCCAGCCCACGGGCCCTACGCCGCCGAGATTCGCCGTGGACGCGCAGAGTTGCGGGCGGCCCTCGCGGAACCTTCGCTCCGGGAGCTGGTGTCCGAAAGCGAAGTGCAGGCCATCGAGCGCGCACTTGCGGCGGCGGACACACGGGTAGGAACGGTGGACCGCTTGTTGGTCGACCCAAGGGTCGAGCAGACGGAAGAAGGCCGGCGCCTCCGCCAAGCACGGCAGCTCGCGGCAGCAGAAATCGAAGCGGTGCTCGCCGGGCTCGTGTCGCTGCGGGTACAGCTCGGCCTCGTGGCCTTGCTCGGCGACACACGGCCTGTCCGCGACCGCTTGGCCGAGCTATCGGCCCGCTTGGGCGCGCTCGATGAAGTGGGGCGAATGGAATGAATCGCCATTCAGTGCCCGACTTCGGGCGGACGAAGGCGGGTGGGCGCGGTACGAGGGCGGCACTGGAGGCACGAATGCCCGACATTCTCGTGGTGGACGACGACCCGCACATTCGCGATGTGGTCGCGTATGCGTTGGAGAGAGCCGGATTTTCGGTACGAAGTGTGCGGGATGGGCGCGCGGCGTTGGCGGAGGTAGACCGGCGCGCACCGGACCTCGTGGTGCTCGATGTGATGATGCCTGAACTCGATGGGCTGGAGGTCTGCCGGCGCATTCGGTCCAAAGGGCGCTTGCCGATTGTGTTTTTGTCCAGCCGCGACGAAGAGCTCGACCGTGTGCTGGGTCTCGAAATGGGGGGCGACGACTACCTCACCAAGCCGTTCTCCACCCGCGAGTTGGTGGCGCGCATCAAGGCGGTGTTGCGGCGTTCTGCGCCCCTCGACGAAGACGAGGCCGCCGAGCCGGTCCTCGAAGTCGGCTCTATTCGCCTCGACCCACCCGCGCGCCGTGTTTTCGTGGACGGCGACGAAGTCACGCTGACGGCGACCGAGTTCGAGTTGCTGCGCGCGCTCTTGAAGGCGCCGGGACGGGTGCTCGGTCGGGAGACGCTCACCGAGGCGACGTATGGCGTGGGCCACCATCTCGCCGACCGCACGCTCGACTCCCACGTCAGCCGCTTGCGCCGAAAGCTACGGGAAGCCGGCGCCGACCCCATCGAAGCGGTGCGGGGCGTCGGCTACCGCTTGGTGCGCTGAACGATGGCCGAACGTTCGCTGTTGCCTGTGCGTCCGCTGCACGACTGGCTGCTGCTCACGCACCTTTTCGTGTTCTTGTTGCCCATTGTCGTGTTGGTTGGCACGGGTGCCTTGGCCCTCGACTTGCGGCGGCAGACCGTCGAGGACATCGAGCACCAAGCCGCGTTGTTGTCGCTGCATATGACCGCGCGGATTCCGGCCGATGTGCAGACCCCTGAAGACGCATGGCGCGCCGCACTTCCGGGTCTCAACGACTTGCTTGGCCATGCCCGTGCGGCCACCTTGGCGGGCTACCGTGTGGTGGACACATCGGGAACCGTGCGCGCGAGCAGCAATGGCGTGACGGGCGACAATCTCGCCCAAGAGCCCGAAGTTACGGCCGCCTTAGAGAGCGCGGAGCGCGTCGCGTGGAGCCGGGACCGCAGCGCCGAAAACTCGTTGCGCACGCCGCTTTCGAGTGAGAGTCGCCGCGCCGATGTTCGGATGTTCGTGGCCGAGCCGGTGGTCTGGCAAGGGAGGGTGCTCGGCGCGATTGTGGTCTCGCGCACGCCGCGGGAGGAGCTGCAAACGTTTTGGCAGATGGCGCCGCGTTTGTCGGCGGGTACCTTGTTGGCGCTGCTGTGTACCGTGGGCCTCGCGTTTTTGTCGGGGCGGGTGTTGTCTGCGTCGCTGCGCTCATTGTCGGCGGCATCGTTTCGAATGGCGGCCGGCGACCTCCACGCTATCGGCGAGCTGGACCGCGCACGCTCCTCGCGGGTGGCCGAAGCCCGCGACCTAGCGGGTGCAATGGGGTCGATGGCCACGCGCTTGCGGGCGCGCTTGACCTACATCGGCGAGTTCGCGAGCCATGTGTCCCATGAGTTCAAAACCCCCGTCACGAGCTTGCGGGGCACCGTCGAGCTGCTGTTGGACGACCCCGATATGCCGCCCGCGCACCGCGACCGCTTTTTGGCCAACGCGCTCGCGGACCTCGACCGCCTGACGCGCTTGGTGAGCGGCTTGTTGCGCTTGGCGCGCGCCGAGGAAGGCAGTGGCCGCAAGATAGTGTTGCTCGACGACGTAGTGGCCGGGGTCCTCGAACGCCATCCTTTGGTCCGTCGGCAAGGGGCGGGGGGACGACTCGACGCCAACCCAGACCAGCTTTCGGTTGTGCTCGACAATCTCATCCAAAATGCGGAAAAATATGGCGGAGAAGGCGTCTCGGTGACTCTGCGGCAGGAAGTGGTCGAGCAGACGGTCGTGCTCTCCGTAGAAGACGATGGCGCGGGAATCTCGCCGGGAAATCTTCCGCGGGTATTCGACCGGTTCTTTACGACAGGACGGGAACGCGGCGGCACGGGCCTCGGCTTGGCGCTGGTGCGCGCGGTGGTCGAGTCCCACGGTGGCACGGTGACGGTGACGAGCAAGCCCGGTCATACGGCGTTTGTCGTGCGTCTGCCCCACCTCGAACCAAACTGAATGGCCATTCATTTCCGGGGGAGCACGCACAGCGAGGCGTGCTTTCCGTGGTTTCCCGACCGCGGATACGGGCCGGTTGGCGCATTCCGCCATAGAGGGGCCGTTCCCTGTCGACATTGGAAAACGGGTATGCCCCGCGACGTCATCATCAACGAGCACATCACGATTCCCGGCTGGCGGCTCGTGGTCGAGACCTCTCGCGCGGGCGGGCCGGGCGGCCAGCACGTCAATACCACCGACACCGCCGTGCGCGTGCGCTTGCACCTCGGGAGTGTGTCGGAGGTTCATCCGGCGGTCTTGGCCCGCATTCGGGTCGCGTTTCCAAGCTATGTCACGTCGATGGACGAGCTGGTGGTGAGCTCCCGTGCGTCCCGTTCCCAGTCGGCGAATCTCGAGAGCGCCCTCGTTCGATTGGCGGAGATGTTTCGCGCGCATTTGCACGCGCCTCGTCCGCGGCGGGCCACCAAGCCGACCAAGTCTAGCCAACGGCGTCGGCTGGAAGCGAAAACCCAGCGCGGTCGCACAAAGAGCCTGCGGGGACGTGTCGACGAAGACTGAGCTTTGGCCCTTGGTGTTGCGTCGCGCGGTTCACTGAATCGCGATTCATTTTTCGAATATCGCCGCGTAATGCGCGGTTTCGCGAATCAATGCCCGTTGGGGTGCAGCGGGTGGCCGTCGCTTGGCAGCCCGCTACGGGGATGTCTTGGCTGCTGCACAACACCGAAATCCAACGGAACCAATCCAGTCGGGCGGGTGAGAACCGACGGCGGCCTGTCCGCAGGTCGCGATTTGACGGCTATAATGGGCACCACCCCGTTTATCGATAATCGGTCGCCCATCGGCGCCGACTTGTCCGGGGTCGGACCACTCCCAGATATTGCCCAGCAGGTCGAACACGCCGGCTTTGCTTCTGCACCACGGATAAGAGCCGGACGGCGCCAAGTCGCGCATTCCGCCTTGCATGGTGTGCGTAAAGTTGCACGTGCCGGGCTGATACATTGTGGTGTCGCCCAAGGTTGCCCAGTTGTCGCCTCCTTCACCGGGCAATCCGTCGCAAGCGTCCGCCCATTCTTCGCTTGTGCAGAGGTGGTATCCCGCGCGGCTGCACAGCATCTTCGCTTCGTTGAAGCTCACGGCGGTGGGCGTCTTTCCGGGCGCTGCGTCGAGGCGGAGGAGGTCGGGGCGTTGAATGTATTGGCGCACGGGACCGGGCATGTTTTGGCGCAGGCTCACCGACACTTCGTATTGGTGAATGCAGGCGGGGCCTTGGGCGGTCTCGAAGCGCACCATTCCCGCGTCGCAGCCGTCGGTGCGGGGCGCGGGGGCCTCGGGCGGCGCCGGCAGGGTCGGCTGGGGGAGGGCCGCGGCGTTGGGGTCGCCGCGGCTGAGGGCGTCTTGGGGCGGGCCGTTGGGGTTGTGGCCTTGGGGCGCCTTCGGGCGCGCGGTCCCCGGTCCAGGGTCGGTAGGACCGGCGGGAAGGGGCGTGTTCGGCGGTGTTTGCGAAGCGGGGCTAACGTCGGTGGGCGCGGTGCCCCCACAGGCAGCTATCGTCCCCACCCAGAAAGCGACCGGAAAACAATACGGAAGGGAGGTAAAGTCCATTCCTACATCCTAACCGATCTGCGGCCCGTTCTGGACTTGCCAAGGTGGCGGGTATCGTTACCCTCACCGGAATTGCCCACAGGACGCGCGCCGTCCCCACAACGATTGCCGAGGCCAGTCTTTTGATGCAGCACCGCTTGAATGTGCGCGGGGCCACCGCAGTGGTCACGGGGTCGATGGTCGGCGTCGGAATCTTCTTGGCGCCGCCAGAGGTTGCCGCTGCATTGCCGCATCCCGCAGCGTTTCTCGGCCTGTGGGTGCTGGCCGCGGTCGGTGCGTTGGCCGGTGCGGCGACGTATGCCGCCTTGGGGCGCTGGCGGCCCGTGGACGGGGGCGACGTCGTCTACCTTCGCGCGGCCTTCGGTCCTGCGGTCGCCTTCGCAACGGGCCACCTCCAGCTTTGGGCGGTGTTTTGTGGCTCGGCAGCCACCATCGCGGCGGCGCTCGGCCAATACCAACTGTCCACCGCCCTCGGCGTGCCCCTCGGCGACGTTCAACCGATTGCGGGCGTGCCCATCTCGGGCGCACAGTTGGCCGGTGCCGGCGTTGTGCTCGCAATTACCGCCATCCAGGACCGGGGCCTTCGCACCACCGACCTCGTGCAGCGGGCATTGGCCACCTTGCCGGTCGTCGCGCTCGCCGCCTTGTCCTTGGCCACCCTCGTGTGGGTGGCGGCCGGTTCGGCACCCGTTCCGCCGGAGGTCGCCAGCCCGACCTCCGCTTGGACGCTCGGTGCGGTCGTCGGCGCTTGGTTGGCTGCGCACTTCGCGTATTCGGGATGGAATGCCATTGTATATGCCGCAGGCTCCGTCGAAAATCCAGATTATACCCTACCAAGGGCGATGGTAGGTGGAACCTTGACAGTTGCGGTTTTGTATGTTATTATTTGCTCTGCGCTGGCTGCAGGATTGGGAATGCCCGCCTTGGCCGACGCGGGCGAAGCAGGCACCGCATTGGCCGCGCATATCGGCGGTCCCCATCTTGCCCGCGCGATGAATGGGCTCATCGCGATTGGCCTCCTCGGAACGGTCCACGCTACGCTCTTGGGCGGTGCCCGCGTGGGCCTCACGATGGGGCGCTCCGGCGACCTTCCCGCTGCGATGGGCCGGGTCGATGGGAATGGCACGCCGCGGGTGGCATTGTGGGTGCAGGGCGTTTGGACGGCCCTTCTCGTGCTCGTCAACGCCGCGGATGTTCTGCTGACCGCGGTGGCCTTGGCGATGGTGCTCATCGGCACGCTTACCGCTGCGAGCTTGTTCGTATTGCGGCGCCGGTCGCCCGAAGACGCGCCCCAAGGCTTTGGGGTTCCCGTGCTTCCGTTCGTACACCTGTCGTTGGGCGTGGTCGTGCTGGTACTCGAATCCGTGCACGCGCTCACCGATGGGAGTCGCCTGTCTCTATTGGGGCTGGGTGTGTTTGGTTTGGCAGTCCTCGTGGCCCGCTTTCGCACGACGAAGGGGGAGTGACCCCAAAGGCCACAAGGCGCTCGCGAAGGTCGTCGGGAAGCGGCACAGGGCGCATATGGTCCGCCGCGCCGGGCCGTGTGCCCATGAGCACGGTGGTGGTGGACCCCGTGGCGCGCAATACGCCGTCATGGCCGACCACACGGTAATCGAGCCGCAGCGACGACCGCCCGATATTACCGAGACGCAGCTCTACATCGACCGTCTCGCCAAATGCGACGGGCACGCGATAGTCTGCTTCGGTGTGAACCGCGGGCAGTCCGTGATGTTGAAGCAACTGGTGGTAGGGTACGCCGAGGGCTTCGTCAAACCACGCTTCCATCGCCTGATGAAACCAATCGAAGAAACGCGGAAAATACACCACGCCCACAGGGTCGCAGCTTCCAAACCGAGCCCGCACCGTATGCGTAAAAACGTAGCGGGAAGGCGCAGTATCTACGGTTGTCATTTTCGGATACCAAGACTCAATTGTGTGTCGATAGATTCGGGTCTGTGGGTATTGTAGACAGTCGTGTAATCACTTTGTAATCACGACTATCCGTAGTACACACAGATGTTGCGCGGTTCGCTATAAAAGTCGAGGGACCAACGCCCGCCTTCGCGACCAACGCCGCTGTCTTTCATTCCGCCAAATGGCACCCGCAGGTCGCGTACAAGCCAGCAGTTCACCCAAATCATGCCGCTCTCGATGGCCTGCGCCACGCGATGTGCGCGGGCGAGGTGCGTGGTCCACACGCTGCCTGCGAGGCCATAGCGGGTGCAGTTGGCCATTTCGATGGCCTCTTCTTCGCGGTCAAAGGGGTGGACGGTGACCACGGGCCCAAAGATTTCTTCGGTGGCCGTGCGGCATCGTGTCGATAAGCCCGTGACCACCGCCGGTCGCAAGAAAAAGCCGTCGGAAAACGGGGCATCCAGGGTAGGGCGGTCGCCGCCGCATTCGATGGTCCCCCCTTCCTCCACCGCGAGCTGGAGGTAGCTCTCGACCTTCTCGCGGTGGGCGGCGCTGACCAACGCGCCGACTTGCGTGTCGGACTTGGTTGGGTCGCCGACGTGAAGCGCTGATACCTTTGCTACCAGCGCGGCCACAAACGTCGGGTAAATGGACCGCTCCACCAAAATGCGCGAGCCGCACAAACAAATCTCGCCCTGATTGGCAAAGCCGGCCCGTACGGCACCATCGACCGCCGCGTCCAAATCTGCATCTGCAAAGACAATCGTGGCGTTTTTTCCACCCAGCTCAAGGCTGAGCTTTTTGAATTGCGGCGCGGCGGCGGCTGCCACCCTCTCCCCGGTGGCCGTGCCCCCCGTGAAGCTGACGAGGTTGACGTCTTTGTGGGCGGTCAGGGGCGCGCCTGCCCCCGCGCCGTCGCCGTGGACGATATTGAGGACGCCGGGTGGCAGACCGGCTGCTTCGGCAATGTGGGCCAGCGCAGACGCCGTGCGTGGCGTGAGCTCGCTCGGCTTGCACACCACGGTGTTCCCCATCGCGAGCGCCGGCGCCACCTTCCATGTCAGCAAATAGAGGGGCAGATTCCACGGCGTGATGAGGGCACAAACCCCCGCCGGGCGCCGGTGGGTGTAGTTGAGGTGCCCATCCATCGGATGACAAGGGCGCTCTTCGTGGCGAATCGCCCCGGCAAAAAAGCGAAAATTGGCTTCTGCACGCGGGATGTCGATGGTCGCCGCGGTGGAATACGGCTTGCCTTGGTCTTCGGACTCCAAACGGACGAGGGCAGGGGCCTCTGCCCGTATTCCATCGGCGATGCGGTCGAGAATGGCCGCGCGCTCCTGAATCCCCATGCGTGCCCACGGGCCCGAAAGGGCGGCGCGTGCGGCTGCGACTGCCGCATTGACATCTGTTGCATCACTTGCTGGCATACGGTGCAAAACACGCCCCGTAGCTGGATGTATGTTGTCCATCCAACGGCCATTTTTTGGGGGGACGGCCTCGCCGTTGATATGATTCCAAAGGTCAGACGACGGCGTGGTCATGGTCGCTCCCCGTGGCGTTGCGCGGAAACGGGTGTCTCGGGCGTGACTGCCGGCAAATACGACTTCTGCCAGCGGCGCCGCTTCAAAGGTATCGCATCCACGGCGCTGGATGTTGGGTTTTGTAGGTTTCGTACCATTTACACGGCCACCACAGCAAAAAAGTCATGCCTGCCCATGCGATGTAAATGGTGCTCAGTTCGAGCGCAGCCGTCTTGGGAATCGACGCCGCGTCATACCGGAGGGTCGCGTGAATCCACCCTGCCATATGAAGTGTCGGCAGATGCAAAAGGTAGAAAAAGAGGGGCACACGACCCGGAATCTCGAGGGCCCGCTGCAATCGCTGGGGCCAACTGCCCATCGTGGAGCCAATCAAAAAGGACACGCCGAGCGTCACGAGGAGGAAGTCGAGAGACGGCGGGTACTTGGACACATTCATAAATGACATGAACGCTTGGCTTGACGTACCAAACTCGTCGAGCCAGGGTTGGGGGTCACCAAACTGGAGTCCCCGCAAAACCACAAACAATACGAGCGCCGCCAGCGACGCTCTCCGCGCCCATTGGGTGCCGGATGGGCCGAGCAACACTTGCCCTGCGCCGATGCCCATCGCCAACACTGCCGCCCATGGGAGAATCACGTACACCGAATACACTGGATGTTCGCCGACCATGATGGTGTCGGGAAAGAACAGCAGCGAGCCCAAGTGCGCGCGCGGAACGGGCAAAATGGCCAGCGCGAGGGTGGACGCCGCGCCGATGAGACCCACCCAGCGGGGTGACCAGCGGCAGAAGGGCGTGAGCACCACCATCGCCCCACCGATGCCCCAAAGCACACCCAGGTGCGTTTGGGAAGCCGAAAAGAACCAGCTCCAGTTGACCCAGGTGGCCTCCAGCACCATGAGCCACAGACCGCGCGTGGCAAAGAAGCGCAACAGCGCAGGTGTCGCGCCTTCTCGCGAAAGCTGCGCGCCCATTCCGACACCTGCGAGGAACACAAACGTCGGCGCGCAAAGGTGCGTGACCCACCGTGTCAAATAGAGCACGGGGGTGGTGGTTTCGATGTCTGTGGGGTCGATGCCGGCAGGCTGAAAAAAGTCGCGGGTGTGGTCAAGCGCCATCAATACGATGACCATTCCCCGGAGAAGGTCCAGCCACCGGATTCTCGGAGCT
This sequence comes from uncultured Enterobacterales bacterium, assembly GCA_964502005.1. Classification (GTDB taxonomy): domain Bacteria; phylum Myxococcota_A; class UBA796; order UBA796; family UBA2385; genus CAJWOS01. Next base: position 54,659 of record CAZCUX010000004.1, read on the forward strand.
GTGGGCATATGGGGAGCATATTCCGGCGCCCCTCTCGCCCCACAGGCCGAACCGGCGTTTGCAGGTATCGGCGAACGCATGGATTGCCGTCGACCTGCTTGAAACACCGTTGCGGTCTGGTTCGCACGAAATCGACCGTATCGAATCATTCTTCCCTCTCCTTTCAATTGTCACGATTTGTCTCCAAGCGCCGCGCGATGATTTACTGAAGAGAGGCGCATGGCCTATTTTTGGTAGTCAGGTGCCTGAGTTGGGCCATCTCGTATCGGAAGGGGAAGTCGCCCTCACCGCCGAACCGCGAGTCCGTTACGGCGTCGGGCCCGTCGAAACCCACCGCGCGCGCGGTAGGGGAGGTTGTGCGTGTGGTTGACTCTGCTCGGTAGTGTGTGGGGAAGTGCCCTCGGAGCCCCCATCGCGTTTGTGGGCGCAACCGTGCATCCCGTTGATGGGCCTGCGTTGCCGGATGCCGTGCTGGTGGTAGACGAAGGCCGCATCGTCTCCTTGGGTGTGGGGCTGACCGTTCCCGAGACCGCGGAGAAGGTCGATGTCACGGGTCAACACATCATCCCTGGCCTCATCGACATTCACAGCCACATTGGCGGCGGCGACTTGCACGAGGCTCTGTCACCCCTCCAGCCGGGCGTCTCCGCGGTCGACGCTGTGGACCCTACGCACATTTCCTTGGACCGCGCGCGGGCAGGCGGTATCACCACCGTCAACGTCATGCCCGGTTCGGGGCAGCTCTTGGGGGGGCAGACCGCGTACCTCTCGCTCCGCCAAAGCACCGTGCTGGACGACCTCCTGCTTTGTGTCGACGACGATACGGGCGTGTGGTCCCCCGCTTCGGCCTTCGATGCTGCTGAACCGGATGCGCCGCCTGCACGGCATTCTCGTATCTGCGGCGGCATCAAGATGGCGAACGGCACCAATCCGCAGGGTGGCGGCGGAAACCCCGCGACGCGAATGGGGGTCGCCTTTTTGCAGCGCGACACCTGGCTCGACGCCTTAGAGCGCTCCGAACAAGCCGCCCGTGCGCGGGCGTGGTCCAAAGCCAGTTGGTGGGAGCGGCGGTCGCTTTCCGAGACCGAAGCACCGTCGCCAGATCCCGCGCTGGATGTGCTGGTTCAGGGCATTGAAGGGCGACGGGTCATCCACTTTCACAGCCACCGCGCCGACGACATCGTGACGGCGCTGCGGCTCAAAGAGGAGATGGGGCCGCGTTTCTCGTTGGTCATCCACCACGGCTCGGAAGGCTTCAAGGTCGCGCAACTGCTGGCAGACAGCAAGATTCCTGTCGCTATCAATGTTTTGGATACGCCCGGAGGCAAAGAAGAGACCGTCGAACGAACGCTCTCGAACGCCGCTGTGGTGGCTGACGCCGGCGTATCCGTCGCCATCATCACCGATGACCCCGTGCAAGATTCACGCCTCTTGTTGCGCTCTGCGGCGCTCGCGGTGCGCGGTGGCCTGTCTCCCGACCTCGCGTTGCGCGGCCTCACCGCGACACCTGCGGAGCTGCTTGGAATGGCTGACCAAACAGGCACGTTGACCATCGGCAAAGAGGCCGACTTCGTAGTGCTCTCCGGCAACCCGTTTTCGGTGTGGACCCATGTGGTGCAGACCTGGGTGGATGGCGAAAAGGTCTTTGACCGCAACACCCCAAGCGGCCTCCGTGCGGCCCAGGGCGGCGATGCAGTCGCAACCCAGGGTGACCCCCCATGATGGCGTGGCTGTGGCTTTGGGGAGCCGTCCAGGCCGCTCCACGGGCATGGGTGGGGGCAACCCTCGTGGTTGTAGATGGCCCACCCATTTCGGATGGCGTGTTGGTGGTGGACGAGGGCAAGATTGTCGCCGTTGGGCCGCGTGCATCTGTCGTGGTCCCGGATGGCGCGGAAGTCTTCGATGTGACCGGGCGCACGTTGATGCCCGGACTCGTCGACACCCACTCACACATTGGGGGTTCGGCGCTCAATGACCGACTGAATCCCATTCAGTCCGGTTTGTCGGCCATCGACGCCTTCGACCCTGGCCATGTCAGCGTCGGGCGCGCGCGGGCGGGCGGCATCACCACCGTCAATGTCATGCCGGGGTCGGGGTCGCTGACCGGGGGACAGACGGCCTATTTGAAGCTGCGCGACGAACCGATTGTCGACCAACTTTTGCTGTGCCACCCTCGGGTGGAGCCATTGGCGGCCATCGAAGGGCCCCTTCGGCGCACCCAGATTTGTGGTGGCATGAAGATGGCCAACGGCACCAACCCCCAAGGCCATGGCGCCGACCCCGATAGCCGTATGGGTGCGGCGTGGTTGCAGCGAAAGGCTCTGTTAGAGGCCCAAAAAGCCACGTCTACCAACGGGCGCGACCTCAACCAAGAAGGGCTGGCGGAGGTCCTCGCAGGGCAGCGCACCGTCCACTACCACACCCACCGCGCGGACGACTTGGTGACCCTCCTCGCCACGCGCCGCGAGTTTGATTTGGACGTTGTGGTGCATCATGGGAGCGAAGCGTGGAAGGTAGTCGATGTGTTGGCGGACCTTCAGGTGCCGTGTTCGCTCATCGTCATTGACGCACCGGGCGGAAAGCAAGAAGCCCTCGCGCTCTTGTTGTCCACGGGCGGCGTTTTGGAGCGGGCGGGTGTGCCGGTCGCCTTTCACACCGACGACCCCATCACCGACTCGCGCTTGTTGTTGCGTTCTGCTGCTTTGGCCGTGCGGGCAGGCATGTCGGAAGCGGCGGCGGTAGCAGCCCTGACCTTGGCGCCCGCGCGGATGTTGCACCTCGACGACCGCATCGGTTCGCTGTCCGTGGGAAAAGACGCAGATTTTATCGTGCTTTCGGGTTCGCCACTGTCGGCGTGGACCCATGTGGTCGAGACCTGGGTCGAAGGCGAAAAGGTCTTTGACCGGAGCACTCCGGAAGGTTGGGCGCTCGCGACCGGCGGCGACCCATCGCCCGTTCCCGAGGGCCTCGACGGCCGACCGCGCGAATATGGGAGTACACCATGATGATGCTTTTGTGCTTGTCGCTACTGGCGCCCGTCTCGGTCGGTTGGGCGGCGCCGTTGCGCATCGAGGGCGACGAAGTGCGCCTCGTCTCGGGACCAAGCATCGAGAATGGCGCGGTCTTGGTTGACGGTGGGCGCATCGTAGCGGTGGGTCCGGCGGATTCGCTGCCGACGTATCCGGGCGCGACCGTGCTCCACGCCGCTGTCGTGACGCCGGGTATCGTCGACGCGTGGGCGACCGCGGGCCTGACGGGGCCGCTCAACCACGGTCCCGACCAAGACCATGCGGAGTCCAACCTCCCCGTGCGCCCCGACCTTCGTGTGCTCGACGCCTACAATCCGCGTGACCCCTTGCTCGCGTGGTTGCGTGGGTTTGGGGTCACGACGCTCCATGTCGGGCCGTCGCCTGGACAGCCCGTCTCGGGGCGCACGCTCATCGTCGAAAATCGGGTTGGTGACGTAGATTCCCTCGCATTGAACCCGGACGCGTTCGTGGTGATGTCCTTGGGAGACGCCACAAAAGACCGCTTCTCCGGCAGCGGCGCATCGTCGCGTATGGGCTCGGCTGCGACCATTCGGCAGGCATTGGTCGAGGCGCGTGAGTATTCCGCGCGCCGCACCTTGCCGCTCGCAGACCGCCCGCCTACGGACCTTGGCCTGGATGCTCTCGCCGAAGTGCTCCAACACAAGCGCCGCGTGCTCGTTCACGCCCATCGCGCCGACGACATTCTCACTGCATTGCGAATTTCGAAGGAGTTTGAGCTCGACATCGTGCTCGCGGGCGCCGCAGAAGCGTGGCAGGTCGCCGATGAAATCGCGGCTGCGGGCGTGCCCGTGCTGGTCGGGCCGGTCATGGCGCGCTCGTGGCGAGAAGGGGACCAACGCAACAGCTCGTTTGCGTGCGCGTCTATCTTGGCGGACGCGGGCGTGCGGGTCGCGTTTATGTCGGGCTACGAAGCCTATGTCCCCAAAGTTCGGGTGGTGCTCTGGGAGGCCGCCATCGCGGGCGCCAATGGCTTGGGTCCGGCGCGCACCTTGCAAGCCCTCACATTAGACGCGGCGGAGATTCTCGGTATTGCGGACGAAGTAGGGTCGCTGGAAGTCGGCAAACGCGCCGACATTGTGTTGTTTGATGGCGACCCTTTCGAGTATACGAGCCATGTGTGTGGTGTGGTGGTCGGAGGTGAGGTCGTGGGAGAGACGTGCCAGTGAGTGACGAAGCAGCCCAATGGCGGATTCGCATCGGCGGTGCAGAGCGACACGTCGCCGAGGCGGAGCTGCGCGCCGACGTGGGCGCGGGGCGACTTTCGGGCGCGGAGTGGGTAGAGCCGCCGGGGCAAACCGAATGGGTGCCTCTCCATACGCTTCCGGTGTTTTTGGAGGCATTGCCCATCGCGACCCGGCCGAAACGGCATCCGGGGGTCGGCTGGGGGATTCACGCCGCTGTGTTTGGCGTTTTGGTGGTGGCGTTGGGGCGCGGCACCTTGCCGCCCTGGGCTATGGTGTGGGCGGTGGGGGTGGTGCTGCATGGGGCCTGGGTCGGCTTTCGGTGGCTCGGACGGCGCCCTGGATGGCTACGGCGCGGCTATTGGCGGACCTTGGGTGGGTTTCTGGGCCACTGTGCGATTTTTTTCGCGCTGGTGGCCTATCTCGGCCGTGGCACCGTCCCCGTTTGGGCGGGACTATGGGCCTTTGGGGTGTTGGTACACGGCATCCGTGCGGGTCTTGCCGTTTGGCGGGGCGTGACGGGCCGCACACCGCCAACGACGCGCCGTCCCTCGGCGGACCCGTTTCTCGATGAAGTGGATGCAGCGGTGGCTTCGGTGGAAGCGGTGTGGTCGGACGCGCGGGCCGTACTCGGCACACCCCCAGACCTCGCGGGATTGACGGAAGCTGCCCGGCTCCTCGACGCGCGCCATCGCACGCTCGTGTCGCTTCACCAAAACGAAGACCTTGACAGCCTCATGGCCGCATGCGTCGCAGCCACCCACAAGCGTGACCTCGCGCCCGATGCGGTTTCGGTCGCAACTTATGCAGCGGAGGTAGCAGCCGTAGAAGACCGTATCGCGGGGATTCGCGCGGCGAGTGCGGCATCCGACCGCTTGGCCGCCCGAAAGCGGACGCTGTTGCACCAGTTGGCGGGCTTGCGCTTGGCAGCAGGGCAAGTTGTCGTGTCGCACTCGGGTAGCGAGCCTGCGCGCGCTGCCGGGCATCTGGTCGAAAAAACCGCCGAGCTGCGGGATGCGCTTCGGGCGTCTGCAGAGGTGGAAGACCTACTGGCCCGCCACCTGCCGAAATCGGAGAACGGGTGACCCACCCTTTGTCCGTCGGTCAGACCGTCGACCGATATCGGGTAGAGCGCTTCCTCGGCGAAGGTGGCATGGCCTATGTTGTGCAGGTGCGCCATCTTCAGCTTGGAACCGTTCACGCGCTGAAGGTACTCCAGCTCGATTCTCCGATGATTCGGCACCGGTTTATGGCCGAAGGCCGTGCCCAGGCGGCCGTCGACCACCCGAATGTATTGCGGGTGTCGGACGTCTTGGAGGTCAACGGCGTCCCTGCGTTGTTGATGCCGTTTGTCGATGGCGGAAGTCTCGCCGACGTGCTCCAGGATGGTCCCCTTGCGCCCGACATCGCGTTGCCGCTATTCATCGGCATCGTGCGCGGTGTCGCTGCGGCGCACGCCCAGGGTCTTGTTCACCGCGACCTCACGCCTGGAAATGTGCTCTTGGCCCTGGAGGACGACGGTGACCCCTTCGCGGACGCGCCGCCGGACCTTCGTCGGGCGACGCCGAAAGTGGCCGACTTCGGCTTGGTGCGGGTGTCGGAACCCGCCGGCCACGGCACACCGCGCACGGAGATGGGTCTCGCGTTGGGAACCCTCGGGTATTGCGCGCCGGAGCAAATCCGAGATGCGCGCAATGTCGATGCGCGTGCGGATATTTTTTCGCTTGGCGCGCTCCTTTATTCGATGGTGACTGGAGATTCACCATTTGCATCTGATGATAGGCTTGTAGTATTATCGAGCATAACGGCCGGCCAATTCGTGCGCGCATCGACGCTTCGCGCGGACCTTCCGGCGGCATTCGACGCGGTGATTGCGCGGTGCTTGGCGGTCGACCCTTCGGAGCGGTTTCCGACTGCGGACGCCCTTCGAGAAGCCATCGAGGCGCTCTTGTCGCCCGCTTATGCTGGCCCTGCCCCGACCCCGTCGGTACCGGCGGTCGAAGAGAAGCGACGCGCGCCGTCCTACGTTGAAGCGCCGCCCTTGGCCGCTGCGCCGTCATCCTCCGCCGAACGAACGGCCACCGTGAAAGGCTTGGTGGTGGACCGAAGTGGCAAAGGTCACGTCGTGGACCTAGTGGTGGTGTTGGTTCCCGGCGGACAAGGGGTGCAGTCCCTCGCCGATGTCGACCGGGACGCCAATGTCGCGGCACAGTTGGCGGTGGCGGTGGCATTGGGCGTAGAAGCCCGCGCGTGGGGCGTCCGCTGGACCGTGCGCGGCTCTGCGTTCGTATTGCACGGTACATCGCTCGGCTTGGCGATTGCGGTGGCGACCTACGCCGCCTTGACGGGGGCCGTTCTCCCTGCGGACGAAGCGTTCACGGGAGGCATCGATTTAGACGGACAGGTGGTTTCGGTGCATGGCGTACCCGCCAAAGTGCGCGCCGCCGCGATGAATGGGTTGCGGCGGGTAACCGTGCCGCGTGTCGATGTTTCCGTTGACCTGAACGGTGTTCCGATTGAAGTGCGCGGGGTGTCGCGCTTTGTGGAGGTCGTGCCCTCTGCGCGGCCTATACGTTCGCTTCCAGGTCGCCAGGCTGCTTTGCTGTTGTTGCCCATGGTCATGGCGTTGTTCGACATGACGGCAGGTGTCGATGCGTGGTTGGTCGACCCGATTTTGCGATGGGTACGCGGACCCCTCCCGGTGGAGGATGTTGTGTTGGTCGAGGTTCCTGCTGGCCCCGACCTGCGAGAGCGACGCGGGCAGGTTCCGCTTGTGTTGCAAACCTTGGCTGAAGGCGGCGCTACGGCGGTCTTCTTCGACATCGCGTTGTCCTCCCCTATGCCTGTGGACGAGAAGCTGGCGGAAACCATCGCGGAGCTGGGCATTCCCGTTGCTGTACCCGTGCGCTTTGTCGATGAGCGACCGGTTTTGCCGGGTACCAAAGCGGTGGGCGAGGTCGCGAGATTGGGTACCGTAGAAGCCCGTCAGGACAGCCTGTTTGGCCACGTTCGGTCGATTCCGGTTCGTCGCTACGATGTGGATGGGCAGACGTGGTGGCACCTTGCGGTGTGGACGGCGGCGGCCCATATTGGCGCGCGAAATGGTCCATTGGTCGAGCAAAATACCTTGACAGTCGGTCCTTTGCGCAATCCCGTCTGGGTGGACGAAGTGTTCTTGCCCCCGGTCGGGGAGGTCCTGTCGTTTTCTGTGGGCGAGGTCGCCGCCGCCGCGGCAGCGGGTCAGTTTCACGGAAAGGCGGTCGTGGTGGGTGTGACAGGCGGCAAGGAGGACATCCACCGCACGCCATCCGGTCCACGTTATGGCGCAGAAATTGAGGCGGGTGTCGTGCAGGTGTTGTTGCGGCAAGCCGGCTTGCAGCGTGTCCCGATTGGGATCGACATGCTCGCGGCGGGTGCAGCGACGGTGCTCCCGTGGGCCGTCGCGCGTTCGGCGGCGCCTCGCTGGGTGTCGGTCCTGCTCGTCGTGGTCTGCTTGTCAAGCGCCGTGTTGCTCTTATGGGCCGGGTACTGGATGGCGATGGTCCCGCTCTTTCTGGGCGCGGCGCTCGGGCTTGTGTTGGGATGGCGAGACAACAAAGCGTCTACGGGGTAACGAGGGTGTCTGCGGGCCCCTTGCATCGCGGACGGCAGTTCCGGTTGCACGCGGGACGCATTTGCGGAGTTGTGGACCGATATGTTCGGAAATGTGCCATTTCGACTGGCCATGCGTGCGTGGGTGGGTGTGGTGCTCCTCACCTCTGTCCTTCGCCCGACAATGGCCGCCAGCCAAGACGCGCCCGCTTGGGTGGTCGAAGGCGTGGCGGTGCCCGGCTTTGGCGGCGAGATGACAGAGCTTCGCCGCGACCAGCCGACCACTGCGGCGCGGGTCGTGCGCGGCGAGGATACCGTTGGACTCCCATTGTCGGTCGGAATGGCGCTGCAGGAGGGCGACATCGTGGTCTGCGACCGGGCGCGGGTGTTGCTGCGCTCCGGCGACGATGAATCGCTGACGATTCGCGAGGGCGCGCAGGTCGAACTGACAGCGGAGCGGTCGATTCTGCAACACTTGGGCGATGTGTTTTATGAGGTGCGGTCTGCGTTTTCCGTCGAATATGGAACGGTCGAGACCACCGTCGAAGGGACGCGGTTTCGGGTCGCGGGTGACGCGCTCGATAGTGGTCCGGTCGTTGTGGGCGTTGCGGAAGGTCGGGTTCGGGTGACGACGCCTGCAGGGACCGTCGCTGTCGACGCGGGCCAACAGGCCGCCGTCGCGCCTGAAGCTGTGCCCGCTGCTCCGTCGCCGTGGACCGCCGCCGAACGCGGACGCGCCTTGGCGCCCACCGTGGGCCTCGGGCGGCCTCGTTTTGTGCTTGGCTCTATCGTCGCGGGGGGATTTACCGGAAGCGACGCGCAAACGTTGGATGCCGTCTTCGCCGGGCAGCTCCGGTTGATTTCCTCGATGCGCGTGGCGGGGCCGGTTCGTGTTTTGGTCGAACCGGGCCTGGCGTTCGGTCCGCGCACCACGCAGCTTCCCGTCAATGTGGGCGGAGAGCTGATGGTAGGGGCATGGACGGTCGGTGCCACGGCCGCCGCCACACGCGAACATCGCCAAGATCCCTGCGGCGCCGAGCAGGTATTGGTGCACATCGGCGGCGCCGCCCATGTCCGGGGCGCGGTTCCGCTGGGGCGGCACCTGCGCGTGGTGGGGGTGGGTCGGCTCGGATTGGCCTCTGTCGTGCAAGCGGAGCTGGGCGGGGGGCTTCTATGGGACCTTTGAAATACATTCTTTTTGTTGGCTTGGGCCTATTGACAAGTTGCACGATTGTAGTATCATCTACGCCGTGCGACCCAACGGATGGGACGACCGGCAGCAACACCACCGACAGCGGCGATACGGGCTCGTCGACGCCCGTGCAAGTGGCGCGAGTCGCTGCTGGCGGCCACCACACTTGTTGGACCGACGCGGACGGTGCGGTCGAATGTGCGGGCTTTGATGGGGATATGGGCGTGGTCTCCGCCGCCCCGCTCACCGGAATCACATCCCTCGTGGCTGGCTATTTGTTTACCTGCGCCGCAGGGGATGACGGCCTCCCGGTGTGTTGGGGCGACGACCGCGACGGCCAAACCTTAGCGCCCGCGGTTTCCGTCGAATCGCTCGTCGCTGGGGGCGCCCACGGTTGCGGGGTCGAAGCAGGCGTCGGCGTGGTCTGTTGGGGACGCAACACAGAAGGCCAAGCCAATCCGCCGGCCGCATTGGGACCAGACATCGCGCTTTTGGCTGCTGGATGGCTCTTTTCATGTGCGGCACCGCCCGCAGCGGCCCCCGTGTGCTGGGGCTGGGATGCTGCGGGTGAAGTCTCCGACGCGCCTATCGTCCCGCTTTCAGAAATGGCGCTGGGAGATGGTTTTGGTGTTGGCGTGCCCGCCGATGGTAGCGCGTTGTTGTGTTGGGGTGACGCGGCGATGTGTGGTGTTTTCGACGGGAGCACGCCGCTGTATGGCTTGGTCGCAGGGGCGGACTTCTTCTGCGGTTTGGACGACGCAGGCGAGGCGCGTTGCCAAGGAACGAACGCCAACGGTGTCCTGACTGACGCTCCCGTGGGTCCGTTTTCCTCCCTGGCCGCGGGGCCCGGCGGGCGCCATGTGTGCGGCGTTCGCCCGTCTACCGACGTGCTGGCCGATGTCGTGTGTTGGGGAGCCGATACGGCCGGGCAGGTCTCTTGGACGGACGGCGAATGACAGGGGTGCCTCTGCGCCTCCCCGATGGCGCCGACCGGCCCTGGCCCGACATCGCCGCAGACCTCGACCAAGCAGGTTGGGAGGTCACCCTCTCTGGGCCTGAGCCTTCCGAGAGTGTCCATCTGTTGCGTGCTATCGCCCATGTGGCGGGTCGGCGGGTGGTGCTCGTCACCAATGGCCGCGTGTTTTCCCAAAAGAAGCGTGTGGCCGCGGTTGTGCAGGCGGGAGTAACAGGATTGGACCTCTGCCTGTGGGGAGGCCCGACAAACCACGATGCCCACGATGGACAAGGGGCATTTGCCCGCGTGTTGCGCACATTTGGCGCGCTGCGTGACCTCCGCCTTGTGCCAGTGCGGATTCGGTGGAACCTCACGGATGCGTCTATAAACGACCTTGCAACGATAGAAACGATATTTCGACAGGTTCGTAACCTTGAACTTGTCGTAGAATTGTGGGATAATCTTGAAGACGATGAAGCGGCGCTGCGGGCGATGGAGCAGATTCTGGACTTCGCCGCTGCGTATGGCGGACGCGCCACGGCCGTTGGTTTTTCGCGCTGCTGGGTGCCCACAGTTGCGCCACCGGAGCGACTTCACCCCGCCCACATCGAGATGCTGCTCCAGGGCGCGCCCACACGCCGGCGGGTCCGCGGGTGTTTTGGTATTGGACCTGCCGGGGAAGACCATCTTGGACCCGTTGTGCCTCGTTTGCTTCGCCAGGCGGGTCGGCCCATCGGCGAGCTGTTGCTGGCGATGGCCGCCTATGGCTACCCGGTGCGAGAGGCGCCGCGGTGCTTGGGTGGGCAAAGTGAAGGAAACCACCACCGCGAGAGGGTTCCCGCGTGTGCGGGCTGCCCGGTCGCCTCGGAATGTGGGGGCGTTCCGCGCGTGTGGAAGGGGCTGCTGGCCGACCAAGCGCGCCCACATCCGGCTTGGGCGGGCTTCGCCGCAGGGCAAGCGCTGGTGGTGGTTGTTCACGAAGGCGGGGACCCTATCCTCCGCGACGCTACGCTGCCCGCGCTGGTAGAAGCGGTGGTGGCAATGGGCTATCCCGCCACCTTGGTGCGCTTGCCGGAAGGCGCCGCGCTGCCGGCGGATGTCGTCTCGTGCGACGATGCGTCCTCGACCACCCTCCTGCTGGCATCGTTGGCCTTGCTGTGCGACGCGGTAGCGGCGGGACTTCATCTTCGATTGTCGGCCGTTTTATGTGTCGATTTTCATATGCTTTCGGGCATTGACAAGTTGCGTCAGTTGTGTGGCGGCGACCACGGGCGGGATTGGTGGCCCAGCGACAATGTGTTGCTCTACTCCTGCTTTCCTGGGTATGTTCACCTGTATCTCGCCGCGCGCGTTCCCTTGCGGCAGGTGGTTTGGCGGCCATATTCTGTGCCGATAGATTGGGTAAAGTCACATAAAGACACTGACAATGAGCCGTATATCCATGTGGGAGGAAACCACCTCCGTGACTGGACAACTTTGTCCGAGTGTGATGGCTTCCTCTCGGGCGGTGGGTCGCCACTTCGGGTGTTTTTTCCGCGTGGGGTGGCCATCCCGGCGGGACGTCGCTTGCGGCCCTTGGGGTTTCAAGTCCTCTCGTCCTTCGTGGGGGCCATCGCGGGCAGCGCTATGGTGGTTGTGCCGCTTCATCCCGACCCCATTCGTTCGGCGGGAATTACGGTGTTCGCCCTCGCGCTCGCTGCCGGAAAGCCTGTCGTGGCGACGGCGACCCCTGCGACCGCAGACCACTTGCGCGATGGGGGCAATGCGCTGTTCGTCCGTCCGAATGACCCCCGCGCCCTCGCGCGTGCGATTGACCGATTGGACGCGGACCCAGGCTTGCGCGCGCGCCTCGCCCGATCTGCGACCGCCGCGGGACACGAAGCAAGTCCAGGAAGATGGGCGGAGATTCTCACACAGGGAATTTGTCTATCGGACTTTCAGGAACGCGATTTGGACGGCATTTTCAGCGTTTCCGCTTGGTAGTCCCGCGGCGTCTCCATTCGATGTCATTCCGGTGATACCGCACGGTTCGGCGTATCCCGGTAGGATGGGCTGTCTACTTGCAAACGTGAACCATCAGGAGTGACGAGTGCCCATTTCTCGACACCTCGTGGCGCGGCCCTTGGTCGACGGACTCAATGGCGTGCCGAGCGAAATCGTCGTGGATGCCAGCGAGAATGGCATTCAGGGCGTGCGTTGGGAGGTGGAAGGTGACTTGGCGGATTGGGAGCGCATTCAGGCGGACGAGCTCTACGGCGTGACCCCGGAAGTGGTCGGCCCTATCTTTGGTGGTTCGTTCGATGCCGACCGGCCCTTGCGCTTCACGCTCCAACTCGACGCCGATGTACTGGCTCCTTTGGCCATGTTGTCCGATGACGTCGAAGACCTCGTCGACACTTTTCGTGCCTTGGATGACGACGAACCCGCCCGCGACCCCTCGCGCTGGAAGCTGTTGTCCGTGATGCAAGCGCGTACGCCTCGAATTCAAGTCGGATTGACCACAACCTGGTGGCAAGACCAACTCGCCTGACCGCGACGGTCAATCGACCTCGCCATTTGGGAGCATTCGTTATGCCCAAGAAGAAGAGCAGTACTCCCCAGCAGGGGACCCAGCAAGCTCCGGCTCCTGCAACGGCGCCCGCCAACGGAACGGCTCCGGCGCGGGGTAATGCGGCTGCCAACCAGATGACGAAGGGAGCAGCGGGTAAGGCTCCTCCTGTCAATGTCGGGCAGGTGCAGGACTCCAATGGGTTCATGCGGGCAGCCAGTGGCGCGTTGAACGCTGCGCTGCCCTCCAACGGCTCGTTTTGCAGCTTGAAGGTCACAGGCACTATCCCGCTGTACAGCGACCCAACGGGAACCACCACCATCACGATGTCTCCGTCGTTGGAGCTGCAGGCTGCGCGGTCGGAGACCGGCGAGTTTGAGGTCACGATTGGTTCGTCGTTGTCCCTCACCGCGAAGGCAGGCAAGAGCCTCGGTTGGTTGGGCAAGTTCGAGGCGTATCTCACCGGAAAGGTGCGCGGCTCTCTCAAGATTGCCGGCGACAGCGCGTCCGAAATCATGAGCGAGTTTATGCTCATGGTTCGCGAAACCATCGCAGGAGCGTGCTCGGCCTGCGGCGTTCCCAATGACATCGCCTCCAAGATGACGTCGGGTGTGATGTCGAATGCTGCCCGCGAACAGACCATCAAGGGCATGGACAAGAACGACGGCGTCACCGCGACATTCGGCGTGGGTGGCGAGGTCGGCGGCAAGTGGGGCAACAACTCGGCATCGGCTGGCATCGAATACACGAAGACCGCCGAACTGAAAAACACCAACGGCGACAACCAGCTTGAGGTCACGTCCAAGGGGCAAACGGCGGTTACCGTCAAAGGCTCGTTCAAGCCGAAGCGGCTGCCGGTGAAGTCCATCACGCCGTCCGTCACCTTCATTTTCTCGGGCGGTGGCCTGAGTGAAGTGTTCGTCGGGCTTGGCACCGAAGGCGAGATGAAAGCGGGCGCGTTCAAGGACATCGCGTTGATGGGCACCGATTGGGCCGTCGACTTTGTGATGGCCATCAAGGGCTTGATTCAGGATGCAGGCCGGAAGTCGGGGCGCTCGGAGGTCGCGCGGATTTCCGAGCTCGCCGGCGCGCTCTCGCTGAGCAATGAAGCCGTGAAATACACCGCGTTTGGAAATCAGCTCAAGAGCTGGGCCAATAGCCCGTCCTTCGGGGGACAGAGCGAGCAAAAGATTTCGTTTGCGGCCAGCGCCCAGGCGGGCTGGAGCAAAAAGAAGTCCTGGAATGCAAAGGGCGCCATTACGAGCTCGACCTCGTGGAAGCTCGGAGGCGGAAGCTCGCCGTTGCAAATCGAAGCCAAGTCGGGCCAAACCATCGCATCGTTCAAGCGGTGAGCGTTGGCGTGTAACGATGCACACCGGGGCCCCTTGATAGAGTGTGCGCCCCGGTTGCCCAGGCGAGATTGACACGTTCTGGTGGTCGGTCCCCTGTCCCTGGTCTCGACAGGTTGGTTATCGGGCGTTGCGCAGGCCGCAGGTTGGGTTCAACCTATAGGTCCACCGTTCAGGCCGGGAGCGCCCATGTCCCCATCTCGATTTGGTGCAGACGAAATCCCCGAGTGGGTGCGTCAGTTTACCCTTCATGATTCCCGTGTAGGCGAATCGCGGTGGGCATCGGCGTTGCTCGCCGAATTCGGGCGGCAGGTGCGCCACGTCACCCGCAGCTACCCCGACGCATGGTTTTGTACGGGTCGGAAGGACGACGAAGCCGTGCTCGACCTAGCGAATCGGGTGTTCACGACATGCGCGCGGGTGGAGAAGGGGCGGTTTCCGTTTTCGGGTCGCACGCCCTTTGTTGCGTATGTTGCAGAACGCTTTGATGGCCGCACCATTCGCTACCATAGTTTTTACGCCAAGCTCTCGATTACACGCGAGCTGATGCGCGATGATTATGCGCGGAATCTCGTGCGCGACCCTGTGCTGCGGTGGCGCGCGGACCTCTATGCCGCGGTGCGCGACGTGGTCCGGCAGCACGCAACCGAAGAGCGCCAGGGCCGCGGCTTGCCACCACGGTATTCGGTCGCGGCGTCGGGGGTTCGGGTGCTGCGAAGCCCCGAATGGGTCGAAGCACGGCTGCGTTCGGCAGGCGAACGGAGTGTAGAAAGCATTGTCTTGACCGCGCTTCGCGAAGCAGGGCCATTGTCGTGTTCGCGGCTGACGCAGTTGGCGGAGGCAGTGCTCGGCACGCCCGCGGACAACGAAGCGCCCGAGCCGGTCGTCCCCGCCCAGGCAGCCTTGCAGGTCGCGGTGCGTCGGGCGGTGCTGCAGGCGTGGAACACCCTGTCCGTCGATGACCAACACTTGCTGTCCGCGATTGTGCGTGGTGTTTCGTATGACGAACTGGTGGCCTCTGACCCCCGCTTTGCCCACAAAGTCGCCGTGACCCGTGCGGTTACACGCTGCGGGCGCGTCTTTTTGGACGCCATTACATCGGAGGCCGAAGGAACGGCCGTCCCGATGGAGGGCATCCGTCCAAAAGACCTCGTAGAGCTGGCGATGGAGGTTTTGGTGGAGTTTGTGCCCCTCGATGTCGTTCCGGCCTCCGGGCCGTTCGGCGAGGACGGTGAAGGATGACACGACGTTCCCCTTGGTCGGCCTTGCTTGATGCGGACATCCTTCGTGAAGACGAGGACGCGACGATGTTTTTCGATGAACTTGCAGCGGTGGGGCGTCGGCGACGTGCAGCCCGAGAGCTGGCCGACGAAGCCTATTATGGCGGTGAATACGTCGAAATGGACGAAATTGCGTCCGTTGTGGAGCGACTCGCGGCGAGCGACGGTGCGACAACCTTGGCGGTATATTCGTTGGGTGCGTTGCGCGTGGAGGGCCAGTTGGTCGATGGTCGCCTGGTCTTGCGGCAAAACGAAGGCGGCGCCGGCGCGACGGTGTTGTTGGGCGACGATTGGATTCCGCTCGAGCGCGGGGTCCAAGTGACCGGGCCGGTCCTGGCGACGTTGCCAGAGTCGCTGCTGGTCGTCGACCGTCGCGGGCGTCGTCACATCCTGCCCCGCGTGGATAGCATCGGATGACAAGTTAGCCCAAGGCAACATGCTGCTGGAGAGCTTTTGGCTGGAACCCGCCCCCCTTCCTTGTCGACCGGACGTTCCAATCCTCGCGCGCTCTTGGGCTGTGGAGGCGCGGTAGGTGTCATCGTTTTTTTGGTGTTGATGGGCTTTTTGGTCTATGCGGGTGGTATTTTTTGGGTGCGCAGTCAGCCGGGCTACGCCGCATTGGTAGCGCTCGTTCAGTCGGGCGAAACGGCGCGGAAGGTGCTGGGGGAGCCGGTTTCGGACAGCATTTGGATGACGGTTACGCTGACGCGCTCTGACGCCGGCCAGCGGGTCATGAGCCTCAGCGTGCCGGTGGATGGTCGCCTTCGTTCGGGCACGCTGTATGGGTCCCTTGAGGAGCAAGACGAGCAGTGGGTGCCGGTTTCCGCGTTGGTTCGCGTGGACGGAAAGCTCTACGACCTGCAAGAGCTCCATGAAGTCGAACAAAATGCGGAGCGGGACGAAAAAAACACCACCCTCCTCAGCGACGCGGCGCGGTTTCAACAGCAGGGCGACCTAACGAACGCCCTCGCTTCAGCCGATGCCGCGGTCGCCAACGACCCCGACCACATTGACGCGTGGGCCCTGCGTTCCGTCATCCAGTCCGAGCGCGGCGCGTTGGATGCGGCGCTGGCGGACGCGCGGGAGGCCGTCACGCTTGGACCGAATCATGTCGGGGCGCGGATGGCCTTCGCCAATGCTTTGCGCGCGGATGGCCAGTGGAGCGCCTGCATTGACGAGACCACCGCGCTGATTCGGGAACATGCGCGCGACGGTAGGGCGTGGACCTTACGCGCACGCTGTGTGCAAGGCGCGGGAGACGTGCGCACTGCTATCGCGGGCGCGCGAGAAGCCTGTCGCCTGGGAGACGACGCGGGTTGTGCCCTCGCGGACACGCTCGACGCTTCGAGATAGCCGACGCGGCTACCGCTCGCCCACAATCATCGAGTCGCGAATCCACGTGACAAGCTGGGTGGGCGTGGGGCGCTCGCGGCGCGCCAAGGCGAATGCCCGCGGGTGCCGGTTGCGGAGTTGGTCCGAATCTTCGGCGTCGGTGATATTGATGGTCTGGAAGGGCACGAAAAAGTCGGGGGCATCGACGACGTTGAAGCCAAGCTCAATCATCGCCCGAATCAGCTCTTCGCCATCGGCCAAGGAGCCTGCGAGCAGGGTGAGGGCTTGGTGGTCGTAAGGGTTGCCCCAGTCGTCGCGGAGCGTGCCTTTGGGCAGGTCGGCGAATACCCAGCGGCAAAGGGCGTTCATCGTCTCGCCTTCGCGGTCGAGCACGACCCGGCGGGTTTCGGCGAGGTGCGCGAGGCGTCCGTCGCGAGAAGGAGCGAGGACCAACACGGGTCCGCGGCGGTTGACGTACAGGTCGGCGGGGTGCGACATCTCAACTCCAAGGAAGACGCGATGGCAATTCTTATCCCGGTTCGGGGCAGATTGCCGCTGCAAGCTCTCGTAGGGAAAATCGTTCTAGTGTGTCGGTTGCGGTACCTGCGGCCTGTTGGCTTTGTCGTTGGGCTTCGGCCAAGCGCTGTTCGACAGGGCCAAGGGTCCAGCAAGCCTCGGCGGGCAGCGCGGTGAGCGGCATCGGATGCTCGGGACAAATGTCGCGATGCTCGACGGGACCGGCTTCCGTTTGTTCGCCCCATCGCAGCGGCAAGCCTTGGGTGCGGCACACATACGGCCGCGCTTCGTAGACCGCGCAAGCGCCGGTGGGCGTCAAGAATGCGCACGCGCCTTCCTTTCCGGGGGAGTGGCGAAGGCCGACGCGTGCGGCGTACCGTGCGATAGCGTCGGCCTCCACGGCAAAGACCGTCAGGTCGTCTTGGCAGCAGCCGATGCACCCTTGGCGACAGCGGAGGTGGCCCTGATGGCGACGCACCACGGGAGCGGTGAGTTGGTCGACCAACGCGTGAAGCTGGTCGATATAGGTCTGGATGTGCGGAGGAATCGGGGTCATGGAGAATACATAACGTGCGCGGCGACCGCGGTGGTTGCTGGAAGGAAACGACGTCGGCACCGATACTTCTGCGTTTTCTCACCTTCGCGGACACCATGCGGCGCAGATTCCGTTACCTGCGATGGCCAACCCGCGCTGCGGAACCGAAGGAGCCGACCATGCAAGCCTTGACGGTAGGGGAACGCGCCCCAGACTTTGTGTTGCCCGACGCCAACGGAACGTCGGTCCAGCTGTATGAGTTGTTGAAAGACAACGTGGTCGTGCTGTTTTTCTACCCAAAAGACGACACCCCTGGCTGTACAAAAGAAGCGTGTGCGTTTCGAGATACCCACGAATCCTTCGTTGAAGCGGGCGCGACGGTTGTGGGTATTAGCAGTGATGATGGGCCATCTCATCGGCGTTTTGTCGAAAAATACAAGCTCCCCTTTACGCTGGTGAGCGACACGACGGGCGCGGTGCGGGCTGCCTATCGGGTCCCGCGGTCGTTATTGGTGTTTCCCGGCCGCACCACCTTTGTGATAGACAAGCAGGGCATTGTCCGCCACTCTTCCACCCACCAGCGCCAGGCGGAGCGCCATGTCTCCGATGCGCTGGCGGCGCTCCGTTCGTTGAGGTGACGTGTGGATTCGTCGTTGGACCTCCAAATCGGCGAGTTCTACCAGCGGTGGCATGCGCTCGAAGGCACAATGGGCGCGCGCGCGGGGCTTGTCATCGACTTCGATATGGCGCCCCGGATTCCGATGGTTGGGAAGCATCCGTATTCCTCGCGAAAGGAGGCAATCGACGTTTGTGAGGGCTTGTTGGCGGAGCTGGCACCCTTTGCGCCCGGTGGTCCTCTCGCTGGCGACGCCGCGGGACCGAGGAACTACGCTTATACAACGGCGAAGCTCCAGGGGTCGCTCGCGTATTTGTGGGCGTTGATGGGCGAGCGGCGGCCGTTTTCGCCGTATCTCCAGGCCACAATGGGAATCGTGCCGCGCCGGGTGCCCGCCGAAGAGTGGTCTCTGCGGTTGTCGGAGGCGGTTTCGCAGCTGGCGGATGCGGGTGTGCCGTGGTCGCCCGATGGCCGCGAACGGATGCGGCAGGCGTTTGGGCGGTCCAACATGGATGGTTTCGGGGACGAGCTGCGGGCCGCTGCGGTGGACCTTGTGGCCCGTCTGCGGGAGATTTTGCCTACACTGCCGGACCCCGAATATGTCATTGAAGATGTAGATGTGGACGCCTATTGGTCGAATTGGATCAATGGGTCGGTGGAGGGAGGGGTCAAGCTCCAGGTCAACACCCACGCGCGCATCGACTATCAAAAGGTGAGCGCCGTTTCCTTGGCGGCCCACGAGATTGCCGGCCACGCGGCGCATGTGGCGACGTTGCGGCAAAGCGTCGACCGCGGAATAGTTGACCCCTCGTCGCTCAACCTCACCGTACATGCGTGCGATGCGTTCCAGATGGAAGGTCTGGCGCAGGTTGTGCTACATGTCTTGTCGAGCTTGTCAGATGAGCCGCTTCTGGTGGGTGACCACGTTGTCTTGGAGGCGCTTCGTGGCGTTTCGGGCGACCGTTTGGGCAATGCGCAGCTCGATGTGGAGGCGGGTGCGCCCTTGTCGGAGGTTTGGACCGGTGTAGCGCGCGACATGCCGCTCTCCGGCGCGCTTTCGGTCCACGCGAGCTTGCGGGACCGGAGCTTGGACCCCCTGCATCGTGCGTACATTCATGTGTATGCACCGTCGCGACGGATGTTTTTGCGCGCCTTGGATTTGCCGCGCGCCGCGCGCGTCTCCTTTATCCAAGCGATGTATGAAGAACTGTGGACGCCCGGCCAGATTGCCTTGTTGCTCGATGGTATGTCCCGAGACGAAGTTCGGAACCGGGTGCCTGCGCCGGTGGCTCCGTAGCGGCTGCGTTGGCCCCTTGACCGACGGTTGAATATGGACGCGTCGTTTCGGAGTTGCCGTGATTACGCAGCATTCGGTGCGATGTGGTGACGCACGCCAACTGGCGGGCATTGCGGACAACTCTGTACACGTCGTTGTGACCTCGCCGCCGTATCCTTTGGTGGAGATGTGGGACGACGTGTTTGGTGGTTGGGGAGCCGACATCGCAGATGCGCTCGCGGAGGGGCACGGGCCTCGGGCGTTTGCGGCGATGCACGACGGGCTTGACCCTGTCTGGCGGGAGTGCTTTCGTGTGTTGGTACCTGGTGGATTTCTATGTGTCAACATCGGCGATGCGACGCGGACAATGGGGGGAGAGTTTGGTATTTATCCCAATCATGCGCGTATTCTCCACGCATTGATGTCGATGGGGTTCACGATTCTCCCTGATATTTTGTGGCGAAAACCGACGAACGCACCGAATAAGTTTATGGGCTCGGGTATGCTGCCTGCCGGTGCGTATGTCACCTATGAGCATGAATATATCCTCATCGCGCGAAAGGGCGGACGGCGCGTGTTTCGGCGCGAGGCGGACAAGCAACAACGGCGGGAAAGCGCTTATTTTTGGGAAGAGCGCAATCGTTGGTTCTCTGATGTTTGGAGTGATGTCACCGGTACACGCCAGGCCGTCGAAAAGGCCGTACGGCCGCGCAGTGCTGCGTTCCCAATCGAGCTGCCGTATCGGTTGATTCAGATGTTTTCGGTGTATGGAGATGTGGTCCTCGACCCCTTCGCGGGCACGGGAACCACCCTCATCGCGGCGGTGGCGGCGGGGCGTTCGAGTATCGGGGTCGACATTGAGCCTTCATTTGTCGCAACGGCTACGGATATGCTCTCCTATGGCTTGTCCGAGGGGACAGCGCGGGCGGCTGCGAGGTGGTCTTCCCATCTCGCGTTTGTGCAGGAGCGTGTGCAGTCGGGAAAGACGGTGCAGCACCAAAATGCACCCCACGGTTTTCCCGTCATGACGCGCCAAGAACGAGACTTGGTCCTGCGCGCGCCCACGCATATCGAAGCATGCGCGGACGGTACGTTCGCGGTGAAGCTGGACATCGCGCAGAGTCCCGCTCCGCGACATTAGGTCCGGCAGCCCACGGCCCATCGTGGAATTCCACGATATATCGTGGGTTCGGTCGCTGGGGGAGTCCCAATCGGCGCTTGTATTGGGGTGGAGCCCTTCCACCAAAAACAAAAAGGCGACGGGTCATCCGTCGCCTCGTGGGCTTGTCGTGCGGGAGGCGGGAGGGGACGCACCCCTCTCCGCCGATTTCATCTGCCCACGCGGGGTTGGCAGATGAGGTTCCCGTTGGTTTAGCGCTTGCCGGACTTGCCGCCGCCGGACTTACCGCCGGACTTGCCGCCGTCGCTCGACTTGCCACTGGACTTGCTGCCGCCGCCGTCGCCGCCGCCGGACTTGCCGCCGGACTTGCTGCCGCCGCCGTCGCCGCCGCCAGACTTGCCGCCGGACTTGCTGCCTTCGCCGCCGGACTTGCCGCCCGACTTGCCTCCGGACTTACCGCCCGACTTGCCGCCCGACTTGCCGGCCTTGCCGCCCGCCTTGCCTCCTGCCTTACCGCCCGCTTTGGAGCCGGGACGACCTGCGCCTGCAGGCCGCCGTGCGGGGAGACCTGCGGCGGTACGACGGCCCACAGCGGCTTGCTTGCGCAGCTTGTTGGGGTCGCCGCCCTTGGCCGCAATCTTCTCGCCGACCTTGTCCATGACGGCGGGGTTGTTTCGGGCTTGTGCCGCAAGCTCCGAGTTCACGAAGCTCGCGAGGGCAGGGTTATTGCCCTTCTCCGAAATCATCGCCAGCTGCTCAAGAACAGTGGCCATGCGCTCTTCGGTTTCGGCATCGCCCGCAGCGCCGGAGACGGAGTGAACCATCTCGATGCCAACGGCGACGACGATGAGAGACGAGAACACCCACGCCCACTTCTGGGGGGCGTCGCGGTCGCGCTCCATCCAAACACCGAGAACACCGGCAACACCTGCGACGATGATGCCCGCAAAAGTAACGATCAATCCGAGATCCATGTTGGAGTCCTCCCTTGATTTCGCGGGTTACTCGGCAGGAACGGCATTGTCGCCGTCGGCCGGGGTGGGTGTACCTTCTGCGCCTTCTGCGCCTTCTGCGCCTTCTGCGCCTTCTGCGCCTTCTGCGCCTTCTGCGCCTTCTGCTCCCTCAGCGGGAACTTCGGCGGGGGCCTCGGCGGGGGGCGGAACGTCAATCTTGTTGCCGCTGGTCTTTTCGACGAGCGCAATCAGCTCGGGATCGCCCGAAGCGACAGCGATTTCGTAGGTCATGTCCAGCATGCGCTGAAGGTCGCCCTCTTTCTTGATGCCGTCGACTTCATCGAGGTAGGCCTGGAACAAGCCGACCACGAGCGCGCACAGAATCAGGAAGGACATCGAGTAAGCGAACACGGTGGGACGCGAGGTGTCGCGGTCGACCCAAATGCCGAGCACTGCGGAAATACCGCCGATAAGCATCGCGGCGATGGACATCATCAAGCTCGAGGACCAGGGGGAAGGTTCTTCCTCCAGCTCAACGTCGTCGAGGGCAGCGGCAGCGTCCTCCGCCGCTGGCGCGCCGGTGTCTTTGGCTGCTTCGGGAGCAGGCGCATCGGCGCCCGCTTCTTCCGCGGTAGCATCTGCTGGCGCTGCGGCTTCATCGACAGCCGCTGCTTCTTCAGCAGGTGCTGCCTCATCTTGGGCATGCGAAATGGGAGCGAAGGCGAGCATACCCGCCGCCAACGCCGCTGCAAGGAGATGTCGGAGTCGGTTCATTTTGGGGCCTGACCTCTGAGGGTGGGTCGGTTGCCGCGCCGTACTAACGACATTGCATGCAATTTGCGTAGGAAAGTGCGTCAGAAATTGATGGTGAACCGATGCTTGACAAGCGGGCAACTGTGGTCACGCTCGCACCTACGAACTTGCGCGAATGGAGTAGGGGGGTGTTCTCGAAAAGGGGGCGACGATACAACAGTAGGATGGACAGAAACTTCCGATGGTTCTGGATGTGGGTCGGCGCTGGGGGGCCGATATTCGGGTGCGCCTTCAAGGGGAAAGACGCGCCGGCGCCCGCTTCGCCGCCCCATGTCGTGCTCATTAGCATCGACACCACCCGTGCGGACGCCTTGGGCTGCTATACGGCGGAGAGCCATTGGGGGCTCGCGTTTCCCGCCGACAGTCGGCCCGTTCCCCGTACTCCAATCTTAGACAGCATCGCCGATTCGGGCGTGCGTTTTGCCTGGGCCCTCGCCCATGCGCCGACCACATTGTCGAGCCACACGACCATGTTGAGCGGTCGAGATGCGCATCGGCATCGGGTCGTTCGAAACGGGTATTCCGTTCCGCCCGACATTCCGTTGGTCTCGGAGCACCTTGCTTCTGCCGGCTGGGACACCATCGCTGTGTTGGGGAGCAGCGCGCTCGAACGGAAAATGGGCATGAATCGTGGATTCCACGACTACTTTGACCCCGGTCCCCAACCGCCGGGCGGCATGTATATGCTTCCCGCCGACGAGGTCACGCGACGGGCGTTGGCGCGCGTAGATGGGCGTCCCACCGACAACATAAGCAACCCGCTGTTCTTATTTGTCCATTATTATGACCCGCATATGCCGTGGAATGACACGCCCCCGTCCACGCAGGCTGGATTGGTCGACCCTTCTTACTCTGGGCCCGTAGATGGCTCGATGAATAGCGTCGCGTGGCTGACCCAAGCACGGGTCGCGGGCACGTTGCGGTATCGTGATGCACGCCAGGCCCGCGCGTTGTATTTGTCGCAAGTCGCGTACGTTGATGAGCAGATTGGAGTATTGTTGGCGGGTTTGAAAGAGCGCAGGTTACTTGACAATACGGTGTTGGTTGTAGTATCAGACCACGGCGAGACCTTGGATGAGTCGGCGGTTCATCCGTATTCTCATGGTGCGGAGGTGGGGTTGTGGGACATACATGTTCCGTGGTTGATTCGCGGCTATGGGGCCGCGGCGGAGCGGGTTCCGGCAGGCAAGGTTGTCCGAGAGCCGGTCGGGCTGGTGGATGTGCCTGCGACCATCCTGGGCCTCGTCGGGCAAGGAACCGCCTTTGGCGACGGCATTGACACTGCGCCTCTGTGGACCGGCAACGGACGAATCGGTGCGTCGCCGATTTTCTCCGAGGCGACGAAGCCGATGAACCGCGAGGCGACCCAAGGCTGGAACAACCTCCCATTCGAGCGCTCCGTCGTCGAGGGTGGGCTCCAGGCTCGCTATCGGCCGCTCGACCGCGGTCTCGCAACACTTCACGCGGTCGCGCCCGGCGCGCCTCCTGTGGACGATGTGGACCGACTCAAGGCCGAGGTGGGCCTCTTGCAGGCCTGGGATGCCGCTGCGCCGCCCTTCCGCCCTTCGGAATATGATGCGGCGACGGAAGCGGCCTTGCGCCAGCTGGGCTACTTGGATTGAGTAGGGAGGCGCCGATGCGTGCGGCAAAACGGGTTGTCGGCGTCGCTCTCTTGGCCCTGGTCTTCGGACTGGGCCTTTGGTGGCAAGGAGGGCTGGCACCCCCGCCTCCCCCCCGCGCTTCTTATACGGTCGTCAAAGGCGACACTCTGTCCCGCATCGCCCGCGACCACGGCGTGACGGTCGCCGCGTTGCAACAGTGGAATGACCTCGCGAGTGACCGTATTGCGGTCGGTGCGGTTCTTTGGGTCGCGCCACCTTCGGGTGCGAATGTGCCGGCTATTGCCGCAAAGGAGGCCCGCCCCTCTCGTGGCCATCGCGCTGCAGGAGACCCTCCCCGCACAGCCGCAACCCCGCCCGCGGAGCGGCCTTGCCGCGCGGGACCTTCGTTAGCGGACGGTAGCGACGGCCCATCCTTTGCCGCGTCCGAGGGCTTGTCTTCGGATGAAGTGCGGGGCGTCATGAACGGTGCCCAGTCGCGCTTCTCCGCGTGCATCACCGACGAATGGCCCGACGGCTCCGTGCATCTCACGATGACGGTTGCGTGCTCAGGCCGCGTTGCCCGCGTCGTGCCTTCACGGGTGGTGGGACTTTCCGATGACCTTGTCGATTGTGTCCTACGTGTGCTGCAAGAAACCACGTTCCCACCCCACGCATTGCCCGATGGAGAAACCATTGAATATCCATTGACTTTTTCGAGATAGTGTGGTATACTTCTGCTGGAAGAGCACGGGAGCGCGCGGGTCAGGCGGACATTCGTGCCAGACAAGGATAAGGCCAATCGGGATGCGGGGTACTCCGCGCATGAACACATCGGGAGGGGAGCGCGCGTGGTGTTGGACGTACCGATGAATGTCGATCCTTGGACCTTTTTTCCAGGTCCGCTGGTCCTCATCGACCTTGAAACCACAGGCCTACGCGCTACCTCTGACCGCATCATTGAAGTCGCAGCCGTGCGCCAAGAGCGCGGCCGTCCGCCCAAAGTGCTGCACACATTGGTTGACCCCCAGCAGCGGGATGTCGGCGCAACCTCCATCCACCACATCACGCCCGAGATGGTGCGCGGCGCCCCCACCATCAACGCTGTCTTGCCATTGCTCGCACCGTTGTGCGAAGGCGCTGTCATGGTCGCGCACAACGCGAGCTTCGAGCACCGATTTCTGACTGCGGAAATGGCGCGTTGTGGGGGGCAATGGGGAATGCCCCGGATGTGTACGCTCGCTTTGGCGCGACGCATTCACCCCGAGCGAAAGCACACCGTTGGGCACCGGCTAGGAGACCTCGTCGCGCTGTACGGCCTTGAGGTCAAGAATGCACACACGGCCCTCGGTGACGTGCGTATGATGTCGGGCCTGCTGGGGGCGATGGTGCGTCGCGCCAGCACGGAAGACCACCTCCGTAAGTGGTTATCCGAGTGTACACGCGCGCCGGAAGCGGCACACTTCTGGCCCCCTTCGTCGGGGGCGGTCACGCTCAAGCCGCGCCGCCTGGCGGCTTCTCCGCGATAGGGCGGAAGTGCGTCCTGCGCGCACCACCCCGGCAGGCGCGTTGCGACATGCGCGCCTCGTGGTGAATGGGTGCAGAGCGCGACCAAATGGGACCCGTCTTCCCGCGTATAGGGCCGCTGCAGGCAACGAGTGTATTCCAAGGGCTGCGCACCGGGCCGGCCGCGCCGAAAACCGGTTATTTGGGGGCGCGTGCGACGGTGCAGCGGAATTGCGGCGACCGTCCCCAGAGGAGTCCAAAATGGGCCGCATTTTTGAAGCGCGAAAACACACGATGTTCGCGCGTTGGGACAAAATGGCCAAGGCGTTCACGCGCGTAAGCCGTGAAATCGTCATTGCTGTAAAGAGCGGCGGCTCGGACGCCAACAGCAATCCCGCGTTGCGCCGCGCGCTCACCAACGCGCGCGCTGTCAACATGCCGAAAGACAAAGTGAACAACGCCATCGAACGTGCGCTCGGCGGAAGCGGCGAGGACTACGCCGAAATCGTCTACGAAGGCTACGGTCCCCATGGCGTGCCGATGATGGTGGTCACCACCACCGACAATCCAACACGCACAGTCGCCAACGTACGCATGCACTTCCGCAAGGGCGGCGGAAACCTCGGAAATGCCGGCAGCGTGGCATTTATGTTTGAGCGGATGGGCGTGTTTCGTCTCAATCCCGAGGGCTTGTCGGCAGAAGAGCTCGAACTCGAAATGATCGACTACGGTCTCGAAGAGCTGGGTGAGAGCGAAGACGACGACGGGAACCCGCTTCTCGTGTTGCGTTGCGCGTTTGGTAATTACGGCACGCTGCAGGGCGGTCTCGAAGAGAAGGGCATCGAACCGGTCTCGTCCGGGAGCGAGTTCATCGCCCAATCGAGCATGGAGCTGTCCGAAGAGCAGGCTGTAGAAGTGCTGAAGCTGGTCGACCGTCTCGAACAAGACGATGACGTCCAAGCGGTTTTCCACAACCTTGCCTGAGCCGTCGCTGCTGACCTTTGGGGATGGTGACCCGCGCATTCCCGTCGACGTACAGGCCGCCCACGATGCGGCCGTGGCGGCGGGCTTGCGTACCTACATCGACCCGCGCACGGGTGGGACGGTGGTCACGCGGCTGAACTTGTTGTCGATGGGGTATTGCTGCGGAAACGGATGCCGGCATTGTCCGTATCCGGCAGAGCAGCAGAGAGGCTCGGGTCGACCTCTCATCCGTCCGTAAGCGGATTGCCGTCGTCGAGGCGGTAGCGTTCCCCGACCTGCACGACCGCGCCAAGCTGGCTTCGCTCGACCGTCAGGCGGCCGCCGGTCGGATGGGCAACATCCACGCGGTTTTGTCCAGGAACCGCCGCTACGACGACGTACTCGCCCTCGGGAGGCATGGGCATTGCGTGCAAGTTGAGCGACGACAGGCGCGATGCGGCCGTTGCACCGGCGGGGGTGCCCTCCGTCAATGAAACGGCGAAAGAGTACATCCAGTGGGCATCATCGATGTCCCCTCGCGCGCGGTGGGCGAGGTCGCCCAAGCCGAGCCATGCGGTTGCCAAGGCGGACGCGATGCCTTCTGGGGGTACGCCGCGGCCCGCCAAGCGTCGGGTCACTTCGGCCCATGTCATGTGTGCGGGCGCAAACTCGTTCGCGGTCATCTGTGCAGATGCGAGGGCGAGCAGGGCGCGAACCGCGTAAAATCCTTGGGGACCATCATTGCGGGTCGCGACTTCGGCTGCTTCGGAAAAGGCAAGCTGGGCTTGCTTTGCTTGGCCGCCGCGATGGTGGGCTTGGCCAAGGGCAAGCAAGGTGGTCACGAGCTCGCCGGCGCTCTGGAAGCGGCGGGAAATCGAGGCGCTTCGTTCGAGCTCGCGGGCGGCCTCGGCGTGGGCGCCTCCGCGCGCGAGCACGACGCCGAGGCTATGAAGGTCGCGGGCGACGGCCGGGTGCACGGGTCCGAAAAACTGCGTGTCCACGTGCAATGCTTGGCCTGCGAACCATGCGGCTTCGTCGAGCTTGCCTTGGCGGTCGCGGCCCACGGACGCCCGGTGCAGCGCGGTGGCAAGCTCCGGCCCGGCGCCGCCGTCGCGTGCAAGCTCTGCCGCGGCGGCGTAGTGCTGCACCGCTGGGTCAAAGTCGCCGCGATTTAGCAGTTCATCGCCTTCTTGAATCAGACGGTCGTAACGCAAGCGGCGTGCGTCGCGGGAGGGTTCTCCGAAGGTGTCGGGCATCGATCCTCCAATGTGGTTCGTGGACCCGAACCAGACGTCGTTTCGTCTTATCGCGCGCGCGGGGGTTTGGGTGCGCCGTTGGCTGGCAACCCGCCCGTGTGCTCGTGGTTGCGCCTCTGCGTGCCGTCTCGTGCGCCCTTGTTTGTGGGACGCGGTTGCTACGGTGCGGCGAAATGTCGTCGTTGTGGCATACGGACTTGCCGTGATATTTCAGGGTTTTTATGGCGAACCCGTTTTTCCACAAAGGCAAAGACGACGGGGCTGCGTTCGTGAAATACTCTGAGCAAGTGTCGCAAATCGCCGATATGGTTTCGGACGTTCCGGTCCTACACCGAACGGTTCGCGGAGAATCTGGTGCGTCACCAACTGTTGCTTCCTTTGTGTGTCGGGTTGGGTGTTCCTGGCTGCTACCTCTTCAAGAGCGCGGCTATCGAGGAAACCTGTGAAGACTTGCCAGCAGGCTGTGGGGATGCCACGGGTACTACGGTTGTAGATGGCGATGGCGATGGCGACGGCGTTCCTGAAAGCGAAGACTGCAACGATAGGGACGCCACCGTGTATCCGGGCGCTCCGGAAACGCCGGACGATGGCGTCGACCAAGATTGCGATGGCTCCGACCTTGTGACGAGCAACACCGACGAAGATGGCGATGGATATTTTCTCGAAGTGGACGACTGCGACGACACCAACGCCGATATTCATCCAGATGCCACCGAACGGTGTGACACGGTCGGCATTGACGACGACTGCGATGGTGTCGCCGATGAAGCCGACCCTGGGTCTGGTGCGTCCACCTACTTCACCGATGCCGACAACGACGGATTCGGCGCACCCGGTGCGGGCGTCGATTCTTGCGCTCCCGTTGAGGGGTCCGCCACGAATGCCGACGATTGCGACGACCGAGATCCCACGCGAAATCCGGGTATGGCCGAGATTTGCGACAACGGAAAAGACGACGATTGCGACGATACGCCCAATGAATGTCCGAACTCGGGCGAGATTCCGCGGAGCAGCGCGCGGGGACAATACACCACCGTCTCTGGCCGTCAGTTTTCCGAAGTATTCGATGTCGGCGACATTGACGCCGATGGCCGACTCGATACCGCCCTTGGTATGCCCAATGCGGGGTCCTGGGGAATGGGCGCAGTGTATGTAATCGACCGTCCGCTAATGGGTACGGTTTCCAACTTACCCGGCGTCGCAGCGGCAATCATTTCGGGTGTCGACGCCAATGCGGGCGTTGGCACCAGCGTGCAGTTCATCGAAGACTTCACCGGCGACGGCTACGCGGACCTCTTGGTGGGAGATGCTCGGAACAACCTGTATGTCATGGCGGGACCGTTCTCCAATACCACCGTCAATGGCGCCTATTCATCCATGTTGGGCAGCATCACCGGGGAAGAAGGGCGCGGATACAGCCATGGCGATCTCAACGGCGACGGCTACGTCGACCTCATCCTGGGTCTGCCCTACGACGGGCGGAGCGCCACGGGCGCATCCGCAGGGCGGGTCATTGTGGTGCAAGGCCCCGTTTCGCGCGGCTCCTTCCGGCCCACAACGGTCGTAGATGGTCCCGCAGGGGACTCCTTGTTTGGCTGGTATACCGCAGCTGGCGACGCCAATGGCGATGGCATCGACGAGCTCTTTGTGGGCGCGCCCGGTTTTGCGGCCAGCAGCGTGACCACAGGCGGCGTCGGAATCTTTGACGCAACAACCATGAGCAATTGGACGGACGCAGACGGCCTGCTGTACGGCTCCAACCTCTCCGCGTTTGGCGCGTCGTTTGTCACCGACGATTTCGATGGAGACGGGAACCTCGATATCGTCGTCGGCGCACCGGAAACGGTGACGACGAGCGCTTCTCGGGGCACTTTGTATGTATTCCTCAATCCGGGTTCACGAATTTTGGGTCCGTCGTCGGCCGACGTGACGATTGACGCCGACAATGACGCGTATTGGGTCGGATTCACGGTCGCTTCTGGCGATTCCGATGGCGACGGCTTGCCGGGCGTATTTTCCTCTTCGCCCTTGCAAACGGGCGGGGGCCCGTGGGTATTCGGTTTCCATGACGTAGAGCCGGGCAGCTATACCCTTTCCGATGCCGACTTTTGGATACCTGCGGGGACAGGCGCGAACACCTACGGTCTGCACCTCAAGACCACCGATTACCGTGGCACCGGCGTTGTCGACCTCGCCGTCATCGGAAACGACTTCCTCTCGGTCGAGCTGTTCGACAATCACGGCTGGTAGAGCCCCGGTCCTTATGGCCTGGCGGTGGGTGGTCGGTCGAGGTATCCAAGCTGCTGGAGCGCCGTCTCGGTGCTATCGGGTGCGGTGCGGTCAGGTACATTGGCCTGACGGGGCGCGTCCAGCCACATCGCCAAGCGTGCCACTTCGTCGGGGTGTTGCGCGGCGATGTCGTGCAACATGAGGGGGTCGGTGTCTACCGCGTAGAGATGGGGCGCTTCGCCTTCAATGTGGACGAGCGCCCAGTCGCCGTGGCGGACCAGCCATGCGTCCGCCGCCGCGCGACCGCCGAGGCGGGCGGCCCGCACGGGGTCTGCACGACATGCCGACAGCACGGGAGGCGCTTTCGTGTTCGTGCTGGTGTCGAGGGGCGCTTCGGGCCCAAGCGTGCCATCGATGCCGGCCAAGTGGAGCAACGTAGGCGCAATCCGCGCGATTCCCGTAGGATGTGTGACGGTTTGTCCCGAAGGAAGGCGCCCCGGCGCTGCCACCACAAGCGGAACATGTGTCACTGCGGACCACACGCCATTTCCATGGTCGAGGAGGTCCTGCTCGCCAAAGTGCTCGCCGTGGTCGGCGGTGACCACTACAATTCCGGGGTCGCCGGGACGGGTGGTCCACGCAGAGACCAGCCCATTCAACAGGCGGTCTGTGGCCAGGACCTCGGAGTCGTAAATGTCGCGCAGGAGGCGCAATCCGTTCTCGTCGATAGGAAATGCGCCCGCGGAAAATGCGCGAACCGGCGCGTCGCCGCCATCCGGCGCCATTCGATTGAGACGGACCGTCGGCCGCTCGTTTTCGACGGAGAGGTAGGGCTGGAGCCATGAGGGCGCTGTCTGGGGGTCGACCGCAGCGGCGTGAGGGGTCATCCAAGGTGCCGGATGGGCGACATACGGCAAGTGGCTGCCCAGGAGGTTGACGAACAGCAACAGGGGCCGTGGGTCTTCCGCGCGAAGCTGCTCGATGGCGGCCCGCGTGGTCGAGGGGTCGTCGTCATCGTAGAGCGCGACGGTCTGAAAGCCTGCCATGATGGGACTGTCGGCCCCCAGCAGTCCATTGGAGGACACTGCGACGGTTCGATAGCCCGCCGCTCCAAACGTAGCCGCGAGCGTCGGCAACGAGGGGTCAGGCGCCGACGCAAAGGGCCCGCCTGCCGCGATGGTGGCCGCAGTCGCGTGCCGTGCTCCATGCACCCATGGAGGCTCGCCTGTGAACATGGAGGCGTGGGCGGGCCATGTCCAACACCCCGGCGTCACGGCGGCCGTATATCGAATGCCCGCCGCCGCAATCGCGTCTAATTGGGGACTCGTCGGGCGTGTGCCCGTTCCCGCTGGCACCGCGTCTGCGCGAACGGTGTCCAAAACGACAAACAGCACGTCCGGTGGACGCGGCGTTGGCGTGGAGCAGGCACCCCCGCACAGGAGGCCGAGAATGCGCAACTGAAGGAGAGACAGGGGAGGACTCCGCGACACTGACAAAACGTTGCACAAAGGAGGGCCGCGCTTCGGCCTTCCTTCGGCTCCCACGACGGATTTGCTGTGGTAGGGTAACGGCTCCCCGATTGCCGAGAGGGCGTGGGGCAGTCCTTTTTCAAATAATGGGCCAGGAACCGCGGTTCCGGTTCATTCCGTGCGATGTCTGCGGGGCAAATCATCGGTTTTCCCCGCCGCCATCCCACGGGACGCACCTCGGGAGCCTCGTGGGCCACGTCACCAAACAGCTCGACCGCAAACTTGGGTTTTGGTCCGTATACAGCATTGCAGTGGGTGCGATGTTGGGCAGCGGCATCTTTGTGCTGCCTGGATTGGCCGCTTCTATCGCCGGTCCATATGTCAGCCTGTCGTACCTGCTCGCGGGGGTATTGGTGCTGCCCGCGGTGTTGAGCAAAGCCGAGCTGGCGACGGCGATGCCCGTGGCGGGCGGCTCATTTGTGTATGTAGACCGCTCGATGGGCCCATGGTTGGGAACAATTACAGGCCTCGGTACTTGGTTTGCATTGTCTGCCAAGACTGCGTTTGCGTTGGTTGGCTTGGGCGGCTATCTTGTGCTGTTTACCTCCGTGCCAACCTTGCCGGTTTCGCTGGGAATCTTGCTTTTGTTGCTTGCAGTGAACTTCTTGGGGGCCGGTAAGGTATCTGGACTTCAAGTTGTGGTCGTGGCGGCGACGCTCTTGTGTCTCGTGGGCTTTGCATCGGTTGCAGGAATTTCCGTCCACGCGGAGCACTTTTCACCCGCGTTGCCCCATGGCATCGAAGGCATTGTTGCCGGTGCAGGCTTTGTCTTCGTCTCCTACAATGGGGTAACCAAGATTTGCTCGGTGGCCGAAGAGGTGCAGCACCCGGAACGCAATATTCCACTGGGTATGTTGGCCGCGCAAGGGACGGTGATGGTGCTTTATTCCATCATTGCGTGGGTGTGTGTAGGGCACCTCAACCCAACAACCTTGGCCGACGAGGTGACGCCCGTGGCATCGGCGGCCCTTGCGGTGCTCGGACGTCCCGGTCAGCTGGTGCTCTCGGTCGTCGCGGTCGTTGGGCTGGTGAGCATGTGCAACGCAGGGATTTTGGCGACATCGCGGTTTCCGTTTGCGATGGGGCGAGCCCGCGTGTTTCCGTCTGTTTTTGAGCGCGTCAGCGCGCGCTTTGGCACGCCGTATTTGTCGTTGCTGGCAACCGGATTGTTGCTGGTCGCATTGGTGACGGTCCTTCCCGTCCAAAAGTTGGCCAAGCTAGCCTCTGGTTTCACTATCTTCATTTTTTGCATTGTGAATGCCGCCGTGATTGTGCTTCGCGAGTCGGGTCCGCGTTGGTATGCGCCGACATTTCGCTCGCCGCTGTATCCGTGGACGCAAATCGCCGGTATCTTGGGTGGCATCGCGCTGATTGCTGGCCTGGGCGAGCTGGCCATTGTTTCGGTGGTCGGTGGTGTCGTCGTCGGTTCGGTTTGGTACGGGGTCTATGCGCGTCACCGTATTGAGCGCCGCGGCGCGCTTCAGCACCTCGTCGGCGAGGTCCAGAGCATCCGTAGCACCGAGCTCATGGAGCTTTCCGCTACCCGTCCCGACGCGCGTCGGCGGGTGGTCGTGCCGGTGTTCGGTGCAGAACCCGCTGCCGAGCGCCTGGTTCGGCTGGCCGCTGCATTTGCCGAAGACGGGCTGCTCGAAGTGATTCGTTATGAGGAGGTCTCGGAGCAGACGCCCCTCGGTGCCGCGCTCGAACAAGACGCCGAGGCCGACCACTTGGCAGACGAAAGTGCGATGGTGGGGCGTCAAGAGCATGTAGGCGTCGAGTTTCGTGACGTATTGACCCACAACGCCAAAGAAGCGGCACACCAACACGCGCTGGCTACGGGCGCGGAGTGGTTGGTGTTAGAAGTGCCACCAGTACGCGGTTTACGGCGCTGGGTCCGGTATCCCCTCGCGTGGTGGGTCGAACATGCGCCGTGCGACCAAGCGATTTTCTTGGACCGAATGGGCGCCTACGATGGCGACACCACCGACGACTTCCCCCGTATTTTGGTCTTTGCCGAGCCGGGGCCTCACGACTCGTTGCTGATGCACGTCGCCGACCGCCTCGCCGAGACCCAACAGGGGAGCCGAATCACGCTGTTTGCGGTGGTGCAAGAGGAGCGGAATGGGCTCAAAAAGGAAGACTGGGAGGCGTATCACGCACAGTTGGCGCGATTGTGTCGACGCGAGGTCACCTCCCAGGTTTCTGCGGCGGGTTCTTGGCTGGATGCCGTTCGCGAAGGCACTTCCCAGCACGACCTCCTCGTGATTTCCGGCGCCGCTGAGGCAGGGCTCCGCACGGTCTTCCGCGGCTCGCGCGCACACGACCTCGCCGAAGCTGCGCAATGTTCGGTACTGACGGTCAAGGCGCCGCGGCACAAGGTTCATGCACGGTTGCCTCTGGACCGCCTTCCGCTCCTGCCGGGTCGGATTGCGGAGTCGGCGGCGGTTTGCCGGGTCAATGTGGGCCACCGCGACGAAGTCTTCGCGCGTGTGGGGCGGGAGCTTTCGGCCCTCACACGCTTGCCTGCGGCGCGTCTCACGGCGGCATTGTCGGCCCGCGAGGCGGAACAAACCACAGTGCTTCCGAGTGGCGTTGCCGTCATGGGTATCGTGCTGGTCGGTGTTTCGGTGCCTGCGGTATGCGTGTTGACAACCCTCCGTGCTGTGCCTTTCCAGCGGCGACACGGCGCACGGTCGCGCGTGGATGTCGTGCTCGTGGTGGTGGCCGCGCCCTCCCATCGCGCCGAACAGCTGGCGCTTTTGGCGACAATGGCGGCGGTCGCGGCGTCGCCTGCGCAGTTGGACGCGCTCCGAACCGCAGGAAACGACAGCTCCCTCCGTCGCGCACTGCTGCACGCCGTCCCGCACGCGGAGGGAGACGGTTTGGTCAGCCGATAGCGAGGCGTCCGCTTTCGTCGATTGCGAGCGGGATGTTTCCAAACGGGGTGCCGACCTCAAGGTCTGCGGCAAGGCCAGCATGGATGTTTCCGCGCTGGGTGATGGTCTCCACCACGCCCGCCGCGAGCGACGACAATCGAATGTCAATGGGCAACGCCACAGCCGTCTCTTCGCCTGCCACGGCTGCGCCAAGGTCCGGGGTCTCCCCTTGGGCGACGCGCTGGTCCGCGAGCTTCAAACGGTATTGAAACTTACGAATACCTATCACCGAGCCGCCGTGGTTTCGAATGCCAATATCGAGCGCAACTCGCGCGACATCCTCCGCAAGACGCACATCCCGGAGCCGGATGCCCTTGAGATCGAACGTAGGACGTCTGAGGGCGGGGACATTTCCACTTGCGCGATATGGCAACTCCAGCGGACCAATCGGAGATTGGAATCCCAAATCACCGGCGAGCCCGAAGCCAAGTTGGTCTTTTCCCCGTGTTGCTTGCAGGAGCTCTACGGCCTTTTGCCAACGCAAGGTGAGGGGAATCGAAAGGGGAGACTTGGCTTCTGGTCGTAGTTGAAAGCCATCGGGGTCGCGACCTGTCAAAAACTCCACGGCTTCGAGGGACAGCTTGTAGGTCAGGCTCGCGAGGCCGACTTTCAGCGGCAGGGGATTGTCCACCTGAAAGATGAAGTTGAGGTCGGCTTTGTCGAAGTCGATATGCTTGACATCAACGGTATCGAAGGCCACCGAAGGCAGGTACTTTTTGAGTTGGCCTGGCTTCGGTGCTTTGGGGCAACCTGCGGTGGTGCAAAACAAGCCGGGAACTGCGGCCAACAAGAGACGGCGGTTGAACAGGGGGGCGGACATCGTTGTATTCTCCACGACGAATGTGCGTAGCGTATGACGCGGAAACGATTCCGAGGCCAGACCTTTTCGTCGAAATGCAATTCAAGGGATAGGCGCAGGCGGCGATGGTTCGCTCATCGCGGAAACGTCGTCCAATAGGGCATTCCAGCCGTCCCTATCGCGAGGGTGGGTCGATACTTGGCGCACCATTCCTGCAGAGTCGACGACCAAAGTGGTAGGGACCGTAGGAATCCCCCATTCTCCGCTTGCCTTTGGGCCCGCCCAGACGGTTTCTACTTGTTCGTGGGACAGCCGAAGTCTCGCCAATCGACGGCTGGCGGCCGATTCCGTGGGGTCGACCGACACCAACCGAATCCACGGATGGTCGGCGCGCTGGCGAAGCGTGTGCGAAAGGTGCTCCAACTCTTGCACACACGGGCCGCAGTAGGCTGCCCAAACGACCACGACACAAGGGGCGCCGGCACAGGGCCATGGGGTGTGCGTCGAGGGGGCCAGTGGCGCGACAGGCACGGGGGGCAGAGGCTGGTTGAGCAGCCAGTGGTCGCCTGCGGAAAGGGGGAGCAGCAGCGTGAGAGCGGAGAAGGAAACCATGTTTGGTTGAGGGAACCGTTCGCGTGTGGTTTTGTGGAGCAGATTCTATCTCACACCTCGTCGAAGCATCGAAGTTTTGCGGGTTGGCGTTCCGCAATGGGGTTCTCATCTGGGTTCTACCGACGCTTGGGGCGGTGGGATGGCAGTGCCGAACCTTGGGGTTGTGCCAGGGTTGGAGGTCCATATGTTGTGTCGGCTTCGTGTTTGGCTCGCCGCGGCGGTCTTTTTGGTGTGGGCGGGCTTGTCCCCCGCGACTGCGGCAGCCGTAGAGCTGCATCCCGACGTGCAAGAGGCGGAGGCGGCCTTCGTCGCGGGTGACCTGAATTCATCCGATGCAGCGATAGCGCGCCGCTTGGCGGAAAATCCGGATGACGTCGAGGCCCTGTGGCGCAAAGCGCGAAACCTGTACCAGCGTGGCGAAGAGCTCGCCCAGCAGGGGGTCAGCGCCGACAAGCGAATCGCGATGTACAAAGAAGCCGAGGTGGTGGCCAAGCGAATCCGCGCCATTGACCCCAACCATCCCCAGGGTCCGTTTTGGCAAGGCACCGCCTTGGGGCGCATTGCGACCGCCCAGGGCATCATGTCGAGCTTGTTTATGGCCGACGACATCGAGGGGCTTTGGCTCAAGGCGTCCAAGATGAAAGGCTTTGAGTACCGCTCTGTCAACGATGCGAGCAGCTTTCCGGGCGATGTCTATTTCGCGCTGGGACAGTTTTATCGACTGTGCCCCGATTGGATGGTGGTGCAGGTCTTGGTGGGAACGAAGGGCGACATCGACGAGAGCATTGCATGGTTGCGCAAGGGGGTCGCTTATAGTCCCACGCGTGCAGAGATGGCGAAAGAGCTGGGTGTGAGCCTGTTGTGCAAAGGCGTTCGCGACGAAGACTCGGGCGCCACGGCGGAAGGGAGAAAGTGGCTCGAAAAGGCGGCCACGCTGCCTTCTTATAAGTCTACCGACGAAATCGACCGAAAGCAGATTCCTATCATCCTGTCCCGAAGCGCAGAGGCCTGCGGGTATAGCCGCGACGGCTGGCAGGATGTCTCCAAAGAAGCCTACGACCGCACACATTAGGTCTCGTGCGCGCGTGTGTGGGCGGGGGCCGGGCCTGCCTCCGCGCGTCGACGACCGATCGCCTTCGGTGGTGACGACCGTCGCACGCCGGGTCGATTCTTCGGCCGGCGCGTGCGGTTGGGGCTTGGCTTGGCCCGTGGCTCCCTGCGCAATTGTGGCTTCCTTAGATGGGGATTGGATGTCCCGACTGCAGATTGGGGGGTGCATTGAGCCAGGTGTACGAACAGGGGGACTTCTTGGCATACGGCGTTGGGGCAATCTGTGTAGGTGATTTCGAGGATCACGGTTGACACGTCAACGCAGGAAAGTTTTGATAAGAGGGTCGATTCGCTCTGAATCGCGGCGATGGGTGTCCGATGCTCGTTGTAGAGCTGCGAATCATTCCCGTTCGCACATCACAAAAATCGACCCGCTCGATGGATGGCCGCCCGCGCGTCAAGCGTTCACGGTCTGTCCGGCGCACTCTCCTCCCGCGAGGCCGAAATGGCGAATGCACTCCAAGCCCGATTCCTGCGCCAAGCTGGGCGTGTGCTCGGACTGGGGCTTGCGTTTGTCAGCGGGGGATGCGACGACGGGGCATGTTCCCCGGCGGCATGTTTGGGAAGTGTCGACCTCGTGTTCTCGACCCCGTTGCAACAACCCGGCCAATATGTGTTGGACGTGCTGCTCTCGTCGGGACCGTCCACCCGCTGCACCATCACGCTACCTTCGGGTGAGCGCTCATGTGATGCTTCGTGGGCAGAGATTCAGCCGAGCGACGGCCAAGGCGCGGGCATTGAGGGCGTCGTGGTCTTCACCGACGAGTCGCCGGATTTGTCCATCACGATTGCGTGGAATGGCGCGGTGATTGGGGGCGGCGCTTACCAGCCTGCGTATTCGCGCTGGGTGCCGGGCGACCAACAATGTGGCGAACAGGTGTGCCACCATGCATTGGTCGAAGTAGGCGTAGTAGAGGGCTTTTCCGGAAACTGAATGGCCATTCATTTTGGCCATCGTCAATAGACGGGGCGGTCATCGGTGGTCGAAATGACCTCTTCAAAGGTGGTCTCGCCGCGTGCCAGTTTCTTGATTCCATATTCGCGAAGGGTCAACATGCCGTCGTTCAGGGCTTCTCGCTTGATGTCCTGAGAGCTTGCGCGTTCATGAATGAGCCGCTGAATGCGCGGGGTAACCGGCATGACCTCGAATAGACCAGTACGTCCTTTGTAGCCTGTGTAGCGGCATTTCGGACAACCCACGGCCTTCTTCACTTTGAGTCGGCGACCGCGGGTGCCCGGAATGCGCAGGGCGAGGGCTTGCTCTTCGGTGAGAATGTTGTCTTCGGCGCACTCAGCGCACACTTTGCGAACCAATCGCTGGGCCACGATGCCGACGAGGGTGCTCGACAACAAGAAGGGCATGGCGCCGAGGTCCAGCAAACGGCCGATGGTGCCGCTCGCTTCGTCGGTGTGGAGGGTCGAGAGCACTTGATGGCCCGTCAATGCCGCCTGGATGGCGTTCTCTACCGTCTCTTCATCGCGGATTTCGCCGACCATGATGATGTCCGGGTCTTGCCGCAGCACGGTTCGGAGCGCGGTGCCGAATGTAAGGCCGATTTTCGGCTGCATCGCGATTTGATTGAAGGACGGGTGGATGTTTTCGATGGGGTCTTCCAACGTCAGAATGTTGACCTTGGGAGAGTGGAGGTGGTGCAGCGCGCTGTATAAGGTCGTGGTCTTGCCACTTCCCGTTGGTCCAACAACCAGGACCATGCCGGTGCGATTGGCGAGCATCGACCGCATGAGTGCGAGTTCGCGGGGAAACAGACCGAGGCGCTCGATGTCCTGGGTCAGTACGCCGGGGTCGAAAACGCGCACCACCACCTTCTCGCCAAACGCGACAGGAACGGTGGACACACGCATCTCGACTTCTTGATTTTGGTGCTGGGTCTTGAAGCGCCCGTCCTGGGGCCGGCGGCGCTCGGCGATGTCCATCCGGGCCAAGGTCTTCACGCGGCTGACGAGGGCGGGGTACACGACCCGCGGGAGTCGGTGCACGGTGTGTAGAATGCCGTCGATGCGCATTCTTACAAGCGCTTCATCTCGCTTTGGTTCGAGGTGGATGTCGCTCGCGCCTTGGTCGAGGGCGTAGGTGAGGAGGTACCAAACGGCGCGAACCACCGGCTGTGCGCCGGCATCGATGTTCGCCTCGCCCATCGCGTAGAGCTGTTCGAGGTTTCCGAGGTCGGGGAGGTCTGTCTGGTAGTCTTTTTCTGCCGCTTGCATCGAGCGGCGGAATCCGTGAAACTCGACGATAATGCTGAGTATTTGGCTTTTTTGGGCGAGAACCGGCTCCACCGCACGATTGGTGAAGCGTGCAATGCTTTCGAGCAGCTCGCGGTCCCAAGGATCGGCCACGGCCAAAACGACGACGTCCGGGCGTACTTCGAGGGGGAGCACGAGATGGCGTTCGGCAAAGGGGCCACCAAACGTTTCGGTGATGAGCTTGTAGTCGAGCCGGAGCGGATCCAAGTGTCGGTAGGGCAGTTGAAGTGCCCGCGCCACCAGCTTTGTGATGGCTTCTTCATCGACAAATCCTTCGCCATTGTCGAACCGCGGAAAGCGAAAGCTCGCGATGACCTCGATTTCGCTCACGCGGTACGCCACGCGATGTCGGCCAAGCAAACGCCGCATTTCGGCGCGCTTGTCGAGCAAAATATGACGGGCTTGGTCGCGGCCACGGTTGAGCACGTCTTGACGTTGGCCCCCATGAATGAGGCCCTCTTGCACCAGCAGGTTCAAGATGTCTGCAAGTCGCTGCGAATCCAGCATCCGTCCTCCACACGTTCGTACAGCCTACCGCGGACGGGAGGGACATGGGGTGGGGGGCGCGGGAGAAGGCACCGCAACGGTGACGGTTGTTGACACAAATCGTGGTTTCTTTTTGCGTTCTGGTGCATCCGGGGCAAGACGTCGTGTGGGCCACGGAGGTCCCGGACGTGGAGGTTTTGTATGCACCGCTCAGGTTCCAGGCGATGGGGCTGGTTGGCCATCACGGCGTTTGTGTTGGGCATTCAGGTGTTGTGGTTCACCCTCGGCGCTCCTACGATTGCCGACACAACCGTGCCGACAACGGTTGGCGCATCCCACCTCTCGGGGGTCGATACCGATTCCGTGGACTGGCGCGCGAAGACGGTAGACTGGTGGAAGTCGACCCTTCCGTCGCAGGTGTACGATGTTTGCCGAATGGGCGGCACCGAAAGACCGGGCACGGGCGCGTTGCTCGACCAGAAAAAAGCAGGGGTGTTTGTCTGCTCGTCTTGTGGTCAACCCTTGTTTTCTGCGGATGACAAATTTGATTCTGGCACGGGCTGGCCGAGCTTCACTGACAAAGTGAAGCCAAGTGCTGTGCGCGACATTGTCGATACTTCCCACGGAATGATTCGAACCGAAGTGCGGTGTGGCCGCTGCGACGCCCACTTGGGACATGTATTCCCCGATGGCCCTCCGCCTACCGGGCTGCGGTATTGCATCAATTCCGTATGCTTGCTGCATGTTCCCGACAAAGGCCTGGGCGGAGCCGACGCCAAGCCTTGAACCCGCGCGCCTGTCCGCGGCTGCCCGTCCCCGACCAAATGCGAAGCTGTTGTACGTGCTTGTCGGCCATTTGGCGTAGTGCAGGGCTGCTATCGACCGCTACGAGGTGGGAATCTGTCGGCCTCGAATTGAGCGGGCTTCGGACGGCAGGCCGCTGCAAAACGGGTTACGGACATGTGTTCCGGCAATCGGGCCGCGTGTTTGGACAGCCCCGATGCCTTGTTGATTTCCCGCCCCGGGTGACTTGTGGAAGAAACTGATAGGGTTCTGCCCATCGACATTGAACAAGAGATGCGGTCGTCGTATCTCGATTATTCGATGTCGGTCATCATTGGCCGTGCCCTTCCGGATGTGCGCGATGGTCTGAAGCCGGTTCACCGGCGCATTCTGTATGCAATGGCAGATGAAGGCCTGCGCTCCGGGGGCCGATTTGCCAAGTGCGCGGGTGTCGTCGGTGAAGTGCTCAAAAAGTACCACCCTCACGGCGACTCCGCGGTGTACGACGCGCTGGTTCGTATGGCCCAGCCGTGGAATATGCGGTACCCGCTGGTCAACGGCCAAGGAAACTTTGGCAGCGTCGAC
This sequence comes from uncultured Enterobacterales bacterium, assembly GCA_964502005.1. Lineage (GTDB taxonomy): Bacteria > Myxococcota_A > UBA796 > UBA796 > UBA2385 > CAJWOS01. The sequence continues at coordinate 95,623 of CAZCUX010000004.1, forward strand.
GGCGACCCTCCCGCCGCTTACCGCTACACCGAATGCAAGATGCAGCGTCTCTCCGAAGAGCTGCTCGCAGACATCGACAAAGACACCGTCACGTTCGAGGCCAACTTCGATGGCTCTACCGAAGAGCCGACGGTGTTGCCGTCCGCGTTCCCGAACCTGTTGGTCAATGGATCGGATGGAATCGCGGTGGGTATGGCCACCAAGATTCCGCCGCACAACCTCGGCGAAATCATCGACGCGGTCATCGCGGTCAGCCGCGACCCCGGCATCTCCGACGGGCGGTTGATGGAAATCGTCCCCGGACCAGATTTCCCGACATCGGGCACCATCTTTGGCCGGGCGGGCGTGCGAGATGCGTATACCACCGGTCGGGGGCGCATCATCGTTCGTGGAAACGCGCGGTTTGAAGAGCGCGACAATGGGCGCGATTCCATCATTATCGATGAGTTGCCCTACCAGGTCAACAAGGCGCGTTTGGTCAAGGAAATCGCGGACTTGGTGAAGGCGAAGCGCATCGAAGGCATCTCGGAGTTGCGCGACGAGTCCGACCGCGAAGGGATGCGCATCGTCATTGACCTCAAGAGAGATGCAGTCAAAGAGGTCGTGCTAAACCACCTCTTCAAGCACACGGCGCTCCAGTCTACGTTTGGCGTGATTTTGCTGGCCATCGTTCACAACCGGCCCCGCATCCTCACCCTCAAAGAGATGCTGGTCCATTACCTCCAGCATCGGCGCGACGTTACCATTCGGCGCAGTCGCTACCTTCTTCGGAAGGCTCTCCAGCGGCGTCATATCGTCGAAGGCTTGTTGATTGCCCTCGACAACCTCGACGAAGTGATTCAAATCATTCGGTCGAGTCAGACGGAATCGCTCGCGAGCGACCGCTTGATGGAGCGGTTTGGTCTCTCCGAGGTGCAGGCGCGCCAAATCCTCGACATGCGCCTTCGCCGCCTGACGGGGATGCAGCGGCTGGAGTTGGAGGAAGAACTCGCCGGCCTGAACGCGCAGATTGCAGAGCTGCAAGCGATTCTGGGCGATGAAAAGCGTTTGATGGAAGTTATCCGCACCGAGCTTCTCGAAATCAAGGAGAAGTATGCCGACGCCCGCCGCACACGGTTCGTAGAGTCCTCGGCGGACGTCGACATCATGGACCTTATTGTCGAAGAAGACCAAGTGGTCACGCTTTCCGTCAATGGCTATATCAAGCGCACCTCGTCTTCGGAGTACACAGAGCAGCGGCGCGGTGGCTTTGGCCGACGCGGCATGCGTACCCGCAACGAAGACAGCGTGAAGGAAATCATCATTGCCAACACGCACTCCGACCTCCTCGTATTCACGAAGAACGGACTGGTCTATAAGGTGCCTGTGCACCGCGTTCCCGAGGGGAGCCGAGATGCCCGTGGCATTCCGATTGTCAACCTCGCCGGAATCGAGAGCGACGACACCATCGCCGCGGTGATTCCGGTTGCCGACATCGACCGCGACGACATCGACCTCCTGTTCTGCTCGACGGAGGGTCGGGTCAAGCGAAGCAAGCTGTCCTTGTTCAAGAATCTGCGCACCAATGGATTGCGGGCGTATGGTGCGGCGGAGGGCGACCAGCTCTTCTCTGTTGCGCGCGCCAAAACCGACCAGGACGTGCTTATCGTCACGCGGAACGGCCTCTCGATTCGGTTTGCGGGTATCAACGAGAAAGGCGAACAAGAAGTGCGGCACATGGGGCGGGTGGCGCGCGGCGTGAAGGGCATCGACCTCCAAGAAGGCGACGACATCTCTGCGATGCTCGTGCTAGAGGAGGCCGATGACCTCAAGCTTCTGACGGTCACCGAAAATGGCTTTGGCAAGCGAACGCCGCTCGACAGGTACCGCACCCAGGGTCGCGGCGGGAAGGGCATCATCGACATCGTCACCGATGAGCGAAACGGCCGCGTTGCCGGCGCCGTTACCGTCCAAGAAGGCGACCGCGTGATGCTTGTGACCGATACCGGGCGTGTCATCAAGATGCGGGTCGACGACATCCGCGAAACAGACCGCAACACCAAGGGCGTCACCTTGATGCGTGTCGAAGACAACGAGCGAGTGGTCGGCGTCACGCGCGTGGTCGAGGCGGAGGACGAAGAGCTCGAGACAATCGACTTGGCGCGTCCGCCCGTAGTCGAGGGCGAAGACGAGGTGGTCGCAGGCGTCGAAGTCCTCGAAGAGCTGACCGAACAAGAAGACATCGCCGACAGCGGCGAAGAGTAGCGTTGCGCGTGGGGGTCGCCCGCGGGCGACGTTCTGCGCAACAAAGAGAGACCGGGTCCGCGATGCGTGCCCGGTCTTCTGGTTTGGGGGGCAATCGTTGCGGCCGGACAGCAGAACGGGACGCGACTTGCAGAGCAGGTTCGCTTGCCGTCAAGAATTGTCGTGGAACTTGCTCCCCTTTGGTTCCACGGGTACGGTCATAAGATGCGTTCTGTACATCCAGCGTTCGCGTTTTTCCGCACTTTGATCCCTGACCTCCGACCTGTCGGTATTGGCGTTGGGGTGGGCATTGCGCTGGCGTGTGGCGTGTTCTGGCTCGCAAGAGGCGCGACGGTCGGAGCCACAGCCGCGCCAGATGCGCGTTTGTCCCCCGAGGCGCAGGTGGCCTCGCTCGAAGCGCAAGCAGAGGGCTGGGGGTCGAGCGAAGAGCGGGAACACGCGCTGTGGTTGGCGATTCTCACGGATGCCGCCGTCGCCAATCGGCCACACCATGCCTTGCTCTTGGCCGAGACGTTCTTGGAGCGGTTCCCCCACTCCGCGCGTATGCCCGCCGTTTTGGCCCAGCGTGCCGCGTTGTTGGAGCGGGTCGATGCGCCCGATGCCGCCATCGCATGGCAAGAGGCAGCCATGGCCGCCAATCCCAACGGCGAGGCGGGTCGATACTGGCTCCGCGCCGCAGACCGTTTCGTGGCTACGGGCGATGGGGCCGCGGCGGAAGCGGCTTATCGCGCTGCCACACGCAGCGAAGCCCACGCGGCAACCGCGTGGATGGCGCTTGGTCGCTTGTCTCTGGCCTCCGACCCCGCCGAAGCCCATACGGCCTATTCCGAAGCCGTGCGGACCGCGCGTCGCCCGGAGACCGAAAAGCTCGCGCGACTCGGTGCGGCAACCGCCCTCGAGCGCTTGGAAGGTCGAGAAGCTGCACTGGCAGAAGTGGACGATGCCTTGGCGGAGGCTGGTCCCGACCCCGCCCTCGAACGGCGCCGGCAGCGCCTCCAAGGCAACGGCCGCGGGGGCTGAATGGTCGGGTGGCCGCCACACGTTAGGCGGAGGTTGTGGAGTTTAGATGGGCGAAAGCATTACGACGGACGGACCCCTCAATGTGGCCGCCGACGAGACCATTGTTCAGGAGGCAGACGCGCTGCTGGTGCGCGGCTTGTTGGCATGGCATGTACACGTCACCGTAACAGACAAGCGCGTCATCCTGGTTCCAACCAGCCGCCTCGAACGTGCCGCCGGTGCGTCCAAAGTGGCATTTTGGGTGGCGGATATCTCCGAGCTTTCGTGGAGCCGCTTGACGCGCGTCCTCTCGATTCATGTCGGTGAACAGCACCACCGCTTGTCCGGGGGCGGCGCGGTAGAAGTTCACGACGCCCTCGTGTCGGTGCGCTCCCCCGACCAAGGCGAGAAGGTACCCTCGCGCCACCGCTTCGAGCGTGGGGAAAAGGTACTATTAGAGGGGCAAATCGATGTCGTGGTACGCACCCCATTGTGGGTGTCCGGCACGGCGCGCCTCACCACCCACCGCCTGTCATTTCAGCCGGGAGGCGGGATGCAGCGCGTGTTCGTCACGAGCGAGCCCATCGACATTCCCTTGTCTGAAGTGGCGGGGATTCGCGTGTCGCGCGGTGGCGGTGGCCTGTCTGTGTTGTGGGCGGTGGAGCCCGATGGTGGGGGGGCGCCCATTCTGGATGTCGCTATCGAAATGGTGCGCGGCATCGTCTCTCCCCTCGCTGCGGCATTGATGTCGATGGGCGTCGAGGTGCTTCCGCCCCATGCGCTTCCGCCGGAGACCTTGCCCAACCTCGCGCCCCCGATGTACATCGGCGCGGCGCGATTGGGCGCAGGGGCGATTGCGCGGTCGGGTACCGTCGCAATTGGTGCTGGCGGCGTTTGGATGGCATCGGCCGACTTTGTCGCGTCGCTTGCAGGTTCTCAGGCGGAAGGCGGTCCTTTTCGCGATTTCATGCGCATCGACGTCGAGCCAGTGCGCGGCCATGCGTTGACCCTCTTCGCGCGCGGCCCGGAGCAAGGCCTGTCCTTTGAGTTCGACCGGGTGAGCGTCGAGCCGCTGGCTATCGCACGTTTGATGGCGCGCGACCTCCTCCATCACACCTTGACCGTAGACCAACATGGGGTGCTCGACCCAAGCGACGTCCGCAACCTGGCCCGAATGCACACCACCTTGTTGCCCACGGGGCGCGACACGCGACCGGTGCAGGGCCAAAGTGCCGTACGCGTGACCCGCGGAGGCCGAGCGGTGCGGGGCTGGTTGTTGTTGTTGCAATCGGGTTTGTTGTTCGTACCGGGCGACGGACGGGCCGAAGACCGCTTGTATGTCGACGGCGTGCTCATTGACCGCGCACATTCCGGGCCCGAAGACGACGGCGTGTTGCGGGTGTTGGCGGAGCGCCGCATCGAACTGTTTGTGCTCTTTGGGGGGCGTGCCGCAGCGGTGTCCGTGTGGTCTGGTCTGTGGGGCAACCTCCCGGACCTCAGTGGTGTGATGGCGCGCTTTCCGTATGTAGATGCGCTGATTGGCTCCATCGGCTACATTCGCCTGAAGGTCCGTCAAAACGAGGTCTTGTCCCGTCGCTTGGTCACAACAACCTTAGAGCGCGGCGGCATCGGCTTTATTGTGGGCGAGCACCTCCCCAACGACCTTCGGCCCGGTGTTGACGTTGAAGTGGAGGTCGGAAAAGAAGAGGTGGTCTTCTTGTTCCGCACCCACGTCGCTGATGTTGTTGTTCGCCACAACCAGCATTTTCTCGTCATTGGCCTGTCGTCCCACGTCGTTCGGCGAGACAACCGGCGGCAGGCGTTTCGGGTGGCGCTCGACCGACCCGTCGAAGCGCGTATTGTCAGCGAAATGGGGGCACGTCCCCATCCCGAAGTGCTCCGGGGCGCGATTGCAGACTTGTCTTGGACGGGCATCGGAATTCGCCTCCCCGCGAGTCTTCCGGTCGGCACGTTGTTCCAATGTCACCTCGAACTCGACGATGCCACCGACACCTATGTATTGGAGGCGATTTTCGTCGAAGGCATTCAAGGAAGCAACGAGCACCATTATGGATGCCGCTTTGTCAACCTCACCGCGGGCGGCCAAGACCTCATCCAAAGCGTCGTGATTCGGGAGCAAATGCGCGAAGTCGCGCGACAAGAGCTGCGAAGCGAAGTGGGGAGTGGGCCGCTGCCGGAGCATTTCAAGTTGGGCTGGCTCGAAGGTGACCCCTCTTTGCAGCCTACGGACTCGTCACCGGGCGCGCGTAGTCGGTAAGTACATTCGCGTACTATTCGGCGAGCGGCGCTCCCGGAATGACCACCGGCAAGAAAGCGCTGGGCTGGTGAAAGTCGGGCGCGTCACCGGGGAGTGGTTGCGCGCTCAAATACCGGCGTCGATTGCCGCCGTGGATAGCGGTGGCGTTGATGCGGTGGGGACCGGCAGGCAACAAGGAATAGGGCACACGCGCGGTGCCCATCCAGTTTTGCTTGAGAATCACGGTGCGGAAAAACAGCGTGTGCGGCTCACCGATGGCTTGGCGAACACCATCGAAGGACAATGCGAGGAAATGCCCGTAGGGACCGAATTCCAGTTCGAGGTACTGCTCGTTCGGGCCCGCGATGAAGACCTCGACAACCTCATGGTTCCAAAGGCCAGGCGTAGAGCCGGCAGGTGCTTCGGGCGGTGCGTCGCCGTAAAACGGTGCGTCGATGGTCAACTTGAGGTGGTCGCTGTCCTCTTCGAGGGTGACGATGACCCGCTCTCGCGGAGTAGACGGCCGCCCGTTCCACTTTTTGTCGATATCGAGTCGCAGCATCGTTGCCTTCCGTTCGGTTAGTGGGGCCTGCGATGGTGGGACAGGCTTCTGTAGCCTGGGAGCCCGACCTTCACCCGGTAAGGAGAGGGCGCTTCCCGATATCCCGGGCCGCTGCGTTGTGGCGACCATTGGTGGACGTTGGTTCCAGAAGCGGGCCCACATGTTTTTTCGGGAGAGCCGCGACATGACTACGATTGACAAGGCATCGGGCACCATCATCGTTCAGAAGTATGGTGGTTCCTCGGTGGCCGATGTAGAGCGCATTCACGCGGTCGCACGGCGTGTGGTCGACGCGGTGCATGGGGGCCATCGCGTGGTCGTGGTGGTGTCGGCCATGGGGAACACAACCAATGAGCTGCTGGCCTTGGCGCGCACGGTGAGCCGCAATCCACGGCGCCGCGAGCTCGACCTGTTGGTCAGCGTCGGAGAGCGTGTCAGCATGACGCTGCTCGCGATGGCCATCCATGACCTCGGCGTGCCTGCGAGTTCCTTTACCGGCAGCCAATCGGGCATCATCACGGACGACCAACATGTCGCGGCGCGGGTGGAGGAAGTGCGACCCCACCGTATTCGACGCGCGCTGGATGCGGGCCATGTGGTCATTGTCGCGGGCTTTCAAGGTGTAAGTCGGGGCGGGGAGGTCACGACGTTGGGGCGCGGCGGCTCGGACACAACGGCGGTTGTGCTGGCGGCAGCCTTGGGTGCGGAGTGGTGCGAGCTGTGCAGCGATGTCGACGGCGTGTTCTCTGCGGACCCGCGCGTCGTGCCCGCAGCGCAACGACTTGACACCTTGCCGTTGGATGCTGCCGTTGCACTTTCTCGCGGAGGACTGCAGGTGCTTCATGCACAAGCCGTCGAGATGGCGCGCGAGCGGGGCGTGCAGCTCCACGCCGCGGCCACCGCGCTGCCTTCGGGTTCGGGAACCCGATTGCCACCAGGTCCCGCGCCGGTCGCGGTCGTGGGGGTAACGACGGACGAAAAGTTGCTGGAGGTGGTGGTCTCGTCGGCTTCGGATCTCGCGGCCTTTCCGACCTGCGTGCGCCACATCCACCCCCACGCCCAAGGCATTCGCGCGATTCTCGACCTCCGAAATCTTCCGGGAACGCCTCCCACAGGTCACCCCGTCGCGAGCGTCACGGCGGTCGGATTGGCGCTATTGCTGGACCCCGCAGTGCTCGAGCGCGCGCTCGCCGTGAGCTTGCCATTCACGCCGCGAACGTGGTGGGCAACGGGCGAGTCGTTGGTGGTGGTGGTCGAGCGGGGCGCTTCGGCGGCACTCGCGCGGGCGTTGCACAACACCCTCGTAGAACCAGGACCATCGTAGAATAACGACCCAGAAGCATGCGAAGGCGCTCGTACGGCAGGGACACGGGCCCCGGTCTGCACTATTCAGTGCACCCATTGTGCATACTGTGCACAGATGGTGCAACGGGTGAGGGGTGTGGGCATTGCGTTTGGGGAACATAGGTCGTATGTTGATTCTTTGAGGTTGCACCGACATTCGTTGGCACCGCCGATTGCGAGGATTCCGCGATGAGTGACGCCCCTGTTGCGCCGAGCTGGCAGGACAACATGTTCCGCCAATTCCTCAATCCGCCCAACTGGTTTACTGCTGCCAGCATGTTCTGCGGCATGTACGCCATTGCATTGGCCTGCGGCATCGACGGCGAGCCCAACTTCTACCGTGCCGGGCTCATGATTCTGTTCGCGGGTGTTTTCGACACCATCGACGGCAGTGTTGCGCGCTTGACCCGTACCGGCTCCGAGTTTGGCATCCAGCTCGACTCTCTCGTGGACGTCGTGTCGTTTGGTATTGCTCCCGCGTTTTTGCTGTATGGCTGGGGCAGTCAAGCGCTAGGAATGGCTGGCCTGGTGGCTGCCTTTTTCTACGCACTGTGCGCGACGTTTCGTTTGGCGCGGTTCAACACCAAGGCCGATGGCACGAAGTCCGCTTGGAGCGAAGGATTGACGGTCACCATGGCCGGCGCAGCGGTTGCGAGCACGGTCATGGCCCAGGCGTTCACCGACCCAACTGCCCAACATCCGGTCGCGGCGCTCTTTATGGCGATATCGCTGGGCGTGCTGATGGTCAGCAGCATCCCTTACCGCGGTTGGAAGACACTCAAGCTGCGCCGCCGCGACCTGATGGGCGTGGCCATCACCCTTGGCCTCACGCTCGTCATCTCCGTCAAGTTCGACATCTCTTGGGCATTTTTCTTGGCCAACCTCGTGTATTCGGCGTCGGGCCTCGTCGAAGCGGCGATTACCCGTCGTTGGCGGGTGGCCGACTTGGAAGAGCTTGCCGTAGCGGTTGCCGTTTCCGACGAGTGAAACTTCTTATGGGCTGGCGTTGGGCGCCGAATCGACGCCCACGCCGACGGGTCAAGGAACCCAAGGGCCGTTGGCGTCTTCATCCAAGAAGAAGTCTGTAATCAGGGCTTCGTTGGGGTCGACGGCGTACGCGTCGAAGTCCGTGACCCCTTCCTCGCGCAGTACGCCCTCATCGAGGAAGAAGTTGCCGCCGGTGTTCTGGGGGTCGCGACACAGCACGGCGTATGCTGCGTCGGCCATGATTTCGGGTGTTCGCGACTGTCGAACCACGGCGTCACCGCCGAGAAGGTTTGCCACGGCGGCCGTTGCAATCGCAGTGCGCGGCCACAGCGCGTTGATGCCCACCTGGCCTTGGAACTCGGCCGCCATGCCGAGCACGCACAAACTCATGCCATACTTCGCCATCGTGTAGGCGCAGTGGTTTTGGAACCACGCGGGGTTGAGGTTGAGCGGTGGGCTAATGTTGAGGATGTGGGGATGGGGGCTTTGCAGCAAGTAGGGCAGGGCGGTTTGGCTCGTCAACCAAGTGCCGCGCGCGTTGATGCTATGCATGAGGTCAAAGCGCTTGACGGGAAGTTCTAGCGTACCGCGTAGGTCGATGGCGCTGGCATTGTTGATGAGAATGTCGATTCCACCGAATGTTTGCGCGGCGCTCTCCATCGCGGCAGCGATTGCTTCGTCGCTGCGGACATCCACCACACACGCGAGGGCCTTTCCGCCTGCCGCTTCGATGTCGGCGGCTGCGGTGAAGATGGTCCCTTCGAGACGGGGGTGTGCTTCGGTGGTTTTGGCGGCCACCACGATGTTTGCACCATCGCGCGCGGCGCGGAGCGCTATGGCCTTACCGATGCCGCGGCTGGCGCCGGTGATGAACAAGGTGAGGCCGGAGAGGTCACGTCGGGTTGCCATTTGCGCTCCTATTGGGGGACGACGGGCGGTCGCTTGGGTTGTACCCAGTCGCCGGCCCGCGGCCACCAGGGAATTGCGCGTCGGTCGAACCTTTATTTTCTGTTGCGCGAGCCGATGCATTCCCAGAGCCCGGGAAACGATTGTGCGCCGTCACGTCACCACATTGCTGCGTCGATTTGTGCCAGAGGGCGCGGGGCACGACCCAGTAGCATTGCGGCGAACGCAGCTCATCGTGGGGATTCTGCTCGCTGTTGCGGCGGTCCTTCCGTTTCAAGCGATCGCAGAGGCGATGGTAGGCGCCTATCGTCTTGCGGTGGCGTCAATCGTTACGGAAGTCGTCGTATTGCTGGTTCTCGGCATTTTTGCGCAGCGCAAGGACCGTCCTTACCTCTACCAAGTTCCGCTGGTATGGGGCTACCTCGTCGTGGTGGTGCTCGCGCTGGATTCGGGCGGCATTCGCAGTCCCGTGTTGCCATTTTTGGTCATCAAGCCCCTGATGTCGATGTCGCTCGGGCACACCCGCGCCGCGCGTGTGTGGGCCGGCATCGCCGTGGCGACCGCCCTTGCGCTTGGGTTCTTGGAGAGCGTGGGGATCGTAGAGGGGACGGTGCCGCCGGTCCTCGCCACCACCGGTGCCGTAACGCTCAATTTGGTGGTGCTTGTGGGGTATGTGTTCGGCTTTGCGGCCTTCCAGTCGTCACTGAATGCCATTCATCGGGAGATGTTGGTCGAGCAGAAGACTGCCGCCGACGACGCAAACGCGGCAAAGAGCGAGTTCTTGGCAAATATGAGCCACGAGCTTCGTACACCCATGAATGGTGTGTTGGGCTTGACAGAAATCACGCTGATGGACCCAACGCTTGCACCGCGGCACCGGCAGCGCTTGCAAACGGTGCTAGAGAGTGGTCGGGCGCTGGTGGAGCTTTTGAACGATATTCTCGACGTCTCGAAGGTCGAAGCGGGGCAGTTGGTGCTCGAAGACATCCCGTGGCGGCCCGCGCATGTATTGACGGATGTGCATCGCTTATTTGGCGAGGTCGCTCGGCGAAAAGGCCTTGAATTCTCGCTTTCCGTCGATGACACCATGCAGACGATTTGGGTGCAAGGCGACCCCGGACGCGTACGGCAAGTGGTCTACAACTTGGTTGGGAATGCCGTGAAGTTCTCTTCGACCGGGAGAGTAGAGCTGCGGCTCTTTTTGCGTGCGGAGGCGCTTGTCATTGCGGTCCAAGATTCGGGGCCCGGCATTGCGCCCGACCAGCAGGCGCGAATTTTCCAGCCCTTTGTGCAGGCAGACGCATCGACTGCGCGCGTGCATGGTGGCAGCGGCTTGGGCTTGACGATTTGTCGAAGGTTGACCGCTCTCATGGGCGGTGACATCGAACTAGAGAGCACTTTGGGCCATGGCAGCACATTTCGAATCGTGCTCCCGCTGCGAATGTGCGCGGCCCCGCACCAACCCGCGGATGTCCAGTTGGTAGACGAGCAGCCGTTTCCTGCTCCCGCGACCGCCGTGAGCGTGTTGCCTGGTGGCGTTTCGGCGGGTGCGTTTGCGGGTTGTCGGGTGCTATTGGTAGAAGACGTAGAGGTCAACCAAATGGTCGCGACGACGATGCTCGCGCAGTTGGGCATCGACGTGGACCTCGCAGCCGACGGTGGGGAAGGCCTCTCCAAGATTTTGAGCGGCGCGCCTTACGACTTGGTCCTCATGGACTGGCAGCTACCCGAGCTCAACGGCCTGGAGGTGACCCGGCTGGTGCGTCTCGCCGGGCATCGGCTGCCGATTCTTGGGCTCACCGCCAGCGTGCGGCCCTCCGACCGCGAAAACGCGCTGGCTGTGGGAATGGACGGCGTTGTGCACAAGCCGTTTACGCGGGATGAGCTTGTCGCGGCGTTGTCGTCGGTTCTGCATCGGGCTCCGTCGTCTGCGGGCGCGGGGCGCGGCGAACCTCCACCCAGCCTCCATTGAGCACGGCATTTCCAGAAACGGGATCGATTTGGTCGGTGGGCACGAGGTCGTTGTAGCTGGCGCCTGCATGAACGGCGGCCACCCGCCAGCCGACACCGGGACGGTGGTGCCCCCAGCCATGGGGAAGGCATACAACGCCAGGACGCATCTCGTCGGAAATCTTCGCCAATACGGTAATCTCACCAACACCGGACGTGATGGTCACGAGGTCGCCGGTGGAGAACGCGCGTGCCTGCGCGTCTTCGGGGTGGACGAGGAGCGTACAGCGTGGGCGTCCTTTTACGAGCCTTGTGCTGTTGTGGAGCCACGAGTTGTTGGAGCGAAGGTCGCGACGGCCGATGAGCTGCAAACCGCCGGGGGGTGGTGCGGTGTCGAGCTCGTCGTTCAATCGCGGGACATCGGCCAAAAAGCGCGGCGGGGCGAGTTCTACGGTTCGCGACGCAGTAGCGAGCGCCTCGGACAAGCGGGGGCGCAAGGGGCCGAGGTCGATGCCGTGCGGGTGTCGCTTGAGCGTTTCGAGGGACAGGCCGCGAACGCCGCCGCGTGGTCCCACGCGCAGGGCGATGTCGAGGATACCGGAAGGCCCGAGGTGACGAAGGGCTGCACGCTGCAGGCGGGCCTTCCAGGACTGCTTCGACTGCAACCGCTCTTCAAGCGCGGCGAGAATCTCCCAGTCGTGCCGCTCATCGACGGGCCGCTGCTCCATCGGTGGCGACCATTTGGTGGTGTTTCGAACCGCGAGCGCATGAAATATAATATCGTAGTGGTCGCGTGTCAACGGACTTGCGGGTGGCAGGATAACATTGGCGTGACGGGTTGTTTCGTTGATATAGTGGTCTACTGCAACGTAAAAATCGAGGCCAGAAATCGCTGCTTCGAGGCGGGTGCCGTCCGGAGTAGACAAGACAGGGTTTCCCGCGATGGTCAGCAGGCCGCGAACTTGCCCCGTGCCGGGAGTCTCGATTTCTTCGGCCAACACGACGACGGGCAACTCGCCGGAAAACTCCTCGATTCCCCGTACCCGGCTCTTCCAGCGGCCGTGACTGCCAGGGAGGCCCATACCGAGAACGCCGCGCACAAGGTCGATGGCAGGCGATGTAAACATCGCGCCACCCTCCCGGTCGAGGTGCCCGGTAATGGTGTTGAGGGCGAGCAGGAGCCACTGACAGGTGGTGCCAAACGCTTGGGTAGAAACGCCCATTCGTCCGTAGGCCACCGCCTTTTCCGTGCGAACGAGCCGCCGTGCGAGCGACCAAACGCTCGTGGCTGCGATGCCGGTCTTGGCTTCGGTGCGCGCGGGAGAGAATGGTGCCACGGCATCTTTGAGGGCAGCGAGGCCCGAAATCGGAGTGGTCGGCGGCGTCCAGTCGGGGTCGGCGAACACTGCGTGGACCAGGCTCGCGAGCAGCCACGCGTCGGTGCCCGGACGAATGGCATAGTGCGCCGACGCGGCCTCTGCGGTTGCCGTTCGGCGTGGGTCCACGACAATGACGGCGCCGCCTCGGTCTTGAATGGCTTGTAGGCGGGCGCGAATGTTGCCCGCGCTCATCAACGAACCGTTGGAGGCGAAAGGATTTGCACCAAACATGACGAGGAGGTCGGTGCGGTCCACGTCGGGAATCGGCAACAGGAGTGGATGGCCAAGGCAATGATAGGCCGCGACGTGGTGCGGAAGCTGGTCGACGGACGTTGCGCTCATACGGTTTTTGGTTTTGAGCGCGCGGGCCAGCGGCAGTCCAAACATCACGTTGCCGTAGTTGTGGACGTTTGGATTGCCTTGGTACACCGCCACAGCGTCACGGCCGTGCGAGGCTTGTACGCGCCGCAGTCCATCGGCTGCGATGTCGAAAGCGGTCTCCCATGAAACGCGCTGCCAGCGGTCGCCTTCGCGTACGACCGGGTAACGAAGTCGGTCGGGGTCGGTGTGGAGGTCTTGGAGCGCAACACCTTTGGGGCAGATGTGGCCGCGGGAAAAGACGTCCGCGGGGTCGCCCGAGATGCGCGTGATGGTGCTGCCGGAGAGGTCGATGCGCACACCGCACATCGCTTCACACAAGTGACAGGTTCGAAAGTGGACCCGTTGCATGCGAACTCCCGTACAAGCGTGTGGCGAGAGCCACGTCAACTCGTTTTTCTTCGCGCGGAGACTGCGCCGAAAAACGACAAAAGGACTGGCGGGGGCAATCCCCGAGAGGTCTCCTCAACCCAAACGTCGAGGGGGGACGGGTTCCGCAGATGAGAGATTCTCGCACTGCAGACCGCGTGGGAGTGTACCCCTTTGCGACCACGCACAGAAATGGTGGATTTCGAAACCAAGCACCCCCGGTTGGCCACAGAAGTGACCCACCGGGGGTGATGGAGGGTGCGACCCAATGGTCGCGCCCAGACCTACCAGTCGTCGCCGCCGGAGTAGCCGCCGCCACCGCGACCGCCACGACCACCGCCGCCGCCGCCGAAGCCGCCACGGCCGCCGCCGCCACCACCACCGCCGCCGAAGCTACGGCGCGGGCCACCGCCACCACCACCGTCGCCGCCCCGCTCGCGGGCCTCGTTGACCTTGATGGAGCGACCGTCCAGCTCGGCCTCGTTCATCTTGTCGATAGCTTGCTGGGCGTCTGCCGAGTTGGCGAAGGTCACGAAGCCGAAGCCCCGGGAACGGCCCGTCTCGCGGTCGGTGATGACCTTTGCGTCAGAGACTTCACCGAAAGGTTCAAATGCGCGACGAAGGCCGTCGTCGTCGGTAGCCCACGCGAGGCCGCCAACAAAGAGCCGATTGCTCATGGGGTATGTACTCTACTCGCGCCCCGGAGGTGCCGGGGCGTCCATGGTGGGTTGGCCGGGCAGGAGGCCCGACGCTCCGTGCGCCAGAGTGGCGCTGTGAGCTCCGAAGGCCAGGAGGGCCAGCGGAGTATGCTGGGAGAGTCCACGGGTTTGTCTTACGTCGAAACGTTGGTCGGTTGACGAACGCTTCGTTCACGCGCCCGGTGTTTCCGAAGAAACCGGTTCCGTAGATTGTAGCGGAGGGCGACCGAGCACGATGCAGGGGACCTGTTCCGTCCAAGCACTCTCTGTATAACCGGCCATTTGGCGGTTGGTGGGCCAAACGCACCGTATTCGCGTGTCATTTCGGGGACGGCGCACGATGATCGATAGGATGCGGTGGCGACCGGTTGCTTCGTTGGTCGTGAAAACGCGGTTTGATACTACGTTTTCGTACATTCGGAACCATCGTGGACGCTCCGCCTGGGTGCCTGCTGCTGCTCCCGATGTTTTTTTCAACGCACATCATCGCGGTTGTTTGCACCAAAGGAACTCGGCAGACGAGCAATTGGGCGATCGGGAGCCGGTGGTCGATGGGCGTTGCAGGCAGTGCGAATGAATGGCGATTCATTCCGGGAGCTGTCTCCTGTCCGGGGGCCTTCGGCGTCGGTTTTTTATAGAGAGCCATGGGTCCTACGCGATTGCTCCGCTTTGTCCATGGCCAGTTGTGCCGAAGTTTTCACACGTTTGGAGATGCGTGGTCCGAGAGCCCCATCGCGGATTCACCACAATATCGACTGTTACGTTGTCTTCATTCCGGCCTCAAAACACGCAGCGAAGAAGCCTGACTGGACGCCCCTATCGTCATCCGAATCCCGTAGAATGTTGCCGTCTAGGAGTCCGTATGTCGAAACTGCCCGAAAACCGGTCTGAGTCGGTATTCACTGACTACAAGCCGGCCTATACCCTCAATCAGGCCCGCGTTGAAGCCAACCGCTGCCTCTATTGTCACGATGCACCGTGCATCACCGCCTGTCCTACAGGCATCGACATCCCCACGTTCATCCGAAAAATCGCGACCGACAACGTGAAGGGGTCCGCGCGCACCATTTTCTCCAGCAATGTGCTGGGAATGAGCTGTGCGCGGGTGTGCCCGGTCGAAGTCCTTTGCGTGGGCGATTGCGTTTATAATGCCATGGGCGTACCACCCATCCAGATTGGCAAGCTCCAGCGTTTCGCGACGGACGCCGCATTTGCGGAGGGCTGGTCGTTCTTTGAAGCGGGGCCCGATTCGGGCCGCAGCGTCGGGATTGTCGGCGGCGGCCCTGCGGCGCTTGCATGTGCGCACCGCTTGCGTCGCTTTGGGCACGCGGTCACCATCTACGAAAAGCGTGGCTTGGTGGGCGGCCTCAACGCCACGGGCATCGCGCCTTACAAGATGCCGGCCTCCCGCGCGGTCGAGGAAGTCGACTGGGTACTGCAAATTGGTGGAATCGATGTGCAGACCGGCGTCGAAGTGGGCGTAGACGTTTCGTTTGCTGCGCTAGAAGCGCGGCACGATGCGGTGTTTTTGTCGTTTGGCCTCGGTCCCGACAGCCGCTTGTCCGACGAAGGTGACGCATTGACGGGCGTGGAGGGCGCGGTTGCGTTTATCGAGGCGTTCAAGCTCGGCACCGTGGACCTTGGCGATGTGCAGTCCGCGCTCGTGGTGGGTGGTGGAAACACCGCGCTCGACGTCGTTCGCGAGTTGCGCGGACTGGGCGTCGAAAGCGTCACCCTCGTATACCGGGGCGATGAAGCGGGAATGTCCGGCTACGCGCACGAGTGGGATGCCGCGAAAAAGGAAGGGGTCCGCGCGGCATGGCGCACGCAGCCTGTCGGCTTTGTCGAGCAAGACGGCATCGTTCACGGCCTTCGTTGCGTGCGGGTCGATGCATCGAAGCAGGCGGTCCCCGGCAGCGAGCATGTCATCCCCGCAGACCGTATATACTTGGCCATTGGGCAGTCGAAACTCGGCGCGTTGGTCGCTGACCTTGCGGGCATTGAGGTTCAGAAGGGCCGAATCGTGGTCGGGCCGGGCCAGGCCACGGGTCGTCCTGGGGTGTATGCGGGTGGCGACTGTGCCAATGGTGGCAAAGAGGTCGTCAACGCCGTTGCGGAAGGCCGCGATGCTGCGGTTTCCATTCACGAATACTTGTCTTCTTTGCGCTAAACGGAGTTCCTGTGCCTGACCTTACTTCAAACACAGCAGGGATCATTTCTCCGAACCCGTTTTGGCTTGCGAGTGCTCCTCCTGCGAACTCGGGCGCGCAAATCATGCGGGCCTTCGATGCAGGCTGGGGCGGCGCGGTTTGGAAAACGCTCGGCCAACCGATTCAAAATGTATCGAGCCGATTTGGCGCAATCCAATGGAAGGGCGCCAACGGGGTGGGGTTCAACAACATTGAGCTCATCACCGACCGGCCTCTCGAAGTGAACTTTCGGGAAATCGCGGAGGTCAAAAAGCGGTTTCCGAAGCACGCTGTCATCGTGTCGTTGATGGTGGAAACCGAAGAAGAATGGCGCGAGATGATCAAGCGGTCCGAAGATGCGGGGGCCGATGGTCTGGAGCTGAACTTTGGCTGTCCCCATGGGATGTGCGAGCGCGGTATGGGTTCGGCAGTCGGCCAGGAGCCGCTGGTCAACGAGCGAATCACGGGATGGGTCAAGTCCTATGCCAATATACCCGTGTTGGTAAAGCTGACACCCAACGTTGGCGATATCGTGCCCCACGGTCTTGCCGCGCAGCGCGGGGGAGCCGATGGTGTGAGCCTCATCAACACCATCAAGAGCATCATTGGCGTAGACATCGACTCTTTCGTCCCCTATCCGACGGTCGGCAACCGCTCGACCAACGGCGGCTATTGTGGGGCGGCGGTGCGTCCGATTGCATTGCATATGGTCGCGGCATTGGCCCGCGACCCGCGCTTCCAGCTCCCGATTAGCGGCATCGGTGGCGTCACCAACTGGCGGGATGCGGTCGAGTTTATGCTCCTTGGCTCAACGAGCGTGCAGGTGTGCACCGAAGTCATGCTCAAGGGCTACCGCATTGTTGAAGACATGATTGAAGGTCTCGACGGCTGGATGGCAAACAAGGGCTTTGAACGCCTCGACGACTTCGTCGGCAAGGCGGTTCCGGCCTACTCTGATTGGGGCGAGCTCGACCTCAACTACGAGATTGTTGCCAAGATTGACCCCAAGACATGTATTGGTTGCCAAGCCTGCTTGGTGGCCTGCCACGACGGCGCGCACCAGTGTATTCATCCGTCGCCCGATGCTTCTGTGCGTGTGCCGGTGGTGGACGAATCGGAGTGTGTTGGTTGCAACCTTTGCCAAATCGTATGCCCGGTGTCGGGCTGTATTACGATGGAAAAGGTCGACAATGGATTTGCTCCTGCAAGCTGGAACGAGCACCTCACCCAAGACGCTGTGCTGCGACCCAAAAAGGGCGCGCATTAGGCGAGCGTTCGCTCCGCGTGTTGGGATAGTACCCGCCCGGCCGGAATCGACCTTGGGGGTAGGTCGCGTCGGCGGGGCGCGTTCGTGACATGGCGCGGGGCCCTTGCCTGCCCCATGTGTCGTAGGGCGGACGCAAACGCGCGGGGCTTTGGTTCTGTGTTGGGCTTCGGTGTGTAGCGATAGGTTCTGGCTTGGGCCAATGCCTGCGCAGCGACCTTCATCTACTGAGCGAGAGTCGGTAGCGTTTCTGCTGGCGAATAGGGCAGACCTCCCGCGCGGATGTCGTGGGAGACTGGCGCATTCCTTACGAAGGTTGATTGCGTCGATATACGTTTTATATCCGCGGCGTCTTTCCGTAAAGCTGTTGACATCTCATGTTTATGTTGGTATGTGCTGCCGTATTGTGTCGCGTTGGTCAGAAGTTTTGTGGCATTCGCTCCCGTAAAATATTGGAGAAAACATGAGAACATTTCTAATGTCGTTGGCCCTGCTGTTCGCAGTGGGTTGTCCCAATCCCGACGACGAGAAGAAGGGCTCCTCGGACGATGGCTCCTTCGAAGAGGCTTGCCAGCGCTATTTGGATGCCGCTGCCGCCTGCTATGGCGTGTTGGGGTACTCGCTCGAAGAAGTGTCTCTTTCCGAGGACTACTGCGTGCAAATGGCGCAGCAAGAGAGCGAGCTTGACGACCGCAACATTGTCGACCTTTGGACCTGCTACACCGATATCCTCGAATCGGGAGATTGCACGACGGAAGAAGGCCTTGACGACATTGCGGTTCAGCTGATGGGGAGCTGTATGTAACGGCAGGTTCGTAGGTGGGAGGGACAAACTACATTGTGTGGGTGTGGTCTCAACTCCCCGACGTAGAGTGATGGATGGTATATTGGCCGTCCTCGCTGTTTTTTTTTGATTTGGGTATTCCGCTACGCAAGCTGGAGCTGTGTTGCGGTTTGTACAATCTATTGGGGCGCCGCCGGTGGTTGATAGGGGGCGTCTCACCGCGGCGACTCCTTGTGCTGGGTTCGAGTACACCAGGACGGCATGGTGTACGGGCGCGGAAACGTTGGCCCCGACTACCGTTCCGTACTCTCCGGGGCGGAAAGCAGACGCCTCTGATGCCATGGAATCGTGCCATTCATTCGGTAAAATGGGCGATCTCGGCAACGAACCGGTGCCAAGTACTTGCGGGTCACACCCAAATCGGCATACTTCATCGGTATCCGGGTAGACGCCCCGGTTTGATGGAGGAAATATGCGCAACATTCTTTTGGTTGCTGGTCTGCTGAGCGCAGTCGCTTGTTCCGGCAAGGATTCCGGTTCCGAGAGCACCACCGGTGGCTCCTCGGGCGGCAACGCTTGCCAGGACTACATCGACGCCGTGTCCGCTTGCTACGGCGAGATGGGCCTTTCTTTGGAAGACTACGGCTTGTCGTCCGACTACTGCGCCGCTTACGATGGCGTGAGCGACTACGACTCCTTGTTCGAATGCTACACCAGCGCGATCAACTCCGCTGACTGCAGCACCGAAGAAGGCTTGGCCGCGATGGGCGAGTCCTTCGCTACCTGCGGCTGATGTCGGCACCGGGCGTGCGCTTTCGGCGCGTCGCTCGGGTTTGACTTCTCCCCTCTTCGGGGACGCCAACCGGCATTTGCTTCATGCAAGTGCCGGTTTGGTGTTTTTGGGGACGCCGTCGTCTGGGCCAGGAGCGCTCGGCGCTCAGTGGGAGGCCTTGAAGTCGCGTCCCTTGACCGTCTTTCGCCCATCGGCGCGGGCGCGGTCGATGGCGTCGATGGTTGCTTCCCGGACGATATCGGACAGCACCGGCAATACGTCGGCGGACGTATTGAAGCCCGCGCGGCGGTCGATGTAGGCCTTGAGGCGTGAAGCGACAATGAGGATGTCGTCGTCGGCGGATTCGCCGGCCGTGGGCGTGGGCTCAGGACGAGCAATTCGTCGGCGCGGTTCGTCGGCGGTGGCGTCAGCGGGGGCATCTTCGCGGGGAGCCCGCTTTTCTTCGCACCACGCATTGCGGTGGTTCATCACGGGGACGTGGGCGTCCCAACACATCACGCTGCAAAACGCAAACGGCGATTTGGCGCGATTGCAGGTGGACACGCTGCAGACCCAATAGACCGCGCTGTGGGCGATGGGCTTTTTGCAGGAGCTACACGTGCGCCAAGGAAGCAACGACATCAACGGTCTCCAGAGTGCGAGTCGGGCGTAGTCTGCCGCAAGCACTGCGGCTTCACAATGGCGAAGACCGCAAACGGTGCCAATATTGGACGTGACGAGCAAATCGGGCGACGAGCGTGCGGGTGCGTTCGCGGAGCACCCGCACATCCGTCCGCCGATTATTCCATCATGACGAGGTTTTCGGCAATCTTGAACCGGGCTCCGGTCTTCGCCTTTATTTCGTCGATAGAAACACCCGGCGCGATTTCCGTCAGTGTCAGGCCCCCATCAACCTGGAACACGCACAGCTCCGTGATGATGGTGTTGACGCACCTTTGGCCCGTGAGCGGCAAGGTGCAGGACTCGATGATTTTGTGCGCATCGCCCTTCGCGGTGTGCTCCATGGCCACGACAACGCGCTTGGCGCCGGCCACGAGGTCCATGGCGCCGCCCATACCTTTGACCATCTTGCCCGGAATCATCCAGTTGGCGAGGTCGCCCATCGCGCTGACTTGCATCGCGCCCAAAATCGCGAGGTCGATGTGGCCACCGCGAATCATGGCAAACGAAGTGGCGGAGTCGAAATACGAGCTGCCCTGAATCGCCGTGACAGTCTGCTTTCCGGCATTGATGAGGTCTGCATCAACCTCATCATCGGTGGGAAACGGCCCAATACCCAGGAGCCCGTTTTCGCTGTGCAGCACGATGTCCATGCCGGGGGGCACATGGTTGGCAACCATCGTTGGAATACCAATGCCCAGGTTGACGTAAAATCCGTCGCGCAGCTCTGCAGCGGCGCGACGCACAATTCGGTTGCGGTCGTCGGTAGCAGACATCGCTCAAGCCTCCCGCGTGGTGCGACGCTCGATGCGTTTTTCGCATTGGGTCGCCAGAAGAACACGCTGCACAAAGATGCCCGGCGTGTGGATGTGGTCGGGGTCAAGGGCGCCAGGCTCGACGATTTCCTCGACCTCGGCGATGGTAATGCGGGCCGCGGTGGCCATCATGGCGTTGAAGTTGCGGGCAGTCTTGCGGAATACGAGATTTCCGTGTCGGTCGCCTTTCCAGGCCTTGATGATGGCAAAATCGGCGGTGAGACCGCGCTCGAGTAGGTAGGGCTTTCCATCGAAGATACGGACGTCTTTGCCCTCGGCAATCGGGGTTCCAACGCCGGTGGCGGTGTAAAAGCCCGGAATCCCAGCACCGCCTGCGCGAATCCGCTCCGCGAGCGTTCCTTGGGGGACGAGCTCCACGTCCAATTCGCCGCTGAGGTATTGCCGCTCGAAGGTCTTGTTTTCCCCCACATAAGAAGAAATCATCTTCTTCACCTGGCGGGTTGCCAAGAGCTGGCCAAGACCGAAGTCATCGACGCCTGCATTGTTGGAAATGAACGTAAGTGCGGTGGGGCCGGCATCCCGCAACGCCGCGATGAGCGTTTCGGGAATTCCACACAAACCAAAACCGCCCGCCATGATGACGGCACCCGACTGAATGTCTTTCACCGCCTCTGCGGCAGTGGCGACCACTTTGTCCATGGTTGCTCCCTGGAAGGAATGAATCTTATCACGTCCGTGTTGCGGGCCCTCGCAATCGTCTTCGGGAGTCGGTGTTCAGGTGCGTTGGCGCAGGTCATGACTTAGGCTCCAAAGGCTGTCGAGTTGGCGCATCGTGATGGATGGTGGAGGTGGTCCCTGAAGTACAAGCGAATGGCCTGGTTGGGATTGCTCGCGGCAGCGTGCGCGCCAACTGGACGAACAGGCGGGCGGCCCGCGTGGTTGTCGCGATGCCATGTAGATGGGTTTGACGTGGAGACGTTGTGCGGAACGGTAGAGGTTCCCGAACGCCGGGACGGCGAAGGGGGGCGCACGCTCTCGCTCCGTGTCGTGGTCGTGCCTGCGGTGCGCCCGGTGCCAGACCCTGACCCCGTCGTGTTGTTGGCGGGTGGACCCGGACAAGCGGCGACCGAAGCGTATGGTCCCTTGATGCCGGCGCTGGTCCGCGTACAGCAGCGCCGGGACCTCATTATGGTGGACATGCGCGGAACGGGGCAGTCGGCACCCCTCGATTGTTCGTCCGATGCCGAGGAAACGCTCGCGCGCCACTTTTCGACCGACCCGCATATCGACGAAGTGCGCGAATGTCGCGACCAACTCATCGAGGCGGGCGCACACCTCTCCGCATTCACCACCCGAAATCACAGCGTTGACCTAGAAGCTGTCCGGGAGGCTTTGGGCGTGGAGACGTGGAATATCTATGGTGGTTCGTATGGAACGCGCGCGGCCCTCGACTATGCCGAGGCGTATCCCGAGGCGGTGCGCAGCCTTGTGTTGGATGGAGTCGCGCCCCGCGAGCTTGTGTTGTTTGGAACATTTGGGGAGGATGGACAAGCGGCCCTCGACAAGCTCGTGACGGACTGTGCCGCCGATGTCGACGGATGCGCTGCGGCATTCCCCGACTTCGCGGGTCGTCTCGCTGTGTTGTTAGAACGCGACGACGCTCCGGTCACCGCAACCCACCCCCGTACGGGTGCAACGGAGACGATTTCGCTTTCTGGCCCAGCCCTCGCGTCGGCCATTCGAAACGTGCTCTATGTCCCTGAAATGGCGGCGATGCTGCCATATGCGGTCCACGCCGCAACCCAACCGAATCCCAACGTTCAGCCCCTTGTGTCATTGCTGGGTTCCGTCGGAGGCGAATCGCTCGCGGACACGATGAGCTTGGGTTTGCTGTTGTCGGTTGCATGTGCCGAAGACGTGCCCTACATCGACAGCGACCACATCGCGGCCTCCCAATCTTCTTTTTTGGGTGACATTGTATTGGGTCCGGCTCGAGAATGGTGCGCTGAGTGGCCCGTTTCGACGATTCCGCGGCAGGACCCCGTGTCGTGGCCCGGGCCTGTGTTGCTGCTCTCTGGCGCGCTCGACCCCGTGACACCGCCACGCTGGGCCGAGGCCGCTGCGCGAACGCTGCCGGGTGCGCGTTCCGTTGTGGTGCCCGGCGGAGGGCATATTGTGGTGGGTTCGGGGTGTGTTCCCGAAGTATTGGCAGACTTTCTCAGCGCCGGAACGGGCGAAGGCCTCGATGTTGCGTGTGCCGCAGACGTCGCGCGTCCACCGTTTGTGCTCGACTTTGCGGGGCCCCAAGGATGATTCGCGCAACCCAACTCAAGAAGTCTTTCGGAAAGGTCGTCGCCGTCGATGGCGTCTCCTTTTTCGCCGCCGATGGCCAAATCACAGGTCTGCTGGGACCCAATGGCGCGGGCAAGTCGACCACCATGCGGATGCTGTATGGTATGGTTCGTCCCGATGAAGGAGTGGTAGAGGTCGACTCTTTGAATGTAGCAGACGACCCCTTGGCGGTTCGACGGCGACTGGGCGTCTTGCCAGATGCGCTGGGCCTTTACCCCCGCTTGACTGCAGCTGAGAATATTCGATATTACGCACGGCTTCACGGGTTGTCAAGTTCCGCTGCCGAGCAGAGGATCCAGGAACTCGTCACCCTATTGGAGATGAAGAGCATCCTCGACCGGCCAACGGTGGGGTTCAGCCAAGGGGAGCGGATGAAAGTGGCGTTGGCGCGCGCGATGGTACATGCACCCCAGAACATCCTCTTGGATGAGCCGACGAATGGTCTCGATGTCATGAGCACCCGCGCTGTTCGCGCACTTGTTCGTCGCTTGCGAGATGAAGGACGTTGTGTTGTGTTCTCAAGCCACATTATGCAAGAGGTTGCCGCCCTCTGTGACCGGATTGTCGTCGTTGCCGGCGGGCGGGTGGTCGCTGAAGGCACCGCGGCAGAGTTGCGGGAAAAGACGGGCGCTGCCGACCTCGAAGATGCGTTTGTCTCCCTTGTGTTGGCGGAGGCAGCACCATGACGCGCATTTGGACACAACTGATAAGCATTATTGTCCGAAAGGAACTGGTGGACGGCTTCCGCGACCGGCGTGCGCTGTTGTCGGCGCTTGCGTTTCCGCTCTTTAGTCCTATTTTTGTGGCCTTGATGTTCACGACCATCGCCCAGGACAACGCAACGCCCCCCATTCTCGATATTCCGGTGGTGGGGGCGGAGCACGCGCCCGGCTTGGTCAGCTTTTTGACGTCTGCGGGTGCCGAAGTCGTCGCGCCCCCCGAAGACCCCGAAGGGGCGGTCGCTTCGGGGGATGTCCCCGTGGTGGTGGTCATCGACCCATCGTATCGTGCGCGATTCCGCGAAGCGAAACCCGCGCGGGTGTCGTTGTTGGTGGACTCGTCGCGAAATGCCAACCGGGCGACGGTTTCGCGCGTCAAGCGTCTCCTCGACGGGTGGGCGAACCGCACCGCCGTGCAGCGTTTGGTCGTACGGGGGGTCGACCCCTCCTTGCTGCGACCGCTCGACGTCGTGGAGCAGGACCAAGCAACCCCCCAGCAGCGGGCAGCCAACTTACTGGACATGTTGGTCATGATGTCTGTTATGGCTGCGTTCTTGGGCTCTATGTACCTCGCGATGGACAGCACGGCCGGCGAGCGGGAGCGACGCTCGTTGGAGCCGCTGTTGAGCCTGCCTGTGCCACGTTCGGTGATGGTTTTGGGCAAATTCATCGCTGCGACGGTGTTTGGTTGCACGGGCGTCGTGCTGGCCACCACCACAATGGTCTTCGCGATGAACCTCACACCCCTTGAGCTTTTGGGCGTGCGTGTGGTGCTCACCGTGCCTTCGGCCCTCGCGCTGTGTGGGATTTTGTTGCCGTTGGTGCCGGTCGCCGCTTCGTTGCAGCTCTTGGTTGCGGCGGGCGCAACATCGTTCAAGGAGGCCCAAACGTGGCTCTCTATGACCTTGTTCGTGCCCATGATGCCGGGGATGGTGATGACCGTGCGGCCGGTCAACCCCCAGACTTGGATGGCATTGGTGCCGGGGCTATCTCAGCAAGTATTGTCAGGAAAGATTTTGCGCGGGGATGGTGTAGAAGTCCTTGATGTGGTCTTATTGCTTGTATCGTCAGGCACCTTGACTACGCTTGCATTGGTGGGTTTGACAATGTTGTTCAACCGAGAGCGCATCTTGCGGCAGGGGTAGACGGAGCGTCTCGTTTCCCCTCGCGAATCTGCGTACCTTCGATCTGGTTGCGCAGTGATGACACCTTGCGCAGTCTGGACATCTCCCTTGCTCTATCGTGCTACCGTAGGGGTTGCCTCCGAGGTTGATGATGCCCAAAAAACAGCAATCCCCTCAATCTGCGCAGTCGCCGACAACGGCGCCAACGACAATGGCGCCTGCGAATCAGGCGGGCGTGGGCAACCAAGCGGCGGCGGGAGGGAAGCAAGGCGGCGTCATGGGCTGGTTCCGCCGCGCCGGTGCGTGGATGGGCGACAAGGTCGATGCCGCCACAGAGACGGTGGGGCAGTGGGTCGACAACACCCAACAGGTCGCGAAGGACGCATGGGAGCTGGCCACGAGCACGTCGGTGGGGATGGAAGACGGCAAGGTCTTTTTGGAGACCGACCTCGACGAGCTCTCCGACCTCCTCTCTCCGGAAACGCACGCCGCGCTGGCCTTGGATCGGGCGACGGCTGACAACCGGGTTCGCATTTCTTACGAACGCGCGAGCGGGCAGCTCGTCGCGACCTCCGATGACATCGCGCTCTCGGGTATTCAGACGGCCCAGTTGCAGACCGGGGCCGTCCATCTCAAAGGCGTGCGCGCCGTGTTCACCAATGCCGGGGGCGGCGTCCCTGGGCTTGATGAAAACTTCAGCCTGCTCGGCTTCAAAGACAAAGCGGACAATCTCAAGGCCGTCGTGACGGTGGCGGACGCCAGCGCCCTGGATGTGCGCTTCCGAGGCCCCGATGGACCGACCTCCGTGGCCTCTGTTCGCTTGGCCGGCCTCACGGGCACCGTCGGCGGACAAGGCGGAATGCCATTCGGAGATGCGGGCACCACCAATGTTGATATTGCGCTGGAGCACGCGGTTCTCGAAGGTTTGGCCTCCGAAGGACACACGGTCGCGCGGGTCGATGCCAAGGGCGTATCGGCAGGGATGTCGGGCGGCGATGAGTCCGCGTTTTTGGCGGTCGACCACTTGGGCGTTGCAGGCGCATCGGTCGGAGGCAACACCGCCAGCGCCGCATCGGTGGACGGCGTGCGCGTAGACGTCGACAACAAAGGCGGCGGCCTGCTGGGTGTCGATGGCAAGGCCGACCGGGCCAAGGCGCGGGTGGCGGTCGAAGCGGCGCACGTGCAAGGCCTCGACACCGCCGATGTCGACGCGGCGGCCGTGCAGATGTCACAGCTGCGCGGGGAGTGGGACACGACGAACAGCACGGGTTCTGCGTCTGTGGCGTCATTGTCCACCGATGGGCTCGACTCGAGCTGGGTGGACGCCAACCGCCTGCAGGCCAACAACCTCTCCTTGTCCGGCGACATCGCGGGCGTCGATGGCCGCCGCGACGCGCACCTTCGGATGTCCTCGCTCACCGGCGATGGCCTCTCGGTCACTCCGTCCACGAAAGCATCGGCCGCGCCGGGCGTTGCCGGGTTGCCGCTTGACTATTCTGCCGAGGTTGACACTATCGACCTCAAAAACACAAACGCGGGCGGCGCGCACATTGCGTCTGCGCACCTTGGAACGGCGGGCATCGAGGGCTATATCGATGGTGCGGACTCCTCGATGTGGGCCAACATCATGGACACCGAGCTGAAGGGCTTTTCTCATCAGGCCTTCAATGCGGGGGAGCTGTCCACGCGCAACACCACGCTCACCGCTTCGGCCACCCAAACCACCGCCACCGCCGACTCCATCTCCGGCAGCGCGATTCGTGCGGCCAACTTTTCCGCCGATGCGTTGCATGGCTACGGCGGAAGCGCGGAATTCAAGGCGGGCTCTGCTTCGGCATCGCTCAACAATGCGCGCATGAGCGGCGCGACCATCGCCGACCGCACCACCGTGCAGTCCGCCGAGGTCGACGGGTTCACCGCGAGCCGGGTCGGCGATGTTGGCCAGGTCGGCGTTGGGCGGGGAACTCTTACGGGTGTGTCCGACCGCCCATCGGGCGCACAGCTCGCGAGTGGAGAGTTGGTTGGGCTCAACGTGCAGCACAACGGCGCCACCAACGACTTGGAGGCCAAGCTTGCGCGCGCAGACCTCCGCGGTGGAAAGGGCCTCGGCGCAGAGTTGGGCGGTGCTTCCGTGGTGGGCGTCGCGGCCCAGGTAGGTGCCGGTGGCGCGCAGCTCTCCGCCGACCAAGCGTCGGTGGATGCCCTCAAGATGGGCAACAACAGCGTCGACCACGCGCTCGCAAAAGGCCTCGACATCAAGCACGGCAACGACTCCGACGCCGCACAGGTCGCGTCACTCACGGCGTCGGGCGTTCGGGCGGGGAGCGCAAGCGTCGCCGACGTTTCGGCGAACGGTATCCGGGGCGAGCGCAAAGGCGCCGACCTCCAGGGCAGCGTCGACAATGTGCGCGCGGCAGACATTCGGGCGGGCGACGCCTCGGTCGCGAGCGTTTCGGCGAACGGTATCCGGGGCGAGCGCAAGGGCGCCGACCTTCAGGGTGGTATTGACAGTTTGTCAGCAAATACCATTGCATTGGGACAAGATGTCAAGATTGCCAACACAACGGCGACGGGCCTCGCCGGCGCACACAACGCCAACGGCACCCAAGCCTCGGTCCAGCAGGCGTCCGCGAATGGCGTGGCCTACCAATCGGGCGGAACCCGTGCCTCGGTCGACCACGCGTCGGTAGGGGCGGGTGCCGTGTCCATCGACAATGCAGGCCACACCACCGCCGGAGCTGGCTCTATCCACGCATCGGGAATCAAGGCCAGTGGGGCGTCTTCGTCGGGTGGGACAGGAGGTGCCGGCGGGATCGACACCGCGCGCCTTGTCAAGACCGGGGCGGCCCAAGTGCGCGATGCCGAGATTTCCGCCCAGGCGCGCCTCCATGGCGGCGACCTCGGCGTCGCAGGCTTGTCCGCCAAGCCCAATACCCAAGTCGATGCTGGCATCAGCGTTCGCGGCGGACAGATTCAGCAGCAAGGAACGGGTGTTTCGCTGTCTTCGCCCATCAAGGGGCCGCTCTGGACCTCTGTGAACGGCGCCTATGTCAAAGACAACCAGCTCAAGGCCGACGTGCGGGGCTGGGCCGACAAAGACCTGACGGGCATGATGAACGAAGCGGTGGGCATTGACGGCAAGAAGCTGCCGAGCGTCGCGGCCTTGGGAGCAGGCGTCGCCAACAAGCTCGACGCGCCCTCGTCTTCGTCCGGCGGCGGGTTTGATGTTGGCAGCATCGTCGACATGAAGAGCGTGCGTGGCGAAGCGACCGTTGGCCTCGGCGACGGTGTGGTCGATGCAGGCGCCGGTCGTGTGGACCTCGGTCGGGCACAGCAAGCGGGCGACAACCAAATCCACGCGTCGATGGCGGGTGGCAGCGTTCAGGCCGACATCGACCGCTTCTTGGCAGACTCCGCATCGTGGCGGGCCAACGGAAGCCAAGTCTCGACGGGGCCGGCGTCTGCCGCGGGTGTGGCGGTGCAGGCCGGCGACAACGGCTGGTCCGCCAACGTCAACGAGCTGGACCTCAAGGACGTTCGCGCCGGTCGATAGGCGCGGTCTCGCCTCG
Source organism: uncultured Enterobacterales bacterium (assembly GCA_964502005.1). GTDB lineage: Bacteria > Myxococcota_A > UBA796 > UBA796 > UBA2385 > CAJWOS01. The sequence continues at coordinate 123,926 of CAZCUX010000004.1, forward strand.
GCCTCAAACGCAAAAACGCCCCGCCAGCGAGCTGGTACGGGGCGTTTGCCGTTGGGCGACAATCAGTAGCGGTAGTGCTCGGCCTTGTACGGACCTTCGACCGCCACACCGATATACGACGCCTGCTCTTCGCTCAGGGTGGTCAAGCGAGCGCCGAAGCGGTCGAGGTGCAAGCGGGCCACCTTTTCATCGAGGTGCTTCGGAAGCGTGATGACCTCGGGGGTCTTGCCGGACGGCTCGGCCACGAGGTTGGCGCCGTAGGACTCCGCGCTGGCGTGAAGCTCCATCTGGGCGATGGTCTGGTTGGTGAAGCTAGCGCTCATCACGAGGCTCGGGTGGCCGGTGGCGCAGCCGAGGTTCACGAGGCGACCCTCAGCCAACACGATGATGCTGTGCCCGCCGCCGTTGGGGCCGTGGGTGGTGGTGCGGAACCGCCACTCGTGGACCTGGGGCTTGATTTCAATCTTCTCGACCAGGCCCTTCTCCTCAAGGTCTTCGAGGCCAGCCATGTCGATTTCGTTGTCGAAGTGGCCGATGTTGCAGACGATAGCGTTGTGCTTCATCTTCTGCATGTGGTCGACGGTGATGATGTTTTTGTTGCCGGTAGCGGTGCAGAAGATGTCGAAGTCAGCGACTACGTCTTCGATGCGAACCACATCAACGCCCATCATGCAAGCCTGGAGGGCGCAGATGGGGTCGACTTCGGTGACGGCCACGCGGGCGTATTGACCGCGCAAGGAGTCGACGGAGCCCTTGCCCACATCGCCGAAGCCGCAGATGAGCGCGCGCTTGCCGGAGAGGAGAACGTCGGTGGCGCGCATGATGGCGTCGACCAAGCTATGACGGCAGCCGTACACGTTGTCGAACTTGGACTTGGTGACGCTGTCGTTGACGTTGATTGCGGGGAAGAGCAGCGTGCCGGCCTTGGCGCGCTCGTAGAGGCGATGCACGCCGGTGGTGGTCTCTTCGGACACACCGCGAATACGGGCGGCCATGGCGGTCCAGTAGCCGTCGCCCATTTCCTCGCGAACTTCCTTGAGGAGCGTGAGAATGACGCGCTCTTCGGTGTTCTTGGCCTTCGAGGGGTCGGCTACTTCGCCGGCCTTTTCGAGCTCGTGGCCCAGGTGAATGAGCAGCGTGGCGTCGCCGCCGTCGTCGAGGATGAGGTTGGGGCCGCTGCCATCGGGCCAAATCAAGGCCTGGAGCGTACACCACCAGTATTCTTCGAGGGTTTCGCCCTTCCAAGCGTAGACCGCGGGGCCTTGGGGGTCGCGCGCGGAGCCAGTGGGACCGGCGACGACTGCGGCGGCAGCGTGGTCTTGGGTGGAGAAGATGTTGCAGCTGACCCAACGAACTTCAGCGCCCAGAGCCACGAGCGTTTCGATGAGGACGCCGGTCTGGATGGTCATGTGCAGCGAGCCCATGATTTTTGCGCCGGCCAACGGCTGCGCGGCGCCGTATTCTTCGCGAAGCGACGCGAGGCCGGGCATTTCGACCAGCGCAAGCTCCAGCTCTTTACGGCCGAAGCGAACCGTTTCTTCCGACATATCGCGGACCTTCGAGGCATAGCCCGCGAACAAGGGAAGACCGGTCTTCATGAAGGTCTTGGGCGGAAGCATTGTGACGGCGCTCATGGCAGCTCCACGGAGGTGTTTGGTTCAGCGCGGCGGGTGCCGCTTGCTTCATTCGTCTATCCGAATGGACGAATGAATGCCAACCGGTATAGGAAAGGAAACACACGCGGGATCAAGCCCCGAGGCGTCACGCAATGGAAAATGAAGTCACATTCGATGTCTTCGGGCAGTTTGGCGTGCTCGCGGAGCCGCTTCGCGCGCGGATTGTGCGGGTGTTGGCGCGCGAGGAGCTTGCGGTCGGCGAGCTTGCGCGTGTCCTGCAAACGTCCCAGCCTACGATTTCGCGTCACCTCAAACAGCTCATGGGCGCGGGCTTTGTCGAGTCTCGAAAGGTAGGAACCGCGACCTGGGTTCATGCACCGGTCGACCGCTATACCGGCACGCTCGCGCAACTTTGGGCGCTCCTCGAACCTACGCTCGAAGGCTTCGCGGCTGACCCCGCATCCGTCTACGCCGCTGACCTCTCCCGCCTCGATGCTGTGGTCAACATTCGCACCGACGATAGTGAGGCCTTTTTCGCCCGGCTCGGGAGTCGCTGGGACGCGCTCCGCCACGAACAGTTCGGTGAGCACTGGCTTGGCGCTTTGGGCCTGTCCTTGCTTGATGGTCGTGGCAGCCACATCGCCGACCTCGGCTGCGGCACCGGCCACTTGCTGCCCCTGCTGCACCAAACCGGGGCCACAGTCACCGGCATCGACCGCGAAAAGGCCATGCTCGCCACCGCCGCCGAACGCACCGCGGAATTACAGCGCGTCCACCTGCAGACCGGCTTGCTCGACCAGCTTCCGCTGTCCAACCAGTCGGTCGATATTGCGGTTTGTGCCTTCGTGTTGCACCATATTCGCCACCCCACGCCTGTTTTCGCTGACGTCGCGCGGGTGTTGCGTCCCAGCGGACGCCTCGTCGTGCTCGATATGGTGGCCCACGACCGCGAAGACTACCGGCGCTCGATGGGGCACGTCCACCTCGGCTTCTCCGAAGCGTCGCTCGCCTCCCTCAGCGATAGCACGGGGCTTTCGATTTTGCGCTACGACCCCTTGCCGCAAGACCCTGCAGCCCATGGGCCGGGGCTCTTTGTGGCGGTATTGGTGCCGGAGCGGACCGGCTGTCCCTAACGCTCGGCGATGAAGCGCCCGAGGCGCCGCACGCCGTACATGCCCATGCCCATGAACGAAGCGCCTAGCAGCGTGCCGCCTTGGACCGGGTACGCGTGGCGCACGACCAACTGGGTATTGATTTCGTGGTCGCCAGGAACGTGCAATACGCCGGTCATGCGCTCGCCTGTGAACTCTTCGGCGCGCCATTCGCCCGGCACAATGAGCGCACAGCCCACAATCGACAAGTTGACGAGCGTGCGCGGCGCATCAAATGGCGCGGAGTGGGTGCGTCCTCCTTCAAACCGCCACTGGCTGTTGACCGGAAAGCGCGGCAGCAAGCGGCGGTCTTCGGACTCCACTGCGGAGGGCGCGCCAATCCACCAGCACTCTTCGGCGGATGACCCCTGCACGGTACACTCCGCCAGATATGCGTCCTCACCGAGCTTCCAATGCACCCAGCACACATGGCGCGTAGGCATCGGAATCGCATGGCCGGTGCGGGTTTGGGGAATGAACGACACCCGTGCCCGCTCGTCGTCGATTTGGTCGAAACGACCGAAAATCTTGGCCCCATCTACTTCAACGGTGACCATCGGTTCCCAATGGCGCAAGTAGACCAACACCGCAAAAGCATGTTCTCGCGCATGTCCGGACAGCACTCCCGATGCCGTGCCTTGGCCGGGCACGGAATCGGCGGCAAATGCGACGTGCCCGCCCGCGGTGAGATGGCCGAAGCGGAGCTTTCGAGGGCGAGAATCGTGATGGACACTATTGATGTTGCGAACGGCCATGAGCTCCTCTCCGGTGGGTCATTGGCGGGTGTACGGGGTTTGCTGGACCTCAGAACCCCTCGAACTACGGGAACCTATCGCCCCGTATGGTTCAATCGGACAGAAGGGTCTGCGTCTTTGTGAAGATGAGTGTTTGATTGTTGGCGGGCATCGAAATTCTTTGGCGCAAAGAAAAGCCGACCTTGGACGCCGCCTGGGCTACCTCCGCGACGTCGCGAATGCCCCAGCTTGCATTGGCCGATCGGAGTTGGGCATCGAAGGCGGCGTTGCCTTCGGAGGTCGGCATGCCGTCGATATGGTAAGGACCATACAAAAACACCGTCCCGTCTTCGGGCAGCGCATGGTGCGCGAAACTGAATAGCGATTCAGTGGCCGAGAAGGGGGAAATATGGACCATATTCACGCACAGGATGGCGTCTACAAAAATCCCGTCCCAATGGTTTGCTTGCTGAACATCGAGCACGCGAGGCGGCTGCAGGTTGTCGACGCCGGCTGCCTCCCGCCATGCGTCGATGCTGGCCATGGCGTCGGGGTCGGCATCGGTGGGCAGCCACCACCAGCCGCGAAACGCCCGCGCGAAGGCTGCGGAGTGTTGCCCGGTGCCGGCGGCAATCTCCAGCATTCGACCCGACGGAGGCAAGTGCTCGGCGAGCACCGCTTGAATGGGCCCTTCGTTTCGTCGGGCAGCGGGCGCGTCGCGGCGCGCACCGTGGGTTGTCAATGTAGAGGGGGGCCAGATGCGCATTGTCATCCCATAAGGGCGTGGGAACGGCGTGTGCGAATGCCGTTCGTGTTTGCCTTGGACCTCTCCAGCGGGGGTGGCCCAATGGCGTTACACTGGGGGTGTAACCAATTCAGGGGTTCGTGATGCGCGAGATGTTCGGACCCGCATCCCAAACTGTTGTTCGTGTGCCTTCGGTCATTGCGTCCGTGACGGTTCACCGTGCATTGGCGCAGGTGGTGCGTCGCGCGGAGGTGGCCCACCTCGCGCCCGGTCGGCATGTCCTCCGTATGTTGGACTTGCCCCTCGACTATTCGTCGGGGACCTTGCGGGTGCGTGGGGAAGGCGTGTCTGTGGTTCGTTTTGACGAAATCACGGATGTTGTGGTTGAAGCCGTAGCGGACTCTGCGCCGATAGACGAGCAAGAACGAACGCTTCGGAGCGCGATGCAACGCGTGAGTACGCAGCTCTCTGCGGTCGAGGGCGTCGCGGCCACCATCGCGGACTTTCGGTCGCGGGTGCAGACGCACGGGATTGGCGTTCAGGTCGACTTAGAGGGGATGGCGGCGCTCGCCGATGCCCGCGATGCTACCCTCGCGCGTTTGGACGCGATGGCGGCCGATTGTTTGCGCGAGCTGCGCGGTCTTCAGCGGCAGCACTCGCAGGTTTTGGCGGAACAGGCGCGCTCTTCGGGCCGCCTGCGGGTTCGTCGTGGGCTGGCGGTCGAAGTGGAGGTCGCGGCTCCGGGAGTAGGCGGGCAGATTTGGGTGGACTACACCGTGCCCGGTGCGCGTTGGGCGCCCCAGTATGAACTCGAAGTAGACGGTGAGGACGGCGTCTTGGCGCTGTTGGCCGTGGTGGGACAAGCCACGGGCGAAGACTGGCTCGCCGCGCCCCTTTCGCTGTCGACTACCGATGTCAAGAGACAAACCAAGGTGCCGGAGTTGCCGTCCTGGCGAATTGGCCGCGCGCAGCCGCCGGTTCGCACGGGCTGGCGCCCCTTGCCGTCCGACCTCCCTGCGTTGTTTTCGGATGTTGACCGCGCCGGAAAACGACCGCCGGGCCCGCCGTCGCCGGTGGATGACCATGCGGCTCTGTTGGCTGAGCTGACCGAGCTGGTGGCCGAATTCGTCGACGACGGACGGGGCGAGGGTGCCGCACGGATGACCACGTTTTCGGCTCCCGAAGAAGACCTCGCGCCACCGCAGCCGATGGTGGAGCGTGCGTCGTTTGTGCAGCCCCCGCCCCCGTCCGCGCCCCCGCCGATGCCGGTGGGGATGCCCATGCCCGCGCCAAGTGGTGCGCCGATGCCCAGCCGACCGCCGATGATGTCGATGGCTGCAGGCGGGCCGCCGCCGGCTCCCGCGATGGACCGGGGCGGGGCGCCCAGTCCGAAGTTGCGGGCGTCGCGGAGTCGGGGTGCGCCAGGGGCAGGGCGGAGGGAGCAGGACGATGGTCCCGTCGTTGTGGGTGTCGACCCTGGCGACATTCTCGACTATGGCTGGTTGCATTTGCCGCACTGGTCCCATCGGCGGCGGCGCGGCGGCTTGTATCCCGTCACGCTCGAGTCCGAGGTGCGTGACCTTGCGCGACGGCAGGGTGCATCGGGCAATGACGCAAAAGAGTTGGTGGAAGGCATTGAGGCGCTTCGGGCCCTTCGGCGACGGTTGGCGCAGGCCGAGCTTCCGCCGGGTTGTGTGTCGGTAGACAACAGCGCGTTCCAGCATCGGCGCGCGCCTGGTCCCGCGGTGGACCTCCCGTCGGACGCTGTCTTTCGCGTGCTGGCGGTGGAGCGGGTGCCGGTCAAGGTGAAGCGTGCATACCAAGTCGTGCCCCGCCAGGACACGACTGTGTTGGAAATGGTCTCGTTTTCCAATGTACTGGCTGGTCCCGCTCCGGCTGGTCCTTTGCGGGTGTTTGAGCAAGGCACCGTCCGGGCTACGGCCGCCATCGAAGGCGTTGCGGAGGGTGGGCCTATCCAGTTGGCGCTTGGCCCCGAAGAGCGTATTCGTGTCGCCCGAAACGCAGACGTGCGCGAGGAAACGCGCGGAATGCTCGGCGGAGAACGTGCTGTGGTGCATACCATTTCGGTCTCGCTCGCGAGCCGGGTGCCGCGGCGGGTCGAGGTCGAGGTCTTTGAGACCTTGCCGCGGGTGGCGGAAGATGAGGCGGTAACGGTCTCATTGGGCGATTGCTCGGCACGTCCTGACCGCGATGTCGGGCCAGATGGGCGCCCCCACAAAGGCGCGCTGCGATGGCGCGTGCCGATTGAGCCCGGTCGGGAGGTTGTGCTGAAGTGGTCCTATGTGCTGACGATGGCAACCCGATTTGAGATTGTGGGAGGCAACCGCCGTGAGCCATAATCAACTGTTTGACGTTTGTTTGCCCGTTGAGTCGGTCACCTTGACAGAGGACCGCGGATTTGTTTTTAGACGCGGTAGCGTGTCCCACGCAGGTGGCACGGCGTGGTACCGCATAAGGGGCTTGTCTCCTGTGTTGGTCGATGCAAGTTTGCAGGTGCGCATCGACAGTGATGCCTATCGAAGTGTGGGGGTGGATGTGGTGCGCCATTGGGACGTGCCTGCGCCAACGCAACCCATTGAAGACCAAGGCGTGCTCGACGAAATAGAAGACCGCCTGCAATCGGAGCTGCGTTCCCTTCGGCGGGGACGTATTCGGCGGGATGCCGCGCAAGAGGAGCTGTCAGACGCCATTGAGGGCTTGTCGGAGCGTGGCGGAGCCCACGGCTTGCCGGATGCATCCCGCGTGTTTGCCGGACTCGCAGACCGTTGCTTGGACGCAGTCGGAGAGGTTTCGTCCCTTGTAGAACGTGCTTCTGGATTGGTTCGGGAGTTGGAGGCGCGCCAAGCGGTTGAGGTTGACCCCAACTGGCGTCCCCGGCTTCGGGCGGATTTGCGTATCCAAGTGGTTGGACCCGCGGGCGAGGTGCCTGTGGAGGTGCGCTATACGGTGCCCTCGGCGGTGTGGCGACCTGCATGGGAAGCGCGGCTTGTCCGAACAGGGGAGCAAACGGAATTGTCCTTGCGCCTCGTTGCAACGGCGTGGCAACATACGGACGAAGATTGGATGAATGTTTCGTTGCGTTTGTCTACCGCTCGTCCCAGCGTGGTGTCGCGCTTGCCGGACCTGATGGTCGACACCTTGAGTGTTCGGGAGCGAAGCCGCCTCGAAGCCACGCGTGTAGAGGCGTCGTTCCGGGACCAAGCGCGGGCACAAGCATCGCTCACCGGCGGTAGTGAGGCCCTCCCCGGCGTAGATGATGGGGGAGAGGTGCGCGAGTTTGTCGTGCCGGGGCGTTGGGATGTGCCGTCCGATGGGCGTGCACGTCGCTTGATGGTCGCGGAAATGCGCAGTGACGCCGTCGTGGTGCGTCGCTGTGTTCCGTCGCGTCAGCTTGCCGTTTCGTATGTGGCAACGGCCACCAATCACCTGCGAATGACCCACGGAATGCCCTTGTTGGCTGGACCTGTCGTGCTGACACGGGATGACGGCACTTGTGTTGGAAGTGGTCGTTTGCCTTACGTTGCGCCAGGCGAGCGCTTTACGCTCGGATTTGGGTCGGAAGACGACGTTTTGGTGGAACATCGACGCGGTCGGGAAGTGGAGACCCGGTTTGCGCGGAGCGACCGAACCTGGTTTACGAGTATCGCTACGCTCACGTCGGTTTCGGGGAGCGCCATAGACGTTGAAGTGGTGGACCGTGTGCCCGTGAGCGAGCTTCCCGAAGTCTCGATTGTGTTGCGAGAACCGGCAGCAGGGGAGCCGTCCCGGGTGGGTCCCGATGCGGATGGATTGGTGCGGTGGAACGTTCGGTTGGCACCGGGTGAGCGAAAGGAGCTGGTGCTTGCGTTTGCTGTCGAAAAACCTGATCGGGTGGTCCTTGCCGACCCCTGGTAGAGTGCTATGTTGGCTTCCCTCACAACGGGAGACAACATGGCAATCACCACCACTTCGTCCACGAGTTCTACGAATCCACAGCCCCTTACCCTTGAGTTTTGCGGATGCGGGATGCTGGGTGCGGTGTATAGCCTCGATTGTGACAGTCCTTCCGCGCTGAAGGTCATCGTGAAGACGGCCTCGTGCGACGGTCAGCAACTCAAAGGCTCCTCTTTGGTCATCTTGGGTGACCAAATTATTCAGAACGAGCCCGACGACTGGCATCCGATGCCGTGGATGATGGTTTCGATACCGGGTGGCTGGGAAGTTCGGGGCGCCGATGGCGGAACGATTCCGTTGGAAGAAATTCGCAACTATGCAATGCGCGCGAAGATGGCCGGAAAGGTGCAGATGGCGTTGGGCGAAAGCAACGCAAGTTCGCATGGTGCCGTCGTTCGTGAGGTAGTAGAGCGCGCCACCTCTATGGTCGACGCGGTCCACGCCATGCGTGACGTTCCCCGTGTAAACCCTGGTGTGAACGACATTCGGGATATAGGCAAAGAAAAGGCGCTGCATCGGGCGCCGTCCGACGTCCGCAAGCCGCGCTAGCGGAGACACAGCCGCCACCTGCGCGTAAATCGCGCGCCGGTAAGCCTGTGTTTTTTAGGGCGAGGCCAATCCCGATGTCTCGTCAAGAAATCCCGTCAATACGTACACGTTGAATTCAGTCCCCCGCCGGCCCACGTCGTTTCTGGTCCGAAACAGACGCTTCGTAATTTACGAACGGCGGAACAGGTCTGCTCGTAACGTGCTGTCGTTTTGGCGGGGAAGACCCGCTTGAATCACCAAAATACTCGTCGTATGGGAGACCCTGAAATGCCGCTTACACTCGCCTCTTCTTCCTTGTCGTTCACGACCGGGGAGCTCCTGACGTTTTGTTATTGCTCCGAAGATGGAGCGGTCTTCAAGCGCAACTGTGCGGACCCCAAAGAAAAAGGAGAGGTGCGCGTATTGTTGTCGCGGTGCAGCCTTGAAGACTTGGGAAGCACGATTATTCAGTCCGAACCCGACGACTGGAAGCCCGAAAACTGGCGGGTTGTGCAGCTTTCGCCGGGCGTCTGGCAAATTTCCGCGTCGGACGGCGGGCGAATTCCTGTCGCCGAGTTTCAGAAGGTCGCCCAGGCACGGGTTGCGGGTGTGACCACTCTTCGGGATGGCCGCTTGCCTGCGTTGAAAGCGGATGGGTTGACCACTACCGTTCGTCCTTCCCTCGATGTGAAGGCAACGAAAATCCGCTGACCAGTACCATTATGGGGACGCGGCCCCCTTCGGCTCGTTCGCTTGGCTCAGCGACCGTCGGACGATGGCGGGTCGCGAACCAAACGAAAGCCGATGGTGGGCTCCGGCTGGGAAGGTCCGACCCACCCGCGCACCCAAGCAGGCGCGAGCCGGTCATTGGACAGCCAGCTTGCGCCCCGAATGGCGTGGTGGCTGACCATAGATGGTGATGGCGCGGGCCAGACGGCTTTGCATACCTCGCGCACGCCGCCGCAAAGTTCTCGCACGCCGAACATAGAGAGGTCGTGGTCAAACTGGCCGACGATGGGTGGGTGGTGTCGTCCGTTGTGGCTCGACCGGATGCACGCCCAGGAGGCGTCGAGAAAATTGCCCCACGGGTATTGGCGGCCGTCGGCGCCACGCACGGCTCGTTCCCATTCGTCCTCGCGCGGGAGACGCCACGGGAGGCCTGTGCGCTGCCGGGTCCAGTCGATGAATGCGTAGATGCTCTCCACGTCGATGGCGATAGCGGGCCAGCGGAGGTCCCAGCGGTCTCCATCGGTGTCGACTGTGGGCGTGAAGTGTTGGCCGTCGAAATGCAGTACGTGGTCCGCATCTTCGCCGCTGCGGTGTGAGGTGGGGGCGAAGCGCAGCGCTTCCGGTGTGCGACCTTGGGCGACGAGGTCGTCCAAAAAGCGAATGTATTCGCCGAGCGTAACGGGAAACTGGCGCCAAATGACGTCGCCCACAAAGTGCGGGTGCTGGGCCACGGCGTTGCCGAAGGAAGGGTCGCCGCCTGCAAGAAACCATCCCCCGGGAACCCAGGCCTCGGTGCGGGGATTGACGGTTCCTGCGGGCGGCAAGTGAATGGGGACGGGCGTCTTGCCGTCCTTCGCATAGGGCTGCACTTGTTCGCAGCGACCCAGCTGTATGGGAAATCGTACCGTCTCCCGACCGGGGTGACGCAACTCGAGAAGGTAAGAGCCATGGGGAAGCTGTAGGCCGGCGAGGGGGGCGCGCTTCACGATGCCAGTGGGGCGGGGAACCAAGCGGCGGTGACGCTGATGGAAGCGAAACACCTCGACTTCGGCATCGGGAGGCTCGGTCGCGAGAAGAATCGTCCCTTTTCCTTCTAACCACGCGGCGTATCGACCTTCATCGAATGTACGAAGACCCAGCTCCTCGGCGCGGGCATCGCGGCCCGCCTTTTCGGCGGCGAGGTGGCGCTGGTACCAGATTTCGGCGAGGCGCTGGCGCGCTTCGGGGAGGTCGGGAAGATGGGACAGGGCGGCATAGAGGAGGTGGATGCGCTCTTCGCGTGCTACATGGGCGGATTCACGCCGTTCTTGGGCGGCGTCTTCGAGGTCCCAACCGTAGTGACGGGTGGTGGCGGGAAGGTGGGGAGGCAAGGCCAGAAGATAGCTCTCCGCTTGCTTTTGAAGGTCCTCGGCCTCCGCATCGAGGGTCGTCGCGCGAAGCGCGGCGTCATCGGCCTGGTGAACGAAGTGGAGCGCGCCTTCACGCTTTCGAGCGCCATCTAGCCATGCGCGGAGATGTTGTAAAACGACGGCGGCGTCGCGGGGGCGTTGGTTTGGGTTGGGGTCGCAACAAAACGATGCCAGCTCCAATAGCTCCTTGGGCGCACGCGCTTTGGGGTGGACCGGCATAGGATCTGGGGAGCCTGTCAACAGCTCTCGCAACACAAGTCCGAGCGAGTATACGTCCGATGTCTCGGCAACTTCGGCGAGGCGGTCTTTTTGCTCGGGCGCCATATAGCGCGGCGTACCCGCGACTTGGGCGACGGGGCCTTGGCTCAGGTCGTGGGCGATTCCCCAATCAACCAGCCAAACGTCGCCGATATCGGCAAGGACGATGTTTGCGGGCTTGATATCGCGGTGGAGGATTCGTCGTCGGTGGGCAGTGGCCAACGCTTCGCACACCCGTGTAAGTTGGGTGACCCGCTGGCGTGCGGTGATGTCCGAGCGGGGAAAGCCGTTGCAATCCAACATTTCTTCGAGGGTGTCGCCAACGACAAAGCGCATGGTGTAGTAGTGAATGCCCTCCGGCGTTCGTCCAAGGTCGAAGACGGGGACGATGCTGGAGTGTTCGAGACTCGCCGTGAGCCGGGCTTCTTGAATGAAGCGGTCGCGGGCGGCTCGGCTGCGGCCCAGCTCCGGGCGCAGCAGCTTGAGAGCGACCTGAATACCGAGGAGGCGGTCAAATGCGCGCCAGACTTGGCCCATTCCGCCTTGACCGAGAAGGGTCTCCAAAACATACCGCTCGGGAACAACGGGGAGGGCGGATGGTTCTGGTGCGGGGAGGTTTCTCCATTGGGTGCCGTTCCCCAAGGTGTCCATTGTTTGCGTGAATTCGGTGCGGCTCATGGCGCTTCGTTGGACGCGTCTGCTTTGCGAGTTTCAATCCAAGTCAAGAGGAGGGTGACGTCATTTGCGGGCATCATAAGTTGGGTTTCAGTGTTGTTTGTCCAACTTAGAACAAGGATATGCTGCCCGAATGTTGTGGGACCGGGGTCTTTTACAAATCCAGACCGTGTAGAAACTCGTCTGCTAGCAGATTGTAGTGTGTGGAGCTCTCGCAGCAAACGGTGGGAGACCACACCCGCGCTGCTTCCGCGGCTGAACACAGCGAAAGCGGTCATTGCTACGCCCACGAGAAGGAACAAGAGCGCGAAGGCATAGCCGAGCAAACGTTGGGCCGTTGGCATGTGCTTGATTTGGGGGTCGAGCTCGAATGCGTTGAGGACCAGCATGAAGCTGCCCAGGCCGCCAGAGAGCGCGCCAACGGCGAGGCGGATGAGGCGCGTACGCCATGCGCTTCGCTTCAAGATCCGCAGGGCCGTGGTGTCGTCGGGGGGACGAATGGAGAAGATGTCGGGTGTAGATTCGGGCATGGTCGGGCGAACCGAGTAAACTGTGTGTCTTTCTATCTACCATTCTTCGACGGAAGGTGGCGTCGAATTCGCTGTCGGAGGGCGCTTGCGCAAGGGTGTGAAAGAAAGGGAGGGAGCGCGAAGGGGAGCGAGACCGCTTCGGGTATCGCGGGCGTATTTGTGGTAAATCGCCTTGGGTAGTCGATTTTCGTTGGCTTGCGACAGTGCAAGCGAGCGTGATGTTCAATTCGAAAGCGGGGCTTCGACAGGGGCGGTGATGTCGGAAGAATTGCGAATCGCGTGTTTCTACTGTCAACTTTGCCGTCGCGGGACCGAAGCAGCGGGGGTCGAACCGAGGATGAGCCGCCTGGGAAGGTGGTGTAGAACGGGCTATCTGTTTGGCCCTCGGGAAATCAGGAAGCCCCAAAGTCCGCGTGACTGAAGCAGTCTTTTCGCGGCGGGAGATAAGAATGCTGGATTGGATGAAATCGTTGGGCTTGATGCAAGGTGGTCGCTGGGCTGCCCTCCTCACTTTGAGCCTTGCAGCTTCGGCGTGCTCTGGCGAAAAAGAACCGGCACAGTCGGTCGACACCGACCCCACTCTTCCCTCCGATGGGGATGGTGACGGGATTCCTGCATCGGATGACTGTGACGACACGGACGCTTCGGTGTATCCGGGCGCACCGGAAGCCTGTAATGGCGTCGACGACGACTGCGATGGCGACATCGATGAAGACGCGGCCAACCCCGTGGAGTTCTTCGAGGATGCCGACGCCGACGGCTATTTCAATCCCGCAGTCTCTGTGTTTGCATGCGATGCGCCGGCGGGCTTTATTGCCGCGTCCGAAGTCGACTGCGACGACACGAACCCCGATATCAACCCCGCTGCGTCCGAAGAATGCAATGGCGTCGACGACAACTGCAATGACGAGGTGGACGAAGACATCGGCGGCGGCGCGATTTGGTACGCCGACGAGGATGGCGACGGATACGGCGACGACCTCGTATCGACCGATGCCTGTGACCCGCCGAGCAACTACGTAGATGTCGCGGGCGACTGTGATGACAGCGACGACACCATCAACCCCGATGCCGATGAAGTCTGCGACGATGTGGACAACAACTGCGACGGCGCGGTGGACGAAGATGCGGTCGATGCGGTCGCTTGGTTCCCGGACACGGACTCCGATGGCTACGGCGACGAAGCGGGCGAAATTCGCGCTTGCGCAGCCCCCGAGGGCTTCGTGGGCATCGACCGCGACTGCGACGACACCAACCCCGACATCAACCCGGGTGCGGCCGAAGTCTGCAACGACATCGACGATGACTGCGACGGCACACCGGACCAAGACCTCGCCACGTCGATGTGGTACGCCGACGTCGATATGGATGGTCACGGCGACGCAAGCGTGTCTGTCGAAGATTGCGCCGCGCCGAGCGGCTACGTGGCTTTGAGCGACGACTGCGACGATAGCCGCAGCGAAATCTCGCCGGATGCCATCGAAACGTGCGACAGCGAAGACAACGACTGCGACGGAGTCGTCGACGAGTCTGATGCGGCTGACGCCGCCACTTGGTACGCCGACACCGACACCGACGGCTATGGCGACCCCGCGTCGGCCGTCACCGCTTGTACGGTGCCCAGCGGCTACACCGCCGACAATACCGACTGCGACGATACCCGCGCCGCCGTTTTCCCGGGTGCCACGGAAACTTGCAACACGCTCGACGACGACTGCGACGGCTTCACCGACGAAGACGACGCGAGCGACGCAAGCACCTTCTACGCGGATACCGATTCTGACGGCTTCGGCGACCCCGCGTCGACCACCCGCGCTTGCAGCGTACCGAGCGGCTACACCGCAGACGACACCGACTGCGACGACACCCGCGCGGCCGTAAACCCCGGTGCCACCGAGTCCTGTAACTCGCTGGACGACGACTGCGACGGCTCCACCGACGAAGACGACGCCTCCGACGCCGGCACTTGGTATGCGGACGTCGATGTCGACGGCTACGGCGACGCGACGATGTCCACCCGCGCATGTTCGGTTCCGAGTGGCTACGTCGCCGACAACACCGACTGCGACGATGGCGCGTCTGCCGTCAATCCTGGCGCGACCGAGGCCTGCAACGGCATCGACGACAACTGCGACTCCGTGATTGACGAAGATGGCGCGACGGGCAGCACCGACTACTACGCCGACCTCGACAGCGATGGCTACGGCGACCCCGGCGATATGGTTGCGTCCTGCAGCGTTCCGTCGGGCTACGTCACCGACAGCTCCGACTGCGATGACACTCGCTTCGCCGTAAACCCCGCCGCCACCGAGATTTGCGATGACGGCCTCGACAACGACTGCGATGGTGGCCCCAACACCTGCGCGCTTGACGGCGACTACGACAGCACCGACGCCGACGGCGAGTACTTCGGTCCTGCGGGCGCCAAGGCGGGCTTTGCCGTAGCCATTGGCGGCGACGTGGATGGCGACGGCATCAGCGACCTCTTGGTCGGTGCCTACGCCTATGACAACGCGGATGTCGATGACGGCGGCGTGTACTTGGTTTCGGGGCCGCTCTCTGCCGTGGACAATCTCGCCACCGCTTCCACCGCGCTGTTGGTCGGCCAAAACCGCGGTGACCAGGCCGGTTTCAGCGTTGACTTCGCCGGTGACGTTGATGGCGACGGTTATGACGACATCATCGTGGGCGCCAATGGCTACGAAGTCAGCACCGTGACGCGCAACGAGGGCGCGACCTACTTGGTCACGGGTCCGGTGACGGGCACGGTCGCATTGGCCACCGCCGATGCGCAGTTTGTCGGCAACGCGCTGACCGACTTCGCGGGCTGGTCTGTGAGCCAGCTTGGCGACATCGACGCGGACGGTACCATCGAGTACCTCGTCGGTGCCTACAAGAACGATGGTGCGGGCGCCGATGCCGGAGCCGCCTACATCCTCTCGGCCGCGCTTACCGGCTCTCTCACGCCCACCGATGCCACCGCCGTGCTGCGTGGGGAATCGGCTGGCGACGAGTTCGCCTATTCGATGGCTGGAAATGGCGATGTGGACGGGGATGGCAATCCCGACTTCATCGTTGGCGCACGGTACAACGACGTTGGCGCAGCCGATGCGGGTGCCGCTTACTTGTTCAGCGGTTCGATGTCGGGCGTGCTCTCCGCAAGTTCGGCAACGGCACGCTTCTTGGGCAACACCGCCTCGCAGCAGTTGGGCTTCGACGTATCTATCGCCGGCGACATCAACAACGACGGCTACGACGACATCGTGCTCGGCAGCCCGGCGCTTGCATCGAGTGCTGGCGGCGCGTACGTGTTCTACGGTCCTGCCTCCGGCGACCTTTCGGTGAGCGTTGCCGACGCCTCGCTGACGGGTGAAGTCGCGGCCGACCAAGCGGGTCGTACCGTCGCATCCGAGAGCGACCTCAATGGCGACGGAAACGCCGACCTCCTCATCGGCGCGTACAGCCACGACCGCCTCGCCACCAACGCGGGCGTCACCTACCTCCTCCATGGCCCCCTGAGTGGCGCTATCGCCTTGTCGACGGCCGATGCGCGGTTTGACGGCGACGCGGCGTCCCAGACCTCTGGCTCGGCCTTGGCGGCAGGCGCAGACGTTACGGGCGATGGAATCGACGACGCTATCATCGGCGTTCCGGGTGACGACACCACGGGCACCGATGGCGGTACCGTGTGGGTTTGGGGCGGCTTCGGCTGGTAAGCAACGACAGTGTTGGCGCGTTCACCACACGAAGGTTGGGTGAACGTCGCCACGGTGGCCCGAGCGAGGGCTGAATCGCCAAAGCAGCGACCGCCGGTACCCTATGGGGTAGCCGGCGGTCTTGGTTTGGGGCGCTCGTTCACGCCCCGCGCGACAAAACTACTTGCCGCCGCCTGCCTTCCAGGCTTCGTCCTTGCAGGTGGACTTGAGAAGGTCGGTGTTATCGATCTCCTTGCCCTTGACTTCCACCTTGTTGGAGTCGGGGCACTGCTTGACGGGGTTGCTGCGAACGGCGAGCTCGACGAGCTTCTTGTTCTTGGCGAGGGGATTGAGGTTTTCAATCTTGTTGGTGCTCAAATAGAGCTTCTTGAGGTCCTTCATCTCGGTGATGGCGGCAACCTTGTCGATTTGGTTGTCGTTGAGACGAAGCTGGGTGAGGGCGACAAGACCAGCCAGAGGCTCGATGTCGACAATCTCGTTCTTTGCGCCGTTGAGGTCGGTGAGGGCCACCAAGCCTTTGAGGGGCGAGAGGTCGGAGACCTTGTTCTCACTGAAGTCAAGGGTGGTCAGCTTGGTGAGACCGCTGATGCCGTCGAGCTTCTGGACGTTGTTCTTGCTGATGTTCAGCGAGGTGAGGTTGGTCAGGCTGGCCAACATCGAGATGTCGGTGACGCCCTTGTTCGAGAGGTCGAGGGTGGTCAGGTCCTTGGCCTTGTTGAGTGCGGCGGCGCAGTTGCGCGCATCGGCACCGCCCAAGATGGCCTCGAAAACGGGAGTCTGGGAGAGCTTGCTGGCGTCGGCGACAGGGGTGCCGTTGAGCTTCGCGGTGCACAGCTCCATGAAGTCCGAGTCGGACGAAGCGAGCGCCGAAGTCGAGGTGAACGCGAGAGCGGACAGAAGCGAGGCAGTGATGAGGTGACGCATGATGTCTCCAGTTTGGAAATCGTGGTGTACTGCGTTGCGCAAACCCAGCATGCGCTGCTGGGTTCTGGCGGCATCGACGGCATAGCGTGCTCGTTTCGTCGGGACCAGACAGATTCCTGACATATCTGTTTCCGTTGGGGCGCTTCGGTTGCTGGTGTACCGGCGTCGATTCGGTGGCAGCGATGGGTGTTTTCGTGTTGGAGCGCTTGGAGATTGAGGGCAGACAGCGCCCCTGGTTGCGCCGGTTTGGCGTCATTTCTACGACGCACTTTTTGCAGCACATCGGATACCGCGGCTGGGCGATGCGCCGGTGTGGTGCGGAGGGCTGCGGTGTGTAGCGGATAAAGCGGGCACCGTCCAAAGATGCGGGGTCTCCCGGCGCAGGGTTCGTGTGCCGGTGAAGGCGTGTCGCGCGCCTCGCGGATCCCCGAATCGTGTAGGCTTCTTGCACAACAACCAATGTTGGCCGCACCCCGTTGTTGCCTTGCTCGGTCTTTCGCGAGGGGCATTTGCGTTCTCGTTTCCGTAGGTGGGGGCCGGAAGGATACGGATTTCGTTTGTATCGCGGGATGGTGGGTAGGCGGGCTGGACGGAAGTCGGTTAGATTGACCTCCATAAAGGTGCCTGTCCCATGGTGTTTTCGTCGCCTCTGTTCGTTTTTGCCTTCGCACCCATCGTGTTGCTATGTTTGGGTGTTGCCAATGCGATAGACCGACGCAGCGGTTCCAACGGGAGCCCGTTGGTGCAAAATGGGCTGTTGACCATTGCGAGCCTGCTCTTTTATCTCGTGGGCTCGGGGACGCTCATCAGCTTGGTCTTGCTGGTCATCGCTATCACTTATGTCTGCGGCTTGCTCCTGCGCGTGCCTACCGTTGCGCGCGGCGCCCTTTGGTTCGGTGTCGGCTCCCAGATTCTGCTCCTCGGTTATTTCAAATACGCGAACTTTTTTGTAGAACAAGCAAGTCTTGCATCCGTTCTCTTGGGTGGGACAGAGTTTCCGTGGCGTGAAGTGGCGCTTCCTATTGGACTCTCCTTCTTCACGTTTCAGGCCGTGTCCTACTTGGTCGATATCGCGCGTAATGAGCAGGAACCCCTCAAGAATCCCCTCGATGTTACGCTCTTTATCTCGATGTTTCCGCAGTTGATTGCAGGTCCGATTGTCCGGTACGGTGATGTTGCGGCGCAGATACGGGCGCGAACCATCTCGTTCGATGACCTCGCGGCGGGCGCAGTTCGCTTTGTTTACGGCCTCACCAAGAAGCTTGTCCTTGCTGATGGTGTCGCTACTATCGCCGATGCAGCATTTGGACTGCGCGCGGACGAACTCACGGGCGCTGCGGCCTGGGCGGGTGCTCTCGCTTATTCATGTCAGATTTACTTTGACTTTTCGGCATATTCCGACATGGCCATTGGCTTGGGGCGTATGACAGGGTTTCGGTTTCCCGAGAACTTTGAGCGTCCTTATTCCGCCGTTTCTATTACGGACTTTTGGCGACGTTGGCACCAGACGCTCTCGTTTTGGTTTCGTGACTATGTATACATTCCGCTTGGTGGGTCGCGGGGGTCGCCCATGCGGACGCTGGCCCATCTTTGGGCAGTGTTTTTGTTGTCTGGGCTTTGGCACGGAGCCGCGTGGACGTTTGTGGCTTGGGGCGCTTATCATGGCGCCTGGTTGAGCATAGAACGACTCGGCCGGAAACGGAAGCCCCTGCTTCCTGTGGGAGTGCGAAGAGCGACCACCTTCGCTATCGTTGTTGTCGGGTTTATGCTGTTTCGAGCCGATTCGCTCACGCAGGCGGGCCATTTTTTCGCAAAAATGGCATGGCCCTTCGATGCTCAGACGATGCCGTATGTCGTGACTGCATCTATGTCCCACCGAAATACGCTTCTGTTGGTTGTTGGGCTATTGACAACAGCGATTCCGGGTAGTTTTGTAGTTGGACGCTGGCTCTCCGAGGCGCCGTCTACTTGGCGCGTGCGACTCGCGCGAATGACCGTGATGACGTTCGGAGCCACCGCTTCCGCAATCGAAATGGCTTCTTCATCGTTTAGTCCTTTTATATATTTTCGGTTTTGAAGGGAGTCGCCCAAATGTCTCAAACAGAGTCGACTTCCGCACCACCTACGTTTTTGCGTTGGGAAACCGGGACCTACCTAGGCTTGTTGCTCTTGCTTCTGTTGTTGCCGAGTTTGGGTCTTCTTGCGGGCTTCGAGGGTGGCGGCGAGGAGTTGGAGAATCGAACCTTGGCGCCGTGGCCAAATCTCACGTCTGAAGCGATTGCAGAGGCAACATGGACGCCAGCACTCGAAGAATTTCTGTTGGACCGCGCGCCGCTTCGTCCGGAACTATTGGTTCTCGCGCACCAATTGGACCTAGAGCTCTTTTTGGATAATCCGCTGCCCGACAAACTTGTACGCGGCAAAGACGGATTTTGGTTTGTGCTCGAGCGCGTCGTAGGTCGGCGCGCGGGCCCCTATCCGAATGCAGACAAAGTGTGGGAAGCCATTGTTCGCCTGAATACCTATGCGTCCCAAAATGGTATCCCCTTGTATTTTGTGGTGTCGCCCAACAAAGCGACGATGTACCCGGAAATGCTTCCCGATTCCTTGTCTGCGCCGTTTGCGTCGGAAGTATTGGCGGAGATGGATCGGCTGCGGAGCCATCAAGACGAGCCCAATTCACCGTTGGTCGATGTTTGGACCCCGTTGGTAGCGGAGCGGGAGCGGTTGCGTTCGCCGGATGTGTTGGTGGCCGACCCGCGGCTCCGCACGTTGTTTCGGCGCACCGACCGCCACTGGAATGTTGAGGCGGGGCGAATCGAGGCCAAGGCCATCATCGATGCAATACCGAATGTGACGTGGCAGGAGGATGTTTCTGCGCAGCTCGGGGATTTGTATAGAGACGGCCCGTCGGAAATTGAAGAGGTGTATGTGAAGCTCGGTTGGACCGAGCCGTATACCTCGGTCAAGATGGGCTCCGCGGCGAACCTCCAGTGGCGGTTGATTACCGCAAGCAAAGGGAACTCCACCAAAGTCTTTTACAGCCATCCGACCGCGCGCCATACGCCGGTGCGACAAAAGCTCGTGGTTGTGCGGGACAGCTTTCTCAACGATGGTTTTGAGGCACCTGCGAATCGCCAGGGTGGCGAAATGCTGTCGATTGCACCGTACTTTTCGGAGTCGGTATTCGTGCATCGAATGTCCCTTCGGGACCATGCTCCCGATGCCAAACGAGCGCTGTTGGGTGGGGAGGTGCTCGTGGTGCAGGTTGTGCAAGGGGAGCTGGGCTGGTTTGTAAAGAACATAGAATACTACGAACATGTCGTGGATTGGATGAAGGGACGGTGAGAATACGGAGATCGCGAACACGCCCCACGCTCTGCGTTGTCCGCTTCGGCCCGTTGCGCCATCCCGTTGCGGCGGTCGTAGGGTCCGCGACCCGAGCATATGCACCACTGATTGCATGTTTGACGCGTTCGGGTGCTTCACCCTATTCCCCGACAGCCTCAAACCGAGTATAGAAGGATTCCTGTGACCTTCCTTGGTTAGTTTGAACCGTGTCGAACAGGCGGCTGTCGACCGATGGAGTGCGTGTGAGTGACCACACGTCCAGCAGCATGAGCGGCTTTCACGAGCTCTCCTCCACCAGCCTTGATGCGCGGGTGGGGCAGGTGGTGGACGGTCGGTATCGTCTGTTGTCGGTGATTTCCAAGGGCTCGATGGGGCGGGTCTACGCGGCCACCCAGCTTCAGCTCGACCGCCGCGTTGCCGTCAAAATTATGGAGCTCAACGCCTCTCTCGTCGATGCGAACAACTTGGCCCTCTACCAGCAACGTTTCTTGAATGAAGCGGGTGCGCTTGCGAAGTTGAAGAGTCCCCACACGGTGCGGATTTTCGACTTTGGCTTCTGGGACGGAGCTCCATACCTCGTGATGGAGTACCTCGAAGGGCGTCCCTTGGCGCGCGTCTTGCGGGAGAAGCAGCGAATTTCGCCGTTGCGCGCGGTTCGTTTGGCGCAGCAGGTCTGCAAGAGCTTGGCTGAGGCGCACTCTGCGGGGATTGTCCACCGAGACCTCAAGCCGGACAACATTGTGTTGTTGGAAGACAAGGAAGAGCATCTCGACATTGTAAAAATTGTGGACTTTGGCTTGGTAAAGAGCGTGGGCGACGAAGCGGAGCTTACGGTTGCAGGCCAGATTGTCGGTTCGCCCAACTATATGGCGCCAGAGCTGATCCTCGAATCTACGGATTTTGATGGTCGGGTTGACCAGTATGCGCTGGGCGTAACGCTTTTCCGTATTGTCTCTGGAAGGCGGCCGTTTCCGAAAGAAAACACCGTAGCGGTGTTGACGGCACACCTCAATGAGATTCCCCCGAGGCTGGATACGGTCGTCTCGGATCTGCAACTACCGCCCATCTTGGTTGATATCGTCGACCGCGCGCTTCAAAAAGACCCATCGAATCGTTTTGCGAACATGGTCGAGATGCGTCGTGCGCTGATGGCCTGCGAAAAGGCGCTGCTGGTGCCGGATTTGTTCGACTTGCAGATGACGGTAATCGAAGGCCGTGTGGAAGTGCCGGGCGACATCTTGTCGGCGAGTCGGTCGTTGTCGGTGTCGATGATGGCCATGGCGCAAAAGCCGAAGGCGGTGCTGACGGCCAGTGCGCCGCCTCCCGTGAGTCCACCGGTTGCACCCGAGGCGACCGAAGAAATGCCACCACAAAGCGGCAATGGGCGTTGGTTTGTGGTTGGCCTGGCTGTGTTGTTGTTGCTGGGCGTGGGATTCCTGCTGTGGGGCTCCAATGGTGCCCCGCCAGACCCTACCGGCCCCGCGCAGCCGAGCGTGCTGGTGGCCGCAGAGGCCCCCAGCGCCGCACCGCCTTCTGCTGAAGGTGGAACGGCGGAAGTGCCGCCCGAGACCACCCCCGCGCCAAGCGAGCCAGGTCCCGCCGCGCTTCCCCCGCCCGTGGTGTCCTCCGCCACGCCGCCGCGCACGACCCCGCGCCCTGCGCCGCCGCCTGCGCGGCCTCCCGCAGCGCGCACTACGCCTCCTACAACGTCTTCGCCACCACCGGCGGAACCCGCTTCAGCGTCGGCCGAGCCGCCCCCAGCGGCCTCTGCACCGGCCGAACCCGCTCCGCCTCCGCCAGAACCGCCTCCGGCACCAACCACTGTGCCCACCATGAGGATGGATGATGAAATCAAGGACCCCTTCAACTGACCAGGGGCCCCGCACTCCCAACCGGGTGCCCCGATTCTTTGCTCGCGCGCTTTCTGTCCGAACCCCTCGTGCGTTCAATAGAAAGGCAGCGCTGTTTGCTGGAATCGCCGCGATGGTGCTTGCATTCGGGGCTTCGCCTGCATGGGCTGCGCCAACGGACGACGACCGCGCGCGGGCCAAAGAGATTTTTTTGAATGGGCAGACCCTGTTCAAAGAAGGTCGCTATGAAGATGCGTCGATTGCGTTCCAAGAGGCTTACCGACTGTCGGAGGAGCCTGCATTGCTCTACAATCTGGCAGCCTGTGCCGAGCGTTTGGGCAAGTTCGACGCCGCAATCGACCACCTCAATCGGTACCGGGTCTATGCAACCGCCGATGAGCGCGTAGAGCTGGAGCGTCGAATCGTAAACTTAGAGCGGCGCCGCGACGAAACGCCTACGCCTACACCTGTCGCACCTACCCCGGAACCTGCGCCATCCGAGGGCTTTGGTCGTGCGGGCAAAGCACTTGCCATCACGGGCGGAAGCATGATGGTCGTGTTTGGCAGCGTGCAGCTTTACTCGTGGTCGAAGGCGAGGGCGTTTGCGGAGTCGGGCGACGAAGAAGCCTGGAGCCAGTTACAGCCGCTCAACCTCACGAGTGGTGCGCTCACGATTGCTGGTGGTGGCTTGTTTGTCACCGGCCTTGTGTTGGGCGCACAAGGTGTTTCATCGGACGGCACGCAAATCTCGATTGGTCCCAATCAGCTTGTGATTCGCGGTCGGTTTTAGGCGTTTGTAGCTACAAGAGCGCTTGCGCGTGCGCTCCAAAGCTGGAGGACCGCGAACGCCCGATGCAAAATAGGGCCGCCGTTTGCGAACGACGGCCCTTTTGTTTGGCTCCGTGGGGCGTTTGGCTCAGTAGTCGCCGTCGCAGCCTGCGGGGACCTCGCCGGGCTGGTCTACGCCGGAGCTATTGACCGTAACGACGCCTTCTACGTACCAGCACATGCGCTTGAGGTCTTCGTCGGTCAAGGCTTCGCCGGAGCTCACGCGGAGGCTGCCTTCGGTGTCGAACAGGGGTCCGTGGAAGGGGAGGTGAATGCCTTCTTCGGATTTGAGCTCGGGGATTTTGCTTTCTACTTCAATCCGCATGGTGCCGTCGACGTTCGTGCTGAGGGGCGCCAAGGCGACGACGCTGTTTTCTGGCGTGGCTTCCATTTGTTCCCACAAGATGTTGTGGGGGTCCCAGGTCCCGTCGACGATTTCTTGGACGATGCGCGCATAAAGCGGGCCCCAGTTCCAATAGGGAGCCGTGAGGCAGCGGTCAGGGGCGAATTCGCAGCTGTTGGGATTGTCATAGCCAATCGACCACACTGGGCTCGATGACCCGTCGCATTCGACGTATTGGCCGTCGGCCACTTCCAGCGCGATGGTGGTGTCGGTGTGGTTGATGATGACATCAGCGCCACGGTCGATGAGCTCTTGGGTGACCACCGGTTCTAGTTCGGGGTCGAACCAGTTTCCAATCCACTCGACATCGACCACGATATCGGGATTGACTTCCCGTGCGCCAATCGTGAATGCGTTGATGTGACGGATGGTCTCGGCGATTGTGACAGGCGAGACGAAGCCGACGCGTCCCGTGCAGGACTTGGATGCGGCGACCATTCCGGCCAGGTACCACACTTGGTACATACGGCCGAAGTAACTTCCGAGATTGGGGCTCGAAACGAAGCCCGAGCACGACAAGAAGCGCACGTCGGGGTTGTTTGCTGCAGCGCTTTGGGTGGCGCTCAAAAAGTCGAAGCTGGTGGTGAAGATGATGTTGTCACCGTCAGCGATGAACTGGTCGAGGACCGCGGGTGCATCGGCGGGGCTCACGCTGGGTTCGTAGTGCGTGACGACGCCTTCGATGTTCTCGTCGACGTACTTCCGGCCTTCTTCGTGTGTGAGGGTCCAGCCGTGGTCGCCGACGGGACCGACGTACAAGAACCCAACACGGGGATTGGCGACTCCTTCGCCCTCGCCCTCGCCCTCACCTTCGCCCTCGCCTTCGCCCTCACCTTCGCCTTCACCCTCGCCCTCGCCTTCACCCTCGCCGGTGCTGTTTGCGGTGTCTGTTTTTTCGCCTGAATAGGTAAACAAACAGGCGGAAAGAGGCAGGAAGGCTGCACACAAGAAGGTGTGTGGGGCGCGGTTCCAAAGGTTCGGAAAAAGCATGACCTACTCCGCGTGGAAAACCACGAAAACTGCGCAGAGTGTACCACGCTCAATTCGTTGTGGCCCCTTTGGGGGGTGGAAGAAGTGGCACGAATGAAGGTGTTTTCTTTCGGATTGTAGGCAGGACCGACGTTGCTGGCACGACGGCCCGATCTGGTCCGAGGCCCGCGGCACACGTCAGGGGACGTGCCGGTTCGCGCCCCGCCCACGTACCAAGCATTCGGCACGGAGCGCGCCGGATCTGATGCGGCACGGGCGGAGGCCAGTTTTGCGGTGGTTTCGTATCAGTGCGTGGGCGTAGACGTTGGTGGGCCGGCAGGCGCGCCCGTTGCAGCATCTGGTCGTGACCATACAATACGGCGATTGGTTTCGAGGGGCCCTCGGATGCGGTGGACGGCGCGTCCGTCTGCGGCAGGCAGTTGCAGCACTACTTCGTCGACCGTGTCTCGCTCGCCAAGGCCGAAGTGGGCAACAGGGATGCGGGTCGCGCTCCATCCGGGGTTGGTTGTGACCAACTGGCTCCACGTCTGGTCGCCGGAGACCACCTGGATGGTGCTGCCGTGTGGCGCCGTAATGTCGAGCCAGTGCGCGCCATCGCAACCGGCGGACAGAAATAGCCATGGGCTGCGCGTGAAGTCGGACGCCAAAATATCGACCACGCCGTCCATATTGAGGTCTTGGGCGAGAATCGCCCGCGTGGCGGCAGCTTGTGGCAATCCAAGCTCTGCCCCGATTTCAACAAATGAGCGGTCGTCGGACTGTTGTTGGAACACAGCGAGCGGCGCCGCCTCGAAATCCATGACGCTAAAGTCTGACAGCGCCATGAGAATGTCCGGGCGGCCATCATTGTCCACATCTTCTATCGCGGTTCCCCATCCCATTTGTCCGTCTGCGAGGGCAGGTACGCGAGAGGAACCGCAATCGTAGTATTCACCGTCATTCTGGACGAGGACGTGGACCCGCTCGATGGCAGACAGTACAAAATCAAATGTACCGTTGCGGTCCAAGTCGCCTACAGACACGCCCATACAGTCGGTGGTGACGCCGAGTCCGGCATCGGGTGATAGAGTGAATGTCCCCGATTCCGTGCCAAGCAATAGGTAGTTGGGGCCCAGAGTGCTGCCGTGGTCGTTGCAAACGTAGATGTCGTCAACGCCATCCCCGTTTTCGTCGATGACCAACAGGTCAAAAACAGCTCCCGCGACAGAAATGGAGGAGAGTATGGGTGTTGGGGCGGAAAACTGCCGCGCGCCATTGTTTTGGACCCACAAGAGAGCCTGTTGGTCGCCCATCGTTGGCTCAATGTTGATACCGAAAATGATGTCATCGTCACCATCATGGTCGACATCCATAATCGCGACGTCATATACGCCGCGGTGGCTGTCCTCGTTGAGCACGGGCGTCGTGAGAGACGGTGCGTCTTCGGCGACGGACCAAAGAATAGTGGCTTCCGTTCCAAATCCGAGCAGGTCTGTGCGACCGTCTTGGTCAAAATCGTGCGCCAACAGGCCCTTGACCATGATTCCCAGGTCCAGTGTTTTGGGCGCGGTGGTGTCGGACGAAGACGGATTCCAGGTACGTCGAATGGCGGTCGCGTCGGCGTGTGTGTGAACAATCCAATGTTGGTTGTCCTCGAACCACAATGCAATACTCCCGCGCTCATCGAATCGTGGCGACGAAAAGGCTTGCATCGGCCCCAAAGCGTCGCTTGCGTCGTTATACCGAAGGGGGCTTGGGCTCTCGCACGTTTCGACGGGACCAATCGTCCAACCGGCGTCTTGGGGGGAAGGTTGGGTTTCATCAACAGGCCCCGTATCCGTGGGCGTTTGCACGGACTCCCCCGAATCGAAGTGGGCCGTCCGGGGCTGCTTGGAAGACGTCTCGGGCTGTCCACACGCACTTGTCCCGATAAAGACGAGGCCAGCGTGAAACCGAAGGCGCCTCACAAGTTGCTCCGCAAAATGTAGACCTTGCCGGCATCCGTAGCGAGGTCGTCATTCCAGAACGCCCCCACCAAGAGGTCGTCTCTGCCATCGCCGTTGATGTCGCCGATGCCGGCTGCTGTCTGTCCCGACTGGTCTCCCGCGTGCTCCCCGAGGAGTTGGAACGGCGTACTTGCAAGGGCGAATACGCCGCCAGAGCGAATGTCGCCTCCGCGAAAGACATAGGTTTTGCCTGCGCCTTCGCCCCTTTCGTCATTTCCGAATGCGCCCACGACGATGTCGCCAAGGCCGTCCGCGTCCATGTCTCCAGCGCGACTGACGAGGCGACCGGCCGCATCGCCGGTGTGTTCGCCGGTCAGCAGAATGTCGGCCTGCTCGAGTCCCCATGCGCCTTCGGTGTGCGCCAAGGTGTCGCCCAATACAATGTAGGCGGTTCCGGTGTCGATGCCGCCACGGTCGTTGTACATTGCGCCGATGCCGAGGTCGCCGGTACCGTCTCCATCGGTGTCGCCGACAGTGAAAATCGAGTGGCCCGCGGAGTCCCCCGCGTCTTCTCCGTAGAAGAGGAGGTCGGCGTCGGACAATATAAAGACTTGTGTTGTATTGGGTAAGATGGGCAGGGAGGATGACAATACAACATAAGTAGTGCCGGACAATGGACCCCGTGGGTCGGCCCACGGCGCTGCAATAGCAACCTCGCCGAGCCCATCGCCATCTACGTCGTCGACACCGGTAACGAAACGGCCCGTCTCGTCATCCGTCGCGTCGCCCAAAAAGGTCCAGGCGGCTTGGCTGACCGATTGGCCTCCCGTTCGGGACAAGAGGCCTCTCGACGACACCAAATACGCGCAGCCCGCGTTGGGCGAGACCCCATCCGCCTTGTGGGCGCCCACCAAAATGTCGTTCATTCCGTCGTTATCGACGTCTCCGGCTCCCGATATCGAGATGCTGAGGAGGTCGTCGGGTTGGCTGCCGGTCAGCGTCGTGGTGGCAGCGGACGAAATAGGCACCGACGACGTTCTCGTGCGGAGTTCGGGACCGCCATGAACGAGGTAGACCGCGCCCGCTGCGTCTTGGGCCTGTAATGCGCCGACCAGGAGGTCGTTGAAGCCGTCACCATTGATGTCCCCAGCGTGGCCAACGGAGTAGCCCAACCATTGCTCCTCCCCATCGCCCAGAAACGCAGGCAGGTCGCCGAGAAGCGATGTAGCGCCGAGCGCATTTCCCAACACAAGGTATACCTTGCCCGCTTTGGTGCCATTTTCGCTATTGTAGCGCGCGCCGACCAAAAAGTCGGGAATGGTGTCGCCGTCGACGTCGCCACTCTCGGCCAGCGAAACGCCCGCCCAGTCGCCCGCTGCTTCTCCGCGAAGTGTGAAGTCGGCTTGGTCGAGAACATTCGAGAATACGCCATCGCAGTCGCCGTCGCGGAATGCGGAGTCCGCGCCTTCGGGGTGAATGAGCGGATGGGTGTCGTCGCAGTCTTCGCCGAGGTCGTCATGTGCGGTGTAGCCGTCCTTGTCGGCATCGAAGTCGTTGTCTTCGGCGCAGTCTTGGTCTACGCCGTCGTACCAGACTTCCTCGGCGCCGGGATAGATATTGGCGTTTTCATCGTCGCAGTCGCCTTCTTCGGTGGTCCACCCATCTCCATCTTCATCTTCATCGGCATCCGGTGTCTCAAGCGTGGCGGTGTCGGCGACGGGACGGGGCGATGAGAAGTCCGTTGCTACCGGGAGGCCAGCTGACCCGGCGCTACCGCACGCGCTCGCGAACCACAACCATCCGCTTGTCCACGCGAAAGCCAGCCGACGCCTGCGCGTAGGCGGGCGGACTGCGGCGCGGCAATCGGCGAGGCGCGCCGACTCGGGAGGCGTTGGCAGACGGAACATCGGCGAACGTTTCGTCCAAGGGGAAGCGCAAGCACCTGTGGGACGATTCCCGTTCGGAAACCAGCGTATTCATTTTGTAGCATGAGGGGTGATGAATGTCAAATCGCACGAGACGTTTTTAGTTTGTGTGGTATCTGATGTAGAAACGTCGGATACGTTGCGTTTCGCAACACAAGGGAGTCGGGCTATGGAGGACATTTGCGCCGGTGGAAATCGAAGGGTTTCTCGGAACGTCACGGCTACACGCGCTTGTCGGTATCGTGGGGAGGGGCATCCTCTGCAAACGGGGGGATGCACGCGTTCCTGGGGCGAATGGTCTACGCAAGTCAGGATCCAACCGGAATGGCGATTCAGTGAATGACGATTCAGTGAATGACGATTCAGTGAATGACGATTCAGTGATTGACGTTGGAGTGAATGGTGATTCAGTGAATCGCAAAACCGGCTGGTGGGCGTTGCTTCGATTTAGGACAGGCCATCTTCGGAAACGGTAGAGAGCACGCTGCTTGGCGTGTGTCCGGCCCAGGCTTGGTAGGCGCGCGCGAAGTAGGTGCGGCTCAGGCCCACTGCCGCGGCGACTTCGCCTACGGTTCGGTATTTGCGTTCATGCAGCAGTACATGGGCTTTTTCGAGCCTGCGGGTGCGAAGCCATTCGTTGGGCGCCTCGCCGGCGATGCGGTGGAGCTCGCGGCGGAGTGTTCGCTCGCTCATTCCGGCGGCGCGCGCGAGTTCGGCGACCCGAAAGTTGGAGTCGGACATGTGTTGGTCGGCGAGGTCGACAAGGCGTTGTAGAAGCGTGGTGTCGGCGTCGTTCGGGGGCGGAGCGTGTTGGATGTCGGCAGCTTCCGTCTCGGTGCGGCGGGCGAGTCGGAGTACGCGGGTTCGAAGCTCTGCGCTGTGAAAGGGCTTGGTCATGTAATCATCGGCGACGCGAAGCCCTGCGAGCCTGTCGCCGATGCTTGTCTTGGCAGACAGCAACACAATGGGGATGTCGGCGAGCGCGGGGTTATCGCGCATGGCTGTCGCGAGCTCGATGCCGGTCATTTTCGGCATCATGACATCGGACACCACCACATCGGGGCGTTGGGATTGAAGCTGTTGGAGCGCGTCTTCGCCGTCGGCAGCGGTGAGCACGCGGGCGCTGGGCCGAAACTGCGCCGCCAGAAACTCGCGCATATCGGGATGGTCCTCTACGACGAGAATCACCCGTTTTCCATTTGCGTTGACCTCGGCGTTGTGGAGCGGGGGCACAGTGAGGTCGTCGTTGGTGTTGAGGTCCACCTCTTCTACGTTGTGGGGCAACTCGTCGAGGGAGAGGTCAATCCAGAAGGTGCTGCCACCGGTCGTGCGCGGCTCGACGCCAATCGCGCCCCCGTGAAGCTCGACCATCTCTTGTGCCAGCGCGAGGCCGAGGCCTGCTCCGCCATGTGCCCGGCGGTCGCTGCGGTCGACTTGGTACAGGCGCTCGAAGATTCGCGGGCGGTCGGCCTCGGAAATACCCGGTCCATCGTCTTCAACGGAAATGCGAACCACCGTTTCGGTTGCGTTGAGCGACACAGCGACACATCCGCCAGCAGGAGTGAACTTCAGTGCGTTGCTGACAAGGTTGCTGACGGCCTTTTCGATGAGGTCGGGGTCGACCCAAATCGGCACCTGCGCGCTGGGTCCGATGAGCGTGATGTTTCGTTGCTCTGCAGAAAAGGAGTGGTCCGCGACGACCTTACGCGCGAGCGCACCCAGGTCGATTCGACGCGCGCGCACGGGAAGCTCTCCCGCTTCGAGGCGCGTCAGGTCGAAGAGTTGCTCGATGAGCTTCTCGAGTTGCTTTGCGTTGCGGGTGGCCATTTGTATATTGCGCAGGCTCTCGGGCGTGAGGCGGTGGTCGTGGAGGACTTGCTCGAGCGGGCCGAGGATGAGGGCAACGGGCGTGCGCAGCTCATGGTGCATATTGACAATCATGCGTGTGCGGAGGTCGTCGAGCTGCGCGAGGCGATTGGCTTGCATTGTGAGTTGGTCTTTTTGTGTTGCCAGCAACCGCGTAGTCTCTGTTAGCTCCTCGGTGCGCAGTGCGACTTGGTTTTCGAGCTCCAGTTGGCGCTTCCGTTGGGTGTTTCCTCGTAGCCAAGCGATGCCCATCGTTGTGCAGCCGCCTATGACCAACAAGAGAAAGGGAAACAAGGTGTGTTCATGAATCTGCGGACGGCGGTAAATCTCGGTATGAATTGCCTCGCCCCAGCTTCCGCCGATTCCTGCGCGAACGGAAATCCGGTTTTGGCCGGGAGGCAGGTGGGTAAATACGGCCTCTCGCTCTCGTTGGGGCGGGGACCAATCACTGTCGCCCAGCTTGGTTTGGAACCGGACCCGGTCTCCCCACACGCTATCTTGCGTGGACCAATGCAAGCGAAGTGTTGGCGATTCAGGGGGAATGTTTACATTGGATGGGTCTAATTTCTGACCATCCACCGTAATGGGGCCAAGACGAAGTGGGGGCGCGTCGGGCCACGCAAACAGTGCCGGGTTTACGCCGACGGCTCCTTGTTGTGTGGCGAACCAGAGCCAGCCATCGAGGCCTTGGGCGAATGCTTGGTCGTTTCCGCCGTTGCATTCTGCATTGGGCATTCCGTCGCGGGTGTCAAGGACCAGCAGGTCGACGGTTTCTGTGTCTCCACGGGCGAAGTCGTCGAGCTGTTCGGTGCGCGCGACGACAATTCCCCGGTTGGTGCTCATCCATGTCCGTCCCCGGCCATCGTCCACCGATGCGTGGACGCCGCGCGCTGGCAAGCCATGGTTTGAACCAATACAACGCCAGTGGGTGCCATTTCCTCGCAAGGGTGCGGTACACAATCCAGCGTCTTCGGTGCTGAGCCAAATATTGTCGCCATGCAGGCGAATATGACGGGGATTGTCGGTGGGTATGCTTTGTGTATTGTCCAATCGAACGATGCGGCCAAGCGTATCCATCCTGCGCAGCCCGCGACCGCCAGATGCGATCAATAGGCCCCCGTCGGGAAGGTAAAGTAGGTCGCGAATCTCACTGATGTCCTCTCCGTTGTATTGTATTTTGGTTGGTGTTCCATTGACTTCATGCCACAACCCGGAGCGGCCCCCAATCCAGCTCTCCGTTTCGGAGATGACCTCGGTGGCTTGCACATGGTCGGACAAGGTGTCGGAGAGGGGGATAAGGCTTCGGTTGCCTTCGGCCGTCTCGGAGACCTCCATGATGCCACTGCCCGCAAAGCGGAGGCGGTCGCCGTGAACGTACAACATGCCGCCAGGACCGTCGCCTTGTACATCGAGCGTCTCGGGGCCCTCGGGGCCGGGCGTCCACCATGCGTCTACGCCTTTGAGCCACAAGCGACCGCTTCTGTCGACCATCACCGACGACACCTGCGCGTCGGTGTCGCCTGCGCGCACGATACGCAGCGGGGACCGCCGAATGCGCAAAACGCCCGCGCTGTGGGTGGTCAACCATAGCGAATCGTCCGGCGTCGCGATGGCGGACGTAATGCGGCCGTCGAATGGGAGAACCAACGTTTCATCGGTATACACACCCTTGGTGGAGAGACCCCACGTCGAGGACGGGCCCGCGACAGGAATCGTCTCCTCGGACAGCACCGTCCATCCAGCCGCGCGCACGTCTCCCGGTGCGGGCGAAAACGCGGCGCCGTCCCACGTCCAAAGGGGGCCGGTGAGCGATTGAATGAGAAACACGCGGGACGACGATGTTATCCCCAAGCGCCCCACAAAGTCGGGCACGCCCACCCTTTCGTCCAATGTCGTCGCCGAACCATCCGGAGCAATTCGGGTGACCTCCGCATGGGTGGCAACCCAAAGTGTGCCATCGGGTGCTTCGAGTACGTCGGAAACGGTCTTTCGGGGCGACTGGGGCACGCGGAGGGGCTGGTCTGTGAGGGAATACAGGCCCTCACCGGTACAAAACCAGATGGTGTCACGTCCTTCGCGCAGGCAGGTGCCATTTGGCTGGAAGCCTTGGTCCCGATTCCAGTTTGTGAGTTGGCCGTTGTGCAGGCGCGCGATGCCTTGGCCGTGGTCGCTCATCATCCAGAGCGCGCCGTCGTGGGGGTGTACGGCCAGCGCGACGAGGCGGCTGGTGCGGAGTCCGGGGAGGTCGCGAACATCGACCAATTCAAACATGGTCCCATCAAACCGGAGAAGACCGCTCGTGGACGCAACCCAAATGGTGCCGTCCGGCGTGCGGGCGACATCCATCGCGTGGTCGGTGGGCAGTCCATTTTCGCTGGTCCACTGGTCGACCACCCAACCATCGACGGGCCGTACGGCTGGCGCTGCGTGGGCTGCGAGACCCACGAGACAAATCAGCAGTGCGAAAAAGGCTCGAAACATGACCCCGCAACCATAGCGCGCGGGGCCACCGACTCAGGACGCGCGCGGCTTCAATGCATCCGCCATGACATCGCCTTCCGAACCTTGTCTTTGTCGCGAAGGTCCATTTGGCCGCCGTCGAGGAGCTTGCGGTACATATCGACGCGCCGCTTCCCGTTCCCATTCGCGTTGTAGTCGTTGGTGTCCACAACCTTTGCGCGTTCGTCTAGAAATTTGCGCAGGAATTCGGCTTCGGAGCGGGGATTCTTGATTCGGTTCATCAGCGCCTCCGCGGTGTCTTTCGTGCCGGAGAAGCCCTGATTGAGCGCGCAATCCGTCACAGCGGCAATCGTGAGGGCGCTTGTGTAGCCGAGAGACTGGAGGTGCGAGACAGACGGCGCGATGTATTCCTTGTGAAACCAGGTCCAGACGGCCTTTTGCCATGCAGGGTCGCGCCCGAGCTTGGCGACGTTTTCTTTGAAGCGGTCTTTGTTGTTGACCCCCAGCTCCTTCGCGCTCGTGCCCGCTTCGGTGAACAAGCGGCCCGCATCGCCGGAAATTGAGCCGCCCGTGGTTGCGCCGAACGCGGAAATCGTCCAGCCACGCTTGTCCTTGTCGTATTCGAGCCGCTCGCAGCTTCCATAAAACTTGGCGGGGTTGCTGTTCCAACCCTTCTCTTGGTCCTGCTCGGACTTGGCGATGAGGTCGGTGATGTTGTCCCACTGTTCGCTGTCGAGGCCCGTTTTGTCGTGCAGCATTTGGGCGATGCCCTGGGGGAACTGGTCGTCTTTGTTGGACTGACCGCTGGGCACGGGGATTTTGTCGAGTTCGCTGTCCTCCTTGGGCTCTGGCGTCTTGCCGTCATGGGTCGGCCCTGCGGCTTGAAATCGGGATGCCAAGGCCGTCGCTGCAACCCAACCCTTCTCTTCGGTGCCTTTGCCGTCAGAGTCGAGCATGACACGCCATCGGGGGCCGATTCCCCCCGGACCTGCATCGGTCGTTTGCGAATCGGTGCGGACCCAAATCGCGTCGCCTTTGGATAGATTGCGGCGGGGTTTTCCAGCGCCATCGAGCAAAGCGGTGTCCACCTTGGCGCGGGTCGGCTCCCAGCGGCCCTCCGCTTCGCGCCAGGACGGCGCTTTCGTGTCCTTGCTGTCCGGCGATTGGGCTTTGGCCGGGGATTGTCCCTTTCGCCATTCGTCGACGGTGGGTTGCGTCGATTGGTTGTGTTGGCCAATGGTTTCCGGCCCCGATGTGTCCTTCTTCCAACTGTTTCCGTCGTTTGTTTGGCTGACGAGTTTTCCGCCGCCCTGGATACCCGCGTAGCGGTTGCCCTCCAGCACATTGTTCATGCCCGATGTGCCGCCGTCTTTGCGGTTTCCTTTCCACGGGCGCCGCGTCACTTCCCAGCCGTTTTTTAGATTGTTGTTGCCATTTGGATTGATAAAATCATTGTTTCGGACGGTGCTATGGGAACCCTTGAGGTCAATCAGCGATTCCGCGCCATTTTCACCCGCGATGCGGTCGCCCACCAATACGTTGCCTTCAATCAAGGTGTTGCGCGTGCCTTCCTTCACGTCTATCGCCTCCGATGACGTTCCTTCGATGTAGTTGTTCAACACCTTGTTGTGGTCGGACTTGTCTTGCCCGCCGTAAGAATCCCACTTTTTGCTGTCAGACCCAATATAAATGCCCTCGCCATTGCCAATGTGTTTTTTGTCTCCTTGTCCCGCTTTGGAGATATAGGTATTTTGAATGGTATTGTAGGCGCTGCTTTGTTTGAAATGAACGGCCTCCGACCTCGTGTTCTTCACGGTGAGGCCATTCATCTCATTGTGGTTGCTGCCATTGAGGATCAAGCCGCGCTGACCGCCGAGAATCGTAAATCCCGAGAGATGGGTATGTTCGACGCCGTCCATCTGGAGTGTGGTTGTTCCATCGCCACCATCGAGCATCGCCTTGCTGGAGCCTTCAAATCGAATGGGGTTCTCATCGGTCCCTTGTATATTTCGCATTTTGAACTGACCGTGATATACTCCATCTTCGAGGCGAAACCAGTCACCGGGCTGGGCTTGTCGAAACGCGCGCTGCAGCTCTTGCGCGTCGCCAATGGATTTGGCCTTCCCCGCAGCACTTCGCAGTCGCTCCTGCCGTTCTGCATTGGACGGACCTGCACCCGAACGAGCCGCTTGGGGTGCGCGGCTCGCGGCAGGGGACGCGGACGGTGTGCTTCGGTGGGACTTCATGGGGCCTCCTCGCCAACAGGACCCTCCGATTCTCACACTTGGCGGGTTGGCGCGAATCCTTCGCGGTGTAGATGGCCGTTTTGGACGCGAAAATGTCTGGTTTGGGCACGGAGCGAGGGGCTCGGGTATTCGCTCTCGGAGATCTGCTTCTCCGGTAGAGCCCAGTGTGCGAAATGGGCACAGCCTGCAAAAATACGACAAATACGATCATTTCGGCGATTGGAGACTCCTGTTTCGCGGTCGTGTGCCCAGTTCGGCCAACCATGCGTCGGTAACGGCCATCCCACACGCAAACGTGTTGATTGGCGCGACACACACGGACGTTTGGGCAAATGCCGCTTCAGTGCTTTCGCTATGGGTGGTCAGGGACACCGATGCCCGCGCAAACAGGAGCAGAGCGCCAGAATCGTCGAATAACGGAGGAATATGACGAAGGTATGGGTGCGACAACAAACCGGAACGGGGGAATGGCTTGGGGACGCAGAGCAGGCGATGGACGAAAACCCGCGTGGCGAAAGCGCAGATTGGCGACACTTCCGGCAAATAACGCACGTTTGACACCGCATACGCATCGACTGAATCGCCATTCATTTTATAGAAGAGCCTCTTGGTGCTCGTTTCCGGGGTTTAGGATATTTGCGCACCAAACCCTGCGGCGAAGCACTCGGCATCGTCCTATCGGAGGCGCTCTTGCAGCCCCATCTCTTGCGCTCCTTGCTCTTCTGCCTCATCGGCGCGTCTTGTTCGGTCAAACAAGAGGTCGGCGGCGAAGCGTCGGGTCCATCGCTGGTGGACGACCAAGCTGGCGAAGGTTCGACGGGTAACGGCGCAGGAACGGAGACGGGCGGGGGCGCCGGCGGAGGGGGCGTGGACGACGGTGGGACAGCGCCCAGTGACGATGGCGGGGGAGGCGACGACGGGGGCACCGAAACGACGTCCACAGCCGACTCGGGCGAAGAAGCGGACCCATGCGGCGATGTGTCGGTCATCCCCTCGTTTTCATTGCCCGCTGCGCCCGCGCTTACGCCCGTCTCTGGCCGCTCCGTCCATGGCGCCGACAATATCTACGCTCCCGATGTCGTGCGGGTGTCGTCCAGCTTGTGTTTGATGTACTACGGCGCGCAAGGAGGCGATGGGCACGACCAAATCTTCCTGGCGACGTCAACGGACTGCGCCAACTGGGTGCATTGGCCCGACCGAGACGCGCCGGCTCCGGTGGTCGCGTCCGGCACCTCCAACCACGTCAACGACCCGTCCGTGGTGCAAGTGGGGGGTACTTGGTATATGTACTATACCGATGCGCCGACCGCCGAGGACGACCGCATTCACCTCGCAACCTCGTCCGATGGCTTCTCTTGGACGAAACAGGGGATTGTGCTTGACGTCGGGGGTGGGGGGACGTGGGACTCGTGGAAGGTGGGGCGACCATCGGTTGTGGTGCGCGAAGGCACGTTCTGGCTGTACTATGACGGAAATGACGGCACAGCGCGGCATGTGGGCCTCGCGACCTCTGCCGACGGGCGCACGTTCGCCAAGCACGCATCGAACCCGTTGGTCTTCAATGCCGGCGCGATGGACGTAGAGCAGGTCGCGGGGACGTGGTTGATGCTTCATGAAGGGCACAGCGGCACGTTGGCGCTCACGTCCGCGGACGGGTTGACGTGGTGCGACCAGGGCCAAATCATGGGCCTGACGGGCGGGAGCTGGGACGCCTACGGACAGGTCACGCCCTTCGTGTATACCGAAGACGGCAGCCGTTTCGACGCCTTGTTGTTTGGCGGCGCGTCCCACTCTTGTTGGTGCCACAACCGCATCGGCCAGGCCTTGCCCGTCGGCGACACGATGCCCACCGACCCGGACGACGGCTGCGGCGGCTGCGTCGCCGATTCGGACTGCACCCAAGCCTGCCGCGATGGTGGCTATGGGGTGGACGGTTTTTGCTCGGCGCCTGGAAGCACCGACCCCGGTGCCTGCTGCGCGTGCGTGGGCGGCTGAAGGGGCACCACCGACGGGACTTGGAGGGCGGAAAACGCCAGCGTCGCTTGGGCGCGGGTGAGGGCAGGGTCGTGTCCCCGCGCAATTTGCAGCAACACGGTGGTGAGTTGCGTGTCGATAAAGTGGGTGGCAAGGTCGGTCGGAATCGCCGGGTTCACGGTGCCGTAGGCCCGCGCGCGCTCGAACCAGGCGGAATAAGCGAGGCGTAGGTCTGCGGCGATTTCATCGACCAATGCGGTGGTTTCGGGACCAACGCCGCTGGAGGAGGACCGCAGCTCGGCGACCAAGCAGCCTGCAGGCCGACCCGAGCCTTCGGTCACAAGGGTCAGCAAGTGCGCGAGCACCACGTCAAAGCGCTCGTTCGACGACAAAAGCGTGAGAATGGGCGCGACGACTTGGTTTCGGTAGTGCGCGACGGCCGCCGCCATAAGGCCGTCTTCGCTGCCGAAGACGCGGTAAACACTGGGTTTTGACACATCCGCGCGCCGACAAATCTCGTTGATAGAGACCTCGCGTACGCCGTCGCACCAGTAGCTCGTCATCGCAATCTCGATGGTTCGCTGTTGGTCGAGGGTCTTGGGTCTGCCGCGACCGCGTTTTTCCATTTCGAGAGACATTTTCGTACCACGCGGTATTTTATTGTGGACAAGGATGGGGGTGCGCCGCTACATGGTTTTGTACCAGTTGGTACGAAAACTGGCAAGCACTCGGAGCCCGCAATCCCATCGGGCTGCGGGAACATAAGGAGTTACCCATATGTCTTTGGCGCTCATCTCAACAATCGGGCTCTTATTCTGTCTTGCACCTGCCGTCGTGCATGGCGTCGAGGTGGTGTCTCCGATGCTCTCGCGATGGGTGGTCAACGGGGTGCTGCCGTTCTTCGGGCCCGGTCTTCCCGGCGTCGACACCGCGCTTTCGTTGCACGAGCAACGGGGAATGCTCGATGCGGCGCGTGGCGCGGGTCCGCCCGAAAAACGCGAAGCAGTCGACAACTACCTGTTTTTGCTGCTGTTTGAGCAACGCCAGGGCAGCCTCGCGTTTTTGTCCGTCGCCGCGGGCGTCGTGTATGGCCTGGGGCTTGACCTGAACGCGCGCCTGCCATTGCATCTCGTATTTGGTGTCATGTCGGTGCTGTTTGCGCTGGTCAACGCCAATCACGCGGGAATCCCGGGGCTTGGCCATCACCCGTTGGTTTCCCGGCACGGTCGAAACGTCGGAGTCGTCTTCGCGCCGTTTTGGGCGGTCTCCGCGGCATTCAACCTGCTGGTCTTTTTGCGCGTTTGACGACGCCGCGCCGGCCTTTGCGTTTCCTTGGCCTCGCTGTCGTTTCGCGGGTGCCCCCAACGATGGCGTGCCACGATTGACAGCACACACCAAGGACGTCGTCATCACGGGCGTTGGCGGCGGCTTTGGCGGAGTCCAGGCCTTCGCGGCCAAGGGATTCCGCGTGTGGGGCTCGATGCGCAACGCCAGCAAAAATGGCGCGCTTGACGGCCTTTCGAGCAGTTTTACGAACGTGGACTTGGAAGTGACGCGCGATGCGTCTGTCGCAGAGGGCCTCGCCGAGACTCTGCGCGCAGGCGCGGTCGACGGGCTGCGCGGTGCGCGTGGTAGGAGGTGGCGCCGCTTGGGGTCGATGTCGCGATTGGGGAGCCCGGCCCCTTGGGCGCCGGCCTGCTCGCGCAGGGGTGGCCGCGGGCACGCGACGGCGTGCGCTCGTCTTACGGCGATGTCGCGCGGGCTCCGCCTGTATGGTGGGCGCAGTTTGCGCGGATGCGGTCTCGCGAAGGCGCGCCCGACCCGCAGTGGGCGGCGGGCGCATCGGT
The DNA here is from genome assembly GCA_964502005.1 of uncultured Enterobacterales bacterium. GTDB lineage: Bacteria > Myxococcota_A > UBA796 > UBA796 > UBA2385 > CAJWOS01. Next base: position 162,560 of record CAZCUX010000004.1, read on the forward strand.
GAAGCGCGTCGAAATGCCCGCTGGCAAGGTCCGGGTGGGGCCCCAAGCGGGCATCGGCTGGGGCGCAACCGGTTGACGCAGCCCATGCAGCAGACGCTCCGCAAGGAGGTACAACTGGACGCGCTTCTCGGCGCCGGCGACTCTTCGAGCCACGGAGGGTAGGTCGCGAATGTGCGGCGTCGGTGGGCGTGCCGACGCTGTCCCGGTTTTCGACGAAGGTTGGCCTCGGCGATATGGAGGGGTAATATAAGTATAATGTATGTATACTGCTTTGGTTGGCCCTTTGTGTTGTTTTTGTAGGACCAATGCTGCGTTGTGTTGTTATGTAATACGCAGTATAACGAGCCATTGCGAGACGTACCCGCGCAGGCCGGGTCCCACGCAGCGACGGGACGGGGGGCGCCCCCACGACCTTCGTGCGGCGCGTGTGCGGTCCGCGATTCCGGGCGGGGCGCGGGAGCGACGGGAGTGGTAGGTTGGCGGAGGCCGTGCTTCCCGCCCACTTACACCCCGGAGCATCTTCGTGAATCCTGTAACAATCGGCACTCCTGGCGTTCCTTGGGGCCCCACCGAACGCGCGACGTGGCGCGCACAACAGCGCAAGCAGCGCGACTTCCACGACGACGTCGCGCGGCCCCTTTCTGCGCTGGGACAGCATTTTGACCTCGTGCAATACGGCATGCTGGACTACACCGTAGGGCAGTGGCCTTTGCTCGGCTTGCGCAGCCGCAGCTGGCGCGCCGACCGGCCGACGGCGCTCATCACCGGCGGCGTGCACGGCTACGAAACGAGCGGTGTTCACGGTGCTCTTCGCTTCGCCGCGACCCGCGCGCAGGCCTTCGAGGCCGCTTGGAACCTCGTGATTGCGCCTTGCGTCAGTCCGTGGGGCTACGAGGTGATTCATCGGTGGAACCCGGACGCCATCGACCCCAACCGGTCGTTTTATGCCAATAGCCCCGCACAAGAAGCGCGACAGTTGATGGCGTGGGTCGCGGCTCTCGGCATTTCGCCTTTGGTCCACATCGACCTGCACGAAACCACCGACACCGACGAGACGGAGTTTCGGCCCGCGCTCGCCGCACGCGATGGCAAAGAGATAGAGCCCGGCGAGATTCCCGATGGCTTCTATACGGTCGGCCCAAGCGCCCGTCCGGCCCTCGCGTTTCAGGACGCCGTGATTCGCGCGGTCGCGGCGGTCACGCACATCGCCGACCCCGACGCCGACGGCTGTATCATCGGCGTGCCAGTGTCGCGCCCGGGCGTCATTCTGTACGACGCGCGGCCGTTGGGTTTGTGTATGGGCATGACCGAGGCTCCGTATGCCACGACCACCGAGGTCTACCCGGACAGCCCCCGAACGACGCCCGAGGCGTGCATCGAAGCGCAGGTGGCGGCGGTGGTCGGCGCGCTCTCGTTTGTGTTGGGTTCGTAGACGATTGTGTTGTGCTTGGGTTGGCTATCTGCGAGAGGGGGCGGAGCGGGCGGCGCCGCGAGGCGCCGGTGCCCGCAGGGCACGGAGCCCCAGGCCCGAGACCCCAACGGGGGCTCGGGCCGTCTCGGGGGCGACCCCGCGGAAGCACCCGGCCCGAAGGGCTCGCCCAACATCCCCCATCTATCGTAGCCTCCCCGGGGTTCGGAGAGCACGCGCACGCTATTTCGTGCCCTCGACCTCTGCTTTCAGTTGGACAATTGCGGCTTCCAACACTTCATCGCGTCCTGCCGCGAGGCCTTCTGGCGTGAGGGCAACGGTGATGTCGGGCACGAAACCGACGACATAGAGGGGCGAATCGTCCATCTTGCGCGCAATGTTTCCGGTGAAGGATATCGTCCACGCGCCCATCAGGGTGAACCAGCGATTCTCGCCGTCGGCGCCAGCGGTGGGGCGCGGCCCTATCATGGTTTGCTTTGCTTGGTGCGCGGCGAGAAGTAGTGATTCGCCCGTACTGATGGCGCCGGCGTCGATGAGCCAGACGACGGGGCCCGCATCTTGCGCACGTTTGGGGTCCGGCACATAGCCGCTTGGCGGGCTCTCGTGCGGCTCGTCGGGGCGGCTCCAGCGAAGTTGCCGAAGCCACCCGCCGTGTACGGTTGTGCCGGTTGGGTATAGCATTTCCAACCCGCGCAATTGACCGGGATAGCGGCGTAGGTCGGCGATAACGCCGCGCGCTGCGGATATGCGCGCGAGGTTGTCGTCGGTGGCCCAGTCTTGGCTGCTGATGTTGACGTATACGAGGTCGTCACCGAGCTCGCGAAAGCTGGGTCCGGCAGGGATGGGTGTCCAAGACGTACATTGTTCCGCTATTTCCAACGATTCGTCACCGCGGCGAATCGTCGCGTTCCAGGAGCCGTTGCGTGCAGTCCGCAGGTTCTGGAGCGCGGAGAAATGCTTCCATTGTGGACTTCCTGATATCAAGGATTGCTCGGCAGCGAAACGGGCTTGGATTGCTTCACCAAACAACGTGCGCAGCTCATCGCCTGTTTGCAACGCCGCAACGTTGCTTCCGGTAACAAAGAAGCGGCCTTCGGATTCCTCGAACAGAACGGGGCAACGGAAGTCATGGTAAGCGAGATGGTCAAATACGTTGCCATGACCGTCGTGCAAGGGGAGGAGCATACGTTGGAGAATGCCTTCGAGCCCCGCTGCATCGGCCTGTATTGCGTCCGTGAGCGCTTGGTCGAGGATATTGTCCCACGGCTCGCTGACCGATTCTCGGTAAGGAAACAAATGCCGCAATACAACCCAAAGTTGGATGACCGTTGCAACCCTCACTTCGGGTTGGCTTCGGTCTGCTGCGTTGTGGGAGCCAAGCGTACGCAGCCACGCCTCGTTGTCGAATGTGCTGCGCGGCAACGTAGATTGCGCGTCTGTGGGCAACACCAACGGGACTTGCGCCACCAAACCAGGCGCTATCTCGGTGACAACGGCATCGCCGAGGACGGTGCTGGGCGCGAACGGTGCGTCGTCCCGGAACGCGCCGTTGGAGAGGATGCGCAATGATGCGCCATCGTCGACGACTTCGTGCGCCATACCGACGACCTGCCAACCATTGACGCCACCGGGCGCCAACCGCAGGGGCACGGACGTGTTCGTGTCTGCTTGGGGGGATAGACCTTCGACGTGGACGCGCTCGATGCGCATTCCGTGCTGGGGACGGGTCACCAGACGCACTTGCAGCCAATGGGCATGGGGTGGTAGCTGCAATGCGATGTGCGTATCTTTGCTATCGGGACCGCCGAGCAAGTAGATGAGCGCGCTCGTTTCGTCGATGTATTCGCCATTTTCATCATTTGCGGTGAGGTAGATTCGTGCGGTGGTGAGGGCATCTGCCTGCAAGCCCAAACGAACGGTGACGAATGGCGCTTCACTTGTGTTGGGTGGCACTTTGAAGTTTTGGTACAACGTTGCTTGTGCGCGGTCGGGCATATTCCAAGTGGGCCGGTGGGTGCGAAAGGAAACGTGGCCTTCCATGTCTTGCCGGTCCAGGCCGACCCCTTCGTGGCCCCATGCAACCAACCGGCCGTCGCCTTCCGGCAAATCCAATGGCCGGAGCGCGTCTCGGTTTGCTGCCAACTGCAGGGTAGGTGCGATGGGCGCGAAAAGTTCGGCGAGACGCTCGTCTTGGCGGCCAGGCTCGGCGAGCAGCTCTGCGGCTGCGTGCACCACAAAGAGGTCCCAGGGCGTGTTCGCGGCTTCGTCGCTTGGATGGAAGAAGCGCACGAGGCCCGTAAGCTCCGCCAGAGCGTGCAGCTCTTCGACTTCTGCGGAGCGTGCAGCCGTTGCAACGGTAGGAGGTGCAATCTGCACGGGAGTAGCTGCGCTTCGGCATGCTACGAGCAGGGAGAGGCTGGCGCATAGCGGGATTCGCAACGAAGGCTCCGACCGATATTCGAGTAAAGCATACGATGTAGTTTACCATATCGGTCTGTTACGAGCGGAAGCTGCCCTGACGAATTGCAGACAGCGTCGGCGCTGCATCGGGCGTAGCGGTTCGTAACGCTATTCTGCGTTACGCGGAACAATACTTACTTTTCGACGCTTGGTTTACCGCGGCAGACGTGCTGGCGGTGCGTCTGGGAGCCGGTGTGCGCGGGCCCGGCCGGTGCGCGCGGGCCGGGCCACCCACGCTTATCCCCTCACGGATAGTGCTCGGTCTCGTAATCATCGGTGACGGTGAACGTGACGCCCTCCATTTCGTTGTCGAGTGTCCGTACCGCCGCAATCAAGGTTTCGACATCATCTTCCATGTCGTCTTCGTCGAGGCCCGGCTTGGTCCAACCGGAGATTTTGCAATCGTCTTCGCCGTCAATGTCCCACGCATAGCGCTCTGCGGTCTTCGACAGCTTGGTGGTCCATTCGGCGGCGTGCGCTTGCGCTTGCGCCAATTGTTCCGCCGTGATGGGGGTCTCGCTCGTGCCTTCGTACCAGATGGTGTAGCCCACGGGATCTCCTGTTGTCTGGGATCGCGCACAAGATGCGCGCGTCATTTGGCGTTGTAAACTGGAAATACAACGCAACGTAGTTTTGTCCGTCTACACGGCAAACCGAGGCATCGTTGCGTTGGCCGACCCGGAATGCCCTCGTGGCGCATCTGCACACACCTCTGGGATGTCGTAGTTTCGACGATGGGTAGATTGCGGGGGGAGGGCAGCCGCGTTCTGGAAACGGACAATCAAGCAAGGGGGCCGACGAGACCGCGTCGCGGTTCCCCCATATGGTTGGGCGGAGCGCGGGGCGTTGTTTGTGTTGGCGCGTTGGTCGGCCGCAGACGCGGGTGCCCTGCGGGGCGATTCTTCGGTTCGTGTGGCGAGGGGACCAGCCGGGTGGCATTTCGGTGGAACGGAACGGCGGAGCCAAAGGCGGAGACTGCGCAGAGCGTGCCCGCCCCCGTCATGCGGCGTTTTTTGGAGGCAGCGGAATGACGTAACTCTCTTTCGCGTTACGGGTAAATGTACGTACTCGATAGCGACCGCTCGGAGCGGGCTGATTGTGCGCACCCGCGCGGCGATGACCGTGACGCGATGATTGCACGTCGATGGGGTGTGCTTGGCCTCTCGTTCGATGCGCACGAGCATTTCGTGCCGTGATTGCCCGGGCGGCCCCGGACACGCATCGGCGAGCGCGCGGTCGCCGGAATGGGGCAACCTGTGGTTGTTGTGACGAAGACAGGGGTCCGAAGCGGAGGGGGCGCCGCGCCCTCGGGTCGGTGTTTATGGCGCGAGGCGTTCATCCAGAACATCGGTGGGCGGGATGCCGGCAGCGACCGCGTGACGCACGATGAGGTGTTGGACGAGCAAGTCGGCGAGGGTACTGGCGAGCTGTGCATCGGCGCGTCGGAGGGCGTCGAAGGCATCGGTTGTCAACAGCAGACAGCGGACCTCGGTGTCGGCTTGAAGTGTCGCTGGGCTGCGTTGGGCGCGGAACAACGCCTCGGACCCCCATGCACCGCCGGGGCCAATCGAAGCGACGCAGCGGCGTGCGCCGTCGGGACTGTGCTCGAAGGCGCGCAGGCGGCCCATCTGTACAAAAAACATCGCCGGGCGTTGCGGCTCGTCGTGAACGCCCGGCGGGTAGGTCGTGGGGACGGCGTGCGCCATGACGACATCACGCTCTTGCTCGGTCAGCGCACCCAGCACTTCTAGCTCGTCGAGCGTTGCGAAGGCCGCGTGTCGTTCGGCGCCGCCCATTCGGTCGAGCAGCGCATCGTCCACATGAACGATTGCGTCGGTTACACGAGAAAAGCGGGGTACGGCGAGCTTTGCGACGGCAGCCTCTACCTCGGGGTTTCGCACGCCGAGCGCGAACACCAGCAGCACATCGGCGCGTTGGCAGGTGGACTCTGCTCGCCGAAGTGCGTTGACGGTGGTGGTATCCACCAAACTGACCGCCTCGAAGTTGAGGACGATTGCCTTGGCCCCGCGCTGCACCGAACGGTCGATTGCCTCGTTGAGCTGGGCGCAGCTACCGAAGAAGAGGTTGCCGCGGAGCTCGAACAGCGCCGCATGGGCGCGCGCGCCTTTCAGCACGGCGCGGTCGCGCGGATTTCGATATTGCGCGAGGGGGAGGGCTTCGCCGGGAACCTCGCGGAAGACCTCCCGCGCCGCGAGGTGGACGACGACGTGCGCCACGGCGAGAAAGAGGCCGATTGCGCTCGCGGTCATGGGGCCGAGCCAGACGAGCGATGCGACCGTTCCGACGACGATGAACACGTCGCCGAAGTGCCGGCGGCGGTCGATGCGACCCGCGACGAAATCGAGGCTTTGTCGAATCGATTCTCCATCGGCGAGGAGTACGCTCAACCCGACGAGCAGTCCCGCCAAGACGATTTTGGGTACGATGCTGATGTAGCTCGCGAAACAAAGAACCACCGCGAGCGTACAGCCGCCGGCGACCCATCGGGACGCGCGTGTGCGCCCACCGTTTGCGTGATTGCTCATCGTGAAGGTAAGGAGGCCTGCACCGGAGACGCCCCCAATCAAGCCCGAAACCAAGTTTGCGAGTCCTTGCCCGGCGATTTCCTTCTCCGGGTTGGTGCGCTCGTGTGTCAAATTGTCGGCGACGGCGATGGTGATGAGCGTTTGTAGTACATCGATGGCCGCGATTCCGGCGGCGAGGGGAAGGAGATTGGCGACGATTCCGCGTGTCTTGGGATGAAGTAGCTGTTGCCAGATTTCGTGGGCGAGCTGTGGTTGCAGAATCCAATCCGGGAGCGTTCCGATTGTCTCGGTGTTCTGCGAGACCCAGCCGTTTCGCTCGAAGACCGCAAACAAGGCGGTCCCTGCTGCTACGGCGAGGATGGGCGCCGGCACCCATCGGACGATTCGTGCGCCATGCCACATCAACAAGGTGGTCGTAGCGGCGACGATAGGAAGCGCCGCGTCGATTTCCCAAAGCGTGTCGAGGTTGGCGGGCGCGTTGTCGGTGATGCCGAAGAAGGGGCGAATCTGCTTCCACAGAATCACGACTGCGGCGCCGTTCCGTAGGCCGGCGAGAAGCGGCATTGGCACGTACCGGAGCACCTTTCCGACGCCGAGTACGCCAAGCAGGATTTGGATGACGCCGGAGAGGGCGACGATTGCGAAGAACGCGACCCAGGCGACCTTCAGGTTCGGAGTGCCCAGTGTTGTGGTGGTGACCGCGATGGCCTCTCGCGCGACGCCCGCCCAAAGCACAGCGGTGAGCGCGTTCGTTGCGGTAATCAGCACCGACGAGCCACCGCCCAAGGTCGCGATGAGGTTGCCGACCAGGAGGGGAATGACGCAGGCAAGCAGGCCGAGCGAGAAGTATTCTGGTCCGAATGGCGCGAAGATGAGGGTAGCGAGGGCGATGGAGCCCGGAATCGCGATGAGTCCTGCGGTCGCGCCGCCAAGCACGTCGCCGCGTTTCACGAAAGGAAATGTGCGTTCGCGTGGTGCGCCTGCCATCATCCGGCTCGGCGTGCGAGGGCCCCCAGCACTGCCGCGGTCGGTGCCGTCCAGCCGACAATCGCTCCCTGGGCGCGCACCATATCGAGCGTCGCCGCTTTGAAGGCCGCGAAGTAGCTTTCGGTCGCGTCTTCTACCAATAGACAGTCGAAGCCGCGGTCGTTGGCCTCGCGCATAGTGGTTTGTACGCATACCTCCGTCGTCACGCCTGCGAGCAGGAGCGTGTCGATTCCGCGGCGCGCGAGGCTCGTTTCGAGCGCGGTGGCGTAAAACGCGCCCTTGCCTGGCTTGTCGATGACCCACTCTCCTTTTCTGGGAGACAGCGCATCGATAATGGCGTGCCCTGGCTCTCCGCGCACGAGCAGGCGCCCCATGGGGCCGGGCTCGCCGATTCGCACCGGCGGCGTGCCGCGAAGGCGCTTGCTTGGCGGACAGTCGGTGAGGGCAGGGTCGTGCCCTTCGCGGGTGTGCACGATGGTCAAACCGTGGTGGCGCGCCCCTTCGAGCAACTGTCCTACGGTGGGAACAATCGCTTGTAGGCGTCCGACGTCGTTGCCGAGGGAGGCGCCGAAGCCTCCTGGCTCCAAGAAGTCGCGCTGCATGTCGATGACGAGGAGGGCCGTTCGGGACGGGTCAAAGGAAAATGCAAAAGGCTCGGCGTTGACGCTCAACATGGTGTCACCCGTCTCGTTCGCAAATCACGTTGAGGAGCACCAGGCGATGCTCCTCACGAACGAGATGCATGGCTTCGGCGATGCGCGAGGGAAGCTCTGCCGGGGTCTCCGCGCGAAGACCGACCGCGCCGCAGGCGGCCGCTATCTGGTCGTAGGCGATGCCCACGGGAAAATCGCAGAGTGCGAATCGGCCGGTTCGTTGGCTATGGCCTTGGGGGTGTGCGCCTTTGGTGCTCTTCTTGATGGTGCTCCATGCTTGGTCGTTGAAGACGACGACCAGCATCGGGAGCGCCTCCGCTATCGCCGTGAAGTGGGCCGACAGCGGTGTGTTGAAGAGGTAGCTGCCATCGCCCAGGGTGACCACTACGGTTTGTTCGGGGGCGGCCAGCTTGATTCCCAATGCCGCGCCGAGGGACCAGCCAAGGCCGCTCGCGACGGAGTTCTCGAACCAACTGTCGGCGCTGTTCCGGGCGACGAGCCATGGGTCGAGGTTGTACTCGTTGACCACGATGGTATCGTCGTCGAGGGCTGCGCCGAGGGCGTAGGAGAGAAAGCGCTTGGTGATGACGGGTCGCGCGGCGTCGGCTGCGGCTTCGCGCCGTGCTGCGCTGAAGCGGGCGTCATGTTCGCCCGGCCAGGCGAAGGGCCGGATTGCCCCTGCGGCGCGTATCCGTCGGGTGAGCGCGCGGAGGTTCTCGACGGGGTCTCCCGCGAGGCCCAGGTCGACCGGAAATCCGCGCGCGGGCAGGTCGCTGTAGAGCGGGTCGATTCCAATCTGTATACACGGTGGAGGGTTTTCTAGCGTTGCAAACGCCGGAATCCAGGGCACGGGGCACTCTACCGCAATCACAAGGTCGGCTTCCCGGAGCGCGGGCAGCGGTTCAAAGCCGAGATGATGGGGCACTTCGGTGGGCGCATTGAAGAAGTTGCGCTTCCCGTGTTCGACAATGCCGGCCCCTGTGGCCCGTGCAAAGGCCAACAGCGCCTCGGGGCCACCTGTGTGCCGGCCCAGGTCCGCGGTGATGATGAGCGGCTTTTTCGACCGGCCCAGCCAAGCCTCTGCTGCGCGGAGAGTGGCGTCCGGGCTTGCACCGGGAATAGAAGGAGCTTGGCGGGGTGTAGCGGCGACCTTGTGCGCGGGCGCGGGTGCGCAAAGCGGCTCGCGGGGAAGCGTGAGATACACCGGCCCCGCAGGCTCGCTCGCGGCGATTGCCAAGGCGCGGTCCACCAACATGTCCAAATCGTGCGCGCCGCGTAGCTCGTAGTCCCACTTGGTATATTCGCGAAACATCGCGGCTTGGTCGAAGCTCTCTTGTCCCCACTGCACGAAGTTCGTGCGGACACCGGCCATGCCCTCTTCGTGGAGGGGGGTGCGGCCGGACAGCAACAAGAGCGGGACATGGGCGCGACGTGCGTTGATGAGCCCGAGGCCCATATTCGCGGTGCCGACGGTGACGTGCGCCATTGCCGCTTGGGTGCGACGGCTGACGAGCGCGTGGCCGTGGGCCATCGCGATTGCGGTGTTTTCGTGTGGCGCAGGCACCACGCGGAGTCGGAAGTCCGGCGCGTCGGCCAAATTCGCGAGGGCGTCGATGATGGGCGTAAAGTCGGTGCCGGAGTTGCTCGCGAGGAGCGTTACGCCGCGGGCGGACAGGAGGCGAAGCAGCTGCTCGGCGGTTGAACCTTCGGGAATAGCGGTTGTCGGCTCGTGGTCGGGCGTGAGGCGGTCGCCGAAATGGCTTCGTGCACGGCGCAAGTGGGCGATGAGCGCTTGATTGAAAGCGTTGGGGGCATCAAGGTTGCTGAAGTGACTCGCTGTCGGAATCTCGACGAGGCGCGCCGCGGGAGCGGAGGCGCGAATGGTCGTGAGCAGGGGGGCGGTCGGCGTCACGGGGTCGAGTTGGCCGCCGATGAGCAGCGTCGGCACATCGAGGGCCGCGAGGGCGGGGCGAAGGTCGGCGTGGAGCATTGCCTTCCACGCAGCGCGGTACGCTGCGGGGTCCTTCGCGCTCTCGACGGCCTGTACGTGGGCGACGATGGCGGGGTCGGTGGTCGGGGCGAACAATCCGGCGAGGGTGGCCTGGGAGAACGCGGGCAGTCCCAGTCTGTCGAACATCTCGGAAAACCAGAGCCAACGCCCTTCGCCTTCCGGTTGCCACGCCCAAGTATTGGCCAGCGCGAGCGAGCGGACCACGTTCGGATGACGACGGAACGTTTCGAGCGCGACCACGCCGCCCAGCGATAGGCCAACGAGGTGCGCGCGGGCGTAGCCGGCGGCTTCGATTGCGCGGGCCACGTCGTCCGCGTAGGCGGCGATTGAAACCTCCGGTGCAGCACGACAGAAGTCGAGCGGAAGGACGCGGTAATGGTCGCCGAGAACGGCGCATTGCGGTGCCCAGCAGGTCGCGTCACCACCGACCGCGGGCAGGAGGACCACCAATTCCTGTTTGGTCATTCGGACGCTTCTCGGACCAAGAGCGCGAGAGGGCCGCCGCCCAGGGGGCCATGGTGCTCGGCGCGGGTGGAGACATATACGCGCGTGTCGCCGAGGACCGAGGCGATGACCGCCGCAAGAACGCAGCGCGAATAACGGGTGTCGCCGATGTCGTCGTCTTGGAGCATCGTGTGTCGACGGCCGCGCACGGTTCCTCGGGGATCTGCCTCAGACTTGGCAAACGCAGCAACGAGGCGGTCACGAATCGCCGCAGTATTCGCGGGGTCGAGGCCCGATTTTTGGAGGACAGCACGGACGCCATCGGCGTCGAGAATGTCCGCCAGGACGCCGTGGGCAATCGAGAGGTCGCCTTCCCAATAAGGACTCATCGCGAACACGACGATTTCTGTGCGTTCGAGACCCGGTTTTGCGGAGCAGGACGCCACACCCGAGTACAAGTCCCAGTCCCGGCAAACGGCGTCGTCGCGCAAACGTTCGGCCGGAACCTCGCCGAGCGCGAGGGCCGTGCCCAGTGCGGAGGCCGCGCGCGACCAAACCATGTCGCACCGGAGGGGGGCCCCTGCTTGTGCGGCTTCTTCAGCTTCCTGGCTGGTGAAGTGGGGAATCGCTCCCTTCATTTGGACGAGGTGTACGTCCGCCGCGTCCTCGACCCCCAGCGAGGAGACGACCTCGCGGATGGCCCGTGCCGTCTCTTCTATCTGCGCCATGCGGCCGATTTCATCGGGACGAAACGAGCGCGTGTAGCCGATGCCCACGGCGAGTCGCTTGACCGCATGGCGCACGTGTCCGGGTGCGCCACTTCGGAAGAATGCGATTTGGTGGGGCGTGACAACGCCTTCTGTGCCGCCAGAGAACGAGAAAATGACCCTGTCTTGCACTTTCTCAGGGGGAACGCCGATGCGTGGCCCGACCAGATGCTCGAGCGCGTACATCGCGAGCTCGCGCGTGAAGTCGTTGCGCCCGCCGTTTCCTTCACATTTGCCGATGACCGCGAGGAGGTCTTCGGCGCGCTCCGCTCCTGCGTCCAGCAACGCGCGCAGGCCGGACACATCGCCCGGGCCGCGTGTATCAAAGGTGTATGCGCTGATTTTCATGCGTCCCCCTCGAGTGCCCAAGCGGGCCATTGCACCAAAGGCACTATCCCAAGGCGATGTGCAACGTCGATTTTGAACACATCCCCTCGGTCCATTTCTGCAGGCGCCGGCTGCGATGCAAGTGCCTGCACCACCTCGGCGGAATTCATCGTAAGCACCGTCACTGGGCGTGCAATCGCGAGCGGGAAGTCATGCCAGGTGCCGTCGTGAATCATGATGCCGTGCCCCGGCGGCAGCACGAAGACGCAAAGGTCGGCGACGTTGGGACTCTCACATCCATCGTCGTGGTTGGGCTTTCCGAGCACCATCGCAAGGGGCGCATCTCCGAGACCAACAAACACCTGGGTCATCCGTCGATGCCGCTCGAGCCAAATGACCTCGGACGCGCGCGGATGGATACGCGCCGTGCGAATCACGGCGGTCTCATGGTACTGGAACGGTAGATTGTATCCTTCTTCCACGGCTCCCTTATAGAAGGGGATGCTCAGGCCATTCTCTGGCACTTTTGTGTCAATGAGAGTGCCGTATGGGGCGATGTTTTCGCGGTTCGCCAATAGGACGGGCATGGTTACGGTAGGGAGTCCCATGAGAGTTCTTCTTATATGTCAGTTTTGGGACTAAAATAACCACTGCGAACCCGCGAATCCAGTAAACGCGATGGAAAATCCATCGATGGATATTTTATTTTGGACGAGCGAGATGCTGAAGCGAATCTTGTTGGAATGTTTGGCGTTCGTATGTTTTTATCGGAATATTTCCCTGGTTTATCGCGGTCTATCTGTTTTGATTGACGCTGTGCCTGTCTAAGACGATGTAAGCGTGCCGTTTCCGGGGAGCCTCGTCCGTTTCCCGGCCGCCTCGCTATTGGCATGGACAGCGGGCCGGACCGCGCGCCTTGCCCGAGAAACCGCAGCGCTCCTGGACCCGCGGGTACCGGCAGCGTCAACCCGCGTACCTTGGTGATGCGCCTGGAATCGGGGCGCCGTGGCGCGCCCATTCGCATCGCGCACTTCGCGGGAGACGAAACGCGCAACGGCGGGTCCGACGACGAAGGGGGCGCCCGAAACGGCATTTTCTACTTCGGTACCCACCCGGAGGCGCACGGTGTCGGGCCGCGCTGTGGTCTCTCGGTCTCCGAATCCGGGACCTACAGGGCGGGGCGCCGGGGTGGGCGACGTAACGCGAACTTGCGTTACGCGTAGATACACGTACATCAAGGCGCCGGGTGCAAGAGCGTGGGTTGCGCACAGTTGGGGTGGCATGCGCCGAAGCAACTACGCCCAAGCGTGCCGGTGAAGGGGGCGCGTGCAAAACATCGCGCTCCGGGCAATCCGGAAGGCCATCGGACCCAACGTAAATGCTTTGCTGTACGTTGTTCTCGTCCCCAGGTGTCTGGTGCCCACTTGCGTTCGGGGAGCAGAGGATGTGGGTGGTATACCGAGCCTGCGGTTCACCAGCGCTGCGAGAGGGGGCGGAGCGGGCGGCGCCGCGAGGCGCCGGTGCCCGAAGGGCACGGAGCCCCAGGCCCGAGACCCCAACGGGGGCTCGGGCCGTCTCGGGGGCGACCCCGCGGAAGCACCCGGCCCGAAGGGCTCGCCCAAAAGAGTGAGTTGCACCCCAGAACGAATGCTTTGCCGACGTTATCGTGGAGTTGGCTGCATATCGGCGGTTGTTGGCGCTAAGCGGCCAACGATGCGAGGAATGCGTCTATATTGGGATATGCGATAGCGTACTCGCCCGAGGTATACAAAGAATAGACGGGACCGTCGGGGAGGGTTGGGTCGACGCCGAACCACTGCTGCTCATCTTCGTAACCGTAGGCCGCGCCCGTCCACTTGGAGGCGATGGGGATGAGTTGGATGTGGCGCCGCACTTGCCTATCGTAGTATTCTTGGTCGAACTCGAATTGGACCACGGGTGCCAGAAAGTCGACCTGGCAATCGTATTCGGGGCAAGTCTTGCGTTGGTGTTTGCGGTACTCTTCGTTTGTATAGAAGTCTCGCAGCCGCCCGGAAAGGGTGACGCCGTGCGCAGTCTCGACTTCTTCGAGCAGGCCGCCGAGAATCACTTCTTCGTAGCCCTCGGGCAAGCTTTGGAGCAGCTCGCTCAGGACAACGCTGGGTGGTCCGGGGGCGTCGTCGAGGTCGTGCTCATCGGTGGTGCCGGGTTCGCCGAGCGGGCCCGCGGTGATGTACAACGGGCCATCCGACGTGACGTGGAGTTCCCAGAATCGTTGGCTTGTTGTGTTCTCGAACCGTCGCTTCATGTTGCCTCCGTGGAGGGCATGTAACCGGCGGGCGGGACCGCGCACCCATCGCGTGCGCGGTAGTTATCAGGATTTTGTGCGACCGCGTGGGGTGGGATGTCGCGCGCGGTATCCGTAGCGGCCCGTCACCATGAACCCAATGCACCGCCATACGCGCCCAAATCCGCCGGGGACCCATCGGGGTCGGTGCCGACAGAACCCGCATCGACCGCTGGTGAGGTGGGGTCGAGGTGCAGGTCGTCATTCGTGGGGTTCAGGTCTTCGGTGATGCCGATGAAGAGGGGGTCGCCGGTTTGGGAATCGGTGACGGCGAACGCGCCGACGGACGCGCGCTCGGTGGCGGCGACGGGACCGTTGAACAGCACCGAAGTGAGGGACACGCTCGATGTGCTGGCCAATACGCGGATTCCGACGTCGGCGGGTGCGCTCACAATCCAGTTGCGCCACGTCCCGCGAACGTCGGAGACGCTCACCAGCGCGGAGTCGGGCATAGCGGCGACGTCTTCGTGGATGGTGATGTGCGAGAGGTCGGCGAGGCTGTTGGTGATAGAAATCGCGGGCGCGTTGGGGGCGAGATTTCCGGCAAAAATGGCGTTCTCGACGATGATGTCGGCGCTTTTGCCTCCAATGGCGCCACCAAACTCGGTGGCGATGTTGCCCAGGAACTGGGTTTGGTAGACGCGGATTGCGTCGTCGACGTAGATGGCGCCGCCTTGTTCGGCCTCGTTGCCGGCGAACGTACAGCGCTCGATGACCAATTCGCCGCGCTCGCTGTACAAGCCGCCGCCGTAGCCGGACCAATTGACGGGAATGGTATCTCCGGCGCTGTCGACGTAGGAGGACTCCTCGGGGTCAATGATGGCGTTGTCGGCGATGAGGAGGTCCCGGAGCGTTGCCGAGGACGATACGGCGTAAATTCCCGCGCCCATATCAGTGCGGAATTCGATGGTATTGCCCAAGGGGTGTACTTGGTAGGTGTACCGAAATGGGGTACCATCGGTAATCGTAAAGCCTTCGACCAGTGTATTGGCTTGGTTTGCGGCTCCGAGTTGGAGCACGGGCAGGCCCAAATCGAGGGCATCGATGACCGTTTGCGTGGCGCCATCGGTGGAGGCAAGGTGCACGTCAGCGGCGGTGAGGTCGATGGCTTCGAGGTAAAGGCCCGGTCGCACGATGACACAGGCTTCGCCGCTGAGGAGGAGCGCGGCGTCGACTGCGCCTTGAATCGTATCGAAGGGGTCGTCGAGTGTGCCGGTGCCATCGGGAAAGCCATCATTGTCGACGACCAGGGGCGTGGTCTCATCTGCGTCGTCGCAGTCCCAATCATTGGTGGCCGTGGCGGACGTATCGGGGCACGCGAGGTGGTCGGTGCCGGGTGCGCCGAGGCCGTCGCGATCGAGGTCGTCGAAAACCGTGATGCGGTCGACGGCGTCTTCGTCGATGGCGTCATCGCAATCTTGGTCTACGCCATCGCAGACTTCGGTGGCGCCGGGGAATACGTCGTCGCGGTTGTCGTCGCAGTCGGTATTGTCGCGCACATGTTGGGGGCCAGCGGTGCACACCGAATCGGCGGTGGTGGGGTCGCCGAAGCCGTCGCCGTCGGCGTCGGTCCAGACGTCAATGCGCATACCGCGGTCGATGGTGCCGTCGCAGTCGTCATCGATGTCGTTGCAGACCTCGCGGACACCCGGGTTGACGTCGGCATTGGTGTCGTCACAGTCGCCCGCGACTTCGGCATGACCGGGGGTGTTGAGACAGGCTTCTTCGGGAAACTGCGCGTCACCGTAACCATCGAGGTCGGCGTCGACCCACAACAACGCGGTGGCGCACGAAGGCGTCTGGCCGTCTTCTGCGCTCGATTTGTCGGGCGCGTCTGCCGAACACGCGGCAAGGCCGGCAAACAGCAGGATTCGGGAAAACGTCGGGGGGAATCGGCAGGGGAGTGTAGACTCCATCGGGCCTCCAGTGCGACCAAGGTAGCGGGCTTTCGACCCCTTCGCAGGTGGACGCTTCGAATTCCGCATTCTTCGTGCGTGGTGATTTTTTCCGGTGGGGAGCGCGCCAACTATACCCTACGGGGGTATATTTGATGCAGCGAGGTGAGCGTGCACCTACACCCGGACGAAAAGAAGAAGCTGTTGTCGCGATTGCGTCGTGCAGAAGGGCAACTTGCTGCGATTGTGCGCATGGTCGAGGCAGACGCCGATTGTGTGCCAACACTCACGCAGGTATCGGCGGTGCGCGGTGCGTTGGGCCGTGCCGGCGAGGTCATCCTGCGGCACCATATTGAAACGTGCGTTTCTGCGGCCATGCGCAGTGGCGACGAAACAGCGCGCGCGCAGCGGATCGACGAAGTGATGACCGCGGTTGTGCGGGGCGTAGGGAGGTCAGGATGAGCGCACTTCAGACGTTCGCCGTTTCCGTGTGGGGGGTATTGTTGGAGCTGGCGCCTTGGTTGTTGCTGGGCGCGGTGGTGTCGGGGGCGCTCCATGTGTTGTTGCCGCCGGGTTGGGTGCGGCGGGAACTTTCGGGGCCATGGGGTGTTGTCAAGGCGGTAATGGTCGGTGTTCCGATGCCGCTGTGCTCCTGTGGTGTCATTCCGACCGGCCTTGGACTCAAGCAAGATGGTGCGTCGAATGGTGCGGCGATTGGCTTCATCACGGCGACCCCGCAGACGGGCGTGGATTCGGTATTGGTCAGTGCTGGCTTCTTGGGGTGGCCGTTTGCGCTGGCGAAGGTGCTGGCGGCGCTGGTGACGGGCATCGTGGGGGGACTCCTCGCGGATGTGGTGGCGGATGCGCCGTCGGAAGGCACTGCGGCTCCAGCGGAAGCCAGTGCGTGCGGTTTGCCGTCGCGGGGGCTTCGGGCCGCAGTGGACCACGCGCTCGAGCTCGTGCAAATGATTTGGGGTTGGCTGACCTTTGGCATCCTATTGTCGGCGGCATTGTCGACGTTTTTGCCGCCCGATGCGTTTGCGCGCGTCGCGGCTGCAGGGCCTTGGGCTTCTTTTGGCGTGGTGCTGCTGGCGAGCATTCCGATGTATGTATGCGCGACCGCTTCGGTGCCGGTCGCTGCGGCACTGGTGGGTGCGGGCTTGCCGACGGGTGCGGCGATGGTCTTTTTGATGGCTGGCCCTGCGACCAATGTTGCCACGCTTGGGGCGGTGTGGCGAAGCTTTGGAAGCCGTGTGTTGGCGGTTTATTTGGGCACATTGGTGGTCGGAAGTGTTGCATTTGGCATGATGTATGAGGCCATGTTTGGTGCATTGTCGACCCAAACTGTGCACGCGCATGTGCATGATGCGCCGTGGTGGGCCACCTTGTCGGCCGTGCTATTGGTGTGCCTGCTGATTTGGTTTGCTGTACAAGATGGTCGGCAATGGTGGAGCCGTCGCTCCGCGGAGGTGGTAATGTCTAGCCAAAACTCGCCCGCACCCATTATTGTTGGTGTGGGAGGCATGACGTGCGGTGGGTGTTCGAGTCGCCTTGAGCGTCTTCTCAGCAAAGAAGACGGCGTGTTGAACGCATCCGTTTCGCTCGACCGCAAAGAAGCGAGTGTCGTGGGGACGATTTCTACGGAGCGAATCCGTGAAATCGTTGAAAACGCAGGCTTTGAGGTGCTAGAGGGGGCCTGAGCGGCGCGGACTTAGGGCGCGCGCGTGAAATCGCGCACCCGCACAATATCGTCGCGGGGAGGCGGTGCGTCA
Organism: uncultured Enterobacterales bacterium; assembly: GCA_964502005.1. Taxonomy (GTDB): domain Bacteria; phylum Myxococcota_A; class UBA796; order UBA796; family UBA2385; genus CAJWOS01. The sequence goes on from CAZCUX010000004.1 coordinate 180,177, forward strand.
GGGCGGTGGGTGTTGCCCACCAGCACATGTGTCGCTTCGGGAAACGCCTCTGCGAATAGATTGGCGTTTCCTGGCTCGTTCTCGAAGGTGGCGATGACTTGTCCGTTGAGGCTGCGAATCGCCGAGAGGGCGTCGAGCTTGTAGACTTCGTCGTCCGTGGTGAAATCTGGCTTGAGCTGGAGGAGCGCGCGACCACCGTAGAGGGGCATGTCGTTGGAGACGATGCTTTGGGCGGTGCCGCGTTCCATACCGTGAATGTGGCGACCGGTCAGGTAGTAGATGAACGCGCCTCTTTCAAAACATGCGCGCACAAACGCGGGGCCGCCGGCCATGGGCTTGTCGCCGGCGCACCATTCGTCCGTAAAGAAGTGGCCGCGCCACCAGGCGAGGATCGCCGCTTTCTCTTCCGCGGAGAGTTCCATTCGTTGTGCGAGCGGCTCAAGGACGAGGTACCGCTGTTCTTCGATAGAAATTCCGGCCACGACCTGCGCGAGCGCATCGCGCCCGGTTCGTTTCGCAAAGTCTGCGAGAATCGCCAAGGTGCGGCTGCGGGTGAGAAACAAGGTTCCATCGAGGTCGAACACACAGATGGGTAGAATGCCCTTTGTGTGCGCTTCGTCGATGGAGCTCAGGATGTGTTGAAGGACGTCGGACATACGGGTGGATTAGCGCGTGTGGACTCGACCGGAAAGGTCCGATTGTGACAGACTGGGGGGACGGGTGCATCGGTGCCCTTCCGATTGAGGTGCCTATGGAAATCAAAGGAGAACTGCTCGCCATTGTGGTCTTGCTGGCGGCAGTCACCTTCGTCATCGCTCGAATTCCGAAAGCCAAAGAGGTGAACCATTCTCCCGCGTTCGCACGTCGGCGGGTGCTCAACTGGTTGCCCCTGGGGTTGACCTACGCATTCTTATATATGGGGCGATACAACCTCAATATTAGTAAGTTTGCGTTTGAGGAGATGCAAGGTGCCGATGGCGGCGCCATGATGAGCAACGAAGACTTCGGCCTTATTTTCACCGTGGGCGTGTGGGTCTACGGCACCGCGTTTGTGCTCAACGGCCCGTTGACCGATGCGTTTGGCGGTCGCAAGGCGATTCTGGCAGGCGCAGGCGGCGCTGCGTTGGCAAACTTGTTGATGGGTGCGGCGGCGTGGTCGTTGTCTACCCATGGACCCGGCGCGACCTTTTTGGCCGAGCATTTTGTCGTGGTGTTCTCCCTGTTGTACGGGCTGAACATGTACTTTCAGTCGTTTGGCGCGGTCGCGGTGGTGAAGTGCAATACGCCGTGGTTCCATGTGCGCGAACGAGGGGTTTTCGGAGCGATTTTTGGCATTCTCATCTCGCTTGGAATCTACTTTGCATACGACTGGGGCTACTTCATTGTCAAGGGCTTTGGTGTAGTGCCAGTTTTCGTCGTTCCAGCGGTGATTTTGATTGCGCTTTGGGCCATTGACTTTGTGCTGGTAAGAAACTCGCCGGGTGAGGCGGGCTTTGAAGACTTTGACACTGCGGACGCGACCGACGATGGGCCGAAATTGGGTGTTGCACAAGTCTTTCGGAAAATGCTGACCAATCCCGTCATCATGACCATTGCGCTCGTGGAGTTTTGCAGCGGCTTTATCCGGCAAGCGCCGATGCAGTGGTATCGGACCTTTGCCAAGCAAACCGATATTGCGCTGCACCTCAAGGGTGACATCATCTACGAGCATTGGGGCATGTGGCTTTGTGTGGCGGGCATTCTCGGCGGTGCTGTCGCGGGGATTATCTCTGACCGCGTATTTCAATCACGGCGGGGGCCAGTGGCGGCGATGCTGTACTTGGGCGTCACCTTGGGTGCGGTGTTGCTCTATTTCACTTATGACACGCCCGTTTGGCAGCTTGCTGAAGGTTGGTCTTTGGCGTGGCCCGGCGTGTTGGCCATCATCATCTCGATGTTTGTGATTGGTGTACACGGCATGCTGTCGGGCACAGCAAGCATGGACTTCGGAGGACGGCAGAATGTCGGTGTGGCCGTTGGAATCATCGATGGGTTCGTGTACCTCGGGTCGGGCGTGATGTCGCTCACGTATGCGATGGTGCTGCCTCAGGAACAATACGATGCGAACAAAAACCTGGTGGGACCGGTGACGGACCCGGCGAATTGGAGCCCGTGGCCGCTTTCGATGATTGTGGTGGGGGCTTTGGGGTTTGTGCTGGCAACCCGTGTGTGGAACGCGAAGCCGACAAAGTCGGGTGGCGGGCACTGAACGTCGGCGCAATCTTGCGCGGGACGTCTCAGGGGCGTGCTTCTTCGACCACAATCGTTTGGGACATACATGTCGGCGCATCGCAAGTAGGCGGTGCGTCCGGCCCAACGTGCATGACGTAGGTGCCGGGTTTGTCGAAAATGTAGAACAGGCGCCCTTTTTCGTCGGACAGCCAGGTGGGGTCGGGGCGGACGAGGGTTTGGCCAACTACTTCTTGGCCTCCAGGGCCCGTTACCCAGACAGTAGCGGCGCTGGTGCCGACTTGCGTGAAGACGCGGAAATAGAGGCGGTCGCCCACGGATAAGGGCGCGCCGTTCTGGTACCGGATGGCTTGTGCAGCTCCACGAGGATGAACGAGAAGGTCCATTTTTACCGAAACCTGGTCGGCACTTCCGCGTAGTTGGGGAGCGGAGGGGGTGGTTGACCAGAGGGGGAGAACACTGATCGCAGCGACGGCCAGGACCAAGGCGCCTACGGCCATCCGCTTCGCGCGGCGTGGAGGCGGTTGGGGTGCCAGGAGGGTCGCCTCGTGTACGCCGACTTCGCAGACCGCCATCCACTCCCCCATACATTCAGGACATGTGGAAATGTGGCGTTGGAAGGCCTGCATTCGTTCTGCGGGGAGGGTTCGGCCGCTCGCCAGCACGCGTATGTCACCGCGGGTCGCTGCATGATTCGGCGTATTGTTGTCGTCGTCACCGAGAAGGTCGATGCTGGCAGATGTTGCAGCGATTTCGGCGAGGTCACACATGCGGTTGCGGCGTTCGTCCACGGAGTCTCCCGAAAACCACTTCAGGTTTGTGCGCGCCGTTCGGTTGTAGACGAGAATCTTCAACAGCGCAGCCTTTTCGGCATTGGTCGCTGGTAACGTCTGAATATGGGGCTCTATCGATGCTAGGATACGGGTGAGGAGCGATGAGAAGGCTGGGTACCGCGAGGCATCGGCTGGTTCGGGAAGTTGAAAGTGTTCCTGCGCCAGCCAGGGCATAGAGCGGGCCTGCCGATTGAGCCAACGTCGGAAGCCAATACAGGCGGATAAGCGAACCCGAAAACGCAATACGGCTTCGAGGGGATCGTTCCTTCGCGCAGGGTCGAGCCGTGTGTCCTGAAGGCGCAAGCCGTGCAGCAACGCAGACCACCACCATCCGACGCCTTGGTCTCTTTCTCGCGTGTCGTGCTGGTACCACAGTGCCGCTACAAACAAAGGAAGCGAATGGGTGCGGGCGTCCAGATAGGCTTCGGGGCTTGGCGACGCATGCTGCCCCTCTTCGTAAAGCTCCATCGCGCGTTCTCGTTTCCACTTGCCCTGGAGGCGAAAGCGCGCCTGAATGTGGTGATATCGCTCAGAATTGGCGCGCAAGTCGGGGCTTGGATGGCGGAGGTCAATCGGACGCCGGCCAGACCTTACGGCGATTGCGGCATTCGCCAGACGGTCGCGAACGTCGAGCCACGTCTCTGTTGCAATTTCCGTTCCCCGGTCGACATTTCGGGCACGTTGCACACACCATGCGTGCAACGCCAAGAGCCCAGGCCGATGCAGTGGGGGTGCACCGGTTTCCCATGCCGCTTGTGCGTGCGCATTGGCGACCAACAACGCCAAAATCTCAGCATTGAGGTCGCCCCCGCACTGGTCCAACCACGACGTCAGCAGCATCACCGCTTGGCTTCGTGCGGCGATTGGCATGGACTCTTCGTTCTGTAGCATCGCTACGGCGGAAGCGGAAGAAGCAGTGGACATCGTAGCTCTTGTTGATTGCGCGGCGAAAGGGGCGCACCGCGCGAAGGGAAAAACGAGTGTACCCACGACAAAGGTCATGATTTGGTGGATTCACACAACCAGCCACCGAAGACGGTGGGTACGAATATCCTTACCTATTTTCCCAATTTTGTGTGAATGTGATTTGGATGGCGCTTGGAGTGGGTGACAGATGGCCTTGGCGTACGTCGCGGTTCCGTTGAATTGTGACGGTGCGTCTGAATTTGCTATTTGTCGTCTGTTTGGGCGTTGAAGGATTGGCTTGAACGCTTATGCGATACGAAATCAAATGTTCGCCCAACGAGGAACGATGTTTCGCTATCTTCTCCCTTGGCTGTTGTGGACCAGTACCGCCTGGGCCGGGTCTTCTGCGAAGATTCTGCGGGTAGACGGTCCAATGGTCTATGTGGCGTCGAATGCGATGGGACCGCTGCCCACGGGAAGTGAAGTTCAGGTCCTCCAGACATTCGAGGCCATCGACCCCAAGTCCGGCAAGGTGCTCGTCGACCGGTTTCCGCTTGGAATGGGCACAGTGTCCGCTTCGGGCGAAACATTGATGCGTATTCGCGTTTCGCCTGCGCTCGCTGCGCGTGTGTCTGCGGGCGATGTGATTGTGTTTGACGGGGCGTTGCAGGAAGGTGTCGTGGTCGCGCCCCCACCGGGGGAGGCCGCGCCTGCCTTGGCTCCGCGTACTCCTGCGGCTTCGGGACCCGTCGAGGTGCGTACCGAGGTTCACTATCAGGCGTCGCCGGATGCGCTCGCCTTCGTCGAAGCGTTCGGACAGGCGGCCACGGCCACGCGGGAGGAACGGCTGACGATTTGGCGACAATACTTGCAAGCATGGCCCGATTCGTCCGTGGCTACTTCGGTACGCGCGGAAGTTGCAGCCCTCAAGCGGGCGACGGATGGGGGGGTAGCGCCCTCGAGTGTCAGCTCGTCTTTGAAGGTTTCTGTGACAGCAGCGGCCCCGGACCGGGTGCCTGAGCGCGCAGACGTTTCGGTTGTTCTGTCCACGCTCGTCCCTGAGTCCTTGCGGTCGGCGACCCTGTATTATCGACTGGTTGGAGAGGAGTCGTATCGACACACTTCGTTTGGCGCGGTTGGAGATACAACTTTGCTCGCGCACATTCCAGGGCCGGCCGTTTTGGAGCCTGGCGTCGAGTGGTTTGCCGAGGTTCGCGACGACACCGATGCGATGGCCACTGTTGGCGGCGCGGCGGCGCGGCCCGTTCGCATTGCGGTGAGCGACCGGCCAGACCCCCATGTCATCATTGGTCGCTCTGAGGTGGCGCTCTTGGCAGAGTACGTGGACTTTTACGCCGGCTCGGGCGCCGACCGCTACTTTCATGGAGAGTCCGACTTTTTGTATCGAATCCAGCGCGATGTGTTGTATAGCATGCGTGTTGGGGCCGGGACCTACCAGGGCCGTAGTGGGAAGACCTCGGAACTGGATGAGTTGGGAAAAGACAAGGCAATCCAAGCGTCGGCGCCGGTTGGGTACAACTTTGGCTATACGGAGCTGGAGTTCCGCTTATCGCCAGTGTTTGCCGTAATGACGCGTGGACAAGTGGGTGTCGACTACTTGGGCCTCGCAGCCGGCATGGAGGGCAGAATACGGCTCGGACGGGAGGCAGGGACGAGCCTGGACGTCGGCGCCGCACGGGTGGGTCGAATTGGTGCGCGGTATCATCTGGGCTTGGCCTGGAATACTGTAGAAGCCATTCCAATGGCCGCGTCCGTAGAGCTGACGGACCTTCCGGGAGTTGCGGGTCTTGAGTCGGCATCCATCGAGGATTATGGCGTGCGGCTTGCTTACGACGCAAGGTATGCATTTTCTGACAATGTAGAGTTGGGTGCTCGTGTTGGCTGGGCGCTCCGAAACATTGACCATGCCGGTCCCACGGCGGGCCTCCAGGCGGTGTTTTCATGGTAGGCATGGCATTTCTCGCATTTTGGTGGACCGCGCTGACTCCCTCTGTCGCGTGGTCCGACACCCCCAACACCGAGCCACTGGACGAAACGACTACCGCGTCTACGCCGGCACCCGAGGCGAAGGTAGACGAGCCTGCGACCGAAGTCCCCGACAAGGTGACGCCGCAAGTATGGGACCGCGTCTACCACGAGCCGCCCGTACGGGCCTTCGTTGGTGAGCGGCTGGATATCGTCGTAAAGTTAGGGGACATCGCCACAGTTGGACAGCTTACCCTGGCTTGGCGACCACTGGGCGAGGTCGACTGGCGGGTCGTAGGCTTCGACCGCAGCGGCGATGTGTGGGTTGCACACATTCCGGGCGCCGATGTGCAGCGTCCGGGAATTGAATACACAATCCAAACGCAGCGAGACGGGGCGCGCCCGCGCGCTCGTTTTGCAACATCTACCAATCCCTACGTGGTCTATGTTGCGGGGGATTCGACGGAGTCCGTCGAGAGGGCGTGGCTCAAAGAGTACGATGGACACCGAAGTCGGTTCAAGCTCTCGGGGTCCGGGGTGAGCTTTGGGCATCCCAACGACTTTCTGGGGGATAGCCAGTGGGATATCGCGGCATCGTACTTGTATCGGCCTTTGCAGACACTCCATGAGTTGGAGTTTGGCTTTGCGCGAACACGCGGGCAGGCCATCTCTACATTGTGGCCGGACCAAACGGAGTATCGGCTCCCCGCAGGCTATGACCGTGGCCGTGCGTCGGCGGTATTCAACGCGTCCCGCAACTTTGGTTTGCGTACTGTCGCGGAAATTGGCGCCAACTTAGAGCAATTCACGGCGGGAGGGGGAGGCGGCATTAGAATCGGCGCACCCACGGAGACCCATGTTTGGTTGTGGTACGAGAGCGTATTCCGGGTGGGGCAAACCGCGGGTCTCTCGATGACATGGGATACTGTACCGCACGTTCCGATGACCGCCGGCTTGGAGGTGACGACCTGGCCTGTATCCGTCGATTGGGCAACACGTCTATTGTATGGGGTGTCCTTGCCCGCAGGGGACCAACTTTCGCTTGACCTGGGGCTTTCTTACCAGGCACGCAATGCGTTGGGGGGCGGTCCAGGAGCCAAGTTGGGTGTCGCATGGTCGTTTTGATGCTCAGCCTGGTCGCGTTCGCCAAGGCACCCGAACTTTCATCGAACGATACCGATGGTCGTGTTCGCGTTGTCGTGTTGGCCGAAGCCAACGGCCACGCGCTGCAGGCCAAGTTGGACGGGGCCATCCACGCAGGTCTACCCCCGTGGGTCGTGGCGGTACCTCTCAATGCCGAGCAAAGCGCGCAACTGGCATCCGGTCAAGGCTGTCGTGCGTTCGCGAGTTGCGTCGCGCACTATCTCCCCCCATTCGTGGACTTTGTCATTGCGCCGGCCCTCGCGCAGACAAGCTCTGGCACGGTGTTGACGCTGACCGTACAAAGAAAGGGAAGTGTAGTCTGGCGGTCGAGCGCATTTGTCACCGAACCAACGCTCGTTCCGTTTGTCACGTCGCTCGTCGAAGACATCCTGCGGCCATCGTCGCCCGAGCTCCGGCTTGCAACGAAGGCGGACCAAGGGGACGCGGCCGCGGGACAGCAGTTGTTGGCCGAGTTTCCCGACAGCGCTTGGTTGGAAGTGCTCGCTGTGGAATCGGCGGAACCGTGATGACTTGGATTCCGCAGTTCTGGCTTGCTGCGGCGATAGCGGGCGTGGGCTCGGGCCCCCCTGCGCCGGGGTTAGAAGCGGCCGCCCGTCCACGAAGCGTCGCGATTGTCGTTGGCATTGACACGTATCCATTCGATGCCACCCTCGCAGATTTGCGCTTTGCGGGGGCCGATGCGCGTGCGATTTCCCAACTGTTCGAAGACGAAGGAATGGAAGTATGGCCGCTGGTCGGCAATGTACGCCCAGAGACTTTTTGGGCTCACTTCTCGCAAGCGACTGCAACTGCGCAGCGCGATGACCTCGTGGTGGTCTACTTTGCAGGCCATGCGCAGCTCCGACCCGAAGCCTCCCGCCCCTCGGGGCTTCAGCTGTTGTTTAGCGATTCTATGTCTGGTGACCCGGACGCTGGAATCAGCATCGACGCGTTGTCGACCGCAATGGATGACTTGACATCATCGAAAAAAGTTGTTATTATTGACGCATGTTATAGTCGGCGAACGCAAGAATACCTGCAACAATCGGTGAGAGGGCCAGTCATGGCGCCCGCATTGCCACCAGGCGGGCGTTTTGAGGCTTGGCTGTACGCGGCGGCGCCGGAGCAATCGGCGCAGGAGGACGAAGACCTCCAGCATGGGGTATTCACGTATTACTTGCTCGATGCCTTGGCGGGGCCAGGTGACCTAGACGGCGATGGTATCGTCGGCGTTTTGGAGGCCTTTTCGTATGCCGGAGAGCGAACGGCCGCCCACACACGCTTTGCCCAGGTGCCGCGCATTTCCGCCGACTGGGTTGGCTGGCGAGACCTGCCTCTGGTGGGGGCGCCCAAGGCACCCCTCTTTGGTGTGCTGCCGTGGATGGAGCTGGATGCGGGCGCTTGGCAAGTGTGGATGGACGGCGCACCCCGGGGGGCGGGCGCGGTGACCTTGGGATACCACGACATTCGAACCGTCGCGGCTTCGGGAGACGCGCTGAAGTCCCGTGTTTTTGTGAAGGCCGGTGATGTGCTCCAGATTTCTGATGCGGGTGTCGTATCGACCATGCCGACCAACCGCGTGCGCGAGGAAGATATTGTCGTCGAAGCGTCTTCTTCTCCCGTAAAGAACGGCGCAGTTCCAACAAACTGGGTGTACGGGGGAGGGTATGTCGGCAAGAATGTGTCTGCCGGAGACATGCATGTGAGTGCGTATGCGTCGTGGATGCGCGCCATTTCCCACGCCCAGGACGGTGGCCTCTTCGCGGTGGGGCTTACACCGCGGCTGGGTCTCATGGACCTAGACCCCTACGTTGGCCTTGGGCCCGTGTTGCAAGGCCACACGCAGAGTCCCTGGTCCGAGAAACCGTATCTGGCCTTGGCAATTTCGACCCAGGTGGTGGCCATAGAGGGTGATTGGGGCGCGTCGTCGGGGATCGCGATCGGTTGGGCGCGGCAGTGCAAACAGTCCACGCGCTGTTCGGTCAACACGATGTTTCGGCTCGATTTTCTAATGCGACCCGGGGAGTATTCATCCGTCTCTTTGGGCTATGAACGGGGTTGGGGTCGACAACGGTCCACAGCGTACTGAATGGTCATTCATTTTCTGTAGAATGCGGTGTCTTGCAGGTTTCCACGCGCATTGGCGTCTGTCGGTTCCCGTAGGCGCCCGAAGGTGGACCCATCGGACCTTGGCACAGGCGGGGACGTTGCTGCACAGAATCGCCATGTGCATTCACGGCTTCTCCACACAACCGCAACAGGCCGTCCAAGGCACAAGCCTATTCGGGGAGAATGAACGCGCGATTTCTCAAGTTGCTGTTGGTGTTGGCGATGGGGGTTGTCCATTGGCCAGGCATCGCTTGGTGGTGGGCCTCTGTGTCGACGGGAGAAGGACGGTGGCAGGGGGCCTTTGCGATAGCACTGGCGGCCGCCGCAGGACTGCGAGCATGGCGAACGCGCGAGAGCGCGGTCCTCTGGACGGGCGTGCTGCCCTTGGCTCTCATGGGCCTTTCTTTGGTGTTCGCGTGGTGGACCCGGCCTCTTCAGCTGGGCGTGGTGTCGGCGGGAGCTGCATGGTTCGGGGTGCTGGGACTGGTGGGCGTCCTCGGTGGTCGTCAGGCGTGGCTGCATGCCTTGCCTGCCTTGGCTCTACTCGCGTTGACGGTCCCCCAAATGGCTCATCTGGAGGCATTGCTCGGATTTCCACTGCGAGTTGGCACAGCGCGGGGGGTAGCCGCGGTGCTGTCGGCGTTGGGGCGGTCGGCCGTGGACGTGGGTACCGTATTGGAAGTGGAGGGGCAGACGACCCGCATCGACCTGCCGTGTAGTGGCGTTCGCTCGCTGTGGACGGGCGGGGCCTTCTTTTTCGCGATTTCGTGGCTCGAACAACGGCAGTTCGGTGTGCGGTGGCTGGGCGTGGGGCTGTTTTTGGGATTGGCGCTCGCGGTACTCAACGCAGCGCGGGTGCTTTCGTTGGTGGCATTGGCAACCAGCGGTTGGCCCATGGCCGCGGTTGCGACGCAGGTGATTCACGAGCCACTCGGGATTTTCGCGTTTCTCCTGGCAGGAGGGGGCGCGTGGTATGGCCTGCAGCGCGTGCGCACGTGGCCGCAGACCGCTGTGCTGGCTCCCGCGGCGGCGCACGGCCGACTTTGGTTGGTGCTCGTATTGGCGGGCCTCCTGTTGGTCGCACGCCGGCCGATGCGGGACCAAACTGTCGGGGAGCTACCGCTTCCTGAGGGGATGACGGCCGTGATGGTCACCCATGCAGAACGGAATGTAGTTGCGCTCGATGGAGGCTCTGTCCAGAAGGCACACTTTGCAAACGGGCAGCTACCGTATGCGATGGACCTCTCGGGCGATGTGGTGATGGTCTTGTCGACGGGATTCCGGTCCCATCACGCGCCGGACATCTGTCTCCGCGCAGCGGGCGCCACCACCGGCCCCGTGGTTCCGACCGAACTCGGCGGACGGCCCTTGCGCCGCGCGCGGATGTCCCGAGGTGTCCAAGCGGGGGAGGTGTTTTGGTGGATCCAGACACCCCTCCAAGCCAGCAACGACCCCGCAGCGCGCCTGTGGGCCTCCATTTGGGACCCCTCGCCGGCCATAATGGTGAGTGTCCTCGTGATGGATGGTCCCGATGGTCCTCTCCAAGATGCGGACATATTGCCGATTCTCGATGCCTTGTATGCGCACGCTGCCGAAATTCTGGCGGCGGAAGCACCCTAAAAAGTCCGATGTCATCGTGATGGCGCGGCGGCGTGGATGTTCCGTTTTCGTTTCCGTCGGCTGGACTCATCAGGTAGACTTGTCCCGTAGAGGTGTCTATGTCTGGTTCCGTTCGATGGTCGTGGATTGCCCTGCTGGGGTTGACGGTGGGCTGTGAGCCCACCTCTTCGGGCAAAGTCGATGGTTTGTCCGAAGGTGTCGGTAACGACGGTGCGGGCTTTGAAGTCGACGATGATGGCGATGGCTACTTCGCTTCGGAAGACTGCAACGACCTCGATGCGAGCGTTGGCCCCCATGCCGTCGAAATCTGCGATGGTATTGACAACAACTGCGATGGACAGGTGGATGAGGGGGTCCTCCGCACGTTCTTTACCGATGACGATGAAGATGGCTACGGCGACGCTGAACGTCCCATCGAAGGGTGTGACCAGCCCGCCCGTGCGGTGCCCAACGACACGGACTGCGACGACACCAACTCCGATGTCTACCCAGGTGCAAACGAAGTCTGCAACGGCATCGACGATGATTGCTCCGGTGACGCCGACGAAGGCCTCGGAGAGACAGTCTATCGGGACCAAGACGGCGATGGATACGGTGATGTCTCCACGGCTACTCTCTCCTGTTCGGACATGGATGGCTACGTCTCCCGCGCAGGCGACTGCGACGACGATGCAGCCTCGGTTTCACCAGAAGGCATCGAGGTTTGCGACGAGGTCGACAATAACTGTGATGGCCGTGTAGACGAGGGGCAGACCAGTACGTATTATATCGACCTGGATGGAGACGGCTGGGGCGACCTCTCCGCTGTGACCCAGGCCTGCCACGTTCCGCCTGGCTACGCAGAAGACCCTGGCGACTGCGACGACGCCTCCGCGGCGATAAATCCAGATTCTACTGAGCAATGCAACACCGTCGACGACGACTGTGACGGGTTGGTGGATGAGTCGGATGCCGTGGATGCGACGATGTGGGCAACGGATGGAGACGGAGACGGGTTTGGTACTGCCATCACCGTTCGTGCGTGCGCGCAGCCCGTGGGCTTTGTTGTACCGGGAACCTTGGACTGTGACGATGCGTCTGCTTCGACCTTCCCGGGCGCTGCGGAGACATGCGACGGTGAAGATGACGATTGCGACGGTGTAGTCGACGAAAGTGATGCGGTCGACGCAGCGCGGTGGTACCTCGATGCGGACGCCGACGGCGCGGGTGGCGCAGGCACATCCGTCCTCGGGTGCTCGGCGCCCACCGGGTATGTTGCCTCCGCTTCGGATTGCGACGATGGCGATAGCGCAATCCATCCGGGTGCGACCGAGGTCTGCAACTTTGTCGACGACGACTGCGATGGTGCGATTGACGATGCCGACACCGGAGTGACCGGAACCGACCCTTGGTACGCGGACCTTGACTTGGATGGGTATGGTGACCCGGCCGCGGTGACGTGGGGCTGCAATGCGCCCTCCGGCTACACCGATGACGACACCGACTGTGACGATAGCGACGCAGACGTCAATCCCGACGCGAGCGAGATTTGCAACGGCATCGACGATGATTGTGACGGAGACACCGACGACGACGATGCCGATGTATCAGGTACTACCCTCTGGTACGCGGACACCGATGGCGACGGATTTGGCGGCACGGCGACCACCATCGGCTCTTGCGTCGCGCCTTCGGGATACGTCAGCACGTCGACCGACTGCAATGACGGGGCTGGGAGCGTGTACCCTGGCGCAGCGGAACTGTGTGATGGTGTTGACAACGACTGCGACGGCACCGCAGACGAAGGGGTGCTCGGACGCGGCGCCTCGTGTCCCGCCGAGGACTGCGCCGAGGTCCTCGCGAGCGACCCCTCCGCGAGTGATGGCAGCTATGTATTGGATGTCGGAACCTATACATGCGACATGACCACCGATGGGGGCGGCTGGACCCTCGTACGTTCGGGTGCGTATGTTTATGGAACTGGCGTAGATGGAACCTACTACAACACCGAACGGTTTTCGTGGAACGAGGCGTTGTTCACCTACAACTCGGGCTCCGTTCACGCGCATTGCACCTACCCATCATCCTTGACCGGCTGCAACAACATTGGGATGCAGTTCGGCTCCGAAGCGTGGGGTGTCGCGCTCAATTGGGGTAGTTCGATTTGTGGAATGGCGGTTACCGACTACACCGCTGCCACGACCTATATTGGTGGCTACGATTGGATTATTGCGCGAACCCAAAGTACAGACACCATTCGGGTTGGAACCCTCGAAGGTATCTCCTCGTGCACAATTGGGGACAACCCCGGTGGTGCCTACATGGACATCTGGGTGCGTCGGTAAAAGGGAACGTTTGGGCTATCAAAGAGCGAGGAAGACCGTCGGAGCGATGCGCAGCGCAGGCTCCGGCCCCCCCCTCCGCTCCTGCTTGCTCGGCCTCCACCAGCGGCGGCACCGTATGCCAGAAGCGCAGCCTTGCGGCGATTGCTTCCGCAAACAAGAAGGAAGCCCCGGTGCGGGTTCGCCGCAAGGCGGGCCGGGGCACGGAGCGTGGACCGAGGGGGTCCGTTGGGGTGCCACAGTTGTATCGAAATACTGGTTTCTTGTCCACTGTTTTTGTGAGCAGAGAAACAAAGATCCTGTTCTATTTTGTTGCAGATGTTATGTAACGTGTGTCATGCAAACTGCTCGTCCGATCCAGCAGAAGAACGCCGGGGTCAACTGGTCGTAACGAACAAACCCCAATCATTGGGGACAAATACCCAACCGCAGACGCGCCGAATGTAGGCAAAACAGTGTTGGCAATGGGCATTTGGACGCGACGCCGTGCATCGCCTTTTTCGAAAGCCCGCGATGCTGTCTACTCGTCCTTGATGCGCAATCGAACGAGCGTTTGTGCGCTCAAGGTCGAGATACCCGTTGTCCTTCGGTGCGGATTTGGGCCCACGCATCATCGGGGCATGCACCGTGGGTGAGGAAGCGCGGGGGCCAGCTTCCGGCAACGGGCGTTGTGCAGCGATGAAGAACCTGCAAAATACTGTCGCCCCAAACGCGGTAGGTGGTCGCGTCGGGGCCATCTACATCAAAGCAATCGGCCGCCGGAAGACTTGTCGTACTGCGCGGCCAGTGGGCGACACTCACCCAGCCGCCCGCAGCTTGGGGGTCTTGCGCGAGCCGAAGCGGTGAAACCACAACCGCGGGCTGGTGGGCCTGCCATGCCTGCAAGGTCCGTTTGTCGTCCAAAACGTCCTGTAGGAGCGAAATCCGGTGGGCCCATCTGCCGAGGGAAGCCGCAGCGCCGGGTCGCCAGGGCGTCCAGGCAAAAGCGCCCGTCGGAGCGTCGGTTCGTGCATGAAGCTCGACGCACACGACGTCATCGCGGTCGCGGGCACCTTCGGCCAACGCGAGCAAGCAGCGAATGGCGTCGAGGTCCTGCTCTGCGCAGACCAATAGCTGTGCGGGAGACAAGGGCAGCGCCAGAAGGCCCGTGCCCAGGCCCAACGTGGCCGATGGTACCAAGAGGGCCGTGAGCTGATTGGTGTCGTGAATATCGATGGCAACGACGCCAGCCATCCCAGGAAACGGGTGCCGATGAACGGTGCCTGGATCTCCGCCGCTACCGGGTCGCAGCCATCTGCGAGGGTCGCGGAGGGCAACTGCAAAGCCAGCATTGACGGGCATGCCATACGCCCGGACAAGGGGCGCGGCGGCCACCAGCTCCCCCTCCACAGGCACCACGAGGTCGAGCGCAAGACGGGGGCCCAGCGGCAAGACATCCTGCACACACGCCGCGGGAGAGCGCCCTGCGTGCAAGGCATCCGCCACACGCGCCGCTCTGCTTCCCACGCGAACATGAAGTTGGGGTGCAAGGCGAGCCCAATCGGGCGCCTGGGCACGCAGCTGTTCCTGCGCCTCGGACCATCGGTTCGGTGCAGCTTGGGAAGCAAGGCGGGGGCCGGTTGGGTGCATGGGGCGGGGTAACCGGTGGCGGGGAGTGTGTAGACTGCCGTTTCGTTGGAGGACCGAATGTCTGTCTCTCGTGGTGGACATGCTGAAGATGCGCAGGTCGTAGACTGCGTCACCATCGTCAATTGTGGCGGCACCATCAATATGTCCGGCGCACAGGGGGCCCGCCCAGACGACATGGTGTCGCGCAGTCTCGATGCGGTGACCGCGGCCTTGCCCCGGCGGGTGTCGATTGACCTTGTGTCCCCCTTCGACCGACCGCCGGACAGCAGCAATATGGGAGCATGGGCGTGGACCCGCATCATTGACACTGTGCGCGCCGAAGTCCTAAAGCGCCACGCTGCGTTGGACCGACTGCCCCATCGCGCGCGTGCCGCCGGCATTGTGATTACCCATGGCACCGATACGATGGCAGTTACGAGCTTGCTGCTCGCGCTCGAAATGGCGTCTGCACGCTTGCGGCTCCCGATTGTTTTTACCGGAGCCCATTCGACGCCGGACCAAGCCGACTCGGACGCGTTTCCCAACTTGGTCCGCGCAATCGCGCTCGCGGGTCCCGGCGAAGAGCAAGTCCTGCCTCCTGGCGTGTTTGTGGTGATTGGCCAGGACGTACATCTGGCGAGCAGACTGACGAAGGTTGAAACGCGACCCGACCGTCGTGGCCGCTATTTTCATAGTTTTCCGGCGCCCATTGGGCAAGTGACCGGGAAAGGGGCGACCCTCAAGCTCGACCTCGCGTTCCTTCACCAACTCCGCGACTCTGCGTCGCCTATTCATCTCCGGCGTAGCCATTGGCTGGGAGCCGTCGAGCATTTGGTGCTTGACCCGTTCACGCCCGCCGACGTGCTCCTCGACTTGGAGCAGCGCTTGTGTGCTCCGCTCGACCCCCCACGACGCCGTGGCGTGGTCCTCCAAGGGAACTTTCGCGCTTCCCGGGCATGGCCCGCGCTCTTGGCTTCGATTGTGCGAATGGCGGAAGCGGACGTGCCCATTGCCATTGGTAGCCGGATGGTGTTTGAGGGTCTCTCCGATGCGGTGGCGGGCCTTCCTGTTGGCTTGGTCCATCGTAGCCTCTCCCATCCATCGGCGCGTCTCAAGCTTGCGTGGTTGCTGGGCACAGACTTGCCCGCAGCGGCGATTCCTTGGGCATTGTCCACCAATTTGGTAGGAGAGGTGTTTCATACGCATGGTTTGCCAGACTGGATTGCATATGAGACGTATCCCAACGCAGTGCCGGGCACGGAAGTTGTATTGGTTTACCCCGACATTCAACCGGCCGTCATTCAAGACGCATACCGTCGACTGACTGCGACGAAACGACGGCGGAAACTTTTGTATTTGTATGGCTTTGGGCACGGCCACATTCCGGGGGTGAACATCAGCATCGCAACGCAGGTTGCAAACTGGTTGCATGGGCATCAGTTTGGTATTCCCGAGGATTGGTCCGACGATTTGGACCTCTGGAGTGTGTTGGAACGACTGACAATGCACCTCCAACATACAGATGCGATGGCTCTCCGTGACCGCTTGTTGTCCCTTTATGCGTTGCTCCCTCAGGGATTGCTCAACGCAGTGTGTCGTGCAGAAGCGGTGTCTCACCAAACGGCAACGCGTCGTGTGTTGCGGTCACACTTGCTGGATGCGTTGGGTGCATTTCAGCAAACCACGGATGCAACCGTAGACGATTTGCCGCAAGCCGTCGATGCGTTGCTGCGCTCTGTTGCGTGGAAGGAAGGGAAAAAGCCGCTGTATGAGCGGTTTCGCGCATGCTCCGATTCCGATTTGCTCCTAAAGCTCATTCAAAGTGACCCTGAAGTCATCGCACGTCGACTCATCAAGGACGCTGTGATGGCTGCAAATCCACTGCATCGAGAGGTTGGACGGGCCACGGACCACGGGGTTGTGGTCATTCCACGCACCCAAGTGAGCTTGGGGGTGCCTGACCCCACGCGCTATGAAGCGGGAACCTTATTGGTCGCCGTAGGGGCTGGTGGCGACGGGCCTTTGGCCTTGCCTTGGCAGCACCGGGTCATGGTTCCGCGAAGGGACGGCGACGCGTAGAGACGAGAGCGAAGGACGTGGGTTTCGGATATTCGACTGGTGACCCTCGACAAACGCGTTGGTTTGAAGGGTTCTTGCGGAACGATGTTTCCTACCACCGCAAGGCCGTTAGACCGGCGGCATGGTTGAGGTGCATCTATGAAAGTCATTTTGTTGGCCCAAGGCAATGAGCTCACAACGGGGCAAACCGTCGATACAAACAGCAATTGGCTGGCGGAGCGCCTCTTCCCGCTCGGGCTAGAAGTTCACCGTGTGGTGACGGTGCCTGACGAGCTCGACCAGCTCATCGAGGTGCTTTTGGATGCTTCCGGGCGCGTTCCGCTGGTGTTGAGCACCGGCGGTCTTGGACCCACGCGGGACGACTTGACCGCCGAGGCTGTGTCTCGCGCCTTTTCGATGCCCCTCGCGTTGAACGAGGAGGCGATGGCGCAGGTTGAAGCGCGCTACCGTGCGTTCAATCGGGTCATGCCGGAGGTCAACCGCAAGCAGGCGGTTTTGCCCGTTGGCGCAGAGGTTGTGGAGAATCGTTGGGGCACGGCGCCCGCCTTTTCGGTCAAGGTCCATGGTTGCCGGATGTATTTCATGCCGGGCGTGCCGCGTGAGATGAAGGCGCTGATGGACAACACCATTCTTCCCGCGATTTTGTGCGAATTTTCGCTGGTGGCACCGATTCAGAAGATTGTGCGGGTGGTCGGTGTCGGGGAGAGTGACCTCGAAATGTGCTTGGCCGACCTTGAGGTGCCGGGAATGCAAATCGGGTTTCGCACGCGAATGCCCGAAAACCAAATCAAGTTGCGATTCCATCCTGCTACACCCGCGCAGACGGTGGACGACGCGGTCGCCGAGGTGCGGCGGCGGGTTGGTTGGCGCGCGTTTGGCGTGGATTCGGGAGACCTCGCCGAGGTGGTGGGGAATATGCTTGCCGAGCGGGGGCACACCGTCGCTTTGGCGGAGAGCTGCACAGCGGGGCGCACCGCAGCTTGGCTTGGTGAGATTGCAGGAGCCAGCCGGTATCTCATCGAAGGTGCGGTGGTGTATTCCAACGCAGCAAAGGTGCGCTGTTGTGGTGTCTCCGAGGCGACTCTTGCCGAATACGGTGCGGTTTCCGAGCCCGTCGCGCGGCAGCTCGCCGAGGGCATTCGGGAACGCGCCGGAACTACGTGGGGAATCGGCGTTACGGGAATCGCTGGACCCGGCGGCGGTTCTGCGGAGAAGCCCGTCGGGACAGTGCATTTCGCTGTTTCAGGACCGGATGGCACCGAGCACCTGCAAGTGCGCTTGCCAGGCGACCGCAACCGAATCCAAATCTTCGCCGCTGCTACAGCTTTGTTGGCCTTGTACCGGCGTTTGTTGGCGGACGTGGACCCGGCGAACGTGGGCTGAGCCTTGCCGCACTTGTTGATTTTTCAAGTTGTAGTATATTACAGTTTGGCGGGCGATATTGGGGGGGACCGTCGCCTGCTTAGGGCATTGCCATAATGCGCTTTACCTCGGCCTCGGCATCGCGGAAGCTCGTGCCTGTTGCTTCGCGATAGGCCTTGTTTGCGAGAATCACGCGGCCGTTTGCGACCAACTCTTTGATGTTTGCGATGAGTTCGGGCGGAAGGGTGCGTGGGTCGGGGGGCTTGCTGTACGACGCTGGCTTTTTGGGCGGCGGCTGTGGCGCAGGAGGCGACGAGGGCACGGTCGCGGGGCCGTCCACTTCGGGCTTGGGCGGCGGCGCCGGGCGTGGCGCAATCCCGGCATTGGGGGACGTTTGGGTTGGCGCCGCGGCCGGGGGGGCGGGCGCAGGACGTGGCGGCTCGGGCCGAATGGCGGCCTCTACGTCCTCGGGAGGCGGCGGCGCATCGCCTGCCAAGCCAATGCCACGGGGCGTCTCGGGGGCCGCTGGTGTGGCCGGTGCGGCTCCCCACGCCGCCATTCCGCGGGCGCGACCCATGGGCATGCTGGGCGCGGGTGGCGCGGCGGCGTTGTCGATGGCGGCGGGCCGACCGCCGTAGGTTGCGGGCGCTTCGCTGGGGCCATCGCCGAGCAGCCGCTCGCCAATTCGACGTTGGCGGATGCGGTCGCGGATACGCGCTGCACGCTCTTGGCGCTCCCGCTTGCGACGGTCGGAGGGGTCTTCGTCGGGCGGTCCTTCGGAAACAGGCTCAGACAGCAAGTTTTCGATGGGCGACGCTTCGGCTTCTGCCTTTTCGTCTTCCGCGACAACCTCAGCGGCCACCTGCTCTACTTCGAGAATCTCCCGTGCATGGGATTCCCAGTGGTCGCGTGCCCAACGTTCGGTGGCCCGACTCACCACTACCCGCAAGACCACGAGCACCCCCACAAGGACCGCAAGCGCGGCCCCCATGAGGGTGACGAGGGTACTCAATGGCTGGTCGCCCAAACTGACCTCTGGGGGCTCTCGGACATCCCTTTGCGGCACCAACCGTGGGTGGGTGGTCGAAACAGGTGTGCCGATTCCGGTAGGATGGAGGAACGGATTGCTCTAATCCAACCGGCAGCCATCGAACGGCGCAACCTATTTGATTTGGAAGGTATACGCCTTGCGGAGTTCTTCCGGTGTCTTGTCCAACGCGTCTACGTCGCGGCTGGTCAACAAGCCTTCGGTGTGGAAGGCGTAGTAGCCGGGATCGAGCTTGTTGCGGGTCACGATGAGGTAGCAGTCGTCGCTGGCAAGCTGCTTGAGGTCGAACTCAACCGGCTCCTTGGCGATGAAGCGGTTCACCTTGACGTTGGCCTCACCCATTGCGCCCGCCACCGTGGTGTCCTGCACGAATTCGAGGCGGTGGAGTTCAAGACCCATTCGCGCGATTTCGTTGGGCTCGAGCGCAACGCGGTAGACCAAGCGCTGCTTTCCAGCGACGGTCGACTTGACCTTGCCGGGGTCTTCAATGCCGGTGTAGGCGTGAAGCTCGGTGCCGATGGTGTCGATGGTTTGGCCTTCCAGCTCGGCGTATTTGTTCTGGTTGACCAGGAACAGACCGGCGTTCGGAGGCGTGGGGTACAAGGTCAGGGCGACGTTGGGCATCGCGACGTTGGAGCCTTCGCCTTCGGGAAACACGAATGTTTCCTGAACGTGGACGAAGCCATCGGCACCCGCCTTGATGCGGGTCTTGCCTTTGAGCATGGGCATCTCGAAGACGCCGGTCTCATTGGTGTGGGGCTGGTCGGCAACACCTTCGATGGTGATGGTGGCGTTGGGGATGGGGTTGTCCCAAACGTCGGTGACCTTTCCGTTGAGGGTTGGCTCGGAGCCGCAGCCGGACACACCCAGGGCGGCGGCAGCGGCGAACAGGAGGATGCGAGGAGAGAAGCGGCTCATGAGACTCTCGGCAGTGCTGAATGGGGACGGGAGGGCGAGCTTTGCACCACACGCGCGACGGGGCGGGAGTTCCGAACTGGGGCGCGAGGGTGAAAAACACAAAACGGATTTGGAGGACCCGGCGCCCGTCGGTGCTGGCGGAGCCTGGGATCGGGAACAAACTCCCGGGAGGGGTCTGTATCACGATGGGGCACCAGCCGACACCTCCGACCGCTCGATCTTGTCAGTGGAAGCGCGGGAGAGTCACACGGGTGTTTCGTCGCGTCAAACAATCGTGACAAGTCCTGCCAAGCCGGTGCTTTGCGCGGCAACGCGGGCCCGGCCATGGGCTGTGTCGGTCGCGGCCCGTTCCGGCGTGGAAGACCCATCGCGCGCACGCGGGGGATGGCCCAAGATAAAGTCATTGTGCGCGTTGTAGCGCGCCCCGAAGGGTCTGGAGGTCGAGCAGTCCACCGCCCGCAAAGCGGTCGACGACCATGTGACCTGCACGGGCCAAGCGCAAGAGGTTGTCGACTCGTCGCAACAAAAATTCATTTTCTTGGGACGATGCTGTTCGTTGCAAGAGGGACGACGCGCGTTCGAGGCGTTTGACAGCGTCTTCGATCAGGCGAAGCTCGCGTTCGCGAAACACGCGGGTCACCAAAGAGACAATGTCTGTCTCTGCTTCGTAGAGACGACGGCGATTTCCTGCACGCCATGCTTTGCGTACGACGCCCCATTGGAGAAGCTCTTGGAGGGTCATGGAGACGCTTCCAGCGGAAAGCTCGGCATGCTCGACGATTTCGTCGGCCGCCAGGGGCTCCGGCGACAGGTACAAGATGGTCCACACCCGTCCCATCGACGGCTTGAAGTTCCAAAAACCCATGATTTCGCCGATGGTGTCCGCGACAAGGAGGACTGCTTCCCGCGTATGGGGATCGGCTGCGGGGGGCACTGGCACGGTGTCCATGTGCTTTTCGTCGATTTGCATGCCGCCTCCAAGGGGTCGGTGTAGAAATTCGCCTTGGCCCAGATGTCCTCCTGTCGTTATGCCGTTTGCTCAACGATTTCAATGTGCATTGAAGCTGTCGAAGTCAGGTGGGGTTCCGGCCCACACCCCGACTTCCGCGAGGCCAGCGATGGAAGTGTGGGTCCCACGCCAACGCCCAGCCGGTCTACATGCCCAGCGCAGCCCAGCGCCGGTGTCCCCGTTGGTTCGTGCGGTCGCATTGATGACCGACGACCTCCGGCATTCGGAAGCGCACCTGCGGGCATGTTTGGGTTCGAGTGTTCCCGCGGTGGCGGAAATTGGTCGGTATCTCGCCGAGTCCGGCGGCAAGCGCCTGCGGCCGCTGCTTACGGGCTTGGGTGCGCGCGCCGTTGGCACAACGGGCGATGTGTCGCGGTTGATGTGTGCAGGAGAGCTGCTGCATTTGGGCTCGCTGCTCCACGACGACGTGGTGGACTGCGCAGATGAGCGGCGTGGTCGGCCATCTGCCCATATTCTTCACGGAAATGCCGGGGTAATTCTCACAGGCGATGTTTGCTTGGCGCGCTCGGTGCAGGTCGCGGCGGAAGAAGGGGGCGCCGCCGCGGTCTTGGAGTTGTCACGCGTGGTTGCCGAGATGAGCGAGGGGGAAGTGCTCCAACTTCTCCACAAGCAGGACCTCAACCTTCCCTTGCCAATCTATTTTGACATTATTGAGCGAAAATCAGCCGCGCTCATCGCGTGGTGTGTGTCGGCGGGTGCGTTGGCGGCCGGCCAGACGGCGGCCATTCCGGGGCTCGTGGCCTTCGGTCGTGCGGTTGGCATCGCGTTTCAGATTACCGACGACGTGCTCGATTATGTGGGAGATGCCGCGGTTACCGGCAAGCTTCCGGGGCGCGACCTTGTGGAGCGCAAGTGCACCTTGCCGCTCTTGTTCGCGATGGAGCGCGACCCCAGTCTTGCCGACGACATCAGCTATTTGGATGAAACCGAAGAAAATGTCGCGGCATTGGTGCAACGGGTGGTCGCAACGGGGGCGCCGGCGCGCGCCCTCGCGGTCGCCCATGCGCGGGTCGATGAGGGGATTCGTGCCTTGCGCGACGCTGTTGTCGCGTCGACGTACCGGGATGCCCTCGAAGGTCTGGCGCATCATCTTGTCGAACGAGTACGCTGATGTCTGAACGAATGGCACCCATCGCGGGGGATTTGGACCGTGCACCCCAGGTGCGCGAGATGTTCGATACGCTCGCGCCCACCTACGACCGCGCCAATCGCATCATCAGCATGGGCCTCGACCAAGGCTGGCGGCGCAAGGCCATCGCGCGGCTCAACCATGGCGCGAAGGGGCAAGTGCTCGACCTCTGCGCGGGAACCCTCGATTTGACGGTGATGTTGCTACAAGCCGGCGCATCGGAAGTACAAGCGCTCGACTTTGCGGCGCAAATGTTGGCAGCGGGTGCCCCCAAGCTGCCGCCCAATGCGCCCGTGCACCTCATCACCGCAGATGCGCGAGCGATGCCGCTTCCCGATGCGTCGGTGGATGGCATCATCGCGGGCTTTGGGTTGCGTAATGTTCCAGAAGTGGAGCGTGCAATCGACGAATGTGCGCGGGTGCTTCGACCCGGCGGCCGGATGGTGGTTTTGGAGTTCTTCAAGCCTACATCGTGGTCCAGTCGGCTTTTGCAAGGCAGCTACAATCGCTTCGTCATGCCGGTCCTGGGGGGCTGGGTCAGCGGTTTTGGTGATGCTTACGCGTATCTCGCGGGTTCCATCGATGCCTTTCAAACGCGAGAGGCCTTTGCGGATGCAATGGTCGCGCGCGGATTCGAAGATGTTCGCTGCGAGGGCATGTTTCCTCCGGTTGCGGATATCGTAAGTGGCACACGGAGCGCGCGATGAAGGTAGTCGTCGGTGTTTCTGGCGCTTCTGGTGCGCCGTATGCGCGCCGAATGCTCGACTTTTTTGCGGGCATTGGGCGTGATGCGGGAATCGAAGCTCACGTTGTGTTCACCAAGTTTGGACGCCTCAACTGGGCGGACGAAGTCGGCACAGATCCCGCAGAATACGGGCTCCCCCTGTATTCGCCCGGCGACATGACCGCGCCGTTTGCGTCGGGATCTGCGCGCTTTGACGCAATGTGCATTGTCCCGTGTTCAGCCGGGCAAGTCGGCCGAATCGCGCACGGCGTCAGCGCAGACCTCGTCGGGCGTGCGGCAGATGTCATGCTGAAGGAGCGCCGCCCCTTGGTTTTGGTTGTGCGTGAAACGCCACTTTCTCTGATTCACTTGCGAAACTTGACCATACTTGCAGAAGCCGGCGCGACGATTATGCCCGCATCGCCTTCGTTTTATAGCCGCCCGCAAAGTTTGGATGCCCTTCTCGATACGGTTGTGGCGCGGACGCTCGACCAAATGGGTGTCGAGAACGGCTTGATGAAGCGTTGGGCAGGTCGGCCAGGACCCGAGGCTCGCGGTCCTACGGCGTTCTCCAAAGGAGAAATCGGATGAGCTCTCTCGAAGACATTGCCGAGAAAGTGCGGGCGGGAACCCGTCTGTCTTTTGAAGATGGCGTTCGTTTGTTTCGCCACCCCAACGTAGCGGAGGTGGGCGCGCTCGCGAACGATGTGCGGGAGCGCCTGCACGGTGACGTGTGCTGGTTCAACCGAAACGTACACGTCAACGCCACAAACGTGTGTGAAGCAAGCTGCGTGTTTTGTAGCTTTGCGCGGTTGAAGACGGGGGACCCCCAGGCTTGGACCATGTCCTACGAAGACGCCCTCAAGCGGATTCGAGTGCTCGACAACACCCTGGTCACCGAAGTTCACATCGTCAATGGGCTCAATCCTGACCTCCCGTTTTATTATTATCTTGAGCTGATTCTGGCTATCAAGGCCCACCGGCCCGACATTCACGTCAAAGGCTTCACGGCGGTCGAAATCCAGTACTACTCGGAGAAGTACGACATTCCGGTCGACGAAGTGTTGCGGCTCATGCGGTCCGCCGGCCTCGATTCGTTGCCAGGGGGGGGCGCCGAGATTTTCCATCCGCGGGCGCGCAAGAAGCTGTGTGACGACAAGGTCGATGCGGACGGCTGGCTCGCGATTCACCGCGAAGCCCATCGGCAGGGCATGTTCACCAACTGCACGATGCTGTTTGGAAGCATCGAGACGGTGGAAGAGCGGGTGGACCACCTTTTGCGGCTGCGCGACCTCCAAGACGAGTCCTTGCGCGCCGGGGCGACGGACCCCAACCATCGTGGCGGTCATTTCCAGGTCTTTATTCCGCTGCGCTTCCACAATGACAACAACCGTCTTGCGCGGTTGGCGAGTCCCACGGGCTACGAAAGCCTGCGCACGATAGCGGTTTCGCGTTTGCTGCTCGACAACATTCCCCATGTAAAGGCCTATTGGCCAATGTTGGGCACGCATGAGGCGCAAACTGCGCTCTGGTTTGGTGCAAGCGACCTCGACGGCACCGTTCGCGAAGAGCACATCTACCATATGGCGGGTGCGGAGACACCCCAAGGGTTGTCCCGCGCCGACCTTGTGCGCTTCATTGAACATGCCGGCCGCGTGCCCGTTGAGCGCGACACCCTCTACAACACGCTGCGGCGCGACGACCCTCCTGCTCCGCTTGCGCCGTGTCCGGTTCCGGCTCGGGTCGGTTGGGTTGCGTATAGCAATGCAGAGCCGCTGGTGCGCCACCTCCAAGGGGTGACCCTTCGCGGCGGCCATCCAACGGAAGTCGCGCGCTGGTTGGAAGAAGGAGAGGTAGACATCGCGCTCCTCCCCGTTGGCGCGCTGTTGTCCGATGATGGCCCACCGGATGGGCGCGGTTGGCGAGTGGTGCCCGATGTTTGTATTGGCGCCGATGGCGCGGTGCAGTCCGTGTTGTTGGTGGCCGAGACGCCGCCGGAGTCGTGGACATCCATTCGACTAGACGGTGTGTCGCGTACAAGTGTGCTGCTGGCGCGTTTGTTGGTCACAAAAGGGCCACTCGCAGCCCGCTTGCGCCCAGATGTGAAGCTGGTGGACGTAGAGCCGGGCGAAGCCGCTTCGGGGGCCGGTCCCACCGATGCCGCGCTGGTTATCGGCGATGCTGCGTTTTCGATTGACGAACGTTTCGGGGTTCGCTTGGACCTTGCCGCCGAGTGGAAGGCGTGGACGGGGCTCCCATTCGTGTTTGCGGTGTGGGCCGGACGCGCCGACGTTGACCCGCGCGTCATCGACCACCTGCGGGCGGCAGGCTTGCAGGGTGTGGCCGATTTGTCGGACCCATCGTACCTTGCGACCATGGACGAGCAGATGCGGACTTATTTGACGCAACACATCCGGCATACATTCGATGACGCGGCCATTATGGGCCTGCGGCGCTTTGCGAGCTTGGCGTACAGCGCCAACATGACGTTGCGGGAAACTTGGACATTGGCGCAACCGCCGCGCGCGATTCGACGCACCATCTCGGCGGACCTGCGGGGAATTCTCGACCGCGCCGTTGCTGGTGTCGCTCCCCAACCGAAGGAGTCGGTTCGTTTGTTGGCGGAGACGCCCCTTACAAGCTTGATGTTGGCTGCAAATGCGCGTCGGGAGCGCGTTCGCGGCGGTTTGTCCGCGTCGTATGGCGTTGGTGCGGCCGCCTGGAACCAAGGCGCCTCGGGGTGTGTGGAGCTGCGATTTGGCGACGGCGAGAGCTGGGACCACTTGGTCGCGCGCGTGGGCGAAATGCACGATGTAACGGCCATTCGGGCGCATGGTACCCCGTCTCCGGATGCGGCAGTGTCCACCTACGACAACTCGGCGACCCGCTGGCTGCGTATTACCGCTTGGCTTCGTCTCGTGATGCCTGCGGACACCTGCATCGTGGCCGACTGGGCATCTTACGGTCGCGGCCTGGCCCAGCTTGCGCTGCGGGGTGGTGCCGATGACATCGGTGCCGTCAGCGATGTCGATGCAGGCGAGCTGGTAGACGGCGTATGGCCGATGTCTTCTGTAGAAGCGGAGCGCCTGATTCGATTGGCTGGCTTTCAGCCTGTGCGTCGCGATGAGCGCTTTGTGGTGGTGGGTGCCGCGGAGACCACTGCGGACGATGCCCACAAGCCGTTGCGGCGTCTTGACCGCCCGTCGGTCTGAATCGGCATGATTACGGAGTCTTGGCGTGTTGCCGTGCGCTACGCATGGCTGCCGGATGGCCTACAGCATCATGTTGCGCTGGAAATTGGCGAAGACGGGCGCATTGTCGCGATTGACGTTGCGCGCCCGGGTGAGCTGGTGTTGCCAGGGCTCTTGATGCCTGGGTGGGTCAATTCGCACACGCATATAGAACTGGCACAACACGCGCATCCGGTGGGCGCGGTGGGGACAGGAAGCCCGGCTTGGGTACAGGCGTTGGGTGCGACCGCATTGCCCGCGTCTGCCGCCTCTCGATTTCGTGGTGCGTGTGCGTTGCGTGCTCTTGGTGCTGCCTTTTGCGTGGACACGGCGAATGGCGCGGGCACGGCCGAGGCGTTGGCGGCGGCGGGCCTTCGGGGCGTCGTGCAGCGCGAGGCGATAGGGCTCGTGCCGGAGCGGTGGGCGCCGCAGTTGGCGTCGGTGGGACCTGGCGCGAATGGCGTCGTAGAGCGTGTTACGGCGCATAGTCCCATTTCGTGTTCTCCGGAGCTGCTGACCGCCGCGCTGACCGCCGCAGGGCCAATGGCGACCATTCACTGTGACGAGGACCCCGCGGACCACGCCCTATTGGCGCGCCGGGAAGGGCCTTGGCGTGCGTTTCATGGTGCCTTGGCGGCGCGCCTTCCTTCTCATCCGTTTGAGACGGCGTTGGGCACGGCGCCTTCCGGTGTTTCGTTGCTGGCAGCTCTGGGCCTATTGGGCCCTCGCCTCGGCTTGGTCCATTTGGTCGCCGCAACGCCGGCCGACCTCGACCTTGTTGCGGAGGCTGGAGCGACGGTCATTTTGTGTCCGCGTTCCAATCTGCACATTTCGGGACGCTTGCCAGATGTGCGGGGCATGGTCCAGCGAAACATCCCGCTCGCGGTGGGCACGGACTCCCGCGCGAGTGTGCCGGACGGCGACTTGTTGGCCGAGCTGGCCCTCTTGCGGCGTTCGTTTCCCGATGTACCCGCAATTGTGTGGCTGTCTGCCTTGACGGTGGGTGGGGCGCGATTGCTGGCAGAAGAAAGCGGGGAAATTTCGGTTGGCGCCCGGCCTGGACTTTTGTTGGTCGACCTTCCCGAAAGCGCCCATCCTCTCGAACGCTTGCTCGACGGCACTCGATGGCCGCGCCGGTGGCTCACATGAACCCAGTTGCTTCTGCGCAGCTCCGCGCGTTTGCCGCGGATATCAAGCTGTCCCACACCATCTTCGCCTTGCCGTTCGCGTTGGCGGCGGCTTGGTTGGTCCACCAAGACCATCCCGTAGGCGCAGGGCAGTGGTTTTGGATTTTGGTCGCTATGGTGGGCGCCCGGACTTCGGCGATGGGCTTCAATCGAATCGTCGACCGGCATGTGGACGCAGAAAATCCACGGACGGAGAATCGAGAGTTGGTGGCGGGGCGTCTCGACCTTTCGTGGGCCTGGGGCATGACCTTGGGCAGCGCGGCCGTGTTTGTCCTCGCGGCGGCCGCCCTTTCCGGGTCGGCGTTGTTGGCGTCGCCCTTCGTCTTGATGGTGTTGTGGGGCTATTCGCTCACCAAGCGTTTTACGGCGCTTTGTCACATCTGGCTTGGGTTTGCGCTGGGTTTGTCCCCCTCGTGCGTCTACCTTGCGCTTACCGATGCGGTGCCGGCAACACCTGTCGTCATGGGTGTCGCAATCTTGACGTGGGTGGGTGGCTTCGACATGTTGTATGCGCTGCAGGACCGTGAATACGACGTATCGAAGGGCCTCAACAGCATTCCTGCGCGATTGGGGGAGGTCGGCGCGTTGCGGCTCTCTGGCGCAATGCATGGCGCAGCGGTCGCCGCTTTGCTGGCCCTGCCTCTCACGGTTCCGCTGTCCTGGCCGTATTTTGTGGCGATTGCCGCAGTGGCGGGCGTATTGGTTTGGGAGCAGTCGTTGGTGCAGCCGGGGGACCTTCGCCGAATGAACGCGGCTTTCTTCGGTGCGAATGCCTGGGTCAGCGTCATGGTGGCTGCGGGGATTGTTGCTGGTACATTGGTGTAGAGGCGGGGAAACGCAAAAACGCTTCGTTCAGCAATGGGCCGAGCGAAGCGCGGTATCGCGTGTGGTTGCGGTTAGAAGCCGAAGAAGCCGTCGCGAACCACGGGGTTGATGCCCGCAGCGAGAATCAATGCCACAATGAAGCCGACGGTGACGTACGCGAGGTCGCGTCCCATCATCTTGAGGGCATGGCGGGTGGTGCGCTCTTGAGTGCTCGCATCGCGAAGGGCCATCGCCAACTCGCGACCGCCGAGAAGGCCGACAAATACCCAGGTGGTAGACATCGGAATCTGGCTTTGTGCCTTGAAGACATAGAGGATGAGAGCATAGACGAGGTCAATGATTGTAGCGGCGCGAACGTCGACTACATCCGACTTTTCGTCGACTACTTCCTGGATTCGTTCCCCACCCATATAAAACATGAGGCCGAGTCCGAAGAAGATGGTGCCCGCGAATGCGGCAAACTCGCCCACCGACAACGAGCGTGGCAAGTAGACGGCGATATTGGCGGCATCTTGCTGGAGCCAAACGGACCACAAGGCTGCGGTGCTGCCCCACTGTGCGATGCGCCAGAAGGGGTGGGCTTCACCGGTGAAGGAGCGCTTCATCCAGGGTCCCAACAATCCCCAAGTCGCGACTGCGACCACAAACGCGATGCCGTACCCCGAGACGCTCTTCGTCACCACGCTTGTGATGCTATCGCCGGTGGCCGCAAAGCTCGACAATAGCAAGAACGTAGTGGAGACAGGCATTCGCAAGCGGGTCAGCACCAAAAGGAACAATGGCGCTGCGATTTGCAGGAACGGAAAGGAGGTAGGCGTCTGCTCAAAGCCCTTGGAAGCCAACCGCCCGTAGGACACGTCTCCGGCGTAGTTGACCCAAGACCAAGTGACCGTGGCCAAAAAGATGCCACCGATGAACAGCCACAAGTGCCACCACGGACGCTCTTTGTTGGATGCAATGAACGTGCCGATGGTCTGAATGCTGTCGTTTGCAACCGCGGAGTAGCCGGCGAAGGCGAATCCCACCCACATCGCAACCTGGGCGTAGGGGTAGCTCAGGGCGGCGGCGAGAAAGCCGAGCGCAAGGACAGCAATAAACGTGCGCTCGCGCGCCAGGAGGTCGATAAACGTGCGAAGGGGGACCTGCTGGGTAGCGAGGGGAAGGTCCGAACGATGGACCGGCTTGTTCACAGAGTGCCTCTGCTGGTGTTTCGCAAGGAACCGAACCTCGGCTCCCAAGTCCGGGCGAACCTCCGGCGAACCGGTATCGTGGCGGACCTTCTACGAGTGGAGCGCGTTGTACTCGACGCCTTGCGCCGAGGCGAGGTCCGCGAATGAATGACACCGAAAGATCCCGGACGTGCCATCGTCGTGCCACAATTCTCCCACCCGCTTCGCCATCGATCCGTACAGCATCGGGAGTGTCTATAACCATGATGAATAGGATGCTTTGGACCGCTTGGGGGGAGAGTTGCGCCCTTGGGATGATTACCATCGGAGTTAGTGAAAACAGCGTATTTATGGTACTTGTGGGGCTTTGTTTCACGGGAAACATTCGAGGACGCTTCGGATCTCGAACGTCATTCCGCGGTCAGGATTCGGCGCCCGCAAACTCCTTCGACGACCGTCTCAAGAGTCGCACGAAATGGACCAAAGCAACCACACATACGCATTGCACGGCGGTCAACGGACCTACCCAACGCCCAGCATCGCCCCGTACGCACTCTGTCGCAACACGAATCGCTGCGTAGCCGACCAAGTACAGTCGGAAGAGGTCGCCAGCAGGGCGTCGATGTTCCCGACGTCGCCACAACCAAGCCGCGAGCAGAAGGTCGGCGGCTGATTCGTAGAGCTGTGCGGGATGGCGCATCACACCGTTCATCTGCACTGCCCATGGGCCACTCCACGCGGCGCCATAGCAGCACCCATGGAAGAAACAACCGATTCGACCGATGCCCTGGGCGACCGGCAACGCGACGGCCCAGCCATCTCCGGTGGACTGTTGAATGCCCACCCATCGCTTTGTGGCCTCGACACCGAGGTAGCCACCAATCAGGCCCCCCACAACGGTTCGGCCCGAGAAGTCGAAGGACAAGGCGCGGCGAAGGTGTTCGTGCCACGAATCCGCCGACTCGAAGAGCAACATGCCCAGCTTGCTTCCGAACACCGCGCCCACCAACGCGCCGACGGACACCCACTGCATCCCTGGTAGTTGGGTTTGCCCAATTCGCTTCATCTCAACGCGACGAATGTTAGATGCAAAGAACATTCCAAGCAATACAAACACAGCATATGCCGGAATGTCAAGTCCACCTATCGACCACAAGATAGGTTTCATGGTGCCTGCGACTTGGGTCGAAACGCGATGCCCGCGGAAGCCCATGTCCGGTAGCTTCCGTAGGAGTCAAATACGGAAAGCGCGTCGGGTCGAAAGGGGCCCGCGATGCCTCCTTCGATGTCCAGGCGCAGCCGACGGCCGAGCGGGAGACCGAGGCCGATGGGAAGCGTTGCGGTGCCGTTTTGGCGCAAACCTACGGAGGGTTGGGTGTAGACCCACATTCGCTCCTTGACTTGGTAAGAAACGGGGAACGACAAGGATGCCCATGCGATGCCCACTTCGAGCTGTGGTCCTACGAGGCTGTTCGCGCCCTCGGTCCAGTCCCAACGTGCGACGGCGCCCGCGGCAATGCCTGGCGTACCTGCGCCGATGCTCGTGCGCCAGCCCAACGCCACTTGGTCGGTTACGCCGAAAAGGCCCCAGTGCAGCATGTCGGGAAGGACATGGGGATTGACCTCGCAGACCGGTTCCGACAGATTGGCTGTGTCAACGGGACCGTTGTCGTAGCGGC
Organism: uncultured Enterobacterales bacterium; assembly: GCA_964502005.1. Classification (GTDB taxonomy): domain Bacteria; phylum Myxococcota_A; class UBA796; order UBA796; family UBA2385; genus CAJWOS01. The sequence continues at coordinate 211,312 of CAZCUX010000004.1, forward strand.
AGTCCTGGCGTGAAACGAAGCTCGACGCGGCGCCGATGCCGAGTTCTACGCCGTCGTTTCGACCCAACGGAATCGGTGCGGGGAGGGTCGCAGGAGGAGCGCAGGCCCAGAACGCTATCCAAGATGCGGTTCCGAGTGTCAGCATCCGCGTGATGCGGTAGGACAATTTTGACTCGACAATCACGGATCGCTCCATCGGTTGAATCCGAAGTGTACCTTGTGCCGATGAACGCGGAAACCGGCGCGGCGAACGCTACGCGGCGAGGACGGGACGGTGTCTGCTTATCGGGGCTGCGAAGGCGAGGGTGAAGGCCGAGCCGCGAGTCCGACTGCCAAATACGGGTGCACCTAGCTGGTGGCGATAGCATCCTCGAAAGGTGCCGAGGCGCCGGCCTCGATATCCAGGCGAAGGCGCTCATTGAGCCCGACGCCAACTCCAAATGGAAGTCGGAGATAGCCGGGATTCCGCAGTCCAATCGAAGGGTGCGTGTATACCCAGATATCGTCTCGAACTTGAAACGACACCGGTGCGCCTACGGACACCCACAGCCAGCCCAGCTCCGCCTGAACGCCGATGAGGCGATGGGGAGCTTCAGCGAGGTCAAGACGAGTGACAAACCCAGCGGAGACCCCTGGGTCTCCATTGTAGGTGCGGGAGCCAAGACCACCATTGACGACCCAGCCGAGTGTCCGGCGGTCGTTGACGGCCACCATTCCCCATTGTTGGATGTCGCCGGTTCCACCGAGCACAGGGTCGCAGGTGTAGCTGACTGTGGCCCCACTCTCGTCGCGGGTGGTTCGGCAGTCCTTTTCAAACAGGAGCCCACCCGTAGCGCCTCCTCCCAGCTCAAACCCGTCGCCCTTTGCCAATGGAACCGGTGCTGGCAAAGAAGTAGGCGGGGCACATGCCCAGCAGGCAATCCATGCGGTTGCCGCAAGCACCAACAACCGTTGGATTGAGGAGAAATATCGGTGCCGAACGCTTCGCAGCCGGGATGCGCGACGCCAACCGATATCGAAAACATCCACTACGGGTGCCTGTATGCAAGCTGGAGGGCGTAGGTGGCCAGCAAGGTTTGCCCACCGGGGTCGTGCCAGCGACGGGCTTCGAGAACCAGAGGGCGTGAGCCGGGAGACTGGTACGAATGGCCCGATTCCAAGTGCGTGTTTCTCCCTTCCGCTGGCTCCAGGTAGGCTTGGTGCGTGCATCCCCAGCCCGCGCTTTGGCCGGTGTTGAGGTCCCAGTCGGTGCCACATGCGCGTTTCCACGCCTCCAAATAAAGAGTTGTGACTGCACCGGTGGCGGTGTCGACCACAGTGGTTGAAAGAATCGTGCCACCCGGAACGCCATCGTCCCACCATACACGGGTGGTTGGGCCCATAGAGGGGTCGCGAACCAAGTAGTAGACGGAGGAATCGGCCAGGGTCACGCCATCCGGGTGTAGATAGCCCGCAGAGACGTCGGCGGCGGTTTGCTCCAGAACCTCCAACTGAATGTTGACTTGGATGCTGCCTTCCAGAACGTCGTCAAAATAAAGAGAAAGAGGGTAGGATGCGGTATATTGACCGGCCGCTATGCTTGCATTCTCATCGTACGGTATCCAGACCCGAACCGATTGTTCGAGGTCGGGACGGTCTATCCAGGGTGTGTGGTCGTTGAGGGGAACGGCCAGGGTGGTGTCTCCATCGGACAACACGCGCTGGCCATGGAGCGTGACGGTTGCCGTGCTTCCGTCTGAATGGGTTGCGGCAACGGTGAAAGCCGTGACGTCGTCCGGTGTACCGCAAGAAATAGGCGGGAGGTCGGAAAAGGACCGCTGGCCCCTGTCTTCGCGCCATGTGCTCGTCGCCACATGGCCCGTGCAGTCGACATCGGGAGTACACCAGTCCGAAACGTCCAAAGACACATTTCCCAGCCGGTCCTCTCCTGCAACCTGCACCGCGGGAAGGTCGTCAGGTACGGTAAAATCGAGGGTGTGGACCTTCGTTGCTTCGCTGCGGTTGAGGTCGGGCCAGGGGGCGTTTGCGAAGTATAGATCGGCGCCCACGGGCGCGTCTGCCAACGCAACGTTGACGGCAAACAAGCGCAGGGAGGTGTCGGTGACAGGGCCCTCGGCGATAAAGGCATCTTGAGTGGTGCCATCTGCAAAACGAATGCGTAAAAACCACTGTGTGCCGGAGTATTCGTCAGTGAGCGACCCGTCGGTTGGGTCGGGTAGGACAAACACATTGCCTGACGATGAAAACAGCGGTGGGTAGGTTTGGTTGGCTTCGTCTGCGTTTCCGAGTGTGCCAATCAATGTGACCACGGGTACGCCAATCGCGGTAGGGGCTTGTTGAAGCCCCTCGGGGGGACTGCTCTCGTATTGGGCTGCGGAGGCGTTCCATTGCCATACGCCGGGAACTCCACCCACGTTGGTGAGTGTGGGCGTGTTTTGCATCCATGCTTGCGCCTTCTCGGCATGGTAGGCAGTATATTGTGGGTAGCAAGTGATTGCGTTGGGAGACTCGCCTCCATTCATGGGGTCGCGCTTTCCAACCCACTCCCCATCAACGGAAACGGGGCCGCTGCTATCGACACGGTACCAAGTACGCAGGGCCCTTCGTGTTGTGTCGTAGCCCCAAGGATGGCTCGAAAGGTTGGTGCCGTCGGCGGGGTATTCGTCGTCGATTCCCCAAGATGCTGCCGTGCCCGTCGTAAAGTGGGCCAGGGTAAACGAGTGTCCGAGTTCATGGATGAAACCATTGCCACACTCCTCGGTCCACAAAGCGGTCCAGCCGGTCCATCCCGCCGCCAGTCCGGCGTCGTTCGCATCGCGGCAGCCCGAATCGTCGCAGACGAATCCCATCACAAGGGAGGTTCCGTAGCTATAGGGAGAGCTGTCTCCTTCGCTTGGCGTTGTGTGCGTGAGGCCGCGCCCGGTGTTGGCCAAGCTCATCCGAAGTGCAAACTGGTTTTTGAGGATGGACCAGCGATTGCTTTCGGAGGTGACGCGCAGCCGCTCCTCCTCCGAGGTGACCACGCGAGGCCCGCTGCTGGTGGGCACAACGAGAGAATCCAAAACCAATGGCGTTGTATCGACCCAATGCATGATTGCGGTGGGCACCGATGCGTAGAAGTCTTGTAGGCCCTTTGCTGCGGGAAGGGTGTCGATGTCCGTGGTTTCGTCACCGAAGAGCACGAGCTTGGAGCGGGTGATGGTGAGCGTGTGGTGGGGCCCCATTCCGGAAAGTGGCAGGCGCGCCGTTTCGATGGCATCGCTGGTGACATGGCCGACGACCAGGGTGGTCCCATTGTTCATCCACGACCACGGGATGACCGCGCTCCAGGCATCCGATGCGTAGGGCTCGAGTGTTGTGGAGGTGAGCTGCTGCTCCAGCAGGGGAACGGGGGAGGACGGCGCGCGGGCGGATACGACCTCAACGATGGTCCCCCCCTCGGCTCGCCCGACGAAAACGGTTGCTTCATTGGGCAGAGGCGTGGTGGGGGTAAAGAGTAGGATTGCCTCGCGGCCTTCTACGAGAGTGGGTGTGTGGCGGGAGTCGTCGAAGGCGGCGACGTGGGTTTGCCCCAGCTCGAAGGTGCCCGGCAGGTCGCGCTCTTCGAGGTCGGGCCACGTCAGGGGGAGGACAAATTGGTCGCGACAATCCAAAAACGGATCGACCGGCGCATCGCCCGAGTCCGAAGTGTCGACCAATGGGTTGGAATCGACAGGGGAATCGGTCGTTGGGTCGTTGTCCGGCAAGTCGGAGGAGGAGGTGGTGGTGGGTGTGGTGCCATCTTTGGTGGGAGATTGCGTTGCGCATGCGACGCACGCCATGAACCCGTACAAATATACCCGCATCGGACCTCCAGGTGAACATTATTACACTGCTCGGGAGAGTTTGGCGAGGTATTTTTGTCATTCTCTTGCGAATTTTGTCGTGCTGTTTGTGTATGGACGCGAATTGCGCTCTTCTCTTGTGCATTTTCAGTGAATGAATGCCCATTCATTTAGGGAGTGAGGACGCAGCGCGAGCAGTGAGCATGGAGGGCGGCGCCACCACGGAAGAATTTTGGTGTCATCCTCCTGTGAAGGAGGTAGGATGCCACAGTCTTTTCGAGAGTTGTGATGTCGCCCCAGACTCGGCCCTATTTGTTTTATGATGTCGCGGTCACAATTTGTCCGCATTGTTTTCGCAAGGTCGAAGGCAAGATTTTGATTCAAGATGGCCGGGTGTTGCTGCGGCGGTGGTGCCCGGAACACGGGGGAACGACCACGCTCTTGGCTGATGATGCGTTGTATTGGAGAAAAGCTCGCGAGCAGTGGATAAAGCCGCCAGAAATGCCACGGGTCTTTCAGACGCCCCAGCGATGGGGGTGTCCTTACGATTGTGGTCTCTGTCCTGACCACGAGCAGCACTCGTGCCTGTCGATTGTGGAGATTGCCGACAAGTGCAATCTACGTTGTCCTGTTTGTTACGCAGGGAGTGGGCCCCATCGAACGGAATTTCAGCCTCTCGCGCACATCGAACGGATGCTGGACGCAGTGGTCGCAAGTGAAGGTGAACCGGACGTTGTGCAGATTTCCGGTGGTGAGCCCACGTTGCATCCCGACTTTTTTGCCGTATTGGACGCGGCGCGTGCACGTCCGATTCGTCACTTGATGGTGAACACAAACGGCATTCGGATAGCGAACGACCCAGACTTTGCGCGGCGCCTTGCAGATTATCGCCCTGCATTCGAGGTCTACCTTCAGTTTGATTCCTTGGACGCCGGGCCCCTCCAAACTCTGCGCGGGGTCGACCTTCGGCGGGTACGTCAACAAGCGCTCGAAAATCTGCGTGCCGCCGGTATTGATACGACGTTGGTTGTCACGGTGCAGCGGGGCGTCAACGACCATGAGTTGGGTCGTTTGGTCGATTTTGCGGTCCAATCCGAGTGTGTGCGCGGGATTACCTTCCAGCCGGTGCAATATGCTGGTCGAACCGACGGCGCAGACCCAGCGCGCGACCGCATCACTCTCACCGAGGTGCGGCGCGCCATTTTGTCTCAAACCAACGTCTTTTCGGAGGACGACATCGTTCCGGTGCCCTGCCATCCCGATGCGATTGCGATGGGCTACGCATTACAAATGGAAGGACAGACCGTGCCTCTGACCGGCCTCATTCCGCGAGAGGTCTTGCTGGAAGGTCCGCGCAATACTATTGCATTCGAGAAGGAAGACCCTGTGCGGGCGCACCTTATGCGCCTGTTTGCTACGAATCATTCGCCAGAGAGCAGCGCAGGTTGCTTGTCCGACCTTTTGTGTTGTCTACCGCGTGTCGAGACCCCCGTCGGGTGGTCCTATCAGAACTTGTTCCGCCTAATCATTATGCAATTTATGGATGCATGGTCATTTGACGTCCGAAGTGTAAAAAAGAGCTGTGTGCATATCGTTGATCCTCGCACGCTCCATCTCATCCCGTTTGAAACCTACAATCTCTTTTATCGAGATGGATTGCGCGAAAGTCGTTTAGAACCGCTCCGGCAGGAGCTGGATCAAAGCCCGGGGCGGTCGCGGCGATACGAGTGAAGCCAAGCCCCACCCCTGTTCCTCGTTGGATTGCGGTATTCTTTTTGCTCTTTTGCCCTTTCGGAGTCGCCTATGCGGTATATGGTCGGGGTCTGTGCAGCGCTGGTGGGCTGTCGCGTAGACAACGGATTTGACAAAGTATCGTCCTCGGAAGAGGGGGGCTCCGATTCGGCTGCGCCTCCTGTCGACACATCGTCGCCCGATTGTGTTCCCGAAGCGGAAGTTTGCGATGGTATTGATAACGATTGTGATGGCCTTGTCGATGAAGACGTAGAGTTGACATTTTATGTTGACCAGGACGGCGATGGATTTGGTGACCCCTCCCGCCTTGTCACTGCCTGTGCGCAGCCCGATGGCACCGCGGACAACGGTGATGACTGCCAGGACAATGATTCGAGCGTGTTTCCGGGCGCCGTGGAGACCTGTGACGACCGCGATGAAGACTGCGACGCCCTCGTAGACGAAGATGTACCTCGCCAGGTGTGGTATCGAGACCAAGATAACGATGGATGGGGAAATCCCGACGACCCGGTCGAGGATTGTCGCCAACCGGAAGGGACGACGGACCAGCTCTCCGACTGCGACGACCTGGATGCGTCCCGGCACTATTGCGAAAGCTGCGCCGAGGTGCTTGCGCGAGGGTGGAGCACGGGCGACGGCACGTATGACCTCGAAACCCCGGGATGTGGCTTGGGTCGCTTTTGGTGCGACATGACGACCGATGGCGGGGGGTGGACGGGCACCGTCGATTGGGACTTCGCGATTGACCCTTGCCCGGGAACTTGGCAGTTTGTCGACCTCGGATTTGCTCTGGCGTGTGCCCGCTCAGCATCCTCGTCTACAGATGTCATTCGTACGGCGGCGCTTCCGGCGTGTGGTATTCCGTGGATGTCTGCCCGTGTCGACACCGAGATGTTCCAATACGGATCTACGGATGCGTTTGGCGATTATCCAAGCCTCTCCGTCGATGAGGCCTATGGGGATGTCGTGTCGCTGACGGTGGGCGCGCCGAGGACCCACTTGTTCTCTTGGGCATTTGGCTTCAAGTCGGGCGGCACCGACGACAGTAACTGTCCGAGCATCGGGGGCGCTGCGCCGCCCGCATTCGTGGGTAGCGACTACCTTTGTGAGACGGGCAATCCCTCTGCATCGAGCAATTCGCGCATTTGGTACGACACTCCGTTGTTTTCAGCGGGAACGGTCCAGGTTGTTGCACCCGCCGCTACGACCGATGACCTTGAGATGCGTTTGATTGGCACCCATGTCTCGACCGACGAGGACATGGCAGTGTCCTCCGTGCGCTTGATGATTCGGTAGGGTAGGGGATGGTGTGTGTATTGTCCAACGAAAAAGTCGTATGTTGGACAATATGGTCTTCGTAGGAGGGGCCGACTGCGCGAAAGGCAACTCGGATTTGGCGAGCGGCCGAACTACGCGGTTGCGCAAGGTGTTTCAGCCGCCGCGGCGCGCCAAGGCGTAAATGCGTTGGATTGCCCCTCCAAGACAGGACGCAAGCTTGGAAAGTGTCGCAAAAGTACGTCAACCATGGTGGTATTGTCTACCCAATGGAGACCTTCTGGCGTATAGACTTCGGCGGTATAATCGCGGGTGAAGAAGCGGTCGGATTTGAGCCGCCGTGAGGCCATCAATATGAAGATACGGAAAGCGGTGTCGCTGAATCCAAATCCACGTGGGGGTGTTTCTCCGAACATACCGACCAATGCATCGACCTTCTCGATGTCCCCTTCATAGAGCTCTTCCAGGCGCTTGGCCAGCGCGGGGTCGGTGGTGAGTTCGGAAAACGAAGTGGGGACGGGAAGGCGCAGCATTCGACGGAACGCGCAGTAGCGGGGGACCCCGCGTTCGCGGTCGCGGAGAATGTCGACGGCAGCAAGGTCGACTGTTCGGCCGTTGGGCAAGCGGATATTGCGCAGCCAGTTGGGATAGTTGTTGAGTGTAAGCGCGCCCGGATTCATCCGACCAAAGCTATAGATGAGGTCGTCAAGCTGATTGTTTTCCAATATTGCAGTTGCGTTTTGGAAGATTGCGTCTGACATCGGCACAGTCCCGATGTTACTGTTGTCGGCAGCGCGTGTCAAGTGAAGTTCATCGGGCAGCAATGGGTGCATTCGGTAGACCGATACAAACTCTTCGGTCATCTGGAATGGGGCGCCGTGGTGGTCTGTTTCGGACGCAGGAATGCCACTAATTGCTTCACCTTCGCTAATACGGCCAATCCAGTCGTGGCTCGCTTCGCCTTGGAGACCCCACCAATTCGCGCGCATTGCAACTTGTAGGGTGGGATGTTGTAATATGGCAGTGGTCCATTCGACCGTATGAATTTTGGCCATTAGCGCGCTGTTGATGAGGCGGGCGCGGTCGAACAGAGCGTTGTCGTCCCAGCTTGGATACTTTGCAGCGAGGTGGTCACAAATACTGTTGTGTTCCAACACCCAAATGCTGTGCATGAGGTCGAGACCAAGCCACCAGTTGTCGTTGAACCCAGTGACAGGAAGGCCGCTCGAGGGATCGCGGAGCAGGCGCCCTCCCGCGCCAATTCGTAGGTGGCCACTGGAAAATGTGCGTACCCGCTTTGCGGTGTCTGCATCGCTTCCATAGAGCTGCGACCCATCCCACCAATGGGTGACCCGGTTGCGGTAAACGGGAGGAATGGGCGTGCCGGCGGACCAATGGGGGTCACGCAGGGAGTGGGCCACAGCCATTGGCAGACCGTCGGGAGAGGGCGGCGGAAGTATGTGTTCTTCGGCCTCATTGGTGTCGTGCGCGAACCAATCGTGCGTCATGAACTGAATCCATGCCGCAGCCAATAGATTTAGAATCTCGGCCGGTTGAAACGTAGAACGGGCCAGGACGGCGTCGCTAACAGCCCGAGGGTTTGGATGCAGGAGGTTGCCGTCGTCTGGCCAACCTTGTGCAAGGGGAACGTTTCGACCAAATCTTGCGCCAGCAGCGCCCATTCCCGGCTGCGAGAGGTCGTTGTGCCCGCCATCTGTCGAACGAGCAATGGTTGTATGCTCTCCGATGTCTGCGGGCGCAGGGTCGGCCTTGCCTGCCTCCGAGGTGTCGTGCAGATTTTCGTCGCGAAGCGCATTTCGCAACTCGATGAGATTGAGAATTCCGAGCGGAACAGGCAACTCGTGCCAATTGACGATGGCATTGAGTTTTTCGACGGCATCTTCGAGGGCTTCGCCCAAGCGGGACCGGGTCATGTTGGCTCCAACGGATTTGCCCGCTATTCTTTCACGTCGCACGGAAATATGTCGGACATAATTTGGCCAATTTCGCAGTTTTTTGGTCGCAGGCCGCCTGGCTGCTGTTTTTTTTGTCTCCTCTCAGCACGGGCAGTCGCAAAACCCTCGCTCTTGGCGCTGTTCACCGTCGGGCCCAACAAGGCGATGGCTTCCTGTGATGATGTCTTGGAGGTGTATCGACGGCGCGACACCCTTGGTCGGTCGCAGGATTCCGACGACCTCTGCGCCGGTTGCGTCCACCATTGGACCCGCAGGATTGCCTTTGCCGTTGAGGACGCCTACCCAGGTCGCGTAGTGGTCATCTCCCCCGCAGAACCATTCCCCTGTGCCGGTCATGAGTTCGAGCAATACGACGTTGACCACGGCGTCGCCGAGGCGTGCTTGTCGGGATTTCCAGGTGACCTTTAGGGGTGAGTCTGCGCGCGCGGCATCTTTTCCTTGACGCAATGCAGCGTCGACTTGCTCTTTCCATGCACCATCGGGAGCTTGTGTTGGTTTCCAGTCTTCCATCCACATGCCGACAATCGGCGACTCCGTGGGCGCCGCCACGAAATCAGCGGCGCAGCTCAATTCTGCCGTTGCGAGGGTTTCGCCACACGGCGGCGGATGCGCTGCCCCTGCTTCCCGCCACCCAAAATGGGGTTCGCCAACGATTCCCGCCACAAATCCGGTCACCGCACAATCCAACGCTCCCGATGTATACGAATACGCATGGACCTTATCGCCAACCGACCAGGGGCCAATCGTCTTTGCGCTCAAGGGGGCGCGCCACGCCGTCTCTGACACGGCTTTGGGTGCGGGCGCTCCTTCTAAGGCTCGCACCGCTACCTCCGTGGGCACGGGAACGGGAACGCCCAGCTCGTTGCCAAATGCAAACGCGCGTCCGCCTTTTTGTCCTGGAGAACGCAGCGCCGCGCATGCCCCCGCCATTTCGGGACGCTCGCCAACATAACGCCCCGCATTTTTGATTGTATGGTCGATTCCTGCGCGTTTGAGTGCTGCAGAGAGCTGTTTTGCTGCTGTTAGTTCAGCAAAGTGCCCTGCAACGACAATCTCGTAGCACGGCATGAGGTTTTTGAATGCCGACGAGTCCAAACGGGCGAGCTGTGTACCCGGAAGCGCCGCCGCCGCGGACAAACCATCGGGATTGTGCCCCCGTTCAACCTTGGCGGACAAAATCACGAGGTAATGGTCGCCATATGCATCGGGTGTTTGCGTAACGGGGGCGAGTTCAGCCGCCAGCGCAATCAAAATCGGCATAAGGGTCCACATGTGTTCTCCCATCGTGGGGCGGCTCTGCCATCGCCCCTGCGGTAGGGGTAAGGTATCACTGGTGTTTGAGGAAAGGAGCCTGTGATGGAAGGATCAGTCGTGGATGCGCTCATGGGCCTCGTGCCGCCGCCCAAGCGTGTTCGGTACGCGCGCTGCGGACATGCGGGTACGTTCGATCTCCCCCGCCGCACCTTAGAGGAGCGATGGGAGGACGGGAGCGCGTGGGCCGGCGTTGTCGCCGAACCCGGTTGGACGCTCTTTCGGCGCACGACGGTGGAGTTGGTAGACGGCGCGCCGGGTCCGGTATCGGAAGATGTCCTGGTGGGCTACGGAACCCCTGGGCTCGCAGATCTCGGTGTTTTTCGTGGTGAAGAACTGGAGCTCTACGCGCCGTTTCAGCTCGTCTTGCCGGCCGAACCGACCGTTGGCGCCACATGGTCCGCGACGCACCAATGTGGAAGTCGGCAGAGTGCGCGCTCCGTCGAGCTTCGAAAAGGGGAGTCTCCCGGTGAGCTCGTGTCGGTTGCCGAGATTCGACGGCCCGATGGCGTGATGGTGCTGCGGAATCGCTTTGTTCCAAAAGAAGGGTGGGTCGGTTTTGAGGCCCTTGTCCATGCACCAGGGCGTCCGCCTGTTCGTTTGTGGAGCGAAGGTTTGACGGTAGAAACACGGAAGCGGGCCTCGGTAGACGCGGAAGTTGAATAACGAATCGACGCTTGTCATGGATATACAGGCGAATGAATGCTGATTCATTCGCTATTTTTCATTTGTTGAGTTTTATGGTATAATCGACAGCTTTGCAAGCTTCTTCGGCGTGTGTTGGGGGCGCGTTTCGGGAGTCGTAAATTACAAACCTGTTCGTTATGCCCGTGGCACGTCGTTGGGCGGCTACCCGGAGCCCATAATGTCGCAGGTAAAGTTCATGCAGACGGGTGTCCGACAGGCGGCTGGGAAGCAGAAACCGTTACGTTATTTCAGCGGGCTCTTCGTGAAGCGACGTTCGCGCAACGTCGCCCGTACTGTCTTCGAGACGTTGGCGGGCGATATTCATCGGCCCGTTCATTCAATTGTGACAACTGCAAGTTTCCGCATTCCCTTCCTCTCAGGTAAAGTAGTGGGCTCACTGGAGAACCGATGCGTGCGTTTATGCCGGTCCTGGCACTTCCATTCGCGGCCTTATGGGTCAGCACGGCGATGGCGCAGGATGGCGCCCCTCCTGCAGGCGCCCCTACTGCACCCGGGGAAGGCTTGCCGCCCCTGGATGGCGCTGCTGGTGGCCAGCCGGAGGTATTGCCGCCGGGTTCTGCGCTGCCTTCAGCCCCCGCAACGCAAGCAGGGCCAACGGGTGAGCGTGGGAGTGGCGAAGCGACCATCCTTCCGCCCGGATCCGCCTTGCCCTCCGAGCCAGCCGCCAACGCGGGCCCCACGGGGCTCGCGGGGCAGGCGCCTGCAGATGCATCCAATGGCGTCATTGTTCGCCTTCGAAGTGATGCGCCGTTGTCCGGGCCTGTCGAAGTGTCGCTGACTGGCGGCGGAGAGGCGTTTTCTCTGCCCATGAATGACGCGGGCACGCCTCCCGATGTCTCGGCAGGGGATGGCGTTTGGGCTGCGGTGGTACCTTCTGCGCCATTGGAGCTGGATGTTTCGTTGTCCGTTGCGGGTAAGATGTACGCAGGCGGAAGGGTCACCTGGGGACCCGACGACCAGCCACGGGACCTCGACCTGCAGATTTCGGGCGACAAGCTATCCGTCAATGCCCATACCCAGGTTGCAAGCCAGGGTCCAGAGACCAGCGCCTTGACACCGGGGGACCCCAATGCGCTCCCGCCGGTGAACAATGGGGTGGTCCCAGGCGAAAATCCGGGTGGTAAGTCTGCGGCGGGACAGGGGGGGGGCACGGCAAGCTCCTCCGCGCCATTGCCGCCGCTCGGTCCGACAGCTGAAGAGGGTCCGCCACCTGTATTTTGGGTGGTCTCGGGTGCTTTGTTGACGGGCATTATCGGTTTTGCGGTGATGGCTTGGAGAGGACGTGCGATGCGTGGCACCATCGAAGTGGCTGGCCTGCCGCCGATGGTGCCGGAAGCCGGCGTTTTTGGTCCGGGCACGCCGTCGTTGAGCGATGGCCTATCGGTTTGGTTGTGTGACGATGTGGCCTCCGCGCTCCCTGGCGTGCTCGCGACGGTTGCGGACGGACGCCAGGTGGTGTTGGTCGCGCCGGCGGCGTTGACGGTGCCACCGGTCTTGGGGGGGCCGGTGTACCGGGCGCGTTCGGTTCGTCCGCCGGCAATTGTGGACGCGGTGCTGGCGCTACAGGCCAACTCTGGCGCGCCAGTCGCGGTTGTTGTGGTGGGGGTGGACGCCAAGAAAGAGCTTATAGACGATATCCTCGACGCATTGCCACGAGGGGTTGGCGGTGTTGTGCTCGACCGGGCAGGTGCCGAAATAGGGGAGCATCCGTTGGTCCGTTTGGGGCGCGCCGCGGACGGTTGGGTTGCGGAGGCTGGCAATCGGCAGGTCATTCTGCGGGAGACGTCCCGCGGCTTTGTGGCTGCTTGACACCGATGGGTTTGGCTTGGTTCCTTTGTGTGGGCGCGGCAGCATGGGCTGCGGACCAAACGGTAGTATTTACGGTCGTGCCAGACCCAAACATCGCCCCAACCGCTCTTTCCGTAGAAGGGGACTGGTTGGGCAAGCCGTTTTCCGTTGGTTTGGTCGAAGCACCGGGCACGATAGGCTACCGGGTTCTTACAGGTTCGTATTCGGGACCTCCGGCACGAATGGTCCCCATTCGATTGGTGTCGGGCGCGACGGCGGACGACCGAAAGGTCTTGGCTGCAACCACCGAGGTTCTGGACGAAACTGACAACGCGCTTACTTGGTCCTTCGATGGCTACCAAGCGCGCCGGGTCGCGGCGGCGTTGCCGATGCGGCAAATGGAGCGATTGGAAAGTGCGACGTTGGCCGCACAGTTTGGACTGGGTGGGCTTGTGTTGTGGTTCGGTGTTTGGTTGGTTGAAGGAGGGCAGCGAGAAGGACGGGGTAGGCGGCGAGGCAGAGGATGAGAGACATGTTTGCGTGGCGTTGGAGTACGCAGCTTGTGTTGCTCGCTTTCGCCATTGGTTTTACATGGCCTGCTATCTTGGGCGGCTCTTTGCTGGGACATCACCCCGATGCTGCTGGCACAGCATGGTTTTTGGAGACTTCTTCGCGTTGGATACTAGCACTGGCGGACGATGAAACGGGATGGCCGATGGGTGCCACGTATGGTCGTCCCGACAGCTTTCTGTTGGCGCTATTTTCGCCATTGGCCGGCATTTTTGGCCCCGTTCGTGTGTTGGGGTGGCTAACAGCGTTGGGTACTTTTGTCTCCGCATGGGCCGCCGAGCGATTTGCGCGCGAGTTGGGAGCAACGGCGCCTTGGTCGTGGGGAGCAGGTGTGGTTTTTGCGGGATCGGGGCTGGCCTCAACGGCGATGATTGAGGGCTATCCGTACCATGTGGTAAACCCTTGGATGCCGTTGATGGCCACGGCTTGGTTTCGGGTAAACTTTGGGCGGCCATCCACACGCGCGGGTGTTGAGACCGCGCTTTGGTTTGTATTGGGACTGTTGAATACTGCTTGGTTTGCTATCGCGAGCATTCCTATATTGTTGGGTTTTTGGTTTGCTGGGCTTTGGACGGGCGCTGCGCGGCAGTCTGCTTCGGTCCGCGCGACAGTCGCGGCTGTGGCGACTGTGTGTGGACCGATTCTTGTTTACGGCTGGTTGTTCCATGCAGGCGGAGGTGCGGGGGCCGATGATTTGGAGACGGCCGGGTTTCCCGCTCCCGACTTGGGACAGACTCTTCTGCGAATGGCTCCCGCCAGTTGGTCCGTGGATTTGTTTGGGTATTCACAGTCTGCGTCGTTACCGCTGGTGGCCCTCGCGTTGGTTGTTCTCGCTCCGCGCGTCTTGCGTGATGTCTCAGAATGGAAGGGCGTGGCGTTTACGGGAGTCGTTGTTTGGTTGGGTGTGGTGGCTCCTTCCCTTGTATTGGCGATGCGGCATACGACGACATTGGACCTCTCTCAAGGGGGTGTTGCTTCCGTTGTATTGGCGGCGGTCTTGCGCTTTCCCGACCGCTTGGGCTGGGGGGCCTTGCTGTGCGTGGGTGCCGTTGCTGCGCGTTCTTTGACTGCAGTTTCGGGGCGAGCGTACCGAGGAGCGCTTGTTCTATTGGGTCTGATTGTGTTGGAGTCATTTGCGAGCACGCGCACGCCCTGGCGTCAACGGGAAGATGTTGTCGCAGTGCCGTCTGCATATGGGCGCCATTCTGGACCTGTACTCGATGTTTGGCCAGTTTCGATGTCGAAGACACCGGCATGGGACCTCTGGACCACAAATATGGGGTGCTATTACCAAACGGTTCATGGTCGACCCATCGCCGACCTCTGCTTGGTGAGCCCAGGCGAGACGTCTCCGCGATTGATTCTGCAGGCGGAAGTTCTCGACGCGCTCTTGGCAGGCCGCGGGGACGAGGTTGCAGCGGATTTGGCCGCCTTCGGCTTCACATCGGTCGTGGCGCATACGGGGCTCATGAACGCTTCTGACCGAGGACGGATTGAGCGTGCGCTCGCATCGTGGGGGACCGATTGGTTCGAGTCGGACGATGGAGGCGAGCATGTTGTAACGGCGCGCATTCCGGGCACAGTCTCCGCATCGCGTTCCGAGGCTCGGGGCGATTACCTGGAGTGGTTGCCAAGGAAAGACGAGCGATAGAAAATTATCGTAGCTGATAATCTTGTATCGGTTTTTGGAAGACTGGAACAGGCTGGGGGCCCGGTCGCCCTGCGTGGGAGCGAACCGGAAAAACGTGCATCAGCGCGCCATTTTGTTGGACTCGGCGGATGGCGACTTGGACAGGTGCTCGATAGTTGGCACGGTACGTGCATAGCTGTCTGTGTCTTTGAACCGGTTCGGCTGGTTGACACCCGCACCGTTGTTTCCTTGCGTTCCCGTCTTCTCGATTGCTTGTATCGCTTGTGGGCCGTTGAACGTCGGTTATCGACTTTTTATCGAAACCCTCTCCGACCTCATTTTTTGTCTTCGAGCGATACAAGCCCCTTATCTTGGTTTGTTCTTATGTTGGGGCGTCATCCCGTCCCACACTACATATGCCAGCTCTACTCCTGGGCCGCTGTGTGTCGGTTATCGAATTCCAATCGCAACACATCCGACCACGTTTTTCGCCTTGGGGTGGGGCTGGCTCCTGTTGTATTGTGCTATCGCTTCGATGGGGCTGTGGTCGCCATCGTTACGATAGGCTCATTTTCATGGTGGAGAATGGGGGCCAGTGCGTCTGTAAGGGGCGTCACACGAAATCCCAAGTCCCGTTCGGCGGCGTTGGTATTCCAACGTACCCAAATGGGGATTGGAATCGGTATCAATCGGGGCCCCTTGCCGGTTAGTTGTCGCAGTGTGCGCAGAACTTCGTAGGGGCTCGTTGGTGGACCGGCGAGGACATACGTGTTTCCGATGCTTTCGGGTCGTTCCAACGCCTGACAGGCTGCCTGTGCGACGTCAGGCGCCGAAACGTGGGGAACGCCAGCGGTGACCGCGAACGCGATAGGCTGCCGCCACTGGCGCAAGTACCGCTGGGTCAGCTTTGGATCGCGCGCTCCGAATACGGGCCCAGGGCGGAGAATCGTCAGCTTGAGCCCGGCTTTTCGCGCGATGTCGCGCGCGCGGTCTTCGGCGACAGACTTTGTGACGGCGTAGCGCCAGTCGGTGGTCAAGTCGCTGACCTGCCACGGGCCACGTTTCCCGTCTTGGCCATACCGGATGGCCGTCTCGTC
Organism: uncultured Enterobacterales bacterium; assembly: GCA_964502005.1. Classification (GTDB taxonomy): domain Bacteria; phylum Myxococcota_A; class UBA796; order UBA796; family UBA2385; genus CAJWOS01. The sequence goes on from CAZCUX010000004.1 coordinate 227,243, forward strand.
GAGGAGGGTGTTGACTTGTGTTCGGCAAACGGCGACAGTGGAAACCAATATAACGCGTTCGACGTCAGCGGAAATGGCCGCATGAAGCACGTTTTGCGTGCCATCTATGTTGACACGCTGAAAATCGGAGAGCGTGCCTTGAAACGAACCAAGGGCCGCATTTGCGATGACCGCGCGGCAGCCGTAGAAAGCACGGGTCAGTCCGGGCACATCCGACAGCTCCGCAACGTGGCGTTCTGCGGACGCGGCCAGTATCGCATGGGGATTTCGGACAACCGCGTTTACCGGAATGGTACGCTGTGTGAGCGCTTCGAGGATATGGCTGCCCAAAAAGCCGGATGCGCCAGTGAGGGCGACGGGCTTATTGGACACGGTAAACGGGCTCCTCACCGCGCAACACAGCGACGAGGTCAGTTGCGGCCATCACGGCCATTTTTCGGCGGGCAGAGGTAGTGGCGGAGCCGAGATGGGGCGCGAGTACGACGTTTTCGAGCGAAAGCAATCCTGGATGCAGGCGAGGTTCGTCTTCGTAGACGTCCAAAGCCGCGCCACCCAAGTGTCCCGATTGAAGTGCTTCTACCAGGGCGTTTTCATCAACAATCGGACCACGCGCGACGTTGATAAGGAAGGCTCCGGGCTTCATTTTTGCCAATGTGGAGGACTCGATGAGGTGGTGTGTCTCCGGGGTTAGCGGGCAGTGAATAGAGACGACATCACTGGTTCGCAGTAGCTCAGACAAGGGGATTCCGGAGCTTCGATTGTGGTGAACAACGTCCATTCCAAACGCCGCCGCGCGTTGGGCGACGGCGTTTCCAATTCGTCCCTTCCCTATGATACCCAGGCGGGCCCCTCGCAGCGCAAGCCCTCGAAGCTGAAGTGGATGCCATCCAAAAAACTGGCCCTGGCGAACACAACGGTCGCCTTCGAGGACACGTCGTGCGAGGGTCAGCAAGAGCGCGAGCGTGAAGTCGGCGGTGGCGTCCGTCAATACGCCCGGCGTATTCGTCACTACGATTCCACGGCGAGCCGCCGCAGCGAGGTCGATGTTGTTGACGCCGACGGCGTGCTGGGCGATGACCTTGAGGGGTGCGGAGTCCATCAGGTCGGCATCCACTGTGTCGGTCAACATAGATAGCAGGCCAACACAATCGCGGATTCGAAAGCGGAGGACAACATCCGCCGCGGGGCTGTCGCTCGCTAGAACGTCAACGTCTAGACCCGCTTGCGTAAGAATCGCGATACCGGCGGGGTCGATGTCTTGGGTCACGAGGACACGCATAGGCTGGCTCCAGATGGTTACGCGTTCGACCTATCCAGAAAAACCACTGTGTGTGCTTTCATCGCGCGTCTTTGGCGGTTTGTTTTGCTGAATTGTCTATCCATGGAGTTTCCGGCAATGCGCGTTGAAACGCACGCAGGCCCATTGCGCAACCGCCGCGTCCGTTTCAGGGCCTCCCTTTGGAAAAAGCCAGCATGGTTTGTTCTTCTCGGATGACGCAAAAAAATCCGCTTGCGTTTGGTCAAAGCCCCCTCCCCGGCGGCCATCGGGAGAGATATGGAGCGGTGCTCTTGAAAGGAGAGGTGGGTCGATGGTCCACCCTTGTTTGTCTTGTGGTGCCTGTTGTTCTACGTTCCGTGTAAGTTTTTACCGAGGCGAGGCCATTCCGGGGCCCGGCGCCGTGCCCGAGGCGTTGGTCGAGGAAATGGGCGGCTTTCGTGTCGCAATGCGTGGCACCAACCAACATAAGCCCCGTTGTGTTGCGTTGGAAGGTACGGTAGGTTCGCCCTGTCGTTGTACTATTTACGAGCTGCGACCGAGCCCTTGCCGAGAGTTCCGACCCTCTTGGGATGACGGTCCTGAGAACGTTGACTGTGACAGGGCTCGCGCCGCCTTTGGCCTTCCGGCGCTTCGCCCGGATGACTTCCAGCCGTCGTGGCCAGGCCGTCCGGGGCGTGCGGCGTGAACGCCCCCCAATGCGTGCTCCGCGCGTTAGTCAGGGGTAGCACGTTGGAGGCGGTATGAACGCGCGCACTACGCTGTGGATGGGAATGGCCGTCGTTGGCTGTTCCTCGCCCGCTTCGAAAGACATAGATTCGTCTACTCCGTCGAGTCACTCCGGGAGTGAAGATACGGCAGACACCGGGGAGGCGCGAAATTGCGCACCACCGGACGAAAACCCATCGCCTACGCGGGAAGGGCATCCGGGGGACGGTTGGCGATGGACCTCCCAAGGGGACCTTTGGCCGGACAGCGATACCCTGGATTACGGCGACGGTGACCTCGCCCCGGCGATTGTAGCGTGGGGAGATGGTTATCGGCTCGTGTTTACGCGGAAACGCGGCGCCGAGCGTGGTCTCTGGACCAGCGAGAGCGCCGATGGACAACTGTGGTCCACGCCGGAACCCCTGCAAGGTTTGACGGCGGTTTCGACGGAATATCCTTCGTTGGTCAGCGACGGCGGAGTGCTTCGGATGTGGTACGGTTCGGGCTCTGTTTCATATGCCACCAGCACCGATGGCGTTCATTTTGACGAAGGGGATACGGCAATTCGTGCGGGTGCCGAAGGTTCCTTCGACACACTATCGCTCCTTTATCCCCATGTCGTGGAGATTTCGGATGATAACTTGCATTTATACTACACTGGATTTGATGGCGCAAGTTATGCGGTAGGGCGGGTAGAGAGTACGAATAATGGTGTGTCTTGGACGTCGGCGGAGTTGGTATTGTCCTTGGATTCCTCGAGCTGGGACAATACAGCCGTTGCCATGCCGATGGTTCGTATTGCCGGGACCGAGACGCTCTTTTGGTATGGTGGTTATGACACTTCCGTGGTCAATCCGGGGCCATGGCGCATTGGATTTTTGCGAGATGGTGTACGCACGGTCGCGCTTCCGCTCTCGGAATCGGGGCACGACGCCTACTCTACACGCGACCCTGCTGTGTTGCCTTGGGGGGATGGATACCTCATGGTGTACGTTGGAATGGGGGATGACGGCGTTTACCGCCTCCGCTGGGCGACCTCCGATGTCTGCTCGGAAGGGTGAGGTGTCCAACGCGACAATCGTGGCGTGCAGATAGCGCAGAGGCGCAGGCTCGTTTGGATTGCTTCCTGCGGCAGCCATCGCCTACGCACCAATCGCGTGAGTAGGCGATGCTGTTTGCCTAAAAGTCGGCCTGGCCCGTTGCGCGGGGATAAGGGATGGCCTCGCGAATGTTGTCTACGCCAGTAGCATACAACACTGCGCGTTCAAATCCAAGTCCGAATCCGGCATGGGGAACGGTGCCATAGCGGCGCAGGTCTCGATACCAGCTATAGTGGTCGATAGGAAGCCCCATTTCACCAATCCGCGCATCGAGTACGTCGAGGCGCTCTTCGCGCTGGCTGCCACCAATAATTTCGCCAATTCCAGGGGCGAGGATGTCCATTGCGGCGACCGTGCGGCCGTCGTCGTTGAGGCGCATATAGAACGCCTTGATATCTTTCGGGTAGTTGATGACCGCCAGTGGCCCGCCGATGACCTGTTCTGTCAAGTATCGCTCATGCTCGGACTGGAGGTCCATTCCCCAAGACACAGGGAATTCGAAGGCGACGGGGGCCTTTTGGAGAAGGGCGATAGCTTCCGTGTATTCCATTCGTGCGAATCGTTGGTTGACGACCGCTTCAAGTCGGTTCACGACTGTTTTGTCGATGAATTGTTGGAAGAACGCCAAGTCATCCTGGCGCTCATCCAAGACAGCCTTGAACAGGTACTTGAGATAGGATTCCGCGAGGTCTGCGTCTGCGTTGATGTCCGCGAATGCAATCTCGGGCTCAATCATCCAGAACTCGGCGAGGTGGCGGCGCGTATGGCTGCGTTCTGCCCGGAATGTGGGGCCGAAGGTATAGACTTTGGACATACTGAGGCAGTAGGCCTCGACGTTGAGCTGGCCGGAAACCGTAAGGAAGGCCTCCTTTCCGAAGAAATCCTGCTTATGGTCGATTGCGCCGGATTCGGTGCGGGGCAGATTCGCCATATCGAGCGTTGAGACGCGAAACATAGCGCCGGCGCCTTCGGCATCGCTTGTCGTGATGATGGGCGTGTGAATCCAGTAGAAGCCCTGCTCATGGAAGAAGCGATGTGTGGCCTGGGCCAATGCATTGCGTACGCGCGTTACGGCACCGATGAGGTTGGTGCGAGAGCGAAGATGCGCATGGGCACGAAGATGCTCCATGCTGTGGCGTTTGGGGGCCATTGGATAGGATTCGGGGTCGTCGACCCAGCCAACGACATGCACGCGCGTTGCCTTGAGTTCATAGGCTTGGCCTTTGCCTTGGGACGCGACCAGCTCACCGTCGACCTCTACGGCGCATCCAGCGGTCAAACGAAGCACTTCGGAAGCATAGTTGTCAAGATCACTTGGTGCGACAACCTGAATGGCGTCAAAACAGGAGCCATCGTGTACTTGCACGAAGGACAAGCCTGCCTTCGAGTCACGGCGGGTACGAACCCATCCTTGAATACGCACGGGCGCACCGACGTCGACAGTGCCGCGCAGAACGGCTGCGATAGAACGAGGGGACACGGACATTGATTGCTCCAACTTGCCGATGCGCCGCGTCTAACCGATTGGGGTGGATGCGCGCCCAGGTTTCAGGACGCGGAAGTCGAGCGTCGTCGCCGCAGCCCGACGGCGATTATCGTGAAGATGGCTGCCCATGCACCTGAAGCGCGGTTGGCGACGGTAGCGCAGCCGCCTTTTTCCGGTACGCGAACGCCATCGGGCTCGTCGACGAAGTCGGGGTCCGTAGTGCCGCTGCTTCCACCGGGCTCATCGGTGTCATCGGTCGTGTCGGTAGTGGTGGTGCCTTCGGTGGTCCCTGTCTCGATGGGCGCATCGGATTCGTCGACTTCGCCGTTGCAGTCGTCGTCGATTCCGTTTCCGGGGACTTCTTCCGCTGCGGGCGGACAGTCCGCCTCACAGTCGAAGCATGACTCCGTGTCGTCGCAAGTTCCGTCGCCACACCATGGACCGACGCGGGTGAGCCGAATGGCGTCGAAAATGATGTGTTGGTTGGACGCGACACTACCGGACGCGTGGTCTTGAATCTGGATACCTTGGTCGCCGCCCGCGGCGAAGGTGTAGGTTCCGATGGTGTGCCAGCCATCCCCGACCGATTGGTCGATAATCTCGACGTATTCCGTACCATTGGCGCGGATGCGGTGAGGTACATTTCGGGCAACGGCGTAATCGTTGGTTCCATGCCATTCGACCAAGTATTCGCCTGCCTCCTCAAAAAAGAAACGCCACCAAGCTTGATTCCACGCTTGGCTCCCCGAAAATTGATTGGTCCAAACGAGACTGCCACCCTCTCCTTGCCCGGAGACTTCGCGCAGATAGACGGGCGGCCCAAATGGGTAAAAACAGTCGCCTGCCTCGTCGAGTGTGCCGCCGCCAGGGCCGATTACGTCGCAAGGCGGGCGGCTTGCACAATGCCATGGGCGGGTTGATGTCCCCGTTGGCGGGCCGTAAAAGACACCGAGGTGATTTGCGACTGCACGCGAGGAGCCATCGGACGGATTGTTGACGACTCCAAACCGGTCTGACCACAGGGTGGACGACCCCCCTCCATCGAGGTTGAAGGCCTGCCAAGCCCCGATTTGGCCCATAAAGTCGGCCAATTCACTGCCATACATGCCGGAAGAGCGGGAAGAGCGCCCATCAACGACAGCGAGGTAGAGCGTCTCTAGGTCTGCCGAAAGACCCATGGCAGTCCGTGGGTGGCGGTCCCGCATGTCGGAGCGGTCGGGGAAACACGAGCTTGCGGTGGGGTCGGAACACGTCATCGGCGTGCCTTCGATGACCACCGCTGGAAATCCGCTTACCAACGCCATGACATCGTGGGGTGGGTCGGGATTTCGGGTCGTAGGGTCCCACCCGCCGGACACTCCCAGCGATGCGGCGTTGTTCTTGGTCCAGCCGGAGTGCGTAAACTGCACGGAATCGGGTAAAAACGCGATCCAGCCGAAGTCGCCGTAGTACCACTCGCCGCTGTACGAGGAGTCTCGGCCCGTTTGAATCGACGGCCAAAACACGCCTCCTCCGGCCGCATCGCCGTAGATTCTTACGGGACCCGTTTTGTAGAAATCGCCGTTGACTGCGAGGACGGGGTCGAGGTCGGATGCCCACGAACCGACGGTTTCGGTGGATGACGGCGTGCGCGTTGCGTCTATGCGGATGCCGTCGCCGCATAGGTCGATTTGGGCGACCCATGCGTCTGTGGTGGGCGAGCTCGTGCGGTACTGGATGAGCTCAATGCCGGGGGCGAGGGTGTCTCGGTCGGTTTCGGTGAGGCTCAGCGCCTGTGCGGTTGACCCATTGATGAGGTGGAGAAACAGAATCACAGCCTGCATAGGGCGGCTCCATCCAGTGATTGATGGTGCATTATCACATGTTTGAGGTTCACTTGCTGCGTGCCTCTCGTCAACTTGCCGTACGCCAAGTCGAAGGGAAGACGGGAGATTCCACCTGACCCAGATCGGGAATTGCGATGCTGGGGCTTGCGCATCGTAGCCAGTGGAGTAATGTGTGACCGAGTGGTCATATGACCGACCGGTCATGTTGGGATGCTGTAGGGAAATCCGTGCCTTCACTTACCTTCTACAATCTCTCGTCCGACAAGCGTGCGCGCATCCTGGATGCGGCATTGGATGAATTTGCAAGTCAGCCCTACCATTCGGTGTCCATCAATCGCATCGTCAAGGCGGCTGGAATTGCCAAAGGCAGCTTCTATCAGTACTTTGAGGGTATCGTTGACCTCTATCGACACCTGGTCTTTGAATATGGTGCCGAGCAGAAGATGGCGTCGATGCAGGCAGCGGGTGCTCCGCCCCATCCTGACGACCTCTTCGCGACGCTGGCTTGGTACGGCATGCAAGGTCTTCAATTCGGAATCACGCACCCCCGACTTGCAGCAGCATCCGCGCACATTCGCCATCCCTCGTCGGACGCGGAGCTTCAGGCTCTTCACGAGGAGCTTCGCTTGCGTTCGCGCGCAGGATTGCGGGCAATATTGTTGCGGGGCGTTGCGTCTGGGGAGATTCGTGGTGACCTAAACCTTGAAACGGCAGTTGTATTCGCGGACGTTATTTTGCGAATTGGCTTGGACGAGGTCTTTGTGCACCATTTTGGCCTTGACGCGCTCCAGTTATGTAGTCGCCCGGAGATATCTTCTACGATATCGTCGGATGCGTTGCAGGAAGCCGTTTCTTCGGTCATCGAGTTGATGCGTCGTGGCTTGGGTGACACCACCAAAGCGTCGACTGCATGGGATTTTGCACAAATCGCGTCCGGATTTGGGGGGAGCCGGTGATGTGGCTTTTCACCTTCGTTTCCCTTCTCGCTTCGGCAGCGTCAGACCGTTCTGCTGCGGTGCAAGGTTTTGCGGAGGTTCGAGCACAGGCATATACCGGCGTAGATGGCGTTCCCGTGTTTGTTGTCGAGCGATTCCGTCCCACGTTTGACGCCCCATTGGGCGAGCGCCTCGCATTGTCGATGACGGTGGAGGCCGCGCTCACCCAAGGTCGTCGCACGCAAGACGAACTGCGCCGAACACTTGAAGAAAGCGACCTCGGACCAATGTTGGATGCGGCGAAGTGCACTTGGCCGGAGGAAGAGAACCCGTTCCTCGGTGTTTCTGAGGCTGAAGACTACGTGTGGGTCGATCGTCTGTATATGGATGCCTATTTGCCCGGTGTCGATGTTCGGGTGGGACGACAGGCGTTGAATTGGGGTTCTGCGTTCATGGTCAACCCGACTGATCCTTTTCCGCAGGTCTTGTTGTTGGAGCCATGGCGGCCGCGAGCGGGCGTGAATGCAATCCGTGCGTCGATTCCAGTCCTTTCGGATCACCGGATTCAGTTGGTGGCTGGCACTGATGATGCGTTTCGGCAGCCCCGGATGGCTGCGCGCGCAACGTTCAATCGTTGGGAGACGGATTGGTCGGTAATCGGCGCATGGCGGCCCGAATCGGACGAAACGCTGGTCGGGGGAGACATCAAGGGAACACTTGGAGTGGGCTTTTGGGCCGAAGGTGCTTGGCATATTCGAGACGATGCGTATGGTGAGGTTGCAGCCGGATTCGACTACTCGTTTCCTGTGCTTCAAGGCCTCGTATTGACCGCACAATATTACAAGAGTGGTCGTACAACCGCAGCCTCATCGGGCTTGTCGGGTATCGCAAGCACAGCCGCCGTCCCTGATTGCGCCAGCGGCGACGCAGCGGCATTGTTTGGGGATGGGGCTACTACGGTCGACCCCTTCGCGCCGTTTTTTGGTGGACAGAACTATTTGATGGCATCGGCGGGATTATCGATCAATCCGGTCTTGTCGCTGAGTAGTCTATTGGTTCAAAACTGGGACGATGGTACCGGCTTGGTTTTTCCAACTTTATCGGTCGCGCCGCGCGGATGGTTAGAGATGTCTGTGGCTGCCCAGGTTCCGATACGAACCTTCGGTGACGGCGGTGAGCTTTCTCCTTCCGCGGATGATTTGGTGTTGTCCCAATCGGTGGTGCCTGGTGCCCCGCCCCTTACCGTCGACTTTACGGGCCTCGTACCCACCTCCACAATTGTCTTTTGGACCCGCGCAAGCTTTTGACGCGTGGATTCGAAGGGAGCTAACGATGGCAGAGCCGCTTCATTCTGGTTCCACTCCCCTGTGTATGGTGTCGGAGGTCAGCCGAACGTATGGCGAAGGCGCTACCTTGGTGCGTGCATTGGACAACGTATCGGTTTCGTTCTTTCCTGGAGAGTTTACGGTCCTTTCGGGGCCTTCTGGTTCGGGAAAGACAACCCTGTTGAATTTGATTGGTCTCCTGGATGTGCCATCGTTGGGCACAGTCTCGATTGCGGGCGAATCGACCGACCGTCTCTCTGCGCGGCGCCTCGCGGAGCTTCGCGCACATCGAATCGGCTTTATCTTTCAGTCCTTCAATTTGGTTCCGGTGTTGTCTGCGCTTGAGAACGTCGAGTTGGCTCTTCAGCTCTCGAACGCGCCAACGGAAGGCCGTCGTGCGCGGTGTGTCGCAGCCCTCGAAGCGGTAGAGCTGGGAGGGTATCTGCATCGCCGGCCCACGGAGCTGTCGGGTGGTCAACAACAGCGTGTCGCGATTGCGCGCGCGCTCGTCAAAGACCCTGCCTTGGTTATCGCGGATGAGCCCACCGCAAACTTGGACAGCGCAACGGGCGGGCGCATTCTGGATATTATGCGTGAAATGAACGAAAAGCGCGGAGTTACCTTTCTTTTCAGTACTCATGACCCCAATGTAATGGCGCGCGCGCGGCGCGTGGTCTACCTCCACGATGGTCGCATCGTCAAAGACGAACAGCGGCCGCCTTCCGTAGGAGGCTGAGATGTTTTTGCGTCTTGGTTTTCGCAATGTGACGCGCAATTGGCAGCGCAATATGCTGTCGTTGGTGAGCGTCGTCGCGGGTGTTGCGGTGATTGTCCTCGGTCGCGCGTTTGTCGCCGGCTTCAAGGAAAATATTATTCGTGCGCAGATAGATTCGATTTCGAGTCATGTGCTCGCGCGTCCAATGGATTATCCCTCCGTTGGCGTTCAACACCCGGTGGACGGCCTTTTTACCGTCGACGCTTCGACCGCTGCGTGGCTGGATGCCAACACCGTCGCCTGGACCCAGCGCACGATGTTCGCGCCCCGCGTTGTGAAAGGTGCGGATGCGATGCGGGTTCGGGCATTGGGCATCGACCCCCGTTCGGATCCTGCTGTGTTTCCCCGCGAAATGTGGGTGGAAGAAGGTTGCTCGCTCGCCGAGGCCGACCGGAACCTCGTTGTCAGTCCAGGTGTTGCCCGGATTCTCAGCCTCAACGTAGGCGATGTTGTGATTGTTGAATCGCGCACGGCGGCAGGTGCTATCAATGCCCTTCGCACAGAAGTGTGTGGTATTACACGTACTGGTAATCCAGGGTTGGACCGAATTGGGGTCATGGCGGGTCCCGCGTTGGTACAGGAGCTATTGCGCAATGGAAACGCAACGAGCCATGTACTCGCACGACTTGCCAATAGAGACGACGCGCCACAGATTGCGGAGAAGTTGGGCTCTCTCTTGGGTTCCACAGTAGAGACGGCCACATGGGACGACGAAACCCATGCACTCGTCGAAGCACAAGAAATGCGGCAAGCTATGCTGGACCTCATCGCATTCATTCTCCTCGCGATGGCCGCCACTGGAATTGCCAACACCGTGTTGATGGCAGCTTACGAACGGGTGCGGGAAATTGGGACGTTGCGTGCTCTCGGCCTCACCCGTGAAGGTGTTGTGGCGCTCTTTGTCGCAGAAGGTCTGATGATGGGCATAGCGGGGGCAGCTATGGGTGCATTGTTGTCAGGCTATGCCGTTTGGCATTGGTCCATCAAAGGTATCGATATGTCGCCTTTGTTGGATGAAATGCAAAAGAGTGGGACTTATGATTCCATTCCCGTGTCGATGATGCTGTGGGTTGAGTTTTCACCCACCACAATTTTCGTTGCGTCCATTTTTGGGATTCTGGTCGCGGTAGTCGCGTCGATTTACCCCGCGATGTTGGCATCCTCGATGTCACCCGCAGATGCCGTGAGGGCCTGACCATGTCGATGCTTCTCACCCTTGCTTTGCGCAATGCCCGTCGAAATGTTCGTCGTACTGTTCTGACAGCGTCTACGGTGCTCATGGGCACCGCGCTCGTGACCCTTGGCGTCGCGTGGCTCGATGGCATTTTTGGCACGATGATCAATGCGATGGCCGAGGCCTACGGCCACATTCGTATCGTGGACGAGGACTTTTTGGCCCGCGAAGAATTGGCGCCCATGTACGAAAACATCGTCGACACGGCGCCAGTGGTTGAGGCGGCCCGCCGTGTACCCGGAGTGGTCGCTGCCTATCCGCGGATTGTTACGGGCGCGGTCATGGCCAAAGGGGAAGATTTGGGAGATGAGTTCGGGATTGTGATGGGTGCCCCAGAAGATTGGTATACGGAGCGTTTGCATGGTCCGGAGTCCATCATTTCCGGTCGATGGTTGTCCGGTGAAAAAGACGAAGTTGTATTGGGGAGGAAGCTCGCGGCGCGGCTGGGGGCGCAGGTCGGAGATGAGGTTCTATTGCTTGGGCAGACCCAATACGGCTCGATGGCGGATATTGCGCCTACCGTCGTGGGCATCGTGTCCTCCGATGCGATGGTAGACAACGAGGCATTCTTGACCCTAGCGGATGCGCAGTGGTTCGTGGACCTTCCGGGCGGCGCGCTAGAAGTGCTGGTCTATACAAGCGACCATCAGCAGAACGCGCTCTTGCCCGTGTTGGCAGCGTTGGAGGCGTCTCCCGCCCTCGCAGGCCTCACTCCTCAAGCGTGGGCGTCTCGTGAGCCGATACCGTCGATGATGCCATTGGTGGATGGCATGTCTGCCTTCATTTCGGGTTTGGTGGTCTTCATCACAGCGTTGGCCATTTTCAACACCATGACGATGAGTGTGTTGGAACGGACCGGCGAAATCGGGGTGATGCGCGCGATGGGACTCTCCCGCATTGGCGCCGTACTTCTGTTTGTCGTTGAAGCAGCGGTCATTGGAGTCGTCGGTGGCATCGGCGGAGCGCTCTTGGGGGGCGCCGCGGGGCTGTACCTTGAAGTGGTCGGCGTCACACTTGACGAGCAACTCTTGGATACTGTTGGGCAAATGTACCCAATGAAACAAACGTTTTACGCAGATGTCAACGCACACAATATTGGATTGGCTGTCTTTCTCGGTGTGTGTATTGCTTTGCTGGGTGCATTGTTTCCAGCATTGCGTGCCGCGGGCATCCAGCCGGTCACTGCAATGAAAGCGCGGAGGTAATCTATGGTGTCACAAAGTTTTCGAGTTCCGAGTGGGCGGGCCTTGCGTCTTGCCGTTGCCGCGCTCGTTTTCGCCCTGACAACGTTGGGCACTTTGGGCGCTCCGCGTACGGTTTGGGCCGAGGACGCGGCCTTGCCAACCGCAGAAAGTTTGCTGGCTGCAATGGACAAAAACCTCCAGTTCGACACGCGAACCTCCACCGCTTCGATGACTGTCGACGATGGGCGGCACCCGCGTACGTACAAGATGGTGTCTTTCGGACGTGGAACGACGGAGGCGGCTATGGAATACCTGCTTCCGGAGCGCGACAAGGGCACAAAGATGCTCAAGCTCGGCGACCAGCTATGGCTTTACCTGCCTCGCTCGGAGCGGGTCCAGAAAATCAGTGGTCATATGTTGCGCCAGGGAATGATGGGCTCCGATGTATCGTATGAAGACCTCATGTCTGCGGAGTCCTTTGCTACGCAATATGTCGCAACTGTTGTAGGCTCCGAAACACTCGAGGGGCGAACGTGTTGGCGAATCGAGGCAAACGCGCGCGATGAAAGTGTCACCTATCCGAAGCGGGTGATGTGGATTGACGCGCAGTCGCTCATGCCATTGCGCCAAGAGCTTTTTGCTGTGAGTGGTATGAAGCTCAAAACCTGGACCATGTCCGACATTCGCACGGTCGAGGGACGGCAGGTCGCGTTCCGTATGGAAATCGCCGATGAGCTCAAGCCGGGTTCCAAGACGGTCTTGGTGACGGAGTCCGTCTCCTTTGGCGTACCGCTCGAAGACGAAGTGTTTACAAAAAACTGGCTGGAGCGCAGGTAAATATCGACTTGTAGCGTATTTAGAGGCGCTTGCTTATTTGTATATTCGGTGCTATCGTGCGGCGTTCTGTTCGAGCTGCCGGTCGTATGCCGTTCCGGGGACCGTACCGGCTACTTCGTTGAGCCATTCGGGCACGCGGTGCTCAAGCCAATAGCGGGGTCGCCAGGGTGGCCCCTCCACGAACCCGACGTGTCCGCCTTTGTCCGAAACCTCCAGCGTGACGGCAGAGGACAGTTCGTGGGCGCTCGGCACGACATGTGCGTGCATCAAAGGGTCGTCTGCGGCGTGGAGAATGAGGGTAGGGGTCTCAATCTGGCCCAGCACGGCGCCGCTTGAAGCGCGGATATAGTAGTCGTCAGCGCTTTCGAATCCATGAACCGGCGCCGTAAAGTGTTGGTCGAACTCATAGAAGGTGCGGGCAGTCAAAACACGCCCCAGGTCGACCTTGTTGGAGAGCAGGTGCTTTTTTCGTGCCACCAGTCGGCGGAGTTTTCGCAGCAACGACGATTGATAGACGCGCGAAAAGCCAGACGAAACGCGGTCGACGCAAGCAGGAATGCTGAACGGCACGGAAATAGCGACGGCGGCGTCGATAGGCACGATGGCGCCCGTGTCTCCCAAGAGCTTGAGCAGCACATTCCCGCCCAGCGAGATGCCAATCGCAACACGTCTTCGGTCAGGGTAGCGCTCTGCAAGGGCTTGCAACACCTCTGCGGGATCTTGTGTCATCGCGGAATGGTGCGCGGTCGCGCTGCGGTTGGGTTTCCGTCCGCAACCGCGGAAGTGAAAGCGGCATACGCGCCAACCTTGGTCGGCGAGCGAATGCGCCAAACCACGGATGGGGGGTGTCCGCCAGTTTCCAATGATGCCATGGATAAGCAGTGCAATGGGGCCGGACTCTGGGCCCGTCCACGCCAGCTCTACGCAGTCACCGTCCGAGAGCTCGAAGACCTCCCAAGTGATTTCACGCTCCCGCTGGATGCGCAGAGTGTTGGGTAGAATCGTCTGTACGTGTGCGTTTTTCATCCACCACGATGGGCGGAACGTGCTTTGAACGACGCGGCCAGCCATACGGCCTCCCAGATGGCATCCGGGTTCCTAATCCAATGCGCGCCAAGTGGGAATTTGAACGACACATATTTGAACAAACTTGCAAAAAATACGACTGTATGTACGTTTTGGATTCTGCTTGTGTGGTCTTTGGATGTGGAACATGTTTCAGTTTATCGTAGAACTTGTTCTCTTTTCGTGCACCCAATGGCGCGCCGTAGGACAGGTGAAACTTGAGCCCCGCACGCCGCGCCTACAGAGTTCGTTTGCACGGCGACCGCGTTGCGTGTTTTGCTTCATCCTTGAGGTGGACCGGGTAGCGTTGCGGTCTCCGACGGCGGCGGGGGCACCCCGTCGAGTGCGTCCATGACCATCTCCAACAGTTGGTGGCACGCGTCCCATGCGTCACGTGTCCAGTCGCCGATTTCGTCCCCTGTCCAGTGCCGTGTCCGTCGATAGCCCGTCGACACGCGCATCAATCGTTGGGCGCCTTCATCTCCTTGTAATTCCGCGAGAATCGCGGCTTGGAATCGGCGAACTTCGTCTGCGCCGGGGGGCGAGGCGCCATCGGATGCGAGCCATTGCCGAAAGAGTGCGCGCTGCCCCACTTCGGCGTTTCCCAACCCTGGCTGACGCGCAGTGAACACCACACGCGGCACACGCGGGTCCACGTCCAGCGCCAGCACAAGCCCCTTCGCCAGTGCATCGGCGACTTCATCGGGTTGTTCAAGTATCGCCAAGCGCCAGTCAGGCATATTTTCTCCGCACACCAACATACGACCCTTTGTCGGTGTTCTGAATGTTTCTGCGTAACAATGCGTCTTTTTGGAGCGCATTGTGCCACGCGACCCCCATGTAGACACGCTGCCTTGTGTTAGACTCACACGTGGTTTGAAACCGCTTGCGAGGCCCGAATGTCCAGTGTCAGCAACCTAGCCGGCGTCGCAGCCGCACTCGTCGGCGGAATTTTTTTGGGAGGTACGGTCGGATACCTCGCGCACGCTACCTTTGCGGAGCCAGAGGTGGTGGTTCCACCGCCGGAAATCATCGAAAAGCAGATTTCCGATGAAGACCTCGCGCGCCTCTGTCAAACTCTGACGGACGATGAAAAAACCAAGGTAGTCAAAGCGCAGGAGCGTGTGCTCCAGTTGCAAGACGAGATTCAGGCCAAAGAAGCCGCGTTGGCGGAATACAAAGCGAAAGAAATCACCGACGAGAAGCGTCGAAAGGTTGCGGCGCAAAAGTGGAAGGAGATGGAAGCGGAGGTCGAGCGTCTTCGTTCCCAGCTGCAAACGGCCGAGCAAGAGCGCGACCAACTCCGCACCGACCTGAAGAAGACCTTGCGCGATCTGGACAAGCAGATTGCCGAGACGCAGAAGTACAAAGAAGTCGCCAAAGAATACAAGGAAAAGTCTACCATCAACCTATGGTCGAGCTTCCAAAACGGCGCAAAGGTGGAAATCTGCGACCGCGGCACGCGAAAACGCCATGAAAAGTGTCATGAGGCCGTGGAAGAAGCACTCACGCCCGATATTCGCTCGCGGTTCACTACCTGTGTCGACACCTACCAAGCCGTTCCGACCTTGCGGCAGCTTGAAAAAGGGGAGTCGGTGCCCCAGTTCTCGGTGGCCCTGGCAGACGACAATAAGTTCACGCGAAAGGGGTGGGTCATCGTGTTTTGCGACCCCACCCTGCCAGAAGCGGGCGGTGACGGACTGGACCTTTAGGCCACGGTCAGTTGTCTGTTTTGAAGGTCCGCAGCCTCGGTTGGCGACCTTTCTTTGAATATTGGTATGACTGGCGACGATGTCGATGCACTTCTTCCGAAGTGCAATGGCCCGATTGCTGGTCCGCGGATCTCGCCGGACGGGATACGCAGGGTTTCCGGTGGTCGCCCGCAGCTATGGTGTGGACTGTTCTACCCTCGCCGCCGATGCCCACCTGATAGATAAGATGGGAGTCCCGTTGCGTTTTTATTACACACGAGAGCCCGGTCCCGAAGGACAGCTACTGACCGAAGATGGCGATGCACCCGGTGTATCGCTGGCACCCTTGTTGTCGGCCTATGGTCCGATGCCAATGCGCGCCACGCTGGAGTTGGTCGCGTACCTTGCGGACATCTTGACCATCTCCGAAGAAGACCGTGCGGTCCATGGTGCCATCACTCCCGAAGGCATTTTTTTGGACGAAGGCGCAGCGGTCTCGATTGGCGGCTGGACGCCGTCGCCTCGGCCTACGCGTGCGCCCGAAGGCCGGGCGGTCGGGCCTGCGACCGATGTGTTTGGCTTGGGCGAGGTGATGCTGTCCGTCTTGACCGGGCGCCCCTTGGCCGAGGCTCCGCCAAACGACCGTGCCGTATACGAGGACTACATCCTAGCGCGGCTCTCCGAGGTTGACTGGGCGGCCATGGGCCAAAAGAAGTGGGTTCCCGAAGTGCAGCACTTCGTGTGCGCCATGCTTGCCCACGCGCCTGCAGAACGACCCGCAGCTCTCGATATTGCGAACGTGCTGGGCGGTGTCGCACAGGTCGCGCCCGGCGATGACCTGACCGCCTGGGTCGAAGCCGTGTTCTCGGGTGCCCAGGCACCCATGGGCCGTAGCGCGAGCCCATCGGCCGCAGACCTCTACGAAGAAGAAGACCTCGCGCCTCCCGTCGATGAAGAAGACTTGGGTGGTCCGCAAGCCCTGGGTGGTTCACCCGTCAGCAAAACGGCTGCCCTTCGCCTTCGTAAAGCTGCAAGCGCCAAGGGGGAAAGCACCGCGTTTTGGAGCCGCGACAAGATTGCGTCCTTGTTGGACGAAGACGAAGAGGACGAGCCCGTTCGACAGACCTTCGTGCCTGGCCGAAAAGGGGGGGCTCCTCCTCCGCCGCCACGGCCGTCTGGCGTCGACTTCAACGCGGAGACGATGCGCACCCCTGCCGCAGCGCCTCCCGTGCCGCCTCCGACTCCTCCGGGCCTTCCGCGAAGCACTTCTGGTCCCGTCGCAGCCCCACCGCCGCCGACGCGTGCGATTGAGCCGCCGATTCCACCGCCAACGCCCCCGGTGTCCACGGGCCCTGTCGCGCCGCCGCCGATTGCTGTCGCAACGGCCGCTCCTGTTGCGCCGCCGCCGGTCGCGTCCACTCCCGTCGTCGCAGCCGGTCCCGTCGTGTCGGGCCCCGTCGTGAGTGCCCCCGTGGTTGCGCCGGTGCCGATTGTCTCGCCACCCGCACCCGCCGCTCCCGCAGGTTCAAAGTTTTCTTTGCCTGTGATCATCGGCATTGTGGTGGTGTTGCTCGGGATTTGCGCGGGCATTCCTTTGGCGGGAGTCGGCGTTTGGTACGTGACCCAGAATCAAGCAGCCGATGGCGCGCAGGCGGTGGATGTCGAGCAACCCACCGGCATCCCCCCCGCTGCGGACCCCCCCAAAGCGACAGAGGATACGGGGTCGGACGCCAACGCCAAGGCGAAATAAGAAGAACGACTCGCGGAGGAGAAGAAAAAGCAAGAGGAGGAAGCGAAGCGGAAGAAAGAAGAAGAGGCGCGGAAGAAGCGGGAGGCTACGCGTACGTCTCCATCCACGAACACGTCGTCTTCCGGGTCGACTTCGAGCGGCTCTACTTCGTCTCGCCCCCCGCCTGGACGTGGCACGAAAGCGCCCACCTCGTCGACCTCGGGTTCGTCGTCTTCTTCCTCGTCGTCGGATGCGGGCGGCTTCCCCGCAGTGGTGAAGTTCGTGCATATGGGCCACGAGACCACCATCTCCTGTGGCGATGGCCAGCAGCAGGAGTTTGTGGGCACCACGCGCATGACCTTCTCTTCTGTGACCACCTGCCGTGTCGACTCCGAAGGCAAGCGCACCGTCGTGCAGGTCCACAAGGCCGGCAACTCGGAATGCGCCATTGCGGGCGACAAGCTGCGGTGTTCGACGCCGTGACGCAATCAGGCAAGGATTCCGTGCGCGATGCGCGTGCCATCGCTGAAGCTGCGGCCTTGGCGGGTGCGCGCGTCATCGCCGAGGCCGGTCTTCAGGTGGGCACGGTGACCCGCAAGGGTGCGGTCGACCTCGTAACGGCGGTGGACCTCGCGTCGGAAGCTGCGGTGCGGGCCGTGTTGGAAGCGCGGGCTCCAGGCGTCCCCGTTTTGGCTGAAGAAGGGGGAGGAGCGGCGTCTGCGCGCACACGTTGGATTGTTGACCCTCTCGACGGAACCACCAATTTCGTGCATGGATTCCCCCATTATGCCGTCTCCGTGGCGTTAGAGGTC
This sequence comes from uncultured Enterobacterales bacterium, assembly GCA_964502005.1. GTDB lineage: Bacteria > Myxococcota_A > UBA796 > UBA796 > UBA2385 > CAJWOS01. Next base: position 245,226 of record CAZCUX010000004.1, read on the forward strand.
GATGGCGCCTTGCTCGCGGGCGCGATTGTTGACCCGCGCACAATGGCGGTTGCATCGGCGGGCCGGGGTTGTGGTTCGACACTGAACGGGCAGCGTTTGGCGGTGTCGTCGGTCGATTCGCTCGACGAGGCCTTGTTTTTGACAGGCTTTGCTTACGACCGTCGGGAGCGCCCGGATTTTTATCTCGCGCGGGTGCGTCGCGCGCTCGTTGCTGGCCAAGGGCTGCGACGTTGTGGTGCTGCGACCCACGACTTTCTGCACATCGCGTGTGGCCGCGCCGATGTTTATTGGGAGTACAATCTTGGTCCTTGGGATGTCGCGGCGGGGGTGTTGTTGGTAGAAGAGGCAGGCGGAAAGGTGACCGATCTGCGTGGACTTCCCGTAGAAGTCGGGCGCCCGGAGATTTTGGCGACCAATGCTCGCCTTCACGACGCGGCTCTTGATTTGTTGGGGCCGCCTGTTTGACCGATGACAAGGGCATTGGCGTCATAGAAACGCAACCAAATATGCCCAGGGCGCGCTCCCACTGATAGAATAGAAGGCCGCCCGGAGGAACGGGGTGGACAGGTGCGGTTGCGTGGTGCGGCCGGACGGGTCTACCGCGACCGGTAGGCCGGGCAGCGTGGTGTAGCCGCCCTTTGGGAATACGCGAAGCCACGATGGGGACCACCGTGTCCCCTGAGGAGCGATTGACGTGGGCATCTCTGTCGGCATCGACCTGGGCACCTCAAACTCGGTTGTTGCAACCGTATGGGACGGCCAGGCAGTCGTTTTGGCAGACGCAGAGGGGCGGAGTGTCCATCCCTCGGTCGTCGCATTTGGCTACGGTCACTCGGTCGTTGTCGGCGCGCCTGCCAGACAGCAGCTTGCGTATGCGCCCGAAACCACGGTGTTTTCTGCCAAGCGTCTCATTGGGCGCCGGTTTGCTTCGGAAGAAGTCGACCGCATCCGGCGCTCGGTGAGTTGGGGGGTCGCTGAAGGGCCCCGCGGGGATGCGCGGGTGCGTGTGCAAGGCAAGGTCTATGCCGTGCAAGAAATCAGCGCGCACGTCCTGGCCCACATGAAGTCCATCGCCGAGCACGCAACGGGCCAAACGGTCGATGGCGCCGTCATTACCGTCCCGGCCTACTTCAATGACCAGCAGCGCCAGGCCACGCGGGATGCCGCGAACATTGCGGGCCTCAACTGCCTGCGAATCATCAATGAGCCGACGGCGGCTGCACTTGCGTATGGCTACGGCCAGAGCCATCGGCAGCATATCGCCGTGTACGACCTCGGCGGCGGCACCTTCGACATCTCCGTGCTTCGCCTGGACGACGAGCTGTTTGAAGTGGTCAGCACCGCTGGCGATACCTTCCTCGGCGGCGACGACTTTGATGCCGTGATTTGCGAGCACCTGTTTGCGGAGTTTCAAAAGCAAACGGGCGTCGATATTTCCGCCAATCCGGCCGCACGCGCAAAGCTACTCGATGCGTCCGAACGGTCGAAGCGCGCGCTGTCGAAGGTGCCCGCGGTTGCGGTGAAAGTGCCGGGTCTGGCGCGGGACAGCGCGGGTAACCAGCTCGGCTTGTCCACCACGCTCGATGTGCAGACCGTTCAGCGTCTCGTGATGCCGCTGTTGCAGCGCACTTTCTCCGTCGTCGACGAAGCCTTGACCCAAGCCAACCTCACGCCGCACCAGATTGACGCTGTGCTGTTGGTGGGCGGCATGACGCGCTTTCCGCTCATTCGGCAGGCGGTCGAGCACTATTTCGGCAAAGAACCGCTCGACCACCTCAATCCGGACCAAGTGGTTGCCCAGGGTGCAGCGATTCAAGCCTGGAACCTCACCAGCTTTTCCAAGTCGCCCGATGCAGTTTTGCTCGATGTTACGCCCCAAACGCTGGGAATTCGCACGGTAGGCGGCTTTGTGGAGCCTATTATCGCGCGGAATACCCCCATTCCGACGCAAGCGACGAAAGTGTTTCACACGGCGCAGGACTACCAAAAAGAAGTCCGGGTGCAGGTTTTCCAGGGCGAGAGCCGCATGGCCGCAGACAACGAAATGCTCGGCGAGTTCGTATTGTCGGGCATTCGTCCTGCACCGCGCGGCGAAGTCAAGGTAGACATCGCGTTTGCCATCGACGCGGATGGTATTGTGAAGGTATCTGCCACCGACCGCGAAACCGGTCGCGCAGTAGACATGACGCTCGAGGCGAGTTCCAATCTTTCGCCGGAAGAGGTCGAAGAGATGCGCTTCGACGAGATTGGTTTTTGATCGAGCACCTGCCGCGAGGGAAGAACCATGGACGCCCAACGTCGTCTCACTATCGAAATCGATACCCTTCATGAAATCGTCGGGAACCTCGATTATTACGGTTTGCTCATTGTAGACCGCGATTGCCCTCCCCACGACATTGGGGATGCCTTTCGCCGCGAGAGCCGTCGGCTTCATCCCGACCGCTTCACGAGCATAGGAGACGGGGGCGTGCAGCAGCGTGCCAACGACATCTACCGCTTGGTCAATGAGGCCTATCGCGTGTTGAAGGACCCCGAGCAGCGTGCGCAGTACGATATTCTGCTGGGCGACGGCGTCATTCGTATGACCGACGACGCGCGGGCGGGGGCCGCCGCAGAAAAGCGTTCCAACGACCCCAGCAACGCCGCGAAGACCCCCAAGGCGGAAAAATACTGGAAGATGGCGCTCAACGACTGGGACAACAAGTCCTATCGTGCGTGCGTGATGAACATTCAGTTTGCGTTGGGGCTAGAGCCGTCCAACGAAGTGTTCAAAGAGTGGCTCGAAAAAGCGGTGGCCGCGCGCGACGAAGATGAGTCCAAGAAAGAAAAGAACCCCTATAAGTTGCGCATCATGTGAGACCCCCTTGGTGGGGAGGGGCTGCTGGTCGGCTCCGTACAACCAACGGGCGATGGGATACTACGAAGGGGCGCACGGCGAAAGTGACTTTGTTCGGTTGGCGAACAAACCGTGAACCGCGACCCAGTGGAGGTAACGGGACTCCATCTCCTCGGCGCGGGGCGTCTGCAGGCCGTGTTCGTTGGACAACCAGCGAAACGCGCACCCAAATGTGCAAAAGCGCCCGACCTTTCGCCCAATGACAGCCTCAACCAGCCCGTTTGTTCCGCTTGTGGGGGTAACCACCGTTGTGGTTCCATCGGGGGACCGCACAAGGAGGCTGCGCGGAATCTCCGCGTTGGTATAAGGTACAGCCCATATCGTCCAGCCATCGAGGGCGTCGACTTCCATCCGTTGATGGGTGGAGTGCCGTGCGCGCACATCGGCAAGCGCGGGGCGGGGACTTTCCTTGGCCAAACAGGATGACATCGCAACGTTCCCGCAGGGGCGCGAAATTCGCCCTTCTCGCCGGGGGGTGGGACCACGGGGGATACACCGCTTCGCTGCACCTGCGCAGGTGTTCGCTCCAAATTGGCGCGTGGGGGCGCTGTGTTTGCCGAATCCCGAATTCTCACGTTCTTTCGATTTGTATCGCGAGTGCTGGAATGGACGGTTCGGTCGTCGCCTTGTCACATTTAGACCGTAGCGAACGGCGTTTTGGACACCTCTTCCTGCGGTTTCAAACCTCAACCTCCCGCGTTGCGAAGGTGACGCCCGACAGCCGTTGCACCGCGCCTATACGGAACAGCGACTATCGCTTTGTTCGTTGGGACGCGGCAAAGACCGCACAAGCCGGAAGCCAACCCAATCTTTGGTGGCGTGGGGCGGCAAGCTGTGGCGAATGCTGAGGGCGTGGTCGAGGGTGCGACTGCGCCAAGAATGGCCGCGGACGGTGCGAAGCGAGGCAGCGTCGGCACTTGGCCAAGTGATGCGGCCTTGGTCGACCGGGGACGCCGTCGAGAACGGATTGGCGCACCATTCGGCGACGTTACCCGCCAAGTGGCGCACGCCGTAGGGGCTTTCGTCGGCGGGTGCTGCATTGACGGGGGCGGGGCCCATTGGCGTGGGACATGAGCCTTCGACCCACGCGCGCGAGGGGTCCGCGCCGTGGCCCCAAGGGAACCGGCGCCCGTCAACGCCGCGCGCTGCCTTCTCCCACTCCAACTCGTGGGGCAGTCGCCAGGAGTGTCCAGTGCGACCGCTTTCCCAATCTGCGAAGGCCGTCGCGGCTATCCACGACACGCCGACAACGGGCGCATCGGCATGCCATGCCATTACTCCCGTGGGTGTGGTGGGAAGGCGAAAATGCCCGTCGGGTGCGCGGTTCCAGGCACGCGCAAGGACGCCCAGCTCTCTGGTGGGCAAGACAGGCGAGAACGCGATTGCGTCGTCGATGTGGTGATTGTCGATGAGACTGTTGAGAAACGAGAGGTATTCGCGATTGGTGACCGGGTGGGCACGTATGACGAAGGCGTCGACCCATACTTCTTGGTGCGTGCGGGGGCCGTTGGAAAGCAGGGCTGGCCCGGCGGTGACGAGACGGTCATCGGGGCCAAGGGCGCCGGCGGTGGGCAAGTGCACCACTGCTGGCGTTTCGCTGTGCGGGGACCGAGGGTTCCAATGGGCACCGCGACCCACCAACACCGGCACGACGACCTCCGCGCGCCCTTCGGCCGCGATGTGGAGGCGGTAGCTCCCCATCGGCAGGGCCATTTCTTCCAAGGGCGCCGACATGAGTGGGCGAACGGGGCTCAGGCGTAAGCGGCGGCGGTGCGGGGTGTAGCGCTCAAGCAAAAGCGCGGTGGGTTGCGCATCGACGGTGAGCGACAGCCGACCGTAGCCCCTTAGCCATTGGAGTTGTACGGCGCGCTCGGGATGGTCAGCGGGAATCGCGGCAAGGTGCTCGCGCAGGCGCTCTTCTGCCATTCGCCTCGCGGGTTCGTCGCCGCGCGCTTCGGCTTCGTCGTGTTCGTCCCGAAAACAAGCGATGAGGCCAAGGTGGGGTTCCACCATTTCTGGCGCGTGGGTGACCGCCGCATGAAACAGCTGGCGACGCTCTTGAAACTTGAATCGGGCCTCACTTTCGAGGAGGTCTGCCCGGTCTTCGAGGTCCCATACCCGGTGTTTTTCGACCTCGGGCGCCCAGGGTTGGAGAGAAGCCCGGATACGCGCTGCTTGTTGCCGAATGTGTGTGGCTTGGCCCTGAAGTATCTTCGCGTCGTCGATTCGGGAACACGCGAGCTCGACCAGTCGCTGCACGCGGGCGCGGGTTTGGGAGCCATCGAGCCAGTCGCCGATGTTCGCGCCGAGCTCGCGAGCGGAGTCAAAGCGCTCGTTTGTGTTCCGCGCCATCGCTTTGGTTACCATCGCTTGCAGCGCGGGGGCGATGTGGGGGGCACGCTCGGAAAGGGGCACGGGTACTTCATTTCGCACCCGCGCGAGGACTTCATCGGGTGTGCCGACGAAGGGGGGCTCGCCAGTCAACAGGTGGTAAAGCACCGCTCCGAGGGAGTAGACATCGACCCGCGCGTCAAGAGGTCGACCTGTGGACGTGACTTGTTCGGGCGCGAGATACGCGAGGGTGCCCTCGGCTTGTTGGCGAATGGCGTGGTCGTCTTCGGTGAGTCCCCAGTCGACGACATACACTGCGTCTTGCTCGCCAATCAGTATGTTTTCAGGCTTGATGTCGAGGTGAAGCGTCGCGCGGGTGTGGGCAAATGCGACGATGGCGCACGCTTGTCGAAACACTTCCAAGAGGCGGGAAATGGGCCATTCGTCGGCCGTTTCTTCATCTTGTTGGCGGCGATGGAGGAGTTGGGCCAAGTTTTCGCCACGCACTTCCTGCATGGTGAAAAATGGCCGCCCGTCGATGGTTTCACCCAAGTCGTAGATGGGGAGAATGCCGGGATGTTGCAGCCGCGCCATCGCCTGCGCTTCGGACAAGAAGCGCTCTCGTGCTTCGTTGTCAATCGAAAAGTGCGTCAGCAGGACCTTCATGGCCAGCACGCGATTGAGGTGCAGGTCTTTGACGCGGAAGACTTCGCCCGAGGTGCCCGCGCCCAAACGTCCCAGAATGTCGTAGCGGTCGGATGCCGTTGCAGACAAGATATCGACCGACGAAATCTCCATGCGCGCGGGGTCGTCGCCGCCCAACGAGGGTTCGGGGCTCGGAGCGGGCGAGTCCGGGCGGCGGGTGAGTGTAGGCGGAGCGAGGGGACTCAGCTCCGACAGATCGGGAGGGCGTTGGGACATAGTTGGATGAATCGGACGGAGGGTATGCGGCGATAAGCCCCAAACGCGTTCGGTCAACCGATTCGTTCTCCGTGGAAATACCAGCCGCCTGCCGGGTAAGCGCCGCGGCTCTCTTCCCACCAGGTTCGCCATGCGCGAATGTGGGACTGTTGAATGCGGTACGGACCTTCCGCGTCAAACGCAAGAGAATGGCCCGTAGAGATGACCAACTCGTCATAAGAAGTTCGCCGTACAGCGGCGTCGTCGTGGTCGAGGCGCTCGACAAGCTGGCCGGGGTCGAACAGCTTTCCGTGGCGATACCGCATGCCGTCGCGGAACGAATGGCCGTGGCGGTCCCACCAGGTCATCCAGCGGCTTCGCAGGAGGCTCTCTTCGGGGTCTTCGTGGTGGCCCGTAAGAAGCTCCAAGGCTCCGCTCGCAACTTGCACGCGCACGGGGTCTTTGTGGGTGAGCACATCGAGCAGACGGCTGACCGCCCGTGGGTCGCCCAAGTAGCCAAGACCGTGAATCGCGCCGATGCCCGTGGCTCCTTCCGCTTCAACAGCCCGGTAAAGCAGGAGCAGGTAGTTGGGGCCTCCATACCGCCCAACGATTTCGCCAAGCGAACGGCTGGGGTCAGGCCGCCGCCGCGCCAAGGCTTGCGCCCGTGCGTCTACGCCCCGCCATTCCCCGAGGAGAAGGAGCGCGGTGCTCGTTTCTTCGGACAGGTCCGTTTCTTCGAGGAGCGGAATCAATGCGTCTGCAGCGCTTTGGTCGCCAATTCGGCCGAGCGCCACGATGGCTGCGCGACGGACAGAGCGGTGCCACTTCGGGGTCACCAAGGTGCGCAAAACGGGTGCAGCAGCGGTTTCTCGCCGCCAACCAAGCACCTCTGCTGCGGCGGCCATGCCCGCGGGGTCAAAGCCTCCTTCGAGGGCTTCGAGCAAACCGTCCACCAGCGCAGCATTGGGGGAACGTGCCATCGCTGCAACCAACGCGCGGCCCGCTTGTCCTTCGGGGCGCACGTCGAGCAGCTGCTTGAGCAAAATCTCTGCGGCGTCATAGGAGCGGTGGGCGGCGATGAGGTCGACAGCAGCGACGTACAGCGCGAATGTGGGGTCGCTGGTGGCGCGGCGGGTTCGCTCGACGCCTTTGCCGGTCATGTCGAGTTGCGCGGCGAGAGTGTGCACCATGCGCGCATCGCAGCCGGAAATCGCGAGGCGATGGGCACCCAAGCGGCGCTCGGGGCGTTCTGCGTCGGCGCGTGTGAGCGGGGGTCTCGCTCGCTGGGCGCTCGCGCGGTCGCGTGCGTGCTCGGCAGCGCGTTCGAGGTGCCAGCCCATGCTCCGTGCAGGTTCGCCAACGGCGGCGTCGGCAGCGGCAACGCCGATGGCCATGTCGGCGGCGCGGAACAGCGTGCGGGCCTTCTCCGCGGCAGGCATTGCGCCGAGGCGTGCGAGACGAAGGCGCGCCCATGCTTCGCGCACGGGCAGGTCGAGCTGGGCGAAACCATCGGCGGCGCGGCCGTAATCTGCTGCGGCGCGGGTGTTGTCGCCCGTCATTTGGTACAAGTCACCGCGGCGCAGAAGGACACGGTACATCAACTCGGGGTCGCCGGCTGCGAGCGTGTGTGCTTCGCGCCACAAGGTCTCTGCCCCAGGACCGTCGCCCTTTTGCCGTGCAATATCTCCGGCGAGCAGCGCCACATCTGCCTTCAGACGTGTTTCGGTCACAAATGCGACCACGCGGCCCGCTTCGTCTATGCAGCGTTGGGCTTCGTCGAGGCGCTCTTGGGTGCGGTGCCGTTCGGCCGAGAGCATCCACGCTTCGCAGCGTTCGTTGGCAAACGCCGCGGGGTCGTCCCGGCGGCGGCGGGGCGACAGGGCGTCGCGCACTTCTTCGAGCATGACCTCGGCCCACGGCTCTTGTCGGACCACCGCGATTCGCGCGGACACGAGGAGCGCTTGGGCGGGTGCAGGTGCGGGCATCTCGCGGAGACGGCGCAAGCGGCGCTCTGCATCGTCGTGTAGGCCAAGGTCGACGAGGGTGCTCGCCAAGAGCAGGGTCGCGCCAACGGCGGGGGGGGCTACGCGTAGGCCGAGCATACGGTCGATGGTTTGGCCCAGCACTTCGGCCGCCGAGCGCCGCTCTCCGCGCGCCAACTGAACCCGTGCGCGCGTAATCGCGGCGGTCTCGACCAGCAGGGCTTCTTCGGGCGCAGCAACGTCTTGCACACCGTCGGTGAGAAAGCGCACCAGCTCCCGTTCCCACGCAATGTCGCCGGCAGGAAATGCGGCGTGCAGCGCATGAATGAGCTTGGGACTGGGAACCTGCACGCCGAGCGGGCTCGGAAAGCGAATGGAGCGGAGCGCGTGCAGCCACGCGAACCGGGCGGAGGCGGCATCGGTCGCAGCCATGACCTCGCCCAGGTCCACCCACGCTGCGAGGAGGTCGGGCTCCAATGACGTGACCCGCTCCAAAATGGCGCGCGCGCGGTCGTTGGCGCCGCGTGCGCGCGCACGCCGTGCGTCGGCGAGCATGAGGTAGGGGCCTTCGGGGTCGACGAGGAGGCGCGCGTCGAGGATGGCGTCAGCGTCGCGCAAGCCTTCGTCCAGCACCTTTACGGTGCCCGCGAGCCAGCGCTCGAAGCGGTCGTGCAGCGGCTCGAAGTGGGCGGCGTGAGCGTCGTCGGCGGGCACCCAGCGACCGAAGAGACCGCCACCTTCGCCGTCTGCCAAGAAGGCCCACCGGTCGTCGGGAGCGGGTCCATCCGCAAACAAGAAGACGTGGGGCTGGTCATCGGCAGCGGGCGCAAGCTCGTGGGCCGCGCGAATCCGCAATGCGCCGCGAAACAGCACGGCGCCGTTCCACCGCTCGAAGAAGCGCATCAAGCTGTGGGGCAGGGTATTGCGCGTGGTGGACAAGCCGGCCGCGAGAGCGTCGACCGATGCTGCGGGAAACAGCTCGTGGACGTCGTGACGGTAGCGGTCGATGACCCGAACAAACGGGTGGAAGGGGTCGATGGCGGTGCCCATGAGGACCTCGTTTCACACGCAGATCGCTTTCCGTAGAGGAGCCACGGAGAGCATTCGGCCACCCTATCATCCTTGACATGCCAATGGTTGCGTTCATGTCATTTATAGATCGATTGACCCTGTAGAGATCGACTTCTTCGCCGCACTTGACCTCTGCCGATCCCCCTCCGATCTGCGCCACTGTGATGGCTCGTTGGTGGTCGCGTGCGCGTCGCGCCCTTCCGGGACACACGTGCCTCCCGCTATTTGACAATCTTCATCGCTTCGCTTTCTTCACCCAGGTCTATGATGGGCCGTTGATGTGGAGGAGAGGATGAAGGGTCGTCGATGGGTGTTTTTCGTAGGGATTATCGCAGGATGCGGGTCCGACATCACCGTCACGGAAAAGTCGATTTGTGATGGGCAACTCGGCGCGGGGGAGGAGACGGTCGACGATGTTTTCGACCTCGACGGCGACGGCTTTTTTGACGGTGCCAACCCCGGTTGTGCCGCGACCTATCCCGCGTCCTCCCTCGATTGCGACGACGGCGACGCCTCCGTGCATCCGGGTGCGGCGGAGCTGCCTTGCGACGGCATCGACAACGACTGCGACGCAGCCACAACCGACGCCGATGACTTGGATGGCGACGGCTTTACCTGCGACGACTGCAACAACACCGACAGTCTCGTGTTTCCGGGCGCCACAGAGGTTCCTTGCAACGGCATCGACGACGACTGCGACGCCGCAACGGCAGACGAGGCAGATGTCGACGGGGACGGCTTTTCGAGCTGTGAAGACTGCGACGATACCACCGGCCAGCGCAGTCCGGGGCTGACCGAAGTAGCGTGCGACGGCATCGACAACGACTGCAACGACGCCACGTTGGACGACCCCGACGGTGATGCCGATGGCGTGGGCGTTTGCACTGATTGCGACGATGCGGACAGAGACAGGTCTCCCGAAGAAGACGAGATTTGCGACGACGGTATCGACAACAATTGCAGCGGCGAGGTCGATGAAGACTGCCAAGCCGACTACTCGGGGATTTGGACCCTGGATTCCGCCGTTCGCTTGAGCTGCGCAGGCGGCGCCGTCAACATCAACACCGCGAGCTTGGTCATCGAGGACTACTATCCGGCGATTCGGGCAACGATGGGCACCGCGCAACCTGGCACGATGAACGGCAACTTCACGAGCGAGACCGTATTCTTCGCCGGTCGCACCATCGCCGGGACGTGTACGGAAGACTACTTGTTGGACGGAGCCTTCACGTCCGAAACGGAGCTGACCGCTACCTTGACGGTAACGTTTACGGATACCTACGGATGGGGCTTGTGCTTTGACTGTACAAGCACGTCGTTTACGTTTACCGCCACACGATAGTTGACGGTCGCCTGCAGCTCCGCAAGCCCGCGCGCGAGGGAACCACCCGCAGAACAGGTGGTCCCCCGCGTGCATCGGCGCTCACACCACGAAGTTGACCAGACGACCAGGCACGTAGACCTCTTTTCGAATCGTCTGCCCTTCCAAGAACTTGGCCACTGCTTCTAGTTCCCGAGCAGCAGTCAAAATGCTCTGGGCATCGGCGTCTTTGGACACAGTGAGCTTGCCACGCAACTTGCCCTTGACCTGTACGACGATGGTGACTTCGTCGTCGACCAGCGCGGAAGGGTCAAAGGTAGGCCATGCTTCGTTTGCCAAAGAGGTGGTGTGACCGAGCTTCTCCCACAGTGCCTCCGCGAGATGCGGTGCATACGGGGACAAAATCAGCACGAACGCTTCGGCATCTTCACGGGACGGCAACTCGCCGCCGCATGCGTTGATGAACTCCATCATCTTTGCGACCGGCGTGTTAACCTTCAACGACTCGATGCCTTCGGTGGTTTCCTGAATCGCAATGTGCAGGGCCTTCCGAACGGCGCGGGGCGTTTGGCCGTGGGGACGCAGCGCGCCGGTGTCTTCGTCGACGAACAAACGCCAGACGCGCGCCAAAAAGCGGAAAATGCCGTCGCAGCCGCTCGTTTGCCAGGGTTTGACCTGCTCCAATGGTCCCATGAACATCTCATAGACCCGGAGCGTATCGGCGCCGTAGCGCGCGATGATGTCCATGGGGTCAACCGAGTTGTTGAGGGACTTGCCCATCTTGCCGATTTTGCATTCGACCGGGGTTTGGGTGCCTTGGACATACCAATCCGTAGAAACGGTCTCGCCGTTCCACGCGGAGGTCATCTGTGTGCTTTGCCCAATCCGCTGCTCGACAGTCTCGGGAGCGTGGTACTTGCCGCTGCTTTCGCGGTAGGCGTAGGCCAGAATCATGCCCTGGTTGAACAGCTTCTGGAACGGCTCCTTGGTGGGAACCAGCCCGCAGTCGTACAACACCTTGTGCCAGAACCGCGCATACAAAAGGTGCAGGACCGCATGCTCTACGCCGCCGATATAAAGGTCGACGCTTTGCCAATACGCCACGCGCTCGGGCGAAAACGCCTGGGCAGGGTTGTGGGGGTCCATATAGCGGAGGTAATACCAGCACGAACCCGCCCATTGGGGCATGGTGTTGGTTTCCCGGATGGCTGGCTGGCCGTTGTGTGTGGTGTGTAGCCACTCTTCGGCGCGCGCCAAGGGCGGTTGCCCATCGGCGGTGGGCTTGTAGGCATCCACGGCGGGCAAGGCCACCGGCAGCTCGGACTCCGACACGGGAACCACGCTGCCGTCTGGCAAGTGGACCATCGGGAAGGGCTCGCCCCAGTAGCGTTGGCGGCTGAACAACCAATCCCGCAGCTTGTAGTTGACCTTTCGCTCGCCCACGCCGCGCGCGGCCAACGCATCGATGATGGCGGTTTTGAACTCCGCGACCTTCATTCCGTTGTAGGAACCGGAGTTGATTGCAGCGCCATCGCCGGTCCATGCTTCGGCTTGAATGTCGTGGCCGTCCGGTGGTTGAATCACGGGAATGATTTCGAGGCCGAACTTTCGCGCGAAAGCGTGGTCGCGGACATCGTGCGCCGGCACAGCCATAATCGCGCCGGTGCCGTAGGTGCCGAGCACATAGTCGGCCACCCAAATCGGAATGGGCAGGCCGTTCACCGGGTTGATGGCGTATGCGCCTGTAAACACGCCCGTCTTTTCTTTTTCTGCCGCGAGCTGCCGGTCCATGTCGGAGCGGTTCTTGGCGGCGTCGACGTATGCGGTGACTGCCGCACGCTGCTCGTCTGTGGTGATGCGGTCTACGAGCGCGTGTTCCGGAGCGAGCACGCAGTAGGTGGCGCCGAACAGGGTGTCGGGGCGGGTGGTGTAGACCACAAAGCTGCCGTCAGCACCAGCGTTTTCCTGGCCTTGCACCTGGAAACGCACCTCCGCGCCTTCGCTGCGGCCAATCCACTGGCGCTGCATTTCGAGCACGCCTTCCGGCCAGTCGAGTCCCTCCAAGTCGTCGAGGAGGCGCTGGGCATAGGCGGTGATGCGCAGCATCCACTGGCGCATGTTTCGGCGTTCGACGGGGTCGCCCGTGTCGACGTACCGACCATCGACGACCTCTTCGTTTGCGAGCACTGTGCCTTGGGCGGGGCACCAGTTGACCGGCACCTCTTCCAAGTATGCAAGGCCCTTTTCGTGGAGCTTCAAGAAAATCCACTGCGTCCACTTGTAGTAGTCGGCTTCGCAAGTGCTGATTTCCCGGCTCCAGTCAAACGAAAAGCCGAGGCTCTGCATTTGCGTGCGGAAATAGTCGATTCGCTCGTTTGTAATTTCGGCTGGATGGCGGTTTTCGCGCATCGCAGCACGCTCGGCTGGCAAGCCGAACGAATCGAATCCGATGGGGTTGAGGACCGAAAAGCCCTTCATCCGTTTGTAGCGCGCGACGAGGTCGACCGCCGTGTACGACTCTGGATGGCCCACGTGAAGGCCCGACCCCGAGGGGTACGGAAACATACAGAGAATGTAGTACTTGGGCTTGGAGGGGTCTTCCTGCGCGGCGAAGGTAGAATCCTTCGCCCAGCGGGCCTGCCAAGCGGGCTCGATTTCCGCCGGATTGTAGCGACTCATAGGGCCATAGCCTCCTTGGGCCGCGCCCATAACCCCCACGGGGGCAGGCCGCAGCGCAGGCGCGCAGGTGCGCAGTGGAAGCTCACCGCGCCGTCAAGTGGACCGCACGCAACAACCGGCGGCCGGTGGGCAACCACACACCCAGACGCGCCAGAGTGGCATCGCCGAACATTCGTGCTTCTCGGTCAACCGCAAGAATCTGCTGGTCCGTCCAGGGGAGGAGGGCCAGTACTACTGCGGCAGCCAGCACCAACAAGCCCGTCGCACCCATCGTGAGGACGAGGTCAGTGTGGATGTTATAAACGTCGGTCAGACCGTAAAGTTGGTCGATGTTGACGGCTTGGACAGTGCGAAGAGTAGACATGTGGTCTCCTGAACGAACGTCCAGAGCATACTGGACTCAGCGGCAGCACGCCAGAGTTCTATGCGGACAGTTTTTGACCTTGACTCGAAACCGTGCGTCGATGTTGGCACGTTTCCAAGCTCCCACTTCCTCGGCCTGACACGTCAAGACCTTGATCGTTTCTCTGAAAACGACTCAAGCACCCCCCGATCCCGGGGAACATTTGATGTGAATGTGCACAAATAGTGGATTCAGCAAGATCGATCTGGGAAACGGTTGAAGACCGCAGACAAAGGCACAATGGGTCGTCTCGATGCCTTCGCAAGTGCGCCGGGAGCGTTCTGGCATTCGCGCCACGATCCACGACGCCCAATCGCACCCGTTCCCACGAAAAAAAAACCGTCACATTTGGCGGACCCCGTCGCGCGAAGGCGATCCAACTTCGTTCAGTGGGGGTCCTGCGTACTGGAGGACAAACCAAGTGGGCGTCGGCACCCATTTCGCGCCCACGACGACATAACTACGTCCCAAAAGCACCGTTGGGTCGCCCGGAGTCAAGGCCACCAAAGGGTCTACCGTCATTCGCAGAGGGTCGAGAGGCGCGGCGGAACCCAAGCGATAGTCGATGAGCGCAGACCCCGCGCCAGGCTGGCCGCCCGGAACCTGCCCCACGCCGTATTCACCGAACGAAACCCACCTCCCTCCCGCCCGCTTTGGAGAAAGGGGGGCCGACAAGCACGCTTCCGCCGTCGGCTGTTGTTCGAGTCGGATGTTGCGACCCCAAAGGCGTCCCTGCGCGTCTTCCTCGACGACTTTCACGAATGTCTTCCACGAGAGACGCTCGACCCAACGCGGCAGGCCCAGCGAAACTCCGCGATACCAGCCGCGGGGCAACGCATCGGGCGACACCGGGTATCCCGACGAAAAACGCTTCAACAGCGCACTTTGACCGAGCGTAATGAGCTCGTGTACCCGAGGGTCGGTGGGAAAGGGGTGCGTGGGCGGAGGGGCTGGCTCGACAAACGCGAACTCGCCGGCGCGCACGGCGTTCCACCATTCGGCAGGCGACGCGGGCTGGCGCGCACACCAACGGAGCCATGCTTCCAAGCGGATGTCGGGGTCGTCCCACTCCTCGGGCTGGAACAAGGAGTCGCCGCGGAGGTAGGAGTCCAGAGCGAGGAGTAGTTCCTCATGGTAATTTTCGTACACGCAGAGGTCGCGAAGGTACGCAGCGCGAGGGTCGGTGCCGTCTACAATCGCCACCAGCCGCCGCCGCAATTCCTCGAGGGCGCCTGCGGTTGGTTGCAGCAAAGAGAAGTCGTAGGCGCACTGTCTGCGGTCGTGGTGCGCGCCCAGAAGATGGCGAATGATGCGCTCTTTGGAGCTAAACAAGCCCGTCATGTCCCACGGTGCGATGGCCCGCTCCGCGAGCAAAAACGGTCCACGCACGACGCGATTGGCCAAAAGCCGCGCGCGCCATGTGCGTCGCGGGGGGTGGTCGCGACAGGTTCCAATGGTGTCGCTCCGAAACAGCGCCCGGTGCCACATCCGCAGCACGCCCAGTTCGAGTTGCCACAGGTTCGGGCAGGGGTCGACGATTCCCCGTGCACGCATCTGCGCTAGCTTTTCGGCAATTCGCTGGGGAGACAGAAACAGCGGATACGCGTGCCACGGCGCGCGCGAAAACGGTGCCATTACCGACATTTCGACTCCAAGCTGGCCAAGGTTTCGGCGTCGCGGGCTTCGAGAAGCTGCATCATAGATGGAAGCGCGCTGGCCTGCGGTGTTTCAAGCCAGTGGAGGAGGAGGTCCCAAGCGACGACGTTTTCATGGGGAGACCGATACAAGACCGCGCGAAGCGGCGCGCTTTCGGACACCGCGCGCAAGACCGGTTGCGCGCAGAGCGTCAGTACGTCGCTGTCGGCCATGTGGACGAGCGCCTCGACCAGCTTGGCATCGGCTTCGGCGATGGCTTCGATGTGGGACGGGGCGTCGCGGACGCATCGCGCGAAGGCGTGAAATGGCTCGCGCAATGGGGCGGGATCGGCTGCGCGCTCGATGATTCGGGTCAACACGACGTGTGCGAGCGCGCGTCGAACCGCGAGGAGGTCGCGCAACACAGCGGTATCCGCAGCGCGCTGCACCACGTCTGACAATAGCCCTGGCCCCGCCGCTTTTCGGAAATCGAGGACGGTGGTGCCGCGCCCCGTTTGGGGGAGCACGAGCCCCTCCGCGGTCAGCCGCGCGAGTGCAGAACGAACGGTAACCCGCGTGACCTCAAACTGTTGCGCGAGGTCGCGCTCCGCGGGCAGGCGGCTCCCGACGGGAAACGCGCCCGTGAGGATGTGGTCGCGCAGCACGCGGGTACACACATCGGCTGCGGTCTCGGCATGAATCGGCGAAAACGACATCGTTGGTCCACAAAGGTATAATGGTCCTACCATTATACCAGAAGGAACCCGCCGCGACCAGTGGGGATTGGGCTCACTCGCGCGCGAAGGGTGGGCTATGCGGAGGCCCCGGTCGATATTGGTGCGCCGCGTGTGTCGCGCAGGAGTCGGTGAATGAATCTCCCGGACCCCAACCCGGTTGTCCCGTTGGATGCCCTTGCTGGCCTGCTCGGGCGTGTGTCCCATGTGACGGGCTTGCCCGCGGGCGCCGCGGCTTGGGTTGCTGCGCGTGCTGCCGAAAGCGCGCGCGCAGAGCACTCGCTACCGCTGGTGGTGGTGGTCCCCGACCGCGACGCCGCGGACCGAATGGTCGAAGAAGTGCGCTTCCATGTCGGCGACGATGGCGATGGCGACGCGGACATCACCGTGTTGCGCTTTCCGGCCGACGACACGCGGACCTGGGACGGCCTTTCCCCCCATCCGGACCTCCCGCGAGAGCGCCTCGCTGCGCTTCATGCGCTCGACCAAAAACTCGATGCTGTCATTATTGTACCCGCGCGCGCTCTGCTCCAGCGGGTGCTCTCCCCGGATACCTTGTCTCGGTTGGTGCTCAAGCTCGACATTGGCGACGTGATTGAACCGCGGGACCTTACCGCTTTGTTGGTGTCGCGCGGCTACCTCTCCGTTCCCCGGGCGGAGGAACCGGGCACGGTGGCGCTTCGGGGTGGCATCGTCGACATTTGGCCCACTGGGAGTCCATGGCCGGTGAGGGTCGACTTTTTCGACGACGAAGTCGAGTCCATGGCCACGGTGGACCCGCACACCGGCCGCGGTCGCGGACCCATCGACACGGTGGAGATTTTGCCTGCCCGCGAGGCGGTGGTCACAGAATCTGCGCTGGCACGGGCAAGTGAGCATACGCTCGCGGTGGTGGACCAAACGGGTTCTGGGCAAGTACGCCGTCGACGCCTCCTCGAAGACTTCAAAGAAGGGCTGTGGTTTCCCGCCGCCGAAGACTACTTGTGCGCGTTGCATTCCGTAGAAGCCCTCACCGAGCGATTGCGGGCGCTGCCGGCCGGTCGGGTGCTGGTTGTGGATGGACGCGAAGCAGATGCCGACCTCGACACCTTCGACCGGCGCTGGCGCGAACGTTGGGCGGCCTTGGCCCCTGACGACCGGCCCCTCGTCGACCCATTGGCCCGCTTCCTGACGCCGGATGCCGTGCGCGAAACGCTCGCGCAGTTCGTACAAGTGGGCGGCTTGACCATCGCGCCGCTCGGCACGTCGTTGGTCTCGGCGGGCGCACGCGACAACAGCGACCTTGCCGTCGGAAAGGGTGAGCTGGAGCCTGTTTTGGCGCGCGTGCGTGCGTGGCTCGATGATGGCTGGCGCATTGCGTTGGTGGTTGATTCCCACGGTCGGCTGGAGCGGCTGATGGCCCTCCTACAGCCCCATCGGCTGCGCCCCGTACATCGGATTCCCGGACGCTGGTTTGCCGGAGAGTTGTCGGCGTGGGTAGGGCCGCTGGACCGGGGTTTTCGGTCGGACGATGCCCAGGTTGCGGTGATTACGGCCGACGAGCTCTTTGGCGCAAAGTCGCGTCCGGCGAAAAAGGCCGTCGGCGCGAAGCGTGAGGGGGCGTTGTCGGCCAGCGGCTTGTCGCAGCTCAAGGTGGGCGACTTTGTGGTTCATGTGCGGCATGGAGTCGGTACGTTCTTGGGTTTGGTGCGCAAAAAGGTCACCGTCCCGGATGGACCCCGCACCCGCACCGAAGAGCAGGACTATGTCGAGCTAGAGTACCGAAATGGCGACCGTTTGGCGCTTCCGGTCACCCGCCTGGATGAAGTGTACAAATACCGGGCCGTTGGCGACAAGACGCCGCGCCTCGACAAGTTGGGCGGCACGACATGGGAAGCCAAGCGGTCCAAAGTGCGCGACCGGGTGGCCAACCTGGCCCACCAATTGCTGCGGGTACATGCCCATCGCGCGATTGTCGCCGGTCATTCCCATGAAGGAATGCCCCCGGAGTACATTCAATTTGAGCAAACATTCCCATTTGTGGAGACACCCGACCAAGACCAAGCGATACAGGACGTCCTCGCAGACCTTGGCCGCGCAGAGCCGATGGACCGCCTGATTATTGGGGATGTCGGCTTTGGAAAGACCGAAGTCGCGATGCGCGCGGCGATGCGTGTGGTCCTCGATGGCAGTCAGGTCGCGGTGCTGTGCCCCACAACGGTGCTCGCCTACCAGCACCACCGCACGTTTCAGGAGCGGTTCTCGGGGACGGGTGTGCGGGTTGCATTGTTGTCGAGCTTCCTCGATAGCAGCGGCAAAAAAGACCTCCAGGGCCAGCTTCGCAAGGGCGAGGTGGACATCGTCATTGGCACGCACGCGCTGTTGAGCCGTTCCGTTCGCTTTCAAAACCTTGGGCTGGTGGTGGTCGACGAAGAGCACCGGTTTGGCGTCAAACAGAAAGAGGCGCTCAAGGCCCTTTCTTCGTCGTGGGCCGCCCGCCCGTGCCATTACCTTGCGATGTCGGCCACGCCGATTCCGCGGTCGCTGCATATGGCGCTGGGCGGGTTGCGGGAGGTCTCGGTCATCGCTACGCCGCCGCCGGGGCGTCGTCCCGTGGTCACGCGCATCATGCGGTGGGAAGACCGCCGGATTCGCGAAGAGATACTCCATGAGCTGCAACGGGGAGGACAGGTGTTTGTTGTCCACGACCGCGTGCAGACGATTCAGCCCTTGGCCGCGCGCTTGGAGGCGTTGGTGCCCGAGGCTACGTTTGGTGTAGGGCACGGACAAATGGAGCCGGGCGCCCTCGAAAAGGTGCTGGTGCAGTTTGTGCGCGGCGAGACTCGGGTGTTGGTGTGTACGACAATTATCGAGTCCGGTATCGATATGCCGGGCGTCAACACCATTCTCGTCAACCAAGCCCATATGTTGGGCCTGGCGCAGCTCTACCAGCTTCGCGGACGGGTGGGGCGGGGGCACGTGCGCGGGTATTGTACGCTCATTGTGCCGGAGGAGGAGGACCATCTCACCAAGAAGGCCGTACACCGGTTGCAAGTGCTCCAGGACAACCAAGAGCTGGGCGCCGGGATGCAAGTCGCGACCGCCGACATGGAGCTGCGTGGGTCGGGCGACCTATTGGGCGACTCCCAACATGGACAAATCGACGCAGTGGGTCTCGACACCTATATTGAGCTGCTCAACGAAGCGGTGGCCGCTGCGCGGGGTGACCTCGCGCGGGACCGGCTGGACCCTGAAATTGAGGTGCCGGTAAAGTGTATCCTGCCAGACCAATATATCGATGAGGTGCCGCTTCGCCTAGAGGCGTACCGTGAACTTGCGTCTTGCCGAGAAGTGTCGCAGGTTCGGGCCTTGGTGGACCGCTGGGAGAGAGAATGGGGTGAGCCTCCGCCCGAAGTGCTCAACTTGGGTTGGTCGGCGGAGGCGCGCATCCGCTGCCGTGCATTGGGTATCGAGCGCGTGAACTGGTTGCGCGTGCGCGTGGTTCTCGACTTTCATCCCTCGACGCGGGTGCCGGCCGAGGTGATTGCGCGGCTGGTTGCGCGCCATGCCGGACGGTTTGGGTTGAGCGACGCCGCCCATGCCGCCATGAAAGACGCGGAGCCTGGACATCGTGTTGTGGTCCGTTTTGGCCCCGAAGAAGGGGAGGCGCCGTTCCGTTTCTTGCATTGGGTGTTGCGCCAAGTCGAAAAAGAAATGGAACAGGTGGCCGAAGAAACGGTGCGGCGCCGCTGACGCCTCCCCGGCGCTGGGGGAGGCGTGACCAAAGCGCTGGGTTAGGCCGGAATCAACATGGTCCAGGAAAATCCGCCACAGCCGGTGTCGATGTCCATCGGATTTGGCGGCGAAGCAGATTGGGCCTCTGCTTCGGAAGCGGCATCGTAGGCGGTCTGGCAGTACCAGATGTTGCCATCGCCGTCGACGGTCCAGTCAAAGCGGCTCCACAACTCGGGGAAGTACTCGTTGGCGGCGTCGTTTTGGGCAAACGCGAACTTCATCGTGTTTTCGAACGAGGTAATGTGGAAGTTGGTGGAGCCACCCCACTGGGACCACAGCTCATTGGTGATGACGTGGTCGCCACCGAAGTTGTCGGTCCACGAACCCAGCAACTCGATGTCCGAATCGGTATCGGCGTCGGTGTCGGCGTCGGTGTCGGCGTCGGTGTCGGTGTCGGTATCGGTATCCGCATCGGTGTCGGCGTCGGTGTCCGCATCGGTGTCGGCGTCGGTATCGGCGTCTGCGTCAGCCTCTTCGGTGGTCGAAGCCGAGTCGGAGGACTTGCCGTTACAGGCGGTGAAGGTGGTCAACAAGGAAAGCAGGAGCAAGCGGCGCAAGGTCATGGGCGTCTCCTTCCGGCAGAACCGGAAATGGTCAGAAAATGTCCGGGTAGGAGACGGTCCGCATGCTTCCTATTCGAAAACAGTTGACGGCCCGCGCATTCTCGCACCCCGGAGAACGACGGTAGATTTCCGTGAAAGGCCGGTCTCCTGACTCCTGACGACTTCTCTGTGGAGAATGCCAGACACAGTGGCGGGGGCCGTGCCGGCTTGGGAGGTAAACCTCCGACCGGCTTCCCAGTTTCACCCGAACGCGAAGCAAGCTCGCGCCGGACACCTTTCACGGGATTTCGGGAACCAAAAAGAACATGCAAAGAATGCAAGGTGGGTGGTAGCATCGCCTGGGGTCGGTGTCGAGTGTACGGCGTCGCTGGGCGCGCGTTACCTGCTTTGTTCGCAAATGGGCGAGATCGCAGGAGGTCTCCATGCGGTTGCGTGGCTGGGTATGCGGACTGGTGGGATGGAGTGTCTTGGCCTGTGGTGGCCTTGGGTCTGACACGAAGGAGCCGATGCCGTCGGCTTCGCGAAAGACCAGCACACCATCCGCCGGCGCCTCCGCTCCGGGCAAGGTGGTTGCGCAGACGCGCGAAATGTGTACGCCCGATTGCCGCTTGCTCACGCGGTTTTCGTGGGAAACGGTCCAATCCAACTACTGCACATTGTGTGGGCAATGGGACGAAGTCGCCTGTGAGTTTGATTGGCCCACCAACGATGTGCCGAGCTGCGAACTGTATGACTGGTATCGCAATTGTATCTATGCAACCTATGGTCGGACATTTACCAATGCCAAGTGGGACCAGGCCTTCCGGGCGACCGATTGGTATCGACCGGATTCGTCTTTTACCGAGGACCGCTTGAGTGACGTGGCACGTCAAAACATTGACCGAATGCTCGTATTCAAGAAAGAGAAGCGGGCGTGTATGGACTGACTCTGTGGTGGGTCGCCTTTGTGGCCGATGGAGTTGAATAGAGATTTTTTCGCACGCATCGTCGGAAATAAGCGGAGTATTTTCTACGAAAGTGGGCCTTTGGTGTGTGTTATCGTTGGGTTTCCCATGTCCCACTGAATCGCCATTCATTTTTTGGGGGCGGGTTTCCTCTTGAAGTCTCCACGTTCGGTCCGATTTTTTGCTGGCGTCGTGTTCGCGTGACCGATTTGATTGTGGTTTGTTTTGCTCCATCATTTGTTGAAAATTATTGACCCGTTGGTGCCGCCTCGTTTGCATAACGAAGGTCGGGTGCCCGGAAATGCTCGTCTTCTGGTGGGCTACGTTCTGTCTATCTTGGTGATGACCCCCACCCACTTCGTCCATTTGATGGGCAACCCCAACATCCCCGCTTTTACTATCGGAATGTCTGCGGCGGTCTGGAACTTGGCCATCCTCGGCTTGTTTTGGCGTGGACTCTCCGCGGAAGTTTGCTCCCATCTTACGTTGGCCATGGGCTCGGTTGCGCTTGCCTTTTTTACGACGATGGATGGCGGCCCTTTTTCGGTATGGAGCGACTTCTATTCGTTGGTTCCGCTGGCGGCGTTTGTATTGGTTGGAACCCGCGGTGCCCTCGCCTGGACTGTGCTGAGCGTCGGAACGTTGGTGTGTTTGCATATAGGAGTGGATTCTATCTCGTCGGCCCATCCGATGTTGGCGGCGGGGTTGGACTCCTTTGCCGTGACCCGCTCTCGGGTGATGGTCGCGCTTTATGCAGGTGCATTGGTGCTGATTTTGGACCATATGCATCGAACGCGCCAAGGGGAGCTCGAGCGTGCGCTCGACGCCGAGGCGCAGGCGCGGGATACCCGAAACCGCTTCTTGGCACACATGAGCCATGAACTTCGCACGCCTATGAATGGCGTGTTGGGTTTGGTAGATGTCATGTTGCAAGAAGATACCGTCGGTCCGGAAAACAAGCAGCGACTCTTGACGGTGTCTCGCTCTGGTAACGCATTGGTAGACATTCTCAACGATGTGCTCGACCTTGCTGCGGCCGAACAACGTGTATTGGAAGCGCACGCATCGCCTACAATGTTGGTGGACCTTGTCCGCGACACGTGTGAAATGTACCGCTCCAGCGCCGTTGAGAAGGGTCTTCAATTCGACGTCTTTATCTCGGAGGATGTCCCCCTTTGGGGGAGCTTGGATAGGGGGCGAACCCGTCATGTGTTGGCGCGTATCGTCGGGAGTGCCGTCAAGTGTTCGGACAAGGGGCACATCGTCGTCGATACCTGCTGGGAACAATCGCAACTCAAGGTTACCGTGCGAACGCCCGGTTCTGCGCTCCATGCCGAAATGACTACGGTGACGGGCGTTTCGTCAAACATCCCATCCCGTGCTTGGACGAAAAGGGAAGGCGAGCTTGGGCTGGGGGTGTCTGTGGCCCAAGTCATTGTGGCGGCGATGGGTGGCCGGGTCGAGGTTGAAGATTCGCTGTCGGACGCGTCTGTGGTGACCGTTTGGTTGCCGGTGCAGAGGATAGACGGGCCCCCCGGTTCAACCGACGCCGTGTCCCGGAAGAAAACACGCCAAGTTGCGCACCGGCTACTGATTGTGGAAGACATGCCCGTCAATCAGATGGTCTTGACGATGATGGTCCAGCAGCTCGGATGGGCGGCGGATGTAGAAGCAGACGGGCTGCAAGCACTCGATACCATCCTCAAGGGTGGCGACTGGGACGTCATCTTGATGGACTGGCAGCTGCCGGGAATCGACGGCGTGGAGATTACGCGGCGCGCGCGCGCGGCGGGCGTTTCGATACCGATTGTGTGCGTGACCGCCCATGCACGAGACGATGACCGCCAGACAGCCCTCGAAGCCGGTATGGAGGCATTCTTGAGTAAGCCTGTCCGTATCTCAGAACTGCGTGCTGTCTTTACGGAGCTGGGGCTTATTGAAGTCGATGGTGTGGGTGATTGACTTGTCGCAAAAAGTGTGATATATTACCGAATAGGCCTCGGGCCTACGCTTGCCAGCCGTTCAGGAAACGCCGAAAGTCACGCTCGGCAATCGGAAGTAAAGAGCGCCAGTCTCGCTCAATAGAAGCGGCATCTGCATACGTTGGCAAGAAATAACGGAGTCGGTCGAAATAGTAGTTTACGTCGGCATCGTAATCGGAACCGGTCACGTCTTCATACAGAAAATAGGCCACATCCTTTACGCCAACGCCGCCGCCGACATACTGAAAATCTACGGCCGTAGCGGCACCTTCGGCGGAGAAGAGGAAGTTGGATGGCTTGGCGTCCCCGTGAACCAATGTTTGGTGGGGGGATTGGTTGAGCGCGGCATCGAGCGCGGGTGCTTCGGCGCGCAGGCGATGGTCGGTCATCGCGCGGAGTTCGGCTTGGCGGGTGCCGAGGTGCCAGTAGGTGCCGATGGGCCACAAGCCTGTAGGTGGGACAGCGTAGTGGGTCGCGTGAAATGCCGCGAGCCACGCCAACACTTGCCGTCGTTGGTGACGGGGCAATCGGTAGGGCCCGCGCGTGCGGCCCTTGGCGTGTAGGTCGTCGAGCACAATGATGCGTTGGTGGGCATCAACGTAGGTTCCCCAGCAGGCCGCGCCGGGAGCCTCGGGGGGGAGACGCTGCGCGAAGTGGGTGTACCAGTGGGCCTCGACTTCATAAGAGCGGAGCTTTCGGGGGTGCGCGGCGGGCGGTGGCCGCACCCACTTGACCACGACGGTCGGCACGGGGCCATCGGTGAGGGCGACCCGAAATACTTCGCCGTACCCTTGCCACAGCACTTGGATGCGGTCGAGGCGGGTGGCCGTTGTGGCGCCCGTGCACGCGCAGACGTGGGCGAGGAGGGGCGAGAGGTCGGGGGCAGGGGTCATGGGCGGAGGTCGAGGGTTGCGCGACCGGAGGTGGATTCCTGGAGGCGTGCGCGAAGTGCCGGCATGTCGGCCTCGGCCAAGCGCAGATAGACGCACACTTGGTGGCCGTAGTCGGTGGTGCCAGGGGAAACACGGGCGGCAGCCAGTACGGCGGCGATGCTGGCTGTGTCGGCGTAGGTGTGGGTGAGCACCGCATCACACAAGGGCACGCGTTCGCGCCAAACGCCGGCATCGAGGGCGGCCCCCGCTGTTCCGCCGTAGGCGCGTACGAGGCCGCCAACGCCCAGGCGGGTGCCTCCGAACCAGCGGGTCACGACCACGACGACGTCCACGGCGTCGCGGCCTTCGAGGCGGGCGAGCATCGGGCGCCCGGCGGAGCCGGAAGGCTCGCCGTCGTCGGAGGCGCGGACGTCGCCTGTGGCCAAGCGGTAGGCGAAGCAGTGGTGATTTGCGCCGACTCTGCGCGCGGAGACGGTGCGAACAAACGCCATGGCGTCTTCGGCGGTGGACACGGGAGCGGCGTCGGCGACGAAACGAGAGCCGCGAATGCGCTCCGCTTCGTGTTCGATGGTGCCTTCGAGCGTCCAGGCCATTGGTTCAGATAGCCATGCCGTAAAGCCCGTAGAGAAGCATCTTGGGAGAGATGGTCCGCAGCTCGAGCATCTGCCGCCGAATCTGCCGGGGCCGCATGTAGAAGCGGCGCAGCGCCCAACTTTGCATGCGAATGAGCTCTTGGGGGTCGTAGCCTTCGGGATGGTAAATCAGGCGGTCGGGGTCGGGGTTGAAGGTGGTGTAGTTTTCCCAATCGTCCCGAAAGAGGTCTTTTTGCCAGCGGTCTTCGAAGAGCTTGGAGCCGGGGAAGGGCACGGTGATGGCGAATTTGGCGAAGTCGACGTCGAGGTCGACGGCAAATTCGACCGTTTCCCGTGTCATTTCGGGGGTCTCGCCGGGCATGCCAATCATAAACAAGCCGACGGTCTGAATTCCCGCTGCTTTGGCGTTGGCTACGCCCTCGCGTACTTTCGAAACGGTGATGTTCTTGTTGACATTGCCGAGCAGCATGTCGTTTCCGCTTTCGATGCCCATCAAAACCCGGCGGCAGCCACCCCAATACATCAGCTCGGCGGTTTCGGGATCGAGGCGGTCGGCGCGGGTTTCGCTCAACCACTGGCACTTTTCGTCGAGTTTGCGCTTGACCAGCTCTTCGCAGAAGGGGCGCAGGTCGTTTTTGACGAGCGGAAAGATTGGGTCGACGAAGCCAATTTGCTTTACGCCGTAGCGATCGACCAAATACTCGTATTCATCGACAATCTTGATGGGGTCGCGCCGACGGTAGACTTTGCCGCCTGTATTGATGAGCGAGCAGTAGTCGCAACGATACGGGCATCCGCGAGAGCCCGTCATGGTCAAGACGGGCTTGGCGAAGTCGGCAAACGGCAAGAGGCCGTAGCGGTGGTACGGGAACAGGTGCCACGCCGGATACGGCAAGCTGTCGAGGTCGCGGTTGAGCGCCCGCGCTTTGTTGGTGATGACTTCGCCGGAGCGGTCTTTCCAGGTGATGCCATCGACACGGGCGAGGTCGCTGTCGTTGCCTTGCTCGATGGCGTCGACCAACTCGCAAATCGTGATTTCGCCGTCGTGGTGGACGCAATAATCGGCATCGCCATCGCGCACGATGTCCTTTGCGAAAACATCGGCGTGCACGGCGCCCCAGACGATACGCACGTTGGGGATGCGCGCGCGGATTTTCTGGGAAAGCTCCGAGCAGATGGGCGCGGAGGGCGTCAGAACGGTCATCCCTACCATGTCCGGCTCGAACGCGGCGGTCTTTTCGATGACTTCGTCGCCCGATAGCTTTTCTGCGAACATGTCGATGACCCGCACAAAGCAGCCGTGTTGCTCCAACGCGGCGGCAATGTAGGCGAGTCCGATGCAGGGCATCGGCTCTAGCAATCCGGCGAACCGGCCGAGCTTCTTCATGTTCATCGCGGGGTTGATGAGCAGAACGCGCAAGAGTGCCTCCGGAGGCCAGTCCCGACGTGGGGTCAGTCGCGGGACGGGAGTAGCGTAGCCCAGGCAGCGGTCGGGAGAAAGGAAATGCACGCGGTCTCTTCACGCCGGGATACCCTCGGGCGGTCACAGGCCCGGTGAAGACGAAGGGTTGTTCGAGAATGGAGGTTTCGATGACCGCTCGATTGTTTGCGATTTCTGCATCTGCGTTGCGTGCCGAGAGTCCACATGATGCCGTGATTGTTGTCGCGACCTCCCCATTGGACGACGTCCCCGCTGGACTTCGCGCGACGCTGGCAGACGCCGCGCAGGTGGATGCATCGTTTGGCCGGTCGCCTTCTTTGGTGTTGGCAGATGGCGTACCGGGGCGTCGTCTCGTATTTGTGTGCACCGGCGGCTTGGGCGGCGACACCGATGATGTGAGAATTGTAGCAGAGGCCGCAGCGGCGGGTGTCGTTCGGGCCCGGGACGCGGGCTCCCGCAACCCCGCGCTGGTGTTTGCCGGAATGCCGACCCGAGAGGCTTTTACCTATGCTGTCGAAGCTGGCTGTCTCGGTGCCCTCGCAGGTTTGTGGCAGCCTTTGGAGGCCCGTGAGGCATTGGGGGAGGCCGAGGTGGAGCCGGTCGCGTCTATCGGCGTATGTTTTGCCGACACGGACGACGGCGCGCGTCGGTTGGCGTACGTAGAGGCGCTAGAGGCCGGGCGCCGTTTGGCCCGTGACCTCGCAGGAACCGACCCCGAGCGGATGTCACCGCCGCGAATGGCGGAGTTCTGTGTAGACGCATTTGCCAATACCGACGTGCAGGTCGAGGTATTGGACGACATTCCCCAGCTCACCGCCGATTACCCGCTGCTCATGGCCGTGGCCCGTGCGAGCTTGTCCGTCCCGCGCCACCACCCGCGCGTGGTTCGACTGACGTGGGAGGGGGACGGCCCCATCACGCGGACCATCTTGTTGGCAGGCAAGGGGCTTTCGTACGATACGGGCGGCGTTGACCTCAAGGTGGGCGGCAGTATGCCCGGCATGAGCCGCGACAAGGGCGGAGCAGCCGCCGTCGCGGGCTTTGTGCGCACAGCCAGCATCCTGCGGCCCTCTGGTCTGCGGATTGTAGCGGAGCTTGGCTGTGTGCGGAACAGCATTGGCGCCGACGCGTTCGTGCCCGATGAGATTGTGCGCGGCCATAGTGGATGCCGGGTACGAATCGGGAACACCGATGCAGAGGGGCGTTTGGTGTTGGCCGACCTATTGAGCCACCTGCGGGTCTTGGCGCGCTCTGCGCCTTCCCCGCATGTCCTGAGCGTTGCGACGTTGACGGGACATGCCGCCCGCGCGGTGGGCCCCTACTCGATTGCCCTGGACAACGGGCCGGCGCGACGGGTGGGAATGGCCGACGCGCTCGAACGTTTGGGCGACCTTCACGGCGACCCCTTCGCGGTCAGCCGTCTGCGTCGGGAGGATTACCGCTTCATTCGTCCCCGTACCAAAGCCGACGATGTGTTGTCGTGCAACAATGCTCCATCGTCTGTCACGGCGCGTGGTCACCAGTTCCCTGCTGCATTTTTGGACGTTGCATCGGGGCTGTCGGGCCACGGTAGCGACAGCGCGCTGCCGGTTCCGTTTACCCACATCGACATCGCCGGAAGCGGCGTGGTGGGGGGAGACTGGCAGCATGGGCAACCTACGGCAGCGCCATTGGTGGCGATGGCGCGTCTTTTGCTCGAATGCTGACGCACCTGGCGGCGCTGGTGGCATTGGCTTTTCCGGTCGACCTCTCGGCGCTATCGCCGGAGCGCTCGGCTTGGCCGGTGGACCGGGCGGGGGCGCGTTTGTGCCTCGGACAAGCCGACGGAGACGTCCTCGCCGTGGCGATTGTCACCTATGGGCGGCGACCGGGACGCTCCGCGTGGGGGCATACCTCGCTGCGGTTTTTGGCGTGTGAAGACCAGCAGCTCATCGACGAAGAGTACGAATATTATCGGATGGATGGGTCCATTTCGCGGTGGTTCCGGTCCCAGTATCCGGGGGAGGCGTGGACCGAAGACGACGCGTATCTGTCTGCCCAGTACGGAAAGCTGGTGTTGGTGCGCAATTCACGTCCGGTGGACGGCGGCTTTTACGGCGTCGAGCTTGAAAAGAACCGCGAAATCATTGAAGCGTGGATGCCGTGGTCGCCGGAGATTCGCTCGGCCTTGTGGGCGGACCTTCGCGCCCGTCACGACGCGCAAATCGAGACCTTTCGCCGCGGAGAGGTCTTCGAGATGCTGCGCTACGAGCCCATGGGCACCAACTGCACGCTGCATGTTCGCGAAGCCTTGCGGCGTGCGGAAGGGTGGGACGGCACGGTCTACCCCATTGCCAACCTGCGCCGAATCAAAGAACGAACGGACGTGCTTTTTGTCGTTTACCCGTCGCCGTATGTGCTGCGCCGACTGACGACCCAAGCGGGCGTTGCGGGAGACATCGACCACCTGCCGCGTCCGTTGTTGCGGCTGCGTTTGGGCGAAGCGCAGGAGCAGGTAGTCGAAAGTGCCCTGGTAGACGCGCGTTCCGTCGTGGTAGACGAGCTTTGGCGAACGCAGGACGCGCCCCCGAATCACGACGGAGCGCCGGCGCCGGTCCCATGACGGGGCGGACGCGGCGTTTGTGCACCGAGAAACAATACGACCGGTCGTACTATTTTTCTGCGTGGACATCCGCGCGTCGGCGCCGACCGAGGGCGAGCAGCCACAACCCCAGGCCGCCAAACAAGCTGGCGGTCTTGGACGCCGCGCACCCCTTCAGCCCGCCGCCGCCCGTCGCTGCGCCGATGTCGTCGGAGGACAAGCCACCGGTGTCGAGTTCGGGGGTCAAGGCGTCGTTGCATTCATCATCGTAGACACCATCGCCGGGGTAGACGGCGGGGTCGGTGTCGTCGCAGTCGACGCTCACGGAGTAGCCGTCTTCGTCTTGGTCGTCGTCGTTTCCGTCGCAATCTTGGTCGAGGCCGTCGTACCACGTCTCGGATGCGCCGGGGTGAATGCTGGAGTTGGCGTCGTCGCAGTCATCGCCGCCGTATGGAATGGCGTCGTGGCCGTCACCATCAGCGTCATACTCATCGGAGTCGTCGCAGTCGTTGATAATGCCGTCGTAGGGGGCATCTACGGCGCCAGGGTAGACGCTTGGGTCGGCGTCGTCGCAGTCGTCGCCCGTATACGATGCTGAAGCGTGGCCATCGCCATCTGCGTCGTAGTCGTCGGCTTCATCGCAGTCTTGGTCGACGCCATCATACCAAATCTCGGAGGCATCGGGCCGAATGTCGGCGTCTTCGTCGTCGCAGTCATCGCCACCGCACTCTGCGGCGTTCCAAGAGTCGGCGTCGGCGTCGCAGAGGTCTTCACCATCGCAATCTTGGTCGACCCCGTCGTACGAGACCTCGGTAGCGCCGGGGTGTATTGCGGGGTCGGTATCGTCGCAGTCGGAATCGTCGGCGACGTGACCGGCGGGCGTGAGGCAATCGCGCACTGTCAGCGAGGGGTCGCCGTAGGTGTCGCCGTCTGCATCGGGGTGCCAGTCGCGGGCGTCGACGGCATCCGATTCGTCGATGGTGCCGTCGCAGTCGTCGTCTTGCCCGTTACAGTACTCCGTGGCGCCGGGATAGACCGAACGGTCCGCGTCGTCACAGTCGGTGGAATCGGTGACGTAGCCGGTGGGTGGACTGCACTCGCGGGAAATCACGGCGGCGTCGCCGTAGAGGTCGCCATCGAGGTCGCGGTACCAGTCGAGGGCATCCAGCGCGTCGCCCTCGTCAATTACGCCGTCACAGTCGTCGTCTTGACCATTGCACCACTCGTCTGCGCCGGGGTACACCGCGGCGTCCGCGTCGTTGCAGTCGGTATTGTCGGCGACGTAGCCCGATGCAGGTGTGCAGCTCTCTTCGGTGACGGAGGGGTCGCCAAAGCCGTCGCCATCGGCATCGGCGTAGGTTGTGATGGTTCCGGTGGCGCCCGCTTCGTCGATTGCGCCATCGCAGTCATCGTCGACGCCGTTGCATACTTCGGTGGCGCTAGGATGAATGGCTGCATCTGTGTCGTCGCAGTCGGTGTTGTCGGCGACGTAGCCCGATGGTTGTGTGCATTCGGTGTCGGTGGTCAGTGCATCGCCGTAGCCATCCGCGTCGGTGTCCGCATACCAAATGGATGCGTCAATGGCGTCGTCTTCGTCGATGGTGCCGTCGCAGTCGTCGTCTACACCATTGCAGGTCTCGGGCGCGCCGGGAAAGACGGTGGGGTCGGTGTCGTCGCAGTCGGTGCCGCCGCACGCGCCAATGTCGTCGAAGCCGTCGCCATCCGCGTCGCAGCCGCCAATGAGGAAGTCGATTTCGTTGATATAGAGGCGCTCGGCGTCTGCTGCATTGACCAGTGTGTCCGTCAAGAAGCCGTTGATGATGGCCGTGGAGGCGTTGTTGATGCCGATGGCCATGTCGCCGCTGGCAAATGTGGCCGCAGACCCCGTGGTGGTGGACATTCCCGTCGTGTAGATGCTCCAGCCAGGATTGGTGAAGGACTGGGAGGTGCTCGACAAGCCGGCGCCGAGGACGGGGTGGGTGACGGTCATGCTGCCGCTGTTGACCGACGCATACGTGATGCCGACGGCGGCGCCGCGGGTGCTGTCGCGGGTCCAGTCTTGGAGAATCGCCCTCCCACCGGAGGCAACGTACGCCACGAAATAGGGCGTAGTGTAGTTGTTGTTTTGAATCGCCAAAATGACCAAGTCCCACGCGCTGCCGGAAATATAGTTTTCGCAGGCCGAAATGGAGGCGGTGGACGTGATCGTATGGACCGATGACAACGCGGACAGTGCGTTGGCCATATGGTCGGTGCCAAGGGAATAATCGTTACAATAGAGGACCGTTCCCGCGTGGGCTTGTGCGGGGGCCAATGCGCTGGCAAGCCACATCCCACCGAAGGCCCCAATAGAAAGGGCGCAAGAGCGAGAACGACGAGAAGACGGTGGTGACGGCAACATGGTGTGTCCGAGGATAGATTGACTGCGGGTGGGGGTGGGACTCCGAGGGCACTCCACCGCTATTTTCTCTCCATACAGCGTTCGTGGGCAACCCGCACAACATCATTTGACGTTCTTGTCGGAAATGGAATGCGAGAGATTTTGGCTACAGCACGCGGTTTTGGCAGTTCTTGCACGTGCGGGTCCCTTGCATGAACTTCCGACAACGCGCACACTGGATCCCATGGAAGGCCAGTCGGGGTATCTTCGTGTTTGGGTTTCACTCTTCATTACCCCGTCTGGATTCGAGCAGAATGTCTATCAATACTGAGTTTCCATGAAATCCTCAGCACGAATCGCCCGTATTCTATCGGTTGTGTGGGTGTCGGCTTTGTCGGCTCCCCGCGCTGGGTTTGCCCAAGATGCGGATACGTTCAGCCTCAGCGGCAGTACGATGGATGGGCAGGGAACCCTACAACGCCAAGCGCCGACCTTGAGTACGCGGCCCAATCCGTATGCGGGGTTGGCGACGGTGTGGGCGCGCAACCCACTTGTGCTGTTGTACGAAAACGGCGATGAAGAAACCGTTGTGGGAGACCAGCTTGGGATACACCTCATGGCGGGGTATAATTTCTCGGGCCGGTTTCGGTTGGACCTTCAGGTTCCAACCTACCCAAGCGTTCAGGTGCGTGGGGATACGGTTCGTGCATTTGGGGATATTCGATTGGGTGCCTTGGTGCCTTTGTTGGGCGAAGAAGGGGCGCCGATGGCGGTTGCGCTCGCGCCGTATGTGATGGTTCCGTCGGGCAATCCAGATGCGTTCGTGACCAATGGAGGCCCGAGCGGTGGATTGGTGGCAAGTTTCGGCGGAACCAATGGCCAATTTCGCTGGGTAATGGACGGGGGGCTCGACCTCGCGCGCCCTGCGACCCTCGGCACCACCACCATCGGAAGCGGGCTCGACCTCGGTATCGGTGGCTCGGTGCGCCTCAATGAGCTGACGCAAATCGGTGTCGAACTCGACCAGCGCCTCAACTTGGCACGAACCGTCAGCCGCGCGGGTTCGCCGATGGAAGCCCACGCATACGCGACCTTTGGCAAGTGTGCCGGGGTCTCGTTTACGGGCGGCGTTGGGACCGCCATTGTATCCGGCGTCGGTTCGCCCGATGTGCGCTTGCTTGGCGCCTTGTCCTGGCGGGGAGCAACGTGCGGTCCCTTCGACACGGACCTTGATGGCATTGAGGACGATGTCGACCGCTGCCCCCTCGACCCGGAAGACATGGACGGCTTCCAAGACGACGACGGCTGCCCGGAGGACAACGACGGAGACGGCGTTCCCGACGCGGAGGACGAGTGCCCGATGAACGCCGGTCGGCCCGAAGACCGCGGCTGTCCCGACAGGGACGGCGACGGACTTATCGACCTATGCGACTACTGCCCGGACATTCCAGGGCCACAGCCGTTGGGGGGATGCCCCGACCGTGACAAAGACACGTTTAGCGACTTTGTGGACGCCTGCCCCGATATTCCGGGCGGCCCCAACAGCACCGATGGCTGTCCCCCTGTCACGGTCACCCACGATGCGATTGTGATTATCGACAAAGTGATGTTTGAGACGAATGGGGCGGAGGTCGCACCCGATTCGTATCCGCTGCTCGACCGCATCGCGATGGTGCTTCGTGAGAATCCGCACATTCGCCTGCTAGAGGTGCAGGGGCATACCGACGAGCGTGGCTCGGCGATGTACAACCTCGACCTCTCGAAGCGGCGCGCCAATGCCGTCCGCTCGTACCTCATCCGAAAGGGCGTAGAGGCGGAGCGCGTGGTTGCGAGCGGGTTTGGAGAAGGGGTGCCGATTGCGGGAGGCCATGACGCCGAGTCTTGGGCCATCAACCGACGGGTGGAATTCAAGATTCTGGAACAGTAGTTGGTGCTTGCTTTTTTGTTCAGCTTGTGGTATAATCCGCAGGTCTACTCGGCCAAACGCTGAATATGAATACGTTGCCGTGTGGGAACGTGCAAGAGCGTGCTGGTGGCGCCGTCGGGCCAGTAGACCTCCAAGCGCTCGACGGAGTCGCGGTCGCCCAGGCCAAAGTGCAGTTCGGAGCGGTCGGTGCTCGCGAAGCTTGTGCTTCCGGGGCGCCACGTGCGTAGCCAATGGTTGTCGCCGTCATAGACGTGAACGGTCACGCCCACGGCGTCTCGATTGGGAGGAGGCTGGGACACATTGACTTCGAGCCACGCGGCTTCGTGGCAGCGTCCCTTCCAGACCGCGACGGGGCCATCCAGCGGAAAGGCCACAACATCGAGTGTTCCGTCGTGGTCGAGGTCGGTCACGACGCTTGCTCGCCCCCACGACGTCGCATCGAGGTGCCACTCCGGGGCAACTTCGGCAAACCGTCCGTCTTCGCCTTGCAACATGAGCGAATCGGGCTGGTTGTGCGGATTCGGGAGGCGCGGCGGGGTGTCGCTCGGGGTGACCAGGGTGCCGAATGTGGTCCAGAGGTCGAGGTCGCCGTCATTGTCGAAGTCTTCGAGTGCGGTGCCCCAGCCAACGGTGCGCGTGCTGTCGTATACGAGCCCCCGCGCGACGGCCGATTCGTAATAGCCGCCGCTTCCATCGGAGAGCAGGAGGCGGGGTTGGCTCCAATTGGTGATAAAAAGGTCCAGAACTCCGTCATCATTTAGGTCGCCCATCGCGAGGCCCATGCCGTCCATCGTGAGCTCGACGCCCGTGATCGACCCGGACGACAGCGCGCTGGTTCCGGGCGTAGAGGTGTTTTTCAGCCACACATTGGGCGTAGCGATGCTCCCGTAGTCGTTGATGAAGTAGAGGTCGTCACGCCCATCTTGGTCGATGTCGAGCCAAGCGACCTGAAATGTGAAGCCGGTATGGGCTTCGGCGGGGAGGGCGGCGGTCCAGTCTTCGAAGGTGCCGCCCAAGCCGCGGTATAAGGCGGCGCGGGTGGAAAAAATGGTGCCGTCTTCGTTGCGGCCGCCGAGGTGACCGCCCGCGATGATGTCGAGCGTGCCGTCGCCGTCGAGGTCTCCGGCGGAGAACATAATAGGGGAGAGCGCTTCGTCGGAAAAACCGGGGGCGTCCACGCGGACGAAGTGTCCGGTTCCATCGTTGGTATAAAGAGAGGGCGCGGCGAGTCGTTCAGCCAAAATCAAGTCACGGTCGCCGTCATCGTCAATATCTACCGCCAACACGCCGGCGGTGCTCTCTGTGCGCGGGGGAGAAACGTGCGTCGCGGTACGGTCTTCCCAACGCCCGTCCGGGGTGCCGAAGAGCAGCCACACACCATCGTGGCGCGTGGCTACGATGTCTTCGAAGCCGTCGTTGTCGAGGTCGAGGACAGCGAGACCAATGGAGTTGGAGCCGGTCGAGGGGTCGCGGACTGGAATGCTTGACAATACGGGGTCAGATGTGATATAATCGCCGGGTCCGACGCGTGTGC
The DNA here is from genome assembly GCA_964502005.1 of uncultured Enterobacterales bacterium. Classification (GTDB taxonomy): domain Bacteria; phylum Myxococcota_A; class UBA796; order UBA796; family UBA2385; genus CAJWOS01. The sequence continues at coordinate 279,793 of CAZCUX010000004.1, forward strand.
GTTCGGTTGGGTCTGCGCAATCGAGGTGGTCCAGAACCGTCAGGTCTACGGGAACGCCGAGGTCAACTTCCGTTTCCCCGGAGTCGCGCGCCGAGTCATCGGGCGGGGTCGTGGTCGTCCCGGATTCGTCGCCGCCCCCGTGGGTTGCCGACGACGTGTACGTTGTGCTTTCGTTCGTGCTTTTTGCCGATGGGGTGGCGCAAGCGGAACACAAAACGAGCGCAAGAAAACGCACAGGACTCCGTTTCGGCCCTGACCCATGGCCGTGGGGATTCGCAAGGTTGTATTCTGCCACGGTTTGGGTTCGGCTGCTTTGCCCGGTCGAAGGAAAGCGGGTCGGTTAGGTGGGACCGATGGAATCTTCGCCGTCTCCTCCATTTTCGCATCTTGGCTTGGCCTGGGAGCTCACGAGTGTCACAGGCTGGGGGGTGTTCGGACACCACGTCCTGCGGCAGCTCGCCGTTGCCGGTGCGCCGCGTCCTGTTTTGCTCAAGGCGCCCGCGCGGTTTGCGCCCGACCCCTTGGATGCCGCCTTGTTTGCGCCCTATCTGGCACAGCAACAAGCGCTGTTTCAGCAGGTCACCCAAGGTGGCCAAGTGCGCACCGCCAATCTCGACTTTCCTGTCCTCAAAACACTATTGCCCGGCTTCAAGTCGATGCCTGCCGGGAAGGTGTTTTTCGGTAAGCCGGATGTGGGCGTAATTTTCTTCGAGAACACGCGGATTCTCCCGGAAGACCGCGTCGCGTCGCGTTCCTACGCGCGAATTGTGGTGGGCTCGACCTGGAATCGGGAGATATTGTTGGCAAACGGCATCTCCCATGTGGAATGTGTGCTCCAAGGCATCGACCCCACCCTCTTTCACCCGATGCCGCGGCGGCCCTTCGCTCCGGGTCGGTTTGTTGTTTTCAGCGGTGGAAAATTAGAAGCGAGAAAAGGGCAAGACATCGTCCTGGCTGCGTTTCGGCGCTTTCATGCCCGTCATCCCGACAGCCTGCTGGTCACGACCTGGCAAAACACCTGGCCCACGATGGCCGCGGACATCGCCCGGCGGGGGTGGGTGCGGGGCATACCGGACACATTGCCCGATGGGCGGCTCGCGATTGTGCCATGGGCGGTGGCCAATGGCCTACCTGCGGGAAGTGTCCTCGACATGGGCTTTGTCGACCACAAGGACATGCCACGGATTTTGGCGGCGTGTGATTGTGCGGTGTTCCCTAGTCGAAATGAGTCGGGCACCAACCTGCCGGCGATGGAGTGTATGGCCATGGGCCTGCCGGTGGTGTTGTCGGACAATACCGGCCACAAAGACCTTATTGAAGGTCCGGGCGAAGATGCCCGCGTGTTTGTATTGCGACAACAGCGCCCGGTCGCGCCACCCGATGCCCGTTGGGGCACCGAAGGGTGGGGTGAGTCGAGTGTCGAAGAGCTCGAAGCGTTGTTGGAGACGCTCTATACGAACCGCGACGAGGCAGCGGCGCGTGGGGCGCGCGCGGCGGCGTTCATGGCCAACCTGACGTGGGAAAAACAGGTGCCACGGCTTGTTCAGGCTGTTGCTTCGGCCTTGTGATGCGCACTAACCGGGTTGCTGGCCGAAGAATTCGGTGAGAGGGCCAGCCATGTTTTCCGGGGTGTCGGACTCCCAGCTTCGGCCGTCGATGCGGCGCCCGACCGGACGCGCGGTGCGGTCTACCATCTCCCAATGGGGCACACCCTCGGGTTGGATAGAGAGGGCCTGTATGGCGCCTGCGTGGCGGTCAGCGTCGAGCTCGACGATGTGCGCGCCTTTGTGGGCTGCGACCATACGGGGGTCTTCGAGGTGGCGCTTGTAGGCCTTACACGGACCGCACCAAGTGGCGCCGATATAGACAACAGGAACGCCGGTGGTCGCGGCAACGGCGGCGCGAACGGCCTCAACGCTGTCCTCTGCGGTGGGCACGATGGTCCACGCGACGCCGGCATGCGGTGCGGCGGCGGCCGGTGTTGAAGCGGGGACTTCGGCGGCGGGTGCTTCAACGGCGGGGGGTGCCGCGGGTGCGGCGGGGGGCGCGGAGTCACAGCCGATGCCCCCGAGGAACAGCGGACAGAAGCACAAAAGCGAGCGAAGAAGCATCGGCGTTTCCCAGAATCGTGGACTACGAGGGCGCACCCGGACGCACAGAGTATGCCAGTGAAAAGGTGATGTCGCCCTCGGTGCGTGCGAGGGACCACGAATCGTGGGTGCCGTTGCGGTCGGCCTCTGAACCCACGAGGCTCCCGATGACCTTTGCGCCCATGCGTTGCTGCACGGCCTTGATAATAGCGGTGGTCGCCCCGATGACGGCGGCGGCGGGGGCGGCCCCCAACGCTGCGGTGGTTTGGGTCGCGGCGCCGGCGATGGCTTGGGAAAGCTCCAACGCGGCTTCGAGCTTTCGGGTGTGGGTCACGACAACTACATAGCCAAACGCAGATGGCAACGTGTCCCAATGGCGCACCAATAGGCCATCTCCGGCATATTCATACGTCCATTGCTCGTTGCGTTCCCGGTCGATGGGCAGGGGCGGCATCGCAACCTGCGACAACTGAATCCCATTCAGTCCGTCGTAGGTGCAGGCGGTCACGACGGCGAAGCCGTTTCGAGGGGCGGTTTCGGTGAACGTGATGTGTGGGAGAACCAGCGTGGCGGACATACTATCGCTCCCTTTGGCTTGCGTTGGGCGACGCGCGGGTCAGCGATGTATCACATTGCGCGGTTCGGTTGGTCCCGATTGAAACTTCGATGCAAAAAGCGGTCAATCGCCGTCAGAGTCGCCATCGGAGTCTTCGTGTTCGTCGTCGAAGGTGCGGGCTTCGCCGGCTGCCGCTGGTCCGTTGCGGCGCTCGTCGTCATCGACGGCAAAGTCGCCGTTTTGGCTGTAATAGACAGCACTGCCACGCTCAATCAGCACGACGACATCTTCGTAGTCATCGTCGTCGGGGCCGAAGCTCGGATCTCCGCCCGTGTATTCGGGAAGCTCGCTGCCATCGAGCCAACCAGGTTGGCCCAACTCAATCAACATTCGCGACGAAGGGTCGACGTCAAAGCTCCGCAACGAAGGAATGTCAATGGTCGTGAGGGCAAGCTGAACTTGCGCGGTTCGGTTGTCGGCGCGGGTGCCGTCGAGCACCAAGTCGCTGTTCGCCTGGACCTGCACGCCGCACCACTTTCCGACCGGCGCCACAAACGGGAATGGCTCCGTCAGGTCGATGTCGGCGTCGAGGATGACGGTGTCGTCGGCGGTGCCGCAGCCCATCCACACGACTTGTTCGACAAATAGACGCGCAGAAGTCCACGCAATCGAAGTGCCCGGCGCGGCCGTCAAGCTGGCATCTCCGGGATTTCCGACAGAGGTACCTTGGACGGGTGGGGTTCGACACGCCCCAACCAAGGCTCCAGCCAGCATCCAACCGAGCGCACGAGTCATTCGCGGTCTCCGGTGTGCATAGGGGACGTGAGGGGAAAAAGCTGGAGGTTCATCTGGATGACCCGTCTCGGACTTTCTTTGGGAGCACTGCTGTTCGCTGTTTCCGCAAGATTCAGGAAGCGCTCCTGAAACTCAGCTATCAGACGCTTGAGGTCGGCGATGCCCTCTTCAGGGACTTGCGCGGTCACCGCACCGAGGTGTCGCTCCGCCGACTTGAATCCATCGATAGCATCTCGTGCGCGTTCGAGCATGCCCCGATGGTAGTTGTGAACGGCAAGTCCCGTCACTTCATGGGGGGTCACGAGGTCGGCATCTGCGACCGTGACGTGGCCCGTTTCGTCGATGCGCACCATGTTTAGCTGTTCAAGCACCTGCAAGGCCAAGCGGGCTTGGGTGGGCGTAATTCGAGGGCGGAGGGTGCGTGCAATCCAGGTGGGGTCGGGCTGGAACCCTGGCGCAGTCGCCATTTCTCGAACAGCGGGTATGAACCAATGCGACAAATAGCGAAATCCGTCACCCTCAATCGGGCGTGCGGATTGAAAGCGCTGACTTGCGGCGATTCGTTCGAAGAGCGCGTTTCGCTCTTCGGGATTTGCAGTATTGCTAAACTGTACCAAGAGCGTGAAAAAACGCCCTTCGTCTGACGACATGCCCATCGCACGGGTGAACGCACGGGTGGTGGTCGGCGTGAGGTTCCGCTCCCCTTTGATGACGAGCAGCAACAAACTCGGCGATTTTTGTTTGGCCAAACGGGCGAACATACGATGGGAAAACCGCGGATTCGTGGTTTTCTTCCAGTTGAACCAGTCCGATAGGTAGGTTCGATGGTCCAGATATGCAAAAATGTTTGGCCGGTCATCCGACATTTGGGCACCCCGGTGCAGGTATGAGTACATGCTGTGTAGTGCAGTCGCATGATTTCGCGTACCGATGAGCGTATCCATCGGCGGGTACAGGCTGCCTTCGCGTGGATACAGACGAATTTCGTGGGGAACAAAACGGGAACATGCGCGCACGTTGGGGTTTTTTCCCTCAATGGATGGGTTCCACGGTTCGATGACAATGGAGAGCCTTGCTGTCAACCCCGCCGCGCGAGGTGTGCTGATGCCGTTCCTCACGTCTTCTCGCTCTACGCATGAGGCCCACGCTCTGCGAACCGCGACGTTTCGCTATGCGCAGCTATCCGCGGACCAAAAGGCGGCGTGGGATGACTTGGACGCTTCAGCCCACGACCGGCCGTGTCCGCGGGGCATGGCGGCCATGGCTTCGCTGGACGGTGACTTGCGGGTCGCATTCGCGTATGCCGGAGGCCAGTTGATGGGCGCGTGGCCCTTGCTGCGGGTCCGAAACGGCGAAACGGGCGTGGCTGTGCGACCGGGGGGCGACTTGCAGGTCTACGACGGGCCCACGCTCCACGGAGAAGCGGCGGTGGAGGCCGTGGTTCATGCGCTTTGGGCGGAAATCCAGAGCTGGTGGGATGTCGACCTCGTGCCGTTCACCTCCATTCGGGCCGGTAGTCCGCTGCTCAGTCTGGGCTCGGTGGCGTCGGCGGCCGCTGCGATGGGGCGAACCGTGCGCGTTCGCTTGGCGGGCTTGGAGTCTCCCACCACCGACCTTTCGGTGCAAGGCCTGCGCTTTGCGAGGCTGGTCGACGAAGATGCCCGTTGGGAGGCGATGTTGTGGGTCTTGGACGTCGGCTGGCCGGGCGGCGAAGTCTCCGACATCTTGGACCCCATCGCACGGGACCGGCGAATGGCAGCGTGGGGCGACGCGTTGTTGGCGGTCGCGGAAGACCCGAGCGCCGCCCATATGTTCGGCTTGTTCGGCGACGACGGCGATTTGGTGGCGGTGTGGTTGGCCACAGAGGACGCAAACTGCTTGGTTACGATTCAAGCGTTTGTGGGTACGGACTTTCTTGGATGTGGCGTTCACGGGTTGCTGACCCTTGAAGTCGCGACCTGGGCCGTCGAAAACGGGTTGACGGAGCTCGACTTCCACGGTGCGATGCCCGCGGATGTGCCCGATATTGGTGACGTACGGGTGCAAGGTGTGCTGCGCGCGACGGTACCGGTTCGCCCTGTGCTTCGGCGGCATGGGACGGGACACGCCGCTTGAGGGTGTGCCAGGGGGCGCACCGGCCTTGAGCGGACTACGAGGACGGTGGAGGTGTCCATGCGCCGAAACGCGTCTTTGGTTTTCCGACTTCCCGAAGCGATTCCCGTCGAAGGTATGGGCATCGACACCCTGAGCGCCACGTATTTGGGGCGCCCCGCGCGGGAGCGTCTGCTCGAAGCGGCGCGGGACGCAGGTCTCTCGCCAGGTGACGACGGCGCGGCGGTCATCACCCTCACGCCTGGTTCGGTCGCGACGGCCGGTGCGTTGCGTCGGTTTGCGCAGGTGGTGCGCGGACGAAGCACCGATGCCGTGGGCCAGCTCGCGGAGCCGATGGGTCGCTTTTCCGACATGCCGGCCTTGGGCGAGCCGGCGCGCTTGCTGTACTTGGCCGGCGGCGGCGCCGCAGACCCCGCCCGCGTAGAGCGTGCCGAGCGCATCGTCATCGAGGCGCCCCACCGTCCTTGGACCCTCCCGGTCGATGACCCCGACACCCACGCGCCGGCCGTCGTGCCAATGTCAGACGCCGTGCTGACGAACATGGGGCACTGGGCGGGTGTGCTGTGGTCCAACTTGCTCGGCTTGGCGCCGGGTTTGTGGGGAATGTTGCTCGGGAAAGGGCCGGTCACAAGCGCGGTTTCTGTCGTGCGGAGTCTTGTGAAAGCGCGCTCGGTGCATCCCGACGTCCTCGCGGGTGCAGCGTCTTACATTCACCGGCGTGCGCGGGTGCACCCGACGGCGGTGGTCGAGGCGAGCTATATCGGTCCGGGTGCGGAGGTCGGGCCTGGCGCGATTGTGCGGCAAAGCATCGTCGGCGAGGGCGCTGTCATCGAGCCGCAAGGCATGGTGGTGGCAACCGTAATGGGACCACGCGCGCGCCTCCGACGGCACGGATGGCTCAAGTATGGCGTCATGATGGAGGATTCCGTGCATGGGGGCGTAGCACAGCTCGCGGTGCTGGGGCCGCGGGCGGTGGTCAAAGGGATGAGCGCCCTGATGGACCAAAAGTTGGGTGGTCCCGTACACGTCAAGCGTGCCAGTGGTCTACATCCAGTGCCCTTGGGCTTTTTGGGCGTAGGTGTCGGTGCGCGCACCGTGGTTGGCTCTGGCGTGTGGGTGGCTGCCGGTCGCACGTTGCCGCCTGACAAATGGGTCGTTCGGGCGGCAGATGCTGTGTTGGCCCGTCCTGACGGTCAAACCAGCGCAGTGGAAGTGCTGGATGCACCGCCGAATGGGGGGGGGGCCGCCGATGCCTTGTGAGCATTTATGTTTGCCAGAATGCCTGTCTAAAGGGTGTTTTGGCGGAAATGCACAGGCAGATGCGCAGTTGCGCGTGACATGAAGGTCATCGTTTGGAGGTTTCGGGTCGGGCAAACGGCGCAATTTGGGTGAGAACGCGCTGCTGATGGTGTTGGCATGGTTTGTGCATGAGCCAATCGTGCGACAGCGTTCGTCGCACCAACAGAGTGGAGTGAGTCATGTCGCGTTCGATTTGGATGGCCCTGGTTCCGATGGTTGTGGTTGCATGTGGAAAAGACGGCGACTCTGGTTCCACCACCGACAATCTGGATGAAACGTCCATGCCGTATTGCGAAGACGCGGCAGCTCCAATGCTTGCATCCGAAACGGCCATCACGGGCGTGCTTGGCGCGGACTTTTTGGCGCGCTTGGTGCCAGAGCTCGCGGGGGAGGTCGCGTTCGCCGATGGAACGTCAGGCGCCGTGCAGGTTCGCGTGGTGGTGGACGAAGCGTCCTTGCGGTCGGTGGAATCGGTAGAGGTCTACCCGGACAACGGGGGCGCCTCGCCGGCTATCGCGGTTATCTGCCCAGACCGGATTGAAGTCGACGCGGTGGTGAGCATTTCGAGCGAAGATGGGCGCCTTGACGAGTCGCTGGCGGTGGTACTCGCGTTGTCCGACGGTTCGGACAGTTGGGACGGCGGAGCGCCGGTGCCTTCGTTTTCGCTGGCTGTGGGGCCAACGGAATTGGGGGGCACGCTCGACCTCAGCGGTTTCGCAGACATCTCTCGCTACGATGAAGTAGAGCTGCACTGGATGGGCACCTTGGACATCTCCGGGTTTGACGCCGCGTTTTCGGGACAAGGTTCGGCGGTGCAAGGCGACACCGCGTTCGCCGAAATGTTTGAAATCGCCACGATGACGGCCATTCCGCCTGTTGAGTGAGCGCAGCCCCCGTCGCCCCGCCTCCGGGACCCGCGCGTCGGTTTGTGCGCGGTATGGGCCAGAGCATGGTCAAGCGTGCCAACGGTGCGCTACATGGTCGCCCTGATCCCGGAGGCATGTATGTCCACTCTGCGTCCTTTGTCCGATGTTGCTGCCGAAATCGGTATTCCCGCAGAAGCCCTGCTTCCATGGGGGCGAAACGCGGCCAAGATAGACCCTTCGTTGGTGCCCGAACGGGAAGGGGCTCCATTGGGCAAAGTGGTCCTGGTGAGCGCAATGACCGCGACGCCCGCCGGGGAAGGGAAGACGACCACCTCCATTGGCCTGGCCCAAGGTCTTCGCCAAGCCGGTCACCGCGTTGCCCTTTGCTTGCGAGAACCCTCCTTGGGGCCCGTGTTTGGCGTGAAGGGTGGTGGAACCGGTGGCGGAAAGAGCCGCATTGAGCCACATGTGGACATCAACCTCCACTTTACCGGCGATATGGCGGCCGTTGCTGCGGCCCACAACCTATTGGCGGCCTCTGTGGGCGATGCGGTTCACTTCGATAGACCAGGTGCCCCCGACCCTCGAAATGTCCGCTGGAAGCGGGTTATCGACGTTGGGGACCGCGCGCTGCGGGGAATCGTCACCGGCATTGGCGATGGCGTGCCGCTCAGCACCGGTTTTGACATCACCGCCGCCAGCGAAGTGATGGCGTGCTTGTGTATGGCCACCGACGCCGACGACCTTCGCGCGCGCCTCGACCGGATGTGGGTTGGCTTGGACAATTCGAAGAATCCCGTGCCCGCGTCGGCCATTGGCGTCACCGGCGCGATGATGGCGCTGCTTCGGGATGCGTTGCTGCCAAACCTCGTGCAGACCTCCGAAGGAGGGCCAGCGATTGTGCACGGTGGACCCTTCGCCAACATCGCGCACGGCTGCAATAGCGTCATCGCGACGCAGCTTGGCCGCAAGACAGGAGACGTGGTCATCACCGAGGCGGGGTTCGACTTCGCGCTGGGCGGGCAGAAGTTCCTTGGGCTCAAGTGTCCAAATGCCGGCATCGACGCATTGGCTGCGGTGGTCGTGGTGGCCACCATTCGTGCGCTGCGGTGGCACGGCGCGGGCGACACCAAGACCCCATCGGCCGACGCCGTGCGGGCGGGCCTCGCGAATCTCGATGCGCATATTGACGCCGTTCTCGCTCATGGGCAGCGGCCTGTGGTGGCCATCAACCGCTTCCCGGATGACACGCCGGATGAAATCGCAGCCGTGATGGACCATTGCGCCGCGCGCGGCGTCGTCGTGGCAGAGTCCGACCACTTTGGGCAAGGTGGAGCCGGGGCGATGCCGCTGGTGCGCGCGCTGGAGCCGCTGCTGGCCCTTGCGCCCGCTCCGTTGCGCCCGCTTTCGCCGCCCGAGGCGTCTTTGCAAGAAAAGGTCGAGACCCTCGCCCGCACGGTCTACGGCGCCGACGGCGTGGACTGGTCGCCAGTGGCGCTGCGAAAGGCGCAGGCATTGGGGCGCATGGGCGTCGATACGCTCCCAGTTTGTATGGCCAAGACGCAGGCTTCGCTTTCGGATGACCCCGGCCGCCGCAATCGGCCGACAGGCTGGCGCCTCACGGTGCGCGACCTAGAAGTGAGCCCCGGAGCGGGTTTTGTTGTGGTTCTCGCGGGAACGATGGTTCGAATGCCAGCGATGCCGCGGCGTCCCCGTGCGTTTTCCGTGGACTTGCTCCCCGACGGTTCGATTGTTGGCGTAGAGTGACCGAAGTCTGGGGGGCGCTCCAGACCGACGACTGAATGGTCATTCATTTTGTCGTCTTGACGTCAGCTCGCTGCTTTTGGTAAACTGTACGGGTGGACGTCCTCGTCTCCAAGGAAGTTCGGTGCAGACCCCAACCGTCGACCATCGCCCGGCTGTGCCGGTGATTCAACTGCGGGCGGACGTCCTCCGGGGGATGTCCCATGCGCCATCCGCGCGTTGGCGCGAGGTGTTGCTGTCTGCCGGCTTGTTGACGGAGCTTGCGGGCTTTGATGCCGCGACCGCGTCCCCCGACGACCCCCGAGCTTGGATCGCGGCGGTGCAGGCGTTGATGCAGGACCTCGTCGCCCTCGAAGCGCAACGCGACGCCTTGTTGTGGATTGACGACCGCCCCTTTTATCGAGATGTGCCGCCAGTGCTGTGGATTGGCGTGGTGCTGTGGCCGTGGCTCGCGTTGGAAGTTGGGCGGCGCCAAGCCGACGACATCGACAAGTTTGTGGCCCTGTTTCTTTTTTATGTGATTCCTGCGTTGGTCTCGGTAGGACTCGGTGTGTGGGCGGTGTTCTGGGTCCGAAAGCAGCGTGCGGGTCGGCGTCGTGACCGAGAATCGGTGAGCGCGGCGATTGCGCAGACGCGCATCGACTTGTTGGAAGGCGCGAAGCGGACCTTGGCCCGCGATTTTGTGGCCCGCGTTGGACCGCGTCTGTTGGTGTCGGCGCCCTCACTTGCGACCCTCGACGCTGAAGCCGCGCAGGCGATGCGTGTTGCGGTGGACCGATGGCAGCAAAGCCCGCCCTCCGACTGGGTAGACCTCTTGCCTTATCCCTGCGCGTGACCTCAGTGTGACGACTGCACCGGATGCGGGTCAACGGTTGGGGGATGACGACCGCTCTTTTCAGCGCTGGTGCAGGTCTTGCGGCACCATTGTTCCCCCTCTATCGGTTCCCTATCGTGTCGGGACAGGATAAGAAATCTCCCCTGTCTGCGAGCCACGTCTGTCTGTCCCTCCGCCAGTTCCCGACACCGATGCCGAGCTTGATGCTGCGGGTTTGTTGTGGCGGTTTGGGGGCGGCGTATTGGTCCTGATTGTCAGCTTCGCGGTTCTGGGCGCTGTGGTCCGCGAGCCGCTCGAACAGCTGGCTGCGGTGTGGGTCGAGCACACCGGCTTGTTGGGCATGTTTTTGGCCATTGGCATCCTGGATGCCGTACCAACGCCCATTCCGCCGGATTTGTTCACGGGCTTCGCAGCGATTGGTGGCTTGCCGTTCTGGACGGTCACTTTCGTCGCGAGCGCTGCGAGCGTGGCGGGCGGCTCATCGGCATGGTTGGTGGCGCGCTTGTTTCGCACGACGGAATGGTTTCACCGGTTCATTCATGGTCGAGGCCGGCGTCCGTATGCGCTCGTCAAGCGGTTTGGCACGGTGGCACTGGTGCTGGGTGCCGTCTCGCCGTTGCCGTTCAGCCTTACTTGCTACGCGGCGGGTGCCTTGGGAATGCCCTACGGCCGCTTCGTGTCTGTGGCGCTCCTGCGGGCTCCCCGTATTTTGTTTTACCTCGCGCTCATCCGATTTGGCTGGGTGGGGGTAGGTGGCGCGTGAAGGCTCTCTTTTGGGTCTTGATTCTCGCGACGCCGGACGCCAATCCGTTTACACTTCGTTTGTACCCCGTGCGGCATGCTCGTGGCGGACAGTTGGTCCCATTGGTTGCGGGTGTTGTCGCCGTTTCCCCAACGAGAAGGAAGAAACCATGAACTTCGCCCGTATTGCCGTCGTCGCCGCGCTTTTTGCTGCTCCTTCTGCTGCCTTCGCTGCGGACGGCGCCGAGCTCTTCAAGACCAAGGCGTGTATGGCATGCCATGACGCCGTGAAAGACCAGTCCACCATGGGTTTGGGCCCGTCCATCGCGATGATCAAGACGTCTTACGCCGCAGCCGGTGGTGCCGACGGCATCGCCAAGTTCTTGGCAGGCGAAGGCACCGCCATCGTGAAGCCTGAGCTGGCCGCCATCATGGCAGGTCAGGTGGCCGTCACCAAGACCTGGACCGCCGACGAGCGCAAGGCTGTCGCCGAGTTCTTGATGAAGTAATGTGGGCTTGGCTTCGGCCAGTCCGTTTCGATGAAGTGCCTATGCCGCAATTTGTCGGAACCATTGCAAAAGAGAGCAACAGCCTGCCTTTTGAGGTAGGCTGTTTTGTTTTCGTGCGTTCGTTTGGCGCGGACGGTTTAGCGCCCTTTCGGACCCGCAAACAGCCAGCTCATCGGGAGATGGCCGCCGAGTACCTGCTTGAGAAACGTGCTCGGACCTTTGCCGCCATGCTCCATCGACTGGGTCGGGTTCGGTCGACGGGCGGGACCCGTTGCTTGGGCAGCGCGTACCAAGGCCATGTTCTCCCGCGGTAGGTCCTGCTTGATGACCACCGAAGGCGCGGCGCCGGTGGGCGACGACGCCGCAGTAATGAGCTGGCTCGTGACTTGCCCCACGCCCGTCGAGCGCGTGCTGCCCGAGCTGCCCGCAACGTTGACCGTACCGGGAATATTTGGCGGGAGGGTTCCGCCTGCGAGCATAGACCCCTGGGAAACGATGAGGTTGTTCATGGGACGCCTCCGATTGGCACAACCAAGTCGTAATGAAAGAATCGGACGCCGTCCGCCCGTTCCGCAGGGAGATTTGGTGGCAGTTTGGGGAACGACAGTGCGCGCTGAACGGACCCAACGGCGCGGAACCGGAACGCTGCGGGACGATTGCGTTTCCCAACGCCGGACGGTCGGTATACGCTCCCGAAGCGTCGCCCCTTTCTTGCGCTCGTTCGACGCGGAGTTGCCGTGCCTGCTACCTTGCCGTCTATTCCCGATCCCAGCCGATGGTGGATGATTCGATTTGAGACGGTATCGGGCAACCCGACCTCCGTCGCGGCCCTGGTTCGTGCTTTGGGGCTGATGACCGCCCTTCGCGCAGGCCTCGGCGTATTTCGACGGCAAGTCTTCGGTCCCGACCCCTTGGCCAAGCTCGGGCCCGACAATCCCGCCGACATCGAGGACTGGCTCGCACGCCGCCAACTCCGGCCTCTGTTGTGGCTCGATGCAGCCTTGTCAGAAGACCTCGCTCTACCCGATGAACAGCGTATTCACGCATTGTCTGCCGTGGTCGGCGCAACCGGCGCCGCCTTTTTGAACGCCCTCTTTCCCCGTATTGACCCAACAGTCTGGCCCCAGGTTTCCGCAGCCGAGCGCGAAACATTTGTACGTCGGACATTTCGGCGTTTTGGAAACATCGGCGAGGCCGACGTTCGGGTCCACGAGCGGGGCGTGCGTTTTGACGTGCGCGCGTGTCGCTTTCACCGAATGGTCGTACAGCTCGAACGCCCCGACCTCGGGCCGTTGTTTTGTGCGGCCGATGGCGTGTTTTTTGGACGTGCGGACGCGCCTTATCGCTTTGAACGCACCACGACGCGGGCGGCAGGTGGCCCCGTATGCGACTTTCAGTTGACGTGGAAAGACGACCCCTCGAACTGACCTTGGGTATTGAATAACGGGTGTTATTCGAAGTTGTAGCCGTTGGCGCGCAGCTCTTGCAAGAAGGTGGGGTCGAGGTCGAGCTGTCGCGCTTCTTTGGCGCGCGCGGAGCGAAACCCGGCCCAGCGCTCGAGCAGCGCCGAAACCAGGACCCCATTGTCGAGCGCGATGTTTTGGTATTGGCCGGGGTCGGTGTCGAGATTGTAGAGGCAGGTTGCGGGCTGGCCCGCTTGCCGCGGTGGGTCCAGGGTCGGTGGGCCGTCGCAGCCGCGGTCTTGGTGCAGCAGCGTGTACGGCAGCGTGACGACGGCACCCTTGAGCACATCGGCATTTTGGCGACTCACGCCCCCTTCGACCAGGGCGAGGTCGCGCACGGTCGTCGCGTTTCCGGTGAGCAGCGGCACCATGCTGTGACCGTCGATGTCGGCGGGAACGACGGCCCCGACAAGTTCGAGAATCGTAGGCATGAGGTCGACATGGGAGACCAGTTGCGGCAGGATGTCCGGCTGACCGGGAAGGGTGGGAATCCGCATCAGCAGCGGTACATTGACGACCGTGTCCCAGTAGGCATCGCCGTGAAGCAATTCGTGGTGGTCGTACAACGATTCGCCGTGGTCGGCCACCAGCAGCACAATGGTGCGGTCGAGGCGCCCGCGCGCAACCAAAGCGTCCCAAACCCGCGCGACATCGGTGTCCATGCGCGCAACAGACTCGCCATAGCGCGCGCGCCAACTCTCGACGGCCGGCTGCCCTTGTCGTTCGACCTGCACGAGCAAAGGGTCCGGGCCTTGCAATTGAACGACGCCCTGTTGGGAGGTGCCGCCCGCCATTCCCGGCATCGCGCGGCCTTCGGTCGCTTGGGTGATGCGTCCGGCATCCCATAGACCCTGCCAAATGCCCGTGGGGTCTTTGTTTTCCGTGTCGGGTTCCAACACAAAGGGGAAGTGTGCCGTTCGAGAGTGGAACATCACGAAGACAGGCGCGTCGGCGGGCTCTTTGGACAAGAACTCGACCACTGGTGCGGCAGATGCACCACCTTCGCCGATGTCGCCTCCACGAAAGCGTCCGTCTGGAGTGTCACGCGGCGCACTGATGACCTTCATGTGTTGGAATCCGCGGTCCAGACCATAGTCGGGGCGGAAACCCGATGGGGCGTCGATGGTGAACGCGGCGGTGGTATAGCCGTAGTAGCCGAGCACTTCAGGGAGAGTAGGAACATCGGAGGTCAGTCCTTTGTCCCAACCGATTACTCCTGTCGTACTGCCAAAACGGCCCGTCAGAATGGCTGTGAGGCCCGCGAGCGTAAAGTTGGACGCGGAATAGGTCCTGTCAAACACATAGCCACCCTCGCCGATGCGGTCGATGGCGGGGGTGAGACCGGGGTGTACGCCATAGCGCGACACAAAGTCCTTGCGCAGTGAGCAGACAGTGATGAGAACGACGTCACAGCCGGGACAAACCACGTCGTCGATACGGGGCGCTGTCGTGTCCGCAGGGGCATCGCGGTGGAGGTCGACCGTGCCGGGCTTGACGGGTGCAGGCGCCGAAGGACCATCCTGTGGGGCGAGCACTTCGAGCGACGCGACCTCTTCGCCCGGAGAGAGCGCGACCTTCAAGCCATAGAGCAGGCTCACGGACCCTGCTACGGCGAGGGCAACCAGCAGCCAGGTTTGTACAGGTGCCGGCGAAGCCGGTCGGCGTTGTCCGCGCCGGGCCATGGGCATATCCTCGGACGCGTTTCGGGCGTCGAAACGAGATTCACCCGTTAGTTTACGCCAGTCCGCGCTCCCGCGCACATCTACGCGGTCGTCCGCAGGCGAACCTTACTCGGCAGCGGCGCTATGGTGTGCAAAAAGGCGACCCAGCATCGAGCCAGGTGTCAGGCGAAGCGGAGCGATACACGCGCGCGCCCGCGCCACACAATGCTCGCCTGCATCTGCATCTCCAAACGCACGGGACAAGCGCGCCCCCACCAGCCAGTATTCCGCTTGTAGAACAGGAAGGTGTGTGCTTGCAAATGGTTGCTCAAGGGCCACCCATCGGCGCAATAGCTGCGCGGAGACCGTCTCCAAAATGGAGTTTTCGATGTCGGTGAGCTCAAAGAGGTGCTGGTCGGTCGGCTGCACCAAACCCTGGAGAATTGCGCTGCGACAGCGGGCCAAGGTTCGGTCTGCGTCGTGGTGGCGACCGGTACGAAGGTAGTTGCGCGCGAGCATGAGCCAGCCACGGTAGGTCGGCTGGGTCGGGGGGGCGTGTTGGAGCTGTGTGTGGAGCAGGCCGGCCCATCCCAGCTCCTCCCCGAGCCATGTCTCTACTTCTGTGAGGATAGACAATAGCAGGAGGCGCGTGGAGTCGGCGGTGTCACGCAGGTGGACGTGCATTTGTTCCAACTCTGCCATGACGTCTGCGTGCTGTTCGAGCAACATACGCGCCTGGAACTGAAGATGCTTGACCGCGAGGTATCGCGCGCGAAAATGGGGGTGGCTCCACAAGGCCAAGGTATGGTCGAGAAGCGGCAATGCGTCTGCGGGGCGATTCTTTTGTATATGCCAATACGCTGTGGTATAGTTCACCAAAGACGTTGTGTGGATGGATATCTTGAGGCCCGCAGGTGCTTGAAATGTTCGCGTTCGTTCGAGTAGCTCCAAGCGAAGCGCATCGGAGAAGAGGCGTTCGTCGGCACCGATGGTGATAGACGCACCCAACTCATACCGGCCAAGACGGCGCATCTCGCGCAATGCATTGCGGCTGAGGTGGGCAACAGCGGCCCAGTCGCCGAGGCGCCGATGCGCTTGGCACAACATCACCACGCAGTAGAGGTGGGCGATTTCCGAGAGCTGGCCCGCACGAATAAACTCATCGAGGCGCAGCACAAAGGTGCGTAGGGTGGTCGTCGAAGAAAACGCGCGCTCCCATGTATGCCAGACCAACGCAGCTTGTTCGTCGGGAGATGGGAGTGGCACGATGGGGTCGGCGGGAAGCTCGATGTGCGCTTGTTCGGAGAGGTGACGGCTCAACAGCACCCGCGCCCGAATGTGCCACGTTTGGGTAACGAGACTGTGGAGGACCGCTTTGCACAAACGAAGGAGGTTGTCCAACTCACCTTGCTGGAACGACAGGTCGGCGGCAACGAGCGCGACGCGGGCGGCGGCATCGGACGGAACGGTAGTGAGCGCCGTGATGACAAGGCTTTGCAGCGACGCCAGCGACAATGGCAAGCTGGGGTAACAAACAAAGGGGCCCCAAAGGGGTGGGGGTACGAAGTGCGCGTCGAGGGCATCAACGAGATGCTGGAGTGTTGCGGTGTCGGGCGTGCCCATCCGTTGTAGGTGACGCCGGCAGACGGTGGGCAGCAGGTCGCGGGATTCGTGCCCCGCGACCGGGAGGAGCCATCCGGCGTCTCGCAGGCGCTCGATAGTAGCGAGGGTCGGGGGGGCACCGTCGGCGGTGAGGTGGGCGAGCACGCTTGGGGCGATAGGTCCAGGCCACCACGCCAAACGCTGAAGAAACTCTCTCTCGTGTGGCCGTAGCAAGTGGAGAGTGCTGGCGAGGACGTCATCTAAGACTTGGTGTCGTTGCGCTTGCGTATGGTCAGAAAGTGTAGCATCAATTGCGTCGATACGCGTCAACACCGCATCGACGCCCATGAGTTGAATGCGATTGTGCAACATTCGAAGCGCGAGGGGATGGCCCCCGAAGTGCTGCGCGATGTGTTCGTATGCGTCGGCTTTGTCGTCGGAGCCGGCCACGTTGGGGTCCACCAATACACATGCTGCGGGGCTCAGGGAGCCGGGCGGGCGCTGGAGGGACAATGGCCCGACGTGGACAACCGACCAGCCTGCAACGGGGGGAGGGGTGCGCGCGGTGGCCAAGATGGTGGTTTCGGGCGCGACAGACTGCGACAGCCATCGCCAAGCGGCGGGCGCAAGGTGGTCGGCGTCATCCAAAATGACGATAGTCGAGGACAAGGATTCGAAGGTTCGTTGTACTTGGTCGATGTCCGTGTTTCGTCGAAACAGCGCGTTGGACGATGCCCGTGCAAGGTCTTCGGTGGTGGTTGTGTCGTGGCAGGCCACCCAGAGCGCCGTTTCGGGGCGTTCGGCGACCACTTCTTTTGCCAAGGTAGACTTTCCAATGCCTCCGAGGCCGGTGAGGACCACCCGGTTGGAAGTGCGCAGCAGCTGGTCTACCGCAGCGTGCAGAGATGCGCGGGCCACCTGGGGGCGCGTGCTTTCGACGGGCACTTGGACGGCATCGGGGGCCTTTGCGACGCCGCGCAAGGTCCAACCTTCGCCGTAGACGGTCACCAGGCTCGATGGACGGGCGGGGTCTTCTTCGATTTTTCGTCGAAGGCGCAGCATCGCCGCCGAGACGGCGCGGCTCATCGCCGTCGACGACAAGTGCCACACCTCGCGCTCAAGTTGCAGCAGTGTGACCGTCTGGCCCTCGCGCTCAGCCATATACGCGAGGAGCTGCCACTCTCGACTTGTGAGTGTGTGTTCTTCGCCATCGTGCCGAATCACACGCCGGGTGTCGAGGTCGATGGTGCAGTGGTGGAGTGCGAGCAGCATGCGTGGGCGGTGTAACGTTGGCGGCAATGGGTTGGGCGAAGCGGGAAACGAAGTAGGGGGGGTGGCGAAATTAGGAAAATATACCGCGGTTTCTGGTGCGCCCCTTCGGCGGGAGGGGGGGCCAGTGGCGCGAGGTTGGGCCTGCAAATCGACACTGGTAAGCATCCGTGCACGAACCCAATCGCTCGTCTTATATCACGCGGAATGGGTTGTATTGTGGAAATCGGGCCTTTTCTCGGGGCAAGCCGTGCGCACATGCGCGCCATGCGAAAGAGGAGCGAACAATGATTTTCGATGCATGGCCCGCGATATTGGGGAGCGCGGCCGTCACCGTTGTGCTCGCTGCGTGGTTGCGTGGACGTGGCTTTGCCGTATTTGTCAGCATCTTGATCGGTATTCACAGCCTAATCGCCACCGCTTTGTGGCCCGCATGGAATACAGCAGGCGTCCACATCGGGGCGATAGGGCTTCAGTTCGCAGCCTGCGCCTATGTATTGGGGTTGGCCTATCCCCGCATGCGACCTCTCCCTTATCGTGTCCTCATCTCATGGCCGGGCCAGTGGTTTGTGGCTTCAACCTTTCTTGCGTTTCCGTGGGCGATTTTCCAGGGGATAACGGGGCACGCACCCGGTTGGTGGCTCCCTTATGTTGCGGGAGCCTTGGGTTGGATCCAATCGATGTGGACACGGCGAGACACCGTCGATGTTGTGCTGGACCGTATAAACGTTCCCGGCTTGTCGCGGCGGGCGTTCGGCGACGCACGGGTCGCGCGCCCGCTGCGCATCGTGCAGATTTCCGACCCACACTTGGGTCCGTTCATGACCGTCGCGCGCCTTCGGGGTATTGCGCAGCGGGCGGTGGAGGCCAACCCGGACCTGGTCTTGCTCACCGGCGACTACCTGACGATGGAGTCCAAGCAGGTTCCCGGCTGCCTCGCCGAAGCCCTCGCGCCCCTTCGTGCGGTAGAAGGCAAGGTGTTCGCGTGTCGAGGAAACCACGACCACGAGTCGCCCGCAATGATTGCACGGGAACTATCCGCGGTCGGGGTTCGCCTCTTGATTGACGAAGCGGTCGTGGTGGAAACTGCCGCAGGTCCGGTTCAGATTGTTGGTGCAGATTTTCAGTGGCGCGACAGGAGTGCTCATTTGTCGGGCATTTCGGAACGTTATCCGCGACTTGCAGATACGCTTCGATTGTGGTTACTTCACGATCCCGGCGCCTTCGTCCACCTCCCCGACGGCGAAGCGGACCTTGTGCTCTCCGGGCATACCCACGGCGGCCACGTTGGCCTTGTGTCCCTCGGCCTGAATTGGACCACCATCGGCGCCTTGTCTACCATCCCCGACCATGGCTTTTGGTCACACGGCCAGAATCGCCTCTTTGTCCACCGTGGCACCGGGCACTATGGCTTTCCGCTCCGGGTGGGAGTGCCCGGAGAGGAAAGCGTCATGCAGATTCACCGGCCGTCGATGTCGCCCGTGTCGCGCGGGGAGCCATCCCAGACAGTGGCCGAGCCATAAAAGCGGTCGGTATCGAATACCGTCACATCGCCCTCTGCGCGTGGCTCGTCGAGGTCTCCGATAGAAAAGACGAATGCACCCGTGGTGGCGTCGAACGTTGCCATGGTGCGGTCGGTCCACGTTCCGGCAGTATTGTCCAACATCCAACCGGTATAGGTTCCCGGAAGGTCCTCTTCGCTGCGAAAACCGACAAGTTGCGTGAAGTCGCCGTTTTGCTCGCCATCACACGGGCCGCCGCTCCCGCGGCTGAGGATGGTGTCGAGGGTCCATTGTACGGCGAAGGCGAAGTCACAATCGGGACAATCATCGACAACAGTAGGCGCGGCTTCGGTTGCAACCGTCCAATACAGTTGACACGAATAATCGCGAACCTCGGGGCGTCCTTGGCCATAGAGGTGGGTGAGGTTGCCCGCGAACGTCGTCCACACGCGGGCGTCGCCACCCGAGTCGTTCGTGTCGTCGGTCGCGTTGTTGGTGTCCGCAGGTTGGGTACTGCCAGAAGTCGTGCCATTGGCGGGCTTGTCCGCAGGAGACGAACAATGGACCAGCCCCAACCACAAGAAAGAAGCGCGGACCTTCATGTTGGCTCAGTGCGTAACCATGACGGGGACCGTACATTCGCGCACCACACGCTCGGTGACGCTGCCAAGCAAGGCCCGCTTGAGGCCCGTGCGGCCGTGCGTTCCCATGACGACGAGGTCGTGGGCACCGTCGGTCACTTGTGCGTTGATTTCCTCTGGGCCGAAGCCCTCCCGAATCAGGACCACCACATCGATGTTCTCCGGCACCTCTGCCTTGGCCAGCGCATCCAAGCGGGTACGCTGCTGCTGGTTGACCTCGTCGGCAAGTTGGTGGAACAGCGGGCCAGCGTGACCGGTCATGCCCCACTCGGTCGCGTAGACATGGGGAACCACACCGACATGCATGAGCGTGATGCGCGCATTGGCGGGCCCTGCCATCGATACCGCGAGCCGGAGGGCCGCCACCGAAGACGCGGAGAAGTCCGTGGGGACCAGAATGTTGTGGAAGGGATACGTCTTGGGGGCTTGCATCGGGACTCCACGAAGGCAATCGGGTGTTGGTTCATACCATCGTATCGGGTTCAGGGTTTCTTTTCTACGATAGGGCAAGCGTGCTAATGGCAGTCGGGGTCAGTGTCGGTGAGATGCATCTCCCCCGGAGCGTGGGTGTCGGCCCGTAGCGCAAGCGCCCCAAGCCCGGACACGAGAACCAGCACCGCCAGCGCACGACGGGCCATAAGGCTATTGGCGGCGAGGCGGCGCAAGCCCAGGACGGCGACGGCGATTGCAGGGGTGGTCCCAAGGCCGAAAAGAAGCATCACCAGCGCACCTTGGAGCGGGTTGCCGACGGCTACCGGGAACGACAACGCCGCATACACAAGGCCGCACGGAAGCAAGCCGTTGACCGCACCAAACGCAAAACGACTCGGTAAGCCGGCGCGGCGAAGAAGCGCGCTCGCCCAGCGGGTCAACACGGGGAACGACGCATTGGCGGCGGGGCCGATGCCCGCCAAACGCAGCGCAAACCAAATGAGCAGCGCGGCGGCCACCGCCGAGCCGACCCAACCCGGGCCTGGGACCAAACCGCCCACCGAACCTGCAATCGCTCCCAGGACCGCGTAGGTAAACAAGCGGCCAAGGGTCCAGGCGAGGGTGCCTCCGGTGGTTTGGGAGGCGGCGAGCGCGAAACCACCGCACATTCCGACGCAATGCGGCGAACCCGTGAGGCCGGCGACCGTGGCGCCAATCATCGCCGGCAGGAGATTTGCGGGGGCAATCCAGGAGGGGTCCATCGGGGTTCCGTCAGCGGTTGAATTCCAAAGTGAGGATGGTCACAGGACCGGGCGCTACGACGGTCGAGACGGTCACATTCGCCATTCCGTTGTGCTGGAGCACTTCGGCGAGCACGTTCGCGATAATGCGCGGGTCGACCTCGGGGGGCACCGTAACCGCTACTGCGGCGAGGTCGCGGGGGCGACCCCGCGCGGCGACTTGGACATCATGGGCAACGGCGCGAATTTCGGGAAGCCAAGGGAAATGGGTCACGGGGGCTCCAACGCGGCCATCGGGGGTCCGGTGTCGCACCCGCAGTCTGCGGTGCGGCGACTCGACGCGCGTGGACCGAGAACGGCAGCGGCGATGGCGTGGCTCCATGCAAGTTTTGTGCCCGATTTTGGAAGTGCCCATTTTGGGGTGTCTCTCATCCCTCGGGGACAATCTGGAGGTGGCGTATACAGACCCTATACAAGCCCCGCGACCCGAGATTTGGCGTGCGCGGGGACGCGTCGCCGGCACCCCGCGGGGACGAAGGGCGGGTGTGTGGCTGACCCCAGGGTGGTGTGTCATCTCGCACGGCTCCGGTGCGACGGTTGGCCACAGATCGGCACCATCGGCATCCTCTGCAAACGCGCAAACTTGGCACGGATGTTGCTGTGCGCTTCGTGCGGAGGTCATCCAGCAAATGTCCACCCTCACTGAATCGAAACCAGCAGACACGATGGACCCGTCGGCCTATGTCGACGACGCCATCGTCAAGAAGTTCATCATCGCCACGGTCTTGTGGGGCGCCGTGGGCATGTTGGTGGGCGTCATCCTCGCGCTTCAGCTCGCGTGGTGGCCCGCCAACCTGAGCCTGCCTTTCACCACCTTCGGCCGCCTGCGTCCGTTGCACACAAACGCCGTTATTTTCGCGTTTACGGGCAACTTCATCTTCGCCGGCATCTATTATTCCCTCCCGCGCCTGCTCAAAGCGCCCATGCTGAGCAAAGCCATCTCGGCTTTCCACTTCTGGGGCTGGCAGGCCATCATCGTATCGGCGGCCATCTCGCTGCCTTTGGGCTTGACCCAAGGCAAAGAATACGCCGAGCTGATTTGGCCCATCGACTTGGCCATCGCCGTGGTGTGGGTGGCCTTCGCCATCAACTTCTTCGGCGCGATTGCCAACCGCAAGGTCAAGCACCTGTACGTCGCCATTTGGTTCTATATGTCGATGATCATCACCATCGCGGTGTTGCACATCTTCAACAACTTGGCGCTTCCGGCCACGCTGACCCGCAGCTACCCCATCTATGCCGGTATGACGGACGCGTTGGTGCAGTGGTGGTACGGCCACAACGCGGTCGGCTTCTTGCTCACCACGCCGATTCTCGGCTTGATGTACTACTTCCTCCCGAAGTCGGTCAACCGGCCTGTGTACAGCTACCGGCTGTCGATTATCCACTTCTGGGCGCTCGTATTCATCTACATTTGGGCAGGTCCGCACCACCTCCTGTACTCCGGTCTCCCGGACTGGGCACAGACGCTCGGTATGGTCTTCTCCGTGGCGCTTATCGCTCCGTCCTGGGGTGGCATGCTCAACGGTCTGTTGACCCTCCGCGGCGCTTGGGACCGTCTGCGCACCGACCCCATCGTGAAGTTTTGGGCCGTCGCGGTGTCCTTCTACGGCATGAGCACGTTTGAAGGCCCGATGATGTCGATTCGCGCGGTCAACTCGCTGTCCCACTACACCGACTGGACCATTGGTCACGTCCATGGCGGCGCGCTCGGTTGGGTAGGTATGGCTGCCTTCGCGATGCTGTACTACCTCGTCCCCCGCGTCTGGAAGGCCCGTCTGCACAGCGAATCGTTGGCCACTACGCACTTCTGGCTCGCGACCATCGGCATCGTGCTCTATATCGTCTCGATGTGGGCTTCTGGCATCACGCAGGGCTTGATGTGGCGCGCGTTTGATGACGCAGGCCAGCTCCAGTACAGCAACTTCATGGACACCGTGCTCCAGTTGATGCCCTTCTACTGGATTCGCTTGCTGGGCGGTCTGATGTACCTCAGCGGTGTTCTCCTCATGGCCTGGAACCTCATCCAAACGGCCAAGGGCTCCACCTCTAGCGCGGCCGTCGCCGCCAAGTGAAGGAGGACGACATGTCCACCCAGAATGGTTCCCAGGAACACTGGCATCGTCGAGTCCTCGAAGGTCGCAGCGCACTCTTTGCAGTCGTGACGACAGTGGGTATCAGCATCGGTGGCATCGCGGAAATCATCCCGATGTACACCGTCGCCGCCGGCCCCGAGGCGATTGCCGCGGTGCAGCCCTACACGCCGCTTGAGTTGGCGGGTCGCGACATCTATGTGCGGGAAGGCTGCTACAACTGCCACAGCCAGATGGTGCGTCCGTTCCGCAGCGAAACCCTCCGCTACGACCCGAAGACCCTCGCTTGGTCTCGTGCCGGAGAGTACGCCTACGACCGGCCCTTCCAGCTCGGCAGTCGCCGCATCGGCCCGGACTTGCACCGGGTCGGCGGCAAGTACCCCGACGCTTGGCACTACGAGCACATGCGGGACCCCCGCGCGACGTCGCCCGGCTCCATCATGCCGCCGTATCCGTGGCTGTTGGAGGACAAAGTCGACCCCGCGGACGTAACGGCGTCCGTGCAGGCCATGCAGACGCTCGGTGTGCCGTACACCGACGCCGAAGTGGCCGGCACCCCGCAGCAGATTGCAGAACAAGGCGGCAAGATTGTCGCGTCGCTCAAGGGCTCGGGCATCGAGACCTCGGCCGACACCGAAATCGTCGCATTGATTGCATATTTGCAGCGTCTCGGCGTTGATTATCGCCAGAGCCTTGAGAGCCAGAAGGCGGACGCCACCGGTGCTATGCCGGCGGTGGCCCCCTCGGACCTCACCGGCACCACCACCGCAGATGCCGGGGGTGACGAGTGAACCCGCTTTTCGAAGCCGCCCGTAGCAGCCTCACCCAAGGCTGGTTGATGGGGTACATGACGATTGTGTTCTTCACGAGTTTCGTCGGTTGGACCCTGTGGGCCTGGTGGCCTTCGAACAAGGAAACCATGGACGCCGCGGGTCGAATGCCCCTCGACGACGGCGCCACCACCTCGCGAGGCAACACATGAGCTCCGCACCCCGCAAGGACGTCGTCCTTGGCCACTCTGACGAGTCTGATGGCATTGAGGAATACGACAACCGTCTCCCGAACTGGTGGGTGGGGTTGTTTGTGGTCTGCGTCATCTACGGCGTGATTTATGCTGTCCACTTCCACTTTGTCGCCAAAACCTCCCAGGCGGCTTGGTACGACGAAGAGATGGCAGACGCCGCTGTACGTTGGCCCGCTCCGACCAAAGAGGAAGCCATGGCGAGCGCCGCATCCCCCGACGCGGTCGCCGCTGGCAAAGAGCTGTACGCCACCAACTGCATCGGCTGCCACGGCGCGGATGCAACCGGTGGAATCGGCCCGAACCTCACGGACGCGGAGTGGATTCACGGCGGAACACTCGAACAAATCAACAACACCGTGACCAACGGCGTTCCCGAAAAGGGAATGTTGGCCTGGGGTCCAATCCTCGGGGCTGCGAAAGTGGCACAAGTCTCGGCGTATGTTCATAGTTTGGGCGGCGGTTCCTAAACCAACCCCGTTCGTTCCCCACCGCGCCGCTTTCCACGCAGGAAAGCGGCGTTTTGCTTTTTGGCGACCGCGGACCCTGCCAAGTGTGTGCTTCCCGCAACGACGAAGTGGCATTTCACACAGCTCGCCCGTCGCACACAGCCTGCGCTCGGTCAGAACGGTTCGCTATTGATGGCACGAATATTGCATGTGCCTTGCTTCCCTTTACCTTCGGAGGACGCCATGGCGGGCGGTTCCAATGAAAAAACCGGCGGGCGCGACTGGATTTATACCGGCGAAATTTCGGGCCGGTTCCAGAAAATCCATCGTGCGACGGGCATTGTCCTCTATTCCATCCTCTTCCTGACCCCTTGGCTGACGGTTGGCGGCCACCCCGTCTTCAATGTTGACCTTGGCGCACGACGTTTGTTTTTGTTGGGACAGGTGTTTACGCCCCGGGACTCGATTTTTATGGTCCTCTTGCTGCTTGGCGGTGCGTTCACGCTGTTTTTCTTGACCTCGCTGTATGGACGGCTGTGGTGCGGCTACACCTGTCCCCAAACGGTGTTCCTCGAAGAGCTGATTCGGCCGATTGAGCGATTTTGGGAGGGCACACGCGGGCAGCGCATGAAGGCAGACCAGCAGCCAACGCGCCTTCCGGTGTTGGCGAAGAAGGCCGGCAAACAGCTTTCCTTCCTTGCTGTGTCGTTTGTGTTGGCGATGGCCCTGACGAGCTTTTTCGTGGCGCCGCTCGATTTGTGGACGGGCAATGCCTCTTTGGGCATGTACGGCATGATGGCCAGTGTGGCGTTGTTGTTGTTCTTCGACTTCACATGGTTTCGCGAGCAAATGTGCAACTACATTTGTCCGTATGCCCGCTTCCAGGGTGCGCTGACCGACGATTATAGCATTGTGATTGAGTATGACGCAATTCGTGGCGAGCCGCGCAAGAAAGGCCGTCGGAAGCCAACAGACGCCCATGCGGGTTCGTGTGTTGACTGCGGAAAATGCGCTTCTGTTTGTCCGCAGGGCGTCGATATTCGCAATGGCTTTCAGATGGAGTGTATCAACTGCGCTCGTTGTATCGATGCTTGCTCGGGCGTGATGGCGAAGTTCGAGCAGCCGAGCCTCATTCGTTATACCACCATCGCCGAGCAGCAAGGGCGCAAGCAGAAGTGGCTGCGGCCCCGCACCGTCGCGTATGCTGCGCTCTTGTCGGGCTTGGGCACGATGTTTTTGGTGCTCTCCAACGGACGGCATCGCATTGAAGCCACCGTCAACCGTGCGCCGGGCACGTTGTACCAAATCGACACCGATGGTTGGGTGCGAAATACATTTTTGCTGCAGGTCGCCAACAATGACCTTGACCAGCCGCTTTCGGTGACCGTGCGCCTCGACGGGCTCCCGGGTGCCGAGCTGGTGGTGCCGCCCATCGAGGTGGCTCCGGCGGCCCAGGTCAACGTGCCACTGGTGGTGCGGGTGCGGGCGTCGCCTTCGCTCGACCGCACCACACCGCTTCAGATTACCGTAACGGGCGACGATGACGAACGTGTCGTCCCCACGACCTTCAAAAGCGGAACCGCTCCGCTGGAGGGCTAAGTCATGAATGTCCGTGCAACCCCCGGATCTCCCATGAATGACGACGCACGCGCTGGCCGCCGCTTGATGGTGGGCCTGCTGGTGCTCTTTTTCGGCATGATGTTCATCGCGAATGGTGCCATCGTGTACTTCGCTACCCAGTTCGACCCCCAAATCGAACCCTCCTACAACACCGAGCGGCGGTAAGGTCCGATGCTTACCACCGTCGCGTGTACACACTGCGGCACCGCCATGGAAACGCCCGAGGCTCCCACGGGGCCTTCATTTTGTTGCCATGGCTGTGAAGTCGCCTACGACATTATCCAAAATGCGGGTCTGTCGCGGTATTACGAAGAACGGGAGACGGCGGCCAATCGGCCTTCCGTCGTCCGTACCGCTGGCTGGGCCCAGGTGCCGCAAATCGTGCTCGACGATGGCAGTCACAAAGCCGCACTGCGCATCGACGGTCTCCAATGCGCCGCGTGTGTGTGGGTGACCGAGAAGGTGCTGCAGGACAGCGTAGGTGTGGTGGACGCGCGGGTGAGCTATGCGACGGGGCGCTGCGAGCTCCAGTGGGACCCCACCCAAACCCAGCTCGACGAAGTTTTGGGCCGGGTAGCGCGATTGGGCTACCGCCCCCAGTCGTTGGAGGTCGCGGCAACCCCCGACCGAGATGTTTTGTTGCGCCTTGGCGTCGCGGCCTTTAGCGCCGGCAACGTCATGATGTTCGCCACAGCCGTGTATCTCGGCTGGATTGACCGAATGGACCCCGCGTACGCCGCGCTGTTCCGCTGGACATCCTTGGTATTGGCGACCCCCGTGTCGGTATGGTCAGCCGCGCCCTTTTTCCGGTCGGCTTGGGAGGCGCTCCGCCGCGGCATCCTGCACATGGACCTTCCGGTGAGCGTCGCGGTGGCGCTCCTCTATGTGCATGGTGTGTACGCGACGGTGCGCGGGCAGGACAGCTACCTCGACTCGCTCACGATGTTGGTCGCGTTGTTGTTGGTCGGGCGCCTCCTTGAACAGCGGGGTCGCCGACGCGCTGCCGATGCCGCCCAAGCCTTGGCTGCACAAGCACCACGCCTTGTGCGGCGGGTGCGGGCCGATGGTGTGTCGGTGGATGAGGTTCCACCCGAAGAGCTTGCCGTTGGCGACCGCGTGCGGGTGTCTGCGGGCGAAGAAATCGGGTGTGATGGGGAGGTCGTGGTGGGCTCTGGTTCGGTGCAGATGAGCCTGCTCACCGGCGAGTCGGAGCCTGTGCCCGTGGGTGTCGGCGGGCATGTGGTCACCGGTGCCGTATTGCTCGATGGCGAGCTAGAAGTCAGCGCGGCGGTCACCGCTTCCGAGTCGGTGTTGGCGCGGATGGCTGCGGGCTTGCGCGAGGCCGCCGACCGGCCCATCGACCCCTCGGCCGCCGACCGCATCGCGCCCTATTTTACGTTGGCCACGCTCGTGGTCAGCGTAGCGACCTACCTCGGCACCCGCTGGCTATCGGGCGCCGATGCCGCGCTAGAAGCAACGATTGCAGTGCTTGTGGTCGCGTGCCCATGTGCGTTGTCCTTGGCCCGCCCCCTGGCGCTGTCCGCAGGCTTGGGTGCGTCCGCACGGCGCGGCTTGTTGTTCCGCTCCGGCGATGCGCTCCTCAAGCTCTCGACCGTAGACCTCGTGGTCCTCGACAAAACGGGCACCGTGACCGGTGGTCGGCCCGAGGTCTTGTTGGCCGACGATGCGGTGCTGCGCCTCGCCGCAGGCCTAGAGCGCGCGAGCATTCACCCCGTCGCCAGGGCCATCTTGGACGAAGCCCGCGCGCGCAATATCGCCCTGCCCCACGCCGAATCGCTGCGCGAAGTCGTCGGCGTTGGCGTGGCGGGAACCATTGAGGGGCGCCGCTTGGCCGTCCGCGCTTCGGGGCCGGGCCGCGTGCAAGTCATCGAGGCGAGCGACCCCCGCGCCAACGCGGCCGTCGTCGTCGGTGAGATTCTGTTGGCCGACACGGTTCGCAGCGACAGCCGGCGTGCAGTGGATACCCTGCGCAGCCTCGGCGTCGACGTGGCCTTGCTCACCGGCGACCACCCCGAGGTTGCTGCGCGGGTCGCGGCACAAGCGGGCATCGATGTCGTCTCCGCCGCCGTGTCCCCCGACGACAAAGCGGCGTGGATTCGCGCCCGCCAGCAGAGCGGTCGGCGGGTGGTCTTTGTGGGCGATGGCCTCAACGATGGCCCTGCCTTGTCTGCCGCCGATGTGGGCATCGCCATGGGCTCCGGCGCGGCCAGCTCGGTGCTCGTCGCCGACGCCGTCGTCGCGACGCAGAGCCTCGGGCCGGTCGTCGCGGGCTTGCGCGCCGCCCGTGCTGCCCAGCAAGCGGTCAACAGCAACCTGCGCCGCTCCCTCGTCTACAATGCGATTGCCGTGACGGCGGCGGTGCTCGGCTGGGTCAACCCCCTGGTCGCCGCGATATCCATGCCGTTGTCGAGCAGTATGGTCATCTTTGGTGCGATGGCGGTCGAACGCCGCGTCGCGCGCGGTGAGTCGTCCGTGTCCCGTTCCAACCCCCCTGCGCGTTTGGTTCCTGAAGAAACGCGGAGTGCGTCATGAATATCGTGTTTTTGCTACTGCCAGTTGCCGTCTTGATGGGGGCTGTCTTCGCATTTTTGTTTTTGCGTGCGGCCAAAGATGGGCAGTTTGATGACTTGGACGACCCGCCGGAGCGAATGCTGCGGGACGGCTGAACCCGCCGTTCCGATTTCGGGCGTTGTCTTGAATTCGTATAGAAACACAACGTTTGCAAATGCGCAAGTGTGATTGCGGCCGCCATTGGTATTCTGTAAATAACGGTACAATGGGTGCTATCGCGAGCGTATTTCCGCGCGTTGTTGATTTGGGACACCGTTTTAATTGCGACGCCCTATGGTTTTCGACACGCGCTTTCCCTCGAACGAAGCCGCCATTCACCCGTTGAGGCGCTGGTACCACGCGGCGATGGTCGCCAAGACCCGGCGCACATCTTCTGGGGCGCTCGACAAGCTGGCCGGCGCGGTAGAAAGCAAGCCGACGGCGCCGGGACCCCCATTGGCGTTGCCCGTTGGCAGGGCTTGGCGGGCCAAGACCCGCAGGTGTTGCACGGTGGTTCCGTTGGGGTCCGAAGGTTCGGTCCATTCAACGTGAAGGCGCTCGCCGTGGCCGAGGAGGCGCCGAACACGGTTCTCTAAGTCTTCTTGGTTTTCGGGGGGCACGGGGCCTGGCGGACGAATGCGCACGGTCCAACGGCCGCGCTGCATTGTGACCATATAGGCGGCGTTGCCTTTGGACAATCGGGCGATGAGGGGAAGCAGCTGGTCGACCACGCGCTCGCTGTTGGCGTGGGCGGTGAGGGCGTCGCCCGCGTCGACCAGCACCTCCAATGCGGCTGTGCGCCGTGCGATTTCGGCCTTGAGCGTTGCGTTGCTGGTCTCAAGGTCGACCAACATCTGCGTGTGGTGCCCAATCATCTCGGCCATCTCTTGCGGAAGGTCGCGGGATGTGAGCGCGGGGTGGTCGCTCGCTTGGCGCTTCTCTTGGTCGCGCAGCACTTCGAGGGCTTCGAGGGGCTGGATGACCCAGCCTTCTAGGCTCCACATGAGGGGAAGCACCAGCAGCGCCACCATCTCCAACGATGTGACCGCAAACCGAAGCTGCGGCGCGAGGTCGGCCATGACCATCGCGCGGTCGGTGGCGGCGCCGACGGCAAGCGCCATCAACACGGAGCCGGCGCCACTCGCCAAAAATCGAAGTCGAATCGGAATGCGCGAATCGGGCATCGTTGTTCCCGCACGAGAAGGGTGGCTTGTCCTATGCCCCTACACCCTCCCTTGGCAATGGATTGCACTGGTGTTCTTGTGCGGGGAGGTTTACGGGGTCCCGATGCACGCGTTTCGCCGATTTGTCGCACCCGTTGTCTTCTGTGGGATGATTTCTTGTGAGGAGTCATCTCCGCCCGCGCCGCCCCCACCGCCTGCGCCGCCCGCCGGTCCTTCGATTGTGGTGGTCGTCGTAGATACCCTGCGCGCCGACCATCTCTCGACGTATGGGTATACACGCCCCACGTCGCCCCACTTGGACCGTCTGGCTTCTGAAGGCCTGACGTTTGAACGCGCCTACGCGCAGTCGGGATGGACTCTGGCGAGCTTTGCGAGCCTACTGACGGGCCTATACCCCCATCAGCATTTGGTGTCGCGAGATGGTTGTCTGGTAGACCGTTTTGGTCGTTTGGCGCCCTCTACGCGAACGGTCGCGGAGGCCTTGCGGGAGCAGGGCTATGCAACCGGTGCGTGGGTCAACAACACGTTCTTGGCCCCTGAGTTTGGTCTAAAAGACGGCTTTGACGTCTACAGCTATTCTGGCGCGACGAATGTGCAGCACCGCACGGGGCCCCAAACCGTCGCGGAGGGGATGCAATGGCTCGACAGCATCCCCGCGGAAAAACCCGCGTTTATGTTGTTGCATTTTATGGAACCGCATCTCGATTATGCTCCTCCCGCAGATATTCACGGCACATTTGCGACCGGGCCACGTCCAGAGGCGTTGGCGTATCCAAAGAATCCCAACCCTTTTACGATGTTGCAACAAGGGGAATTGACGCTCGACGCTGACGGCATCGCCTACCTTCAGGCCTTGTACGACGAAGAAATCTTAGCGGCCGACCGCGCTCTGGGTGGATTGGTCGAGGCCCTCAAAGCGCGAGGCCGCTATGACAACACGCTGCTCGTTGTCACCGCGGACCACGGCGAGGAGTTTTGGGAGCACGGGCGCTTTGAGCACGGCCACGACCTCTGGAGCGAGCTTACCCGCGTCCCGCTCGTGGTGCGTGGTCCCGATGTTCCCGCCGGAAAGCGCGTCGCCACCGTCGTGGAACACGTCGACCTGGTGGCGGGCCTGATGGCGCGGGCCAAGGCCAACCTCGGGGAAGGCCCCGGCGAGGACATCTTTGCGGTCGCCGCCCAACCCCCGGCCGAGCGCTTCGCGATGTCAGACAATTGCCTATATGGCCCCTCTTGTGTTTCTATTATCAACAGTACGCACCGCTTGATGCTCCGACATCCCCTTGTCATGCCCCAAGGCGTCACTGACCCCACGGCAGCGATGGCGGCGGCTACCGTGCAAAAAGTTATCAATGTTTGGGGCCTCGATGAACATGGCTACGAGCGCATCGAGCTACCCGTAGAGGAGCAGCGGGAGCGCGGGCGGGCCATCGCGCGGGTCATGGGGGAGCGGCGCGGTAGCCTGGAGCCGCTCGCCGCTACCAGCGGGCCGGTGGTGCCCAGTTTCGAGACGTTCGAGATGTTGAAAGAGCTCGGGTATCTCGACCGAAACGACGACCAAGCGATTCCCCAAACGCCCTGTCGATAAGGTTTGCCTGCGCCAGCGCAGGGTTTGGGACGTTTGGGTGCCCACCGCGCCGTTCCGCGGGTAGCTTGTCGGTTCGGTGAGGTGATGCTGTGGTTGCACGGAAACCAACGCGCCTTTGCGCGATGCTGGGCGGCATCGGACTCATCGTGAGCGCCTGCGCGTCCTCCGCCAAAGACAGCGGGGCGCGGCAGCGCGCCGAATGCGCGGGCGACGTTTCTGTCGGTTCGATTGCAGAGTTTGTCGACCACCTCAACACCTTGCCCCTGCCCGTCACCGTTCCGTGTGTGCTCGAGAGCCTCGCGCGGCCGTTCGCGGTGGAGCTGACCGACAATCCGATTTCCGCCCAGCCCGCCAATGGTCCCGAAAACCCGCGTATTTTCTTGTTTTCGGGCAATCTTGTGCTCACGCTGGTTCCCGAAGGCGCGGGCGCCCACGTCATTGAGCTCGGCGAGTACGAAGGCGAAGCGCGTTCCCGGAAAGGCGAGGTTGCGTTTCCGCTCCACGAGCCCCTCTCCGACGACGCCCCCTTTACCCGGATTGCGCACCCCGAATACGGCACCTCCTGCGCCATGTGTCATATCGACCAAGAACCCCATCCCGACGGCGGTATGGTGTCCGTCGCCATTCGGCCCGAGGACCGCACCCTGGTCTCCCTCGATGACCTCCGGCGAACCGCCGATGCTCAGTGCGGTCCCGAGGCCACCAGCGCCCGCTGCGCCTTTTTGCGCACGTTGTTGGCGGGAGAGGTCGTCCACCAAGAGTTCCCGTCGTCTTACCCAACCTTGTTCGAGTTGGCAGAATAAGCAAGCGGTGCCAAATGAATGGCGATTCATTTGTGGAAAATATAGGTGCCATCAATATTTTCGCAAGATGAGTCACGATTCCATTTCGCGTTTCTGTCGACTCCACCACACCGCCAAACCATCGGCGTTCAGCCGCGCATCGAGGACCAAATGTGCGGCGAGCGCGCCGTCTTCGAGGGTACACCCGAGCGCGCGGGCGCGGTTGGACCAATGCGCCATCATTTGGTCGACGCAAGCATCGGAATCGAGGGACGCGAGCGTTACAAATGTCTGGATGTCGTCGTGGAGGTCGGGCGCGAGGTCGGCGAGGCCATCGACGCGGCTATAATGGGTGAGGAACGCCGAGCGCACGCCGGTTGCGACGATGCGGTCGATGCTTTGGTGGGCGGCGTGGGGGTCGAAGTCTACCGGCGTGGTCGTCGCCATCACAAATGGGCGCCCCGGTCCCCGCAGCTCGCGGTACGAAATGCCAAAGGTGTCGCCCGTGAACACGCCGTCAATGCCCTCGTCTACGATGCAATGGTGGTGCTTTGCGTGACCTTCGGTGTGCAAAAACCGGAGGGTGTGGCCGCCGAGGGTCCACGCTTCGTCGTCTGTTGTGACGTGAAGGCGCTCGGCGGGGACCGCGCGTACGTCGCCGTACAACTGCTGAAACAAATCCGCGCCATACACCGCGATGCTGCCTGCGATGAGGCGGCTGGGGTCCACCAGATGCCGCGCAGCCCGCGGATGCACCACCACCCGCGCGCGCGGAAGCGCATCGAGGAGCGTGCCGACACCGCCGGCGTGGTCGAGGTGGATGTGGGTCAAAATGACGTGGCTTACGTCGTCGGGGGCCATGCCCAACGTGCGGAGTCCCGCCAACACCGCCGGAATCCCCGAGCCGGGGCCACAGTCGACGAGATACACCGACTCGGCAGTTTGCACAGCATGGCACGCGGCCAAGCCGGGCCGGACATACCCCGTGTCAATCGCAAACACCTGCGAAGCGACACACTCGACGGTCGGGTTCGTTTCAGACATGCTGTCCTCACAGTGGGGCGGGGCGCCCAGACCGGGTAGCCTTGTCCTCGCTTCGTGTCCGGTGGAGGCGTCGTGTTCCGGTGGACCCATTTTTTCGGAAACATCGGCTGGACCATTGGTATCAGCTTTTTGTCGCTTTCTTGTACGGACTACCAAATCGGCAAAGTGCAAGAGCCGGAAGCGCCGGGCGTCGCCCCCGACATTCTGGTCGACCCCCTCGCGATTGACCTCGGCGTATTGTGCGCCGAAGAAGAAGCCACGGTATCGGTGGGAAATCAAGGGGATGGCGACCTCTCCCTTTCGGCCGTGCTGCTGCAAGGAGACGGCTGGCAGTGGGCCAGCGAGCCAACGCTTCCCCTCGTTCTTGCGCCGGGGGAGTGGACGACCTTTTTATTGGTCGCGGGCCCAGGAACCGCCACGGTGCGCATTCTCTCCGATGATGCCGATTCCCCCGATATTTCCGTGCCATTGTCCGCCGCAGGCGATGAACCGCCGACCCTCACGCTAGAGACGCCGCTGGCCAACGGCGCGTTTCCGATTGGCGCCCGCACCGAGCTCGTTGGCTTCGTCTCCGATCCCAATGTCGACCCGACCACGCTCTCTATCGTTTGGTCCTCTGACCGCGAAGGTGAGCTTGCTACCGTCATTCCCGATGCTGATGGACGCTTCGTGTATCCGTGGGACGCGCTCGCCCATCGGCCCGGACCCCACCGCATCTCGGCAGAAGTGGTCGATGCCTGCGGTCGTTCCGCCGAAGATGCCGTCGAGGTCTGCCAAGAGGCGGGGTACGTCGCCGATGGCCTCGACCTCTCGACCTGGCACATGGAGGGCACCGCCATGTGGGACGTGTCCGAGAACGCGGTTGAGCTGACTTCATTGGACCAATTTGCCGTCGGCACCGCTTTTCAGACCGTCGCCGCAGTCCCCGCCGACGCCGTCTCGATTCAGTTCGCCTTTCAAACGGGCGGCGGCACGGGCGCCGACGGGTTTAGCATTACGGCGCTCGATGTGGACCGCATGACGAGCTTTATGGGCGCCCCTGGCTGTGCGCTTGGATATGGCGAGGCCCATGAATCTTGTATTGACACGGGTGAAGCATTGCCAGGTTGGTCCGTCGAAGTGGATACCTACTATAATCCATATATCGACCCTTCCAGCAACGACCACCTTTCGTTGACATTTGATGGCGACCTTGATACTGTCGCTGCTTGGAGCGACCTGGAGGAAGTAGAAGACACAGGTTGGCATATTTTGCAAATCGACGTGGATGCACCGCATATTACGATTTGGATGGACGAAATGGTATTGGTGGATGCCGATGTCCCATCATTTTTGCCATTTGATGCGTATATTGGCTTTACAGCAGCGACCGGCGGCGACACCAATGAGCACACGATTGCCGCGTTGGAAGTCACCGGCAAGACTTGTGTAGATTGGGCACCGGAGGCGGAATGAAGGGGAGGGCGCCATCGCCTGCGGCGCTGGCGCGTCGCGGAGCCGAAGTCTCCGCGACTGCGGGGGAGTCTGCGCCTCCCCCGCGGGAGCCGACCGTCGGTGTCCTTGCCTTGGGTCTGTTGGCGGCACTCTTCGGGTGTGGTCCATCGGTTTCCGACGTGCGGCGGGAGGTCGCGCAGGGGCACCTGGACGCCCAATGGCCCCACCTCTTTCGCGATTCGGTGCTCGCACCATTGGCTGCGCGCGTGGACCGCGAGCGGCCGGCGCTCGGCGTCTTGTCCGACGCAGAAGGCCCTTTGTTGGCGGCGTCCGTCGAGGAGGCGCTCGCCCAAGGTGCAGTGGTCGCGGCTGCCGGACGCCTGGAGGTTGCGGCGCTCGCGGCGCGTTCCGGCTCGGCGACCACCGACCTGGTGGCGTTGTCGGATGCTGTCATGCAAGCCGCGTTGGCGGGCGATGCCGATACGGTCGCGACGGTCGGCGACCGCTTGGCGCGCGCGTGGGAGCACGACCCAGGCCGCGCCCGGCGTTATCGCCTCTTGTCTGATGAACACGCGGTCCTCGCCCGCTATTCCTCTGCGACGATAGATGCGACGTTTGCGAATCAGGCGGGCGTCGACCGGGCGATGGTCGCGTCGATTCTGCGCCGCCTGGACACCGAATATGTCGTGCCCGTCGATTGGACCCGCGCGACCCAAAGTGCCGCTGCGCGCTTGGGTATGTTGCCCCGCACCGATGCGGCCCGCGAACGCTGGCCCGCCTTGCAAGACGCCGTATTCACCGGCTTTCAGGCGCCGGATGTTGACGCTGCGCTCGCGGCCCTGGATGCCGCAATTCGCGTAGGAGCCGCGGCGTCGGTGCCCGAGAGCGTCGTGCTGGACGAGTGGACCACCGGCGCCTTGGCCTCCCTCGACCCCTGGACCCGCGCGGTGTGGCCCGCAGAGGTTGCGGCGTGGTCGGAGGGGCACGCTGGCTCCTTTCTCGGTGTCGGCCTCGACCTCCGATTGGACGAAGCGGGCCAAGTCCGGGTGGTGCAGCCGTGGTTGGATGCGCCGGCGTGGGCTTCGGGTATTCACCAAGACGACGTTCTGGAGGTGGTTTCCGACGAAACAGGGTCGCTTCGCCTGGAGGACTTCGCGCCAGAAGAGCGGCTCCCGCGCGCTGAAGCGGCCCTGCGCGGCGCTGCGAACTCGACCGTGACCTTGGCTGTTCGTCGGGGCGGCGCGGTGCTTTCGTTTTCGATGGTGCGGGGCGAAGTCGTAGTGCCAACGGTGGCGGGATGGTCCCGAGGCACACCCGCCGACCCCAACGCCTGGAACGTCTTTCTCGACGATACGCCACCAGGCGTCGACATCGCGTACATCCACATCGAGCGGTTTCGGCCCACGACCGAGGCGGCCTTCGACGCGCTGTTGGAGCCGTTCATCGACGAAGTAGACGGCCTCGTGCTCGACCTGCGCGGAAATCCGGGCGGGGATGTCAACAGCGCCGTGCAGATAGCGGACAGATTTGTGGCCGATGGATGGCTTGCAACCCTGAGTGGACGTGTGCTACCCGACACTGGCCCCGACATCGACCCGGAGACGGGGAAACGCCTCGCGGAATGGAACGAGGCTATCCCCGGCCACCTGCTCGAAGGCGTGCCTGTGGTGGTGGTCGTCGATGAGCAGTCGGCCAGCGCGGCAGAGGTCTTGGCTGGGGCGTTGCAAGAGCGAGCCGGGGCGAAGGTGGTGGGGACCGAGACTTGGGGCAAAGGCTTGGCCCAGGCGCTCAGGCCCTCGGAAGATGGGCGGTATGCCGTGCAGTTCACCAATGTCGCCTGGACGCTTCCGAGTGGACGCCGTCTGGCGCGCGCGATGGATGGTGGCGGTATTCTGCCCGATGTCCTCTTTTCTACCGGCCCGGCAGCGGACTACCAGCTCTCTGTGGCCCGCGAACGACGCAGCGCGGTGACCGCTCACGCCGACGGCACGCCGCTGCGTCCGCCATCCCGCGCCCTTCGCGAAGGCCTGCCCGTGCTGGGCGACGACCCCGCAGTTCGTCTGGCGCAAATGGTCGTCCTCGCGACCATCTACGACCGCGCGGAGACCCAATGATGCACGCTTTTTTTTGGTGGGCGACCGCTGCTGGGGCTGCTCCGGTGAACGGAAATGGGCTCCTGGCCGTGGGTTTGCCCGAGTTGGTGTCGGCAGAGGTGGGCCTCGGCTTACAAGATGGCTGGGAGGTCAACCTTCGTGCGGGTGCTCCGGTGTTGAACGTTCTGGTCGGTCCTGGCGTGCAAAAGCGCGTGTGGGGCGACGCCGTAGGCCATAGCGCCTGGGTGGGCGGCTACGCGCGAATCAACCCCGTCGTGCGCCCGCTTGGCTTCACGAGCGGCGGCGACACCTTGCGCGCGGCGTTGGAACCTGCGGCGTCCTACCGGTATGTCGGTGAGCATGGCCTGTTGGTGCGTGTGCAGGCGAGCGCGTTGTTGTATTGGGAGGACCGCTTGGCCGCTGGGCCAGGGCTCACCGTAGGAGTCGGATGGCAGGGCGTTTTCGCCGATACTCCCCATTGACCCAACGGCGGGTCCGCACGTTTATTCGGGCGTAGCGTTGGCCCATGCGCACACTTCGAAGTCGCTTCCTGTCCAACAGGCGGGGTCCTCGGCGACGCGCTTGGCCATGCCCCACCGAGAATTGATGCCATCGCTCGTCATACCGCGCACTTCGGCGACACGCGGCTCGATGATGGTGACCGACACGGGAGAGGTTCCGTTGTAGGTGCTGCCATCGGCAGGGGTCACAAAAAAGCTGCCGTTGTCGCCATCGAGGCTAAGAACACACGGTCCTTCGACCGCAGCGACCCCGGCGGCGCGAACCCGGCAGCGGGCTGTGTGAGCGGGCTCTTCCCGTTTTCGGGGGCCACCTGCCACGGGGCTGGCGGGCATCGCTTTGTCGCCTTTTCGGGCGGCGGGGGCGGCAGGGGGAGGGGGTGGGGCAGCCGTAGGCTCCGCTGAAGCAGGGGGCGGCGGAGCGGTGCCACATGCGATGGCGGCGGCCAATAAGAGCGAGTGCGAGCGCGTCATCGGGGTGGCTCCAGGGGCGGAATAAGACCAAAAAACGAGTGGGTTTCGCGACTTGCGTATGGCGGTATTGTGTAGTATT
Organism: uncultured Enterobacterales bacterium; assembly: GCA_964502005.1. Lineage (GTDB taxonomy): Bacteria > Myxococcota_A > UBA796 > UBA796 > UBA2385 > CAJWOS01. The sequence goes on from CAZCUX010000004.1 coordinate 317,680, forward strand.
ATCCAGCCTGGAGGAGCTTCCGACCGATCCAGGTCCCGAGCGCCATCGTCGAGAGCTGGGGATTTACCCCCAAGCTAGACGGGAACACGCTGGCGTCGGAAATCCAAAGGCCCGGCAGTCCGTGGGCTTGTCCCGATGCGTCAATCACGCCGTCGTCGATAGAGGAGCCCATGCGGCAGGTGCCCATCGGATGCGCGGCGTAGAGCGTAAAGTCGCGAATGGAGCGGTCACGCAGGCGCACTTCGAGCTCTTCGGGAGTTTGGGTGGTGCCGACGCCATGAATGGGGACGTATAGCTCCTTGGCGCCGCCTGCTTGCAGCACGCGCGCGACGACGACCAAGCCGTCTTTGATGCGTTGCACGTCTTCGTCGGCGAAGTTGTAGACGATGTCGGCCCGTCCATCGGAAAACGCACGCACGCGACCGCCCCCTTTGTCGCTCACCATGAGCAGCATCCCGCACAGATTGGGCAGCAGCGCGAGCCCCTCTTGGAAGCGGTCGCCCACAAATCCGGCGGCCACCAAGCAGGCCTCGGGTGGCGCGTTGAAGGTGTGGGGAAGCACGCCAGGCAGGTCTTTGTGGTGGAAATAGGCTCCTTGGGTGGCGCCCTTCCACATCTCCACGGGAAAGTCGCAGCGGGCGATAATCGTAGAGCCGGGGTGAACTTGCAGGTGCTCCCCGCAATGGGGGCCGAGGCGTTCGGCGACGCCGCTGCTCCACAGCAATCGGGGCGTACCGATGGCACCCCCGGAAATCACCACATGGCGCGCGCGAACGGTGAGGCGCCCGCCCCGTTCGCCCGTTTCGGGATGGACTGCCGTACCCGTTACACCGACGGCGCGATTGTTTTCAATAAGAATCGAATCAATCTGAACTTCGGCTTGGATACGGGCCCCAGATGACGTCGCACGGGGGAGAAATGTAAGGTTTGTGCTCGCTTTGCCACGGGAGGGGCATCCGTAGTAACATACACCGCAGCCGACACATCCGGGTGTGCTGCGGGGCGCCAAGCCACCTTCGAGCCCCAACGCTTCTACGCCCTTCACGATGATGTCGTTGTTGACGCCGGACACTTCCGTTCGCGTCACTTGCACGCCTACAATGCGGCTCACTTCGTCGTAGAGGGGCTGCATCGCGTCCCAGCCGAGGCCAGGTTCTCCGAGGCGCTCGGCCCAGCCGTCGAGCACATAGCGCGGCGCCCGAAACGACAACGCGGAGTTGATGAGCGTGCTGCCACCGACGCCCCGGCCTGCGGCGATGGGCATCATGGCGGAGCCACGCGCGACCATCGTTCCCGCTTCCTGCATGTGAAAACGTGCGGTATTGGCGTAGTTTGAGCGAAAGCGGCTCTTGCGTGGCCCCATTTCGACGACCACAACGTCGAGTCCCGCTTCGGCCAACACGCGGGCGGTGCTGCCGCCGCCTGGTCCCGAACCAACAATGACCACGTCGCACGAGAGGTCGCGTCCGGCGCCGACTTCTTCAAAGCCGTCGGCATCGGGTTCGAGCAGGATGACGTCGAGGGGATTGGGCACCTGCCACGTCCGACCGACGGCGGGGTCGGGGTGGAGCGGTGCTTCGTCGAGTGCGGGGAGGGGCAGAATCGTGCGCATGAATCAGGGCCGGACCATCAAGGGGACGCGGTCGGCCCAAGGGCGCGCGTCTTCGAGTTGGGCTGCCAGTCGGAACAGGGTGGCTTCGTCGCCAAACCGGCTGACGAACTGCGTGCCGATGGGCAAGCCTTGGTCGTTCCAGAATAGCGGCAGCGAAAGGCCCGGCTGGCCCGTTTGGTTGAAGAGCTGGGTGTTGGGGGTCGCGGCCAGCTTGCCTTTGCCCATTTGCTCAATCGCGAAGTCGAGAACGGGCTTGATGGCGACGTGGCGCAGCACTTGCACTTGCAGCTCCTCGGCCGCGGACAGCGTCAGCTCGCCCACCCGCGCCGGGGGCCGTGCGAGGGTAGACGTGACGAAGACGTCGTGTTGTTCGAAGAAATGGGCGACGCCACGCGAAGCCAGCTGAATGACCCGTCGCGAGCGCTCTAGCTCTGCCGCCGAGCTCTTCCAGCCGATGAGCGCCATCAACCAAGTGCTCGCCTCAAAGTCCTGGAACCGGGGCTTGCGACCGACGGCGGCTGCCGCTTCTTCGACGAAACACGCCGCACCTGCCGCTACCGTCAAGAAGTAGGCGCGGATGAGGTCGGATTGGGGGTACGGCGGCTTGGCGAAGACGACCTCATGGCCGAGACCTTTGAGCAAAGCCGCGGCGTCATCGACGGCAGCGACACAGTCGGGGTGCTGTGTGTTCGCGAAGAGGGCGTCGCGGCAAATCGCGATGCGCAACTTGCCCGGCGAGCGCGTGACCTCGTCCACCCACGGTCCTGGCTTGGCGGGCGCGGCATACGGCTCGCCAGGTGTGCCTTCATGGTCGGCGACATCGAGCAAGAGGGCGGAGTCGCGCACGGTGCGCGCCAAGACGTGCTCCTGCACGAAGCCTTGCCACGCGTCTCCCATCGAGGGGGCCATGGTCACCCGGCCGCGGGTGGGCTTGAGGCCCACGAGCCCGCAGGCCGAAGCGGGAATGCGAATGGAGCCGCCACCGTCGCCGCCGTGGGCCACGGGGACCATCCGCGCGGCGACCGCTGCCGCCGAGCCGCCCGAGGAGCCGCCGGGCGTATAATCGCGGTTCCACGGGTTGCGGCACGGGCCCCAAATCTCGGGTTCTGTGACGCCGAGGATGCCAAACTCGGGGCTGGCTGCGCGGCCCAAAATCTGCAAGCCCGCTGCTTCGTAGCGTCTTGTCAGCTCGGACGTGTACGTCGATGGGCGGCCCTTTTGCAGCCGATTCCCGTTGGAGACGGGGGTTCCGGCGAGGTGCTGCTTGAGGTCCTTCAACAGAAACGGCACGCCTTTGAGGGGGCCGTCGGGGAGGTGGTCGGCTTTTGCGCGCGCGCGGTCGCGGAGGTCGTGGACCACGGCGTTGAGGGTCGGATTGCGGGCGTCGATGCGTGCGACCGCTGCATCCAGAAGCTCTTGCGGACTGACGTCCCCGTTTTTTACGAGTGCGGCGAGTGCGGTGGCGTCGAGACGGTCATATTCGGGAAGCGGTAGTGCCATGACGTTGCGTCCTTGACAAATATGAAAGTGGTGGTATTATTCGTCTGCCGGAGGGGTCCACAACAACCACGACAGCAACGTGTCGGGACCGGTCTGTTCGCGGTGAAGGCAGTAGTGGCCATCGTAGTCGGCGGTGGGCGTGCAGCGGACCAGCGTGCTGTTTGGCAAGGCTTCGGCCAAGGCTTCGGTGGTGAAATTGGGCACTTGGTAGTCGCCTTCACCGAGGAACACGAGCGCGGGCGTGGTCTCTTCGCGCGCTGTCGCCATAGGGTCGGAGGGGTCCATCGTCCACTGGAACAAGGTGACGACGGGGTGCAGGCGGTCGATGTGCGACCATTCGTCCTCCGGCAAGCCCAAGGCAACGCCCAAGGCGGCCGCTGCGGTGACGGTCTCGGGGGCCTCGGCGCCGAACAGTGCGAACAAGCTCGCGAGGAGGGTGGGGTCGAACTCGTCGATAAGGCCGGTGTCGAGGAAATAATGGGAGAACAAACCTCCCGTTCCCGACAAGAAGACGGCCTCCCATTCTGGCGCGGTCGCGGCCGTGCCGATGTTGAGCGTGACCGAGCCGAGCGAGTGGCCCAGACGCCGCATGGGCTGGGACGTGTCAACGGAGCCGACATAGCCGGAGTTCACCAGCGCGTCGTTCAAGCCTTCTTCAACAAAACGACGGACTTGCAGGGCCTCAATGGCTCCTTGCCGCTGGTTGTCGCGGAACGCGGGCAGATTGACAATGTTATAAAAGCCGAGCGAGTCGCCATAACCTTCGTCAATGAGGGGATAGCGGGTGCCATACAGCGGTTGGTCGCGACCGACGACGGCCCAGCCTTCGCCCCGAAGAACCTCCGCCAACGAGCGGCTGTCGTCGTAGCGATTGCGACGCTGCACCGCATGGTAGGCTTGGCCGCCGGTGCCATGGTCGTACATCAACACGCGCGCATTGGCGATGGGCGTGCCGCTCTCGTCGAGGGGCAACGAGATGGTCACGCGGGTCGCGTCGGCGTCGGGCTCGCTCGTAAGCACGCCGTTTTCAAAGTCAATCCACCCCGAAGTACGGTCAACATCGTAGAGATGAGAGAAGCCGGGGTTCATATACGGGCGGTCTTCGAGGCCGGAGTAGTTCCATACCGGCACTTGGGCCTGAAACACGGCCATCGGCCAGGTTTCGATGTCGACAACGTGGTTGCCGGCGTCGGCGTCGAGCGTCGCTTGGTACGATTGCTCCGTGGAACCATCATCGAAAGTGACGGTAAGAACGGTCGCTTCGTTGCCCGATGGCGTGGAACCTTGGGAGTATTCCATGGCCGTCACCCGCTTGAGGGTGACCCCGGCCCACGGCGCGGGCGTCGCGTCGATGCGGGCGTTGGCGTCGTCGATAATCTGCTGGAGCTGGCCTGTGCCGTCCTGTACGGTGAAGACGGTCGCGACCGCGGGGGAGCCGGTGACGCCGGCGAGGGCCAAGGCTTCGGTCACGCCCGCGGGGACTGCGCCTTCGAGAAACCCGACGCCTGCCGACGCCATGACCACTGCGGCGATGCGTGCGCCGGAACGGGGAGGGTGGCCGAGGGCCGGCGCCATCGCGAGCAGGTTCTCGGCCAAGAACGGGTCTGTGCCGGGGTCGCGGGTGAAGCGGGTGATGAGGGGAAGCAGCTCGCCGGTGTCCATATCGACCCACAGGACGGGGTCGTACGGGGAGCCTTCGGTGGTTTCAGGAATCGAAAGCGGGCCCGTGAAGCGGAAATACGCGGCGCCGTTGTTGGCGAAGCCTTGTGCCACCGATTCGAGGCGCGTGCGCCAGCCGTCGACGATGGGCTTGGCGAGGTCGGTGCCGTCAATCGGAAAGCCGGTGAGGTCGGGCGTGCCATCTGCGGTGAGGAGGTCATCGCTCGGAAACGGCACGTCGAAATAGTGCGCCGGTCGGCTTGCGTCGACAATCGGCAATACTGGCTCTATCGTAGGGTCGGGGTGGCTCGTGACGACCTTGGACTGGCAGGCTACCGCGAGCAGGGAAAACAGCAGGGTCGAGCGCGTCATGGGGTTTCCTTGTGGGGGTCCACGGGAGGCAACCGTAGCGCGTCTGTGCGGGGTCTACACCCTCGGGTGTGTGTGGAAACGTTGCACATGGGGGGTGCCGGCGCGGCCTATGGGATGAAAGACCGCAGTCCGGCCGGTGTTTTGGTGGTATTCCGTTCGCTGTGGCGCGAAGTCGTCGTAGGACTGGTTTCCGTCTGTGGAGAGCAAGAGCCAGCGGCCGTCGCCGGTGCTCAACCGGCATGCGCCCAAAACGCCGGGCACGCGGTGGAGATGGTCCACAAACGCGTCGATGCCTGGAATGCGCACGTGGGTATGGTTGGCGACATCGATGGTGTGAAGGGCGTCGAGCCAGCGGCCGATGACCGTGGGATCTGTGGGGACGATGTCGTGGAGGGAGGGCGCGAGTTGGGGAGGCACCGAAGCGGTGGATTGCGGGCGTCCACGTACGCCGCAGTCGACAAGCCAAAGGTGGCCATCCAACGGGGAAATCGGGACGGGACCCGCGGTGCCGCGGTCGCAGCGAACCAATTTCGTCGGACTTCCGAGCAGGATGGCCCAAACGTCGTGGGGACGGGCAGGTTGGGCGAGCCACTCGGTTTGAATGGCGCCTACCAAAATCACGACGTCGTGGGGCTGGAGGCTGACGTCGGCCCAGTGCGCCAATAGCTCGACCCACGCCACACACAGCGCCGTTCCGGCGGCCAGTCCGGCCTCACGGGGCAGGTCGCTGTGGAACGCAGCGTGGAACGGAGTCAGGGCTGGTGCGCCGTGTTGTGCGAGATAGCCCTGCACTACGGCAATCCCGCCAACCATGAACCGAAGCCATGAGGGCGCTTCGGCGAGGTCCGCAGGCGTGGGGAGCTCATCGAGGTCCAGCGCGACTTGCTCGCGGTCATCTACGTTGTCGAGGTGTGCACCGCGCCATGTTGTCCGCATCGCGATGGTCACGCCGGCCGAGCTAGGCGTAGTCCACATGGGCGTTTCGCTCGATGGGTCACCCCAAATGACGACGCGGCCGGGAGCAAATGCAACACAATCTGGCGCACCACCCAGGTGGCGTTCGGTCCAATGGAGCATCTATCACCTCCGCGGTCGAGAAACGATGAAAGCGCTGTTCCTGTGCCCAACATCCCCAACTCCGCGACCCGTGTGTGCCGCACGTTGCGCGGGCGTGGGCCGCCAGACCCATCGAGATGTTCCACGGGAAGACAATGAACCTATGCGCATTTTACCGAGCAAAATGCGTGGAACATTCCGTGGCGGATGCGTACGCGGGACGCGTGGGCTCCGGGCCGTCGGCTCTCGTCGGGGCATCGGCAGACTCCCTGCATACGGGTGGCTGCGTTGGCCTATCGCCCAACGAACCACGGGCGGGACACGAACGCACCCAAACCTGATCTCGAATGGGCGCAGGGCATTTTTTTGGGACTTCGCCAAACTCCACTACCTTGAACCCGCTCCCGCCAAACGCACACCCTCCGATGGTCAAGCATCTACGCCGGGTGGTAGTCTCTCGGAATGTGGCTTTTTCTCGTTTCTCTCGTCGCGCAGAACTCCCACGCAGCGGGCTACTACACCTCGGATGTAGGCGTTCGCGCTTTTTCACGCGGGGGCGCGTACGTCGCCGGGCCAAGTGACCTCCTCGCACTTTGGTACAACCCCGCGGCCCTCACGCGCCTGGGTGACGGACAGCTCACCGTCGATGTCGCGGGGGTCATGCAGTCGGTGTACTTCGACCGGCAGGATTACCCCGGAGAAGGGCCGTTGGATGCACAAAACCAACCCACGGACCTCGTCAATGACCCGATTTCCAACTCTGCTCCGCCGTATTTGATTCCGCATTTGGGCGCGTCGTGGAGCTTTGGCCTTCCCAATACCGTGTTTGCCATCGGATTCTACCCACCCTACGCGCCTGACCTATCGTATCCGAAAGATGGTCCACAACGCTATTCTTTGGTGGACACCCTCATTATTCAGACCTTTACCGGCGCGAGCGTTGCCCACCATTTTGCAGATTGGGTCTCGGTGGGCGCCGGCGTTTCCTGGAACTACTTGAAGGTGGAACAGGAGCTGGCGGTCAGTGTTCCGCAGAACAACACCGACCCAACCGCCAACGAAGACGCCAAGTACGACGTACGGTTTGGTATGGCGGGAAAAGACTCCGCTGCCTTGGGCTGGAATGCGGGGTTGCTGGTCGAGCCGCCCTCCCATCGTTGGGCAGTGGGCGCGATGTTTCAGGCGCCTGTGCGCTTTCAGGCGCGGGGAACGATGAACGCCGACTTTCGCGACAACTATTTTCGTACCGATGAGTACTTTGGTATCATCGCGGCGGACACGGCAGCCGACCCGGATGTTGGGTTTGATGTCTCGATGCCACCCATCGTAAAGTTGGGCGCGTTGGTTCGCCCTCGGTCCAATATCGAAATAGAGCTGGCGACTGTTTGGGAGGGATGGAGCGTCATTCAGGAAATCGAGCTGACGGATGTCAATATGACTGTTCCATTGGATAAGTCGAATCCGATTGTTGAGTTTGGAGGTTTGGAAGATATTTCGATTACCGACAATATCGTGTTGCCCGCCGGATACCGCGACACATGGTCGGTTCGGCTCGGCGGCGAGTGGCGCATCCACAACAAAGCGACGTTGCGAATGGGCGGGCAATGGGAACAAGGGGCAATCCCCGATGCCAATCGGGGCGTGTCGCTGTTGGATGGCAACAAGTGGGGCTATGGGCTGGGGGGAACCTTTCAAGCCAATTCTAGGATAGGACTTGACTTTGGTTGGTTCCAGAGCATTGTGCCGGAAACCACCATCACCGACAGCAACCTCAAGTCCATTGTGATTGACTGGCAGACAGGCGCGATTGTCGAAGGTCGAACCATCGGCAACGGAACCCTCCGGGGCAGCGCGATGATGTTTGGCGCGGGGCTGGTTTGGTCGTTCGGGCGACACCCGGAACAAAACCAGACGTTGGCCGACCCTGCCGGCCGATTCGCTGCGGCTTCCTCCGACAATTGAAGAGCGACGGGCTATACTTGGGCGCATGTGCCGCCTCTATGGATTCCGTTCCGCGATTGACTCTGCTGTCCACCATTCGTTGGTAGACGCGGAAAATGCGATTTCGCGCCAGTCCTCTAAGCACCAGGATGGTTGGGGGGTCGCGTTTTACGTCGACCGTTTCCCCCATGTCATCCGAAACGATGCCCAAGCATTGTGCGACACTCTGTTTCGGGAAGTGAGCGCGGTGGTCAGCACGCGTACGCTCGTGGCGCACATTCGGCAGGCTACGGCGGGTTCCGTGCGCGTGCTCAACTGTCACCCGTTTCAACACGGCGCGTGGACCTTTGCCCACAATGGACAGATTTGTGGATTTGCACATCCAGAAGTCCGAAAACGAGTGGAACAGTGTATTGACCCACGTTTTCGCCGATTCGTGCTGGGCGACACCGACAGCGAGCGGTTCTTTTACGTCGTCCTCAGCCACTTGGCGCGGCAGGTCGATGACATCCAGCATCCGGGCGTCAGCGTCGCCCATGTTGAAGTGGCGCTGCGGGAAGCGGTGCAGGCGATTGTTGATGCGGCGGCGCCCGACGATGTCGACAAGGAGCGTCCTACGCGGTTGAACTTGCTCATGACCAACGGGCATGTTTTGGTCGGCTACCGACGTGGCGTTGACCTCTTTTTTTCGACGCACAAAACGGTCTGTCCCGAGCGCGAGACCTGCTGGGCCTACGATGCGCGTAGGTGCGAAAGCGACGCCCACGACGGTATCGTACAGCACTTGTTGGTGTCGAGCGAGGTCATCTCGAAGGGGACCAATGTGTGGAAGCCCCTCCTGGACGATGAGTTTGTGGCGGTGGACCACGGGATGAATCTTGTGCGCGGCTGCCTCGGCGTTCCGGTGAATTCGGTGGTCTCGCGGGGCTTGCCTACTTGCTCGTAATACAATCGACGTGCGCGGCGCGTCAAGCGTCGTGAAACTGCAGCACGCCCTCGTCGAGAAGGTCTCGGAGTGTTTCTTGCACCGCGCGCCGGGATTGGTTTCGCTTTTTGCCCAGGCGGACGAGCGCTGCCTCGGGTTGTGGCGTGCTGCACGGCACAACCAGCGCGGCGATTCCGGGCGGAAGGGGATGAATGCCGAGGCCACCGTCGCTTTGTTGCTCGATGAGCAAAGCCTCCCGCGCGTGGGGAAGGGGGGGCGGAACCAAGCGTTGGCCGGCGGCGATAGACGCGAGCGGGGACGGGCCGAGGGCGGCGCGTGCGGCCTGCCAGTTGGCGAGGGTGCCGGCGGGGAGGTCGACGGCGACGGTGCCGGGCGCCCATTGGTAACCAGGCGCGGTGGAGGCGTGCGGGCGCCGCGCGCGCACAATCGCATGTTCGAGGGCGGCGGTCGCAGAGACGGTGCCGGACGTCCGCTGCACGATGAAAGGGCCGAACGCGTCCACCAATGCGCCGCGCCTCCCCAATACCTCCGCCAATGCGGGCGACGAGAAGAAGGCGTCGACCTCCCGAATGCCAACAAACGCAGTGGTGACGAGGTATTCGTCGATGACGGTCTGTACGAGGCGGGCGCGACGGAAGGTGTCGGTGGTCCAAGCGCGGCGGTCTACCCCACGCAGCATCGCGCGGTCGTCGTCGGTGAGGGTGTAATCACCGTCGTCAAGGGGGATGTGGAGCGGCTCTTGGGTGTCGTAGAGCGTGCTGGCGAAGGCGTCGTCGATGGTGAGTTGCACCATTGCGGCCTGCAGCGCGCGAACCCGCGGTGTTGCGCGTCTCATGGGCGTGTCCAGCGGCGGATGGCCTCGTCGAACAATGGCTGCACTGCCGCCATTTGGTTGCGTTCGCACTCGATGATGATGGCTTTGAGGTTGGGTGCTCCTTCGATAAATGCCTGTGCGATGGCCCAAGTGTCGTCGAGGACATGGGCGCCATGGTCGTCTTCAATCCAAGGAAGGCCCTTGTGGTCGCGCACGGTGCCGCCAGCGATGTGCAGCTCGACCACGCGGTCCATCGGAAAGCCATCGATGCCCGTCAACGGCGAGAGGTGTTTTGCTCGTTGCGTCATCGCGAGGTGTGCGCAGTCAATCAGAAGCCCCGTGTCGGCTTCTTCGGCGAGGCGTGCGAAGAAGTCAAGGAGGTGGAGGCGTCCCGGAAAGGCGGTTCCTGGTGGGTTTTCGGGCAGCACCTCGACGCCTACGGCGTCCCGCAGGGCGGCGATTCCGTCGGCCATCGGGCCAATGGCTTCCGGTTCGAGAATGGGCGGCAGCAGAAGCATATGGCCGCGGTCCCGCCTTCCGAGGTGCCACAATCCTGCATCGCCGCACATCCACGCAGGGCGCAGAGTGTCGACCAGTTGCCGGACCTGGACGAGCCAACCGGGGTCGAAGTCTGCGGGCTCATCCAGATTCACGTCGAGAAAGTGGTAGGTAGTGGGCCAACCGGAGGCCGCCCACGAAACGGCCAGCTCGTCGAGCCCTCGCGCCACTTCGACGCCCACTTCCAGGAATGCGGCGTGGGAAGCGTTTGCCGCGCGCAGCAATCGCGGGTCAAGGGCGCCATCGACGTGAATGGCGCCATATTCAGTAGAAACGCCAAGTCCGAGACGGGGCAAAGAGACGACGCGAGACAAGAAGTTCGACATGCGCGCCCCGTATCCAACTAGAGCGGAGGGGGCCGTTGTGCTGGGTCAGTCCCGAGCAAGTGGACCTTGTGCCGTCCACAGAACAACCCAATTCAGATACACTGCGCGGCATGATGCTTACCATTCTGCTTTCGTCGTTGGCTTCGGCCGCTTGTCCTACGTTTGCCGAGCCTGCGGGCGAGTGGGCCGACCGACGGCCCGAAGTTTCGGAGACGGCGGCCATTGCGATCCGCGAGATGGAGACATTTCTGTTTCCACGCAACATAGACGAAGAAGAGCGGCGCGGCGTTCGCACGGACGGGTTGGTCATCGTTCGCGACGGCGCGGTGCTGTACGAGCGCTACGGCCGGGATTGGGAGGCCTACCAGCCCCATCTCCAATGGTCGGCCTCGAAGTCGGTGAGCGCGGCCCTCGTGGGCATTGCGGTGCAGCAAGGCCTGCTCAATGTCGATGCGTCGATTTGTGACGTCATCTCCGTGGGAGACCCGGCATCGTGTGCGGTCACGGTTCGCAATCTCATGGAGTTTTCGAGCGGTTTTGCGTGGCGGGAGACTTATGAGGGACAGTCGCCGACCACCTCGTCGGTGGTAGGGATGCTATATGGCGCTGGAAAGGCGGATATGGCCACGTTTGTGACCGGTCATCCCCTTAGAGATACGCCGGGAACGACATATGCCTATTCGAGCGGCGACACCGTCGTGCAGACTGCGGTAGCACACGCGGTTCTGTCGCAAAAATTTGGACCAGATTATTTGCAGACACAACTATTCGGGCCATTGGGCATTACATCTGCCGCTTTTGAGCGTGACTTGACAGGTGTTCCGATTGGTAGTTCAACACTCTATTTGACGCCCCGCGATATGGCCCGTTTCGGCGCGTTTTTGCTCCAGGATGGCTGCTGGGGTGGGGAACGATTGCTGCCAGAGGGCTGGATGGCCCGCGCCACAACGCCGGCGTCATCGCTCAACGGACGCAGCATGGACGCGCCGACGGGGTCCAACCCCGGTTGGAACCTTTGGCTCAACCAGCCGCATCCTTCACGCAATGAAGGGGCGAAGCCGTGGCCAGATGTCCCAGAAGATGCGTTTGCGGCGCTTGGCCATTGGCGCCAGGGTGTTTACGTTCTGCCATCAGAGCGGCTGGTAGTGGCCTATACGGGCGACGACCGTGATGGTGCGTTGTCGCGAAACGACCTCCTCAAGCATGTGCTGAATGTGGTTCATTCGCTTCCGGATACCGATAGTCCAGCGCCTTCATTTACCCCTGCCGGGTTTTCCCCCGTAGCAATGGGTGCGGTGGCGGAGGCGCCCGGTGCGGTTCCGCCGGAAGCCTACGACGTTGGTTTGCTGCATATCGGGACGTCGTATGCGGCGTTGCAGGCCTGCGCATGTCGTTGGGTGTCGGATCGAACGCAGGAGGCGTGCCGTTCGTATATCCGCATTCAGCCGGATATTGCGCGCGTGAAGTTCGATGAAGTTCGTAAGGTAACCATCGCTCGTGCATTTGGAATGGCTCGCACAGAAGCACGTTGGGTGGATGAACAGCAAGGGTGTATGTTGGAGGGAATAAGCGGCGAATAGCCGTATTGTCCTCCCCACTTGCTTTGTTTTTCCGCCATGCTGGCTACGCGTGGTGGTGAAAATGGACGAGTCGACCGAAACGCACCCATTTTGGCGTTTGCGCGTGGATTTCCCCTTGATTGCTTGGGGCCGGGGACGATGAAGAAGCAGATGGACCGTTGGCGAACGGGAGAACTCCTTCTTGCACCCTATTGAGCACCTTGGCTGGACTGTCTGCGCGGACCCCATGACGCCCGAAGAACGGGCGGAGCGGGTAGAGGTTCTGCGTGGCATTCGAGGGGAGTTGCGCGCCAACGGGGAACATCGGCTGCTGTGCCATGTGCAGATGTGTTTGGCCGTCCACGAGCTGTTTCGCGGCGACTGGACCCACGCCCGGCAATCACTCGATGAGGCGCTGTCCCTCGCAGATCCCGACAAAGACCGCGCGCAGTACCTCACCGTGATGCAGGTTGACGGGACTTGGTGGCTGCACGCGGGCAATCCGGGCCGGGCCTGCGAAGCGTTCTCCGCCATGGTGAAATGGGCCTCCTTGCCTGGCACCGCGCCAAGCCTTCATATCAAGGCCATTCTCAATCTCGGCTATACCGCAGGGTGCATGGGCGACCTGCAAGGCGCGATGGAACTGTTTGACGAGGCCGAGCGCCTCGCAATCAACACCCAGGTCGAACGGCGAATTGCCGAAGTGCGCGCTGCCAAGTTGGTTGCCTACGTAGACGGCGGCCAATGGGCGAAGGCCGCTGACTACCGCGCCCAGATGGTCGCGTCGCAGGCCGCGGGAGCAGACATCGACGCCCGCGCGTTGGCCTTGTTGCAGTTGTTTGGCGCGGCCCTCGATGTTCGCGCGGGTCGGATTTCCGAAGCACGCGCTGCGGCGGAGGCGGCCCTCCAGCACGAGCTGCTCCAGACCGGCGACGACCAAATGGTCGCGCTGGGGGTCATGGCGGAGGTTGCGCTGGCCGAAGGCAATCACGTGGCGGCCGTTGAAGTCGCGGAGAAGGCCTATGCAGTAGCGCGAGTGAGCGCCCATGGGCCACGGCGCGCGTCGTTGTTGGTTGTGTTGGGTCGCGCGCTTGCCGCGGTAGGCCGACTCGACGATTTTTTTGAACGAATACAAGAGGATGCGCGAACGGCGCCGGCCGCCAGCACACCTGGCCGTCGATTGCGGGAGGTGGTGGCACAGCACTTCGACCAGCTGCAGCAAGTGCGTGAAGTCGAGCTGCAGTCCACAAACGAAGCACTGCGGCGCCTCCACGCTTCAGAAGCCGAGGCGCGGGCACTCGCAGAGCGCGCGGCCTCTGCGCGGCATCGGTTTTTGTCGGCAATGAGCCACGAACTGCGCACGCCACTCACCGGCGTGATGGGCGCGATGTCGTTGTTAGAAGGCTCGCCGTTGTCCGAAGCGCAGGCCAACTGGGTGGGAATCGCCCGCCGCAGCGCGACATTGACGCTGCAAATCATCGACGACATCTTGGACTTGGGCCGTTTGGAGGCAGGTCGCTTGTCTTTGGATTTGCTGCCGTTCAGCATTTCGCGGGCGGTCTCCGAGGTCCTCCTGATGGTGGCCGAGCGCGCGCGGAAATCGGGCGTGGTCCTGCAATCCTCTCTCTCCCCCGCACTGCCCACCGCCGTGCGCGGAGACGACCGACGTTTGCGCCAAGTGTTGTTGAATCTGGTCGCCAACGCCGTCAAGTTTGCCGCCGGGGGCACGGTACAGGTGCGTGTGTGGCCCCTTGATGGCGCGATGGTGCGGTTTGAGGTCCAAGACGACGGCATTGGCATCCCCGAGTCCGTACAGGCCACTTTGTTCGATGCCTACATCCAGGCCGATGCACGGATTGGGCGAACGTATGGTGGCTCTGGCTTAGGGCTGTCGATTTCCCGCGGCATCGTGGAGGCGTTTCAAGGGAAAATCGGTGTGTGCAGCCGTTCTGGTGTTGGTTCCACCTTTTGGTTCGAGGTCCCGCTGCCGGTTGTGGCAGGAGGGGGCGCATTCGAGGAAGAAACTGGCGAGCAACCTGTTCTCGACAGCGCGGTGTTGTCCGGAGTGCGGGTGTTGCTGGCCGAAGACAATGATGTCAACCGGCAACTGGTAGACCTGTTGTTGCAACGTTGGGGCGCGGACGTTCGCGCTGTCGAGGATGGTGTTGCAGCCGTAAGCGTTGCGGGAGAGTGGCAGCCAGACTTCATTTTGATGGACATGCATATGCCACGCATGAATGGCTTGGAGGCCACGCGGCACCTGCGGGCGCTCGGGTTTTCCGGTGCGATTGTCGCGCTGACGGCCGCAGTGTTGCCGGAAGACCGCGTTGCAGCGGCCTCCGTGGGCATGGACGGCTTCGCGACGAAGCCGATTCAACCCGCGCGGCTGCTCGCAACATTGTCGGAGGTGCTGACGAAAAAGGAACGGAGGGCGCGGCCTGCCGACTGAGGGTCGTCAACCGTTCATACTGCCGAGCACGTTGGACGTTACGTCCTTTCCACCGGCGAGGTTCGAGCCGATGGACATCAAGCTATAAATTGGGCCCCAAGGAATGCCCCACCATCCGAGCGCCAGAGTCAGCAACGTATACGGTAGCGACGCGACAAACGTTCCTTCGCCTGCGCGTACGAAGCGAACATCGGATGATCGCTTGAACGTCATGACGACGATGCTGATGGTGTATTGGAAGACGACAAACTTGCCGCCGCGGTCGAGCTCGCGCGCCAAGTCCTCGCGGGACATACCTTCCGTTCCGGGAATCGCGGCCATCATTGTCTCCAATAGGGTGGGGTGCCACAGGTTGGAAACTGCGTGGCGGTCAAGACTCTACACCCTGCGCCATAGCACCACGATGGGGGGACGCGCGATTTTGCAGGTGCAACACCGAGCTTACCCGTGTCAAAACACGCGACCGCTGCATTCTTTGGGATAGATTGTTGGCATCGACTTGTACTGGAGTCGCAATGTCGAGAAAGACCACGCGTTTGTTGCTCCAGATTGCGTTGACCGACAACACGTTCGTGCCCGCCGACGTGCGTGGGGAGCGGGTGTGGTGCGGCCGTTGTATTCATTGCCGTGCGCCCTTGTGCGTGGGCCTCGACGGCACGGCTTGGGACGGCGCTACCATCGAGCACATCCTGCCGCGGCATCATGGTGGCACCGACGACGTCGACAATCTTGCGGCCGCTTGTAAGCGGTGCAACCAGGGCAAAGGCACGCGCCTCGACCACCGAAAGTGGACCGACCCGGACCTTCAGGCCATGATTCAACGCCTACAAGCCCGGCGGGCAGAACGGTGGCGAACCGCGGACACGGCCCCCGACCCGTTGTTGGGGCGCCGCAGTCGTTGACCCACGGAGGGGGGGGGGGGCGCCCCAGCATCACCATTCAGCGTCGTCGAACCCTCCGCTGCATCACCATTCAGTCATTCACGGAATCGGTAGACCGGCGCCGAACCAACAGCGCGAGCAGCCAGGCGCCCCATGCCATCGACCAAGATGCTGTACTGGTCGTGCAAGACACGCCGCCGGGTTCATTTGCTTTCATTGCGGCGGACAAGCGCGGAGGCTCGGGGCCGGTGTCCAATCCACCGGGGGCGTCGGGGCTCGCGTCAATGATGCTTCCATCATCGCCGGTCCCGTCATCTCCTCCGGTCCCACTGTCGCCACTGTCGTCGCCGCCGGCCGTGCAATGCAGCGTGGGGTCGGTATCGATGCTCGGTTCGAACGGACTCTCGAGCGACGACAGCAGCGCGCCGGCCGCGGTGCCTGCTGCGCGCGCTTCGCCGCAAAGGTCGGTGTCGAGGAGGCCATTGGAAACCAAAACGCTGGCCGAAACAAGCGCGCCCCCACTGCGGGGGGAGGGGTCAAAGGCGTCGAGGGCGACAAAGCACGCGTCCGTCGACGCGCAGTCGACGTTTCCGCCCCATTCGGTGTCTGGCGTGGCCTCGGGAATGCCGGCACCCGGCGTCGTCTCGTCGAATACGGCGTTGTTCTGGAATGAAACTTGCGTGCCATCGCGCCAGCCTTCGAGCGTGACCGCGTGGGGGCCGGTGAATGTGTTGCCGAGAACGTGCAGATGGTCGATGCGAGCGGCGAGGGTGGGTACTTTGGTCCAAAAGGTCGCTTGGGCGCCGCCCACCGCGACGTTGTTTCGAATGAGGGCTGGACCGCCTTCGACCACCAGCGCAGCGTCGCCCGAGGTAGCGTCAATGTGGTTGTTTTCGACGGTGGAACTCGGCGTGACGCCGTCGGTGGGGCCTTCGATTCCGGTTCCGGCGTCGTTGACGTCGCCACCTACTCGAATTGCGGTGCCTGCGACGTCTTGAAGGGTATTGGATGCGATGGTTCCCGTCGTATCGACGGCAAATACGATGCCGTCCCCCGAATCGACGCCGGAGATACGATTTCGCTGCACGACCACTTGTTCACCGGAACAGTCGGCTGCGCCCGCTTGGCAGCCAATCACCACGGCCGAGGTGGAGAGGTTGGTGAAGACGGAATCTTCGACCGTGATGTCGGCGTAGCTGGCCCCCGCGCTATTGGCGACCACCGCGATGCCGCCGATGCTATCGAAGGTAGCGTCCCGAACGAGCAGGTTGCCTCCGGCCCGCAAGCGAATGGCCTCGACGTTGACGGGCGTAGGGCCGAAGTCGATTCCTTCGACCTGGAGGTAGCCGGCCAAAAGGTCGAGGAGGTTGCCGCTAGCGTCCGAGGTGGTGAGGGTAGCGCGCCGTTCGGAATCTTGTGCGGTGAGCACAATGGCTGCACTCGCATCGCCCGCCGGTGTGACGGTGCAGCTTCCTTCGTGGGTTCCAGGAGCCAACAGCACGCGGTCGCCGGCTTGGGCGGAGGTCAGCGCTGCGCACCAGTCGTCGCCCACATCCACGAGAATATCAGCGCCCCATGCGGGAAGTGTCAAAGCGAGCAACAGCACGAAATGCTCCTGGAAACGGGACATCCGTACGGTGGATGCCTTGTCGACGAGCGGTAGCAAAACGGCGACGGTCCATCGTGGGAACGTCGCCGTAAAGAGTGTTGCACGGTTGGGAGGCTTCGCCCACCCACACCGCAAGTGTTTTTTTGGGTCAGGATTTCGCGTTGGCTGCTGCCGAAGCGGCTTTTTCTTTCTCGCGCTTTTCCCGAAGCTCCGCACGCAAGCGAAGCTGGACCAGCTCTTCCTGCAGCCGCGCCAACTCGCCCACGAGAATATCGACATCTTCGGCGAAGGTGCTGGGAATGCCGGCTTCGCGTCGTGCAGCGCGCTCGGCCATTTCGTTTTCGGCCTTGGCTTCGTCCATACCGCCCATGATGACGCCGATGAACAGGTTCAAGATGACCATTGCGCCGATGAGCATGAAAGAAACGAAGAAAAGCGCGCCAAAGACGGGGTAGCCGTTGCTGGCGGTGCAAAGGTGCTCGTTGCCGCCATAGCCGTAGTTCGCGCAGCCGAACATGTTGATGTACATGATGTCGGTCCAGTCTTCTCCGGTGACCACGCGGAACAACGACAGCATTGCGATAGGCAAGCCGCTGAAGTGAATGGGGTCGTTGGCGCCGAACAAAAAGACTGCCGCGACGGAGTAAACGTAGAACAACATGCCGAGCAGAAGCGCGACGTAGCCCATGCTCGGGATGCTCTTGAGCAGCGCGCCGACGAGGATTTGCAAGCGGGGCAATGCGCGAACGAGCTTGAGTACCCGCAGCAAGCGCGCAAGCCGCAAAACCGCGACGTACTGGGTGTCCATCGGCATGAAGCAGACGGCGACAATCGCGAAGTCAAAGATATTCCATGGGTCGAGGAAATACCGCCATGGACGGTTGCCCTCTGCGCCCATCTTTACGATGATTTCAACGACGAAAATCGCGAGGATGGCGTAGTCGATGCCTTCGAGGACATGGCCGAAGCTCTCTACGGCGGCATGGTTGGTCTGAATACCAACGATGATGCCGGCGAGGATTATGACGGCGGTGACGAAGTTCTGAAAGGCGGGAGAGTTAGCGGTGCGTTTGAATAAAGCGGTCATAGTTCCTCCCTCGAACCCAAGTGGGTGTGTTGAGGGCGAAGTGGGGAGAGGTTGACGCGATCCAAGAACGAAAAAGGCCCATCCGGAGGATGGGCCGTTCGGGCGCGCTCTTACCGTGTTTCAGGCGTCCAGACGAGCCGTAGCCAAGTCAGCCTTTCGTTGTGCTTCCATCGCTTCCCGGCTTCCCGGTTCGGCGTGCTGGAGCACACTTTCGGCGGCTGCAAGGTCTTTCGCAGCTTGTTGTTTGTCGACGGTTGCGCTTTCTTCACACAAGTCGACGAGAAGAGTGACCTCTCCTGCGCCGACTTCGGCGAAGCCCGGACCTACAACAAGGCGCGAAACCGACTCGCCCTTCCGCACCGTGACAACACCTGCTCGCGTCGCCGCGAGAAGCGCCGCGTGGTCGGCCAATACGCCGAACTCACCCTGGTCGCCGGGTGCCTGAACCTCGTCTGCTTCACCTTTCCAGGCGATGCGGGAGGGGGTCACGATTTCAAAGCGGACGGACATGTCACTTGCCCCCGGCGATCTCGCGAGCGGCCTCGACGACTTCGTCGATGCTGCCCTTGAGGTAGAACGCCTGCTCGGGAAGGTCGTCGTACTTGCCGGCGAGAATGTCTTTGAAGGAGCGAACGGTGTCTTCCTTCGTGACGTACTTGCCTTCCATACCGGTGAACTGCGCGGCCACGAAGAATGGCTGGCTCAGGAACTTCTCAATCTTGCGGGCGCGCTCCACGACGAGCTTGTCTTCGTCGGAGAGTTCGTCCATACCGAGAATGGCGATGATGTCCTGCAGGTCCTTGTACTTCTGAAGAATCTGCTGAACTTGCCGCGCCACGCCGTAGTGCTCGTCGCCAACGACGCCCGGCTCGAGAATCCGGCTCGAGGAGTCGAGGGGGTCCACCGCCGGGTAGATGCCCTTCGCGGCAATCGCGCGGCTCAACACGGTGGTGGCGTCCAAGTGGGCGAAGGTGGTGGCCGGCGCGGGGTCGGTCAAGTCGTCGGCGGGCACGTAAACGGCCTGCACGGACGTGATGGAGCCCTTGTTGGTGGTCGTGATGCGTTCCTGCATGACGCCCATTTCCGTGGACAGCGTAGGCTGGTATCCGACGGCGCTCGGAATGCGGCCAAGAAGTGCGGACACTTCGGAGCCGGCCTGGGTGAACCGGAAGATGTTGTCGATGAACAACATGACGTCCTGGCCGGACTCATCGCGGAAGTACTCGGCGATAGTGAGACCCGAAAGAGCAACGCGGGCGCGGGCACCCGGCGGCTCGTTCATCTGGCCGTACACCAGCGCGACCTTGGAGCCTTCGGTACGAATGACGGGAAGACCGTTGTCGCCGAACTTGATGTGGCCGTGGTCGTCCTTGTCGGTGTTGATAACGCCGGCTTCCATCATTTCGAACCAGAGGTCGTTGCCTTCACGGGTCCGCTCGCCGACGCCGCAAAGAACGGAGTAACCACCGTGCTTGAGACCGACGTTGTTGATGAGCTCCATGATGAGAACGGTCTTGCCGACGCCAGCGCCGCCGAACAGACCAATCTTTCCACCGCGGGCGTAAGGAGCGAGGAGGTCGATGACCTTGATACCGGTCTCGAACATCTCGACCTGGGTGCTCTGCTCGATGAACGCCGGGGGACGCCGGTGAATCGGCAGGCTCGCCTTGTTGCCGATGGCGCCCATTTCGTCGATGGGGTCGCCCGTCACGTTCATGATGCGGCCGAGCACTTCGAGACCCACGGGCATCTCGATGGGGAGACCGGTGGCGCGGACAGTCGCGCCGCGGGTGAGGCCGTCGGTGGTGTCCATCGAGATTGCGCGGACGGTGTTCTCACCGAGGTGCTGGGCAACCTCAAGGGTGAGGTTTTCCTGCGCATCAGAGATGAACGGGTTCGACAGCTTCAGCGCCGAGAGGATGGGGGGAAGGTGACCGGGGGGGAACTGGACGTCGACGACCGGGCCCATGACCTGGACGACCTTGCCGTTGTTGGCACTCATGTCGGGCTCCTGAACTGGATGTGCTAGAAATGCGGTTGGGAGATTGCAGACGGGGCTGTGGGCCTCGCCGCCCGCGCACTCGACTCGAAGAAAAAACGGGAACGGACGAGCCGTCAGAGGGCTTCAGCACCGCTGACGATTTCGATAAGTTCCTTGGTGATGGCTGCTTGGCGCGCCCGATTGTACTCGAGCGTGAGCCGGCCGATGAGGTCCGATGCGTTGCGGGTCGCGGAGTCCATCGCCGTCATCCGCTTGGCCTGCTCGCCCGCTTGCGTTTCCAGGAATGCCTGGAACAAGCGGGTTTGAAGGGCCATCGGAAGCAGGCGGCCGAGAAGCTGTGCGCCGTCCGGCTCAAAGATGTAGTCCACCGAAACCGCTTCGCCGTCGGTGCTCTCGGATTTCTCCGGCTCCAACGCCATCGGAAGCACGCGGGTAGCGGATGCTTCTTGAATCATGATGGACTTGTACTTGTTGAACACCAGCACCGCCTCCGAAAAGGCGTTCTCGTTGAGGTCGGTGACGAGACGGGACGCAAGCTGTTGGGCGGTGGCCGCATACAACGATGGGTCGATGTTCTCGGAACCGTCGATGATGTCCCAGCCACGCTTCCGAAGGAAAATCCGAACCTTTCGGCCATAGGCCAAAACCTTGACGGTTTTGCCTGCGGCCTTGTGCTTTTCGCACTCGGCAAGGGCTGCCTTGTTCAGCATGCTGTTGAAGTTGCCGCACAGGCCGCGGTCGGCACTGACTGCAACAACGTAGACAACGGTGTCGTTGGCGGGTTGGGAGAGAAGCGGGTGCTCAAACTCTTCGCCCACCGACGAAACCACCCGTCGAAGCACCCGTGTGAGGGTGGCTTGGAACGGTTGGGCCTCGAGTGCCGCGCGGGTCGCCTTGTTGAGCTTGGCGCCGGCAACCAGCTTCATGGCCCGGGTGATTTTCCGGGTGTTTTTTACGGAACCGATGCGGTCGCGAATATCGCGGAGACTGGCCATGGGCGCTCCGAAGGTTCAGGAGGAACAGGGACACCCCAAGTGGGTGTCCCCGGGGCCCACATCAGGCCGGCTTCCAGGTGGCGCGGAAGGCCTTGATGGCCGCAATGATCCGGTCCTGGAGGTCGCTCTTCTTGAAGGACTGCCGCTCAATGACTTCCTTGAGGAGGTCGGAGTGGTCGGCATTGAACTTCGTGGTGAGCGCCTCGATGTACGAAACAACCTGCGGCGCGGGAATGTTGTCGCAGCTTCCGCACTGACCCGCGAGGATGTGCACAATCTGCATTTCCACGGTGAGCGGGCTGTACTGGCCTTGCTTGAGGATTTCGACGAGGCGCTCGCCGCGCACAAGCTGCTGCTTGGTGGACGCGTCGAGGTCGGACGCGAACTGCGCGAAGGCTTCCAACTCGCGGAACTGGGCGAGGTCGAGGCGGAGAGTACCCGCCACTTCCTTCATCGCCTTAATCTGCGCGTTGCCACCGACGCGGGACACGGAGATACCGACGTTGATGGCGGGCCGGATGCCCTTGTTGAAGAGGTTGGACTCGAGGAAAATCTGGCCGTCGGTAATCGAAATGACGTTGGTCGGAATGTATGCCGACACGTCACCGGCCTGGGTCTCGATGATGGGAAGGGCGGTCAAGGAACCGGCGCCTTCTTTGTCCGACATCTTGGCTGCGCGCTCAAGCAAGCGGCTGTGGAGGTAGAAGACGTCGCCGGGATAGGCTTCACGGCCCGGAGGACGGCGAAGGAGCAGCGACAACTGGCGATATGCGACGGCCTGCTTCGACAAGTCATCGTAGATGCAGAGTGCGTGCTGGGCGGGGTTGGTCGCCGAGCCGCGCTCGCCGTTGACGCCGTAGTCACGGAAGTACTCGCCCATAGTGACGCCCGTGTACGGTGCAAGGAACTGCATCGGTGCGGGGTCGGAGGCGCCTGCGACGACGATGGTGGTGTAGCCCATCGCGCCAGCGTCTTCGAGCTTCTTCACAACCTGCGCAATGGTGGACTGCTTCTGGCCGATGGCCACGTAGATGCAGTGCATACGCCGGGAGGGGTCGTTCTCGAAGACCTTCTGGTTGATGATGGCGTCGACGGCAACGGCGGTCTTGCCCGTCTGGCGGTCGCCGATGATGAGCTCGCGCTGGCCACGACCAATCGGAACCATCGAGTCGATGGCCTTCAGGCCGGTCTGCATGGGCTCATGCACGGACTTCCGCTGCACGATGCCAGGAGCCTTGATTTCAACGGGCATCATCGCAGAGGCGTCGATGGGGCCCTTGCCGTCGATGGCGTTGCCGAGAGCGTCGACGACGCGGCCCAGGAGGGCGGGGCCCACTGGAACCTGCACAATCTTGCCGGTACGCTTGACGGTGTCGCCTTCCTTGATGGTGATGTCGTCGCCGAAGATAGCGGCACCGACGTTGTCTTCTTCAAGGTTGAGGACCATGCCCATCAGGCCCCCGGGGAACTCCAGCAGCTCGCCCGCCATCGCGTTGGCCAAGCCATAGAGGCGCGCGATGCCGTCACCCACCGACAATACGGTGCCGGTTTCCGAGACCTGGACGCGGGTCTCGTAGTTCTGGATCTGCTGCTTGAGGATCTCGCTGATCTCTTCGGCGCGGATGCTCATGGCAATCTCCTAAATCGTGGTCACGCCGCTCGGGGTTTACCGACCGGCCGGTGCGAAAACAATGGGAATCGACAGACCGCGGGCTCAGGCCTCGGCGGCGTTGTCGGAGGAAGAGTTCGAGAGGACCTGGTGGATGTCCATCAGGCGAGTACGGATGCTGGCGTCATAAACGGTGTCTCCCACCTTCGCGACCATGCCGCCGATGAGGCGGGGGTTGGTGCGGAACCGCGCGATTACGTGCTTTCCGGTGGTGTTCGACAATGCCTGCTGAATGGCCTTCATGCTGGCTTGGTCGAGCTTGCGAGAGGTGGTGACCACTGCGCGAATCCGACCGGCCTGTTCGTCCGCCATTGCCAAAGACTCGGTGAGAATCAAGGGCAGGAGCGCGAAACGGTTTTTGTCCAGCAACAGGCGCAGGAAGTTTTTGACGTAGGTGTGGGCTTCGACGCGTCCCAGCACGGCTTCAAGAACCCCGCGACGTTCGGCCATCGTGATGCCGGGGTTGTTGAGGGCAGAACGAAGCTCGCCACTGCCAACATCAAGGACCAGGGACACGGTGTCGAGGTCGTGTACCAAGCGGTCGCGGCCAGCTTGGTCTTCGCCGAGGGAGATGAGTGCCCGCGCATACCGGCGAGCGAGCGAACCGTCAGCCATGGCCGACCTCCTGTACGCCCAGCACGCTCAGGAACTCGGAGTCCAGGCGCTGGTGGTCTTCATCATTGATTTGCTCGGTGACGCGGCGTGCGGCCAAGCCGATTGCGAGCTTGGCGGCTTCGGCCTGAAGGTCCGCGGTGGCCCGGGCGGTTTCGTCGCGAATCGTGCGCTGCGCGGTGGCGCGAATCGACTGCGCTTCGCGGTTGGCCCGCTCCAGCAGCGCTTCCCGCTCGGCGGCGGCGAGCTTCTCGGTCTCCGCGCGCATCTCCGCGAGCTGGTTGTCGAAGTTGTCCATACGGGCGGACAGCTCGGCGAATCGCGCGTTTGCGTCGGCTTCGGCGGCGCCAGCGCCGTCGATAGAGCGTTTGATTTCATCGGCGCGTGCGGCGAGGGCCGACGAGATGCGGCCGCGCAGCAGGTAGCCGAGCCCACCCAGCAGCAACACGAGGTTGACTGCGTGGAAAATCATCGGGACAGTGCTGCTTCCGAGGTCGTGGGCGACCTCAGAGCCGCCAGCGCTTGCCGAAGCGATGGTGGGGACCATCAACAACAGAACCGCAGCAGCAGAAGTGCGAAGGGTACGCATGGTGGACGTCTCCAAGCGAGTGCGTGTCAGGCGGTGACCGGGCGGCCCAAAACCTGACCTGCAATCTGCCGTGCGAGGTGGTGGGAAGATGCCATCAGCCCTTCTCGGGCGACGGCGGCTTCGCTGGTGATAGTGGCCAATGCCGCTTCAACTTCAGATTCCGCGGACTTGCGGGCGCCACGCACCAAGACATCGGCTTCTGCCAATGCGGCGGTGCGGCGGCTGGCCCGAAGCTCGGCCATTTCGGCCCGGGCGGCGGTGAGGCGCGCTTGGTACTCATTGGTGCGCTGCTCAAGCTGCGCTTCTAGCTTCTTCGCGCGGTCCCGCGCGCCGTCGATGGCGTCTGTGCGGCCATCGATGTGGGCGAGCATCGGCTTGAAGATGAGCGAGTGCAGGCCCAGCAGAGTCACCAAAAAGGGAATCAGCTGGAGGCCAATGACGAGGGGATTTGGAGTGATGTCCATGCGGGTCCTCGTGGAGGAGCGCACACCGGGCGAGGGTGCGGGGGCCCCGGATCGTAGAGGTGGCCGCGACGTTCCGCGTTGGTGCGGGTTCTCGGGAGGACCGCGCGCCATTCGTGGTTGTCGGGCTTTCAAAGGCTGCGGGCGGTATCATCGAGATTCCCGCGTAGCAACCCACATCCGTGGGGAGAGGTGAGCTTCGTCGCGACGCGGGCTGGCTTGGGGCCAGTCTCCGTCGATGGTGACGATTGAGTAGCGGATTTGGGAGATCCGGGAAGGGTTCAAGGAGGCGACAGGACAGCCGACGCGACGACCGGCGGGCCGAGGTCGAGTCCGTCCTCGGGAATCACCGTGCAACCCACCGTTTGTCCCGCAACGGCACCGCTTGTAGAGAGGTGCCAGTGGGGAGTGGAGGGTCCAGCAACGCCATCCAATGTCCACTGATAGACATAACTTTCTGCGTCGCCATCGTCATCCTGCCAGCCTTCGGGGATACACGTCACTTCGTCGTTGGTGGTGGGGGAACTGGGCGAAATCACGACGTTTGTGATGGTTGGGAGGCTATTTTCGATGATGATGACATCCGACCACATCGCGGCGCCAACGACTTCACCGTCGTCAGCCGAAACCTCCACTTCGATACGGTTGCCGCGCGCGGTGAGAGAGGGGGCAAGGGTGCTGTCCGTGGCGCCGGGAACGGCCATTCCGTCGATCCACCATTGAATCACCAGCGCGATGTCGTCTTCATCGGAATCCGTCGCTGCGATGTGCGCAGTCAGGATGTCCGTAGTGTCGGCGGGGTTGGGTAGGACCTCGATAGCGGTGACCCGTGGCGCGGCATTTCGAATGGTCGTTGCTGCGGAAACCGGCGCCCCTGCTTCGTCGGGGTCCACGGGAACGACCGTGACCTCCCACGTTTCACCGGAACGGGTTCGCTCGGCGGGAACCTCGAAGCCGTAGAGGTCGGTAGGGGTTCCGTCGACGGTCCACGATACTTGGAAGCCGAGTGGGTCGTTGTCGACGTCACTTCCGGAAACGGTGGCGACGAGATGCGACACGGTCGTGGGCGACTCGGGCGACAGCGTGACGGTTGCCGTCGGCGGAGTGTTGCCGATGACCGCGACGGCCAAGGCGGTGGGAGCTGTGAACATGCCGTCCGTTACAGTAATTCGGGCTTCCCAGACCTCGCCTTTTTGGGTGGCCTCCGCTGGAACATGGTCGGTCCACGCGGTTTCAGGTACGCCGTCTCGAAACCATGACACGAATGTAGTGATTGCATCGCCGTCTTCGTCGAACGCTTCCGTGGTGGTCACCCACCAGAGGTCGTCGGCCGTCGTGGGATTGGCGGGCTCGATGGCCACCTCGGGCGGAACGGGAGGGTGGACCGCGTCTTCGGTGGTTTCGGTAGGCAGCGGGGTGAGGTCCGTCGTCGTGTTCGTGTCGGTGGACTTTGGTTGGGAGCACGCTGTCCAAGCGACGAATGTGACGATGGACCCGATGAACCGGTTCGGGGGCATGGAGCACTCTCGTCTTCGGAATGTACCCCAAGCCTGCCGCCGTTTGCGAACAACCTGTGGTTCTTGGTGGATTACGGGAGAACGCGAATCCAAAACTTCATGTGGGACGGGAGCTTTGCGCGAAGGTAGTCCAAGTCGGCGTTGTCGAGCGCGATGCACCCAAGCGTCCAATCGCTTGTGCTTCCGCCGCCGTGGACCAAGATTTCGCCGCCCAATGCGGTCTCTTGGGGCGGTTTTTCGTGGGCCTGCGTGGCGCGCGCGATGGCCTGCTCGGTCGTGCGGGAAATAAGACCAGCGGCTTGTCCTGCGTGTGCGTCGTCGGTGTTGGGGTAATGCACGGCGATAGCGTGGTAAAAGCTCGACCATGGCTTATCGGACGTGCGATACCATCCCTCGGGCGTCTTTCCGTCTCCTTGGCGCTCTTTGTGTCCTTGGGGTGCGAAACCGAGTCCAATAGTATAACATACGAAACCATTTTTGTCAACTATTGCGAGACCTTGGTGGAAAAGTTGGATTCGCCTCGCCTCTTTGCGAACGACGACAACGTATCCATCGCCCAGTCGCGGGTCGGTAACCTCGATTCCGGGCACTTCCGACGCGCGGTCAAAACAGCCCGCGGGACGGGGCGTTGTTGTCGGCGCGGGGACGATTGTGGCGGCCGGAGAGCCGGCGGAGGGCGGGGCATCGCACCAGCAAAGTGCGACCATTGCCGTGAGAATGGTAGGTGAAAGCAAGGAACGCGCCATCATTCGCCTCGCGTGGGTGGGCGTTTGGACACTGCTTGGGGGTAGTGTTGCCGCGTGCGGTCTTGGTCCATCGAAGCGTGCACTGCCGCGCGATACGGATAGCCCGTCGGCCGTGTTTCCCCTTGTTCTGGCTTCGAGACAACAGCGGTGGCGACTACCCAGCCGTCGAAGGAGAGTGCATTCATGTCATCCGTTCCAAAGATTACGGTGTTTGCAGGAACCAACCGCCCCCACAGCCGCAGTGGCGCACTCGCAGACTGGTTGGTGGAAGGCTACCGCGCACGCGGGGATGTTTCGGTCGTCCGTCTCGATTTGGGCGACCTACCGTTGGACCTCGCTTCCCCGGAAGCGTTCGCGAAAAAACCAGCAGGTTTCGAGATTTTTGCGCGTCAAATCCTAGAAAGCGATGGCTTGCACATCGTTGTGCCCGAGTACAACGGTGGATTTCCGGGCATTCTCAAGCTGTTTATTGACCACTTGCCATTTCCCGCCAGTTTTGACCACCGACCTGTCGCGTTGGTGGGCGTATCTTCGGGGCAATTTGGCGCGTTGCGTCCCATCGAGCAGCTTCAGGGCGTGTTGGGTTACCGAAACGCCCACCTGTATCCGCCGCGGGTGTTTATCGCGGGCGTGGACCGCGCGCTGGATGCGGCGGGAACGCCATTGGATGCCGCGCTGGGGGCACGTTTAGAGGCGCAGTCGGTCGGCTTTGTGGACTTCGTTCGCAAGGTCCGCCTGGGAGGGTGAGCGCCGTGTTCGGTGGGTCGGGTGGACGGGGCTACCCATCGCCAACCGGGTGTTTTCGGCGGTCGACCGCGTGGCGAGGCAATCGCAGGAACGAGGGCACGGTGGGGAAGCTCCGGTTGGGCCGCGGCCTCGCCGTACCCCCGGCCCAGGCGAGGGGCTCCATACGCGCAGGGTGCCCGCAGGAGGCCTAGTTGGAGGCCGCGAAAGGGATGGTCATGGGGAAAAACCAGACCCGAATCCCCGCGTTTCCCTTGACCTTGACTTTGAGGTCGCGTCCGGCGGCGATGCGTCCCGCGAGCTCGAGGGCTTGTATACCGCTCATCTCGACGGGCACCGTGATGAGGACTGGCTCGCCTTTTCGGAGGCGCACGCTATCGTATTCCTTGGCACCTTCTGCGACGACCGTCTTGCCGACCTGAATCGAATAGTCGAGGTGACGCAGCTTGACCGTCAAGCCGCGTGTGCGCTCCGCTTCGAGCACGACATCGAAGGTTGCCCCCGACAATCCGATGTCGACGTTGGTGACCCGTTTGGGTTCCACGACAATCGGCTGTGGTTTTTCGGCAGCAGACGCGGTCGCCAATACGGCCGCCAACAGCAAAGAAGGGCTCATGGGTTCCTCCATTGGACCTTGGACGACCGGGCGGCCTGGACCTTCACCAAACGCACGGAATCGAGATTCATCGACCCGTTGACATCTTTTCGAGCTCATCGAAGCCGGGTAGCTGGCTCAGGTCGGGCACCATGACGATTTCAATTCGTCGATTTGCGGCTTTGTGCTCGGGGGTGTCATTGGCGGTGACGGGGCGAAACTCCGCGAAGCTCGCGGCGCTTACGGACTCGGGCGGCATTCCGCCCTCAATCAGTGCTTTGACAACGGTGATGGCCCGCGCCGATGCCAGCTCCCAGTTGCTCGGAAACTGGCCGGTGCGGATGGGCACATCATCGGTGTGGCCCTCAATCTGGAACTGCTTGTCGGTCAATGTAGCGAGAATCGCCGCCACCTCAATGACGGCATCCTTGCCTGCGGGGGACAAGGCCGCTTTGCCGCTCGCGAAGAGGACGTCGGTTGCGAGCTCGACGATGACTTTGCCATCGTGGATGCGCACTTTTAGTTTGCCCGCGGCTTCGAGTTCGCGGAACTTCGCGACCACGGCCTTGTACTCGTCGATGCGCGCTTGTGCTTCTTTTTGCTGCCGCGCGAGCTCGATCATCGCGGTGGTCATCGCTTCGACATCGTGCGTCAATTGGCCCTTTTCTGCCAACACGCGGGACCGCTCCATCTCGCACACTTCCAGCAGTTCGCGGTCGGCGGCGCATTCCTCCAGACGCTTTTCGAAGTCCCGACGCTCTTCGTCACGGTCTTTTACGGCTTGTCGGGTGCGTGCGAGTACGTTTTCGAGCTCGATGTACTTCTTTTTGGACACGCAGCCCGGGATGAGTGCAATTCCGAGTGCCAATAGGAGTGTCGTTGGCCGCACGAGCGGTTTTGGGTGACGAGACATGGACGGCTCCCTCCGTTGAACGCCAGTCGAACGGGTCTCGCTCTACCCAGAATGGGCTGTTCTCGCGAGGTCGTCGAGGGTCATTTGGCGAATCGTCGCGGGAGTTTGCCTTCGGGAGTCGCCCGATTGGGTGCCGGAAGGGCAGGGAAAAAGTCCGCGTCGGGCGGCCAAACGGCTGTTTTCAATGATGGTCTGGGGCAGGGGCACAAGAGATCGCAACGGGACAGGCGTGCGGTCCTCGCCGCTGCGGCAAGCGCAAAAAAACAACCCCCGGTCGGTCTGCCGGGGGAGGTCGAAACAGGGCAGGGGCCTTCAAGCGGAGTCGATGCGGCCCATTTGCGCAAATCAGGCGATGTGGTGCTTTACCAGCTCGTCCAGCCGCGCCTTGTTGAGCGTTCCAACGTGGCGCTCGACCACTTCGCCGTTCTTGAACAACAAGAGCGCGGGAATGTTGCGAATGCCGTACTTCCGCGCGAGGTTCATGTGGGTGTCGACGTCGAGCTTTCCAATCTGCAGCTTGCCGCCGTATTCGGTCGCGGCGTTGTCCAGCAGCGGGGCGATGGCTTTGCATGGCCCACACCACGTTGCCCAAAAGTCGACCAGTACGGGCGTTTCGCTCGCGATAACCAGCGCATCGAAGTTTTCGCCTGTGAGAGTAACGGTGTTGGCGGCCATTTTGTCCTCATTGCTGGGAATGTGCGCGTGGGCAAGCCCGTGCGCGGATTTGCTGGTGTCTATCGTCACGGAATCGGGGAAGCCAAGGGGAGCGGGTTGGAAATCCATTCGTAGGGTGGGGGACCCGTTGTTCATCGGCTCGATTAGGAAGCTCCGGGTCGCGGCCTGCCGCGATGGAGGAACGGAGAGGATGTGGTTGCGGCGCTGGGTTGTTGGTTTGATGCTGGGAGGGGGTGGCGTTGCGACCGCGCAAGCGCCTCCTTCGGATTCATCGGTATCCGTGGCATCGCAGCCCGCCGTTTCGCCCAAGGCGCCGCCGGGGCCTTGGCTTACGGATGTCCGCGTAATGGGGCCCCACGCCGACTGGAATGGCGTGTTCCCGCGGGACGCCGACTTGCCGTCGTTGGTGTCCAACGGGGACGACCATCCCCGCGTGGCGTCTCGGCAGACGGCCTATGCGGCGCGGAACACCCTCAGTCACGCGCTTCCGGAATGGTGGCAGTCGGTGCCGGTCATGCGGCATTGGCTCTTCGTGCCGACCGTCCACGAGGCGCAGCTTCACGCAGATGCGGCTTCGTTGCAGACCTGGTTTCGGGACCAAGGCTGGCTCGATTGTACGGTTCGTTTGCAACTGGAACCCGATGAAGGGCCTTGGGGACGCTGGCTTGAGCGACGCGCCCCTACTTGGACACGCCGCGCTACGTTTGTGGTGGATATCGGCGAGCGATGGACCGTCCGGGACGTCTTGCTGGAGGGACTGGGCGACTTGCCGCGCCCGCTGCGTCGGGAGGTGCGGGCGGCGGTTTCGGTGGTGCCGGGCCCGTTTGACGAGCAGAGTCGTGCCGCTACGGAACAAGCGATTTCGGACGTGCTCACACGTCATGGATATCCATATCCATATGTCTCTAGTGTGCTCGTCCCCCATGATGACGACCGGACATTGGCGTTGGTGTTTGACCTCGACCCTGGCATTCGCGCGCATGTCAGCGGCGTTGTGGTGGAAGGCCTTTCGCGGCTCGACCGCGAGCGCATTCGTGCGCGCATCGCGCCCAATGTGACGGTGGGCGAGTCTTGGAATGCAGACAAGCTGACCCGTATTGAGAGCACGCTTTCGCGGGTTCCGAGCTTCGCGACCGTCGAAGCGCGGCCCGGCGCAGTCGACGCGGAAGGGGGCGTAGAGGTGCGGGTGCGCGTAAAGGAGGCCGACGGAGGTGGGTGGTCGCCGTTGGTGGGAATTGCGAGTGAGAGCACCTTTTTCGCGGCAGAGGTTGGCGGCGCCTACCGGGCGAATCGCGTGGGACAGGGTATGGCGGCGTTTTCGAGCGAGACGTCCGTGGGAATTCGCTCGTACCCGGTGTTGTTTGGTCCCGATGCCTTCGTGGGAAACTGGGGGCCCGTTGCGCGGGAACATCTCCGCAGCGAAGTCTGGGTCGCGCCGGTAGCGGGCGTTTCGGTGTTTCTGGAGGCGAACGGAGATTTGGAGGCGGTGCGCGCCAACAACCTGCTGACGCTGGCCTTGCGGCCGGGAGTGCAGTGGCACGCGACACGGCGCTTGTCGCTCTGGCTTGCTCCCGAAGTGGCCTACTGGAAGTCGTTTCCGTGGTCGCGGCAGTTGGAGTTGTGGGAGCCTTGGTTTCAAGCGACGACACACTCTCGTGCGGACACGATGGCAGACTACGCGCGTCCACTGTTTCGCACAACGGCCGTGGGGGGCTTGTTTCACGCCGGTCTGGATTGGACCCGCGTAGACCGTCCGCTGTTGCCAACCAAAGGCGGCGATGTTCATGTCGACCTCGTGCCCTACGGCGTTGCCGATGGCGACCCCTTCTTTCGGGCCGAGTTCGCAGCCCGTGTCTTTGTCCCGATTTCGGGTCCGCGTTGGGTGCTTGCCCCGAGGGTGGGTGCCGGTTGGATGCAGTTTCACGATGCAGACGCAGCGCCCATCCCCCAACTGCGCTTTTTGCTCGGTGGCGGCCGGACATTGCGCGGTGTGAGCAATAGCCTCGCCAATCCGCCGGGTTGGGATGGCGGTCCAAACGACCTGCGTATCGGCGGAAACGTCCTTGCAGTCAGCTCATTGGAGCTTCGCTATGCACTGCGGCCGCGCTTGCACCTGTTGGGATTTACCGACGTGGGCCGCACCTGGGAGTCCTTGGTTGACCATGTCGATGCATCCACCGGACGGCTTGTGCCTGGGGTACACCTCAACACGGTGCTCCCCGCCGCCGGGGTCGGTACTGCGCTTCCGACACCGATAGGCCGGGTGGTGCTTGCGTGGGCCGTGCGGTTGACGAAGGACGCAGAGATGGCGGTTCCGCCACCCCCTTCGACCTTTCACTTTTCTTTGGTTCAAAGTTTATAGTTCCATGTCCACACCGGACGTTGATTTCCGGAAAAAGGGTGCGTCCATGATGGTCTGGTTGTGGTTGGGATTCGGGGTTGTTGGGCATGCGGCCGAAGTGCGCGAGGCCGACCAAGAAGCGGACCTCACCTGGCGATTGGGGGCGGGGTACGCCCATGATGTCGCCGCTCGGGCCGCACCAATGTTGCAGAAGGGAACAGCGAGTCCACGGACGATTCGGCTGTATGCGCAAGCGTTGGCTGCTTTGGGCGAAGGACCAATGGTGGTTGCCTCCGTGTCCCCGCTTTCCGATGCGACCGCGGCATTGCTGTGGACGGTCGCAGCCGTAGAAGGGCTTCCGAACGTAGACGCCCACTGTGGAACGGTAGAAGCGGTCTTTTCGACGACGTGGCCAGATGCGGTGCTTTGGGAACTGGACACCATGCGGCCTCGTATCGAAGACGCGTGTCCGTATGTGGTGCTTCCGCCGCCGTTGGTCGCCGCTCCGGCTGGGCGAGAGGTGGAGTCCTTGGCGCGCGCCTTACAATCGGGCAGCGTGGACCTTGCTTGGGGACAGGCCGTCGCGCAATGGGTCATGGAGGGGCCCCGTGACCTCACGTTGGCCGGCAATCCGTGGAGCGCCGATGCACGCGGCGCCGGGCTGGTTCACGCGCAAGTAGCGCTTGCAGCCGGGGCGGTGCAGGCCGTAAACAGCGACGACCCCATTCGCGTGCTCGCGGGAATCGAGGTGATTCGTTGGCAAGGCCTCGATGACACGACCGCTTGGAGACACCTTCGGGACCTGTGGCCCGGCGCGCTTCCGACGGGCTGGATGGTAGACGCCCAAACACGGTGGCAGGTTCGAGAGTATCCACACAACGTCGACCTCGACCGCCGCATCTCGGTTGCGCGGTCCAATGCCGCGCCGGACCGCCGCCTTCACGCATTGTTGTTGCTCGACGCGGAGGTACCGGCTAGCGGCTGGACGCGGTCGTCTTGGGCGATGGCCGTCTCTGAAGCGCACCGCGACCTCGGCCACCCCCGTCGTCAACTGGAGGCGATGAAGCGCGCTTGGGAAGCGACCCCCTCGAGTGGATATTTGGCCGCGTCTTATGCGGAAGAGGCGGCGCGGCAGCAGCGCAATATGGACGATGCGCTATCCGCGATGACCGTCGTATTGGCGCAGGCGACCGGCTATCGCGCAGACCGTGGAGGACCATCTGGTGATACGTCTTTTCGATGGGTTCAGGCACAGACGGAGTCGCAATGGTGGGCGACGCGCGGGTGGTTGCGCTACCGTATGGGTGACCTTCCCGGTGCCCGTGCGGACATCGACCACGCGCTGATTCTGGCGCGACGTGCGACGGCCAAAACCCACCTGTGGGCGGGCCTCGTGGCCGAGGCGGACGGCGATGTCGAGGCGGCGTTGTTTCACCTGCGCGAAGGACTCGTCCATGTGGATGTGCGGGTGGACCCACCGGATTTGGTCGCGCTGGGCCATCTGCATGCATCTACGTTGTTTTCGGCGTATCGGTGGCATCCAAACGGCCTAACGGGGTGGCTGGCGGGGCGGTCGGCGGAGCTGGGGACACGCGCGTCGTCGGAGGGTCCTATCGTGGACCTGGACGCCGTGTCGGATGCGCTGGCGGAACGCGGCCCGTCACTCCCGCTCGAAGGACAGCGCTTGCCAGATATGGTGGTGGATGTGGACGGTGCAGCGCTTCCAATCGACGAAATCGAAGGTTGGAAGGTGGTGGATTTGTGGGCCATCTGGTGTGTGCCGTGCCATGCACAGACCGATGCGCTTCATCGGCTGCTGGCGGATGCACACGAGGCGGGCGTGCCGTTGTCGCTCGTCGTGGTCTCCGTCGAGACGGACAAGCGCACCGAGTGGCCTGCCTCTCTCGACCAACAGATACCGGGCGTGATTTTGGCTTGGCGAGGACCGGAGGCGGTGGAGCGTTGGATGGCGCCAGGCTTGCCATCGGCATACCTCGTCGACCCCGAAGGGACGGTCGTTGCAGCACATTCAGGCTGGACGGGCGACGTAGAGTGGGTCCGTGCAGCCTTGGTGCGCGCGGGCGTCTGGACCCAGCCATGACCTCAAGGCGAGAGGCGGTGAATGCCCGATTGGCGGACATTCCGGCGGACTTTTGGGGGAGTGTTGTCGCGCCGCTCGTGCGTCATTGGCTGGCCTCCGGCCGAATGGACTTTTTGACAGGGCGCGCGATAGATGGCACCATCCAGCGGTTGATAGAAACGTTGGAAGTAGAGAAGAAAGCCGAAGCTGACGATGTTGTCGCGGAAGAGTCTGCGGTTATGTCCCAGCGCCTATTGCTTTCGGAGGTCGACGCGAACCCAATCGAAGAAGTGGCGGACGCGGTGCTCCGAAAGCATGTGCGGCAGCAGCTTCGCCCCTGGCGGGACCCCTATGCCGAAGACGCCGCAGGGGAGGATATTCTGGTCTCGGTGATTGCCATGATAGAAGCGGCGGGCGGGCAGTCGCGGCTATTGCCGCGTGTCCGAGATATGTTGGACGCTGGACGAAAGCGCGATGAATCGGCCCGTCTGCGAAGGCAGGCGATTGGGGCGCGGGTCGCGTTGCAGGACGAGGTTATTCGGACATTTCGCGGGTGGTGGTTGTGTGCGCCGGACGCGGTCGTGGCGGAAGTTGCGGATAGATTCCTCGCGTTGCAGGCTCCATCTATTGAAGACGATTGGTTTGTGGATCCATTCGAGTCCTGATGATGGCGCAGCAACAGAATCGGAGGGCTGGGCGCATGGTCTCGGCACGCGCGCGTGCGGCGCTCAGGTCGAGAAATAGCGTGAGACCTTGCGTTGGAGCAACCATGGTACACGCCACGCACTGTGGCCAGCAAGAGCGACCATCGCCGACGTTTCTAGTGTTCCATCCGATGCTTCGGTGCCCAGGTACACCGCAAGTGCCGTCCAAGAAAGCACAATCCATGCTGCCACCGCGTCGCGATGGCCGTCGGCCGCCCGCCCGAGCACCATGGTCCCGAGTATTACGTATCCCGCAATCGCTGCGGAATGGATGGCATCCCAGTCTTGGGAATCCATGACGTAGGCGCACATCAATGCAAATGAAAGCGCGCTTCCAACCAACAGCCAATGCTCACCGACGTCCTCTGCTTGGTCTGGCAAGTGTATATCGGGGCCTCCGCGTCCCAAACGACGGGTGAGTGGCTCTAAATTGAGCCAGAGGGCATTCTCTGAACGAGGCGCGTCGTGCAGTCCAACCTCCACGGGCTCTGCGGGGTCTTCTTTGGCAAATGTTCCGAAGACCTTGTCCCACACGATAAGTGACGAGCCGAAATTGCGGTCCAGATAGCGCGTATTCCTTGCGTGGTGTACCTTGTGATGGGTGGGGGTTACCAAAAAATGGTCGAGAACGCCCGATTGTCGTATTGCTCCATTGTGATTGTAGATTTGCACAATATAATGAATGGCGCCAATTGAGAAATACAACTCGGGAGGCACTCCCAATATTGCCAATACCGCGAAAAAGGGAGTGGGTGTCAAGACCTGGAGCCAAGCATTCCGAACGGCCAGAGACGTATTGAAGCTTTCTCCCTGGTGGTGAAGCACATGAACGTCCCACAAAATGGGAATCTTGTGGTGCGCGTAATGGGACGTGTAGAAGGCGAGGTCCCACAGCACAAATGTGAGGGGAAGCAAGATGAACACGGGCAATGCATCAAGCCAATGCAAGGACGCGACGGTATAGATTCCCGTGTATACGAATGCGCGAACGCCACGGAGGAGCCAGAGCACCATCTGGCCGCTGTTCATATTGACCACGACCTCGCGCCAGGGTGCTTTGGTGCCGTCGCGGCGTCGAATGTAGAGCACCTCCAGAATGACGACGCCATACAGCAATAGGAGGGTGAGACCGTAAAAGTAGGGACTTGTCATGGCCTGTCCTACTCAATAAGTAAGGATGAGTCCGCCGTAGGTGACTCCCGCGGCGGTGCCCATGAGGACTGCTGTGCCTCCACGTTGGAGCTTGCCCGTTTCGATGGCTTTGAAAAGCGTCAGTGGAATGGACGCCGCAACACAATTTCCGCATTCGGCCAAGGTTCGCACGACCTGCTCTTCGGGAAACGGCATAGAGCGCACGAGGTTGAGACCCGCGCGGCTTGCTTGGTGCAAGACAAAGACCGGCGGTGTCGACCATTCGTCGAGTCCCTCGGGCATCAGACGGTGCACAAAGGGTGGAACGTGCACCAATGCGCGCTTTAGGAGGCTTAGCCCTGACATGCGGAAGTAGCTGGCCGCGAGAGGCGTGTTGGGGTTGTTGGCGGGAAGGTGCGTCCCCGAGCCTGGAACGCCGGTGAGGTGGGCGTCGTCACCGTAGCTCTCGAAGTGGACGCGGTGTATCGCGGCGGACGGGCTGACGGGGTCGTCGGGCGCTGTTTGCCGCACAACCGCCGCCACGGCGGCATCGCCAAACAGTGGTCCCGATTCTGCATCTTGCAGGTTGAGCCCCGCAGACGCCAACTCCGAGGTGACGATGAGAATGCGGCGGTAGCGACCTGTTGCGAGGTGGCTGGCCGCGATGTCGAGCGCCGTCAAGAAGCTCAAGCAGCTTGTATGTACGCTGAAACACGGGATGCCACTGCGGCCCGCGCCGAGTGCCTTTTGGATAAACACGGCTTGGTCGGGAATGAACTGGTGCGAGGTGCCAGAGGCGCTGAGGATGAGGTCGATGTCGTCGAGTGTGCAGCCGGCATTTGCCATGGCTGCTTCTGCGGCCCGCGCGCCCATCTCGGGGGCTGTTTCTCCTTTGTCGGGCTGGGCAAAATGGCGCGTTTCAACGCCACATCGCTGGTCAATCGTGTGGTAATCTTTGTTTGCCAACACAGACAACAGCTCGTTGTCGACCACTTGCATCGGCAGATACCGCCCCATACCCTCAATGAGCAAGGGACGGGCGTTGTGCGAAATGGGCATAGGGGCCTTCGGGGGTGGTGAAGGGCGAAGGGAAGGGCTAACGGGAGGATTCGTGAAAAACGCGGGGCGCGAGTGTGAAAACCCAGGCCGACGTTCTTTGTTCGGTTTTACGTCCCAAAACATGTGCCGCCGGATTTTCACATGCTGTTTGAGCAAAATATGAACCTATCGTCTACCGTAATCGAACGCTTGGCCGACGCGCCAGGTCGACTGGCTCTCATTGACCCGCGGGGAAGGCGTTTTACGCGAGCCCAGCTTTTTCGCCGAATCGCACGCGCCGCACAGCGTTTCGAGGAGCAGGGCATGGTCCGCGGCGACCGTGTGGTCCTCCAACTTCCCCATGGGGTTGACTTGGTGGTGGCGACATTGGCTGTCATCGCCCGTGGCGCTGTTCCAGTATTGCTCGAAGGAGGCCTCGGAGACGGCGTCTACTTGGACCGTATCGCGGCGGCCCAGGCGCGCTGGCTCGTGATTCACCCGTGGCTGCTTGCATTGGGTCGCAGTGCATGCGTGCGGCGGATTGCGGCGCGCGCCAAGCTGGTTCTGCCGCCCCGTCCGCCCACGGAATGCACACTGGCGTTGGCGCCTGCGGATTTGGACGACGACAGCGCGGTGTCTCCGCAGGTGTTGTTGGGCAAGGTGGCTGCGATAGATTGCGCGCCTTCGGACCCTTGTATTGTTGTATATACGGGCGGAACAACGCAAGCCCCGAAAGGGGTCATCCATTCCCATGCAAGCCTTCGCGGCTTTCTCGACAATATTCGCGCCCTGAGCGATATCGCTGGAGTCGAGCGCTTGGTTGTCGATACGCTTCCCCAGGCATTGTATGCGTTGTATTTGGGAATCGAGGTGATGTTGGTACCTACGCGCGGCGCGTCGAGGTGTCGTCGGGTATTGGATGCATTGCAGTCTGGACAGGCCCAGGGATACTTCGGTGCTCCGCATCTATGGCTCGAGATGATGCGCCTCGCCCCGCATTCGGTGTTGCCGCCCACAGTGCGAATGGTTCTCTTGGGGAGCGCGCCTGTGCGTCCGCGATTCTTGCATCAGTTGGCGCGATTCTTGCATTGGGAAACTCGGGTTACGTCGTTGTATGGCATGACGGAAGCGGGGCCCGTTTGCCGCGCGACGCTCGCCGAAAAGATTGCGTGGACCGGAAAGGGTGACCTTGTTGGGGCTCCGGTGGCGGGGGCAACAGTGCGCGTGGACGCCCCCGATGGCGAGGTCGGAGAGGTGCTGCTGGACGGTCCTTCGGTGTCTCCCGGCTACTTGGGGCAGCTCCCGCGGGCGATGGGACAGCCCCTTCGCACCGGTGACCTCGGCGCGTGGACGGTCA
Source organism: uncultured Enterobacterales bacterium (assembly GCA_964502005.1). Classification (GTDB taxonomy): domain Bacteria; phylum Myxococcota_A; class UBA796; order UBA796; family UBA2385; genus CAJWOS01. Next base: position 356,218 of record CAZCUX010000004.1, read on the forward strand.
CTCCGGATGGCCGCAGCTTGGTCCTTCACGGTCGCATCAAAGAGATGGTGATTCGCAAGGGCGTCAACCTCTACCCTGGAACGCTCGAAGGCCCGATTCTCTCCGCATTGGTGGGCGCGGGACTTCCCGTCGATGATTGTGCATTGCTGGGGGAGTGGGACGAGGCGCGCCAGGACGAGCGTTTGACCCTTGTTGTCACGACCGTTGAACCATTGGATTTGGGGCGTGTGCGACAGATAGCAAGCCAAGCCGCAGGTCCGGATGGCGCGCCCGACCGCGTGGTTCGCGTGAATCGAATGCCTGTGAAGGGTCGGCAAAACAAGCGCGACCTTGCCATGTTGCGGACGCAAATCGGTGCCATGGACAATTCGAGTCCTGCCGATGGCCCCTCCGATATTTGGATACCGTTTGGCGCACGGGAATTGGCGAGCAAAACGACGAGACGGCTTGTGCGTGGACCCTCTCGTGGGCGGGTGGCCATCGAGGCATTGGGTCGCCTTTTGCTCGCGGGAGTTGCACAGCTCACTTGGCTATTGGATGACGTGGTCGCGCCCGATTGGCGGCAAGCGACCGCGCGGGGGCCACTGTTTATTGTTGGACACCAAAGGTCAGGAACCACCGCTCTACACCGAATGTTGGCTGCCGATACGCGTCATATGCGCGCGTTGACGTTGGGAGAGATGGTGCTGCCTGCGGTCTCGGCGGCGTGGCTCCGCAACGGCATCGCACGGGTCGACCGGTGGTCGGGTGGCGCGCTTGCACGCTTGGAGGACCGCCTGTTGGCGCCGATGGACGCGCTTCATCGCATTCGTTTGGGGGAGGTGGAGGAGGACGAGTTTGTGTTTTGGGCCCTCTTTGCGTCCATCATGGTCGCCAACGACGACCCTGTTTCGGTGGCGCACCGCGACCTTGACCACCTGCGACGTGCAGACCATGGCTCTGCGGCTCGTTTGGAGCGGTTGATGCGGTATTACCACGATGTGTGGCGGCGAAAGCTGGCGCAGGAAGAGCCTACGCCTGGCCATACGCGGTGGATGGTCGCGAAGAACCCTGCGTTTACCCAAAAAATCCCGGCTCTCCTCGCACAGTTTCCTGATTCTCGCTTTGTGTACCTCATCCGCGACCCTCGCCAGGCGATTCCGTCCAGACTGAATCTCATTCAGTCGATTTGGCAGCGCCGTTTCCCGGATTCCGGGCCAATGACGCCTGCCCAGGCCGCGGTAATTTACGAGGATAGTTTGTGTACGTATCGGTCTGCCGAGCGCGAACTTGCGCGCTTGCCGTCCGACCGATGGATGGTCGTGCGCGAAGCAGACGTACGTTCCGACCCATCGGGTGTTGTAGCGGGCATCTATGCCCATTTTGGTCTTCCAGGAACGCCGCCCTCCGGTTTTTCCGTCGCGCCTGCGTCCTCGGAGGTCTCTTCTGTCGCGCATCTCGTCGAAACGGACCGTATCGCGCACGACCTTGCGGATGTCCTCTTGCGCTACGGCTTTTGCGACTCGTCTGGCGCGCGCAGTCGAACCAGAAACCTATGAATGCCCCACTCGACCCAGCCGAAAGGCACCAGCCGACGAAGAATGCTGCGAACGAAGGACGAAGGACCGAGCGTGATACGAAACGGGGTGCGGCGGCGATGAAGCAGTGCGACGATGACATCAGCGACTTCTTGGGGGTCGCGGGCAATGCGGTCCACAATCGTGTCGAAGCGTTCGAGGAGTCGGTCGACCCAAGGCGCGTAGGGGCCTGCGTTTTGAAGACCTCGCGATAGCCGACGATTTCGGCCGAAGATGTCGGTACGGTAGGCACCCGGTTCAATGACCATCATCCGAACGCCGACCAGCGCAAGCTCGTGGCACCACGCCTCGCTCATGCCCTCGAGTGCGAACTTTGTCGCGGCGTAGGCCCCGAGCCCCGGAATCGCGAGCTGTCCCGAAGTGGACGACACCATCACGACTTTCGGACTTGCGCTCTCGCGAAGCAAAGGAAGCGCGTGTCGGGTGAGCGCCCAGGTGCCAAACACATTGACCTCGAACAATTCGCGCAGCTCGTCTTCTTCGACAAGTTCGAGAAAACCACCGAGTGCCTGCCCTGCATTGTTGACGAGCATGTCGAGGCGGCCGTGTTGTTGACGAATGGTCGCGACGGCCGCGGCGCGCTGCTGCGCGTCTGTAATATCGAGGGGCAGTACATGAATCGGCAGTGTTCTACCTGCGTCGATGAGCTTTTCAGCGCGCGAAATGTCTCGGACGCCCGCATAGACGATATGACCGGCCCGGGCGGCGGTTATCGCAATGCGCAGCCCAAAGCCCGATGCGCAGCCAGTGATGAGGAGGACGTGGGAAAGCACGGGCACTCCGGAATTCAGCCTGGCGGAGAGCGCCAGGAATAGCGAAAAGCGTACCGTGGCTTCGTTTCACACTTCGTGCGGGAAAAAACAAGGCGAAAAACGGCGTCCTGCCTTCATTGTCTTGCGGACAGGACCGTACGGTTTGGTCCACTGCAAGCGCCCTTTCGTCGGATTTCACGCATCTGCGTGCTGCGGTCCTATGCCCCATCATGTAGGATGTTCACATGCCCATGAGCAATCGGGACTTTCCTTCTCGTTTTCCGTACCCAAGGAAGGCATCGTTCGAGCGGTCCTGCACCGCTGCGGAGGTTCCCATGGGTCACATCGCGCGTCGTCTTCAGGTCTTCCTCGCTGCATTGTGGATGGTGGTGTTTGCAGCCTCCACGCCGGTGCAAGCAGACGAAGGTCCCGCGATGCGCGCGCTTGAAGTGGAAGACTTTGAGGGTGTCTTTGCTGATGCACCGGGGGTTCCGGAGGGATGGCGCACGGTAGACGCTCTCTACACGCGGATTCACGCGCATCCCGACGACCTTGAAACCGCGCGTCTCTTGGCGAGTCATGCTGATGCCTCGGTTCCCAAGCTCGCGGCGGCGCTGGGGATTCCGTCCGGACCCACCATTGAGGTCTTCATTGCGCCCACGCAGCAGGCGTTCCAAACGCTGCAGCCTGGTCGTCCGCCGGAGTGGGCGGATGGCACCGCTTGGCCGCAGCGTGGCTTGATTTATCTTCGTAGTCCCGACATTCGGCCCGGTTTTGATGAACCGCTCACGCAGGTTCTCGACCACGAGCTTGTGCACATCATCTTGGGCCGTTCGTTTGCGCCGCGACCGGTGCCCCATTGGCTCCAGGAGGGTGCGGCACAGCTTTTGGCGCGGCAGTACAAGCCGGAGCTGACCGACCGTTTGGCCGAAGGCTTGCTGGGTGACAGCCTCTTGTCCCTCGACGAACTCACGGGCAGCTTTCCGGCGAGCGGTCCGCGGGCGCGCCTCGCATACGCGCAAAGTGCCGACCTCGTCGCCTATCTGCAAAACACCTACGGTGCGGACACGCTCTCCCGCGTGACCTTGGGCTTGGCGGCGGGAAATAGCGTCGACGAATCTCTGCGGAATGCGACGGGCGCTACATCTACGCAACTCGACCGCGCGTGGCGGGAGCGCCTTTCTTCGTCGCCGATGTGGCTGAAGCCGTTGGTTGACGACTCTACGCTGTTTGCGTTCGCGGGTATTGTCTTTGTGGTGGGGGGTGTGCTGGTGCGGCGTCGTCGGCAGCGCATATTGGAGCGCTGGGCCCGCGAAGAGGTGCTGCAAGATGCCGTCTATGCGGCATTGGTTGGACCTTGGCACCACGCAGGGCAACCCTTGCGGCCGTTGCCGCCGCTCGGTGTGTTGCAGGCGACGGCGATGGGTTCGATGCATCGGTAGACGCCGGATGGGCTCCTGGATGGGCCTTTCCGCCATGAAGAAGGGGACGTTGCCGGGTGGGCAACGTTCCCTTTCTGCGGGTTTTGGCGTATACTTGTATATGGTTGGGAGGGTGTCCCAAGACCGTCCACCGCGGGAGTTTTTGTGAAGGTGACCTTTCTGGGATCGGGCGGCGCATTTACGGATTACCGCGTCAACTACCAGAACAATGCACTTGTCGAAGTAGACGGGATGCGGTTGTTGGTGGATTGTGGGGTGACCGCTTGCCAGAGCTTGCGGGAGCTGGGCGTCCACCCTACCCTCATCGATACCGTCGTATTCACGCACCTTCACGCCGACCATGCCAGTCCCGAACAGCTTTGCTGGGAGCGCATGTACACCGGGCCGAAGGGGGAGCCGGCGGGCCAACGAACCCGGCTCGCTGGTCCTTCCGACCTCATGGGGCCGCTGATGGCAGGGCTAGAGCCGTATATGGGCATCTGGCGCGACCTATCGGGGCGAACGCGCGACGATGGAGTAACAGCTGTTATCGAACGTGTAGATGGACCGCGATTGGAGCGAGGGCCCTTTGATGTTCGCTGGTTCCGGGTGCCACACGTCGATGGCGACGGCTTTTCGAAGGCCGCGTTTGGACTGGACATTCGCGCCAAGGGGCGTCGGCTGGTGTGGAGTGGGGACACCACGTTCTCGCCGAAGTGGATTCGTGAAGCAGCGGAAGACCCCGATGTTCATGTCATTTTCCACGAATGCTCGTTTTCGGCGCCGTTTCGGGGTACGGTTCATACCCACTATAGTGAGCTGATGTCTCTCCCCCTTGAACTTCGAGAAAAAATCGTCTTGATGCACCACACCGAGGTTCCAGACGCGCAGGACCCCATCGAAGATGGATTTCGAGGGGCGGCACGTCGTCATGATGAGATCAACGTGTGATACCGGTTTTTCAGCTTTTGTTTCATCGTTCGATGTGGTGTACTGGGGGGCGTCGGGAGGTTCTCTCGTCGTTCCGGCAAAAGGTCCGGTAGCCGAATATGAAACACACTTTCCTGAATCTCGTATGTCCAAGTTGCGTGCCTTTCGATAGTCGGTGGGCATACGTTTCCTTCCAGGAGGTCCAATGCAGATGAGTGCCCCGTCGAATCCAGAGCCTTCCGTGCCTCGGGGTGCGCCCGAGCCAGAGGTCATGGATTCCGCGAAGCTGCTGTGGAAGCGGCTCATTCGGTCGCCAGGAAGCATTGGAACGGTCGCACCTTCAAGCCCCTGGCTCGCGAAGGCCTTGGTCGGCGTGTCGATGCTTGAGACGGCCAATGTCGTGGTGGAAGTGGGTGCGGGAACGGGCCCGCTCACCACCTGGATTCGCGGCGCGGCCCCCCATGCGGCATTTGTGGCGTTGGAGCCCGATGTAGAGCTTCGAAACGCGCTTCGTCGCAATCATCCGGGCTTGGATGTCAGCGGTTCTACGGCGCGTGACTTGCCGGAAGTGTTGCGCCGTCGCAATCTTGACGGCGCAGACCGCGTGCTGTCGAGCGTTCCGTGGTCGTTATTGCCGGAAGATGCGATGGCAGCGGAGCTCGATGGAATCGTGGCGGCATTGCGGCCCGGTGGCCGGTTTGTCACGCTTGTGTATGCCCATGCGCAGGCACTTCCCACCACGCGGCGTCTCGAAGGCGTGCTTCGGGAACGGTTTACCTGCGTCACCATGAGCGGCGTGGTCTGGCGGAATGTTCCGCCGGGGCGCTGGCTGGTGGCGGAACACCCGAGGTAGGCACTGTGTCGGCAGAACCACGTTGGCGCGAGCGTCATATTATCGATGTCTTCAAAGGTCTGACCGCGCCTTTCGTACTGCTTGTCATGTTGGCAACGGATTCGTTTGCTCGCGTGGACGCTTGGGTGTACCTCGCGCTCCACGGCACGTATGGGGTGCTGTGGGTGACCAAGAGCCGCGTATTTGGCGATGCCAACTGGGAGAAAGCGCTCCGTCCGTTTCGTGCGGTGCAGCTGGTAGTGGGGCTGTTGTTGTATTGGGCGGCCCCAGTTGTCTTGTGTTTGCAGGAGCAGCCCGCTCCCCCTCTATTGGTGGGTCTTTCCGTAGCGTTGGCCGGGTCTGGTTTCTTTCTGCACTTCGTGTCCGACATGCAGAAACATATGCATCTTCAGCATTGTCGAGGACAGCTGTTGACCACCGGAATGTGGGCCCGCACGCGAAATCCAAACTACCTTGGCGAGCTGCTGATTTATTTGTCGTTTGTGGTGCTTTCTCGGCATGGCTTGCCGGCGCTGGTCTTTGCCGCGGTCATCGTGTTTGAGTGGATTCCCAATATGCTGCGCAAAGACAAGAGCCTCGCGCGATATCCGGCGTTTGCTGCGTGGAAAGCGCAGTCCGGGCTGCTGTTTCCCCGGTTAGGACCTCCCCCGGCGCTCCCGACGAATCCCTCCAGCGGGTCCCCGTAGGCAAATGTAGATGTCCACCGACGCGAAAGCCGTTTCTGGTGCCGAGAATCGCGAGGTCGAATCCGCCTCCGTTTGTATCGTTGGCTCGGGGTTCGCAGGAATTGGCGCGGCCATTCAAGCGAGGGCCCAAGGATTTCGACGAATCGTTGTGTTGGAACGTGCCGCATCGGTGGGGGGGACGTGGAGAGACAACACGTATCCCGGTTGCGCATGTGACATTCCCAGCCACCTTTACTCGTTCTCCTTTCATCTTTCGCCAGACTGGAAGCGACACTTCGCGACCCAGCCGGAGATTCGCCAATATTTGGAAGATGTAGTAGACGCGCATGGGGTTCGTCCCTTGCTGCGGTTTCGAGCAGAGGTGTTGACGGCCCACTTCGATGAATCGCGCGCGATTTGGCGGGTGACCTGCGCCGATGGTCGGTGTTTTGAGGCTCCGGTTCTTCTGGCTGGATTGGGGCCATTGCGCATTCCCAAGTTTCCCGAAGGGGTAGGTCGCGAGCGGTTTTTGGGCCCGTCGATGCATTCCGCGCAATGGGATGCTTCGGTGGACCTCTCGGGCAAGCGGGTTGCCGTCGTGGGTACGGGCGCCAGCGCAATTCAGGTGGTCCCCGCAATCGCCGGCACGGCTGCGCACGTCCATGTTGTTCAGCGAACCCCCGCATGGGTCACGCCGCGAATGGACTTCGCGTACCCCCAGGCCCTTCGTTCGCTGTTCCGCAGCGTGCCGCCGCTTCTCACGGGCCTCCGCGGACTCATTTACGCGTACCAAGAGTTGCTCTATCCGATGGTTTTCGCGGGTCCGTCTTGGTTGCGCGCACGAATCGCCAAACGAATGCGGAAGCATATTGTTCGGGAAATGGGGGGCGAGGCCGAAGCGGCGGCGCTCATTCCGCAGTATTCGCCCGGCTGTAAGCGCATTCTCAACTCTTCGGCTTGGTATCCGGCGCTGCGGCGCTCCGACGTTTCGGTGCATGGTGCCGGGCTCGCGGAAGTGCAAGAGGACGGCATCCTCCTCGACAATGGAACGCGTCTGCCTATCGACGTCTTGGTGTATTGCACCGGGTTTGTGGTCGACGACCCCCTGGGCTCCTTGCACGTCGTCGGGCGGGGTGGAGTGTCACTGCGGGAGTATTGGGGCGGGCGTCCGCGGGCCCATTTGGGCGTCACGGTTCCCGGTTTTCCCAACCTATTTTTGTTGTTGGGACCCAATAGCGGACTCGGTCACAACTCTGTAGTCATCATGATTGAAGCCCAGATTCGCTACATTTGCGAGGCGCTGCGGTATCTTTCTGGTTTGGGCCCACGGGCTTGGTTGGAAGCTCGACCCGAGGCGCTGGACGCATTTGTGGACGAGATAGACCGCGCGCACATCGACCAAGTGTGGAACACGGGTTGTTCGAGCTGGTATCTCAACGCAGAAGGGCAGAACTTCTCGATTTGGCCCGGCTCGACGCTGTCCTACATGGCCCGAACGTATTGGTTCGACCGCGCGCACTACACCGTCGGCCAAGGAACGGCGCCGTAATGCGTTGGTCCTCCGTTGGTGTTTTTCTCGCGGCATGTGGGGCGTCGGCGCCAACGGCGTCCCCGCAGGTCGAGGTGTGGCGTCCCCACATTCTTTTCATCAGTTTGGACACGACACGCGCCGATGCTCTCGGAACGTATTCGGCGGAGTCCCATTGGGGGCTGGACTTGGCGCCGGGAGACCGTCCGCAGCCCGTGACCCCCGTGCTGGACCGCATCGCAGCATCGGGAGTGCGCTTCGCTTGGGCATTGTCGAGCGCGCCCACCACGTTGTCGAGCCACACCACTGCATTTTCGGGCATGGACTCCCACGGGCACCGTGTCGTCCGAAACGGCTTTCCGGTTCCCGCGGATGTTCCGTTGTTGCCAGAAGCATTGGCGGCCGCCGGTTGGGACACCCGTGGCGTCGTGGGGAGCACCGTGTTGGATGCCTCGATGGGCTTCTCGCGCGGCTTTCGAACGTTTGCCGCCCCCGACGCTTCCGCCGAAGCGGGCGCCCATGATTACACTTGGTCGGCCAATACGGTCACGTCGCGGGCGTTGGCATCGGTAGATGCCCATTTGACGGAAAACGCTGACCAGCCGCTATTTTTGTTCGTCCACTTCTACGACCCGCACATGCCGTGGAACGATGCGCCTGCGGAAATTCGGGAGGCAATGGGGGTGCCTGGTTACGCAGGCCCCGTCGATGGCAGCATGGCGAGCATTCAACACATCGGTGCCGCCGTCCGTCAAGGCAATCTCGACCCACTCGACCGTCGCCAAGCGCGTGCCCTCTACCTCGCGGAAGTCGCAGGTGTAGACACGCAAATCGGACGTCTCATGGCGGGATTGGAGAGCCGCGGCCTACTCGAAGACGTGTTGATTGTGGTGATGGGAGACCACGGCGAGACTCTCGACGACAACGCCCGCGAACCCTATGCCCACGGTGCGGAGGTGGAGTTGGTCGACATTCACGTCCCTATGTTGCTCGCAACGTTGGGTTCGGAGGTTGTTCCAGCGGGGCTGGTCGTTTCTCAACCGGTGGGCGTGATGGACATTCCCGCGACATTGGGAGGACTTCTGGGTCCGCGGGGGCACGCTTCGCTTCAAGCCTTGGGAGGTGCGGGAATCGACCTTCAGCAGATGTGGCGGATGCCCGCGCCGTCTGTGCCCATTCGGTTTGCCGAGGCGACCCGCCCGATTGGGTTGGAGGCGAAAGAACGTTGGAACAACCTACCGTTTCAACGAAGCGCGATTGGTCCAGGCCCTCTGGCGCCGTTGCAACTCAAGGTCATCCCTTTGGCTGGAGACGCCCGCGCGCTGCACACGCTCGCCCCGGGAGCACCTTTGGTGCAGGCCCCATCTGCGCCCGTTCGTGCCGCGGCCAAAGATTTGCTGGATGCCCTCACCGTTTGGGACCAGTCCGCTCCACCCCACCGGGATGTTACCTTTGACGACCGTACCCGCGATGCGCTGATTGAGCTCGGATATCTGGACCCAGAAAGCGATTGAGATGGCTCAGGCGCTGCGATTGCGCCAATCGTGCAGGACGTCCCGCAGTGTGTCGTCGAGAGGACGGCTACGAATACCCGTAACGTTGTGACACAATGTTGGGTTTCCGCCATTGTGACGCAATACAGCGTGGCCATGGCTGCGCACGGTCGTTTCGCTTGGGTCCAAGTCCGACAGTTCCAAGAGTCGTTGCCATATCATCGCGAGGGACAGGGGCTTTCCGCTGCATACATTGAGGACCCGCGGAACTTTGGGAGACACTGCGCACCACGCGAAAACCCGCGCGAGGTCGCGTACGTCGGCGAAGTCGCGTACGGCGGTGAGGTCGCCGGTTTCGAATGCGTGCGGAGGCGGCACGACGACTCTCTGGCGCTCGGCCGCGACGATACGTTGGGCGAACGCGGGCACCGCGTAGGCCAATGTTTGGCCGGGACCGGTGTGGTTGAAGGCGCGTACCATTACGATGTTGTCGACTTCTCCTTCGATTGCGCGCTCCATCGTAGCCTTGCTTTGCGCATAGTCTCCGATGGGAGCGAGGGCGTGGCCTTCATCTGCGAGGCCGTTGGTTTCACCGTAGACGTAGCCTGTGCTGGCGACGACGATGCGTGTATGGGGATTCACCCCGCGGATGTCGTGGACCAAGCCAAGGGTCGCATCGACGTTGATGGCGTGTATGTCGTCGCCGGAGAGGGTGGTTTGGGCCGCCCCCGCGAGATGTATGACAATGTTTGGCCGAAGGTCGCGAAGCAATGCCCGTCGCGATTCTGTGTCGCGAATGTCGATAGAGACGCTGTTATCGTCCGTCGCGCGGCGTGAGGCTCCCCACACAAGGCCAATGGGTCGCAACAGCGGCAGGACGTGCTGCCCGACGAAGCCAGTGTGTCCGGTGACGAGAACGCGCATGGAGCCACTTTGCCGGTGCGCCAGAATCGCGACCACCAGGTTTGGGGGAGTGTAGCGGCTTTCCCAGGACGGTGTCGAGTCGAGGCGTCGAATTCGCTGTCAGTGACAGCCGTCGGTCGTCCCCCCCCTTCGGGAATCATGGGGACTTACGCTGGCACGGTTTTCGCATTTGCCCTCCGCGTGGACGTTGACCCGTCAGGAGGGTTGGATGACTTGTACAGTGCTGTCGGGCACACTCGTGGGAGTGGACGCCCATCCGGTCCATGTAGAGCTGGACCTTCTCCGTCGCCTCCCGGCGGTCGTCATTGTCGGCCTACCGAGTGGTGCAGTGCGCGAAAGTGGCGACCGTGTGCGGTCTGCGCTGCAACAAGCGGGATTTGAGTTCCCGCGCAAGCGCGTGGTCGTCAACTTGGCCCCGGCCGACCTTCCCAAGTCGGGCACCGGCTTCGACCTCCCGATTGCGGTGGCGTTGTTGGCGGCCTCCGAGCAAGTGCCCCTCGACCGCCTCGATGGCACGGTCTTTTTCGGTGAGCTGTCCCTCGATGGCGACCTTCGCCGGGTCCGCGGGGGCCTGCCGATGGCGTTGATGGCCCGTGCGTTGGGTGCCCATCGGGTTGTCTTGGCCGCCGATGGTGCGGCTGAAGCGGCAGTGGTGCCGGGAATCGAGGTCCTGGCCGCCCACGACTTGCGCCAAGTGGCCCAATGGTTGCGCGGCGAGGCCGAGCTTCCGTTGGCGGACTCCTTGGCGCCGACGTCTTCGTTTCGCCACCTCGACCTCTCCGAAGTGCGCGGGCAGTCCGAAGCCCGTCGTGCGTTGGAAGTTGCTGCGGCGGGTGGACACAACCTATTGTTGGTGGGAAGTCCCGGCTGTGGGAAGTCGATGTTGGCGGCGCGAATGCCGGGCATTTTGCCGTCCCTTACCTACGAAGAGGCCATCGACATCACGCGGGTTCATTCGGTTGCGGGCCTACTCGATGCGGGTGCCGGATTGGTGCAGCAGCGGCCGTTTCGCGCGCCTCATCACAGTGTAAGCGCGGCGGGAATGGTAGGAAATGCAATGTTGCGTCCAGGCGAGGTGTCGCTGGCGCACAATGGTGTGCTGTTTCTCGACGAAGTGGCAGAGTTTTCCCGGTCGGTGCTGGAGCTGTTGCGCGGCCCGCTCGAAGACCGGGAGCTTCGGCTGACCCGCGCCCAAGGAACGGTCGTATTGCCCGCCAGCGTGTCCCTGGTGGCCGCGGCCAATCCATGCCCGTGTGGGTACCTTGGGCATCCCTCGCGGCCGTGTATGTGCTCGCCTGGGCTGATTGAGCGGTATCGGCAACGCTTGAGCGGTCCTTTGTTGGACCGCATCGACATTCATGTGTGGGTGCAGCCGGTTGATGCCAAACTGCTCGGCGCAGAGTCGCGCGCGGAGTCCTCGGCAGAAGTGCGGCAGCGGGTCGAGGCGGCCCGCTTGCGGCAACGGAAGCGGTATGCGGGCACAGCGGTGCAATGCAACGCGCAGCTACAAGGCGACGCTGTGCGGGAGGCGGCGAATCCCTCTCCAGCGGCCTTGCAGGTATTGCAACAAACGGTGGACCGTTTGGGCCTCTCCGCGCGCGCTTGGTCGCGTATCCTCAAACTATCGCGAACCGTCGCAGACCTTGATGATTGTGCGTTTGTGGACGAAACGCATGTGTTGGAAGCCGTCGGCTGGCGTCCCCACATTGAAGGCGTGCAAGCATGAGGCGCGGCGCTTGGATGTGGATGGCAGGGTGGACGGTTGTGGTCGACCGAATCGAAGGAGACATGGCGGTCTTGGAGTTTGCGGAAGGAGATTGGATCCCTGTTTCGGTCACGAACCTACCCCGCGGTATCGAGGAGGGGGACCGCCTTCGGTTGCGTGGTGTTCGGTGTCGGCGAAGTCCGCGCCCTGCGGTTGTCTCGGGTTTTCCCAACACTGTGGAGACTTCTACTCCTTTGGATGTGTAGGACCCGATGCCGAATGGGCACTGAATGGTGATTCATTTTGTGAGAGGACGCTGCTCGTGGTGGTCACGGCAGCGAGCAACGAGAGTGCGGCGAAGGCCGCGATAGGAGTCACGATGTTGGAAAATGCACCGACGGAGTTTGCGCGTCCAGAACCCAGTGCTGCAGCGACGGCTGCGGTTCGGGCTGCGATGGCCAAAATTGACAAACAATACGGCACCGGCACTGTCATGATGGGTGGCGACCGTGTGCAGGCCGAGGTGGGCGTGTTTTCCACCGGCTCGCTGGGGCTTGACCGTGCCCTCGGAATCGGCGGCTATCCGCGTGGGCGGGTCACCGAGATTTTTGGACCCGAAGCGAGCGGCAAGACGACCTTGACGCTCCATGCGATTGCTGCGTGTCAGCGTTCGGGTGGAATCGCGGCATTTGTCGATGCCGAACATGCCCTCGACCCCGTATATGCGCGTCGATTGGGCGTCGACATGGAGCACCTCATCATCTCTCAGCCCGACGATGGCGAGCAGGCCCTCGATGTGCTAGAAGCCCTTGTGACCTCGGGTGGCGTAGACCTTGTTGTGTTGGACAGCGTGGCGGCGTTGGTGCCCCGCGCGGAGCTTCAGGGTGAGATGGGCGACACACAGGTTGGGTTGCAAGCGCGGCTCATGTCGAAGGCGCTTCGCAAGCTCACCGGAGCGGCCAACAAGTCCAACACAGCGGTGTTGTTCATCAACCAGCTTCGGCAAAAGATTGGCGTGGTGTTTGGCAACAACGAGGTCACCGCTGGCGGGAACGCCCTCAAATACTATGCCTCCATCCGGCTCGACATCCGACGCTTGGCGTCTATCAAGCAAGGCGCGGACTCTGTCGGCAACAAGACGCGGGTACGCGTGGTGAAAAACAAGCTGGCACCCCCGTTTCGGCAAGTGGAGTTCGACATTTTGTACGGCAAGGGTGTGTCGCACACCGGTGAGCTTCTCGATGCGGCCTTGGAAGCCGGCGTCGTCACGAAGTCGGGCGCGTGGTTTGCATATGCAGGGGAAACCATCGGCCAAGGACGGGAAGCCGCCCGCATTTGGCTCGACGAAAACCCGCGCGCCGTGGACGCCATTCTGCGAGACCTGCCGCCGATTGTCGCGGAAGGCTGAGGTTTCCGTCCAACGGCGGTGACCGCTTGACCTTTCGTGGTGTCAAAGGTGTTGGAAAGTGCGCATGGGGCGCTCTTTCTGGGTCTTTCCGGGCGCGCGCTCGTTTCGCAAGGAGATGCGCCAGCCGGTTCCGGGACAATCGTGGGTGTGTCCCCGGAAAGACCGCACCTGCCACGTTTTGGGGATAAGGGGGTGGTGCCTCCCGTCGGGTGTGGACCCCACCCGTGCGGGGAGGCGGAGCCGCGAATGTTGCACGCCGACCTCCACTTGCCGCCAGGACACCCCGTGTATGTCGGTCCTGTGCACGAACACGCCGTCACGGTCACTGTGATGCGGTATGGGCTCGGGCATTGCACCGAGTCCGTGCTCCCCGTTGCCGAGGTGGCGGGGCTAACGTTGTTTGAAGACGTGACGTGGATTCACGTTGACGGTCTCCATGACGTAGAAGTGGTGGGACAAATCGGCAAGTTCTATGGCTTGCACCACTTGGCGGTAGAAGACATCGTGACGGTCGATACCCGCGCCAAGGCGGAGACCTACGATGGTGTCGTGGTCATCAATGCCAAGCGGCTTCGGATTGCAGAGCCGGGGGTAGGTGAGGTCGACGACCATCACATCACGCTTGTGTTGGGGCCGCGGTGGGTCTTGTCATTTGCGGAGATGCCGGGGCCGCTCTTCGAGCCGGTGCGAAAACGGATTCGGGATGGGCGGGGTCGCATCCGAACGCGCGGCTCCGATTATTTGCTTCATGCGCTGCTCGACGCCATTGTCGATGAGTGGCGTGGGGAGCTGGACCGCTTGGAGGATGCTGTTGACCGCCTCGACGACCTCCCTCTCGACCGCTTTGACAACCGACTGCCGACCTCCGTTCACGGGCTGAAGCGCCAGTTGTTGGCGTTTCGCAGGGGCGCGCTACCGTTGCGGGACGCGGTCGCGGTGATTCCCACCCAAGGTGGGGCGGTTGCCCGCGAGACGGTCCCGTACTTTCGCGACTTGCGCGACCATATCGTAGAAGTGGTCGAAGGTCTCGATGCGCAGCGGGACCGCATGCAAGCGGCGCTCGACGTGCGCTTGGCCTTGGCCAGCCATCGAATGAACGACACGATGCGGTGGTTGACGGTCGTGACCACCATCTTCATTCCGTTGAGCTTTCTTACGGGGCTGTATGGTATGAACTTCGACGCGATGCCGGAGCTGCATGTGAAATGGGGCTACCCCGCGTTGTTGTCGGTCATGGGCCTCGTGGCGGGCGGGCAGCTCGTGTATTTTTATCGAAGAGGGTGGTTATGACGCGCACCGACAAGGTCGGCAGGAGGCGGACGATGAAGCAGGGATGGCTATTGGTGGGCCTCTTGGGGCTGCTTGGGTGTGGAGACAAAGAAGAAGACACGGCTTCGGTCGTTGTGCAAGGGTCGCCGTACCTCAATGTCTTGGCGCCCATGGACGGTGCGTTTCTCGATGAGGGGCAGGCGGTGCAGTTGTTGGTAGAGGGACGCCATGGCGATGGCAGTGCCGCCGACATCGTCGATGTGGTCTGGAGCGGCGATGCAGGTTGGAGCGCCGAAGGAAACGACATCGAGGTGTCGGATCTGCCGGCGGGCTTGTATGACCTGCAAGTGGTCGGGGTTGTGGATGGCGAAGCGGTGGCAGGCGCCGTCGAAATCGCGGTGTATGCAGCACGGTAATAGGCCGGTGCGGTGCATCCTCGCCAACACGGGGTTATCCACGGGTACCGCTCCGGTGAGGAAGACATGACGACACCCCCCCCTCGCGACCACTCCACCTCCGCAGACCTCCTTGCGCAGCTTGATTCCTTGCTTGCGTTGAAGGCCGGGCCGCGAATTGAGCCCCTGACGCGCTTTGCGCGGATGCTTGTCACGGATAGCGCGGCGAGCGCAATCGTTCGTGAGCGCACCGTAGCGGCGTTGTTGGCGCTTCTGGATGGATTTGCGGGCAATGGGCGGCAACGGATGGAAATGGGCGAGGCGCTTGGCTTGCTGGGCGACCCGCGTCTCCGGTCGCCCGAGCAGAGCGACTACTGGGTGTCCTGCAAGGTAGATGGCGGGCGCGACCTCTTGGTTGGGCGCTTCGCGGTCACCACGGCCGAGTTTCGGGCTTGGGCCGATAATGGCGGCTATGACGATACCTCGGTGTGGAGCGAAGAAGGTTTGGCGTGGTTGGCGGGACAGCCGCTTCGTTGGACCACTCTGGCGGAAGACCCCGAGGCGGCGCACTTGGTCGTTCCCAATCAGCCGGTCGCTGGCGTCACTTGGTGGGAGGCGGAGGCGTATGCCCGCGCCCACAACGCGCGCTTGTTGTCGGAAGATGAACACCGGGCCATTTGTCGCGGTGCCGAGAAGCGGCCTTATCCCTGGGGCGCTCCCTTCGGCGACGGCAACGCCAATACCAAAGAAGAAGCTCTGGGTCGGCCATGCGCGGCGGGTGTCTTCGCTGCCGACTGCACGCCCGAAGGCGTCTACGACATGGCCGGCAACATGGGCTGCTGGTTGTCCGATGGCGTAGAAGATGGGCGGCGGTTGTTGCATCCGGGGTCTTGGGCCCGACCTTCGATTGCCGCGTGGGCCAAAGCAATTGAAATGGCTGCGGCCGACACACGCTCCGCCGACCTTGGTTTGCGGTTGGCGCGCGACCCTTCGTAGCGCAGGTTCTTGCGGTTTGCGCGCAATCGGCGCCTGGTGATGTCCTCGGGCCAACAACCTCCGCGCGAAGAAGCGTGCGGGGTGCAGCCCATGTGTGTGTGACCCGTGGGACGTGTGGGCATCCTCCGGGATGCCTCTTTTGTCGCTGAATGACCATTCATTTTTTGGGGACGGGCGTTCGCTTGCTAAAAAACGCCCGCGATGGCCGCGACAATGGCCCGGCGGTCGCAGTCGTAGAGGTCGGCGCCGCTGAATGGGTTCAGCTCCACGACGCGCAAACCATCGTTGGTTTCCGCAATATCGATGACGACGGCGGGGTCCGGCATTGGAACACGCGCCACGACCGCTTCGACCACAACGCGCACCTCGGGGGGAAGACCGCCGCCTGTGCTGCGGCGACCGTCGGCCACATAGCCGGACCCGGCAATGACTTCGCCCGAAACGACCACGGCGCGCCACTCCGCGCCGATGCTGACGGCGGGGGCGACAACAATCGGTAGGTTGGGGTCGTCGAAGTAGAAGCCAAAGTCGAGGCTCGCCAACGAGAGTGTGCTCCCGTCGCACACGCGGCCGGAAAAGGGCTTGAGCGGGCTGTCGGGGCGGATGAACCAATGCTGGCCGGCGAGGGTACGCTTGGACGATGCGACTGCCTGGGCGACGGTGGTGCGGGTCCAGAGCGGCGTCACCAGTAGGTCTTCGAGGAGCGGGGCCCACGCGGAGTAGGCCAAGGCGTCGGTGTTGCAAAAGGCGCCGGGTGAAACGCGGGGGTCCGTCGCGAGACGTGCCGCGTTGGCCAAGCTGCCGTGAAACAGGACCACCTCTCCGGGATGGGCGACGAGTCGGCCTGTCTCCCACGCGTGGTCGTCCCATCGGGTGACGCGGTGTGCAAACGAAAGCGCCGCCTGCGGGAGACGTTGGTCTTGGCCGTCGGAGAGGTCTTCAATCCACCAGTGCATGCGTGCCTTCCGTGTGTGTCGCTTCGACCACGATGCGTGTGCTCCGAACAAATCGCGAAGCCATCGCGTCGGTGGGAGTTGTGTATGGCCGCGCAATGGCGGGAATCGGGTTGGGCCCGATGCGGGGTTCCCGCGCCATCGGACAGCCTGTTGTCACCGGAGTAAAGGTTCGTGCTGAATGACGGTTCATTTTCATCGCATGGCGTGGTCTTCTGTCTTCGCGACGATGGGGCGACGGTCGGGCCCCGCGCGTCGGCAGACGGCGGAAGCGGGGGCAAGGTCGGCCCGGCGAAACGAGGCAGCGGCAAACGAAAACCGCCCGTGAACTCGGCGAGAGTCCAGCGGGCGGTGGCAGCGACCGAAGTCGGCGGCGTTCAGAGAATGTCGCCGTCGTCGGTGAGGTCGTTTGCGTCGTCGTCGGCTGGGCCTTCGTCTTCGGTCACGCTGGTCTCATCTTCGTTGACCACTTCGTCGGCGTTCGCTTCGTCGGCGCTCGCTTCGTCGGCGCTCGCTTCATCGGCGCGGCGTCGGCGAATGGTGGTTCCTTCGCGGGTGCCAGCCTGGGCCTGGGGAACTTCTCCGGGAGCGTCCACAGACTCTTGCAGGATGGCGTGACCTGTCTCGATGAGCACCTTGATGCGGGCCAACATGTTGTCGTACACCGAAACTTCCGGCGCATAGACGGGTACACGTTCGCGGGCGGTCTTGTAGGCGTTGTGAGCGGTCAGCAGCTCACCCCGCGCGATCATCAGCTCGCCCATGGCCGCATGGGCTTCGTGGTTGGTGGGCTCGCTCTTGATGACGCGCGCCAACAGGCGGTCGGCGTCGTCGAAGGCTTCCCGCCGCACCAACACGCGCGCGCGCTGGATGTTGGTGGGTGCGTCTTCGCGACGGCGACGACGATTGGGGGCGGCTTGCTCGCGGCGGGCCAACTGCTTGAGGAGCCACTCGGCTTGGTCGAGGTCGCCACCGCGGTCGAGGATGACCTTGGCGAGAAGCACCAACACGCGGCGGTTTTCCTTCTCGAAGGTCATGGCCTCGCGCAACAGCGCTTCGGCGCGCTCGAGGTGTGCTTCGCGCTCGTCAGCGTTGACCATCGCCTTGCGCTGCTCAAGATCGGCTTCGCGGGCGATGTGGTTGGCGCTTTCGGGGGCGAGGCGGCGGGCTTCGGCGATACATTCTTCGGCCTCGGACCAGCGGTTGGTGCCGAGGAGCATGTAGATTTCGCCCAACATGCCGTAGGTGTCTGGCATCATGGGCTCAAGGTCGCTGGCCTTGCGCAAGATGTTGATTGCATCAAGCGGACGGTCAAGCGACATCAAGAACCCGGCCAACCGACGGTGCATGCGCGCGTCGTTGGGGAACAACGCGAGACCGCGCTCCAACGCCTGTGCAGCCTTGCCGCGTGCATTGCGGTTTTGGTGCCAGGTGGCCAAGGTGTGGAACACCTCGGGGGTGGGGTGGCTCGCGGCAGCGACTTCGAATGCGGCGGAGATGGCGTCGGCGTTGGCGTTGTCGACGACGAGCATCTCCGCTTCGGTGAGCATCAGCTCGGTGTTGCCGGACACAAACTTCTTCAGGTCGCCAATGCGAAGCTTGGCGATGTCGAGGCGCGGCTGGCGACGGCGAATCAGGCCGCGCAACTCATCGATGTGCGCATCGGTGTCCGCGTAGGGCAGGCGAAGGGCTGCGCGACCGCGACGTGCGGAGACCAGCAACCGATTGCCTTCTTGGGCCGCCGCAAGGGACTCAAGGAGCTTGCCGGCTTCTTTCAAGCGGCGGGATTCCTTGATGAAGTGCTCGCCGAGCTGCTCCATGCGGCCGAAGTCTTCGACATCCCGCATCGGAATATGAACCGCGACGAGGGGATGGATGTAATAGAGCCGGTTTTCGCTACCGGGGGTCTGCTCCATCCAGCCTTGCGCCAACAGTTCGATACGTGCGTTGCGCGAGATACCGAGCGCTTGCAGGACGTCCGAAGACACCGGCTCGCGGGGCAAGCAGGCGATGGTGATGGCGGTGCGGGTTGCTTCGTCGAGCTTTTCGAGGCGCCGCTTGAGGTGTCGCTCCAGGGCCGCAAGATCCGTGATGCTGTCGGACTTGAGGAACTTCTGCTGCGCCAACACCTTATCGACGTCGCCTTCGCGGGTGACGGCCAAGCCGAACGTACGCGCCGACACGGGGTGACCGTGGGTGCGTTCGTAGATGGCGCCAAAGCGGTCGCGCGGGAATTCCGGCACGTTGTGGGCGCTGAAGACTTCGTGCAGCTCCCGCCCCTTGAGACCGGCGACGGCGAGCTGGCGCAGCTTGACGCCTTCGCCTTCTCGGTAGAAGCACAACGGGATGTCGGAAATCGCGACAATGCGGAGCTTGGGCGTGCCCTGGAACAATGCGCGGAGCATCGTTTCGAGGCGACCGTTGCGGTAGAAGCTGCCGTCGCGGCGGTCTTGCAGGTCGTGCAAGCGATGGAAGACCATCACCTTGCCGCTCATGGCGTCGCCGGAGAGGACGTCCACCACAAGTTGCGTGAGCTCGACGGGGGCCGGCGGGCCTTCCTTGCGGGTGAGGGCTACGTGGAGACGGTCATCGCCGGCGACCTTCGCGGCCATCGCGAAGCGGCCGATGAGGGTATCGAAGCCGGTGCCGCGCGCGAACGTGATGTCCGGCAGGCGCTCGAGCCCGGCGGTGGCCAGCGCTTGCTCGACCAGCCAGCGGCGGCCGGCGCCGGGTGCACCGTGAACGATGACGGGACCGCCATCCGAAGACAGCATGCCTTGCAGCTCTGCCAGCTCTTCTTCGCGACCAACGAAGACAGGCAGGGGCGCGCGCAGCTTTTCTGCAGGCGCTTTGGATGCCTTTTTGCGGTTGGACGGGCCTTCGCCCGGTGCGACGAAGTCAGCCGACGGTGCCGCGGCAGGCGCGGGCATGTCGGTGACGGGCAGCGCGGACAAGAAGTCTGCTGCGCGCATCTTCTCTTGTTCGAGCTTGCCCAAACGCATGGACATCGGCAGGCCGAAGGGATTGAACGCCTTGGCTGCGATGATGTATCGGGGTTTGTTGGCTCCCGCCTGAATGGCCTGTTCCAAAGCGGAGAGGCCACGGCCATCCACGCCTGGTTCCGGCTCGACAATGACGACCAGACCGCCCGCTTGGGCAGTCGCAGGCGTCAGCGCCGCGGCGGTTGGAAGTACGGCCGGATTGACCGCCGTGTCCCCGAGGGTCACGGCAGGAACATTCCGCCGACGGAGTTCTGCCTGAACTTCGGGCTGGGCCAATGCCCGGCTCCCAAGTGCCAGTACGCAGCGGCCTTCTTTGATGGCAATCTCGACGCGATTCATCCTGTCCTCGACACTTCAGCGTGGCCCACGCCCGCAAGTGGGGGTGGTGTCACGGTACCTGGGCCGTCTAGCGGTCCGAGCACCCTCGTGGCTCCATCAGCCGGGGTGGCTCCCCGAACGACGCCCGCGGCTACTCGCCGCGCGATTCCGTGTGCCTGCTAACGGAGAGCGGAGCCGAATTCAACGGCCATGCCGCAGCAACTGCTCGGATGATGGTTCGTGCGGCGCAAAACATTGGCGGGCGTTACGTCCCCGCGCATGCGTGCCGATTCTTATGGTGGTTATCGCCTCACTGCACGAAGACCTGCGTCTTCAGCGGCTGTGGAGCATTGGTGGGCCGAAGGCCCGGATGGTCCGGCGGAGGTGTACCTCGGCCCGGAAATGCTCGTGCGTCGTGCGCGCGCGTTGCCCATCTGGGGGCCTTTCCCGGAAATTTTGACGGGTCGAGAAGGCCTTCGCTGGTATGTCGTTGTCAAAGGTCGCATGGGCCGATCGGTGGACGACCTGCGTGAGCTTCTTTCGCCTGGAGCTTGTGTCGCATTCGCATGGCATCTTGCGGCTGCATTGGGCGAGGTCCACGACCGCGGAGGAGCCCATGGGGCCTTGCATCCGGGCTGGGTGGGCGTCGACGCGGAAGGACACCTTTGTATCCGTCCCGCGCTGACCGCAGCCGTCCGCAGCGACCCCGACTCCGAGGCCACCGCGCAGTCCACGGATTGTCTCCAATTTGGTGCAATTCTCGATGCGCTCGAACTGGAGCGTCTCGATGAGCCGAACCTCGGTCTGTTGATGCGCGGAATTGCCCGAGACCGCGCGCGCTTGCGCCTTCAGCCAGGGCGTGCGGTGCGGCAGGCGTTCACGGCGATCTTGAACCGACACCCCGATTGGACGACCGCGCTGGTCGATACTCTCGGGCCCGATTGGCAGACCTCGCAGATTCCCCGCTCGGTTGCGTTGCTGCCCTCGGAGCCGGCGCGCCCATGGACCGAACATTCGGTCCACATTCCCCGCGTCACCGCTGGGTCCAATTCTTCGGCGGGCCTTTCCGTCGATGTTCGCGCATCCTCCGCATCGGCGCGTGCTGCAGGAGAGCCCGCGCGCGCCGCCGTTATGGTGCCCGTCGTTGCGGCTTCTGCGGCGGAAGTACCGAGCATTCGCGCAGATACGGCGGTTCGCGTCGAAATTCCCGCCTCGCGGGACACCCGTCCGCGAAACGACGGAGGGTCGTCGGCAGGTCGGGCGAGCGTTGCTGTGCCTTCGGCGCCGTCGGTCTCCGCGATGGTTGTTCCGCCAACCGTGGCTGCGCCAGCGGCCTCCGCAGCGGCCGTGGTGGCGGTCCCTGCCGCGGTTGTTCCGCGCGTGTCGACCACACCGCCCGCCGTGCTGTCCGCGCCTCCTGCGCCCGCGCTGGCGCCTCCTGTGCCCCTGCCGCCCGCGCCCGCGACACCGGTGCCTTCGCCGGAACTTGTTTCCACAGATGTTGCAGAACGAGAGCCGGCCTCCGTCTTTTTGTCGCCCGACCTCCCGTCGCTGCCCGATGGTGGGGACACGCCCGTTGGTGGGGACGCGCCCGTTGAAGCGGACGTGCCCGTAGCTCCGCTCGCCATCGCGGACGCGACTCCTGCGGTCGTGTCGGAGCTTGCCGAACCGCCAGGGGAGGCGCCGTCCACCGAAGTCGAAGCGTCGAGCGATGACCAGGATGGGCGGGTGGACGAGGTCATGGAGGCCGAGGCATCTGCTCCCGGGTCTATCGCCACGCCCTTGGCCGTTGACCCCGAAACAGACCGAACGGCAGACGCGCCGAGCGCCGACGCGCCCGCTTCCGAAGAAGCGCCGCTCCCGCCTATGTCCGTCATGGTCACGATGGTCGACGACGGCTCCGCGGATGATGTGGATTATCCCGAGGTCGAAGAACCCCCGACGAACATCACGAGCGCGCCGCCGTGGGTCCAAGGCGTGTTGGCCGAAGCCGCGTCTCGGACGTCATCCTCGGCGACCACCGCTGCGTTGGACGGTGAAGCGCGTGGTATCCCCGTTGTATCCGCGCCGGAGCCGACCCATGAGCCGGACAGCTCGGTTGATGCCATCGACGACGATGAAAAGACAGCAGTAGCCGATGTTCCTGAGCCGGTCCGCGAGGCGCTGCGCCGTCTTGAAGTCGACCGTCCCGTCGCCCCGCGTCCGCTGGCCCCGGCAGTGTCCGCTGCGCCACATCTTGCTGCCGATGCGGCTCCTACACCGCCCGCCCCTCGCGCTGCGCAATCCGACGGCGATAGCGCGCCGCTGTGGGCCTCCGCGCGTGGTGTTACCGGCGACGACTCCCGCGACCGCGAGCTTGGAACGGGGAAGTGGGAGGAGTCCGCGCGGCCCCTCGACGAACTTCGGCGGGAGATGGGGGCGAGCCCGGTGCGTCCGATGGAGGACATCGGCCCCTCGCGGGGTAGCTGGCCGATGGTGATTGTGGCGCTCGCGATTCTCGTGGGCCTCGTTGCCCTGTGGTTCTTCAACCTGCGGTGACTCCCCGTGCCGTCCTTCGCCTCTGACGACCTCACCCAGCGCGCGGATGCGCTGCCCCGTGCGCCGGGCGTTTATTTGTTCAAAGATGGTAGGGGACGGGTGTTGTACGTCGGCAAGGCGCGCGACATTCGTTCTCGGGTGCGGCAGTATATTACCGGGCAAGATGAGCGCCTGATGGTGCGCTACTTGGTCCAGGCCGCCGCCGACATTGACGCAATGGTGGTCGAGACCGAGCGGGAAGCCCTGGTCCTCGAAAACACGCTCATCAAGACCCACCGACCGCGCTACAACGTCAAACTCGTCGATGACAGCAGCTTTTTGCATCTCGAAATCGACCGAAGTGCAAAGTGGCCCCGCTATCGATTGGTTCGACATGTCGAGCGAAAAGGTGGCAAAGTCCGGCACTTTGGTCCCTTTACGTCCGCTACCCGCGGGCGCGCGACGCTCGAGTTCATCCAGCGGCGGTTTCCGCTGCGGACATGTACGGATCGCGAGCTCAAGAGTCGCGACCGGCCTTGCTTGTTGCACCAGATGGGCCGCTGTGTGGCCCCGTGTGTCGACCTCTGTACGCGCGAATCGTATGACGAGGTGGTCGAGCAGAGCCTCTTGTTTTTGGAGGGGCGCAACCGTGAACTCATGGACCGCTTGCAATCGGCCATGACCGCCGCGGCCGAGGCCTTGGAGTTTGAAAAGGCGGCGGCGCTGCGAGACACCTTGCTCGCGATTGAGACGACCCTCGAACGAAAGTCTGTCGCCGATACACGACTTGGAAATCGTGACATTTGGGGCCTGTATCGAGTCGCAGATGGCGGTGCGGTCGCGCTGTTGCCGGTGCGGCAGGGAATGATGCAAGAGGCTGCGGTGTTGCCGTTTACCGACCATCCGGGCGACGATGGCGAGCTGTTGTCGACGGTACTCAATACTTGGTATGCCGACGCGGTAGATGTTCCAGGTGAAGTGCTCGTGTCGGTCGAGCTTTCCGATGCAGAGGCCCTGGCGGGTCTCCTGGCGGAACGCCGCGGCAGTGCCGTGCAAATTCGGGTTCCGCAACGCGGCGAAAAGACGCGCCTCGTGACGATGGCGGTCGAAAACGCAAAGTCCGCATGGTCTCGGCGGTTGGATGCAGCGGCGCGTCGTTCGAGTGGTCTTGAGGAGCTGATGGAGGCGGCAAGATTGCCGCGATTGCCGCGTCGAATGGAGTGTTTTGACAACTCGAACATCCAGGGCACCGACCCCGTGGCCTCGATGGCAGTGTTTGTGGATGGTGAGCCGGCCCGTGCGCTGTATCGGCGGTATCGGATTCGCACGGTGGTCGGGGCGGACGACTTTGCGTCGATGGCGGAAGTGTTGGGCCGACGAATCCGACGGGGACTCGAAGAAGGCGACCTGCCCGACCTTCTCGTGGTCGACGGTGGCAAAGGACAGCTCTCGGCGGCGCGCGCTGTGCTGCTAGAGCTGGGTGTGGCCGACCAAACCCTGACAGACCCCGGCAATCGGCCTGTGGTGCCCATTATCGGCATCGTGAAGCCGCGCACTGAAAAGAAGTGGGGCAACCGCGACGCCACCGACAGGCTCGTGCTGCCCGACATCAAGGACCCCATTCGCTTGCCGCACAACAGCCCTGCGCTCCGAATGGTGCAGCACTTGCGGGACGAGACCCACGACACAGCGGTGCGCTACCACCGCAATGTGCGCGACCGTCGAACGCTTGGCGGGGGAGACCTCGAAGAGCTTCCGGGTGTCGGACCGACGCGGCGAAAGGCCTTGCTGAAGCATTTTGCGAGCGTGGCGGCGATTCGTGCTGCGTCGGTGGAGCAGCTCGCCGAGGTCGCTGGTTTTGGGCCGGCCTTGGCGGCGAAGGTCCACGCCGCCCTGCATAGCGCCCACGACGGCTCCTAATGGCAGAGGCTTGGGTTCGGATCGATGCGTCGGCGTGATGGCGGGGATCGCGTGCGGCCGACCGGAGGTGGGCGGGCGACATCGACGCAGTCGGGTTCCGCTGTGCTGCGGTTTCGTCGATTTTGGATTTGGGGATACGCGGACCTTTGCGATTGTTGGGCCGTGACGCTAAGGGTCCGGTTCGGTGCGCAGATTCCCATGCCAAACGGGGTCAGGAGGCGCCTTGTCTGAGTCCACGCCCGCAACGCCCGAGGTCGAAGACCTTCGCGCGCAGCAGACGCCTGCAAAATACATCCTCTTTGTCGTGGTAACGGCCGTTTTCACGGTTATTGACCAAGTCACAAAGATTTTGGTCCAAAAGAACGTCGACCCACTGCGTGATGAGATCCAGCTCATTGACGGCTTCTTGTCGATTGTTCACGCGGAAAATCCCGGTGCTGCCTTCGGTATGTTTGGCGGAAGCGAGCACCGGATGCTGTTTTTCGCAGTGTTTACGGTCGTCGCCCTCGTCGTGCTGGGACGGATGCTGTACGAACTGCCGAAGGACGACCGCTTCCAAAATGTGGCCCTTGGGCTCATTTCGAGCGGCGCTGTTGGCAACGCCATCGACCGTGTGCAGAAACAATCGGTCACCGACTTCATCCGCGTGTATACGGAAAACCCGTCAGCCAAGGCGTTCTTGCTGGACAACTTTGGCACGGCGGAGTGGCCGAGCTTCAATGTGGCCGATGCGGCGATTGTGATTGGCATGGGCATGTTTGCCATTCATTGGTTCTTCCTCGAAAAGGACGAAAGTGGCGACAAGGTCGAATCGGCAGACGGTGCAGAGGCAGCCAAAACCGAACCCGACGCGCAGTAAGGCGGTCCTCTCGTGCATCCCGTTCTGTTTACGCTTCCGGGCGGCTTCCAAGTGTACGGCTACGGCTTCATGCTGTCGTTGGGTATCTTGGCCGCTGTTTTCGGTGCCACCGCCTCGGCTGAACGCGATGGGATTCCTCGTACACGCCTCTACGATTATGGCCTCATGGCCTTCTTTGGGGGCGTGCTCGGGGGGCGGTTGGAGTACGTTCGGACCCATTGGGCCGAGAAGTTTGCTGCCCATCCGATGAATGCCTTCGACCTTCGGGACGGCGGCTATGTGTTCTACGGTGGGCTTGTGGTCGCTGCATTGGGCTGTGTCGCGATTACGCGCTACCACAAGCTCGTATTCGCGAAGGTCGCAGACCACATCGCGCCCTGGATTGGGGTAGGCATCGGAAGCGCCCGGATTGGCTGCTTTTTGGTGGGTTGCTGCTATGGCTGTCCAACGGACCTTCCGTGGGCGGTCACCTTTCCGGTGGAGGCGATTGCCCCGGAAGGCATCGCCCGTCACCCTACCCAGCTCTATGAGTCGGCATTTTCGTACTTCGTGCTGTTTGCGGGCCTTTCGCTCTACCGCATTCGGTTTCGGCGATTTGAAGGCGAAGTGCTGGCGCTCTTTGGCGTGCTGTACGGCATATGGCGCATTTTTGTCGAGTCGCTGCGGTGCGACGGCGAGCGCGGAATGGTGCTCGGTGGCTTGTTGAGCAACGGCCAGTTTACGAGCCTGTTCATCATTCTCATCGCTGTCCTGTGGGGGGTCGCGGCGTGGCGCAATGCCCGATTGGCCGGGCGTCCTACCCCTTGATGGACAGGGCTTAGAAGGCCCAGGCGGCGGCGCCATCGACGACGGGGATGAGGCCCCATTTGCCGCTCTCCGACTGGTTGCCTTGGCGAAAGGCTGCGGACGCACCAAGGCTGAGAAACATGTGCTCGCCGATGTTTGCGCTCATTCCAGCGTGTGCGGTGGGTTGAACGGCAAAAACTCCCCAGCGGGTGCTGTCGTACTTGATGTCGAGCCACTCGTTGACGACGGTGGCGCCGACCTTCACGTAGGGACTGAAGCCATAAGCGAGGGGCCATGATTGGCCGGCGCGCACGGAGAAGTTCAGGAGGGTGAAGGTGTCGATACAACCGTCGGCCCCATCGGCAATGTCGGGACCGCAGACGGACGCGAAGCGCTCGGGGTCGAGGTTGCTCGGGTTCGAGAAGGAGTCGCGGGCGTCGAGCTGGTCTTGGGTGGCGGCAATCGGGGCGCGTGCCCGGACGAAGCCGAGGTCTGCTTCGACGCCGAGGCGCACTTCTTCTTCGGCGCCTTTGGTGAAGGACGAAGCGAGCCCCAGGGCCAATGCGCGTGCGCCTTTGACCGGCACAGGTGGCGTGAAGGACAATCCGAGGCCGACTTGGCGTGCGCGTGCCGGCTCCCAGGCGCGTCCGGCCCAGATGTGGGGGAATACCGGGGAAAACTGGGTGTTTTCTTCTTTTCCGCTGAGATTTTTGGGCGGCGGCCCGAACGGAAAGGTCGTCAGCGCTCCACCTGCCCGCCATCCAAGGCGTCGGTGGGTCAGCGTGGAGGTGGCGACGGAGTGACCCTGCATCGAAAAGCCTTGCTCGACCATCGATTGCGTCAAAAAGGCATAGAAGTTGGACGCGCAGTCCGCGCTATCGAGGCATTGGCTGAAGTCGGGCGCACCATCGACCAAGCGTGCGGAACCAAAGCCGTTTCCCGGCTCTGCGGCGGTGGCGGTGGAGACCCAAGCTGCCGACCCGAAAATAGGGAGCACCGTACGAAGTGCAGACAAAGGCATTGCGTGGGCCAAGTTCGCTCCGGTTGACTCAGAGAGTCGGAAGTGCGTGTCGCGCGAGGATTCCTGCGTAGCTTGCCAATCGGAGCGGGGAGCCTTCGGGGGGCACCCAAGCGCCGCACGAACCCGCTACTTGCAAGGTTCGGTGGTTGGCGCGGTCATATACGACCATGTGGTCGATGGCGCGTGTATAAAGGTGCAAGGTGACGAGTGGGACGTCGTCGTCGTCGTCGCCCAGTGAGTGCACCATGTTTGCGCCGACGGTGAGCACTTCGCCGGAGATGGCCGGATGGGCTGCGCGCTCGCGCAAACAGCCGTCCGCGACTTGCCAAACCCGGTGCCAGCCGCGGCCTTGCAGCACGCGCACCGCGCCAACGGAGCCGCCGTGGTCGTGGGCTTCGCAGGGCATGCCGCGGGTCCACGTGGCGACCATCACTTCGAGCGCGTCGTCTGCGAAGAGTACGTTTCGGCCGTAGGGATGCGTGGAATCGGCGCGAAGGAGTTGTTGCAAGAGCGCGGGGGGGACGACTGCTGCTGCGGCGAATGCATACAGGTCATCCAGCCGAAGATGGGGCGTGGCCGCCAGTCTTTGGCATGCGGCCACGAGGGCGGCCTTGTCGGCGAGGAACATGTCGCGGGCTCCGGCCTTCGTCATCTACCGAAGGTGTAGGATGAAATAGCCTACAACCGGTTGCTTGGCCCGTTCAATGTTGGAATGCGTAAGACGACGGCGCGTGGGGAAATCTCACCGGTCGGACAGGTGGACCGCCTTTGCGGCATCTGTGAGGCGCTGGGCGAGGATTTCCGGTTGGAGGTGGTGTTTCCAGTGGCGGTGAACGTCGACATGCTGTTGGTACAGCGTGTCCGGGTGGGCGAGCATGTCTTGAATTTGGGCGACCAGATTTTGCGCCATCGGCACGACCGGGGGGCCCGCCGTCGGGAATGCCGCGCCCAGTAGCACACAGCCTGCCCGCGCGGCCTCATAGTGGCGAAACGTCTCGTTTTGGCGAAAGCCAGGTGGTACCAATGCAATCCGCGTTTTGTGGAGCATTTCGATAAATGCCGTGTATGGCGCGCCATGTCCGAAGGCGTCGGTGAACTGCACCATCCCGGATATTCCGGGGAAACTGCGGGCGCCGGTTAGCCCGCTCCGTATGCCCGCCATTGCCAAGACATCGTTTGGAAGAAGCCGCGCCCATTGTGGTACGAGCCCCAATTGCCGCGCGAGGGGCCATCTCTTTCGATGAAGGTGGCCCACGAACAAAATGTCGTAGGTGCGCGCGTTCCAGGGTATGTCCGGCGCAGTGGGAGGGCCACCGGGGCCCAGCGGGAGGCGGCGGACCTTGGGGAGCGCTTCGGCGACATACTGCTGAAATAAAACGCTCGCGTTGTTTCGAAGGAATGGGTTGACCTTGCCAGATTCGTCGCCGATTGCGAGGACCAGGGGCCGCGGACGAACTTGTGAAAATACAGGCCAGCGCGTGTGTTTGCGATGGGCGGATACAATCACGATATCCGTCTCGGTGGGCCAGTCGGAGGCAACGATTGCGGCGGTCGCGGCTGTGGTGAGGAACCAGCGCTCCCGGAAGTCTGCGGGGTTGCCCACGCTGGGGTCGATAGCAACGCGTGGGGTCATGGTAACGCGGAAGCGTCCACCACCTCGGCAAACATCCCGGCGATGGCCGTATGGCCCTCCGTGCTGGGGTGAATGCAGGACGGGTCGAAGTAGAGCGGGGTGTCGGGTCCACGATAGCAAGGGCCAGCGGGGTTTTCGCGGTCGTATCCATGGCCGCAAAAGGTTTCGTTCAAAAACAAGAAGTCCGTCTCGGTGTCGATGGCGACTTCGGCCCATGCCGCGTTGAGAAACTGTGTCGCTTCGACGACGGCGTCCACTTGTCCTCCGAATCCGAGGGTGTCCGCGAGTTCGCAAGCGCTCAGGTTGCCCGTCGTGTCCGTAAACTCGTAGACATTGGCAACGACGACGTTGACGCCATTCGGAAAGCGGTCGGTGTTGTCGCGGAAGTACGAAAGCGCTTCCCGCTGGTAGTCGATGGCGCGCTGAAGCACGGCAAGACCGTCTTCTTCGGAACCACCGTTGAGGACGACATCGGCGGCGGCGAAGAGGTCGTTGCCGCCATTGGTTGCGAAGACGAGGGTTCGCCGTGTCTCTATGTCGGGGAAGCAGGCGGGAATCTGCTCCGGGAGGTAGTCATCGGTTCGTGCGCCAAAGCGGGAGCAGTCGTCGACCACGAGGTCTTGGCCGAACCGTTCACGCATCGCGGCCGCGAGCTGGTTGCGGTAAAAGTCTTCGGAAGCGGTGGGTGGCGTGCCCGCGGTGATAGAGTCTCCCAAAAACACCACACGTTCAATGTTTTCGATGACTTGGTGCGCCGAGCCGCTGCATGACTTCGCCTGCACGCCCATAGCATCGTAGTCGGGAAAGCCGGCTTCGCGGGCGTTGATGTCGGACCAACAGTTTTCTGCGATGCCGTGGGTAGGGTCGAATCCGAGCGCGGCCGCGGTGTCTGCGGGGGCGGTGGACGTGTCTTGCGTGGCTTTTGTTCCGCGTGTGCACCCGACGATGGTGGTTAGGCAGCATATTCCGAAGACTCGCACCATGGGGCACCTCGCGTGCCGCGCATGGTAGCGCAAATTGCGTGCTTCGGGGGAGGGGCGCGCGGGCGGGACTTGGCTGCGTTACGCGGGCGTGGCGTTGAAGCGAATCGTGAAGGTGGTGCCTTCGCCGGGGACCGTCTGAAGGTCGATGCTTCCTTGCATATCGTCGACGACTATGGTGTGGACGAGGGCCAGGCCAATCCCGCTGCCACCCGCATTTCGGCGTGTGGTGTAGAAGGGGTCGAAGCACTGCTTGGCGACTTCGGGTGGCATTCCTGCGCCGTGGTCGCGAACTTCGAGCACAGGCCCGGTGGGCTCCCCACGAACCGTGACCTCCGCGGGGCCGCCGGCTTCTCCGGGGTACGCGTGGCGGCCAATGTTTTCGACCAGATTGGTGATGAGCTGTCCCAAGCGACCGGGGTCGCAGCGGAAGGGGACGTCTCCGGTGGGCGACAACAAGGAAACATGGAGGTTGTGGCGCCGCGTGAGGGGGCTGAGGCTCTCAAGAATCTGCCGAATGTAGGCCACAAGCTCGATGTCGCGCTCTCGTCGGTCGGCTTGGTCGATTGCGAAGCCTTTGAAGGACTGAATCAGCCGCGCGGCCCGGTCGATGTTGGACGTGATGAGCCGGGTGGCCTGCCGTGCGCGCTTGACATCGCCCGAGGTCTGCGGCAGCGCTTCGAGAGATTCGTCCAAAATGGTGCTCGCCGTGAGCGCGACGCCGAGGGGGGTGTTGAGCTCGTGCGCTACGCCAGAGACGAGGTTTCCAAGACTCGCCATTCGCGCATTGCGAATCAGCTCTTCTTGTGCCGTCTCTAGCTTTTCGAGGGCATCCTGAAGCTCGCGTGTGCGCTCGATGACGCGTTGTTCGAGGCTTTGCCGCGCTTCTTCCACATCGGCGTACAGCGATGCGTTGGTGAGAGCGATGGCCATATGCGTAGAGAGGTGTTCGAGCGTCGAGGTGTGGTCGGGCTGGAAGGCATCGGTGGACGCGCGGTGTTCAAGGATGATTGCGCCGCGGAGTGCGCCTTGGCTGCGCAGGGGCACACCCAGCACGCTCAACAAGCCGGTGGACTTGACGTAGGGGTCGTTCTGGAATCGGCTGTCGGTCTGGGCATTTGCGACGACCAAGGTGGCTTGGCCGCGCAATGCGAGGCGGGCCACGCTGCGCGGTAGACGCTTTTCGGCGGCTTCTCCTTCGATGGGCTCGTGAAATCGATTGACTTCGCTCGAAAAGACCGTCGCTTCTGCGCTCGCTTCCCAATCTCCCGCAGGATGGGGGGTCACGAGCACAACGCGCTGGGCGCCCGACTGGGCGAGAACGGTCTGCAGAAGCCGCTGTACGAGTGGTTCGATGGCGATTTCGCTCGCGATGACCTCTGCGGCACGGATGATGGACATGAGGTCCATTGCATCGTCGAGGCGAATCGTTCGGCCCGTCGAGTGAATGGAGGCCAACGATGTGACCGTCGCCGACCGCCGGGTTTGGTGGGTCTCGAGCATGGCTTGGATTTGCTCGGTTTTGGCGACGGCGCCCCAGGCTTCGTAGAGGAGCGCGGCTTCGCGGAGGAGCTCGTTGGCAAACGTCGTTTTTCCGCGTGCGCGCCAGAACCGCGCGTGCTGCTCGACAATCACCGCCTCTAGGTTGAACATCCGCGCCGCGCGGGCCGCTTGCTGCGCGGCCTCGTAGGCTTCGACGGCAGAGCCGACTTGGCCGCGCGCGCGGGCGAGGTCTGCCTCTACCAACCGCACGCGGGCCATGACGTTTTCGGGGCAAGCGGCGGCCCAAACGCGCAGGCGACCCAGCAGGCGGTTGGCCTCTGCGTAGTGCGCGGGGGCGTCTTGGGGGTTGTCTTCCGCGAGGGCGATGCGCATGAGCGCAGCAAACATCGCGCTCTCCGGTACCTTCGAGTGGCTCGGAACATAAGACTCGATGACGCCGATGCGGGGCGCCCACTTGCCGAAATCCGCTCGGTTGTACCGAAGCCACTCTGCGCGAAGGCTGCTGGCATAGAGCCACGCGAGGTGGAAACCATCTGCGGCGTGCTGGACCTCATAATCACCGGTTTTGTAATCGTCGGAGTCGAAGGTGTTCCAGGTGTGGGTACGACCAAGCAAGTGCAAAACAGGCTGGTAGACGCCCGCGCGCACGATTTCCCATGCGTCCTCGTTGCCTTTGCGACGCAAGAACGCAAGTTGGTTTTCGAGCCAGACCGCGAGCTCGCCCAAGGGACGTCCGGCGGTGAGCTGGTCCGACCCGCTCTGCATCGTGACATAGCCAAAGTGTAGCCAGTCGCCGCTTTGTACAGCCAGTTCGAGGGCGCGCTGGAAGTAGACTTGCCCGGACAGAATGGGCGCCGTCCAGTCGCGTACGTCGGCGGCAAACAAGAAGTTGGTCTTGCAGGCCGTCGCCGTATCTGTGAACTGTTCGGAGAGGGCGACCCCCAGCTCGCCGAAATCGCGGCCGAGGGCATAGTCGCGTTCGGTGACCGTGAGAACCATGCCGTAGCCGACGTATCCGTAGGCGGACAGCGGGCAGTGGCCATGCTGAATCGAAACGGCCGCCATCTGGCAGAAGCACGCGAGCGCGAGCGCGCCTTGTCCACCGAGGTAGGCGGACAAGAATAAACCATATAGAATGCGGATTGCCAACCGGATGTTGGGGTCGGTGGCTTCAGGCTCTAATAGGAGACTATGGACGGAACGGTCACCAAGAAGTTTCTGGATTTCGGAGTGCAGGGATTCGGTTAGCGCATTGGCTTCGGCTTCGTCGATGGGCAGGTGAATGCCCAACAAGCCGAGGCAACGTACGCCGACGGCGACGCCATCGCGATGGCGCCCCGCAAGAAGGAGTTGGTCCAGCCTTACGGCACCTGCGCGCACTTCGTCGGTGATGTCGTGCACATTCGCGCGCATCGCGACGTGGAGTTGGTCCGCCTCGTCAAAGTTGCCCACGAGCGCGTTTGCGGTGGCGCCCTGGAGGTGGAGTTCGAAGGTGATGCGGGCGCTGTCCCACCAGCCAGTGGGTCCCAGTAGCGTACGTCCGGCGCGGGAAAACGCGACGGCGGCGTCGTCTGCGGCAGCATCGAGGGCCCGTGTGGTAGCTTCGAGCAGAACCTCGGCCCACCGGACTTGCTC
This sequence comes from uncultured Enterobacterales bacterium, assembly GCA_964502005.1. Classification (GTDB taxonomy): domain Bacteria; phylum Myxococcota_A; class UBA796; order UBA796; family UBA2385; genus CAJWOS01. Next base: position 389,261 of record CAZCUX010000004.1, read on the forward strand.
GTCGCGGTCGACCACGAGGTCGGCGCCGCGTTGGAGGTGTCCCGCGACGGCGAAGAGGTCGAATGGCTTGGTCGTGCGCAGCAAGACGCGACCGGCCTGGAGGTGGATGCGCGCTTGGGCGAGGGGGTCAATGCCTACGAGAGCGGCCTGTTGCACGCGGTCGTGAATGAAGCGGCAATGAAGCTGTCCGGTATCGTGGTTCGACACATCGCTGTCGTCCATCTGCAATAGGCCGAGTTCCAGGGCGGGCTTGATGGTTTGGACGAGCTCTGCGGCCTCAATTTGCACTACTTTTGCCAGCAATGACAGCGAGAAACGACTTCCAATACAGGCTGCTGCTGCCAGCTTCTTGCGAGTGTCCGGCGGCGCTTGCTGGAAGCGTCGTTCTAGTAGTTCTATCACATTGCTCGTGAAGCCCTGGGCCTCGATGCGCGCGACGTCCCATGCCCAGCCCATTGTTTCGGGCGAATACCACAAGGCGCCGGCTTCTTGAATCGCCACCATGAACTGATGTACGAAGAACGGGTTCCCTTGGGTGCGCTCTGCGACAATCGACGCCAACGACGCGCTTTCTGCAACGGGCTGCTGAATCATCAATGCGACCAGCTCGCTGACCTCGTCGTTGGACAGCGGCCGGGGGGTCAGGCGTTGTACGGGTACACCCGCCCGGTGCAAGCGGGGCGCGAGCTCGTGCAGATAATGGCCAGGCGGAATCTCGTTGTCCCGGAACGCCCCGACAATCAGCATGTTGCGCAAGGTGTCGTGCGTGAGCAAGGCCTCCATCAATCGCAGGCTCGCGGGGTCTGCCCACTGGAGGTCGTCAAGAAACAAGACGACAGGGCGCCCTGGGCCGGCGACCTGGGAGAAGAGCTGCACGAATGCGTGATGAATACGGTGCTGGGCTTCGGGACCCGGCAGTGGCTCTACGGGCGGGGGGGTGCCAAAGATGCCGCATGTGGAGCTTGAAATGGCGGTGATGACCGCACCATTCCCGCCAACCGCTTGCCGAATCGCGGCAATCAGTGGGTCGGCCACCGCGGGGGACAAGGCCAAGACATGCTGCGTGAGCTGGTCAAGGGCCGCGCCAAACGCGCCAAATGCCGCGCCGCGTTGAATCTGGTCGAACTTGCCACTGAGATACAGGCCACCGGCGGCGACCGTAGGGGCGACCAGCTCGTTGACCAGCACACTCTTGCCGACGCCGGAGCCTCCAGCGACCAACAATAGCTCAAGGCCGCCTGTCGAAATGCGGCCCATGGTGTCGCGGAGGGCCGCGAGCTCGGGGTCGCGGCCAATGAGGTGTCCGGGACGGCGAAGCACGGGCGCTACATCCCGCTGGGCCAAGGAAAACGACACCGTCGCGAGGTCGTCTGCGGCGAGAATCCGCTCCAAGTCGAGGGCGAGGCCCACCGCGCTTTGGTAGCGCAGGTCGGCGGACTTCTCGAGGAGCTTGCCGACCAAGCGGTCGAGAATCGGCGGAATATGGGGCGCGAGATAGGATGGGGCCGGGGGTGCAAACGCGGTGTGCGAATGGACCAATGCAACGATGTCCTCGGCTTCAAAGGGACGGCGACCGGTTAGCATCTCGAACAAGGTGACGCCCAACGCGTAGAGGTCGGTGCGGGAGTCGACGGGACGATTGAGGCGTCCGGTTTGTTCGGGAGAAATGTACGCCAACGTACCTTCGAGGCCGTGGCTACGATTTCCGCCATCGGTGCCGCTGAGGTCGTGCTCGAGGGCAATCCCGAGGTCGATAATCTGCACCGATTGTCCATCGGGACGCACGACCAGGTTTCCGGGATTGATGTCGCGGTGGATGATGTGCCGTGCGTGAAGCTCGGCGAGGCTTCGTGCGGCGGATGCGGCGAGGCGGAGCGCGAGGCGCACGTCCATGGGGCCTTCGGCCAATATCTCCCGAAGGCTCCGTCCCCCGCAGTCTTCGAGCTCGATGGCCAATGCACGGCCGTAGTCGTGCAGCTGTATCGCCCGCACGACGCCGGAAAGGGTGTGCGCCGAGGTGAGCCGGTACTCGCGGACAAACCGCTTCCAGCGCCGCGCTGTGGGCCGTTCGTTTCTGAGTTCCTTGAGCACGACGGGGTGGCCGTCGTTGGTGCGTGCCCGAAATACGGTGGAGTAGCTGCTCTTGTGCAGCATCTCGACGAAGGTGTAGTTCGGGGGCAAATGGACCTGAGTGTCGAAATCATCGAGTACTATCGTCGACACATCGTTCTCCAACGCTCAATCATTGCTTCGAGGTCGGTTCTCCCGACGGGCTTGCGGAGCACCGCATCGGCCCCTGCATCGGTCGCGCGCTTGCCAAGATCAGGGTCATCGTATGCGGAGATGACGTTGATCACTGCTTTGCAACCGCGGGCACGCAAGCGCCGGGTGGCCTCCAAGCCATCGATGCCCGGAAGGTCAACGTCCATCATGATGAGGTCGACACCGTCGGCCAGTTGCAGGCCCGTCTCGCCGTCGTCGGCCTCACGGATGTAGTCGATGCCTTGGGCCTTGAGGTACTGGACGAAGAGCATTCGAAGAACGGGCGAGTCCTCCACCAACAAAATGCGTGGCTTTGCATCCGATGGAAGCGGGCAGTCTTCGAGCAGCTTGTGCAAGCGCCGCGCGGGCACAGGGCGGGGCAAGAACTCGACAAAGCCCTCGCGCGCGGCCCGCGCTTCTGCTTCGGGTGTAGCGTGGGCCGAAAGCGCCGCCATACGAACGGGCTCTACGGTGCCCATGCTCCGCTCAATCCCACGGATGCGCCGTGCGGCATCCCAGCCGGAAATGCCGGGAAGCACGATGTCCATGAGGATGAGGTCAAACCGGCCCGGAACGAACAACTCGACAGCTTCTTCGCCCGTTTCGGCCGTCGTGACGGACATTCCATCTCGCCGAAGCCGGGTGGACAGCACCTGGAGATTGGAGGGGTCGTCGTCCACGAGCAAAATGCGCAGGGGCGACAAGGGCGCCGGCTCGTTGTCGCCTTCGGTGTGTTCCGACGAAACCCGCGACACCAAGGCGTTCCAGATGCGGTCGGACACGAGCGGCAGCGCAATCCCTGGACCCGTGTTGCCTGCAGGCCGCAGGTACAACGAGTCGGGGAGCGTCACTTCGGGCATATCGGTCACGACCACCTGCGGGTCGTCGCTGTCGATGTGAATGCCCGTCATTTCGAGCAGCTCGGCGGTGTCCTGGCGGAGCGCTGCATTGGCGATTTGCAGGCCGACACGCATTCCCCGCAACTCGCGGGGGGGACCGCCGCCCGTCACGTCGGCAATCCGCTTGAGGCCGAGCTGTACGCCAAATGTGCTGCCGACGCCATACAAACTTTGTACGACCGACCAATGACCGCCCATATGGCCAATCAAGCGGGACGCAATGCCGAGACCGAGCCGCGAACCGCTCCGCAAGGGGGGCTCTTTGCCTTCTACCAAGCGACCCACGAGGCTCCGCAGCTCGGCGGGTGGCACACCACGGCCGGTGTCGGCGACGCGAAGCTCGATGCGTACGGTGTTGTGCTCTTCGATGACCTCAACCAACCGCGCTTCTACGCGAACAGTGCCGGAAATGGTGTATTTGACGGCGTTTCCAACGAGGTTCATCAGTAGCTGTTGGATGCGGTCGGGGTCGCCCTCTAGCCACGTTGGAATGCGGGGGTCGACGCGCGCTTGTACTTCGAGTTGACGCCGCGAGGCGAGGGCGGCGTGAAGGTCGGCTACTTCTTCGACGATACGCCGCAAACGAAGGGGCGTTTCGATGACAGCCAACATGCCGGACTCGATGCGCGAAAGGTCGAGCACATCCGAGACCAAGCCGTGAAGGGCGCGTGCGTTGAGGTGCAGGCTGCTCAACAGTTCGACCGTTCCAGGCTCTTTGCAGGCTTCGAGGGCCAGCTCCGAGAGCCCCAGAATTGCGCTGAGGGGCGTGCGAAGCTCGTGGTTGACCGAAGCCAAAAACGAAGTCTTTGCGGAGTTTGCGCGCTCTGCCGCATCCCGTGCGGCCATCAGCTCTTGCTTCTGCTCGCCCAGCTCTTGGCTGCGTAGCTCCAGCTCTACGATGTCGCGAAACGAGCGAATGAGGCCCGCGAGAATCGCGCGGCTTCGTTTGGCGCCCACTTCGGTCTTCGGCCAGTAGTCGTTGATGTCGTAGTCGTTGAGAAGCTGCTGCTCGGGGGCGCGACCTGGCTGGCCGGTGCGAATGACGATGCGTGTGGCCCGCAATGCGGGGTTGGCACGCATCCAACGCACGAGCTCGAGGCCGGCGTCGTCTGTTTCCATGACGACGTCGATGAGCGCAACGGCGAAGCGGTTGGTGGCCATCGCTTGCCGGGCTTCGGCCGCCGATTGGACCGTCACACAGCGAACGGGAACGCCGTGGACGGAAAGTCCCATCAGCGCAAGCTCGGTGACAGCCAGCATGTCGAAGTCGTCGTCAGCGACGAGAATCAGCCATTCATCGGGGTGGTACATGAATGTGCTCGGGCGAAATGGTCAATGAGGCGGTGGACGACATCGGGAGGACCCCCACACATTTACCAGCGAGGCAAACGCGAAGCGGGCGGCGAGGAGGGACGCCTTCGCACCGACGGAGGCTCAGATGCCCATGATTCGCTGCAATGCATGAAGCTCGTGGGTGAACTGGCTTCGTCGGTTCGCCAATGTGGCGAAATCGCCTGACTTGGCCGATTCCTCCATGTCTTTCGCAACGGCGGCAACGCGCTGGGCGCCCACCGCGGCAGCACCGCCTTTGAGACGGTGGGCTGCTTTTGCGGCATCCGCGCCATCTTTTGTCTGGAGCGCGGTGTCGATGCGCTGAATCAACGAGTTCGCGTCATCTACATACATTTCTACGAGGCGTGCTGGAAGCTCCGCGCCGCCCACCATTTCCAACTCTGCACGGATGGATGGGTCGACGACGTGCAGTGAATCGAGTTGGGTCATGTTCCCTCACTATCGGGAGTTCAGCAGGAGAGGTTTGAAAAGGAGTATCGGCCAGGACGGTCGCGTTTGCAGGGACTTTTGTCGCCGCTTCATGCGGGAAGCGCGCGTTTGTCCGCGTGGGTCCGCCTGTGGGTCGAAGTTGGTTTTGGGGTTATCCGTTTTTGGTCCTGTTCGCCGTGGTTCGAATGCGAAATCGAGACGTGTTCCCCCCCATCGAAGGGGAAATCGGGCCTACGCGTTTGTTTGTTGGTCGTCAGTGTGTTTCTATGTTCGCGCAATGGTTGAGCTTGTGCAGCGATTGGCACTCGTGGCGCGACTTCTTTCTGGATTGGATGCTGTACCCGCATGGATACAACAGCGGGGACGAGGCACCTGGAATCTGTGTGCTACAGATCTGGTGTCGATATCTGGCATTCTCTGCATTTTTCCATAGGAGGGTAGCGCGCCGTACCGCGCTGGAGGTGGAAGGGTGAGTCGTCGTCGCCGCGCCCGTACCGTTGGACCCTGGGTTCCCGCGCTGATTGCGGTCAATGTCGTAATTGCTGCGTCCGTCGCGTGGCTGATGTGGCGTCGGGCGGCCACCGATGTGCTGCCGGTTGCGGTGCAAGAAGCCGACGTGCCCCGCATAGATTGGGCAGGCCGTTTTGCCGCGGATGCAGGGGATAATCCCGTGTGCGCCGACTGTAACGTCGTTGCCATCGCGCTCGATATCTTTCGCCCCGACCGCCTGACTTGTGAGGGAAATTCAGCGAATACCTCTCCCAATATTTGCGCAATGATGGATCATGGAGTTGTATTTGACAACTTTATTGCGCATGCGTATCAAACACCCATCGCCCAGATGGCAGCCTTCACCGGCAGGTACCCGAGCCGAAGTGGTTTCGTGAGCTTCGCGAGCACGCTCTCGCCGGATGTACCAACGCTTCCCGAGCAAATGCAGGCCGCTGGATACACCACTGTCGCGATGGGGTCGAGCTTTGAGGTCATGACCGACATGTCCGCGGGACGGTCGGGCAAGCGGAGCTTCACGCGTCCCGGCCTCAATCCCTCGCTCTCGTTTGGACGTGGGTTCGACCGTTTCGTGTTTACGGGCAACCGCAATCTTCCTAGCGATTCGATCCCCTGGATTCGGCAACACAAAGACGAGCGCTTCTTTTTGTGGATGATTCTCGGTACGCTTCATTGGCCCTATGGTGCGCGCGCCGATGCCGCCGACCAAGAGCGCTTCGACCCCCCCAATTACCAGGGCATTCTCAAGGACCGCCTTCCCCTTGGATTCGAGCTCTTGAGCCATATCTCCAACGGTCGGCTCTATGACTATCCGGGTGGTCCTTCGTCGCCCCTCGGCGTGGACGACCCTGCGTTTATCCGCGCTCGTTATGACGTGGGCCTATGGACCGTGGACCAGTTCATCGGCGAATTTCTGGATAGTCTGTCCGAAGATGTCCTGAAGAAGACGATTATCGTGCTCTATGGGGTCCACGGCGAGGACTTGGGTGAGCATGGCTACTTCGGTCATTACGATATATACGACACCGAAGTCAAAATGTCAATGGTCATCCTCAACCCCCAGCATCGCCGGGAGGGGCTGCGGATTTCCGAGCAAATCGAAGGTGTTGACTTTGCGCCGACCGTGCTCGACCTCGTCGGACTGCCGCCGCTTGTCGGCATCGACGGCCAAAGCGCTGTCCCCGCGATGCGTGACGGACACGGAAATCCCGACCGCGTGACCTTTTTCGAGCGAATCCCACTGTGGGAGGACATCTTCCGCCACAAGAGCAATATGCCCGCGGTGTTTGTCGCGAAGGTGGAAGACATCCTTGATGCCTCCATTCTCGGCGACCGCGGCCTGCGGACTTCGCGCTGGAAGCTCATTCACCGCACCGCACGCGCCGTAGAGTCCCAGGTAAGCTGGTACAGTTACTTGACGGGAACCCCCCTGGCGCGTCCAGAATGGGAACTGTATGATTTGGCGGCCGACCCCTTCGAACAGCGCAACGTCATCGACGAGCACACAGAGGAGGCGGCAGCCTTGCAGGAGAAGTTGCTCTCCTTCGAGGCATCGCTTCCGCCCCCGCAAGGGCACGATGTTCCCGTGGACGCCCCCTGACCGTCCCGGTGACGCCTCCGGTGAATTGAATGCGCATTCCGCTGTTTCTTTCCGTGCTTTGCATGACTGTTTCGGCATGTTCGGGTGGCGACGGTTCGGATACCAAGTCCGGTTCCGCCGATGGCACCACCCAACCGGGCACCACGTCGGCCGATGATGGCGCAGGCGAGGGAGCCGGCGACGATGGCGGCACCACCGCTGCCGATGATGGCGGCACCGGCGACGACGGCGGCACCGGCACCGATGGGTCCGCAGACGGTACGGGCGACGATGGCGGAAGCGACGGCTCCACCACGACCCCGTGTGGCGAAGTGCCCGTGCCGATGTCGGGCATGGTCCTCGTTTGCTTGGAGCCGGGCACCTTCCAAATGGGCTGCACCGAGGAGCAAACCGACTGCGGCCCCGATGAATCGCCCGTTCGCGACATTACCCTGACCAACCACGTCTGGATTTCTGCGTTGGAGATAACCCAGGACCAGTACTCGCTCCTGATGGGCGCCAACCCCGCTGCGAACGTCGCGTGTGGCTCGGATTGTCCGGTAGAGAACCTCTCTTGGGGCGAGGCCGTGCAGTTTGTAAATCGGCTGTCTGCCGCCGCAGGCTATGACCAATGCTACGAATGTACCGACGGCCGCTGCACCCTCGCCGGTGACCCGTATCTGTGCTCCGGCTATCGCTTGCCCACCGAGGCGGAGTGGGAGTACGCCGCGCGGTGTGGGGAGTCCAATCTGTATTCAGGCTCGGACATCATAGAAGTTACGGGTTGGACCGCCGACAATGCGGAAGGCATCACTCATTTCGGCGGTATGCTCGGACCAAATGCCTGCGGCATGTATGACATGACCGGCAATGTTTGGGAGTGGGTCCAAGATTGGTACGGTCCCTATAACACCGAGAATACCACAGACCCCGGCGGTGCCCTCGGGTCCGTGGCCGAGTTCAAACTGCGCCGCGGCGGTGCATACGACGAACCCAGCGTCGAAGGCCGCGTCGCCAATCGCTCCTCCCTCGAAGGCCGCGAACGCTTCGGCAACACCGGCTTCCGCATCGCGCGCACCGTCATGCCTTGACCCCTTGGCGCGGCGGCGCCTCAGGGGGCGAGGGTATCGACGACCTGCTCGACGGTATCGGCAATATGCTCGGCGAGGAGGTTGGCCCCTTCTGCGGTATAATGGCTAAACGATTGGGGGTACGTTGGCTCAAAAAAGTACCGGTCGGGGTCAGCGGCGAAGACGTCTTCATTGTCAATGAAGACTACGCCGTCTTTTTGTGGGGCATATGCGGACATTGCGTCTAAGCTGAAGGACGGGTATTGCATCACGATGAGCTGTATCCCGTCTCGTTCGGCGATTTCATACAGCGTTGTATAGTTGGCTTTGAGGCTGGGGATATTGCGGACGGCTTCGTCGAGAATCTCGGGAACGGCGTCGGCATGGCCGGTCAGGCGGAACAGTTTTGCCAGCTCGAAGTACTCCGCCATCCGGCCCGTGGTCTGCAAGAGCTGGCGTCGCATCGCCTCTTCTTTTTCGATTTGTCCTGTTTCGCGGTAGACTTGTGCAAGCAACCACATGTTGACGTGCTTTCGTGGGTCTTCGGTGATGGCCGTCAACAGGTCGGCTTCGGCCTTTGTCCAGTCCTTTCGGCCAATCGCCGCCCGCCCGCGTGCCGCATACGCCAGCAAGCGCTGGGGCGGAAGCACCGGCACCAGCTCGGTGGGCGGTTCGGGCGCGGCCAAAATTCTCTCCGCGGCGGAAGTCGCGGTGTCCCAGTCGCCGCGGGCGAGCGCAAGTTCAGACTCCACAAGGTCAAGCTGCGTAGCGACCAACTCTGGCGCACGAAATTGGGTCCATGACGCGCGGCACTCATCCAAAAGCGCCGCCGCTTCGTCAAGACGACCATCGGCAATCAAAAGCTCCATCCGCACGACGCGGGACAGGCCTTCGGTGGGCACCTTGGCGGCGGCTTCGTCGAGAATTGCGTAGGCTTCCTCTTTTCGTCCCGCGTTGTGGACCAGCCGCGCAAGAAGGTGCCGGCCGACACCGGAACGTCCAATCATTTCTTGCACGACCTCCTCGGCTTGGGACAAACGACCAATATACCAAAGATAAATCGCCACGCGTGCAAACCCGATTTCGCGCCGATGGTCGGCAAACGCAAGCTCTCGCACATACGAACCGAGGGCGGACTTGCGGAATCCCCCGTCGGACGGGAGGTCGGAGGGGCGGCGAATATCGGTGACGTTGGCGTTGACGCGCAGGCGCCGGTCGTCGATGAGCCACGACACCAACTGGACCGTCTTGAAGGCGCGAAGCCAATGCGGAAGCTCGTTGAAGTACGGCATCAGCTCGTCGGGCGTGTCCTTGATGCCCATCATCACGATGATGATGTGGGGCCGCAGCACCGGTAGCGTGCCCTCCAACAACTCCAGAATCTCGCTCGATGTGCCGCCCATAATGCCGTTGTTCAGCACTTGAAATCGACGGTCGGGCCGGCGCTCGTTCAAAATCCGCTCAAGCGCATGGGGCCAAGCGGTGCGCGGCACGAGCATACTGCCCGTTTCGTCGCCGGCAACCGCTGTGGTGGACTCGCCAATGGCCAAAATGCGTATAGCGCCGTCTTCGTTGGCGATGCTGGCCTCGTTCTTCCGCATTTGGTTCCAAACGAACGCGCGGTAGCCAGCAGAGAGCACAAGTTCCATGCAGCCGATGGTTGCGACGACGCCGAGCAAAAGCGCGGCGGCACGGCGCACCACGGAGGGCTGAGAACGGGTACGGCGGCGGCGTGACATCAGCGACCTTCGGGCAAGGGGCCGTCTAACGGGCCTCGGAGTCATGCCCCTATCGTATTCACGCGGAGTCTGCGCACGGGGCCACGACCTGCAAAATCCTTGCCCGAATAAAGGCCCGGAGGCAGCCGATTTTGGGTCCCCCAATCGAAGGGATTTCCGCCACAGGCGTGATTTTGCGGTTTACAATCGCGATTGCGTACGAAAAGATCCGTAAGCCCGGGCAGGGTTTGCGATGCTACCTTGGAGTGCGATGATTGACACGATTTGGTTCATTACGATGCTTTGGCTCTTGGGTTTGGCATGGATGGGTATGCTTCCGGCTCCTGCGCTTGCGGCGGGTCCGGAGTCGGGGCCAATGGGTGTCCTCGTGCGTTTGGAGCCCGGCGGGCAGCCGATAACGGGCGTCCCCAGCGTCGTGCTCGTGCCGACCTCCGAAGGCGAGACGCTGGTCGTCGAGTTGAACGATGATGGCGCGCCCCCCGACGTCCTTGAGGCGGACGGCATCTGGGCGGGCGTAGCGATGACCGACCTCCAGCACTTTACGGTGGAGGTCCATATTGGGGACGAGGTGCGCGCCGGCGGCGTGGTGGACTGGAAGGATGGCACCCGCGCCCGCGACCTCGTGCTCACCCTGACGGCCGACGGGGTCTCCGCCGTTGCAGGGGCGCCCGACGCCCTTCGTCCCGAGGGGCCGGAAGCCGGTGGGGAGCCGTCCGCGCGTCTCGGCGCGGTGCCCCAAGGGGTCGGCAGTCCGCCGGTCTCCCCCAGCAACCGGTCCACCGCCGCAGACGATGGCTGGATGTGGGTTGCGCTCGGCATTGGGGCGCTCAGCTTGGTCGGCGGTCTTGTGCTGGTATTGCGCGGGGGCCGGCCTGCCGCACGCGGCGTAGACCTCGACCGCGCGCCCGAGCCGCCTATGTTCGGGCCGGGTACGCCCAGGCTCGATGCAGGCTTGGAGATTTGGTCCCACGACGGCCATTTGGATGTTTGGCAGAGCTTGGTTGCTACCATTGCCCGTCACCATCGCGTGTTGTTGGTCGTTGACGCCCAAATGGCGGTCCCGGCGGTTTTTGGCGGTCCCGTCTATGTGTGTCGCTCCTTCGATATGCGTGAATTAGAGCGCCATCTCGATGACCTGGACGAGTTGGGGGGCCTGCCCATCGTGGTCGTGGTCGCGGTGGAAAAGGCCGAAGATGGCCTGGTGGTCGGGCTTCGCGAACTGCTGGAGCCGGACCTCGGCGGGCTGCTGCTCGTACGGCATCCGAGCGTGCGTCATCCCGCGACGGCGGCCCTCGTATCCCAGGCGGGTGGGGCGCTGTTGACCGTGGGCGAAGTGCGCGTGAACCTGGACATTCACGAAGCGGGTCTCGTTCGTGCGTCCCCCTCCTGACGTACGCTTCGCCGTGCTCCCGGTGCTCATGGGGTGTCAGGCATCGGTGGCCAAGCCGCCCGTCAATGTGATTGTGGTGTCCCTCGACACCTTGCGCGCAGACCATCTCGGCGTGTTTGGCGACACACGGGGCCTCACCCCAAACCTCGACCGCTTGGCCGACGAGTCGGTGGTCTTTGCTTCGGCCTTCGCCGTCGCCAACGAGACCTTGTTGAGCCACGCTGCGCTGTGGACCAGCCGCTATCCAAGCGAGCTTGGGCATTTGGATACGCGCATCGGGCAACAGCCCGGTCCAACCTCCCTCGCGGGCCGCCTGCATGCACAGGGCTACGAGACGGCCGCCTTCGTGGCGGGTGGGCACTTGTCGCGGGCCTTTGGTCTCGATGATGGATTCGCAATATACGACGATTCATCAGACTGGGCAAGTTTGACGGATACAGGTCAAAAGGCAGTCAAATGGCTTGAAAGCCGCGAGTCAAACCAGCCTTATTTTCTATTTGTTCATGCTTATGATACGCATGACCGCTACCTAAAGCCCACTCCATTTGGATATAGCGTCGCAGACCGCAACCATCGGGGGCTAGGACGCGACATCGGCCGCACGCCCGGCGCCGTGTCCCAAGTCGCCGACGCGGCGTATCTCGGCACGTCCGATGCGTTGGAGGCCCGTGCCGTAGAGCGGGTGCGATTTGCGCGCGGTGAAGGCTTGCGTGCCCACCCAGACGCGCAACCGCTATCGCCGCACGACATCGAGCATCTCGCGCAGGTGTATGCCGGCAGTGTCGCGTGGTTGGATGCGGCCTTTGGCTTGTGGATGGCCGAGTTGGACGCGCGCGGGGTCCTCGATGATGCTTACCTGGTGGTGCTGTCGGACCACGGACACGAGCTCGGCGAACGTGGCTCGTTTCACCACCGCTTCGCCCTCAGCGACGAAACCTTGTGGGTGCCGTTGATGGTTCGTCCGCCGGGTGGCCGCGCCGAGAGTGAGCGTGTTTCGGCTCCGGTGACGCTGCTTGACCTCATGCCCACGGTCCTTTCTTGGGTGGGCGCGCCTCCCGATGCGGGTGCGCGGGGAAAGGTCTTGGTAGAGCAAGGGCGGTGGACCGGCCAGTCCCACCCGGTCGCGTTTGCCGAAGGGGGGCTGCGCTTGCTTTCGGCATCCAATGGGCAATCGCGGCTCACGGTCGAGGGCCTGTCTGCCGACAATCCTTGGACGGCCGCCTTGCTCGACGCGACGCCCGTTGGCGGGCCTGCGTTCGCGTTTGCGGGGGCCGCCGAAGACGCACAAGTCCTGCGCAGGGCGATGGCGGCCTGGCGCTTGGACCTCGCGGCAAAGGATGCACCATGAGGGCCGCAGTGTGCGTCTTTTGGGTCGGGTGTGCGACGTCCGGGACAGGGGGCTGGTCCCCCGATGGGGCCATAGAGGCCCACCGACAGCGCCTCGACCGCAATCACGACGGCGTGGTCGACGCAAACGAATACGAGGCCGTGCGCTGGGCCGGCCCTCCGTTTGCGACGGCAGACAGCGATGGCGATGGACAGCTCTCCAACGGCGAATTGGCCCGCCTCGTGCGCGGCCAGTCAGCGACGGCGTTCGATGGCGGCGGCGGTGGGGAGATGCGGCAAGACGGAGGCTCTGCGTCCGCCCATGCTCCGACCGCCTCCGCGGAGGTGCTGGTCTTTTTGCGCGACCGGGTGGTGGCGGCGGGGGGAGCGGCGCCTGAGCCCGCCGCCTTCGCCCGTGCGGTCGCGTCGGGCGGCCTCGAAACGGCGGACAGCCAAGGGGTGCTCGCCCACTTACACCACGAATGGACCCTCCAAGGCTGGGCGTGGCCGGAACGTGGTCTCCCTGGGGGCAACCTCACGCCCGCAAGTGCGCAGCCATCGTTGCCGGAGCAAGCGCCGTCCCCCGGCGGACCCCCTCCTCGGTGACGAGAAAATGCATGGGTAGGTCCCATTCGTCGACGGGAACCCGTTGAATGACTTGGGCCCCAAAGCAGACCCCCACCCGAAGCGCCGCCGCGTGCGCGAATGTGCGGTCGTAAAAGCCGGCGCCGTGGCCGAGGCGGTGACCGGCCTCGTCGAATGCCATGCCGGGAAAGAGGATGAGGTCCACGAGATCGACGTTGACTTCAGGCGCGTCTTTGTCCGGCTGCAAAATGCCGTAGGGACCGGGGTGCATCGGGGTTCCGCGGCGAAATCGAAGCGGGAGCCCACGTCCTACGACTTCCGGCCAAATACACCGCGCGTCGGCCAAGGGGGCGAGGTCCACTTCGGTGGGCATGGCCCAGAACATTGCAGGACAATGGGCGTGGAGGAATGGCGCAAAGCCCCGCAGATGGTCACAAATCGCGGCGCTCCAACGGGTGCGGTCGGGGGGAGCGAGCTGGCTTCGCCATTCGCGAATGTGGCGTCGTATGCGTTGTTTTTCGACAGCGTGTGCGGACGGCATGGGGCACTCCCGGGGCGGTCTCCGGCTTGGTCGGTCGATTGGGGCGCCGGAGGTCTGCCGACCACCGGGCGAGAGGTTAGCAGGAGCGGTCGGGGAAGTCCCCGAATACGCACGAGTGGAGGCGAGGGTGGCGAAAGCAGCAACACGCAACCGGGTGACGGAACTTATCGAAGAACACGGTAGGCCCGCCATCATCACTTGGTTTTCTATTTTTGGCGTGTCCCTCGTGGCCTTCTACACTCTGTTGTCGGTCGGCGTCGACCTCGACCCCATCATCGCCAAGGTGGTGGGCCTGTGGGGCGGCGACGTAGAAGCATGGCGCGGCTCAACGGCCGGCACGGGCAAGGTGGTGCTCGCTTATGCCGCCACCAAGCTCATTCAGCCCCTTCGCATCGCGCTGTTTTTGGTGCTCACCCCGGTCGTGGTGCGCTTCACACGCAAGCCCCACGCTCCCGATGTTGGCGTGTCCACCGATGCTCCGGCTGTGGACGAGGCGGAGGCTTCGCACGACCCGGCCGCGGACGGCTCTGCCTCCTAAGCTCGCCCTTCAGTCCCCGTCTTCCTTGAGGGCCTCATCATCGCGCTCGTCGGGGCACTGTCCCACCGCTTCGACGTGAACGCGGGCCTTGATGGTCCACAGCGACACATTCACGCTCGCTTGCTGGACCTCTTCGGTGCGTCCTTCGGCCAATGCGTCGACCAAGCGCGCGCGCTCGGCGTGGGCCAAGCCGCGGAGGCTATCGATAGCGTCGCGGTGCTCGGTCAAGCATGCCATCGACCGCCCATGGCCCCGCTTTCCGCGCTTCTCGATGATTTTGTCGAGCTGACGAATCATATCGTCCATATGGCCGATATTGTCGCGGACTTCGGTATACGGCGTCGCTTTTTCGTCGTCCTCCGCCCAAGCGGGCTGGGACAGGCCCAAGGCAAGCACCAAAAACAAGCTGCGGTCCATGAACAACCTCCCTGTACCTATGAAAACGGCCCGACAGGGAAAAAGTTGAGAGTGAGCTTCGTGGGTCTGGGGAGAAACCCGCCGGACAGCGGTCAAGGTTCGATGCTGGCCCAGCTGCGCGCGCGTTGCAGGGCGGTCAACGGCGCGGTGCCCCCGGTGGCGTCGAGGCGCCAGGTGCCGTCTTCCAACACGATATGCCCGTCGATGGCTGGATTGTCGTCGTGGGGGGCAAGGCGAAATCCGATGGCTGCCGACGGATGGACGGCGGGCACGGGCCACGCAGAGCCGTGTCCTTCGAGGAGGTCTTGCAACACTTGGCGGTCGGTGGAGACGAGCAACGCGCCGGGCAATGCGCCGATGTGGACGCCGCCCTCGGCGACGATGTGTCCGCCGCGACCGAAAGGTTCGATGTCTCCCGGCAGCGCAAACCGCTTCTGGATGTCGGTGAGGAGGGCGTGGGTTTCGGCGGGCTGCCCGTGCTCATTGTGAACGGGCACCACGACTGCCATCGCAACGCCGGCTACGTCGTCGAACCAAGCGCGGACTTGTCCGGGCATCGGCGTATAGCCGTCGGGGACGAGGGTGCCGAGACCGCGCATTTTCTCCGGCAGGCCGGTGGACTGCAAGGCGGGGTTGCCCAAAACGACGTGGGGGAGGGTGTAGACAGTCAACACGACCGAGGGGTGGCGGTGGGAGACGGGCAAGACAGGCGGTATCGCGGTGCGTTCGCCGGTATCCCCGGCCCGCACGCTGTTTGCGACGGTGCGGAGGTGGGCGGAGGTTGTGTCGAAGGCGAGGAGCTGCTCGACCGGACGGCCGTGAATGTCGTACTGGAGGGACCATGCCGCGCAGCCCGTGGCAGGGAGCGGGTCTTGGGCGAGCACGAGGGAGAGGGGGCGGGGGCGTGCGGTGGGCGCGCGACCATGAGGGCTCACACGCAGCATGTCCGCAGACTCAACGGCGAGGCGCGGACTGTCGAGCCAATGTCCCGTCCATCGGTCGCCCAAAGAGAGCGGGGGTGGACTGCCGTTCACTTGCACCCAAACGGCGGGGTCGTCGCCATCGTGGAGGGTGGTGAGGCCGCCTTGCGGGTGCTCGCTTGTGTCTTGGGCGGCGAGCCACCATGTCTGCCCCAATGGACCGGCGACGATTGCTGAAGGTCGAACGCCCATTGCCTTCACCAGTTGCACCGGCTCGGCCAGCGGCGCGCCGATGCAGCCAAGGGCGAGGTAGTCGTGGGGGCGTACGCGGTCCAACAACGCTGCACCGGGCGCCCGTGGGGCGGGGGGCGCCGGCGCGGCGGGGGGCGCCTCGGTCGACGCAGGGTCGGTCGCGATGGCGGCCAAAATCATCAGCGCAGGGACCACAGCCTCTCCGGGGTGTTGTCCAAGGGCTGTATCATACCGCGGCATCGAATCGGGGGGGTGGGTGGTCGTGGACCACCCCGGAGGGCATCGAATCGGGGGGTTGGGTGGTCTTGGACCACCCCGGCCGGCATCGAATCGGGGG
>CAZCUX010000005.1:0-696 GCA_964502005.1 uncultured Enterobacterales bacterium
CGCCGCCCCCCCCGGCGGCTCCCCCGGCGGCAGCACGGGCGGCTCGAGAGGAGGTTCGACGGGCGGCTCCACCGGAGGTTCGACGGGAGGCAGCACGGGCGGTTCCACAGGTGGAACGACGGATACGGGCGGTGCCGACACCGGCGGTTGGGACACCGGCGGTTCGACAGGCGGTTCGACGGGCGGCTCCACCGGCGGGTCGACGGGCGGCTCTACGGGCGGCAGCACGGGCGGCAGCACGGGCGGTTCGACGGGCGGCTCTACGGGCGGCAGCACGGGCGGTTCCACAGGTGGAACGACGGATACGGGCGGCTGGGACACCGGCGGTTGGGACACCGGCGGTTCGACAGGCGGTTCGACGGGCGGCTCTACCGGCGGTTCGACGGGCGGCAGCACGGGCGGCTCTACGGGCGGCAGCACGGGCGGTTCGACAGGCGGTTCGACAGGCGGTTCGACAGGCGGCAGCACGGGCGGCAGCACGGGCGGCTCGACGGGCGGTTCGTCTGACACGGGCGGTTGGGACACCGGCGGTTCCGTTGGCGGTTCGACGGGCGGGTCGGACGGCTCCGGCGGAAGTGACGGAGAAGGGGGGGCGTGGGACGGTGTCCTCGACGATGGCGCTGGCTCTTTCCCGCATACGACGCCTGGTGGGTCTTCGGACGGCGGAAGTGGTGCCGCTGATGGCACCGGCAGTGA
>CAZCUX010000005.1:796-319401 GCA_964502005.1 uncultured Enterobacterales bacterium
CGGCAGCGCGGGCGCCGATGGCACCGGCAGTGACGGCAGCGCGGGCGCCGATGGCACCGGCAGTGACGGCAGCGCGGGCGCCGATGGCGAAGATACCAACGGAATTACCGGCGAGACAGACTCCGCATTGGGCGATGGAAATGAAAATGTCGACGTCGAGGTGTCCGTCGATGGCCTCAATGGGGACCTGGCCTCAGAAGACGGGAAGGGTGACCCAAGCTGCGGGTGCGCGTCGTCGCCGCAGCGGTCGGGACTCGCGCTTTGGATGCCCTTGTTGTTGGGCGCGCTGGCATTGGGGACCCGTCGACGCCGCGCAGTGACCCTGGACCGCGCGAACGACTGACCGGGCTGCGCGTCGCCAAGAGGGCCCCAGCGGCCCTCTTTTGCGTGGCGGACGATGTCGACGATAGGGGGCGCTATTTATCGATGCGCGCGAATTCCCAATCGTCGAGGTCGGAGTCGTCGCAGACCATTCGGTCGCCGTCGACATCGCAGTCAAGGTCGAAAAAATCGGATGCCGAGAGCTCAAAGCCTCCGTCAGATTCTACATTCCCGACAATTTCGCCTTCGTCTGATTCAGTAGTAGTTTCACCGTCGATGGTTTCGGTTGTCGACATAGAGACGGTGCCGGAAATGTCGTCACCATCGCGGGAAAGGTCGAGAGTGACCGCCAGCGAACGCTCGACACCATTGGACTCGACGTGCAGGGCAGTCCAAGTCGTGTCGACTAGCTCCCATGTGCCGTCAATCTTGGGACCGCATGCTGAGCAAACCACTCCTACGGCGAGGATGGCCCCAAATGCGGGGAATGCGGAAGAGATTGGTCGTTTCATTGGGTCTCCGGACTGCACCACGAACAATGTGACCGATTTTTCGGCCTGCGTCACGGGCATCGGGGTAAGCAGAGGGTCGGAGGTACATATGGAGTGGAGTATCGGAAGCGAAGCTGTCACGCGGGGCGTTCGGGTGTCCGTAAGGACCGTGTTTCTCGCAGACCATTCAGATCCCGCGAATGATTATTGGATGTATGCCTACGAAGTGACGCTCACCAACGAAGGGAGCGAGATGGTGCAGTTGTTGCGGCGCCATTGGATCATCACAAACTTTCATGGCGTCGAGGAGCACGTTCGTGGGCCGGGTGTGGTGGGAGAAACGCCGCGAATCGCACCCGGTCAGTCGTATGTCTACACGTCCGGTTGCCCCATCGAGACGGTCGTGGGGACGATGCATGGCTCGTTTCAGATGGTGACGGCGTCCGGCGAGGAGTTTGACGCCGAAGTCGCTCCGTTCACGCTGGCCCAACCCTACGCGGTGAACTGAGCCATGGGGATGTCCTACGAACAGCGCTGCGCGCGGATTCAGCAGCAGCTCGACGCGCTTTATCCCGAGACGCCTGTGCCGCTCGACCACGCGGACCCCTTCACGTTGTTGGTGGCTGTCATGTTGTCAGCGCAGACGACGGACAAGAAGGTCAATGAGGTCACGCCAGCGTTGTTTGCACGGGCGCCAGGGCCGGTCGAGATGGCGGCCATGGAGGTCGACGAAATTCGGGAGTACATTCGCGCAATTGGCTTGGCGCCGACGAAAGCGAAGAATCTCCAAAAAATGGCGTCGTTGTTGTTGGAGCGGCATGGGGGAACGGTGCCCGCCGACATGGATGCGCTGGAGGCGCTTCCGGGTGTGGGCCACAAGACGGCCAGTGTGGTCATGGCGCAGGCTTTTGGTGTTCCAGCGTTTCCCGTCGACACCCACATTCACCGTTTGGCTGCACGGTGGGGCTTGTCGAAAGGAAAGAACGTTGCAGAGACGGAGCGCGACCTCAAGCGAAGCTTTTCGCCCGAGACATGGAACCGGTTGCACCTGCAAATCATCTTCTTTGGGCGAGAATACTGTCCCGCGCTTCGGCACGACGCCCAGGCCTGCCCGATTTGTTCGTGGGCGATGGCACCCCCATCAACAGACAACGCAGCGAAGGCCAAACCACGCGTGAAAAAAGTCCGCAATTCGGGCTAAGAATCGTGGGTCGGGCTGTGTTCTGGCAGTAGTATTGTGTTTGCTTGGCGTTGCCGCGTGGGTGCCGACGCAAGGAGAGTTTGTGGAGTTGGCAGTATTTCAAGGCTTGGTGTTGCTCATGGTGGCCGCTGTCGTCGGAATGGGCGCGCGACGGCTACGCTTGCCCTATACGTTGGCGTTGGTAGTGGCCGGAATCGCGCTGGGGTTCGCGCGAATACCGGAGTTAGCGGACATCCACCTTACGCCTGACCTCTTGTTGGCCATTTTCTTGCCCGCGTTGTTGTTTGAGGCCGCATACCATGTCGAGTTCGAGAAGTTTCGGCGAAATGCGGGCGTAATTTTATTGCTCGCCGTCCCAGGGGTCTTGATTTCGGTGGTTGTGACCGCCATCTTGGCCTGGCCGTTGATGTGGGCCGCCGGTTTGTCTCTTACGCTTGGCGCGTGCTTTCTTTTGGCGTCGATGGTCGCCGCTACCGACCCGATTTCTGTGCTCTCTTTGTTTCGCAGTTTGGGGGTCAACCGGCGGCTCTACCTCTTGGTAGAAGGGGAGAGCTTGCTCAATGATGGCGTGGCCGTGGTCGCGTTCATTATCGTCGCTGCGACTCTTGCGGTGCCTACCGGCCATGGCGCTGCCCATGAGATTCATGGCATCGCAGAGGGCATTTGGTTTGCGGTGCATACATTTGTTTGGATGGTCGGAGCAGGACTTGCGATTGGGGCGGCACTGGGCGGTGCAATTAGCGTTTTGACGAGGCAAATCGACGACCGGCTCGTGGAAACCACCCTGAGCTTTGTGCTCGCCTATGGCTCGTTTTTGTTGGCCGAGCATGTGCATGCGTCGGGCGTTTTGGCGTGTGTTGCGGCGGGCATTACGTTGGGTAGCTTCGGGTCTCGGTTCGGCATGAGCCCGGCTACACGCCTCGCGATTGCTGACTTTTGGGAGTTTTTGGCGTTTTTTAGCAACTCGATGGTATTCCTGCTGGTTGGCCTAGAACTGGATGTGCCGCAGTTGTGGGGCGTTGCGGTACCCGTGCTGCTCGTCTTTGTGGCGCTGGTCGCGGGCCGTGCAGTGGCGGTGTATTCGTTGGCTCCGTTGGGTCCGCGGCTCGGAAGTGAAGGAATCCCGCGCGCTTGGCGTCATGTGTTGGTTTGGGGTGGTCTGCGTGGCAGCTTGAGTATGGTGTTGGTGGTGGGGCTTCCCGTCGATTGGGAACCGCGAAACACACTCCTGCTGCTGGTTTTTGGGGTCGTGAGCTGCTCTTTGTTCTTGCAAGGACTGACCATGGGCCCCCTTCTGCGCCTCCTTGGGCTTGCGGGAACGGCTCATACGCAAGATGCGGTCGACGTTGCGCGGGCGCGGGCGCGGATGGCTGCCGAGGCGCTACACGAGGTCGAAAAGCAGCGGGAAGTAGGCGCGTTGACCGCTACCACCGCCGACCGCCTCGCGGCCTTGTATCGGCAGCGGAAGGCGGACGAAATCGCACGGGCGGACGGACTTGCCGGTCCCGAAATGGAGGTGGAGCGACTCCAAAATGCAGCGCTTCACTTGTTGGTTGTCGAGGAGGAAGCACTTCGCCACGCAGTCGATGAAGGCGCGATTTCTCGTGAGGTGGCCCATTCCTTGTTTGCCGAATTGGCCGCCAAACGGGAGGAGCTTCGCCACGGCGACGAAGGTCCAGACAGCTTGCGTGCAGCGGTCGATTCCGTCGTGCCCGACATTCGGTAGCCGCGAGCCGCGACGCTGGTCAGAAAACAAAAAGGACCGCGAAGACAGTGCCTTCGCGGTCCTGATTTTTGGGGCGGGCGCTATTTCTTTCGCTTGTACATCTCTTCAATCGTGTCGGCGTAGCGCTCGTAGACAACCTTGCGCTTCACTTTGAGCGAGGCCGTCAAGAGTCCGCTGTCAACGGTCATGGGAGGCACAACGCTGAAATACTTGATGGTTTCGTAGCTCGCGAGCTTGGTATTGCACTCGTCGAGGTGTGCCTGAATTGCCGCCTTCACAGCGTCCGACTGTGGGTCGGCGGCATTGCCCGTTTGCTTGGCCCATTCGGCCAGCTCTTCGGGGTCAACGGCGACCAGCGCGGTGACGAAGTTGCGCGTGTCTGCGACGGTGACTGCCTCTTGAATGATAGGCATGTTCTTGAGCAGACCTTCGAGCTTGGCCGGCGCAATGTATTTGCCGCCGGAGGTCTTCATGAGCTCCTTTTTGCGGCCAGTAATCTTTACAAAGCCCTCGGAGTCCTTCGAACCGAGGTCGCCGGTGTGGAACCAGCCCGCGTCGTCGAACGCCTCTGCCGTGGCGTCTTCGCGGTTCAGGTAGCCCGCGGTGATGTTTGGACCCTTCGCCAAGATTTCGCCGTCATCCGCAATGCGAATCTGCACATTCGGGAACGCGAGACCGACGGTTCCAAGCTTCATGCGGCCGGGGAGGTTCGACGTGAGGCCAGGACAGGTCTCTGTGAGGCCGTAGGCTTCGAGAAGGTCCAGTCCAAGCGCCAAGAAGAACTCATGGACTTCGACAGACAGCGGTGCCGAACCGGACAAAAGAATCGCGGCACGGTCCATACCGAGCTTGTCGCGAAGTTTCGACAACACCACCTTGTCGGCGAGGTTGTACATGAGCTGCGTCCATGCGGGAATCGGCTGACCCGTCATGCGGTAAGGAACGGTGGCCTTGCCTGCGTTGAGCGCCCAGTGGAAAATCTTTTGGCGGGTCGCCGGCGCGCTCGCGACGGTCGACTCGATGCGGGACTTCATCTTCTCGAACACGCGCGGTGCGGCGGGGAAGAAGCCCGGACGGCTCGCGCGAAGGTCGTCGCCGAGGGTGGGCACGCTCGAAATGACGATAGGCGCGTCGAAGTAGGGGCCTGCAAGCTCGATGAGGCGGCCAAAGGAGTGCGCAAGAGGCAGGAACAAGAACAGGCCGCCGTCCTGCATTTTGGCCGTAATTACGCCGCATTCTTCCACGGCTTCGAGCATCGCCAACATGTTGCCGGAGGTCTGGATGACGCCCTTGGGGGGGCCCGTGGTGCCGCTTGTGTAGGTGTACGTGGCGGTATCGCCTCGCTGAAGGTCTTTGGTGCGACGGTCGCGCTCGGCGAGGGTTTGTTCGAGCATCCGTCCGCCGCGCGCTTCAAGGTCGGCGAGGCTCTCCCAGTCGTCGGCGGGGTCGATGCCCTTGGGGTCCATGACGACGATGTGCTTCAGCTTGACTTGGTCGGCGGTGTACTTGGTGTCGAAGAACTCGAAGCCACCACGGATTTCGCGTACCTTTTCTAGTTGGGACTTGTTCTCCACGATAGCGATGACCGCTTCCGTGTCAACGTGGAGGTAGCCGATTTCCGGCGGGAGCAGTGTTGCGTACACCGGAACTGTACGCAGGGAAATAGAGAGCGCCGCGAAGTCGCAGGCAATCCAGTCTGCGCTTGTGTTGCCGAGAATCGCAATCGCTGCGTGATGGGGAAGGTTGTCCATCGCCGTCAGCAGACCGGCTGCAATCCGCTCCATGCGGGTGCCAAGCTGTTTCCAGGTCGTGTCAACGTACGTTCCCGAGCCATCTTTGGCGCGAATTGCGACGTTGGAGGCGCTTTCCTTCACACGTTGAAGGAACATCCGGCCGAGGGTCTCGTGTGCCATCCGAAGTCTCCGTGTGGGGCGCTTGCGCTGCCCCACGATGGGTCTGTGAACAATCAGAGTATGACAAAAATGGGTGTATGTGGCGAATCGGTGGCAGGCAATTCCGCATGGGGCCCGAAAGCCTACCGTTGAAGGCGATTTTCATTCTGGCGGGTCGGGCTGGGAAACCAACGCGCGCCGCATCGCGACCTCGGCATCCTGCGCGGGGCCCAGCAACACTGCAACACGATTTCCGCCGGGCGTGACTTCGAGCAGGAGCTTGAGGACAACGGTCATCGGAACGCTCAACAACATTCCAGCCGGTCCCCACACAAATCCCCAGAAAAAGAGGCTGAGAATCACGACGAGCGGTGACAAGCCCAAGCGGCGCCCCAGCACGCGTGGTTCGATGATATTGCCGATACTGACGTTGACCACGATATAGCCCACCGCGATGCCCACGGCGGGTCCGAACCCCAGCTGCACAAACGCGAGGGTGACCGCAGGAAGCGCAGCGACGATGCTTCCAATGCTCGGGACATAGTTGAACAGCAGCGCGACGACGCCCCAAAGCGCGGCGAAGTCGAGGCCAAAGATAGCGTTGATGATGCCCACCAATACGCCCGTCGCGACGCTCGCGACCGTCTTGATTGCGAGGTAGCGTTGGACCGTGCTCGCGCCTTCGACGAGGCTGCGGGTGATGGCGGAGTTTTCTCCGAAGACTACCTTGACTTTGTGGTCCAGCTCGGCGGCTTCGAGAAGTATGAACGCCGTGGTGATGACCACAATCGCCAATCTCGAAAGCACGGTCAACACAGCGCTCAAGGTCTGCCCGAGCGCGGTCAGCAAGGCGCCCGGGTCGACGAGGGAGCCCCCTTTTTCCAACGGGGGAGGGGGAAGCCCAATACGGGTCAGTGTTGCCACCGCGTCGTCAACCAGCGCGTCGAGTCGGCCTTGGTATTGGGGAATCGTCGCAGTGAACTGACGTACAGAGTCGCCCAGTAGCGCGGTCAATCCCAAGAGTGCGCCGGAGAGCGCGAATACGACGACAAGGACGGCCAACACCCTCGGTACGCGCCAGTTCAGCAGGCGCTGGACCATCGGCTGACACAGAATCGCCAAAAACCCGGAGAAGAGCACTGGCAGAAGAATCTGGCTCGCAGCCTGCAGACCGGCGATAACCACAACAAGACTCGCGAGCGTGAGCAGGACGATCAACACTGCGGGTTGGGTGGGGGCGTTCACGGCGGAGTGTCTCCCGGTCGAATGTGTGCAGTTATCGAGTTTGTGGGCGACGGGGCATAGCCAGTGCGTGAGATTCGCATTCTTCCGTCGACGATACGTGGGCGCCGTGGGGGCGGGCGCTCAAAGGCGAAACGCGCCATTGGCGTTCAACGTTGCGCCGAGGGTGTGGCTGAAACCGATTTGGTCATTGGCGGGCGTGCGGCCTTGCAGCGCGAAGCCTTGTGCGAACACGCCCACCTGGAGCGCGCGAGAGAGTGGCAATGCGACAGTGGTATCCGCCAGTACGCGAAAGCGAAGGTCGCTCGGGTCGTCGTCCGGGGTGTTCGCCCACAACAACGCAGCGCCCGTGGTGGTCCACTTGAGGCCGGGCCCGAATACGACGGCAGTTTCCCAGTCGAGCCGTCCACCATATTCGGGTGGTTTTTCGTCCAACTGGGCCATATCGCGATTGACAAATCCGCCTGTCTTGAGGGTCATCAACGGGCCCGTGCGAAGCGCCGCTATGCCGAGCACAAGGCTGAGGTCGGCTTGGCGAAGACCGGAACCGCCATCGGCGACAGAAATGGGGGTCCATTCCGAATCATAAAACACTTCGGTGTAGGGCATCCACCGTAAGCTGGGCGTGAGCGCAACGGCTGCGCCGGGCAGGCCGTGGGATGTGGACAATACCAGGTCGTCGGCGAGCTCCTCGGGGTCTTCGTCGCCCGCCCGAATTCGCGTGAATGCCATCTGGCTGCGCACGTCACTCCACAAATGGGGACCAGAATATTCGACGGCGAGGTCGCCGGACCCGCCAAATGTAAAGCTCGATGGCGATGTCGCGAGCGTTTCGGGGACTGCGGCGTAGATGGGCGTGTCGACGCCGGAAAACGTTTGCGTGTTGACGCCCAACGAACGCGCCCGCAACAACCAAAGCGGTTCCCATTCCTGGGGGCCTCGCTGGAGCAACTCCGCTTCGATGTTGGCGATGCCGACATCGGGTGCGTCACGGAGCGCGCGGAAACGCTGCAAGCTCGTGTTTCGAAGAGTCACTGCCTGGCCATCTTCGGAGTTTATTGCCACGACGGGGTTGGGGTCGAGGAGACGGCGGCTTTCGAAGGCCTTGAGAACGTCGCCGAGCGACGAGCCTTGGGTGGCCTGGGGCGTGGTCACCACGGTGTAGACACGGTCGGGGTCGAGCCACCGTGGGCCTACTTTGGACACCTTTTGGCCGGGCGAAATGCCACAGACGATGAGGTCCATACCGTCGAGGCGGTCGGATAGACGCTGGAGCTGGTTGCCGGGGATTGCGTGGACCTCTAGGGTGTCGAGGGTCGCGAGGCCGTCTAGGGCGGCCAGCTCGGTGAGGGGACCGGGAATCGGCGGCGGGCTGGGCAGTTCGTCCAATATTGCGATGTCTGCATTGCTGCCGCTACGCGTGGCTTCACACACGAGCGTGTGCCAGCGTGGGGGGGACCACGGCGAGAGGGGCGCTTCTGCAGGAGCGGGCAGCAGGGGCACTTCAAGGGCAGGGTAGGTGCGCGCCCGTACATCCATAATGGCCGAAGCGGACACGGGGTCCAAGGGCATTGCGGGCGTGATGGGTTCGGGGACGATTTCGATAGCAGCGAGGCGGCGAGACGCTTCGTCAAATACGAGGTCGACGCTGGCGACGCCATCGCTCGGAAGTGTGACAGCGGCGCCTTTTTCGCTGGCTGTGAGCGGGCGTAGCTCTACCAGTCGGCGTGTCGTTCGAAGGGTCGCCATCGAGCTGTCGCCGATAAGGAGGTCGAGACCACGGACTTCGCGGCGAATGTGCTCTTGGAGTGCTCCGTTCCCCGTCGTGAGGCCGACAATCGCGTGGGGAGGAGCTGCGAGGGCATGGAGCCCGTCAATCGTCGATTGGAGCGCGACGACGGGGTCACCGATGGTCACGCCGTCTTTGGCGATAGCAGGGAGGCGCCGGTGCAGGTCGGGGTCCAGCACCCCGACATAAGCAATGCGGACATCTCCCCCGTCTGTGGGGACATCCTGGAGAATATACGGAGGTAATTCGAGATGTGCGTGTTCGGTGGCCCAGTTGGTCGCGGTATACGGCAGACCCCGTTCCTCCACTTCTTGGAAGAACGATGCGGGGCCCGCGACAAGCTCGGTGAGGCCAGGCACGAGCGCAACGGGCGCGCGGGCGGCCAGCATCTCGATACCCGCGGGACGGTGGAGCGAGAGCGCACCGTCGATGACGCTGCTCGCGCCGTCCAAGAACGAGCCTGCATCGACGTTGACGCGGGCGACAATGGGTCCGAGAGTGGAGGGTCCATTGAAGCGCTCTGCGCCGGATTGAAGTGCCAACACGCGGGCTTGGCTTCGGCTGGAGTCGCCTCGTGGTTGGGCCACCGCGAGAAACGGCTGAGCGACGCCATCTCGGGTGAGCTGTCCACGCAACGCACGGCGTGTTTCCCAGTGGTTCTGTTGCCAATCGGGGAGGGAAGATGTGTTGTGACTGGATACCAGAAGTGCCGTCTGGCCGCTTGGATGCGTGCATGTGCGCACATAAGCGGCATGTTGCGCGCCGGGCGCCCAATCTGCGTTCGTTGTGCCGGGCAGGAACAGGTGGTCACGGTCGGTCGAGCGTGCAGTCAGTGGTTCTGGACCTCCGCAAGCGATGGCGTTGCCATTCAAGAACGCGATGGCTTGGGCCATCGTGCCGCCTGCGTCCAAGAGGAAGTTTCCTTGAACGAGAATGCCGTGCTCAACGTGAACCGACTGCACCTCGTACCCGCCAGGGCCGCTGCGCGCGAGGAGCCGTCGAAGGAGGTCGTCCGGCGCGGCTCCGGTTCCAATCCCGTGGCGGTCTGCGGTGTAAATTAGCCTCACGACGACGTTTTGCTTGTGCTCATCCGGGCTTGTCTCCGCGTCGGACGCAGGAGTTGGTTCGTCGCCGTGCGCGGTTACCGAGGCCAGCGCAAGCAATAGTGCATGTCCGAGCATCTCACTCCCAATAGAATACAAGTGTTGTTGGGTTTCGTCGTGTGTCGGCGGATAGGCGGGTCCAGCGTGCAGTTCAGGACGTTTGCTGGGGCGACACTTTCGCGGCGACGCCGGGTTCAAAAATGCAGCGGTTGAGGGCAGAAAGGTAGCTGCCGTGGATTTCGTGGTAGCCGCTAAACTTTTGGGAACGAAGGAGGTCGCGCAGCGCCGGGAGATTGTAGTGTGGCACCGTCATGAACAAGTGATGGCAGCAATGGTAGTTGAACAAGAAGGGCGCGAACAAGACGCGCTCAAACGTGTTGGGGACCAAGTCAACGGTGGGAATCCGCAGGCCGCCAAATTCCTGGAAGCCGCCTGGCAATTTCTGTGCGATGAGCTGTGCGAGGCCGTGCTCAACCACGATTCGGCATCGGTTGAGAAAGACGGCGATGCCAAAAAGTGGGGCAATCCAAAGGACCAAGTATCCCCAAAAGTAGCCAGTGGTGGACCAACAGATGCCAATGAGTGAAAGCTGCGCTCCAATGACCAAGAGACTGTCGCGGCGCTTTTCTTTTTGTATTTTTTCGCTGTGCTGGTCGCGGTTGCCGATTCCTCCGGTCCCTTTTTGGTAAACTTTGATGACAATTTCAACCAATGTGCCGAACAGCAGGACCATGAGGCGCGGCAGGCCAGGGGGCGCCTCCACGACCCAGCCATAAATATGGCCATCGGGGTCTTCCCCGCGGGTTCGCACTTTGTGGTGGTCGAGGTGTTGGAGGCGATACGCGGTGAAGTTCACACCCACGAGGGCTTGGCCCACGACTCCCAGGACTTCGTTGAGCTGGCGGGGGAACGCAAGTGTGGCGTGAACAGCCTCATGGCCGCTAATCACAATGCGGTACTGCAAAAAGCCCATCAAGGGAAGAAACGCGACCCAAACCCGCCAATCGACCGCGAGCGGAAGCAGGAGAATACCGATCACGCCCAAATACGAAAGCAAAAGCCCGGGAAGCGCCACGTTTCGCTCTTCCTGCCGCAAAAATCGAAGCTGCGCTTCAAATTCTTTGCGAGAGACGCGACCGGCGTCGGTGGCAGTGTGCTCCGTCGGGGAAGGGGCTTCGGGGTCCATGGGCATGGCGAGCGCTCTCGAGTGGGGGAAATCTCCTAGCATGCAAGGGGCCGATGTCGACGAAACATCTGGCTAGAACCCTGCGCCACCGCAGTACATTCCTGCGTCCTTTTATCACCCTCTTTGGGTTACACTTCCTTGGCTTGTGACATATCCCGTCGCGCACAGCAAATCGCTGGTTGCGCGTCATGGTTGGCAGGAGGTTTCCGGTGCCCCGGATGATCATCAAATCGACGATGTCGAAAAACCAGCGGTTTGAGCTGCCCGAAGGTGACACCATCTTCGGGCGGGAAAACACCTGCGCGCTCGTATTGCCCAATGTTTCCGTCAGCCGGCAGCACGGGACGATTTCCGTAGCGGGACAAGTTGTCACCATCGCCGACGGCGAGAGCAAGTCGGGCCTTTTGGTCAACGGCCAAAAGGTGGAGTCGGCCACGCTAAAGAGTGGCGACGAAGTGCAGGTCGGCAAGTTCAGCATGGTGTTCCTTGGCGACGGCAAGCAAGAGCGCTTCTATAAGGGTCGGTTCGTAGAGTACCTGCCCGAGTACACGCCAGGCAGCATCTCTCTCGACGATGGCGCCGCAACGTTCGCGCTCACACCCGATGCGCTCAAGCGGCTCCAAGAAGAGAGCCATTTGGTCGAGACAGCCCGCCTCCGACTTGAATCCGACCCGCGCCGGTTCTGGTATCCGGAAGACCGCGCTTTGACGTTTGGCACCGCCGGCATGATTCAGGTGGAAGGGTGGTTCACCTGGGGCGTCGCAGCAGAAGTCGTGTGGGACGGTCGCAAGCACTCCGTCAAGCGCGGGACTTGGTGGGCGCCGATCAAGGTAAACAACGAAAAGGTCGAACAGCGCCGTCCATTGAAGGACGGGGACCGCGTGCTGGTCGGCAAAACCGCGTTTGTTTATGAAATCAACGACTAACAGAGTCGACGTGTCCTCGTTTGACGGACACGACCCGCGCTTACTGACCGCCCAACAGGTGCGCACCGAGGTGTTCGTCCACGAGCAAGGCGTACCCACGGACATCGAGCAGGACGGCCGCGACTCTGTGGCCATGCATGTGCTCGCGGTGGTCGACGGTGTCGCGATGGGGGCTGCGCGGATTCGATGGCTTGGGTCGGCGCGCGATTCGGTGGGGAAGGTGGAGCGGGTCGCGGTGCTAGCGCGCGGACGGCGCTTGGGCCTGGGGACGCGCCTGATGGCCGCGTTGGAGTCCCTTGCGGTGGCGCAAGGCTGCACGTTGCTCCGCCTGGGCGCGCAAGAAGACGCCATTCCCTTTTATGTATCACTGGGCTACCAAACGGTAGGCGCGCCGTTTGACGAAGCCGGCATTCCCCATCGGACGATGGAGAAGCGCATCGCGCAACGTACGGCAGGGCGTGAAGCCGATTAGGCGAGTGCGCCTTGCTCCTGCGCGAAGGCGTGGAGGTCACCGGCCTCGTAGCCACGCAGGCGGTCGAAGTATCCCCGCGCCACATGAATGGCCTCGTCGGGGGTTCGAGAGCGCAACAAGGGCTGGCGAAGGAGTGTTTGTCCTTCGGGAAGTCCCTGCACAAAGTGATTGGCGACCTTCTTGAATCGGCCGAGTGCGCCGATGTCCCGGCCGGAGCGCCGGCGGAGGTCGTCGAGAAACGACAACAAGACGCGCTCTTTTTCGGATGCGCTCACTTCGGTAATCGGGCGGCCAGCGAGGTAGTCGGCGATTTGGCGAATGGCCCACGGATTGCGCATCGCGCCCCGACCCACCATAACGCCGGCGCAGCCCGTGTCGTGAAACATGGCCTCCGCGCTGGCAATGTCGATAACATCACCATTCCCAACCACAGGTATTCGCAAGAGGGACACCGCTTCGCGGATTTTGTCGACGGCGCGTGTGCCGCCATAAAGGTCGGCGCGGGTACGCCAATGGATGGTAATGGCCTCCGCTCCTTCCTCTTGACACATGCGGGCCAACGCGGGCGCATTTCGATTCTCGCCGTCAAAACCCGAGCGCATCTTTACGGTCAGGGGAACATGAATGGCCTTGCGCACCGCCCGTACAATGTCGATAGCGAGCTTTGGGTCCGCCATCAGGGCAGAACCGCCGGAGTGGGCGCAAACCTTGCGGCTCGGGCAGCCCATATTGATGTCAACGATGGTCGCGCCGATGTCTTGAACCGCTCGTGCCGCCTCGGCCATGATGTCGGGCTCTTTTCCGTAGATTTGAATCGCGATAGGACGTTCGTCTTCGTCGAACTCGGCGATTTCGTGCCATTTTGCTGTGCTTCGACTGCCCGCTATCGCCTTGCTCGGGATGAACTCGGTGTAGGTCAGCCCTGCACCGCCGATCTGTCGAATCAATCGTCGAAATGTGAGGTCCGTTACTCCTTCCATCGGTGCGAGAACCACGTTCGGTTCGATCAAGACATCGCGCACGCGGTAGTGGGTAGGAAGAGATGGTGGGGTTGACATAAGGCGAAGGGTCCGAATGGGTAAGTGGGCGAACAGGCCGCACGGGATACGAGTGGGGCTTCGGGAGGTTTGATGTCCGATACGCTTCCACCCAAAGCCGAGTCAGTCGACCGACAAGGACGGCCCGATGGGTTCGTGCCGTCGTCGTACTATCGTCCAGAAGTACTCCATGGGGGGATGACCCGCTTGGTTGTCAGTGTCCCGATGGACCAACTGGAGTCAGCGTTCCTTTCGCTGGTTGCATGCGTCGATGCACCGTTCAAGGTGCTTTACAAGCAGCTGACCGATCGGGTGCAAGGAATCCAGTTGCCGCAGCCGGTCGATCGAGTCGCGGTGGAAATTCCGCGCGACCGGCTGCTCGACGCCCTTCGCCGCTATCGGGGCCTCGTTTTCCATGATGGGCGCCACCAATTGTGGATTCGTGGGCTGAACGGTGAGCAGGTCATCTTGGATGAGGTGGGGCAGATATTTGTCTACCCTGACGACTTCGTGTTTCGCGACGCCCTTGCGGAAAAGGCTGTACCCGAGGGCGATGGGCAAGATATCGGGTCGCGGGATTATGTTCGGGTGCGGTTTGATGCCGCGCACGACGATGAGGAAGAGGGCCTGATTCGTGACCTTCACCTGATTCCGTGGCAAGGTTAGTTTCATTCTGGTTCTGCTCGGGCGTGTTCTCTGATGGAGCGTGCCGGAGCAGAATGGGAGCGATTCTGGAGTCGCGTCATGTCAGACCGCCGTCCACCGTCGTCGGATGTAGAAGCCGAAACCGACGAAGTCATCCTTGAAAACGAGGAAACCGGTGGCAAAACGGTCGTGGTTCCCCCGCAGTATACGGGCGCCGCACCGACGGTTGCCGCGCGCGCAGCCAATGAGCCCAAGCCCCAGCGAAAAGACCCATTTATCGGGCAAATCCTCGGCGGCCAGTATCGTCTCGAACGCGCAGTAGGCAGCGGAGGGACAGGGCGCGTTTATGTCGGCACGCAACTTAGCTTGGGGCGCTCGGTGGCCGTCAAGTTGCTGCGTCCAGAGCTTGAAACCGAGTCCGGTGGCGAACAGTTCAGCGAGCGCTTCTTTCGCGAGGCCTCCTTGGCGGGGGCGCTTTCGCATCCCAACATTGTAACGGTTCACGATTACGGTCAGGACGAGGATGGCACTTGCTTTATCGTGATGGAGTTGGTCGAAGGAAATAGCCTCAAGGACCTCATGAAGCCAGGTCCGATGGACCCTGAGCGCGTGCTCGACCTCTTTGCGCAAATCGCGCGTGGCTTGCGGCACGCCCATCGCGCCGGTTTGGTGCATCGCGACGTAAAGCCAGGCAACGTGCAAGTGACGCCGGGCGATGATGGCCGGGAAGTCGCGAAGCTCCTCGACTTCGGGCTGGTCAAGTCGGATATGCCCGAGGTGACCGAAATTACGCGCGAGGGGAGCTTCTTGGGTACGCCCCATTACGCATCGCCGGAGCAGGTTCGTGGGCTCGATGCCGACCCCCGTTCCGACCTTTACGCACTGGGCGTTATGATGTACCGGGCCTTGACGGGCCAATTGCCGTATTATTCGCGCAACTCAATGGCGCTCGCGCTTTCGCACGTCAAGGACCCCTTCCCGGAGATGTCCGAACGGGCACCCGATGTGGTGGTCGCGCCCGAAATCGAAGCGATTGTACGGCGGCTCATGGAGAAAGAGCCCGACCGCCGCTTCCCTGACGCAGACGCGCTCATTGTTGAACTTGAGCGTGTTCTCGTTACATTGCGCGCGCCGCCTGTGGTGGCGGTGTTGGAACCGACGGTCCAAGCGTCCGAGGTGGCGGGACCGGCGCCGGTCGCTCCGCCTGCCGAGGCGCCCGCCAAAAAGTCGCGCCCACCGAGCTCCACAGCGTCGGACCTCAAGGCGGTTGCTGCGGCGCTCTTGGGCATGTTCACCTTCATCGGTGGCGGTGGCGCCCTTTGGCATATTCTCCAGCAACCAGCGGCGGAGGAGGTCGTGCTCAACGGCGCGGTCGACACGGGAGCTGCTGCGACGGGAGGAGCGGCAGCGCCGAGCGATGGTGCTGCGGCTGTTTTGGAAGAAGCGGGGCCATCGGAGATGTTGCTGACCTTGGACAGCACGCCGCGCGGCGCGTCTATTTGGGTGTCCGGCGCGTCGGTGGGGGTCACGCCATGGAACGGGGCGGTCGCCGTGGTCGACGGCGTTCACGCGCCCATCGAACTCCGCCTGGATGGGTATCTGCCGCAGACCGTCGCGTTGGAGGTGGGCGAGGGCACGGCCGAGGCAACGGTACCGATGGTGCGCGAACGGAGACCGGGTCCAGCGGAAACGACGCGTCCACCGGCGAGTCGTTCGCCAGCGCCGCCAACCGAACCACCTCCGCCGCGCGCCAAAGCCAAGGCGAAGGCATCGCCCCCGGAAGAAGCGCCGGCCCCGCGTGAGACGCCACCTCCACGAGAAACCCCACCCCCACGCGACGCGGGACCACGCACCGTTACGGTAGACGGCGTCACGTTTACGGATAGCCAGGCCCGCGCGACCCTTCGCTTTGCCAATGAAGGCACCCAAGCCCAATTCAATAGCGCCGGAATCCGAACCCAAGAGTTCAACCGCGTGCAGGCAAGCCGGCCCTACGCTTCTATTCAAGCCGTCGGCAACGCGCCCGGCGTCGGCAAGACCACGCTCGAGCGAATGCGGGATGGTGCGGGCGGCTGAATCTGCCCCGCGGGTGTTGGTTGTCGCGGGTCGCTGCTTATCGCCTTCGTAGAGAGCGAAGGCGGCTCCCGACGAAAGCGAACACAGCGAGAACGCTGAACCAGTGACGGTTTTGACCACCATTGGCGGTCATGCAGCCTCCGCCTCCGGACTTGCCGACGCAGTCGGCATCGAAGTCGTCGACATAGGAGTCGCAGTCGTTGTCAAATCCGTCGTCGCATGTCTCGATGTTTCCAGGGAACGCGGACGCATTGGCATCGTCGCAGTCTTCGGACTGGGGAACGCCGTCGCCGTCGAGGTCGTCGTCGTCGCTGGTCGCGCCGTCCCCGCTGCCTCCTCCACTGCCGCCGGAACCGGTGGGGCCATCGTTGCCATCGCAATCTTGGTCGACGCCATCGGCGGAAGTGTCCGCGGCGCCGGGATGAACGGAGGCGTCTTCATCGTCGCAATCTGGCCCTTTGTCATAGCCGTCACGGTCGACATCGTAGTCGTTGCCGCCCAGACAGTCTCCGTCTTCGTTGTCGTACCAAGTCTCCGATGCCCCCGGATGGGTCGCTGGATTGGCATCGTCGCAGTCGCCAGCCGAAACAGGAACGCCGTCACCGTCGTAATCTTGGTCGAGGGCATCGGGACCTCCCAAGTGGCCGATGTCCGCACGGCTCCCGTCAAGGTCGCGCAGCATCTCGTCGCCCGCGTCGCGCAACGCGCTGCGGGAGCCGGGCACCAGGAGGTCGTTGTTGGGATTGCCGTCGACTGTCACGCCCGCATAATCGGGGTCGCCCTCTATGTTTCCATTGGTGCCCACGAGATTCGAGAGCGCGCCTCCGTAGTGGTCCGTGTTGTCAAACGTGCTGTTCCAGGCGATGTCGACCGTTGGCGCACTGGTGGAGTCGGATTCGATTGCCTCGCCTTGCGTGTGGGCAATGCTTGTGTTTCGAATCGACGCGCCGGGTGCCGAGCGAATCGATACGCCGGGACCCATGCTCGCGACGATGTCGGAAAACTGAATGGCATGGTCGCCGGCGACGTCGTTGAATAGATAGATGCCGGCGCCCTCGGGCGCAGAGTTTTCCAATACTCGCAGGTGATGGAAGGGGTGCGCGCCGTCGGGGTTTTGGGCGAATATTGCACCCCCCGATGCGGTCGCGGTGTTCCCTTGAATTGACGAATACGCCGTGCTTCCGCTCCCGATGCTCGCATAGTGCAAGCCTGCGCCAAGTTCGGCTGTGTTCGACGAAATGGTTGCCTGGGTGACTTGAAGGTCGGCGACGCCGCTGAATCGCGCGCCCCCGCCCGCGAAAACTCCCGTGTTTCCAATCAGCGCAATTCCGTCGAGGGTGCAGCTTGCTTGGTCGGAGACAAAAAGCCCACCGCCATCCTTCTGGGCGACATTGTCCTCGATAGTGGCCGGTGCGACAATCGAAACTTCTTCGCGCCCAGAGCCGATGGCTGCAATTCCGCCGCCATATTCCGCACTTCCGCCGCGAATGTCGAGGCCGTCTGTTGCCCACAAACTGCCGTGGTAGACATAAATGCCGCCCCCGCCATTGACGGCGATGTTGTCGGCAAGACGGACATCAGAAAGGGTGAGGTCTGCGGAAATGAGCGCGAGGCCGCCCCCTATAATGCCGGCCTCATTGGCCGTGACGTCGGTGTTCGTGAGCCCGACCGCCACGTCGCTATATACGCCGCCGCCGGACAGCACGGCGACATTTCGCGCGACTGTCGCGTTGCGAATGTCGATGGTGCCGCCGTAAAAGGCGAAAATCCCGCCGCCTGTGCCACTCCGATTGTCGGTGAGTGTGACGCCATCGAGCGTGAGGTCAGCGTTGATGCTGTAAATGCCTCCGCCATCGTTATCATCGGCAGCGGCATTGTTGGAAATCTCACCATCGAACAACAGGGTCAACGTGTCGGCGTGTAAGCCACCACCGGTTGTACCCGCGGAATTATTGGTGATTTCGGCCGAGATGGTGGCCGCCGTCGCACTGGTCTGGTCGAGGTGCAGGCCGCCCCCCGCTGTTCCCGCGGAGTTGCCATCGAATACGCCGTCGGTGATTTCGATGTCCGCTTGGTAGGCGCTCAAGCCACCGCCGCGGGCTGCGGAGGTGTTGTTGGTGACCGTCAGGCGGTCGGCGACCAAGGATGCGTCATAGCGGATGCGAATGCCACCACCGTGAGAGCTTGCGATATTACCGTCAACGGTAACATCAGTCAAGTTTGCTACGGTGTTGTCGATATAGATTGCCCCGCCTTGATTTCCGGCATTGTCCCGAAAAGTGGAGTTGGAAATTGTAAGGGTGGAGTCGGAGGCGTAAATACCGCCGCCATCGTAGCTCGTGTTCGCCGTGTTTCTTGCAAAGACGCACGAATCGACGGTGAGGGTACCACCATCGTAGAGGCCCACGCCCGCGCCTGGCGTGCGCCCAGCGTGGTCGGTGACGTGTACGCTCGTGAGCGTCAGCGTAGATGTGCGAACCTCGACGCCTTGGGCTGCGCCGTCGATCGCAAGATTCGAGACCGCGACCGTTTCACCGTTGTCGATAGTGAGCACGGTTGCCGCCGAACCCGCGGTGAGCACGGTGTTTGCAACGCCTGCGCCCCGAATCGTCAGGTTTTTGCCGCCCGTATCGAACGGCCCCGTGAACGTACCGGCCACCAACGTGAGGGTGTCTCCGGACCTTGCGGCGGAAATTGCGGCGGTCAGCGTTGTGTAGTTGCCGCCACCGGAAGGGTCAACCACATAGGTGGCTGCGTGGGCCGCAGGGGAAACGAACAGCAGAAGAGCCAGCATGGTGCCCTCGAAACAGTACGCGCAGTCGGTGGTTCGCCACAGGCGGTCGCGTCATCGTGCGAGCTTGAGCCGACGACCCGGTGCTTCACAGTATACGTCGCCGGTTGCGTTGGGCTCGCATTTCCAAGCCACTTTGGTCGTCAATTCGAAGGTGGTGCTTGCATTTGGGCGGCCCACCATGCTGACTTCGATGGTGTAAACGCCCTCAGGCAGTGTGCCTTCCGCGTTTGGTTTCCCGCGCAGCACCTCCGCGCCGCGCTCGTCTTTGACACTAATCCGACGTACGCGGGAATCGGCGCTCGCTACGGACACCGATAGGCCTTCCGCGTCGCTCGAAGGGGCCTGCGGGGGTGCCTCCTCGACGACATCCGTAGGCGTGTCGCTGGTGCGTCCCATGAGCGTCCAGGCAACCAAGGCCACGACGCCCATGCCTCCGACCACCATGAATGCCGCGATTGCCGCAATGATGACCATCTTGTTGCCGCCGGACTTCGTTGGGGCAGCAGGAGGAGGAATCGGTTTGGGTTTCGGGACGATTGCTGCGGGAGGTGGCGCGCCAACCGGAGCAACCGACATCGGTGTCGCAGCGGGCGGAGCAGCAGGGGCTTCGGTGGGCGGAGGGGGCGCGTTCGTTTGCGCGTTCAGCACTTTGCGCGGCGGGGGCAGCAGTGTGCCACCGGGACCGCTCGCGCGAAGGACTTCGAGCGCTTGGGTCGAGATGCGTTCCGTGGGCAGGCCAAAGGGGTCCGCGGGGTCAGATGGGACCGCCAGCGGCACTTCGGGGTCGGGCGTCGGAATCGGGCCAAGGGAGGGCAGGGGACCCTCGCCGAGGCGGCCATACGTCGCAGCGGCCAGCGGCTCGACGACGCGGCTTGCGAGGGCCTCGAGGGAATCCCCGCGCGCCTGCTCCGAGAATGCGCGCAGCAGCGGCACACATTGGTCCGCCGTCAATCGGTCGACCGCGCTGTAGGCGCACATTCGTGCGAGCGTCTCGAATAGTGTGTTGTCCCAGCGCTCATCGGGCAAGCCCGTATCGTCGATGTCGCTGATAGCGGAGGCGATTTCGGCATCGTGGGCCGACCGGTCGACGGGAAGGTTTTTCCGAATCTTTCCGGTGAGCAGCTCCAACAGGACCAAGCCAAGGGAATAGATGTCGCCCGCATGGTCGCCGCGGCCGCCTTCTTTTCGCTCGGGACTCATATAGCGAAGGCTGCCAAATCGAAGCATCGCCGTATGCGCCACACGCGCTTCGTGGTTGAACCGCGCCGTTCCGAAGTCGAGCACTTTCAGCTCGCCCTCTTTGCTGACCATCATGTTCGATGGCTTGATGTCCCGGTGGACGACGCGAAGCGGCGCCGCAGCGCCAAACGGAACCTGGTTCCATGCGGCATCGAGGGCGCTTGCGGTGCACAGCGCGATTCGGTAGGCCGCGCGCGGGGAGAAGGCTTCGTGCTGTTCCGCGAGGTGCGATGCGAGCTGCTTTACGTCAACTCCATCGACAAACTCCATGACGACGGCAGGTCGGCCTGCGAGGTCAATGAGCGCCTCCACGCGCAAAATGTTTTTGTGCTGTAGACGCGACAGCAGACGTGCTTCGTCTCGCGTACGGTCGAGAACCTCGTTGGTTCCGTTCCATTGCTCTTTGAGGTGCTTTACGGCCACTATTCGTGCGAGGCCGCCTTCACTTCGGGACTCCGCCACGTAGACCGTGGAAAATGTGCCGGCACTGCGCTCTTGGAGGAGCGTGAGGTCGACCGCGGATTCCCGTCCGCCGGGGGATGCCATGCGTGCTCCGTCCCAAAACGCCGGCGCACAACTCGCACTTGCGAGGGGCGCACCGCAACTCTCTGGACCATGGTGTCTTCGGTCGACAAGTGTAGCACGACTTGAAGTCTGTCTGGTTGAATGCGCGTCGGTTCTCCGTGGATTCGCGTGCTGCGTCGCAACGATTCGACGGACCAATGCGGTGGTTTTCGAGTGGACTCCCCTTGTGTCGAGAAGTGTCCCAATGAAGTCGATCGGCTGCCAACCTGTGGCCCAATGACGTTACGCACGGAACGCTCGGCGCGTGCACGGATGTTGTGTCGTCTTTGCGATTTGTAAAAATACCGTTATGACGGTGTTTTGCGCATGGATGCTGGCACTCGTCCGCTTCAGCGGGCACACTTCTACCGACTTTTGGAAACCATCGAGGTGCTAGGGATGTCCCGTTCACCCTTCAAGCTGGGCTCGCTCCTGTTGGCCTCCACCCTTGTGGTGGCCGGCTGCGACAGCGTCATGGAAATGGTCTCAGGGGGCGGCGGTGGTGCGGCCAACGCTGAAGCGGAAGCATCGCTTCGCAGCGGCGACCTCCCAGGAGCCGCCGACAAGTGGGAAACTGCGCAGGTGCAGAACCCCGGCGATGTGGATGTCGCTACGGGCGCAGCCTACGCCTTGTTGCTGAAGGGCGATACCACCGCTGCTGACGCCGCCCTCGCTGCGGCGGAAGCCACTGCAGGGGAGCGCCTCTCCGAGATCAAGTTGCGTCGAGCGCTTGTCGCTTTGGAGGCCGAAGACCTCGACTCCGTGGGCGTTCATGCGCGCGCCAGCGGCCTGCCGGCAGGCAAGCTGTTGGCAGCCGAAGTCGCGATGGCAGATGGCGAAACCGAAGATGCCATCGGCTTGTTGAAGGAAGCCAAAGGAGCGGGTGGCGCGGTCGGGGAGCTCGCGCGCGCTTATTTGGACCGCCTCGAAAGTGGAGACCCAATGGTTTCCGGCCTTTGCGAAGCGGAAGCGCTGTGGGCGCTCGGCGTTCGCAAAGTCGCCGTGCAGTCCGCAGACGAGCTCGTTCGTGGCCTCCCCGAAGACCTCGAAGACAAAGCGTCCCAGCAGTTGCTGTGGGCAGGCCGCGCAGTCTCCGTGCGGGAAGCGGATATCGCGCAAGGTCTGCTTGACCTTCTCACGTTCCCTCCCGATGGCATGAAGTGGCGCAAGGATGCCGTGCAGGCGATGGTTCATTGCTTGCAACAGGATTGGGACGCTTGCAAGTCCGACTTCGATCGCGTCGATACGATTGGGCCCAAGGCGGGCGTTCAGGATGCGCGCGCGACGGCAGCGTACCTAATTGCCGGAGAAAATCCGGATGTAGCGAAAGCTCTTGTGGGTTCGATTCGTTCGGATGCTGCCGCGCGAGCCTTGCTCGAAACCGGCGACACTGAAGCGGCGCGGGCTGCTTCGGACGGCGGCATCATGGACAAGTTCCTGGCGGCAGGAGGCTGACAATGACCAACTTCAAGTGGCCGCGCTGGTTGCAGGCCGGGGCCATGATGGCTGCGGTGATGCTTGGCTCGACCCCTGCGAATGCGGGCGGAAAGAAAGACGAGGGCGTCAATGTGCGCATCACGGTGATGGACGAGGCCCAAGCGCCCATCCCCACCGCGGTCGTGCGGCACCCTGACGAGGCCGACCGTCGGCGCGTCAACTCCGTCACGGGCGTATGGGAAGACTCCATCTTGTACCTTCCGGATGGCAGCGAACTTCGATTTGTGCCGGGCATGACGCTCCACTTTGAGATTTCCGCTCCCGGCTTCATCACGCAGGTGATTTCGTACGATGTTCGGAAACGAAACAACAAAGTCGAAATCTTCTTGAAGCGGATGGAGCTCGAAGAAGAAGAAATCGAAGAGCCGCTCATCCAGTTTGGTCGCGACCGTCCGCGCGAATCGACCGGTCCAGGAAACTGACCGCCGATTGGCGTTGCCTTTCCCCTTTTTTCTTTTTGTCCGGCGGGTTCCCGCCTCCCTGTGACCGAAAGGTTGCAACCATCGGTGTCCTCTCTCGGGAGGGCACGGGTAGCCGGTCCCAACCATCGGCTGCCACACTTCGGTCCTTTGGGCCGCGGTGTAGGGCCCATCCCCGTAACGGGACACCAGGAGTCAGCGTCATGCGCCGTCTCATTCCCCTTGGTCTGCTGGGTGTCACCAGCGTCGCGCTGGCCTCCACGGGCTGGTACCAGTTCAAGAACGCGTTCGAGCCGCTACCCTGCCAGGATGGCTGGATGG
Organism: uncultured Enterobacterales bacterium; assembly: GCA_964502005.1. Lineage (GTDB taxonomy): Bacteria > Myxococcota_A > UBA796 > UBA796 > UBA2385 > CAJWOS01. The sequence continues at coordinate 23,738 of CAZCUX010000005.1, forward strand.
CCTGCGTGCAGGACGGCAAAGCGGTCACGCCTGGCATGGTGATGGATGCGCAGGGTCGTCCTACGCCGTCCAACATGCGTTTTGGCTTCTTCGATTTCGAGCCGATGCCTTCCGTGAGTCCCGTCAACGCGCTGAGTGATTACTCGGATGCTGGCGACGTTTTGGCGGACGCGGGTGGCGATGAGGAAGATGAGCGCCCGAAGCGCGCGGTACCCGCCGTTACGCCGACGCGGGAGCGCCCGGAGCCCACACGCCCAGATCCGACGCCGACCCGCACAGCGCCCGAAGAGCGCCAAGAGCGCCGCCCGGTTCCCGTCGTGCCCGACGACGAATACGGAGCCGACTCGCGCACTTCTACGCGTGCCGGAACCCCGCCGCCGCGTGCGGATGAACCACAAGAGCGGCCGGTCGAGCGTACGCCACCCCCGGAAGAACCGCCGGCACAAGAGCGCAAAGTGGATGAGCCCCCGCCTCCGCCTCCTCCGCCTCCCGAGGTCGTGACGAAGGAGGAGCCGCCCCCGCCCCCGCCTCCGCCGCCCCCGCCCCCGCCGCCCGAGCCTGTCGACGACAGCTGCGACGACCTCATCGCGCTTGAGGCGCCCGCGATGATGGGCGAGCTCGGCGTCGCGCGTCGAAAGTGCTTGGAACGTCGTTTGGCAAGCTCAAGCTCCCAGACCGACAAGAAGAAAATCAGCTTGGTCTTGTTGGGCGATGCAGAGGCCCGGCAGGACCAAGCCGAGTGGTCTCGTCTGATGAAGCGCCACCTCGAAGACATCGACCGTTCCGACCCGAACATGTGCTACAAGTACGCGGCATACCTGTCCAAGAAGGGTGCGGGGTCCGCCGCGGGCGTCATTCGTTGGTCGGAATACGCGCTCGAAAACAAGCAGCAGTGGTCGGGCAATACCTACAAGCGGTACGTCTACGGGCTTTACCAGCTGCGCGCACAGGCCGCGACGAAGTTGTGGGAAGACAACGCCGCAAAATACGCGAGCGACTCCACGAACGAAAAGGCCAAGGCCGATGCGGAGTTGTACCGCGGCAAGGCGAAGGACTTCTCGCGGGAGTGGCTCGACTACGCCCGCGCCAGCGCCCAGAGCACCACGAACCCCATGGCGCTGTGTGTCTCCGCTGCTGGCAACAAAGCGTTCTGCGAGGGATGATGTTGCGCGTCGCGAGCTTTGGCGTCCTGTTGGGCATCTCGTTGGTGGGGTGTTCGGGGGGCGCTTCCGAATCCAAGCCCAAAGAGTCGGCAGTTGCCGTGCTGTCCCCAGAGATGGTGGCAGCGTCGTGGCCGGTTCAGATGTCTGACGACACCAAACGTGCACCATTTGAGGGACACGCAGGGTGGGCCGCGATGTTTCAGCGCGACCTTTCCGGTGCGCGCGCGGCATTTGCGGCCAATCCGGCAGACGGTCGCGGGCTCGCGCGTGTTCACAGCGACCTCGCGGATTTATATCGGCAGGCGGTGTGGCTCGGTGTGCAGGCCACGCGCAATGTCTACGGCACAGACCGGCAGGACACCGACCCCGCCGAGGCCGATTACCTCGTCGGAGTCGCCCACGCGCTCGCAGGCGATTGCGGGTCCGCGAAGGATTCGTTGGCCCGGGTGAAGACTCCGTCCGATGCTTTGGTGCCCTATCACTCCTTCTGGAGCACATGGGCAAACGACCCCGCATGTCCTACGCTGCCGTCGTTGGCAGCGTTGCAAGCATTGCCGGGCGCGCCCGCGCCAGTTGGTGTCGGACAGGATCCAGAGGTCGGTGCTCTTCCGGTGTGGACCTTTTCGGAACAGTCTGAGGAAGCGCGCTCGGTCCAGAGTGGCGAGCTTACGTCTTTGTTGACGCTTGCAATGGGCCATGCTGCCGCGGCTCGTGAAGCGTCTCCCGACTCGGATGATGCGTTGGTCGCGCTGCGTTCTTCTGCCTGGATGTTGGGCATAGAGGGAAAACCGCAGCCGGCAACCATTGACTCGGTCGACCCTTCGTGGTTGTTTCTTGACTTCGCACTTGTGGGCCCGGATTTCGGGTTTTTGCAGGCGGCGCAATCCGACGGTTTGTCGGCGGTGACGGCTTGGGCCGACCGCTCGGCTCTCGCGGCGGCTCTCGCCCCGGCAGTCAAGGGCGACCAACTGGATGTGGAAGTGGTCATCGATCGCGCGGCAGAAATCCGGATACAGCTTCGGACTGCGATGGAGCAGGCCTCGGGTACTCCGTTGCCGTTTCATCCTCCGTTTGCGGCAATCGCGGAAGTTGCCGTGTTGCGGGCGGGCATGATCGTTGCCAACACCAACAACCAGTACCGGGATGCGGGTGTACTCCGCATCAACGCGTTTGAACGGTCGGACGGTCCGGGTCGCGACCCGGTGTTTCTCTTGTCTACGGCAGCATGGGACGCGGGCAACCGCAGCCCGTTGCGTGCGCAAGAGATTGTCCACGGTCTACTCTCGCGCTACCCGTCCGTGCGGGCCGCGCGTTATCCACTTGATGCTCTTCACATCCGGTTGGGGCGAACTGCCTCCCCGTCCACGCCGGTACATTGATGCTGTCGTCGGGGTGCCGCGCGTATCCTGACACTGGGAGTTCGACTGATGGCTCGTAATCAAGCCTGGATGTCCGCTGGACTCGCGACGCTCGCGTTTCTCGGGACTGGCGCCTCTCTGAGCTACTACGAAGAGAGCCTCCCCACGACCCTCAACCCGTTGTTCGCCGACACGATGGTGGACCGCCGGGCGCAGGAACTCGTATTCGACCGCCTTTGGTTCCACGATGCCGTGACCAACGACCTTAAGAGTCGTGTGGTCCAGAAGTGGGAAATCGCGGAAGAAGGGAAGGCCCTCAAAATTACCTTGGTCCCTGGCATCAAGTGGCACAACGGGAAGCCGCTGTCCTCGAAGGACATTTGCTTCACCGTTGATGCCCTGCTGGACAAGAGCACGCCCAGTCCGTTGGCGGAAGGCTACCGCCAGATTCTGGCGGGGTGTGAAGCACAAGGAAACAGCGTCGCGCTGGTGCGCTTCACGCGGGTTTTCCACAACCCACGCGAGCGGCTGGAATTCGCGGTGTTGCCGGCAAGCGAGTTCGCAAGCTCCGCCATTACGCCCGACCTTGAGTTCAGCTCTCATCCGGTGGGCACCGGTCCCTTCAAGGGCGACCGTGGCCGACGCGGCGTGACCTTCGAGGCGGTGGGCAATGCGCACCACACGCCGACGTTGGCGCAGTTGATGTTGAGTGAAGGCCAGGACGGCTCCGTCCTCGTGCGTTCGGTACTCAACAACGGTGTGCAGGGCATTATCGCAGTGCCCCCGCCCAACCGTCCCGAGCTCAGCCAATCCGACGAAGTGGCGCTCAAGAGCTACGACTTGCGCTCTTGGTGGTTCATCGCGCTCAACACCGGCAAGGGCATCTTGGCCGACAAGCGCGTGCGCCAGGCCATGAATGTCATGCTCGACCGTACCGAGCTTCGCGAGTACTCGATTGGTGTCAAGGCTGGCACGGAAAACAGCCCGTGCGAGTTCATCTCGGGTCCCTTCGTCCAGGCCTCGCCGTACTACAACCGCTCCGTCGCTCCCGTCGAGCGCGCCAACGCGGCTGAAGCCGAGAAGCTGCTGTCGGCGGCGGGTTTGTCCAAAGAAGGCGGCGTCTGGACCAACAAAGGCCAGAAGGTCACGCTGCGAATTGGTATGCTGGCGTCGCTCAACGCGGAAGCAACCGACATCCTGGACCAGATTGGCAACCAGTTGAGCAAGGGTGGCTTCGACCGCCAGGTCGAAAAGATTTCGGCCGATGATTGGTCGCGCCGGGTCGTGACGGGCAATGCCAAGGAGTTTGACCTCCTGATTGGCAAGTGGTCCTTCGGCTTGGTGGAAGATGTCAACGACCTGTTCCACTCCCGCAAGGGTGCGGAAGGCAAGCGCAACATCTTCGACTACGCGAACCCCGAGGTCGACAAGATTCTTGCGCAGTACGACACTTCGCGTACCGACACTGCAGCGCAGGATGCCTACCACAGCTTGCACAAGGTGCTCGCGGAAGACCTTCCTTACTTGTTCTTGTGGAAGCTCGACACCCGGAGCGCGTGGCGAACCGAAGTTCGCAATAACATTATCGCTCCCTACTACTACTTCACCGAAATCGACGGCTGGAAGTACGGCAAGTAGTCAACGGTATCGATTCGGTTCGGGGGCCGGAACGCGCCTCGACTCGGATGGGAGGCTGGCGTGGATCGGTGGTGGCTACGACCACTCGTGCGGACCGTTTCGGCACTGGTTCTTCCGGTTGCTGTGCCTCTGCTATTGACGGTGCTGCTGTGGGCCCTTCCTGGGGACCCGGCGAGCATCGTCTGTCCGCCCGAGTCGTGTTCGGGAACCGAAGAGCTCGCCCGCCGCTGGAACCTGCATGCAGGTCCGATGCACTACTTCTTCTCGTGGGTGGATGCGGCGCTGGCGGGCGATTTCGGCAACTCATGGCGTATGCAGACGGGCACGCCCGTGCGCGACCTCGTGGTTCACAGCATCCCCAACACGTTGCTCCTCATCGGCTTGGCCCTGGTGCCGATTGTTGCTGGAACCGTGCTGGCCGCGCTGGACGCGGTGCATCGCCGCTTGGACCCCGTGCTGAACTTGCTGGGCCTGCTCCCAGCGGTCATTTTGGCAGTGATTGCTGCCGCATGGAAGGTGCTGACGTACTCCGAGTTCGGCGGTCAAGGCGTCGCGCTGGTTTTGGGTGCGGTGGTGTTGGGCATCGCCGATGGCGCGTTTTCGGGCGCAATTACAGGAACACGAAGCGTTGCGAGCGCCGAGCGACGACAGCGGTATACGAGCATTGGGGTGTTGCGGGGCGAAACCGAGCTCGCGAACATCCTTCCCAACATCATGCCGGCATTGGCGGGGCAGCTCCGCGCTCGGACCCTCCACTTGTTTAGCGGTGCCGTCGTCGTGGAGGTCGTGCTGAAAATTGATGGCTTGGGCGACCTCCTGTGGCAGGCTGCGTTGTTGCAAGACTTCGGCTTGGTCCTCCCGGTGGCGACCGTATTCGCGGTGTTTTCGGCAATCCTGTTGTTGGCGCAAGCGATGGTCGAAGGGGCTGTCGAAGTCTGGATTCGCTGGTCGCCGTCGGGTGTCGCGTCGGGAATGGGGGAGGGCGCATGAAAGACCGCCTCCCGGCCATTGTTTTTTCTGCTGTACTCTTTTCCTTACTGCTGGGCCTCGCAGTCGTTGCGCCCGAGTTTTTGAGCGACGCGAACCTCAGCTTGACAGATTTTGGGCCGGGTGCAGTGCCACCGTTTGGCGCTGACGACCGTGGGCGGCCTCTTTGGGAACACGCGGCACAAGGCGCGCGTGTGGTGGCCGTTCCATCGGTGCTGGCGGGTGCCTTGGTTGGCATGTTCGCAGCTATTGGCGGGCTCGTTCGCTCGATGGAGCTTCGCGGGGCCGACACCGTCGTGCAGGCTTTCGGTGAAGTTGTCGGTGCATTGCCGCGAATGGTCGTGGTCCTGATTGTTGCGCTGCTGCTGCCCCGTGACCTGCGTGGCTTGTTGCCGCTTGCAATCGTTTGGGCCTTGTTGGCTGCTCCGGGAGCGATGGACGAGGCGGCGGCAGTGGCCGAAAGGCTCGGGGGGGCGCGCTTTGTCGAAGCCTTGCGCGCCCACGGCTACTCGCACTGGCGCATTTTTGTCGTACACGTCGTGGGCTACAACCTGCGGCCCGTCATCGTGCGGCAGGCCGCTGAAGTCACCATGCAAGTGGTGTTCTTGGAAATTTCGCTTTCGTACCTCGCGACCGCCAACGATGACCCCAGCTTTACGCACGCCGACAATGTGCGCTCGTGGGCCGACATTTTGCACCTCGGCTACCGCGCCCTCGCATTCGACGCGCCATTTGTGCATGCGTTGGTAGTGGGCCTTGGGCTCGTCGCTTTGGTTGCAGGTACAACGCTCGGTCTTAGCCGCGCTGCGAGGTCCAGATGAGCGAATCCTTGCCGCTGGTCGTCGTGGAGGGGCTTACGATACGGGCGCCGTCTCGTACGTTGGTCGAAGGCGTGACATTTACCGTGCACAGCGGCCGTGTGACAGCGCTGGTCGGCCCTTCGGGCGCGGGAAAGTCCTTGACTGCGCGGGCGGTGATGTGTGTGCTCGACGTGGACCCTGGCTTAGCTGCCGGTTCCCTCCGGTACCCCGCAATTGACCCCCACACCGACTGGTACGAAGGTGTGCGGGGCGCAGGTATGGCGGCCCAGAAGAAGCTGCTGGCGCGCACACGTCACCTTCGCGGTGCTTATTTTACCTATTCCCCCCAGGCCGCCAGCTCGGCGCTCAATCCAGGGCGGACCATCGGTCGCCAGCTTGCGATGGCTATCGCGCGGCGGCCCGAGGCTCCTGCCGATTTGGGCGCGGAAATACGCCGAATTCTCCAAGAAGTTGGGCTGCAGCCGTGGGCGGCGGGCGCCTTGCCGGGGGAGCTGTCGGGCGGAATGGCCCAGCGGGCGGCATTGGCCATTGCGGTTGCACCGAAGCCAAAGCTCGTCATCGCGGACGAGCCGGAGACGGGGCTTGACCCCGTGCTACGTCGCGCGGTTGTGGAGTTGTTGGTCAAGGTGTGCAAGCAGGAAGGTGCGGGCCTCTTGCTCATTAGCCACCATGCCGAGACGGTGCGTCGTATCGCCGACGACATCATTCAGCTTCGCGGCCAAGACGGGGAAACGGGAGGTGCAGTATGAACAGAACCATCGACCTGCACGCTGCACCCGTCGTTTCCGTCAAGGGTCTGCGAAAGACGTTTGTGCAGTCAGGCCCCTGGCCTTGGAGCCCATCGCGGGAGGTACATGCCGTGCGTGGTGTGGACTTCACGCTTGCTCCGGGAGAAGTCGTCGCGCTGGTGGGGCAGTCCGGTTCCGGCAAAACGACCGTGTCTCGGATTGTGTTGGGACTCGAAGAGCCCACAAGCGGTGAAATCTGGCTCGATGGTGCGCGCTGGGACGGCCTCTCGGAGCGTGAACGACGGCCAAAGCGGGTGCATTACCAGTACGTTCCCCAGGACGCGATGGGTGCCTTGGATCCCCAGCAGACCGCGTTGGAGCATGTTGTCGAGACCCTCACCGTGCTGGGGGGCCGGTCGCCAGCCGCTGCCGCAGATGAAGGGCGCGCGATGCTGGACCGCCTGGGGCTGGGCCAACGTTTGGGCGCACTGCCCCGTGAGATGTCGGGTGGCGAACAGCGTCGCGTTACGTTGGCGCGCGTGTTGGCGCTCAATCCTCGCTTGGTGGTCGCCGATGAACCCACGAGCGGGCTTGACCCTGACCGTCGTGAGTCCGTGCTAGAAGACCTGATCGGCAACCTTCCGAAAGATGCGGCCTGCATCCTGGTTACGCATGACATGTCCGAAGCGCGCGCTTGGTGTCATCGCGTGTTTGCGATGCTGGCCGGCCAAATCATCGAAGAGGTAGACATTCGACAAACGGAGCCTGTGCATCCGTATGCGCGAATTCTCTTCGACCCTTGGTCGGGCCCGCTGCCCATTCGTCCCTTGGCCTCGGTGGGCTGCCCGTTTCGGCCGGATTGCCCGCGTGCTGTCGAGGTACCAAACGACGGTTGCGCCACCGCAGAGCCTCGTTTGCTCCCTCCCGATCCACGCCAACATCGCGTGGCATGCCTCGCAGCAACCAAGGAATGACCATGCAACGACGCATGCTGGATTTGGTGATATTGCGGTGCAATCGGCTTCGATACCCCTTTGTCCGCTACGGTAGTCTTGGCGCCTCGTGCGCAAACGCGAGCCTTCGCTCGCAGTCTCTGGAGCTTGCATGAGCACGCTGTGTCGTCTGCTCCCTGTTGCCGCCCTTGTGGTCTCGGTTCCGGCTTTTGCGGCGAGTGCCGATGAAGCGGAGCACATTCGTCTGTCTGAAGAAACGCGGAAGCTCGCTGCACGCAACGCTTGGCGTGGTGTAGAGGCGGCGTATCTCAAGATGGAGGAGCTCGAAAAGCGTGGCGTTGTGCTGACGGTGGACGACTACCTGTTGGGTGTTCAAGCCGCTCGCCAGCTGGGCAATGTCCTCGATGTCTACAATCGCCTGAAAAAGGCCGATGGCGTCGCGCCGAGTGATGAGCTGAAGGGACAAATCGCGGCGATTGAAGGCTCGTTTGGTGTCGTTGACCTTGACGTTGACGACAAGTTCAAAGGAACGTTCGAGCTAAAGCCGGCAGCCATGCCCTTCGACCCCGGCCAGCGCAAAGCCATTGAGGTCGCGCAGAAGCAGCTCGCCGAAACGCGCAAGTTCAAGGGGATGCTTCCGTTTGGGCAGTACACGATTGGCGAGCGGAGCTTCACCGTTCAGAAAGACGTAGCCATCGTAGATGTGTACTTGGGCGTCAAGAAAGGCGGCAAAGACGATGGCAAGGTGGCGTCTCGCGAGCGCGCGGGCCTTCGCCTGGATGTCGGTCCCCAGTTTTCGTCGATGGGTGGCGGGGATGTGAGCTTGGCCGAAGGCGGGCCGTCAATCACCGTACAATCGGCGGCGACGGGAACCGTCGGCGGGCGCCTGGGTGTTGGCTATGAGCTCTATCTCGCGAAAGGCTGGAGCCTCCTTTTGGAAGGCGGCTGGCACGGTGGCTTCGCAGGCAAGCTTCCGGGGCAGACCGATCCCGCTGCCGGGCCGGTAATTTCTGAGTCCAAGCAAGGTTTGCAGTCGGTCTATGGGTGGGTGGGTCCTACTTGGTACAAAGACGACCTTGCCATCACCTTCGGCCCGACCTACTCCTATGCTTCGGTCAAAACCAGTGTAGATGCGGAGGGGATGGGGGCCTTGACCGGCCACGTCACCACAGGCGGCGCTGCCCTTTCCGTTTTCTACGGTTTGTTTGACACTCCCGGAATTGCGAACTCCCGAAGTGGATTCAGCTTGGCCGGTGGTGTGTTTGCCTCAAAGACCATGACCTTCCCCTGGGCGCAGGTGGCCTTCACCATCGCGCCGGAAGGCTGATCCCGTTTTTTCCTCTCCTGTTTCCGCAGCGCGAATCGCGCGGTCTATTTGAATCGGAGGCCCTCCATGCCCGCTTTTTCCAGCGTGCTCCTGTTCGCCGCCTTGCCTGCATTTGCAGCGGAGGTGTCGGTGACCGAAAAGGGGCACGCGTCCAACCCGGCGTGGTCCCCCGACGGTGCCCAGCTCGCATTTGAAGTCAACGACTATAGCGGCAACATCGCCCTATACGTCAGCAAGGTTGGCAACGGAAATCCGATGGGCACTCCGTCTAGGGCCGACCTGCCTGGCGCAAAGTCGTCGTTCGGCGGGTCGGGCTCGTTGGCTGCAAATCCATCGTGGCACCCCGAAGGCGCGCTGATGTTTGAAGGCGCGTCGGCGGGTGGCTCGATGCGTTTGTACTTCTGGCAGCCCGGCGCGGGTATGCCCGGAGAGCTGCTCGGCTCGTCGCTCATCGCGGGCGACCTTACCTGGCCGTGTGTCTCGCCCGACGGCAGCAAGCTTGCGTTTGTCAGTGACAGCACCGGCAAGGGCGACATCTACATTTGGGACCGGGCCAGCAACACGGTCGCGCGTTCGATGACCTCCGAGTTTACCGAAGCCGCGCCGCGGTACCACGCGTCGGGGTCTACCCTCGCGTATAGCCGCAAGAATCAGGGCGGCGAAGACATCTTCACCGTGACCGATGGTGCATCGACTCCCCGCGTTGGTGGGAACGGCGACCAAACCCGGCCCATCTTCTCCGGCGAAAACATCGTGTTTTTCACGAGTGAGCGCGGCGATGGACACTGGGACATCGCGGTGTCTGCCGGTGCGGGCAACAAGAAAATCATTGCGAAGGATGTTCGCTTGCCCGTGCGCGCTGCGCCTGCGTTGACCCCGGACGGCCAATGGGTTGCCTACGGAACGGACAACGCGGAGAAAGGCAGCATCATTTACTTCACGCGCATTGACGGCTCGGCGACGGTGCAGGTGGATACGGGCTACGTCGCTGCCGGCGAGCCGGCTATCACATCGGTCGGTGGCCGTATGTTTATGGCGTTTACGGCGTTGCCGGATGCCGGCGCCGACTGGCGCAAGCTCCACATCGTCGACATCTCCGGCAAGTTGTAGTCACCGGGAGCGCACGCGCGCTCGTGACTTCGGGCGGGTGGTCTTCGCGAACGTGCGAAACCACCCGTCTTCGGTTTGGTGGGGTCGTCCCAAGTGCGCCAAGCAGGCGACGGGGCGACTTAGAACCAAACGCAGGTACGGGAGGTCAAGTAGTTCATCGCGCCCTCGGCGTGGCTTCCGACGCCCATCGCTGCGCCGGACGACGCGAAGTACCACGACGAAGTGCCGTCATCGTTCCACATGACGTCGTAGGTGACGGTGTAGTTGGCGTCGGACTCCCAAAGCCCTTCGGGACAGCTCGTCGCGGCGAGGTCTACGGTCGCTGCGACGGAGACGGTGACGTCGCACGCTGCGCAACGGCCAGGGGAGGACTCGATTGCCTCCGTCCGCCAAGTGATGCCGCAATCCGAGACCCCCGTTTCGCGCCACGACTCGTTGGCAAACAGGAGCCATTCTTCGAAGCCGCTCCAATGCTGGCCGTCCTCGTCGACGACGGTAGGCTCAAGCTCGCCATAAAAATAAGAAGCGGCGCCCGGATGGCGCACGCCGTCTACGGTTTGGCAGCCATCGGCATTGCGCTCAATGTTGGACTTGAGGTCGTCGAGGTCGCGAACCGAGCCGTTTCCATACAGGCCCTCGCCTTCGCCATCATCGCCGCTTCCGCCGCTCCCGCTTCCGCCGCCATTTCCGCCGCCAGGCCCATTCGCGGTGCTGCCTGTGGTTCCTTCGCCTTTGGTGTCGAAGGAGGCGCTGCATGCAGAGACGCTGAAGAGCGCGGTCCAGAAAACGATGCGCGTCATCTTAGAACCACTTGCACTGGTGTTGGGTGCGGTAGACGAGAACGCCGTCCTTGTGGTATCCTTGGCCGAGTAGTTTGCCCGATTTTGCGAAATAGACAAACGCCTCGCCCGACGCGGCGAGCTTGATGTCGTAGGTGAGCTCGCTGGCGCGTGCCTCGCGCTTCAGCAGCATTTCGGGACACTTGCTCGCGCCCGTCTCCGGTGTGGCCGACAGTTTGACGCCGAAGTCGCAGTCGGTGCACGCGCCGGTGGGCACTTTGGTTCCCATGACCTGCCAGCGCAGCTCGCAGTCGTTGCCTTCGCGGTCGGTCCACGCTTTGTTTGCATGGAGCCACCAAGTTTCGTTGCCGTTGATGGTGTCACCGCGCATGTCGAAGCGGCCATGAAAGTAGCTGTCGGCGCCGGGCACGGCGGAGCCTTGAATCTCTTCGCATTGTCCCGACTCGAACTCTTTGGTGAGGTCGGGAAGGTCTGCGCCGGCGCTTGCGGCAGTGGGAGTGGCGTTGGCCTGTGGCGTGTTGCTCGCTACATCGGCGCTATTGGCGCAGGCGGTGGCGGCCAAGGCCACAACCCACCCGTGCGCCCCTTGGCGCAGTGCGTGCAAATAGGAATTTGGATTGGACATTTGGCCTCCTATCTCCCAGCATAGCTCGGTAGATGAGGTTTATCCGAAGGATTCATGGTTGGCGTACTTGCTCCCTCCCGCGGGGGCGCGGGATCGACTACCGTCACCTCGATTTTGTTTCAGGAGAAGCGATGTTTGGTGTGCACATTCGTTCGTTTCTGTTCGCACTTGCCCTCGGTGCGGCAGTGGTTCAGCCCGCATACGCGCAAGACCTCGATTTTGGCTACCGTCCTGCGCCAGAGCCCGGTGAGCAGCCTGCGTTCATCGTGACGCCCAGCCGTGCCGTTGTCGAAATGGTGGTGGTGATCAATGCCGGCGGAAAGGAATACCGGTTTGAGGAAGGCAGTCTGGCGGCCAATAAGGCGAAGACCTACGCTTGGAAACGCGACGAGTCCGTTACCTCTGCCGAGGCGTACGTGCGTGCGGTGTTTTCCGATGGGTATGTTTCGGAAGTCACGATTCCTATGGAGTACACCTACGGCGGCCAAATCTCGGTCGACTTGAGCCGGGCGTCCGCCGACGTCAAGAAGCGCACCGTCACGGTACGTGCCAGCCAAAAGGTCGACCGCGCGGAAATCACGGCCTATGGTGCGCACAAAGCGGTGCTCGGCAAGTCGGAGGTAGACCTCGGCGTTGGCCCAGGAGATGTAGATGTGCCCTGGGTGGGCGAGCCGGGCGAGGTTGTGCTCCTGGACGTCACTCTCCACAGCGGCAACGCATGGGCTGGCTTCACGTATTCTCCGTGGTTTCTCGACATTCCCCATGAGGACGTGCTGTTTGACTCCAATAGCGCCGAAGTTCCGGCGACGGAGTCCTTCAAGTTGGACCACACGTTGAAAGAACTAAAGTCCGTGATTGACAAATACGGCAGCGTTGTGCCCGTAAAGCTCTATATCGCGGGTTGTACGGACACTGTCGGGGATGCCTCCCACAACCGCGACCTCTCACGGCGGCGCGCCCAGGCCATCGCGACGTGGCTGCGGGCGCATGGCTACGACAAGCCCATTTATTACCATGGCTTTGGCGAGTCGTTGCTCGCGGTGCCGACGGGTGACGGCGTCGATGAAGCGCGCAATCGCCGCGCGCTCTATATGGTCGGGGCCAATCCGCCGCCCGCTGGTTCGGGTGTGCCTTCGGTTGGGTGGACGGAGCTCTAAACGGCGTGCTTGCCTTGCCCGGTCACACCAGTAGGAAGTGTGCGACCGGGCCTTGGCGCTTACCAGCGAAAGCCGATGCCTGCGCCTGCCGATGTGGCCGCATTGCTGACCAATAGCTCTTGTCCGTCAACGTCAAACCGCATGCTTTGCCATGCTTGGCCACCGCCAAGGTGCACGGACAAGTTGTCGGAGAGCGCGAGCTGCAAGCGCGCATCAACTTCGAGGGAAATCGGGTACGGCGCGAAGGTCTCGGCGGCCTGGAGGTCGAGCCACAAGGGGCCGGCGCCAAGCAGCAGGCCGCCACCCGCGCGCAGGCCCAACAGGGGCGTGTCCACAAGCGCGACCTCCCCATTGTCCCACAAGTAGAGGCCAACCGATTGGCGGTGCAGCTGCGCCAATCCGTAGGCTGCCAGGGGGCCGGTCAGGGTGTGTTTCAGGCGTACGCCGACCTTTGCGTCCCAGCCATTTTGCGCAAACTCGGTGGGGGTCGAAGCGGTGTCTTCGGGTGTTTCTTCAGACGTGCTGTCGCTGGCGTACGAAAACTGCGGCACCGGCTTGGATTGTCGAAAACGCGCATCGAGCTCTACGCCGAAATTTCCGTTCTTGGGCCAAAACAGGCCCCAAACACCGATAGCGCCTCCGTCGAAGCCACCTTCGGTTTGGGCGCTGAGGGGGCCAATCGCCGCGGCCGTGGTGGTGCTCTCGAATGTGTTTGCGATGCCTTGGAGGGACAGCGCCGTACGAATGGCCGCCGCAGCGGAACGAGGGGTGCGAGAGGGCGCCTGGCTGGCTGTAGGTGCGGCGTTCGCGGTGCTGGCCGTGGGGGGAGGGGGCGAATCGCTCACAGCCGTCACAGGGGCCGCTGCGGGCGCTATCGGTGCCGCCGCGACGATGGGTGCAGCCGTGGCGTCCGGCTTGGTGACGATAGAGGTCGGAGCCGCCGTCGCCCACTGCGTCTGGCGGCTTTGCCAGTCCAATACGCCGAGGGAGAGCGGTTTCCCATCGGCGGTCATCGCTACCCCGCTTGCGACGCCGTTGGACCGGAATGTGATGCCGAAACTTGTGGCGGGACGCTTCACGACGACGAATGCGAAGCCGTTGCTGTCGGTGGTAAGCACCGTCGGAAGTCCGTCAAGGCCACGGGATTCGACCGAAACACTTGCGTTCGCGACGGGTGTTCCGTTGGGGTCCTCCGCGACGAGGCGAAGCAACCACTCACCGTCTCCCAAGTCGACCCACCAAGCGACCAAGTCGGCGACAGAAGCGCCGGTGACGGCTCCCGGGGGTTCCGCGAGAAGCACCACCCGCTCGGAATCGCGTGTAGGCTTTATCTTGAAGGTGCTCCGATTGGTTTTTCGTACCGGCTTGCCAATGGTTGCGCCGCCGAGGACCTGAATGTCGGGAGTCTCCGAAATTGGCTGCTGGAGGCTATCGACGACGACGGCCGTGAGCGTCCACTCTGCGCCATTTGGTGCCATCGAAGGGGGCAATCCTTCGAGCGCAACCCGACGTGACGGCGGCAGAACGTGGAGGTTGGTCGACGTCTTGGTGGCTCCCGCGGTGACGGACGCAGGAATCGTCCCTTTGGCGTAAACGGGGAGCGACAGCGAGAACGCTTGCCAACCGTCAGCTTTCGCCGTTGTGCTTACCGTCGCATCGCCGGCGACGACGGACACTGCCGGCAAGGCTTCGGTTGTCCATTGGCCGACCTGGAGGCTCGTGTGGCGACCCGCACGCACCGAGGGCGATTCCGGCGCCACGACGAGCGCAGGGGCGGGGGCGACGGGAAGCTGCACCCATTGGTCAACCTTTTCGCCATGGGGCGTCTTGCCGACAAGGTGCCCCGAAGCCACGCGTGGGTCGAGGTGCATCACGAAGGCGACGGTGCCGGCCGGGCTCGCCCGTGTGGGACCGAATGTCTGTTCGCCGACGACGAGGGATACCTCAGCGTCGGGTGGGACCGTGAATGTCGTGCTGCGTTCGGCCAAGACCGGTAGCTGCACCGCGCCGCCCCAACGCGGGTCATGTTGGTCGGCCACCACGACAATCGCCATCTCCGCACCGCTTACGGTCGAAGGGCGTGTCCACGTCGCGGACGCGGTGCCGTTTGCGTCGACCGTGACGGGACCGACGGTGCCGAGGGAGGTGCGGGCGGTCCAGCTTCGCGTGGATGCGGTCTGGCTGGACGGTGGCGCGGTCCACGTCAGGCGCACATTCTGGGTGCCGGGCGCCGAAATGGGGGGGTCTGCTTGCACCACGACAGGCAGGTCGATGGTGGCGGGTGCGTTCCAAACGACCTGCTCCTCGCGTTTGTTGCCCGCAGTGTCCTTGAAGCGGACCTGGAGCGTCACGGGGCCACCGGCAAACGCCGCGGGGGGCGCCCAGGATACCTGGAGGGCGCCGGCACGCGCTTCGACCGACGTCACGCGCCCGAGCGGAACATCCACCTTCGCGCGGGTGGAGCTATCGATGAACGTGTCGATGAGGACCAACGGAATCGCTTCGCCGGGGTTCGCGCCGGTGGTCGCAGGCTCGGCGGGAAGTTCGAGGGCCCATACTGGCAGGGGGACCCACAGCAGCGCGGCCCCGAGCAAAGAGAGGCAGCGTTGTTGCGCAGTGCGATGCGGCATCATCATGTCTCCAGTGGCGTCGTCCTGCCCAGGTAGCGCCCTTCGTGTCGGGCGCTTGTAAAGACCCTGTGCCATTGGTGTGGGCAGCGCGCGAAAGCGTAGGTGCAGCCGGGCGAGTGGTCATCCAAGGCTTGTTGCACTGGTCAAAGCCTTAGTCGAGCCCGAACTCTTCTGCCGCCGAGCGAAGGGTGAGATTTGGCTGCTCCGATTTGAGCAGCAAAAACGGTCCACAAACGAGCGCATCCATGTCGGTGCGCATGAAGCACAAGTAGGCGTCTTCGGGTGTATTCACGATCGGCTCGCCACGGACGTTCATGCTGGTGTTCACGATGACAGAACAGCCGGTTCGCTGCTTGAAAGCGTGGATGAGGTCGTAATAAAGGGCGTCTTGGTCTCGTCGAACGGTCTGAATACGCGCGGAGCCATCGACGTGGGTGATAGCGGGCAGTGCATCGGGGCCGCCTTGAATGTCGTCGTGAACCTGGGCCACGAGCAACATATGGGGGCTCGGTCGGTCGAGCGCGAAGTAGCGGGAGGCGTCTTCTTCGAGGCACGAGGGCGCAAAGGGCCGGAAGCCTTCGCGCATTTTGATTTTGAGGTTGATGGTGTCGCGCATCTCGGGGTTGCGCGCGTCGCCCAAAATGCTGCGGTGGCCGAGGGCGCGCGGCCCCCACTCCAGCCGCCCTTGGTACCAGCCGACAACATGGGCATGGTCAATCAGTTCGGCCGTTTTCTCTACCAGCGCCTGCCGGTCGAGGCGGTGGACCACGGCGCCGTAGAGGTCGAGGTCGGCGGCAATCTGCTCTTCGGAATAGCCGGGGCCAAGGTAGACGTCGTCCATCTTCCAGCGGCGGGGCTTGTCCAACAGTGTGTGCCATGCCCACAAAGCGGCGCCAAGAGCACCCCCGGCATCTCCCGCCGCGGGCTGCACGAAGATGTCTTCAACGCCAGATTCCCGGAGGATGTAGCCATTCGCGACACAGTTCAGCGCGACGCCTCCTGCAAGACATAGGCGTTTCTTGCCTGTTTCCGCCATGACCTTGCGCGCCAAGGCCACCATGACTTCGTTGACGACCTCTTGGAGGGAGCGGGCGACGTCTTTGTGGAACTGACCGATGTTTTCTTGGTCGAGGGGACGGGTGGGCTCGCCCATGACCTCCTCGAAGCGCTCGTTGTACATGCGCATTCCGTGGTCAAACGTGAAGTGACGCATGTCCAACCGAAAGGTGCCGTCCTCCCGAATATGAATGAGACGCTTGATGCGGTCGACGTAGATGGGTTCGCCATAAGGCGCGAGCCCCATCACTTTGTACTCCCCGGAGTTCACCTTGAAGCCGAGGTAGTAGGTGAAGGCGGAGTACAGCAATCCGAGGGAGTGCGGAAAGCGGATTTCGCCTGTCAATTCGACCTTTTTGCCTTCGCCGACGCCCCAGGATGTGGTGGCCCACTCTCCTACGCCGTCAACCGTCAATACGGCCGCATCTTCGAAGCCTGACGCGAAAAACGCGCTCGCAGCGTGGGAGAGGTGATGGTAGCCATAGACGATAGGGCCGGTATAGTCAAGCTCTGCGGCTAGCACTTGGTCGAGGCGCAGCTTGGTGGCGAACCAGCTCGGCATTCCGCGGACAAACTGCGGAAAGCTGCGTGGAAACGTCGCGATGTGGCTCAACAACATCCGTTCGAATTTTACCAGCGGTTTGTCGTAGAACGCGACAAGCTGGATGTCCTGAACGGTGATGCCCGCCTCCTGCAACAACCAACGGATGGTCTGCACAGGAAAGTCGGGGTCGTGTTTTTTGCGCGTGAAAATCTGCTCGCTGGCAGCGCCCACGGGTACGCCGTCTTTGAGCAAACAAGCGGCTGCGTCGTGGTAAAAGCAAGAAATGCCGAGCACGTACATAACCAGACACCCATGGCGGACGGTGACAGTGGCCTATAGCCTACCCCGTGCGCCGGTTGCGGGGAGCGATGGATTGTCGGAATGCGCAGATGACCGCGCTTGCTCGTTTGGGTTGCGACGGTTCATCGGGAGCGGAGGACGACCACTATTGCGCGATTTCCTGCGTCTACGCGTGCTCCCCCGCGACGGTTTCTGTAGATCGTAATCCAGTCACGTCGCAGGCGAACCGGACGACGGCGGCGGGGAAATGTTCCAGTCTTGGAATCCATCGGCTATGTTGTGGAAATGGACCGTGGGAGAGTGTGATGCGAGGGAAGCGCTGGATTTGGATGCCACTTGGCGTGCTGTCTGCTTGTGGGCGCGGAAATGATGTCGATGCGGATGCCACAAAAGACCTCACCGAGATTGGCGAGGTCGACGCAGACACCGACACCGATGCCGACACCGACACGGACACCGACGCCGATGCCGACACCGACACCGATACCGACACCGACATCCAAAGTGAAGTCGACCCGTCCATTGTGGGTACGTGGACCGACGGAGAGCAGTTCCTAGACATTCAGCCCGGCCTTTGGCGTCGTGTAGTGCGCTTGGACCCGTGGCAAACGCGCCAGTTTACGCGCGTAGAAGGCAACCTTGCGGCGGCCATCAATATCGAAAATACTGGGAATGACGGCTATTACAGCCTGCTTGCGTGGTCTTGGGTGGGCACGTCGCTGTACTTGTGTATGGCGACGGACAATGCCGACACAGAGGCCGACGCACTCGGCATTCCCGTCGATGATAGCGATATGTCGATGGGCTGCGGCGCCGAAGGAAGCGCGTGGCTGGCCGTCGAGCCGGGCCATTGGCTGCCGATTCGTGGGGTTTGGTACGGCGACCACGACTGGCTCTCGATTACCGAAGCGGCGTGGGTGGTCGACCCTGAGGGTGCCGCGATTACCTACGAAATCCAGCGCTATGATGTCGACTTGCAGTACATTGTGGCGGAAAATGGCGACGGCACAGAGCTTCCGGGCAAATACAGTCGCTTCGATTGGGTCACGGTGGGCGATAACCATTACGTCTGCCACACCACCGATGACCGCTCGAGCCCTTCCGATGCTGAAGCGGAGCCCCGTCCGGATGACCTCGACCCCGCAACCACCGGCTGCGACGGCGCTCCTTGGACCCTCCTCTCCCTCGAACGGCCGGTGCAAACACTAGACATCGCCGGCGATTGGGTCGACCCCATCTACGGCAGCACCTTTTCGTTCTCCGATACCGAAGTCCTGATTCGGCTGTTCGGCATGACGTCCACGGTTTCCGTCGATGACTTCGACAATGCCGAGATGTGGCTGGTGGGCCAAAATGGCGCGTCCAACCCGCTACATCCGAACTTGTATTCGCGGATGGACTGGCTGCCGGACCCCTCCGGCGGTTTGTATTGGTGCTGGACCGCCACGGACGCAAGCTCTTCCAACGATGCGCGCGCGGTGCCGCGGGCCGATGACACCGACCTCGCGCGTGGTTGTGGTGGCTCGCCTTGGGTCGCGCTGTCCCCGGTTCCTTGACCTACGAAATCCGTACTTTTCGTGCGGCGGCCGCGGCTTCCCGCGCGCGTCGAACCGCGTCGGCAGACGACGAAGCTCCTCCTGTGCGCGCCGTCTCCGCAGGCCCTTGTAAGGCCGAGACGGCGTGCAGCAGCTCGTCCAACGCTTCGATATGGGCGTCTGTGGCTGCGTCATCGCGGGGGGAGAGGTCGAGGGCGTCGACGGCTTCGAGGAAGTCCAGGCGGGGCGCGTCCGCCAAATCCGCCTGCAAAATCGCCCGGCGCACCGCTTGTGCTTTTCGCGCGAGGCTGACCCGCGCGGCGCCGTCGGCGAGGGCGGGGGCAGCGCGGGGGCCCCGTGCGATATACTGACCGGTTTGTTTGAGACGGGCGGCGCGCTCGTTGCTTTCACGGGCTTGGCGCGCGCCCCACAACGCGGCGACCAAGCCGGGGAGCACCGCAAACGGCAGCGCCAGCATCCCGATGAAAAGGGCGAGCAATGGCCCCAAAACAAGCGCGGCGACCCCGCCGCCGAGCATCGCTTGGCGGGCGAGGGGAGGGGCTTCCGTGGACACGAGCTGCAACGGCGCGCCGGCGGGGGACAGCTCTTGGAGCCGCGCGAGGCCCTCCGTTTCGGTGGTGGCGCCCATCACGAGAACCTCGGGCGATGCACTCGGCGGCAATCGAAACGCGTCGGCCGGGAGGTCCAGGAGGGCGGCCAAGCGCGTCCGCCCCCCATCCGATACCTTGGTGTTGTCCAGCACCACGACGTACGGCGGCAATGGTTGGTCGCGACGCGCCCCCGCGGACGGCCTTAGCGACTCTGTGCGCGGCAAATCACCCGAAACAGGAGGGCGCGGCGCCGCGCTGGGCAAGGTGACCACGGGCGGCGCCAGCGGCGGCGGAATCGCGACGGTCGCGCGGACCTCGGCGCGCGGGTCGACGAGCGTCGCCAATAGCTGCGCCGTTTTTTCCGAGAGGTGGGGTGCTGTCGCGCGCGGGGCATGGGGGTGGCGCTGGTTGTCGCGCAGCCGCTCTCGGTCTGCGGTCCCATCGAAGGGCAAGGAGCCCACAACGCTTCGGTACATGAGCACGCCCAAGCCGTAGCGCGCGCGGTCCGAGGCAAGCTCCGTGGGTTCAGGTGCGTCGTATACGGGTGGCTGTTGCAGCGAAAACTTCGGCACCACGCCGGTAGGCGCCAACCAGGGGCGTCCGTTGGGGTCGATGACCACATCTTCGGGGGTCAGCAGTCCATCGGGTGGTGGCGCGACGAGCAGCGCAGGCATGAGCCAGCCGACAATCGCGGGCAGGTCGGCCTCTGCAAGGCGCACTTGCGCGGTCCACGCCGACGAAACCCGCGGCCGAATCGCGGCCGGGCGGCCCTCCACCTCCCCGACGGCCAACGCGGGCAAACGTGCGGGAGGAAGGGGGCCTTGGGCTTCGGTTCGCCACGCCTCGCGGAATCGCTCGCGCGCGTTCGGGCGCAAAGCCGCGAGAGCCGATGGTCGAATCAGCTCCACCTCGTCTCCCGTGATGGTGTCGCGCGCGACGTGCCGCTCCACTTCCCCGATGTCAGGGAGCGGGCTGACGATTTCGTATCGGTCGAAGACCCTATGTCCCGGCTCCATCGTCGCTCCCGTTGGTCGCCCTTCACGTGTTGTGGGTGTCTACTTCACGCGCCGCACCTTCGCACGTGCAAAGCGAGCGCGCATGTGCGCCGGGGCTCCGTGCGTGCGTCGCTTCGTCGCTACCGATAGGCGGGCGGGCCGTGGGTCCCAATGTCTTCTGTGTTTTGGAGCGCGTCGCGAATGCCCCTTTTTTCACCCGTAAAGCGCGTGGGACTTTGGTTGGCCGCGCGGTTGCTTCGGGCGTGGGCATCGACCTGGCGGGTCGTCTGCGAAAATGCAGACTTGGAGGCACATTGCTTGGCCGAAGGTCCGGCCATTTATGCGTTTTGGCACGAGTACCTCTTCGTGCTGGGACTCGTGCACCGCGACCGAAATATCGTGGGTGTCGTAAGCCAAAGTCGGGATGGTGCGCAGCTTTCGACGTTGCTGGCCCGCCTTGGCTACGGACTTGTCCGCGGTAGCACCTCGCGTGGTGCCCGCGCGGTCGCGCGGCAGTGCTTGCGTTGCTTAGAGGACGGCCATTCGGTCGCGTTGGCGGTAGACGGCCCGCGGGGGCCGCGCCGCGTGGCGGCTCCGGGGGCGACGTTTTTGGCACGGGTAGGGAAGCGGCCTCTATTGGCCGTGCGCGCGGATGCGGCGTGGGTGGTGCGGCTCCCCACCTGGGACAAGCAGGCGATTGCGCTTCCGTTTTCGCGCGTAAGCGTGCGGTATTCTTTGGCGTCGCCGGAAGCGGTGGTGGCCCTGGAGCATCAACTGAATGGCGATTCCGCTTTGGCGGAGCCGCCCCAGCATCCGGCAGCCGAAGGCCTTAGCGCCCCCATTTTACCCGAATCTTGAACTGGCCATCTTCGGGGTTTCGCCCCACGGAAACGGCCGCCTTGGAGTCGACCTTCACCGTGAAGTCCAACTCAATGCCGCTGGGGGCGGGCTTTGTGGAGGCTGCCGTTCGCGCAGCCTCGGAGAGCTCTGCGGCGACCAATCCGACAACGCGGCAGACGTTTTTGACAGCATCGTCGGGATGGAAGTTGGATGCGGCGTCCGACTTGTCGAAGCCGCCCGATGTCTCGCAATCGATAAACAGTTGGGTGCCATCTGAGAGGCGGGACTCGAGCAGCATGAGAACCTCGTGGGTCAGGTGTCGTCGGTGGCCGCTTTTCCAGGACGGTTGAGTCTGGCCATCACGACTTCGGCGTCGTCATTGGGACGGCCGGGTTTGTTGTATGACGCGCGGTCGGTGGGGGCAGCAGCGGAGTGTTCCCCACTGAGGCGGTCAAGGGTGGCTTGAACACGACGCTTGAGGCGTCCGCGCAGGTCCATTCCAGTGGCCATGGTCGGTCTCCGTCCGAGGCAGGTTGAGGCGGATCGGTCATCGGCTCCAAGTTTGCGCACGAAACCGTTTGGTGCGCGCGAAGGAAGCGACGCGTGAGGACAGTCTATCGACCGCGCCCACCGGTCACCATGGGTCACACGTAAGTCCCTGCGGTTCCCGGCCGAAACCGCGCGGTGTAGAATCGTGCTTTCCCACTTGGTCGTGTGCTGCTTGCGAACAAGTGGAATTTCTCGCAGATAGTTCGTACGCAATCTGCGCAAGGCCCATCGGCCGTACTTTCGGAGACGACATGGACACCCCCGTCACGCTCGAAGAGGTCATCGCATTCCTCCTCGAGACCCCGCTGTTTGAGGACCTCTCGCCAAACGAGCTGGCCGAAGTGGTTCAGATCATGCAGTATCAGCGTGTTCGCGATGGGCAGACCATCTTCCGCGAAGGCGACGACGGCGATGCGTGGTTTGTCATTTTCCGCGGCGAGTGCGTGGTGACCAAAAACGCACCCTTCGGCCCCGCGCGCACGATTGCGACGTTGCCGCCCCGCACTTGCTTTGGCGAGATGGCCGTCCTCGACGGGTCGGCCCGTTCCGCTACGGTGCAGGCCAAAGGCGACGCAACGGTGTTCAAGTTCCGGCGTCCCGCGTTCCAGTCGTTGCTCGAAGCCGGAAGCCTCGCCGCCTACAAACTTGTCTACGCGATGGCGCAAGTATTGTGCGTGCGGCAACGAAACGTCACACAGCAGCTTTCCGACGTCATGGACGACGAAGCAACCGAATCCGACAGCTTGCGCGATCAGCTTGAAAGCATCGTCGACGAGCACCGCGTATCCGAGTAGCACTTCGTCCTGAAGCCGCTGCGCATCACTGTTTTGCAGTGGTCGTAATATTTGGGGGCCCCGAAGCCAAGGTCTTCGGGGCGCAGCGGAGCCCCTGCGGGTCTCCGCTGCGGCGTGCGAGCCCAAGGTCTCGCCCGCGGAAACCGCAGGGCGGGGGCCACGGCGCTATGTGCGGTGCCACGCGCATGGGAATACGAAGGGGCCTCTGCGGGTTGCCAAGCCCGTTTTCTGCCGCGTGTTGTCCCCCAGGAGCTCGCCATGATTCGCAGTCTGTTGCCGTTGGCCGGATTCCTGAGCATCGGTGGCAGGGCGATGGGGGCCGCACCTCCGTCGCTTCGCCTCGCGGCCTTTCCATCGGTAGTCGAAGACACACGTTCGGCTGAAGCGCGCGCGGCGGGCGCGGTCGGCGATGGCGCGCTCCCTGCGTGTCAGCTCGTAGCGACGGGAGTTTCGGTGTGTGTCGTGACGGTCGCGGAGCCGGCACGCGTGCTGATGGAGGCCGACCTCGCTGCCTTGGGCACCTCGCGGGCAGCGGTATTTGACGCTGCGAAAGCAGGCGTTGTTGCGGCGTTTCAGGCATCCCCGCCCGAGAAGATGACCGTCGAAGGCATAGAAGGCCAGTATTGGACGCACGCGGGGGACCTCGGCTTCGAAGCGGCGGCATGGTTGGTGCCTTCGGTGTTGGGCACCGGTGCGTTGGTCATGGCAATGCCTGTGGATGGATTGTTGTTGTGGTGGACGCCGGGAAACGCCGACTTCGACAAGGTGCTGGCCGTGGGCGTCAAGCGGATGGTTGAGGCGGCGGAGGCGCCCATTTCGGCGGCGATTTTTGCGCCCGATGGCGAAGGCTGGCGGGTGTGGGGGGAGGTGCGCGGTTCCGTAGCGTTGCCCGGTGCAGCCCCGGCGCGTTGAACGGCCCGATGCACCTTGACCAACGGCCCCAAGTGGCTACGCAGGAACGCCGGGTTTCCGGACGCACGGGAGTGGCCAATGGGTCGGGTCAAGCGGTTGTTGCAGCGGGGATTTCGGCGGGTCGCGGGCGTGGTCTCCCGCGACGACCTGTTTGAAAAAGCAGGCGAGCGCGCGCCATCGTCGCCATTGTCGGGCGCAAGCGGGGTGGCTGCCGCCCCTGTTGCCGAGTCGGCGGAGCCTTCCGCGGCTCCGGTGTGCCGTCTGGTGTCGCTGGCGGGCTTGCGCGAGGCGATGGCGCCCGGAGGTGGGTGGCGGGTCATCAACCACTGGGCCACGTGGTGCATCGGATGCGTCGATGAGCTGCCCGAGCTGCGCGAGTTGGCCGCGTTGTTGCCACCGGGTGCCCGTGTGCTGGGCGTCTCTTGGGATCTATTCGACCCCCGTGGCGATGAGGACGACATCGTGGAGCATGTGGCGAATTTCAGCGCCGGGCACCAGTTGTCGTGGGGAAGTTTGGTGTTGGGTGCAGATGTCGTGCCAGACGAGCTGTTCACCACCTTCGGCTTCGGGGAAACCACCGTGCCGCAGACCTGGCTGGTCGACGACGCCGGCACGGTTCGGTACAAGGTGGAAGGTTTGGTCGAGCGTGCGCATATCGAGCATATCCTCGGCCTGATTTCTGCCGGATGACGCGCGCCTTCGCGCACATGCTGCGTGCCATGAGGCGCCCCAAGGAGATGCAATGAGTGCCGACGACAAGCGTGAGGGGACGGAGGGCAATCCCGGCCTCGGGGCTGCGGCAAGTGTGTTGGGCGATGCGCTGGGGCAGGCGATGCGTGTTGCGCTCCGGCGGGGCCGCTCCGAGGTGGAGCGTGCCGCGACGACGGGTCGGCAGCGCCTCGCGGTGCGACAGCTCCGCAGCGACCGCGACGCGATGCTTCGAAAGATCGGGATGGAGGTCATTCGTCTGGTGGAGGCCGGCGAAGTGACGCATCCAGGCTTGGTGCGCAGCGCCGCGCGGGTAGCCGAACTGGACGTGCAGTTGGCAGATGCAGAGCTAACGCGCGGCGACGACGCTTTTGAAAGCTCCGCCGGCGACGACGACGCCACCTGAGCGGGGCACGCCGTTGTACCCGGTTTGGGGGGCGTCGCTCGGTGGCGGGGAGTGGATTCGCTGGTTTTTTCCCTTGCCGAACGAACAGGGGTGACATAAAAGGCTGGTGTTCCTCGGGGGGCGTTCCCAAGCGTCCTCAAGCGCAAGTATGCGCGCTGGTTTGGGGCTGTAGCTCAGTTGGGAGAGCACCAGAATGGCATTCTGGGGGTCAGGGGTTCGAGCCCCCTCAGCTCCACTCAAAACCCGCCTTCGTGGCGGGTTTTTTCGTCTTGGGTGGAAGGTCTGTTTTTCCGCAGGGATGCGGGCAATAGGCGCTCCGATGTGTTTGGGGCTGTAGCTCAGTTGGGAGAGCACCAGAATGGCATTCTGGGGGTCAGGGGTTCGAGCCCCCTCAGCTCCACTCAAAACCCGCCTTCGTGGCGGGTTTTTTCGTTTGTACCGTGATTGTTTCTCAACCAGCGGTATTTCTCAACCCGTCGCGGGTTTGAGCACCACCCACTCGCCGGCGCGGCCATTGTTGCGCGCGGGTGTTTGACTCGCGAAGGCGAGTGTGCGCACGCGACGGTGTGCGACGCCGGCAGCGGCACCCACGAGGCGGGTCTGCATCGCGAAAGACGCCCATGGGGGGCGCTGTCGCCCGCCGTCTCGCTGCGCCTGCTCAGGCCTGGATTTTTGAGCGAACGTGGCTTTCGACCCGTTGCAGATAGGCGCTCAAATCGGTGAGATTGCGCTGGTCCGCGGACTTGAGAATTGCCATGCGGCCGCGCTTGAGCGCCTGTTCGATACCGGCAATCTCCGACTTGTGGATGGCGCCACGGTTGTCTCGCAGCAAGGCCTCGATGGTGACCAGCTTGTTTTCAAGGTCCCGCCGAAGGCGCTTGAGCTCGCGTTCGCCCTCCGTCTCTTTTTCGGCGGCCTTCGTTTCTTCTCGCAGTCGCTCGACCTCTTGCCGGGACATATGCGTGGGAACGTCGATGTCCACCGTCTCTGAAACGCCGCTTCTCAGGTCCTTCGCGGAAACTTGCACCATACCGCTCGCGTCAATGGCGAACTGCACCCGAATGCGCGGGCTCCCGGCGGTGCCTGGCTGAATCCCTGTCAGTTCAAACTGGCCCAAGCTCACATTCTCCCGCGATTTGGGAGACTCCCCTTGCAGGATGTGAATCTTGACGGTGCGCTGGTTGTCGACCACCGTGCTGACCAGTTGGGTTCGTTGTGCAGGAATGGTGGTGTTTTTGGGAATGAGCGGCGCAAATCGGCCGCCCGCAACTTCGATGCCCAAAGAAAAGTTGGTGACATCGAGGAGCGTCACGCTCTTGAGCTCACCTTCGAGGATGCCCGCCTGGACTGCGGCGCCGATGGCCACGACTTCGTCGGGATTGAAGCCTTTGTTGAGGGGCCGACCGAAGGCCTCCTCCACCATACGTTGTACGAGGGGGATACGGCTAGAGCCGCCTACCATGACGACTTCTTGAATATCGCTGTTTTGTAGGCCGCAGTCGGCCATCGCGCGCCGGCATTCGTCAATGGTGCGCCGAACAACGGGCGTTATCATCTTTTCGAAGGTTGCGCGGTCGAGGGTGGCCTGGAGGTGTCGGGGGCCGCGCGCGTCGGCGGTCAAGAAGGGCAGGTGAATGTCGGTGGAGTGGGCGGTCGAAAGCTCCATCTTTGCGCGCTCGGCGGCATCCCGCAAACGTTGGAGCACAATGCGGTCTTGTCCCACTTGTACATTGTGTTCCGCCTCGAAGCGCTTTCGAAGCCAGTTTACGAGCACGTTGTCAATGTCAGCGCCGCCCAAACGATTGTCGCCGCGTGTAGCCCGAACTTCGGCGATGTCGGCGTCCACCTCCACAATCGATACGTCGAAGGTGCCGCCGCCAAAGTCGTAGACGGCGATGCGACAGGCCGTTTTCCGGTCGTGAACGTATGCGAGAGCAGCGGCGGTTGGCTCGTTGATGATGCGCAGAACATCGAGCCCGGCGATAGTGCCGGCGTCGCGGGTGGCCTGGCGCTGGCTGTCCGTGAAATACGCGGGCACCGTGATGACAGCCTCGGTGACCTTTTCCCCCAGGTAGTCCTCTGCGGCGTGTCGGAGCTTCTGGAGCACCATCGCGGAGATTTCGCGCGGGGAATAGATGCGGTCGCCGATGGGGACACCACATTCGCCATTGGGCGCGGCGACCAACGAATAAGCGATGAGTTGTCGGTCCTCGGCGCATTCACTGAACTTTCGACCCATAAAGCGCTTGATGGAGTGCACCGTTGCTTCAGGGTTGATGTGCATTTGCCGCTTGGCAATATCGCCGACGAATCGCTCTCCGTCTTTCGCAAAACCAACAACCGACGGGGTGGTACGCCCCCCCTCCTCGTTGATGATGACCTTTGGCTCGCCCCGCTCGATAAACGCGCAAACCGAGTTTGTGGTTCCAAGGTCAATACCAATGATGGTGGACATCGGTCGTGCCTCAATTTGCCCGAAAGGTGGGCTGGCAAGCGGTCATGGGTTTCGTGGACTGCAGGGAGAACCCGGCAACGGGCTAGCACCGCCGGCTGGATGTGCCCAACACAACAACGTACAGCCAAGCGTGTGGCGGATGTTGGTTGACCGAGACACCTTCTCCTCAGTATATCATAAGCCGTTTGCCGGAGTTGCTCCACCGGCAGAAGCATTTGCCAATGCGGGGTGGACGAACTGCGCCAAACACGGCATGGTGAGGTGCCGGTTGCTGGATGGTGCCTCAACGGGGAGCGCGCAATGGCAGGTAGTTTTCGAAGGGACGGCCCAGCGGCCCAGCCCAGTCGAAAGGGAAAGTGCGGACAGCGATTGTCCTTGGTCTGCCTCGCCTGGCTGGCCTTGCTTGCCATTTCGTGTGGCGGGTCGCGGCGTGATCCCGCGCTGAAGGCCGCTCGGCAGGCCGATATCGTGTGGCGTACCCGCGCGAGCCCAGGCGGTCTCGACGCCGCGCTGCAAGCCTACCTGTCGGCGAATCTTGACCATCCCGACGATGGGCGCATCTTGTGGCGCCTTGCGCGCACCTACACCCTCTTGGGGGACCTCGAACCAGAGTCTGCGCTGCGTCATTATGCCAGCGCGCGTGAATTTGGTCTGCGCTGTTTGATGCTCGAACCCTCCTTTGCGGGGTTGGTGCAAGCACGGGGGGGAATCGTCATTCCTGCTGCTGCCAAGGAGCTCACCGAAGAGGTCGACGAGTGCTTGGTGTGGACGGTCATCGCGTGGAGCCGCTGGATGCAGACCCGCGGGAGCGCGGGCGTTGGAATCGACCTCGCGCCGTTGCTCGCATTGGGGGAGCAAGCGTCTGTGGTGGCCGGCGACTGGGGAAGCGGTCGCGGCTACCATGCCTATGGGCTCGCGTTGGCGATGGTTCCGGACATTTTGGAGCCCAACTTCGCGGTCGCCGAAGAAGCGCTTCAGAAGGCAATCGCGGCGGCTCCTGACCGCTTGCCGGCGAAGGTCGATTACGCCACGCTCGTGTTGTTGCGTACCGGGCGCGAAGAAGAAGCCCGGCAAATGCTCGAAGAGATTGCGCGCGCGCAGCCCGACCCCAACGGTCCTGAACTTCTGGAAGACCGCTGCGCCATTCAGTGGGCACGCCGTCAACTCGACTTAGAGCCGGCGGTCTTCTCCGAAGCGTCCGCGCCGTCCCCTTAGTCGGCGGCGGCTGCTATTGGGTGTGGCTTCGTCCCGCGTTTTCGGGGTCGCGACCTATCAAGAGCCCGCCGGTCGTCGCCTCGAAGCAGCCGCGCGTTGGGGGGCAACGACAAGCTTCGCCGACGACGCACGCGCAGGCGACGATGCTGTGCCGGTCATTCGGCGCGCACAACGCACGCCGAAAATGCTCGGTAGGTGCGGTACGACAGCTCCGACCTGGGACCGCGGCGTTGGTTTCGCCGGTCACTTGCACGAGGCGAACCATGCGCCGGTGTGGGTGGGCGGTTGTGCCTCACCCGCGACGGGGATCGAAGCGCTCGCCCAACGGGACCACCCCCGGCGGCGCTTGGGATTTCCCGATTTGGGGACCGCGCGGGTGCTTGCGGCGTTGGCGCCCGTCTATGGGGTCGAGCGATGACCCCTTTCGGCAATGCGCAGTCCGTCGCGTTGGGAAAACCGCGGGGAACACCCAGCGGCGACAGCGCGCGCCCGCCATTGTGTCGGATGCAAAAAAACGTGTCAGATGCAAAAAAAAAACGCCGCAAAAAAGCGGCGTTTTCCAGGAAGGCGGCCAAGGGTGGACCACCAACCGCGAGCTCAGCGCCCGGCTTGGGCCTTCTTGATCGCCCGGCGCATCGCCTTCCGACGACGCTTTTCAGCAAGGCGTTGCTTGAGCCGGCGCTTCTCGCCAGGCTTGAGGTAGAAGCTGTTCTTCTTGATGTCCTTGCGGATGCCCTCACGCTCGACCTTGCGGCGGAAGCGGCGGAGAGCCTTCTCGAACGGCTCGTTCTCACGTACGGTGACGAGAATCAAGGTTGCTCCAGTCTTTTGGCCGAGAGCGGCGTCTCGGACGGATGGAAGGATACGGAAATGGGACCTGGGGGAGACTATCTCCCAGCAGGATTCGACAGGGAAGACACGGGTGGAGGTAACCGCATTGGTCGCGATTGGGGAGTGCGAAGCCATAGATAAACGGCAAAGCACTCTCTCGAACGGGCGACAAACGGTTCGACCGGGGGCGCCGAAGGAGCGGGCGGGTCTGAACCGAGCAGTTCATCCGTGCTCTCGAACGGGGTCCCTTTAGCTGATGGTCGGTCGTTTGTCCAGAAAGTGAACCACGATGGAACCGTTCAATGCGGCGTGGAGGTGGGATCCGGGAACCCCTGCCAGCCTTGACAACACCATCCACGATGATGGGAACAGGCACCCATCCGGTGTCATGGGGGAGGGGGCGCCGCCGCGGATACCCGCAGGATGCGCCACCTCTGGCATGTCCTGGCAGTCCCTTCGCGGAGAGAGCTGCTCAGAAAACAGTTCCAACAGCCGTGCCGACGTAGAACATATTGTGCAAACCTACATCCAATCGCGCGGTCGCACGGTCGGCGAAGTTGACACGAGCGCTCATGGTCAGGTCGAGAATCGGAATGAGGCCCGGCAAGCGGACGTCTTCGTCTGCGGGACAGGTGTCTTTCCGCTCGTATGCAGGCGCATCGCGAAGGCACTGGTTGGTGATGGTCTCATTGCCGCCGGGATGCCAGGAGGTGAGCTGGCCGCTCACGATACCGGCGCCGAGCCCAGCACTGAACAACATACTGACCCACACTGCGCGTTCCGACGAAGAAACCTGCAGCTCTTGGGCGTAGTTGGCACCAAACGCATGAATGCCGAAGCCGCTTGGCTTGATCCAGTCGCCGTCGTCGTGGTCGGCTGGTTTTTCGACATCGTCCCAATAGCCTTCCTTGATGCCGTTTCCGATGTACTCGTAATAGAAGATCCAGTTCATCGGCTGCGGCTTCAGGACGTACTCAAACCCAAATGAGTACATCCCGATGTGGGGGCGCTCGAAGGGGTTGGCTCCTTCTTCATCCGAGTCGAAGTACCAGATGTCGAGCACAGAATTGGGAACACTGAGGTAACGAACGCGGAAGTTCGTCTCCATCAGCATTTCCCGGTCGGGCCGTACGACTTTGGGCCGCGGCGATGAACTAGCGGGGGCAGGCGTAGACTCTGCATCCGTGCTGCTTGGCGTCGATTGGGCCAATGCGACCGGATGCGCGAGTGCGACCAGCAGGGACAGCGCGTGCATGGGCGCGGCCTCCAAGGGGCAAGGTGGGGCGTGTCCCATGTAGCCTATCGCGGCTCCATTGGGTGCTGCGAGATATGGCCTTTTCAGTCTCGGAGTCGGAAACGATGAAAACAATCTCTCCCGCGCCCGTGCTGTTGCTCCTGGGCGACGAAGCCGCGCTGATTGCCGATGCTCTGGCGGAGCTGCGCGCCCAGGTGGTACCCGGTGCAACGGCCGCCTTCAATTGTGCTGTTTTTCGTGCAGGAGAGGGGGCCGATGGCGCGCTTTCTATGGCGCGCACGCAGCCCATGATGGCGCGCTTTCGATTTGTTGAGATCCGGGAAATCGAGGCGGCCTCTGCGGAGCTGCTCGCTGCACTGGCGACGTACGCCGAGCAGCCCAACCCTTCCACCGTCTTGGCTGTGAGTGGAGCCAAGCTCGCGACTTCGAAAGTCGCCAAGCAACTCAAGACGGCGGTGGACCGCTTGGGTGGCAGCCACTCTTTCGTTTCCAAGGCGCAAAACCCTGCCGAACTTGCCCGTGCACGCGCGAAAGAAGGCGGTTGTGACATGGACGCCGCCGCGGTTCGCCGGCTTATCGAGCTGACGGGAACCAATACCGCGCGACTTCGACTCGAAATTGACAAGCTGGTGTGCCTCGTCGGCGGAGAGGGCACGATTTCTGTCGCCGACGTCGAGGCCTCCTGCGCACTCGTTGCAGAGGCGGCGATATGGGACCTGACAGATGCTATCGCGGCGTGTGAACAAGGACGCGCGATGGCAGCGTGTCATCGCTTGGTCGGAATGATGGGCGCCTCCCACTCTACGCACCAACTCATCAGTACGGTTGCTTGGCAATTGCGCGATCTCCTCCAGCTACAAGAGGCGCTTCGTGCCCACAAGCCACCGCCTGGCCGCTGGGCGCGCATGCCTTCGAGCAAAGTGGAGCGGGCAGCCGCATCGCTCCGTCGGCACCCCTTGGACCCAGCACGCACGACCGCCGCGGTCGCGCGCGCGAACCTCCAACTCAACCGCTCCCGCGCCGGGGACATTCGGGTCTTTGAGGGGCTGGTGCTCGAGCTTACGTCCAACTGACGGGGTCGTGTTCTGACGTTTGCCCGCGTCTTTCCGCGGTGCAAACCCCGGTGAACACGGAGTTGCAAGAACCAAAAAAGCCACCCGAAGGTGACTTTTTGGTGTTTCGGAGGCAATGCCCCTGAAATCAGCCTTCGCTGGCCGTGAGCTTGCCCACAGCAAGAGTCAGGCGGCTGACGCGACGGTCGGCCTGACGGCTGTGGATGATGCCCTTGGAGCGAACGCGCTGAATGACACTGACAGCCTGGGGAAGCTGCTCGGCGGCTGCAGCGGCATCACCCTGCTCAATCGCGGCCCGAAGGCGCTTGATCTGGGTGCGCATCATGCTGCGGTAGTGACGGTTGCGTGCACGCCGCTTTTCGTTCTGGCGATTGCGCTTGATGGCGTCCTTGTGCGTAGCCACGGTGGCGACTCCGGGGGTCTGAGACCCAAAAGATGTTTCAGATTCGATATAGGTCAGATCTGAAAGGGGTTTATTGCGGCACCCGAAGGATGACCAGCACGACTTGAATCCAATCAGATTGGATCGGACATGTGCAGTGCATCCGTACGGCTGGCGAGCTTCGGGTGTCTTCCAGCCCGGTCGGTCTATCTCCGCCGTCGGTGGAGCGTCAAGCGTTGATGCGCCGTCAACGGGGTCCATGAATGGGAAAATGTCCTCGGTGGAACATTCGGTCCCGCATCTCCGGTTTGGGCATGGCCTCGCAGATGGTATGTAGGCGGGGCGAAGCGTCTCCTGCTCGCGCGGAGGATTGGAATGCGCATCTGTGTCGTAGGCACGGGATACGTCGGGCTCGTGGTTGGCGTCTGTATGGCAGACCTCGGCTTCGATGTGGTGTGTGTTGACCGCGATGCGGGCAAGATTTCCCAGCTTCGTGCCGGACAAGTTCCGATTTACGAGCCAGGGCTGCAGCCGATTCTGGCGCGGACAAGCCGCGAGGGCCGACTTCGCTTCACGACCGACCTTGTGCAGTCCATCGTGGTTTCGGATGTCGTCTATATTGCGGTTGGTACGCCGGGACTTCCAGATGGCTCCGCCGATATTTCCGGCGTCTTGGCGGTTGCGCAGCAGGTCGCGGAGACGATTACACGGCGAACGTTGGTCATCATCAAGTCGACTGTGCCCGTCGGTACGGCGGACCGTGTGCGGGAGCGTATGGCCGCAGTCACGCAGGTGCCGTTTGATGTGGTTTCGAACCCGGAGTTCCTCAAAGAAGGGGCCGCGGTCGATGACTTCACTCGTCCTGACCGCATCATCGTCGGCTACCGGGAAGCCTGGGCCGCCGAATGGATGCAGAAGTTGTATACCGGATTTGTGCGTACAGGTCGGCCGGTATTGTTGATGGACAATCGCAGCGCAGAAATGACGAAATATGCGGCGAATGCCCTACTCGCGACCAAAATCTCGTTCATGAACGAGTTGTCGCGCGTATGCGATGCATTCGGTGCCGATATCGACATGGTGCGGAGAGGCGTGGGGAGCGACACCCGTATTGGCCCGCGCTTTTTGTTCCCAGGGCCCGGATATGGTGGCTCTTGTTTCCCGAAGGACGTGCGTGCGTTGATTGACTTTGCGCGGGCCGTCGGTGTGGACCTGAAGATAGCAACAGCAGTTGAGGAAGTCAACTTTGAGCAAAAGCACGTCCTGGCGAACAAAGTCGTGCGACGATATGGCGAAGACCTCTCGGGGCTTCAGTTTGGCATCTGGGGGCTCGCGTTCAAGCCGCACACCGATGACATGCGCGAGGCGCCCGCGTTGGTGCTCATTGAAGAGCTGCTATCTCGCGGCGCTTCGGTCGTTGCTTATGACCCCGAGGCTACCGCAACCGCGCGCGATGTGCTGGGCGACCGGATTCGGTATGCGTCTGCAGCGATGGATGTGGTTGAAGGTTCCGATGCGCTGATTTTGGTCACGGAATGGAACGAGTTCCGCAACCCGGACTTCACCGCCATCGCCGAGGCCCTTCGCGGCAAGCTGCTGATCGACGGCCGAAACATATACGAGCCACGCTCCGTTCGCGATGCAGGCCTGGACTACATGAGCATCGGCCGTCCCTAATCGCCGTGGGCACGGGGTTCGGCTACACGAACGGCTGTCTCTGCAATGACGGCCAAACGTCGGCAGCGATTCGATTTGCTGCGGGAAAGTCACGGTCGGGGGGTTGTGCGAGCGGTTACCGGGGTCTGTCGTTAGGTTCTCGTTTCCGCTTTATGGAGGCCATGTGGCCATTCCGTCCGACCGTATCCGCAACTTCGCCATCATCGCCCACATCGACCATGGCAAGTCCACGTTGGCGGACAGAATCATGGAGCATGCGCGCCTCATCTCCGAGCGGGAGAAGAAGGCACAGTACCTCGACCGCATGGACCTCGAACGAGAGCGCGGAATCACCATCAAGGCGCAGTCCGTTGCTATCCCGTTCACGACGCCGAGCGGGGAGTCGTATGTCCTCAACCTCATCGACACTCCCGGACACGTCGACTTCTCTTACGAAGTCAGCCGGTCGTTGGCGGCGTGTGAAGGGGCGCTGTTGGTCGTCGATGCTGCCCAAGGCGTCGAAGCGCAGACGTTGTCCAACGTCTACTTGGCGATTGACCAGAATCTCGAAATCATTCCGGTCTTGAACAAAATCGACCTGCCGGGCGCCGACCCCGACCGCGTCATCAGCGAAATCGAAGACACGGTGGGTCTCGACACCGCCAATGCCGTCATGTGCTCCGCGAAGACGGGCGTTGGCATTGAAGATGTCATGGCCGCGATTGTGGAGTACATCCCGGCTCCCAAGGCAAACCGCGATGTGCCGCTTCGTGCGCTGATTTTCGACTCCTGGTTCGACAGTTATGTCGGCGTGGTGGTCATGGTGCGCGTGATGGACGGTGTGTTGAAGCCGGGCACCCGCGTGCGCTTGATGGCCACGGGTGCCGTGTACGAAGTCACGCGTGTCGGCGTGTTTTCGCCGGAGACGGTTGACCGAGACGAGCTGGGCGCCGGTGAGGTCGGCTTTATGATGGCCGCCATCAAGCAGCTCGCAGATGCGCGTGTGGGGGACACCGTCACCACCAAAGACAACGGCGCCACCGAGCCTTTGACCGGCTTTCAAGAGGTCAAGCCGATGGTCTTCTCGGGCATTTATCCCATCGACTCAAAGGACCACGAGAACCTTCGGAGCGCGCTCGAAAAGCTGCAACTCAACGATAGCGCCTTCGACTTCGAGCCCGAAACCTCCGATGCGTTGGGGTTTGGATTCCGGTGTGGCTACCTCGGCTTGCTGCATATGGAAATCGTCCAAGAACGCCTGGAACGCGAGTACGACCTCGACCTTATCAATACCTCTCCGAGCGTCGTCTACAAGGTGCGGTCGAAGGCAGGCCGGGAGTTTGAAATCCATAGCCCGAGCAAGCTGCCGGAAGTCCAGGAAATCGACTTCATCGCAGAGCCGATAGCCAAAGTGACCATCCACTTGCCCGAAACCTATGTCGGGCCGGTGCTGAAACTTTGCCAGGACCGCCGTGGTGTGCAGGTGAACTTTGATTACGCCGGGCCGGGGCGCGTGGTGCTCACCTATGAGATTCCGTACGCCGAAGTGGTCTACGACTTCTTCGACAAGCTGAAGTCATGCAGCCGCGGATACGCATCGATGGACTACGAAATCGTGCGTTGGGAGCCCGAAGACCTGGTGAAGCTGGACATCTTGGTGAATGGTGAAAAGGTAGATGCTCTCAGTGCTATCGTTCACCGCTCCAACGCGTTCCACATTGGCCAAGTCCTGACCCGCAAGCTCAAGGATTTCATCCCGCGCCAGATGTGGGAGGTCGCGGTCCAGGCTGCCATCGGAAACAAGGTGTTGGCGCGTACGACCGTGAAAGCGCTGAGAAAGGACGTCACGGCGAAGTGCTATGGCGGCGACATTTCTCGTAAGCGGAAGCTGTTGGAACGGCAGAAGGAAGGCAAGAAGCGCATGAAGTCGGTGGGGTCCGTCGAGATTCCCCAGGAAGCATTCATGGCGGTTCTCAAGGTGGGCGACGATTGAGCGAGCCCGCGCGGGTCTCTGTTACGGCGCTGCTGGCTGCCGCCTTGGTGGTCGCGGCCCTCGGCGTGCGATTTGGAGTCGGGCGCCCCGTTCAAGTCGTGGGGCGCAATATGCTGCCGGGGATAGAGCCAGGAACGTGGGTGTGGGCGTCTCTGGGGGGAGGCCCTCCGCTCCCCGGTGAGACCGTCATCGTGCGTTGGCCCGGTGACGAGGTGCTCGGCGCGGCCCGCGTTGTTGCGACAGGTCCGGCATCCGTGTCGGTATTGGATGGCGGGACCGTTGTCGTGGATGGCGAACCGGTGCACGGGTCCCGTGACGGCGCGTTCCGTCGGGAGCGCTATATCGGTGGCGAAGGGGTGGTCTTGCCCGGTGGTCACGGCTGTCCAGAGGTTGTCGTGCCGGAGGGGTGGATCTTTGTGCTGTCCGACGCACGCGCGACGGGCGGCGATAGTTGTGTGCATGGTCCGGTCCCGGTATCGGCGGTGCTAGGGAGATATGGCGGTCCATGACGCTATCGTGGGATTTCAATGGTTTCGATTGGGTCCATTGGTTCCATCTTGCTTGTCGCGAGCGGTACAGTTCCGTGCCCAGCGTTGAGGTCTTGCATGCATCGCTACGAAAATGCCGCGCCGTCCCTACGTTCACTGCGTGAAGGTCGGCTCCGCGCAGGCGGTCCCTACCGCCGTTCGCGCCACGGGCGCGTGCAAGTGCTGACGGTTCTTCTGTTGCTCGCGCTCATTGTGGCTGGTTTTTTTGCCCAGCTCTTTGGGCCCTATTACCTCGACTACATGAACATGAAAGAGGTCGTGAAGAGCGCCTCTTTGGCATGGTATGCAAACGCCGAAGAAGTAGCCGGGCGGGAAAAGCTCCGCATGACGCTCGACCAAAAAGAAATCGACTACATCACGGGCGACGACTGCTCGTTTGAAAAGCAGGGCGAGTATTTTGTCGTTTCGTGCGCATGGGTTGTCCATGTCTATTATCCAGGCACCGACTATTACAAGACGCTCGATTACTCCGTGACGGCGTCTTCCGACCAACGGGGCAGCGTCGAAGTGTATTAGTACTGCGGCTTGCAGCGCCAAACGCGGTCTGAAGCACATTGTTGCCGTGCAGAAGAGCACTCTCCGTGCGACGTGGTGGGCGAACGCCGCACGCGCAATTTTTCGGCCGGTGGTTGGGGCACACAAAATCGGGTCCCGTGGGCTTTTTGAAGAAGAATCGGCCAAAATTGCGCGGCTTGGGCTTCGCAACGGCTTGGCTGGTGGTCAGAACGGGGTTTTCTCGATAGACTGTGTGCGAGCGTTCGAGAGGAAGCGGCGGTCGAAAGTTCGGCCGTCCTCCCTGGAATGTGGTGGCTGGGCGGTGAGACCACACGGGTGGCCGCGCTACTCGACGTGCCACCCCACCAGGGACGTTCGCTCGGTTGGCCGGATTCACTGGGGCCGCCCCGTCGGGCGGATTGGTGAGCCGTCCGTGATTGTACCGTACGACCACCTCCGTGTAGCGCCTGTTTTCGAAACTGAGAATCGGGCCCGTCGACGACCAAAGACGAGGATTTGCGACATGCAGCGAGTACCCATGACGCCGAGCGGCCACGCAGCTCTCGAAGCCGAGCTGAAAAACCTCAAAGAAGTGGTGCGATTTCAGATCGTCCGCGACATCGAAGAGGCCCGTGCCCACGGCGACATTTCCGAGAACTCGGAGTTTGAAGATGCGAAGCACCGCCAGTCCTTGACCGAAGGCCGCATCCGCGAACTTGAGGGAAAAATCGCTGCTGCGGAAGTCATCGACGTTTCGAAAATGACGCCGTCGGACAGGGTCATCTTCGGCGTGACGGTAGAGCTCGAAGACGCGACCTCCGAAGAGACCTTGACCTACCAGATCGTTGGCACCGATGAGGCGGACGTGAAGTTGGGCAAAGTCTCCGTGACGTCGCCGCTGGGCCGCGCCCTGGTGGGTCGCGAAGCGGGCGATGAGGTGACGGTCAACGCGCCTTCGGGTCTGCGGCGTTACACCATCATCGACGTCCAGTACAAATAATGTTGGGCGTTGGGCCAGTCCGGTCACACCAAATCGGTCGTTGACCCCTTCTGACCTGTCCCGTGCGCTGGTGAGGATGGTTGTGAGTCAAGTCGAAGGATCTGAGACTGAGGCTGAGGGCTCCGCTCTCCCCGTTGCTTCCGAAAACCTGCCGGTCTCTGGCAGTGTCGATGCGGAGGTTGCGTCGGAAGAGGCCACAACAGGACAAATCGCGCCTGTTGATGGTATTCCCGATGAAGCGGCTTCTCCAGCGGTTGAACCCTCCCAGCGGCGTACAGCGTGCCTTTTGTCGGTGCGTCGTTCGTTGTCCTGGA
Organism: uncultured Enterobacterales bacterium; assembly: GCA_964502005.1. Lineage (GTDB taxonomy): Bacteria > Myxococcota_A > UBA796 > UBA796 > UBA2385 > CAJWOS01. Next base: position 61,502 of record CAZCUX010000005.1, read on the forward strand.
CCAGCCGACAGCCCGCTCCCCAGCCAGGACCAAGCTGGCTAGGGGCTGCGTGCAAGCGCCTGCTGGTCCCGTATTTGCATGGCGAGGTTGACCTCACGGGCTTGTTTTCTATGCTCGACGAATTGGATGCTGCGGAACCCGATGGGCGCCGGCGGTATCTGATTCGCGCGCGAAAAACGATTGACGCTATCCTCGGCAATGAGCGCCCACGGCGTCGTCGAGACCGGCGTCCGCGGCGCGACGGCAGCTTTGAGGGCAAGCGGGCATCGGCACCGCGGGTGTCCGAAGAAGTGCCCGCGTCGCCGCGTGCTCCGGAAGCGGTTGCACCTGCGCCGAAGGCTGTCCCCCCGTCGTCGGAAGGTGCCTCGGGTCCACCCTCTCGCTACGCCTCGGACGATGGCCCTGCGGGGCGCAACCGGCGTCGCCGCGGCCGCAAGTCGCGTCCGGTCATCGATGAGCCCTCCGCTCCGCCCGAGAGCGTCATCGAAGTAGAAGTGGAGCCGCCACCTCCGGTCGTCGAGCCACGGCGCCCGCTCGGCGACCCGGCGGGCACCGGTCGGATGCTGTCTGCTTTGGGCGTATTCGACGACGACGAACTGGCCGCCCTCGGGGACGATGGGCTTACGACCATCGCCGACTTGTTGCTGCGCGCGCCGGTCTCCCAGGCGAAGGTGGCGCGGGTGCATCTGCCGGACCTCGTTTTTGATGAGCCGGCGGTAATTCGAGCCACTCTGTTGGCCCGTTACCTTCGTTTTACACCGCATGGCCGCCGTTGGGAGGTCATGATTGGGGACGAAGGGGGGCCTTCGCTCAAAGTCCGCTGGTTCCGTCGGCCGCCGCGCGGCTGGGACAAGTGGGAGGTGGGTAGCGAGCTCGGGTTTGCGGGAGAAATCCGCGACACCGAAGAAGGCGCGGTCTTGTACGAGGGCGAGCCCCTTGGCTTGAGCGGGCGCGGAAGCGGCTTGCTTCTGGAATACAACGTAGAAGGTGTTGACGACGCCCGTGTCCGCGACGGTCTATCGGTGGCGCTTGAAAACATCGACGAAACCTTGCTTGACTGGATGCCCGACGCGATGGTCGATGAGCATCGCCTGTTGCCTCTTGGCGAAGCGCTGCGGGACGCACACTTTCCCGCGAACACCACGCGTCGGGGGCGGGTCCGTCTCGCGTTCGATGAGCTCTTCACCATTCAGGTGGGGGTCGCTTGGCGTTCGGGGCGGGGCAAGGTCGAAAAGGGCGTGCCTCACAAGGCTTCGCACATTGGCATCGGACAGATTGAAGCCCAGCACCAAATTCAGCTCAACGACGAGCAAGAGTTTGTGTTCTCGGAAATCCGCCGTGACCTTGTGCGCGCGGCGCCGATGATGCGTCTTATTCAGGGCGACGTGGGGGCCGGCAAGAGCTTGGTCTCCCAAATGGCCGCAATCTTCGTTGCGACAGGCGGTGCGCAGGTCGCGATGGTCGCCCCAGACGCGATGGCCGCTGAGCGTCGCTTCTTGCATGCAGACCCCCTTCTGCGTTCCATTGGCATCAAGACCCTGTTGGTGGCGGATGGCAAACCGGACCGCGCGCAGGTCGACGCGATTCGCCGCGGAGAAGCCCAGGTCGTGTATGGCACGATGGGCATTCTCGACCGTGCTCTGGCATGGAAGCGACTTGGCCTCGTGGCCGTCGAAGAGCGCGGCCCGTATGGCACCCTCCCGAGCGAATTGCTGCAGCGCCGTGGCAATCGACCCGACCTCCTCGTGACGCCGCGGGTTCCGATTCCGGCCAGTTTGGCATTTACGGTCTTCGGGGACTTCGATGTATCGGTGTTGGGTGGTGTTGAGCATCCGCCCGTCGGTTGCTCGCGCCACACGCCGTCGGAGCGGCGGGTGGCCTACGCGGCGCTTCGGGAGACCCTCGCGCGGGGCGGGCAGGGGTACGTGGTGTTCCCCGTGCGGGAAGGCCGTGACCTTCTGTCGGTCGAAGATGCGGTGCGCATGGCGAAGGCGCTGCAAGCCGAGGCCTTGCCGGGCGTGCGGTTGAGCGTCTATTCGTCCGAGATGTCTCGCGAAGAGCGGGGTCGCGTGCACGATGACTTCCAGCAACGCCGAATCGACGTGCTGGTATGTACCACCCACATTGAAGACTCTCCGCCGGTCGCCAACGCGACGAGCATGGTCGTGGAGTACGCCGACCTACACGATGTTGTGCGCTTGCATCGCCTGCGAGCCCACGTCGGCCAAGGTTTCCGTTCGGGTACATTCACGCTCGTATTGTCGGAGCAGCCCGACCCCAGCCAGCTTTCGCGACTCGACCAGCTCCTCCTGGAGCGGGATGGCTTCCGCCTTGCCGAACTCGACCTCCAGTTCCGCGGGGCCGAGGCGCTGCTGGGCGAACGTGCCACCGAAGCGCCTGACTTCATGTGGGCCGACCCTCCCGAGGACCGCGGCTTGTTGCTGCGCGCCCGCGCGGCGGCCTTTGATGTGCTCGAACGCGACCCCGACCTCCGGGACTCTGCCGCGATTGCGGATACGGTCAACTTGCGGTGGGGAGACTGGCTGGGTCATGCGTTGCCGCGCAGTACGCCGAAGAAGCGACCCGAAGGCAATCGCCGTCGTCGGCGTCGGCGCAAGTAGGCCGCGTGGATACTCCTTCGGGCAAAGACCCGTCGCCACTGACAGAGCAAGAGGTTGCGGCTTGGACCATCGCTGCCCACGACCGATGGGCGCGGGACCTCACGTTTCAGGAACTGCGGAAGAGTGTTTCCGCGGTTTCTGATTGGTATGTTCACAAGCGGAGCACCGAGAACCTCGGGGACCGCGCCACCGATGGCCGCGGCAAACGGGCCGCGTTTGTCGTGTACTTCGGCAGCTTGCACCTCTTGCTCGTGCAGGCATGGCTGGCGGAGCGGCCTCCTGTTCGCGCCAGCGCGGTGGTTGACCTTGGCTGTGGACCCGGAGTGGTCGGCGCGGCTGTGGCGCGTTGGTGTGGCGCTTCGCGCGTTTGGTCCAGCGACCGGCTCGGCGCGCATCTTGAAGTGGCCGCCTGGACCGGGCGTGCTCTGGGCGTCAAGCTGCAGACCCGCAAGGCGGCGTTGCCGTCGGCCGTTCCGTCGATTCGTGAGCCCACGTTGCTGACGCTTGGCTGGGTGCTCAACGAGCTCGACGACGAAACCCGCGCCCACACTATTGTTCAACTTCGGCGCGCGATGGCGGACGGCGCGGGAGTCCTTGTCTTTGCGCCCTTGTCGACGCGCGCGACCCCGTGGTGGTCGAACGTCGTGGCCCAATTGACAGAAGCGACGCCGGACGCCGAAGAAGGAATCTTTCGGTGTCGACCGGTACGGCCGCCGCTGATTGTCGACCTCGACCGCGCGACACGGCTCGACCACCGCGAAATGGGGGCCCGGTATTTGTTTGTCGCGCCGAGACCGCGTTCAGGGTGACGAACCTCCCGGCTCCGGTGAAGGGGAGTCTGGCCACGGCGTCAGACGTTCGTCCATAAATCGGTGCAGGCGGTGGCCAATGGTCTCGGGCTGTTCAATCAGAGCGGCATGGCTCGCGTCTGCTAGCACAAAAAGCTCGCCGTTGGGGAGGTCTTGGGCCATCTGACGGGAACAAGAAAGGGGCGTGAAGGTGTCGTTTTCGGCTGCGACGACCAACGTGGGGACGCGGATATTGGGAAGCGCCGGCCATGCGTCGTGGTTGTCGGCTTGGCGCGCGCAGCCCATGAAAATGCGCATGTCCATAGATGCCATATGCCGAAGGTATGGCTCCATGTCGCTGCGTGCGGTGTAAAAGGGGTCAACCAGGGAGAAGCCTTTGGTCACCCGCCACGCAAGGGGGGAGTTGAGCGCGATGCGCTGAATGCGGTTGACCTCGGGCCCCGCTTGGCGCACGAAGCGATGAATGGCCCGAAAGACCCAGAAGGAGCCCGACCATCCGGCGAACGTGTGCAGCACGCGTCCGGCCGTTCCGAGCCAGAGGCCCAATGCGGCGACCCTGTGTGGCGCTTGAATAGCGAGTTCGAGGCTGACTTGGCAACCCATGCTATGGCCGATGACAAACGCGGGCCGGTCGATGCCAATGGCGTCAAGCACGCACTGGAGGTCTTTTGCGTGTCGTTCGATGGTGAGGTCGACGGTTCGTGGGTCGAGGTCGCGCGAACTGCGCCCGTGGCCGCGGTAGTCCCACACTATGACCTGGTGCGTGGGGGAGAGCTGCTCCACCACGTACTTCCAGAAGAACGTGCTCACGCCCACGCCATTGCAACACACGACGGGCGGACCGGCGCCGATGCTGCGCCAATGGATGCGAACACCTGGCTCAGTCTCAACGAAGCCGGATCGTTTGGGAGCGGAAATCGTTTGGTTCAACGGAGACACCCTTTCGTTACATACTGCCCTATCCGATTGGGCAGGAGAATCCGATGGAGTACAGGGGGTGGCTATATGTCGCCTCGTCACAGGAGGAATCATGGATGAATGGATCGCCCCCTCGGAAGCCGAACGAGAAGAGATGCGAAGAGCCGATGAAGCCGTCGCCCAGGCACGTCCGGGCGAAGAAGGTCGTCGGCACCCGCGTGTGAACCTCGCCGCCAACGTGACATCGGAGTCCGAAGACAACTTCTTCATGGGCCTTTCGGAAAATATTTCCGAAGGCGGTGTGTTTGTGGCCTCGTTCAGTCCCCCTGCGCGTGGCGAGAAGGTCAAGTTGCGCCTCACTGTCGAGGGGCACGGCGAAGTTGTGGTTTCCGGCGTGGTTCGTTGGTTGCGCGTCGATGGCGATGGCCAAGAAACAGGCTGCGGCGTGGAGTTTGAGGCGTTGACGGCAGAACAAGAGGCCGCACTGCGTGACCTCCTCGCTTCGGTACATCGCGAGCCGCTTTTGTCTGCATTCTGAGTGCGCCGTGGGTTCTTGTGGCATCATCGGCCCATGAATCCGCCCCGTCTGCTGTCCCGTTTGTCCATGCCCGCGTTGGTCGCTGCTTGTGCGGTGGTGTCGGGGGCGTGGCGGCTTTGGCTCGGAACCGTTTACGCCGGTTGGGAAGAGAGCGACTACGGCAACCTTGCGATGATTCAAGGTGTCGTCGCAGGGCACTTTTTGCACTACGATATGAACCATATGCCCGGCTATTATGGACTGGCCGCCTTGGTGCATGTTGTGGTCGACGATGCCGTGGTCGCGGGTCGCAGTGTGTCGTGGATAGGCGGCGTCGCTGCGTTGGTCGCGGCGATGTGGCTCGCGGCGCGCGGTGGCGGGAGGCCGGCCGTGTTGCTGACGGCGAGCGCCCTGGTCGCGCAGCCCGAGTTTTCGTTGTATGCCGCGAGTAGCTTACGGGAGCCCGTCTACGCCGCGGGTTTGATGGGCTTTTTGGTGGCGTGGGTCTACCATCGGCCTTGGCTTGCGGGACTGGCAGGCTGCCTTGCGTTTTCGGTGCGCTTTGACGCGATGCTCATCTTGCCGATGGTTGTCGCGCTCGACTCGATTGGACGGCGCGCGCCCGGAAAGGACGCTCTGCGGGCGTTGTTGCCTGTCTTCGTGGCGGCTCTGCTGTGGTCTGTGTATTGCCGCGTAGAGCATGGCACCTTCCAGTTTTGGGCACATTCGGTGGCGGTCAACCTCGAAACGGGACTGGGCGAAGAGGCAACGGGTCCGGTGGAGTGGGGACTTGCGGGTGCGGGCGTCGCACTTCGCTTGCTCGCAAGGTTGCTGCCGTGGCGTCTCGGCTGGGGGGTTTGGCTCGCGGTTTGGTTGACGGCGCTGCTCCTCGACTGGAGAAAACCTGGCTTAGAGCGGTCGATGCTGCTGCTTACAGCCGTCTCGACGGCTTTTTGGCTGTCCCTTGGATTTGTTGGGCAGCACGCACCCGAACACAATCTGTACTGGAAGTGGATGTTTCCGCTGGTCCCCCTTTGGGGTGCGGTCGCGGGGGTGGGGGGGGCGCGTTTGGTGCGCTTGGTCGCAGAGCGGGGGACGTGGGGGCGACTTGCTGCGACGGGGGGCGTCGTATTGGCGCTCGGACAGGCGTGGGTCGCCCATGCGCAGGAGACCGAGCGGCAGGTGGTGCGGAGTCACGACTTGTATGCGCCGCAGGTCGCGATTGCGCGATGGGTCGAGGCGGAGATTCCCGATGACCGCGTGCTCTTGGTCGACAATATTCCGGCCTGCTGGATCAACCGGCGCGCCCATCGTCGTACCTTAGAGAGCTGGTTTGATGTTCCGGTGGCCGATGGTGACGCGGATGGCCTCGCTACTTGGTTGGAACAGAAGGATGTGCCGTGGGTGCTTTGGTTTGCCGAAGATTGGACCCGTGCGCCCGAGATTGCGCCGCAACTCCGGCGTGGGGGCAGCGTGCCTATCGGACGGCTCCAGTTGGTCGAGCGGTCGCGGGAAGATGAGTATGGCTGGATTCTCTACGAAGTCGTAGGGGAGGGGATTCACCCGGTAGACGGCTTGGTTCCTCCACCAACCTTCGAATCGAACTTGCCAACGCAGGAGGGCGGCGATAGATAGGCGGCGCCAGCTGGGGGGATAGCTCAGCTGGGAGAGCGCTGGAATCGCACTCCAGAGGTCGGGGGTTCGAGTCCCCTTCCCTCCACTACAGCCTCCGCTTCGGCGGGGGCTGTTTTCATTTCGAACCATGCGATTTGGGGGCCGCCCGGGCCATCCGCCCGAGGCGCAAAAAAAGCCCCGTGGGGGGCTTGGGGTTGGGTCTACTCCAGACCGCGCGCAGCTACGTCGTCTTCGTCGAGACCCAGAAAGTGACCGATTTCGTGGAAAACGGTAATCTGGAGCTGTTCCCGGAGCTCCTCGAGGTTGGATGCGTAGCGTTCAAGGTTCCGCCGGAACAACACAATCGTTGGCGGGAAGTTGCTCCATGGGTCTTCCACAGAGCGCGTCATGAGCGAATGTCCGCTAAAGTGTCCGAGGAGGTCGAGCGGCGACATGGGTGGGTCGTAGCGCCGGAGCAGGTCTTCGGTCGGGATGTCGTCGAGCAGAATCGCGACGCTCGCGAGGTATTCTTGCAACTGCGGGTGGAGGTCGGAGATGCAGTCGCTCACGACCTCTTCGATTTCTTCCTCGGTCAATGACGGAGGCAACGGATATTCCGCAGGGCTGAGCCAGCGGGCATGTAGCCGCGCGCGGTGGGCGCCTGCAAAGTCGCGTTGCCATTCGCGCAGCAGCGATTGCACCCACCATGCCTCGGGATTTCGGGGGTCTTCGCGGAGGGAGCGGGCCACGGCCCGCCGCGCTTGTTCGGTCTCGAGCAGCTCAAAGCGCGCCAATGCCAACGCAGACCAACTCATCGTGTGGTCGGAGCGGGCGAGGGCGGCGCGCTCATATGCCTCGGCTGCCTCTTCAATCTGGCCGATGGCGCGATGGGCATCACCACGCACAAACGCGGCACCCGGATGGCCTGGCTCTTGCCGATCGACTTCGTCGCACAATCGGAAGGTGGTGTCAGCATCCCCTTCATCAAGTGCGGCTTCAGCTTCGTCCAGCAAGGTCTCAATGCGGGAACGCTGGGTCATGGGGATGGGGTCTCGCCGGTGGGAAGGGAGACGGTGAAACTCTCCCGTGCGATGTCATAGTCGCCTTCGAACAAGGGCACCCGCAGGGCCCGCAGCTGTCGGTCGATACAATGCTTGGCCCCAGGCGGCGGCACGATGTCCCCTTCAAACTGCGTTGATCCGACATGGCCACTCGAGCGGACAAAGACCATGAGGTCCATCCGCTTCTCCGCGCGTGGCTCACCTGGCGTGTGGGTCTCTACACATCCACGGACTCGCTCTTGTAGTCCACGAATGGCACGGGAGACTTCGGCACGGTCCATCGAGCCTTGTAGGTGTTCCGCGGTAGGCTCGAAATCCATCAAATCCGCGAGGATAAGCTCTGGACGCACAGTGACGGGTTCGGTGTTGGCCAGGACGATGTCCTGTTCCCACGTTTGGAAGCCATCCAAGACCACGCGGACGTTGATGGGGGTCTTGAGCGGAAGGTTCTGCACATTGAGCGCCTCGCCGCCAGAGTTGATGAGCTTGCCGTTGACGTGAACTTCGCCCGCGTGGGGGTCGACGCGCACGGAGAGCGTGCCGGCAGGCGGCGGTGGGGGCTCGGGCGGAAACAAAGAGGCCGACAAGGTTGGCCACGCGGCGATGAAGCCACCAGCGGCCATGAGGGCAAACACGCCACCGACCCAGACGAGCGACTTTCGGTCGCGCTCTGCTGTGATGGTGACATAGCGGCTTCCGCCGCGCTCGGGAATGATGGTGACCATCGCGACCGCGCGGCTGCGGGTGAGCTGCGTGGGGTCGATGGTGACGGTAATGGTTTGCTCCGTGCGGTCCGGGTCAAGGCGGTCGGGGATGACCGACATCCACGGTCGGTCCACCACCACTTTGCCGTGCATCCGCCCGTCACCTTCATTTCGAACCACCAGCTCTACCGTTGCGGGGCCTCGGCCGACGCGCACGCTTCTTTCCCGCTCGCCGTCGATGACGAGCTGAATGGGCGCACGGGGGCTCCGAACGGCATTTTCTCCACTCTTGTAGGGCAAGGTTTTGGAGATGTGGTCGGGCGGCGGGGGCGGGTCGCGCAGGCTGAGGGTGCTGGCGCCCAAACTGTCGGAGTCTTGGGTGCCTTCGGCCGTGCGAATATTCAACGCTTTGGTGTATTGCGGCTCAAGCTGGGGCTCGTGCTCGTTGGGCGAACCAAAAACGGGCAAGCCAGAGTCCGGCGGGGACTCGACTTCGAGCGCATTGTCGTATTCACGACGTCTTTCGCGATCCAAGAGGACCCGGCGCGCCATTCGGATGGTCCGCCGACGACTTGCGCCGCGGGGCCCAAGCGCCTTCGCTTCCACCAACAGCCGCTCTAGCATGGGGGCCAGGGTGTCGGCGGGGGAGTCTTTGGGGACACCAATCTCGGTGTAATAGTTGACCAGCGGCCCGGAATCGACGCGGTAGACCTCGTGCTCGACAAGGTAGCGCTCGATGAACTCTTCGATGACATCGTCGCTGAGCTTGAGGCCAATGCCTTTCGCTACAGCGCCTTCTTCTCGTTCAAGCGTGAGTTGGCCGTCGAACACGGCGCCGTCGAGGTAGGTACTCAGCGTGGCGAGTGCTTCTGCCTGTGCTTTCTCGTTCAGGTACCGGAGATAGTCATCTTTTTCGTCGCCGATCGCGCGCTTGCACAATGCGACATTCTTGATGATCCAGATTGCTTCCTGCCGAAACTTCGGATTGGCCTGCTGGCCCTGGGCCCACGAACGGCGCGCGCGCACGACCGCCTCGGCCTCGGTAGGGTCGACGGTACGCGCAACGTTGAAGTACTCGAAGAGGTCGGCAGTTTCGCGGGTCGCGAGGAACTGCTCAATCGCCTTCAGGTCTTGTTCGTTCATGGTGCCAGCAGCAGAAAGGAAGGCGGGGGACAGGGGGTAGGTTCTGGCCCGGTCGTGTCTGAACGGTCGCCCCAACAATATGGGAAGCGACATCTGTGGGCGGTCCTATCGTGATCTGGGCCGAAGTGGGGGGGCTGACCCACAATCCTTGAAGGGAATGTTGATACGATAGGGTAAATGACTTAGTGCACCGTGAAGTGCGCAACCGTTTGCTGCGCCTTCGCGACGCCCGCCTCGCCCAAGCCACCCTTGAGATCGATGCGCGCGCGGCGCACGTGACCACTCGACACATCCACAATGTCGATTTCGAGCATCTGGTTGATATTGTAGCGATACACGACTTCGATAGGAGTTCCGCGCGGGCGCGGTGGCAGGTCTTCGAGCACCACTTCGCCGATGAGCTTCACGCCGTCGCGGGTCTCGCCGGCGCCTTCGGTCACTTCCACCCGAATGGCGGTCATGTTGTCGTAGGCATACGCAAAGCGGCCCGATTTCTCGCACGGCACGGGGGTGCCTTCGGGAATGAGCGTAAATACGCGCTCTTGGTGTTGCCGGTTGAGGACAATGATGCCAAGCGGGTGCGATGTCGCGTCCGAAATTTTGACGGGCGGCAGGCCAATGTACATCGGCTCGTCATCTTCGACGGGCTCCGGCGCGCGACGTGGCGGGGCAGGCAACGTAGGTGCCGTGACCGGTGCGTGAAACGATGGCTCGATAGGCGCAAAGGGGTCGGCGGCGGGGCGGTCGTAGCCAAGGGTGGGTAGGTCGCGGGACGACCCCATTGGCGCGCTACTTTGTTGGTCATGCAGAGAGTTGGCAGGCAATCGTTCCGCGTCGTTGGCCGAAGGGCCGTCGCTGCCGCTGCGGGCTCGCTGCGCCAAGTTTTGGCGGTGCAGCATGAGGGCGGGATGGTCGGGGCGGTGCCGAAGTACGCCTGCCAGTGCGGCTCCCAATGCAACACACTCATCGGGGTTGACCTTGCCGGGGTCGACCTTTTGGCCGGATAGCCGATTTAGCATATTGCGAATCATCGGCATACGGGTGGAGCCACCGACCAGCAAGACTTCGTCGAGGTGCTGCCAGCCCATCCGTGCTTTTTCGAGCACAATCTCGCAGGTGTCGGCGCATTGGTCGACGAGGTCGGCGCACATCCCATCGAACTCTTCGCGCGTGACCTGCACGACCATTCGATGCCCCTTGAAGTTGACGGGGATGGCCGCTTTGTCCTTCGTCGACAGGGAAATCTTGGCCGCAAGGCAGCGCTCGTAGAGCTCTTGGTAGGGTTGGGGGTCGTCCCTTGGGTCGGTCCCGAACCGCTCGGCGAACTGCTCCGCGACGAAATTGAGGAGGCGGTCGTCCCAGTCTTTGCCGCCCAGCTCCGCGTTTCCGTCGCTGGCGATGGTTCGGAAGCTGATGCCCTTGATTTCCATCAAGGTGACGTCAAAGGTGCCACCGCCGAGGTCGAAGACCAGGATACGACGGTTCCCGCCGAGCCGTTCGATGCCATACGAGATTGCGGCGGTGGTGGGCTCGTTGATGATGCTCAGCACGTTTAGGCCGGCAATCGTGCCCGCTTCCGCGGTGGCGCCGCGCTGTGCCGAGTTGAAGTATGCCGGGACCGTGATGACCGCGTCGCGGATGGTGAGACCGAGCGCTTCTTCAGCGTCTTCTTTGAGCTTCTTGAGAATGATTGCCGAGAGCTCTTGGGGCGTATAGCTCCGCCCAAAAAACTCAAGACTGAAGTCCGGCTCTCCCATCGACCGCTTGATGAACCGCACGATGTTGGTGGGGTCTGCGACGACCATTTTTACCGCTTCATCGCCCACGACACAGGCATCGCGGTCATAGAAGTGGATGACAGATGGAGTGGTGCTCTGCCCTTCGCTGTTGGCCAAGACGGTGGGCTTGCCGAATCGGTCTACGACGGCCATGGCGGAGTAGGTCGTGCCAAGGTCGATGCCAAGGACAATGTCGGTATAGTCGGCGTTCGAAGACATTGAAAATCCGTGAAGGAAGCGGCTCGAACGAGCAGGGGTGGTCGCCCAAGGTCAGGCGTTGTTGCCGTTGGAACCGGAGCGGTAACGATGAAGGACGACTTCTTCGGGACGCAGAACACGTCCGCCACGCGTAAAGCCGCGCTTGACCACCCGTTGAATGCGCCAATCGAGGGTCACGTCGTCGGTATAGGTGACTTGGACCGCTTTTTGTCGTTCGCGGTCAAATTCGTCGGAGGGGTCGATAGGAAGGACATCTCGTCGGTACAATAGCTCCAGAAACTCGTCGACCAAGTACTGGAAGCTATCGGAAATGACTTCGGGGGACATCTCCCCGGAGTCAAGACCCTGCCGAAACCAGTGTAGGCTGTCGAAAAACAACAGCAGGTCGAGCAAGAGAGGCTTTTCGGCTTGGAAAAGAAAGTCCTCTTTATACTGGCGCAGCTCTTCGTATAGGTGGTCGAATGCAGAGCGTTGGAGCTCCTCGCGGCGTGCTTGTTGGGTCACAAGCTCTCGGAGGCTTCCAAGTTCGTCTGCCATAGATTCGATACGAGCCGACGGCGCCTGCGCGTCACTTCGATCCGACATGCGGGCTCCGCTTAGCCGAGTTGGGTTGCAAGATTGATAAATGTACCTTCCAGCTCGATGCTTTCGTCACAATGATGGTGGTCGGAAGGCGTAGAGCTCAAGGAAGCCAAGAAATCGCGCTTCACCTGCCGGCCAACGCCAACCGTGATGATTCGCGCGCCCAGGCGCTTGATGCGGTGGGCTTCGGCTGCTGTGGCCGTGGGGTCGTCGGGGTGACCGTCTGTGAGCACAACGTAGACGCGTTGAATCCCGGCGCGCCCCTTGAGCGCCTCGCGGGCTTGCGCAAGGCCGACGTGCATCGGCGTCGAGCCAATGGGCGTAAGGCGGTCGAGCGCGGCGTCGATGCGGCTCCGTTGGTCGGTAAGGCTGGTGAGGACACCACCGGGGAATGCGACGACCGCAATCTCGCGATTGCGCTGGAGTGTGCGCTGCACAAAGGTCTTCGCGGCCTTTCGCGCATCATTGATGTTCGTGCCATACATCGAACCGCTACAGTCAATGACCAGTGCAATCTGCATGGGCACGCGATTCTTGGCGATATCTTCGAGCGTTACCTGGCCGGTGGCGTGTCGATGGGCGAGGGTTTGCCCGCTGCCAAGGTCCATGGCCTCGACCTCGACAATCCCGTTTGCATTGTAGCGGTAGGTAACGGCAAGGCGCGTTTCGCCTTTCGGGCGCGTCGGAATTCCGTAAAACTCGAAATGACCGAGAACTGCGCAGGCGAGGGGGTCTTCCTCTTCGCCTTGCACCAACCAGAGGTCCATGGAGGACTGGCCGTCGTGGGTGGTGACATAATCGTCGCGGGTTCGTTCGCAGGGAATGCGGCTGTTGCGCCGAATAATCCGGCTGTTGTAGAGCGAGCCGGACCGAAACACGACCATACCGAGCGAGTGACTGGTGACGTCGTGGGTTCGAATATCGACGGGCGGCGCCTCGCCGGCCAAATGTGCGGACTCAAGCGCGGCGGTCAGTGCTGCGCCGAGCGCGACGCATTCGTCAGGGTTGATATCGGTCGCGGGTTCTTTGTTGAAAATCGACCGAATCAGCTGCCGAACCATCGGCATCCGTGTGGAGCCGCCGGCGAGGAGGATGGTGTCGATTGCGTCGGGGCTGCAGTTGGCCTCCCGCAGTGCTTCCTCGGTGATTCGCTGGCAGCGGGTCATGAGACCTTCGGCCAGTTCTTCGAACAGCTCGCGGGGAATCTCCTGCCGAAGAATGCGGCCCTGGTGGTCGTAGAACAGGTTGACCTTCGGGCGCCGCGACAAAGAGAGCTTCGCGGACACGCACTTGTCGCGCAGGTCTTGCCGTGCGACGATGTCCTTGAGGGGGTCAATGCCATGCCGCTGCTTGAAGGCCTCGGCAGCGTGATTGACGAGGACGTCGTCGAAGTCCTTTCCTCCGAGGCCGTCGTCACCCGCCGTGGCGATGACTTGAATGTCGTTGCCGCAGATATCGACGACGGTAACGTCGAAGGTGCCGCCTCCGAGGTCGAAAACCAAGCACCGCATGTCGCGACCGGCGTTTGCGAGGCCATAGGCGAACGCGGCGGCGGTTGGCTCGTTGATGAGTTTGAGAACCTTGAAACCCGCAAGCTCACCAGCGCGCTGGGTGGCGCGTCGCTGAGAATCGCGGAAATAGGCCGGAACGGTGATGACCGCTTCGTTGACTGCGTGTCCCAGCTTCATCTCTGCGTCGTGCTTGAGCTTTCGCAAGATGAAAGAGCTGATTTGCTCGGCAGTGTAGGCCTCGTTTCGGTAGTCAAACCGAAACTCAGGGTCGCCCATATGGCGTTTGACGAACTCGATCACCTGTTCGGGGTACGCAGCAGCAGCCTGTCGTGCGTAGCTCCCGACGATAATCTCGTCTCCATCGAACAATACGACGCTCGGCGTAATCCGTAGCCCCTCGCTGTTGGCGAGGATTTCAGGAACACCGTGCTTGTTGACGTATGCGATGGCGGAGAACGTGGTCCCGAGGTCGATTCCGACCGCGCGAGTGCTCATGGGCGTCTCGGCTCGAGAAGAGGGGGGCAGGGGAGGGTGGAGGGTGACTGATACTCGATTGCATCGAATCAGTCAGTATGCTGGGCGGGGGGTCAGGGAGAGCCCCAGCGATGGCTCGGGGGCGCCTGCAAGGCGGAAAGGAGCGTTGCCCTCTCCGATGACAGGACCCCGACCATCTCCGCCGGTAGCGTACTATACCGGGCGAGCAAACGGCAGAATTGCAGACACGTCCGCGATTTGCTGAATGGCCGATGTATTTGGTATTGACGATGGTGGCTTGATTGACGAGGAGGCTTGGCATGATGGGGCAACAGGCAACCGGTCCTCTGATTCTTGCGTCGACCAGCAAGTGGCGGCGCGGAATACTAGAGGCTGCGGGTATTCCATGTGTTTCGGTTGCGCCGGAGGTCGAGGAAGCCGGGATTGTGGGTATGTCGCCACCGGACACCGCGCATTTGCGCGCTCTCGCGAAAGCACAAGATGTGGCGGCCCGCTATCCGGGGCGTTGGGTCATGGGAGCGGACCAAGTCGTTCATTTGGACGGTGCGTCCATTGGCAAGCCGCAGGACGAGCATGACTGGTTCGCGCGCCTTTCTGCGTTTCGGGGGCGCACACACCAACTCACGACGGCGGTAATATTGGTCAACGACGGCATTGTCGATGCGTTCGCCGTAGATTCCCGCGTGCGGTTTCGGGCGGACATCGAAGCATCGGACCTCAAGAACTACATTCGCTTTGGCGAAGCAGCGGGGTGCGCAGGGGGCTACATGGTCGAAGGGCGAGGTGCATGGTTGGTTGCATCGGTCGATGGTGACTGGACAAACGTAGTGGGCCTGCCGATTTTTGCTGTTGTGGAGCATCTTCGCCGACACGGTTGGCGCTTGGGGGCGGACGGAGTGGCAAGTGATGACCAACGATGAACTTTTCGACGATTTTGCGTTGTTGGACGAGGTGGACGATGTGGTCGCAGACCTACGCGCATCTATCGAGTGGCTTCAACTAACGGGTCAACATGTGTTGCCGTCCTTGGGCGGCTTGTCGCCCGAAGACCGTCGCGCTCTGATCGACGCGCTCCGTCCCAACGCCGAACGCGCGACCGCACCTTCCCTAACTGTGGGTGGAGCGCCGCCTGCTCCGTCGTTCCGACCGCCGACCGCGCAGCCTCCGCAGCCTCCACAGGCTCCCTTGCCCGTGCCAGCATGGCGCCAAGCTCCGGTGGCCCAACCCAGTGCGCCGGCCCAGGTCGGATTGGGGAACTTTGGCCAGTTCTTGACCAAGCCGCGTTCTGTGGCGCCGCCTTCGGGCGCGGGCGATGGTGCCAAGACCCTGGCGGCCGTTCGTCAAGAACTGGGGGAGTGTACCCGGTGCAAACTGAGCACGGGACGAAACCAAATCGTGTTTGGGGTGGGCTCCGAGACCGCGTCGCTGGTCATCATTGGGGAAGGGCCGGGTGCCAACGAGGACCGTCAAGGGGAACCGTTTGTCGGTGCCGCGGGCCAAATGCTCGACAGAATGTTGGAAAACGTGCTCGGGCTGCCTCGCGCAGCGGTCTACATCACAAATGTGGTGAAGTGCCGCCCTCCCGACAATCGAAACCCTGAAGCGGATGAAATCGCGCGGTGCTTGCCCTTTCTCTGGGCCCAGCTGCGCGTTTTGCAGCCGCAGGTGGTGCTTGTGCTGGGAAGTGTGGCTTGTCGTGCTGTTTTTGGCCCGGATGCCAGCGTGACCCGCATTCGCGGTACATGGCGCAATCTGGAATACCCGGGAGGTTCGGCGCGCGCGATGGCGACCTTTCACCCTGCATACTTGTTGCGCAAGCCGGACGACAAGCGCCTCACGTTCGCCGACCTCAAGGCTGTAAAAGAGGTGCTCGCCCAAGGCAGTCACCGCCCGTAGGCGGTGGGTGGGAAGCGCGAAGGGGCAAAATCTACCCCCTCCGCGTTTGCGCGCGAACCGTCAGCGACGGACCTGAACGCCCTTGAGCAAGTCGCCGAACGTGCCAAATGACGCCGACCCAGAAGAGCGTCGGCTCGTTGCCGTCGACTCGTAGGTGTCGGCGGCGGCACCGACGGCGTGGCGAATCGAGAGCTCCAGCCGCTCGTTCTGCGAGTCGATGTTCATGATGCGTACGCGCACGGTTTGTCCCTCTTGGACAGCTTCTGCGGCGCTCTGGACTTTTGCTTCGGCCAAATGGCGAAGGGGGACCAAGCCATCCAGGCCAGGAGCCAAGCGTACGAACGCGCCGAAGTCGCGGATTCGCGCGACGGTGCCGTCGTAGACGCCTCCCACCACGAAGTCTACGCCAACGCGACTCCAAGGACCCGCGGATGGGTCCTTCATGGACAGCGAGAGCTTTCCGGCCGACCGGTCAACGTGCGTGACCCGCGCAGACACCTTTTGCCCGACCGCCACGTCGTTCGCGTCGCCCCATCCCAGCTCGCGACGGGGAACCAAACCGCGGACGCCGTTGACATCGACGAATGCGCCAAAGGGTCGCACGTCGGCGATGATGGCATCCACGATGTCTCCCACTGCGATTTTCTCCCAGGTCGCTTCCGCTTGTTCCCGCATCGCTTCGTCGGCGATGGCGCGGTGGGACACGACGATGCCGCGTTCGTCCATTTCGGAGATGCGGAAGGGGAGCCGCTGGCCGATGTAGCTGTCGGGGTCGCGGGGGATGCGGTCAATCTGGGAAATCGGGCAAAACGCGCGGGTTTTGCCAATCTTGACGACGTAGCCGCCCGAGTTTTTGGACTCAACGACGCCGTCCACCGGGATGCCGGCTTCATAGGCTTCTTCGAGGAGCCCACGGTCAGCGTTGCTGCTGACGCGGTTGGCCAGCATGACGCCGCCTTCACCGGCACGAAGCACGACGACGGTGATGGTGTCACCCACGCGAACGTTTTCGTCGAGCTCCATGGGGTCCATCAAGCCTTCGGCACGCTCGCCGATGTCGACAAAGACGGTGCCTTCGGTGATTCGGACCACCTTACCCTTGACCTGCTCCCCCGCGCGTACTGCCTTGCGGGTCTTGCCCATGAGCAGAGCGTCCAGGTCGTTGGAATCCAGAGAGTCCAGCTCCGCCAAGAGCGCGTCTTTGTCGACAATCAAGGAAGGCGGCGGCGCTGCGATTGCCTTTCGCGGCGCGACCGGTGCGGACGCCTTGGGCGCCGGCTTGACAGGTGCCGTCTCGGTTTTCGCCGGTTCGGGAGGAGAGGTTTCGGCGCGGCGGCGCACCGTCGTACGACGTTGCTCGGGGTGGCGGGACATGGCAGATGTTCCTTACAAATGGGGCGATGCCCCGGATAGATGCGGGGGCCCGTGAAGGCCTCGGCGCGGTGCTAACGCCTCGGTCGCGGATATGCAGGGGGCCAGATGGCACTCGACTGCATCCGATAAAACCTTGGGTCGCAAAAAGGTGGTCGAAAATGGCTTCGACGTCGCATTTGGACATCGATGAGTACCTATCGCGGTTTGATTATGCGCTTCCAGACGATTTGATTGCTGTCCGGCCGCCGGAAGCGCGGGACGGAGGGAGGTTGCTCGAGCTCCTCTCGGGCGTGCCCAACGATAGAATGGTCGCGGATTTGCCAGCGCTTCTGGAGCCGGGCGACCTGCTGGTGGTCAACAACACGCGGGTGCTGCATGCACGGTTGGCTGCCCGCCGGCAAAGCGGCGGCCAAGTGGAAGTGTTGCTGCTGGGTGCCGGGAGTGGCCCCGTTGAAGCAATGGTGCGCCCTTCACGGCGATTGCGAGAGGGGGAGGCCCTCCAACTGGTCGACGCCGACGGGAACGCGCGGGTCGGATTTGTCGTTCAGCTTGTGCGCCGCACCGAAGAAGGGTCGTGGATGGTGACGGTGTCCCCATCGCCAGAGGCGGCGATGAACAGCGTGGGCAATGTGCCGCTTCCACCGTATTTGAACCGTCCTGCAGATTCGACCGATGCGGAGCGGTACCAGACCATTTTTGCGGGGCCCGCCGGTGCGATCGCTGCACCCACAGCGGGACTTCACCTTACACCCCGTTTGTTGGGACAGTGCCACGCGCGGGGCATCGAAGTGGCGGAGGTCACATTGCATGTCGGCGCCGGAACGTTTCGCAATCTCCGTCCCGAAGACCTCGCACGCGGGGAGTTGCACCCCGAGACCTGGTCGATTTCCGAAGCGACCGCAGATGCCATCCAGCGTTGCCGTGACCGAAATGGGCGTGTTGTCGCAGTAGGAACCACGTCAACACGCACGCTCGAAAGCGCGGTGAATGCGGACGGTGTTGTAGAGGCCGGGGAGGGGGTTTCGCGATTGTTTATTCGCCCGGGTTTTTCGTTCCGGGTGGTCGACCTATTGTGGACCAATCTGCATCTTCCACGGTCCTCGCTGCTGATGCTGGTGTGTGCATTTGCGGGAGAGGACCGGGTGATGCATGCGTACCGGGAAGCAGTATCCCGTCGATACCGATTTTTTAGTTACGGTGATGCGATGCTCGTGGCGCCCAAGAGATTGCATTGACCGATTTTGGCGTCAGGCGTCTTTCGTCCGTCGACTGGGACCACCGGTCACGAAGCAGAAGGCCCCCCAATGGGGGGTACGCGGTGGTTCACTGCCTTTCTTTCGGAACGACAAGCGAAGGTTTTTCGTTGTAAATGGCGTCCATATGCACGTTTTCGATGTAAATGTGGATGTCTCTATCGGCGCAAGTGGGTGCGGAGGACCGCCGCGCTGGATAACGCGCGCGGATGTCCAGTTGCTTGCGATACGACTTGGAAGCCACCGCCGGTGCCGCGCGGTCTGGCGTCCTTCACACCCCTCATGGTCCGGTTCCTACGCCGGCATTTATGCCCGTTGGAACGTATGGGTCCGTGAAAGGAATCTCACCCCCTGAGCTGCGCGAAGTGGGCTCCCACATCGTGCTCTCGAATGCGATGCACCTGTGGGTTCGACCGGGGGACGAGCTGATTCGCGACCTCGGTGGCCTCCACAGGTTCATGGGGTGGTCGGGTCCGATTTTGACCGACTCGGGCGGCTACCAGATCTTCAGCTTGCGCGACCTCATCAAGGTTTCCGAAGAAGGTGTGCGGTTTCGTACGCCGAAAGACGGCCAATACCGGCAACTCACGCCGGAACGCTGTGTGGAAATTCAGGAAAACTTGGGTGTCGACCTCGCGATGGCCTTCGATGAGTGTATCGAGTGGCCAGCAGACCGAGACCGCGTCACCGAGTCCACGCAGCGGACCACGCGCTGGCTCAAAAGGTGCATCGCCGCGCGGCAAAAGCCGGATTCTACTGCCTTGTTGGGTATTGTGCAGGGCGGCTTTTATCCAGACCTTCGCGCCGAGCATGCCCAAGAGCTCGTAGAACTCGACCTTGATGCGTATGCAGTGGGAGGGCTTTCCGTTGGGGAGCCGCGGGATGAGCTGTTGGAGATGGTCGGCGCGACAACGCCCCACCTCCCTGCCCACAAGGTGCGATATTTGATGGGTGTGGGCTACCCCCTTGACATTGTCGATGCGGTGACAAAAGGCATCGACCTTTTCGACTGTGTCCTGCCTACGCGGAACGCCCGGAATGGGCAGCTGTTCACAACAGCTGGTCGTCTCAACATCAAGCATGCCCGCTACAAGGCTGACCCTTCACCGCTCGACCCCGAGTGCGCGTGTTACACGTGCCGCACTTTCACGCGGGCCTACCTGCGCCATTTGTTCCTTGCGAACGAGGTGTTGGCCGCTCGCTTGCTTACCCTTCACAATCTCTCGCTCTACCAGGGGCTAATGGCTCGGCTGCGCCGCGCCATCGCTGACGGCCCCGAAAGCGTCGCTGCATTGCGGAACACGGTCTCGGGGTGGCATCGGCCATCTCCCGACACGGGTGGCTCCGATGCGGATGGCGAACGGGAGCCCTGAGGAATCCATGGACAACGCTCTTCCCACGCACAGTGGGGTCCCTACAAACGCCGAATTGGACGCTGGCACGTTGGTGTCGTTCGACGCCGCGCCTGCTTCCTCGAGTGGCATGTCGTCTGCGTTTATGAACGCGGCGCCGATGATCGCAGTATTTGCCATCATCTACCTGCTGATTCTGCGTCCCCAGCAGCAAGAGCAGAAAAAGCACCAGGAGCTCCTCTCTTCCTTGAAGAAAGGGGATGATGTGGTGACCAGCGCCGGAATGCACGGGCGCATTCATGAAGTTCGCGGCGAGCAGTTGGTCGTCGAGATTGCGGACCGGGTGCGGGTGGTCTTCGACCGCTCAGCGGTGCAACGAAAAGGCGGCGGCGACGCCCCCACTGAGTCGAAGGAGTAGGGCATGCCCGGCACTTGGTGGACCCGTTTGTTTATGATTTTGGCGGTGCTCGCATGGGGCATTTGGAGCCTCGTGCCCACGTTCGTGTTGGCACCGGATGCGTCGGAGCGGCACAAAGCCCAGGCCCAAGGTCTGACCGCAAGCGCCGATGAGGACGCCGAAGAAGACAAGGGCGAGTGGTACGACTTTTTGGTGTCGGACGCGCGCATCCAGCTCGGACTTGACCTCGTTGGCGGCATTGACCTCACGTTGGCGATTGAAGTCGACGAGGCGGTGGCTTCGGTGGTTGCGCGCGAGGTGCGGCCCATTCGCGAGCAGGCCGGCAAAGACGGCATCGGCGTAAAAAATGTACGTCGCGCGCCAGGCGAAACGGTTGTTCTGATTGAAACGTCCGAAGGGGTGTCCCAGGGTGAAGTCACGAAGTTCATGCAGGACCGGTTTGGTACTTATGAATACGTGGAAACCCGTGAAGAGGAAGGACGCGAGTGGCACGCGTTCGCGCTGAGCCAGGCTCGCGCGGACGAGATTCGTGCGAGCGCCATCAAGCAGGCGCTCGAGACCTTGCGCAACCGAATTGACGAAACGGGCGTCAAAGAGCCCACCATTCTTTTGCGCGGTGGAAACGAAATCAACGTGCAGCTTCCGGGCGAAGACAACGTCGACCAAGCGGTGAGCGCGATTGGTACGGCAGCCGTTTTGGAATTCATGATGGTCGACCACGACGCCATGAAGGACAGCACGGGACTAGAACGTGGACTCATCGCAGCGGAGGGCAAGCTGCCCCCTGTCGAGTACACCAACGACCGCGTGTTGTCCGACTGGCTGGTCACCAATGGGTACCTCAAGCCCGGTCAGCGCCTCATGTGGGAGTACGTGCAGGACCGTGAGGCTGGGGTCAAGCGCCATCCAGACCCACGCTTCCGCTGGATTGTCAAAGACGAAGTGCTGTTGACCGGCGACGACATCAACAACGCCACGACTGCTTGGGACCAAAAGACCAACGAGCCGTATGTCGCATTGGACTTCAAGCCCGCAGGCGCCAAGAAGTTCGGTGACCTCACGGCAGAAAATGTGGGCCGTAACTTCGCGATTATCCTCGACGGCAAGGTGCAATCTGCGCCGCGTATTTTGTCGGCGATTCGCGGAGGTCGCGCGTCTATCACGATGGGCCAAGGCGATATGCAGTACCTGATGAACGAGGCCAGCACCTTGGCCCTCGTCCTGCGTACGGGTGCGCTGCCCGCTCCAGTGAGTGTCACGAGTGTGCGCGTCGTGGGTGCCAGCCTTGGTCAGGACGCTATCGAGGATGGTCTGCAGGCCACCGTGGTGGGCTTTGGATTTGTTCTCGCGTTTATGTTGGTTTCCTACAAGCGCTCGGGTGTTGTAAGCGTCGTCGCCTTGGTTTGTAACTTGGTCATGGTGATGGCACTTCTCGCGGTCGCGGGCGCAACGCTCACCTTGCCGGGTATTGCGGGCATCGCACTGACCATCGGTATGGCGGTCGACTGCAACATCATCATTTACGAGCGCATTCGAGAAGAGCTGCGTCTCGGCAAGAATTCGCGGGCAGCAGCCGACGCTGGCTTCGACAAGGCGCTTTGGGCGGTCCTCGACGCCAATATCACCACCTTCATCGCGGGCGTTGTGCTCTACACCTATGGCACCGGGCCTATCAAGGGCTTCGCGGTCACGCTCATGATTGGTATTATCACTACACTTTTCACCGGCATCTTCGTGTCTCGGACCCTGATGGAGCTCCTGACGCGTCGGGCCAGCGCCCGGTTGTCCATCTGACCAGCGCTCCGGGGACGTTGCACCATGCAGTTCATTAAGCCGGGAACCCAGTTCGACTTCGTCGGCTATCGAAAGATTGCGGCGGCCTTGTCGGCACTGCTCGTTCTCATGTCTGTGGTCCTATTCTTTGTAAAAGGGCCCAACTGGGGTATCGACTTCACGGGCGGTACCGAAATCCAAGTTCGTTTTGAGCAGCCAACCGACATTGGTGACGTTCGAAAGGTCCTCACCGACCTTCGGATGTCCAATGATGCGGTGCAGCAGGTCGGTCCTCCCGCCGATTCTCGCTACGTTATCCGTATCCAGGATACCACCTACGGTACCGACGCGCTGCGCGAGCAAATCATCGCCGATTTGGGCAAGGAGTTCGGCCCTGACTGGATTCAGGAAACGTCCTTCGACGCCCAGATTGGAGCGCGGCTCCTTGTGCGGTATAGTGGCGACGCTGTTTCCACCGAGCGGGTGCAAAAGGCGATTGCAGGTGTTGAGGGCGCAAAGGTAGCCGACAGCCCCGACGACAACACCATTCAGGTGAAGATGCCGGGCGTCAGCGCAAAGGTTCAGCAAGCAATCGTGTCGGCCTTCGATGGCCGCGGCCTCGAAATCGAGCGTACCGACCAAGTGGGTCCCAAGGTTGGCGGTGAGTTGCGTCGGAAGGGCTTTTTGTCGATTGCCGCTACTCTTGCCCTCATCTTGGTCTATGTTGGATTCCGGTTTGACTTCGCGTTCGCGCCGGGTGCAGTCTTCGCGCTGTTCCATGACGTCGCAATCGTGGTCGGGATTTTCATCATCCTCGGTCTGGAGTTCAACCTTCCGATGATTGGCGCGTTGCTGACCATCATCGGGTATTCGTTGAACGACACCATCGTCATCTACGACCGCATTCGTGAAAACATGCGGCGGTATCGTCGTCAAGACACCATGCGGCTCATCAACGACTCCATCAACGAGACGATGACCCGTACGCTCGCAACGTCCTTCACGACGGCCATCGCGATGTTGGCGTTTTTGTTCCTCGGTGGTCCCGTTATTGAAACCTTCGCGCTCGCGATTTTGCTCGGTGTGGTCTTCGGAACCTACTCCACCATTTATGTTGCAAGCCCCACCATCTTGTTGATGGAAGACCTTCGGCCTTCGCTCGCGAAGTTGGTCGCTCCGTTGAGCGCGCCGCCTGCTGGGGCCACCCAAGCGTCTCTGCCGGCCGTGCAAGCTGCGGTCGCAACCAGTGGCGCGACGATGGAGGATGCGGGCGACGAAGGCGAGCCGGCGCGAGAGATGACGGCCGCAGAACGTCGGCGTATGGAACGTCGGCAACGACGCGAGGCGGCTGCGCGGGCCTCCGAGTCTGGAAACTGACACCATGTTCGTAAGGAGGCCTTCCGTATGACTGGCGCCGAGCTTGCGCGTGCGTTGGCTGTCACGCGGGGCCTCCCGATAAAGGTGGCGGAGGAGGTGGTGGAGGTGTTCGTCTCCACCTTGTCCGAAGCCTTGATTGAGGGGGGAATGGTGGAGCTCCGGGGGTTTGGAACGTTCTACGTTCGAGATGCCGAGGCGTATACGGCGCGGAATCCCCAAACCGGCGAGCCTGTTGATGTTCCAGCACGACGAATGGCGGCCTTCCGTCCGGCGTCGGGCCTTCGGGAACGCGTAAATCGAGACCGGTTGGGAGGAGGCGACACATGAACACGCCTTTGGTGGTGGGACTTGTGGCATGGATGGGTATACAAGCCCGTGAGGCGCGCGTTTTCGTCAACGGCGAGCGCGCGGATGGCTTGCGCGATGTTGTCCTGGAAGAGGTCTCGGTGCGCATTGATGCGAAGGGCGACATCTACATCACCGCGCCCCAATACGTTGTTGGCGGCGTATCCGGTGAGTCCGCTACGGAAGCCGCGCCACCTGGAGAATGGTGGCTGGTGACGGAAGACTTTGGGTCTTCGTCTCTTGAGATTCAGGTGGTGGTCAATGGGCGCCCTGTGGCAACCATCCGTTCCGGCCAGGCGACAACGCCGCTCGACCTCGCACCGTGGCTCCATCGTGGCGTCAACCAGGTAGAAGTGCTCGCACCCGCCGCGGTCGGAGCCGGCGGAGGGCCACTGTCGATTTCGGTGGTCCACGGCGCAGACGGGCAAAAAGCCGTAGCTACGGATGTGCGCTTTTCGCGTGACCCCTCCGCAGCATCTGCGGACATGAAGCGTTCGTTTGTCGTGCGGATTCCGTAACTTCGGGATTTTGTCTGCATCTTTAGGGGTAGGGTCCGACGAGGTCACACGTTGTCTGTGGCGAATGTCCTGCAACCTTGCCCTGGAGGCGCAGAATGAATGCGGAAACGAAGCGGGTCTATGTGCTCGACACCAATGTTTTGTTGGTCGACCCCAACGCGCTGCGCGCATTCTCAGCCCACGATGTCGTCGTGCCCATCTCCGTGATTGAGGAGGTGGACCGCTTCAAGAAGGACCTCAACGAAACAGGCAGAAACGCCCGTTTGTTCTCGCGGCAAATGGATGCCATGCGTGCCCAAGGCAGCCTCTCCGTGGGCGTGCCGACTTCCGCAGGTGGCTCGGTTCGGGTGCCCTTTCTGGGAACCTCGCTCGACCTGCCTCCCGAGTTTGGTGTGCCATCGAACGACAATCGGATCTTGGCAACTGCGCGGGAGTTTGTTGCCCAACGGGGAGCCAATGCAGTGGTCCTCGTTACACGCGATACCAATATGCGCATCAAGGCCGATGCGCTCGGTATTCCCGCCGAAGATTATCGGCAAACGAATGTGGTCGCTGACGAGCGCTATTCTGGCATGCTGGACGCGATGGTTTCCGGTGCGCGGGTGGCGGAGGTGTACCGAAAAGGCCGCATTTCTGTAGAGGAAGGCGAAGTTGCGGCTTGGGGGCTCCACGCCAATCAGTTTGTCGTCTTGGCTGCTGACGACAATCCAGGCCAGACCGCGCTGGTGCGCTATGACGCGCGGGGAGACGCACTGAAGCTCGTCGGGCGCCACAAAGAAGGAATCTGGGGAATTTTTGCGCGCAACAAAGAGCAGTTGTTTGCGTTGGACCTCTTGCTCGACGAATCGGTGAATCTGGTCACGCTGGATGGAATGGCAGGCACCGGCAAGACGCTGCTGGCGATTGCATGTGGTCTTCGAATGGTGGCCGATGAGCAGCGGTACCGCCGCTTGGTGGTGAGTCGGCCTATTTTTCCGTTGGGCCGCGACATCGGCTTTTTGCCGGGTGACCTCTCGGAGAAGCTGAATCCCTGGATGAAGCCCATCTTCGACAATTTGGAGCTCCTCCTCGGGACCGCACGCGAAAAGACGGCTGCTGGCAATGGCGCGCGAAAAGGACAAGGCCCCATTTACCAGCCCTTGCTGGAGCAAGGCATCCTCGAAGTGGAGCCGCTCACCTACATTCGCGGGCGCTCCCTTCCCCAGCAGTATTTGATCGTCGACGAGGCCCAAAATTTGACTCCCCACGAGGTCAAGACCGTCATCACGCGTGCGGGAGAGAATACGAAAGTGATTTTGACAGGGGACCCCCAGCAAATCGACAATCCTTACGTGGATGCGTCGTCGAACGGGCTGTCTTATGTCGTAGAGCGGTTCAAAGACTCGCCCGTGGCCGGTCACGTCACACTGCGCAAGGGCGAACGCAGCGAGCTTGCGGAGCTTGCGGCCCGGTTGCTGTGAAGGTTCACAGGCGGGAAGGCCACGGACTTGCATGAGGTATACGGTGGACCCACGGAACAATCGTCATCAGCGAAACAAGCGCCCCCGCGGCAACGACCGGCGGGGAAGTCGGCCGCCGGAACGCGAAATGCCGGAGCGCGGCGAGCAGCTCGAAGGACGAAATATCGTCTGGGAGGCGTTGTCTCGCGGGGTTCGCAAGGTGCATCGCATCCTTCTCGATGAGCGGGCCAACCCGGATGTGAAAATCACCCGGATTCTGGAAGCGGCCCGTCAGCAGGGCGTTTCCGTGCAGCGCGTCGACCGCAGTGTGTTGGACGAAGCCTGCTTCAGCGGTGTCCACAACGGCATTATTGGCTGGGCGGAGCCGCTTCCGGCGTTTTCTGTACGGGGCCGTTTGTCGGAGCTCGAACGGGAAGGAATTGAGCCCTTTTTTGTATTGGTCGACGAAGCCAACTATGAACACAACCTCGGCGCCGTGATGCGTTCTGCGTTGGGGGCGGGCGCCAATGCAGTCATCATCCCCACCCGACGGGGTGCGGGGGTCACGCCCGTGGTCATGCGCGTCGCAATGGGCGCGGCCGAGGTTCTTCCCGTGATTCGGGAGGGCCTCAGCTCAGCGCTTGCAACCTTGCGGCGAGAGGGCGTTCGTGTCGTGGGGGCCGATATGGACGGCAAGCCCCATTGGACCGTGCCGATGACGGGTCCGTTGGCGCTCGTGCTCGGGGGCGAAGGGAAAGGCCTCACCGACACCCTCCGCCAGCGTTGCGACGACATTGCCGGCATTCCCCTCGAAGGCGACCTTGAGTCCTTGAACTTGAGCGTCACGGCCTCTATCTTGATGTTCGAGCGGCAACGGCAGATTCGCGTCGGGCAATAGGCGCACGCAATTCGTCGTTTCGAATCGGCTGCGTATTCGTTGTTGGTGTTCCCACGCGCACTTGGCTGGGCTACCCGTGGGTGGGGTTGTCGACCCGCGGTCCCTGGTCTTCGCTTCGTAGTTTTTCCGCGGTTGATTTTTGGGAGCTTGGCATGAAGTACCTCTTCGCACTGGTGATGATTCCCATTCTCATCATCGTGCACGAGTTTGGTCATATGCTCGTGGCCAAGGCCTGTCGGGTGGCCGTGCCCGTGTTCTCCGTAGGGTTCGGCCGGCGCTTGTTTGGCGTACAAATCGGAGACACGGACTTTCGTGTTTCATCGTTGCCCTTTGGCGGCTACGTGCGCATGGCAGGGGCGGACCCCTACGGCTATTTCGAAGAAGAAGATGCGCTTTCTGACCCATCCATGAGCTTTTTGGCTCGTCCTCTTTGGCAACGAATCCTAGTCTTGTTGGCAGGGCCGTTGGCGAATGTGTTGTTTGCTGTGGCCGTCATCACTGCGGCGCTCATGGCAGGGGAGCCGCAAGCAGCAGCCCAGGTCGGCGATGTTCTCGCAGGCAGTCCTGCGGACCGTGCGGGATTCCAGGCTGGCGACGAAGTGTTGACGGTGAATGGCAACGATGTTTCGACTTGGAACCAAATGTCGTCGGCCATTGGACAGCTTGGAAAAGGGCCCGCAGAGTTTTCGGTGCGCCGCTCCGGTGAGCTGCTCGCGTTGAACGTCACTATCGGAGAAGACGACAAGGGCTCGTTCGGCTTGGGGCACGGGCGCCCATCGGGCTTGGTGGGGATTGACGACCCCGGTTCGCCCGCGGGTCGGGCCGGTTTGCAAACGGGCAGTTTGATTACGGCGATTGGCGACGCAGATGTCGCGGACTGGGTGGAGATTGAGCGCGCGTTGGCCGCGGTGGGCGACGTTTCGTCTCTCACCGTGCAGGTGCGTATGCTGGGCGCAGATGGCCGCTTAGAAGAAAACGCCCGTGGGCTCACCCTTTCGCGCGATGGATGGGACCCACCCACGAGCGGAGCGGGAGCACCATCGCAACAATGGGGGCTGTACCCCGCCACCTTGTTCATCGAAACGGTCACGACGACGGTGTCCGATGAGCACGGATTTCTCGCTGGGTGTCGATCTGCGCCGCACCCGCGGGAGTCACCGGCCGCAAAGGCTGGCTTGCGGCAAGGCGACCACCTCTTGTCGATTGACGGTGCCGCGTTGTATCGTTGGGTCGATGTAAACCGAGGAATCGCCGCCACGATGCCCGAAGAAGGCAGCGGCACGCTAGAGGCACGGGAAACCGTCGTTCGCATTCGCCGCGCGGGCAAAGAGCTCGAATTGCGGATGCGTCCGGAAATCATCGAGGATGTAGACGCCTCCGGCATGAACCGGGTGCGTCCGATTATTGGCATCGGGCCCGTCGCGATGGAAATTGGAGGGCCTGAAGTGCGCGTCTATTATTCGCCGTTAGACGCGATTTCGACGGCCACCGACACCATTGGGCGAATGGCCGTGATTACGGTGGAGCGCCTGCTGGACGTCATTTCGCTCGACGCATCCTTTGACAGGTCATTGGGCGGTCCCGTCGCGATGTTTACCCATGGCGCAATTGCTGCGGAGGGGGGCCCTTTTGCGATGGCACGCTTTGTCGCGGGCATCAGCTTGTCGCTCGGCGTCGTCAATCTGTTCCCAATCCCCGTCTTGGATGGTGGACAGATTCTGTTTTTCCTCATTGAAGCCATCCGCGGTCGGCCCCTTCCTGCCGAGCAGCGCGAAAAAGTACTCCAAGTGGCCGTTATCGGGATGGTGTTGTTGATGCTGATGGTCACGTTGAAAGACACAAACGAGCTCATCGGGATGGTGTTGGAGTACTTTGGATGGTCGGCATGAGCTGTGTGTTGGCCATTGACGCTGCAGCCCCCGAAGTGGGGGTGGCCTTGGTTTCCGACGCGTCCGTGCTTTTTGAATGGCGCGAACGACTCCAAAGGGGGACGGACGCCGCACTGCTGCCTGCCATTCAAGAGGCGCTCGCGGTGCTGGGGGACATGCCCCTGCGCGGGGTGGCTCTCACCGTCGGCCCTGGAACGTTTACCGGGCTCCGTGTGGGCATGGCGGCGGCTTTGGGGGTGGCTGTCGCACGCGATGTCCCCGTTTTTCCCGATGGCTCTCTCGATGCGCGCGCGCGGGTGTTCGGACACGAACCTGTGCTCGTGTTGTTGGACGCGCGAAAGTCGCGGTTTTATGGCCAATGGTTCCATGGTGGCGCGCCGACGTCTGCACCTGTCGACGCGGACCTCGACACGCTGCTTTGCGCAGGCGCTCCCTGCCATGCGACCGGCGAGGGTGCTGTAGTTGCGCGGGAGCGCTTGGTGCAAGCGGGCTTTGACGTTTCCGACACATCGTCGGCGAGCCCTGTCGTCGCGCTGGCGCAGGCTGCATTGGCCGGGCTGTTGCCACCTGTCGATGCCGCATTGGTCACTCTTCGGTATGTTCGTCCTCCCGACGCAACACCGCCCGCGCATGTATTGCGGCCCGTGTTGGCCTAAAAGAACCATGGGCAGCCTCGCCTCCGCCAACTCGAATGGGGTGGCGGACAAGCACGTTTCGGGTCAGGCGGCGGTCGGTTAGGGGTGTTTGTCGTGTTGTCCTGCGGGAAAATGCCCGCACGAGAACCCTACCGCGCGGCGTGTTGGTTCGACGCATTCGGAACCACGGCCGCGCGTTGAGCTGCGGAAAGAAGGAAAGCCTATGGCGGAAAACGGCTTGGACATCGCGATTATCGGCGCAACGGGCGCGGCTGGGTCCGATATTATCACGGCATTGGAGCGGTCGTCGTTGCCGGTGGCGCGCTGGATTCTCGTCGCTTCGGCCACCAAGGCCCACCTCTCGGTCGACATCAAAGGCCGCTCGGTGCCCGTTTTGCCGGGCCCACCCCATCGCTTGCCACAAGTCGTCTTGGATGAGGCAGACCTCATCATTATGGCGACGCCGGCGGCGGTCACACGCACGTTGGCACCTGCGGCAATTGAGGCGGGAATCGCGATTATCGACATGAGCGGTGCGCTGTCCGACCAGGGGCCGATGGCCGTTCCGCTTGCCGGCATTTCTATCAATGACGAAGGCTTCCAAGCAGCGCGGGTGGTTTGTTCGCCCTCCGCTCCCACCGTCTTGGCGGCCACCGTGCTTCGGCCCCTCGCGGCCCTCGGCTTGGTGCGGGCGAACATGGTGTGTTTGTTGCCGGCTGGTATGGTCGGACAAGCCGGCGCCGAGGAGCTATCGCGCCAGGTGGTCGCGTTGTTCAACAGCGCGGACCCTCCCCGAAACCTGTTCCCGACTGGTTTGGCCTTTGACATATTGGGAGCCGTCGGCGAGCCGGCCGACGACTGGACGGGCGCGGAGCGGCGTGTCAGCGCCGAGCTTGGCGGATTGCTTCGCCTGCCGCCTCCCCGTCTTCCTGTCACGCTGACGATGGCGCCCACGTTCTCGGGCATTTCGATTGCCTTTCATGTGCAGCTCCAGGGTGACGCGAGTGCCGCCCAGGTCCGCAGCGCCCTCGAAGCGATGCCGATGGTTCGGTTGGAAGACCCGGTCACGTCCCCCAAAGATGCCATGGGCACGGCCGTCGCACATGTTGGGCGTTTGCGCGACGACCCCGGTGGCGCGGGCGTACACTTGTGGGCGGTCGCCGACAACCTGCGCTATTGTGCAAGCGCCAACGCTGTCGCGCTGGCACTTCATCTTTGGCGAAACGACTTGTTGTGAGCCGTGTGCCAGATTGGCGATGGGCCGCCGGCGACAGTGCCAATTGGTGACAGGGTGTCAAACATGTTGGTTTTTCGTTTCGGTCAGTACAGAGTGTTGGGTGGCGCGATTCTTGCATTGTACCCGAACGTCATGGCCGGATAGCTCCAAGCGTTGCGAGGGGAGCATGCGTTCCGTAAAATTTTGGATGTCCATGGGCGTCGTAGGACTTGTCGTCGGCGGGGCGGCTCGTCCGGCGCCTGCTGTTGCGGGGTCTTTGCGCATCCCGGACAGCGGCACTGCGAACCTCGGCACGTCGATTTTGGAAATGGCATCCGTTGGGGATGGCCGCTACGTCGCGTCAATCGTTGGGGGAGGTGACGCCACCGTCCTCATCGACACTGCGTCACAAGCGAGCACAGCCGTTACCGCCTGCGGGTCCGCTACGACGACGGCAATCGCCGGTGGCAGCGACAGTCGGCTGTATGTGGGGTGCTCCGATGGCTCACTCCTCGCTTATGATGTCGACCGAAACGGTCTCACCCAGGTGGGAACCACGCTCGACCTCGGTGCGGGCGAGGTCACTGCCTTGGCCATCCACAACAGCCTGCTGTACGCATTTGTGCAACTTGACCAGGGGCAAGCGCAGTACCAGACGGTGGATGTTAGCGGAACGCCCAAGGTGTCATCCACCGGCGACACCCGTATTCAGTCCATCGGGGAAGTCCGGCGCGCGGTGTCGAGCACCAACGGCTTGTTGGTGACGACCGCGATGGGCGTTGAGCGACTGGCACCATCGGGCGCGCTCCTCGGAAGCACGCAGGGGTACACCGACGCCTTGGTGGCGGGCACGCAGTTTATTGTTGTGGGTGACGACGGAAAGCTCT
Source organism: uncultured Enterobacterales bacterium (assembly GCA_964502005.1). Taxonomy (GTDB): domain Bacteria; phylum Myxococcota_A; class UBA796; order UBA796; family UBA2385; genus CAJWOS01. Next base: position 92,744 of record CAZCUX010000005.1, read on the forward strand.
GGCAGTACAACGGGTCAACGACGAGCGCCTTGCCTGTGTTCAGCCTCTCGGGCATCGACAGCAACGCTTCGGCCTTGGGCACCTTGGGTTCCTACTCGGTTGTTGGCACGACCAACCAAGAACTGCGCTTGTATACCGTCTCCAGTACCGGCCTCCCGTCTACCTTCGACCGCACGTTGCGGCCTCCTTCTTCGGCCGCCTTCGGTGACCCCATCGACTTTATCGAAGGGCAGGGGTTTAGTGTTGCGGGAACAAGCGAAGGCTTTTTGTGGTTTGTGACCGATGGTCCGTGGGTGGAGGTCGCAGACCCGGATGTCGAGGTCTCTGGCGGCTCTGGGACGGCGTTCTCCATCACATTTTCGTCGGACACCGCGGGGACGGCCGAGGTTCTCCTGAATGGCTCCTCGGACACGACAGGCACCGTTTTGGTGGCGGATTTGGCGGTCACGGCGGACACCCCGCAAACGCTGGATTTCACGCTGGACGACCGCTTCGCCGAAGGTGTCAACGAGCTTCGTGTGGTGGTGCAAGACGCCGCGGGCGACCGTGGACGAGACATCGCTTATGCAACGCTCGACGATCCACCCGGGCAAGTCAGCTTCAATCGGGTAAGCGAGAACGACGACCATCCCTACGTTGCCGTGGGAAATGAGCGGTTGTCGGTCTCTTTCGATGCTCTGCCCGACCCCGACATCGCGCATTATGTGCTGTTTTTTTCGACGACTGAGTTTAGCCGGGACCAGTTCGCATCGTGTGATGCGGTGGACTCGGGCGCCGACTCGGGCATGTTGACGCCGGCCGTCGCTACGGCCGCCGGCTATTGCGGTCCAGAATTCGAAAACGACAAGGGTGCCGTCTCTCCGATCGTGCTGTCCGTCACCGGTAACAGTGCGTACACAGTCGACCTCGAGTCCCTCGATAATGGAACCGAATATTGGATTGCTGTTCGCGCCTACGATGAAGGCGGAAAGGAAGGAGCCATGAGCGTAGTGCTGAACGGAACGCCCCAGTATGGTGTCGGACCCGCCGAGCTTTCGGGCGAGCAGGGGGGCATTCAGTGTGGCGCGGGCGCGTCCGCTGGCTGGCTTGGCGTGGCATTGGCGTCCCTTGCGCTCGTGGGGCGGCGGCGCCGAACGTGGATGGTGGCTCCCGCGGCAGCCATGGCGCTGGTCGTGGCAGCGCCGGCCCACGCAAAAGACCCCGATGTGGCTCGGTCCGAGCGTAAAGGAAACTTCCAGTTTCGCTACGGTTTGTTCGACATGGACGACCCCAACATCAACAAAGTGATGGGCGACACACCAAACGAAGTGCTGTGGCTTGAGGTCGGACCGCACTTGTTGCCGCAGGTGGAAGTCACGGCGGGCATGGGCTGGTTCCAGGAAATTGGAAACGCCGTGCTGTCTTCGGGCGGCACCAGCGACGACAACGTGATGATTACCGCGTTGCCGTTTAACCTCAACCTCAACTTGCGGGCCGATTTCGCAAAGAACCAAGTCATCGTGCCGGCTGTGGGCGCCAGCTTTGAGGTCTGGCCGTGGAAGCAAGAGCCGTACCGCGGTTCGAGCAAGATTTCCGGCATGAAGACTGGCTGGAGCTGGAATGCCGGTGTGCAGCTATTGCTCGACCGCGTCGACCCTCGCGCTGCGAGCAAGCTGCGTGTTCGAACCGGCATTGAAGATACCTACTTGACCATCTCGTACCGGGCCCAGGAAATCGGCAACGCGAGCGAAGGCTTGGTTTATAGCGGCTCCGTTATTGGCTTCGGCTTGAAGCTCGACTACTGAGGCTGGTGTGGATTCTCCCGTCGAGGGCGCTTGTGTGCTGCTTTCGTGGCGGGGGGATGCGTATGGAGGCTGGCAGCTCCAGCCCCATGTTCCAACGGTCCAGGCCACGTTGGAGGCGGTCCTCTGCAAGCTCATGGGTGAGACCCGCGTGGTCGCGCGTGCCGCCGGCCGATTGGACGCGGGGGTGCACTCTTGCGGCCAGTTGGTCGCGTTTCCCGTGGTTCGACCGCGTACCCTCCAGGCGCTTTGGCGAGGGCTGAACGGGCTGTTGCCCCCAGACATCGTGTGTCTGGCGATCGCGCCCTGTGCTGCGGATTTTGACCCCCGTCGGGCGAATCGGGGCAAGACCTATCGGTATCGTTTGCTTCCGCGAACGGCCCGGTGTGCGTTTCGCGCTGCGTCGGTCTGGCACGTCGGACGTCCGCTTGATGTGCCAGCGATGGTCGAAGCCGCTCGTTTCCTAGAAGGTCGCCATGACTTCAGCACGTTTCGTGCGGTCGGATGCGCGGCGCGGCACCCGATTCGGGTGGTCCGGTCGGTCACGGTGACCGAGGTGGCCGATGAGGTCGCGATTGTTGTTGACGGCGAAGCGTTTTTGCGCCACCAGGTTCGCATCATGGCGGGCTGCCTCGTGGAAGTGGGACTTGGAAAGCGTCCGCCGAATTGGGTCGGAGAGATCCGGGACGCTTGCGACCGTACGATTGCTGCGCGAACCGCACCTGCGCATGGTTTGTGGCTCGAACAAGTGCATCTGGCCGAACCGTTAGAATGGGCAGCTGGTGGGTATTCGGTGTGGAAGCCTTGGTGATTGGCGGATTCTGGCCTCCGATGGCTGGTCTGTGGCAGGAAAACCGAATAAAGGGTCCGGGACGCTGAGAAGGGGTGTTGTCCTTGAGTCATCAAGGAATACTCCTCTCGAAGCCGAACGGGTCGGTCGTTCAGTCAAACCGATGGGGCAACTGCGATGCCCTGTTGGAGTGTAGTTGACGACCGGTGCCCACTGCACTAAATGCCGGCGGGTCTTTCGCCGGGTGCGTCACCTCCAAAGTTTACTCTTGGGTATCTTCGGTGGGCGCACATCGGGCCGCGAACCAAGTTCGCGCCGAGGCGTGGTGGGTTCCGGGGTTTCCCCCCACCTGTGCATCGGGTAGGTCCTTCGGGACTGTCTCGGCCTCTCTCTCTTTTGTCTCCATCATCCGCTCCCTATCGTTCACTCGGTGTCTCCATGAGCACGACCATCGCCCGGCCGGCCGACGTCCAGCACAACTGGTACGTCGTCGATGCAGCCGACCAGGTCCTCGGGCGCCTCGCCACCCGGATCGCCACGGTCCTTCGCGGCAAGCACAAGCCCACGTTCACCTCGCACGTCGACTGCGGCGACTTCGTCATCGTGGTCAACGCGGATAAAATCAAGCTGACCGGCCGCAAGCTCGACCAGAAGCAATACCACGCCTATAGCGGGCATCCGGGCGGCCTCCGCAGCCAAACTGCGCGTCAGGTCCTCGATACCCACCCTGAGCGCGTGTTGGAAGCTGCTGTCAAGCGTATGCTTCCGAAGAACCGTCTCTCCCGAGACGTGTTCACCAAGCTCAAGGTCTACGCTGGCGATGCGCACCCGCACTCCGCCCAGCAGCCCCAGCCTTTCCCCGAACACGTCTGAGAGTCCGACGATGTCCAACACTGTTCAGTACTACGGCACAGGTCGGCGCAAGACCTCCGTTGCTCGCGTGTTCCTGCGCCCGGGCACCGGCCGCATCACCGTCAACAAGCGCGACTTCGACGTCTACTTCGAGCGTGAGAGCACCAAGCTCATCATCCGGCACCCGCTGGAGCTCACCTCGGAAGACGGCGTCTTCGATATCCTCGTCAACGTTTCGGGTGGTGGTAAGTCCGGTCAAGCCGGTGCGATCCGCCTCGGCCTGAGCCGCGCTCTTTGCGAAGCCAACGCTGCGCACCGCACTACCTTGAAGCGCAACGGTCTGTTGACCCGCGACGCACGCAAGGTCGAGCGTAAGAAGTACGGTCAGCCCGGCGCCCGCAAGCGCTTCCAGTTCTCGAAGCGCTGAGCGTTCTGTTCGGTATCTTCTGGCACCCTCGCCCCTCAGGCGGGGGTGTCGCCGTTTTGGACGGCACAAATTCGCTTGGCGGCAAGAGTGTGGCCCGACGGGAAAGCCAGCGGTGTCGCTTCGGACCCATCGGTTCCAGCAGCGCGGCCGCGGGTGTCGTCGATTTGTTGTCCGATTGATTGTTTGTTTTGAATGTTCCATCGACACGCGAAAGCGGGCGCCCCTATGTGCGGTGTTCGCAACAACCATGCGGAGCAGTGATGCACAAAAAGTTCATCTTCATCACCGGCGGTGTACTTTCGTCCCTTGGGAAAGGCCTCAGCGCCGCCGCAATCGGAGCGGTCCTCGAAGCGCGCGGATTGCGGGTCACAAACGTCAAGATGGACCCCTACATCAATGTCGACCCCGGCACCATGAGCCCGTACCAGCATGGTGAAGTCTTCGTGACGGACGATGGCGCCGAAACCGACCTTGACCTCGGGCACTACGAACGCTTCGTCAGCACGCCCGTGTCCCAGCGCAACAACTTCACGACCGGTCGTATCTACCGCAATGTCATCGAGCGCGAACGGGCGGGAGAGTATTTGGGGCGCACTGTGCAGGTGATTCCGCACATCACCGATGAAATCAAGCGTTTGCTATGGGCGTCGGTGGAAGACGCGGACCTCGGCATCGTTGAGGTGGGCGGAACGGTGGGGGACATTGAGTCGACGCCCTTCTTGGAGGCCATCCGACAGTTCCGCCTGGATGTTGGCGCGGAAAACGTGTTGTATGTTCACGTCACGTTGGTACCATTCATCGCGACGTCGGGCGAACTCAAAACCAAGCCGACCCAGCACAGCGTCAAGCAACTCCGGGAGGTGGGAATTCAGCCGGACATCTTGCTGTGCCGCACCGAGCGAGAGCTGCCAAAGGACATTCGGGAGAAAATCAGTCGCTTTTGCGATGTCGAGCTTGGCTCTGTGATTGCGGCCCCAGATGTCGACAACATCTACCAACTTCCCCTGGTGTTTCACGAGCAGGACCTCGACGACCGCATTCTCACGAAGCTGGGCATTTGGGCCGCCCGGGCGAACCTTGAAAAGTGGGAGGCGCTGATTGAGCGTTGGCGCACCGCCCGGCGTGAGGTCCGCATCGCGATTGTGGGCAAATACGTCCACCTGGCGGACACCTACAAGAGCCTCAACGAAGCGCTGTTTCACGGCGCGGTCGCAAATGGCGCGCGTGTCGTGCTTGACTTCGTCGACTCGGAACAGCTCGACCCCAACGACCCCGGGCAGCGCTTGGCCGGCGCCGATGGCGTGCTCGTGCCGGGCGGATTCGGCGAACGCGGCGCGGAGGGCAAGATTGCCGCAATCCAGTGGGCCCGCGAAAACAACCGCCCATTCTTTGGCATCTGCCTGGGAATGCAGCTGGCCGTAATTGAGTTTGCCCGACATGTTCTGGGAATACGGGATGCGGGCAGCCGGGAGTTCCAGCCAACGCCTGGCCCTATGACCATCGAACTGATGGATGCGCAGCGGCAAGTCACCGACAAGGGCGGCACGATGCGCCTCGGCGCGTGGCCGTGTACGCTTGCGGCAGATTCTCTTGCCCATCGAGTTTACGGGCAGGCCAATATTTCGGAACGCCATCGCCATCGCTATGAAGTCAACCCCGAGATGTTCGCGCCGCTTACGGCTGCGGGTATGGAGGTTTCGGGGCGCAGTCCCGATGGTCGCTTGGCAGAAGTAGTGGAGATTCGGAAACATCCGTATTTCGTTGCCTGCCAGTTCCATCCGGAGTTCAAGAGTCGTCCTTTGGCTCCGCACCCGCTCTTTCGTGCATTCATTCGCGCGGCGCTTGCCGACCAAGACAATCGCGACGGAAGTCTTCGCACCTGAACGCCGTCGACGCCCGCTCCCGATCTTGCGAATGTCCCGTCCTGACGCTCGTTCTTTTGAGGGTTTTCGCAGCATGGTTCTGGGGGGTTGCAATCTTCGTGCCAATGCCTGATGATAGGGAACCACCGAGCCGAATTCGACGGTCACCCGGAGTTCCCTTATGTCGATGAGCATGCGCGCCAGCCTGCGACAAGCGCAGATTCAAAAGCTGGTCATGTCGCAGCAGTTGCGTCAGGCTATCAGTTTGTTGCAGTTGAACCATATGGAGCTGGTTGCGGAAATTCAGCGCGAAATGGTTGAAAACCCGACCCTGGAGGAGATTCCCGGAACTGCCTCCGATGACAACGCGGAGGCGAGTCGGGAACTCTACGACAAGGTTCGGTCCCATGAGGCAGAGGCAGCGGAGCAAAACAACGGCTCGGGCGAAGCACCGGAAAACATCGACTGGGACCGCTATTTGGAGCGGTTTCAAGCGACACCGAGCGACCGTTCGAGCTCGGTGGGAGCGAGCGACCTCGACGACCTACCGCCGATTGAAAACACTCTGACGCGCGGCTCTACGCTCGCGGAACACTTGTTGGAGCAGGTCGGAACCATTCGCGACCTCACGCCCGAGCTGCTGTCGGCGATTGAGGCCATTGCCTACAACCTCGACCACCGCGGCTATGTCGACGCAACGGAAGAGCAGTTGTGCGATGAAGCCGACTGCACCCCCGATGTCGTTGAAGCGGCCCGCCAAATCGTGTTGCGACTCGACCCCCTCGGCTGCGGTGCGCGCGACCTGTCGGAGTGCCTCGCGGTGCAGGCGCGCGAGCGTTGGCCCGAAGACCCCAACGTAGAAAAAATCGTAACGGAGCACCTCACGGACCTGGAGCGGCGCAACTACGCGTCTCTCGCGCGTGTACTCGACCAAGCGCAAGAGGATGTCCGCGAATACCACCGTATGATTCGCGAACTTGACCCACGGCCTGGCCTCGCATTTGCGGTCGAGCGCGAGCACTACATTACGCCAGACGTGGAGGTCGTGAAGAAGGGCAACCAATGGACGATTCTGCAAAACGAGGACGGCCTGCCACGCCTTCGGGTCAGTCGCTTCTACGAAAAGGTGCTGCGGGACCGAAGCTCGTCGAAGGATGACCGCCGCTACATCAAGGAAAAGCTCGACTCTGCCGACTTTCTCATCAAGAGTATCTACAAGCGGCAGCGAACTATCCACAAAGTCATGAATGCCATCTTGGAGAAGCAGCAGGAGTTCTTCGAGCATGGGCGGGAACACCTGCGACCGATGATTCTGCGCGATGTCGCGGAGCAAATCGGCGCGCACGAGTCGACCGTTTCTCGCGTCACTTCGAACAAATACGTGCAGACGAAGCACGGCATCTTCGAACTGAAATTCTTCTTCAGCGCCGGGATTCAGTCCAGCCAAGGCGATGACTTGGCGGGGGAAGCGGTCAAGCAGAAAATCCGAAAGCTGATTTCCGAGGAAAACCCCAAAAAGCCGCTCTCAGACAGTGCGTTGGTGAAGATGCTCGAAGCAGATGGGGTAAATATTGCGCGGCGAACGGTTGCCAAGTACCGCGAAGCACTCAAAATATTGCCATCGAGCAAACGAAAGGTAGTGTTTTAGGGGCGCCTCGCGGGGTGACAATGGGCGCCGCGTGTTTGTGGTGCGCCATAAGTGTCTCGAAGGTTCAGTTTGCATGTCCCGAGTGTTGGTTGGGACTGCTATCGTGCAGTTGAACGTGAATGCTGGTGGCGGTAGACCAGCGCTCGGAGCGGTAGAATGGCAGGGCGAATTCGGCCAGGTTCGGACGAGGCCGTGGGCAGCAATGGGCAGCCCCTCCTCGCGCAAGTGACCCGCCTCCATGTCGGCGCATCCGCGTCGTCGGAGGGGTTTCAAATGGCCGTAGAGTCGTTTGGTGCTCGGTACGGGATTGAACTGTTGGAGCGCATGGGAAACGGCTCGGCGGTTTGGTTTCGCCGCGGTTCGCGCTTGGTACTCGTACGCCAAACCGGCGTGGTCGCGGGAGCAGCCGACATCGACCTCCTGGTCGAGACGCCGTTGGCCGACGTATTTGCAGACGTGCGACGCCTCGGAGGGCCGCTCCAAGTGCCGGGATTTCTCCCCGACGGAACTTCTTGGACAGTGCGCTTTGTGCCGCTCCCAGAGGGCGCCGTCGCGGCGATTTGGCTCGAAGCCCGTCCCACGACCGCACCTACCGCCGTGGCGGGGCTCGACCAGCGCGTCGCTCGTCGATTGATGAGCCTCGCGAGCGAAGTTGGCAAGCTCGCGGATGGTACCCCCGCCGCAAAAGAACGTGCGGCCGTTGTACGCCGGGCCATCGACCGTGAAGCGTGGCGCCTTGTGGGCCTTTCGGGCATTCAACTTCCCGTCGACCCCAAGCAAGGTACCCTCGCGAGCAAGCTGTCCCCGCTCTTTTCGCGGCTCTCCGCGTCTTTGCCCGCGCGTATTCAATTGTTGTGGGAGGTTGACGGCGCGGAGCTTCTCGTCGACGTTCCGGCGCCGGGCGTGCGATTTGTCATCGAAGAGCTCCTACGAAATGCGGTCGCCGCAATCGGGGAGCGAGAGGGCCGGGTACGGGTGCGGGCGGGCAGCCTTGTCATGGCCGAGACCTCCGAATGGTCCGGTGAACGTCTGGTTGCAGGGCGGTATGCGTATATTGAAATGACGGATGATGGCTGCGGAATGGACAGCGCCCGCTTGGCGGACCTCGTCGCGGGCGCATTGCCTGGTTCGTTTGCGTCGTTGCGGGGGCTCGCGCGCGGTTGGGGCGGAGGCATTCGGGTGCGTACGGCGGAAGGCCGCGGCACCATCGTGCAGATTGCGGTCTCGGATGCATCCGCGAAGCAAAGCGTCGACGCGGCCGACCCGGACCGCCCCGTATCGTTGGTGTTCTTGGCCCCCGCGACGCCCCGCGACCAAATTGTCGCCGCGCTTGATGGCGCTGGCATGCGCGCTATCGCTTGTTCCGATGAAGTGGAGGTCCTCGCGCAGTTTCGTGGGTGCGCAGGTCAGGGTGGTGTCTCATTGCTGGTCGTAGGCGAGACGGTCGGTGGCGCCGATGGGTTCGAGGTCGCGCGGCGTCTGCGTGAGATGGCCCCGGTTCTGCCCGTGCTCTTGCTCACCGACCGGCCCGCAGAGGCGCTCGAACAAGACCTGCCCGACCTCGCTCCGGGGCGTGTGGTCCCATTGCGGCTCGCGGTGCGCGCGATTCCCGTTGCGGCAAGGAACTTTTTGCCGACGTTGGGGGCGAAGCGCGAGACAACGCCCGTCTGAGGCTGCCCCCCCAAACGCGGTGCTGTCGGTCGCCGAGGGCGCGCGGATTGCGGCAGTACGGGCTTTCCCAGCGCGCTCGCTCTACCGTGCGTGCAGGGCCAAACGCCTGGGCTCTACGATGGTGTTAGGCGCGGCGCCGCCGCACAACCATGATTCCCGTAGCCATCGTCAAGAAGGCCAATAGCGCGCCCGATGCCGATTGGGGGCCCGTGGTACACCGGCTGCCGCCACCGCGAACGTAGTAGGTGGTGTCGCAGGCGTCCCCGATGTTGTCACCATCGGTGTCTGCTTGGTCGATATTCGCGACCAGCGGGCAGTTGTCGCAGACGTCCCCAATGCCGTCACCGTCCGAGTCCAAGCGGTCAAAGTCGGTCAAGCCCGGACACAAGTCGCAGGCGTTGCCGGTGCCGTCGAGGTCATCGTCGGTTTGGAACGAGTTCCCTACTTCGGGGCAGTTGTCGCAAACATCGCCGACAAGGTCGAGGTCGACGTCGTTCTGGTCGGTGTTGGCGACTGTGCTGCAGTTGTCGCATACATCTCCGACACCGTCCCCATCCGCGTCAAGCTGGTCTTGGTTGAAGGCATCGGGGCAATTGTCGCACTCGTCGCCGATGCCGTCTCCGTCTTGGTCGGATTGGGAGGGATTCGAAATTCCGGGACAGTTGTCGCAAATATCGCCAGCGTCGTCGTTGTCGGCATCCGCTTGGTCGGGATTTGCGACAATGGGGCAGTTGTCGCACTCGTCACCGACGTAGTCGCGGTCTTGGTCCGCTTGACTGGGATTGAAGATATCCGCGCAGTTGTCGCAAACATCCCCGTAGCCGTCGCTGTCAACGTCGGACTGGTCGGGATTTGTGACGTAAATGCAGTTGTCACAAGCATTTCCCAACACGTCATCGTCGTAGTTGGCTTGGTCGGTATTGGGAATGTCGATGCAGTTGTCGCAGGGGTCGCCGACTTCGTCGCAGTCGAGGTCGGCTTGGTCATTGTTGGGAATTTCGGGGCAGTTGTCGCAGTCGAGGCTGACCACTTGGCTGACGGTTCCCGAGCTGTTGACCAACTGAATGGTGCCTTGCCCCAAACCGTCGTTGTCGACGTCCATATTCATCAACAACAGCGGATACTGGCAGCCAAACGCGTCGTAGCCCCAGTAGTAGTCCGTGTTGGGGAAGGGGTTTCCGTCGGTGTCCACTGTGGTGGCGCACGTTGGGTCCGTGAGGTCGACCGGACGCTCATCCGACACATCGATGGTGTTGCAGTTGAGGTCTTGGGAGAGGTCGTTGGTACACCCTTCTTGGGCGTGGGCAGGAGGGCCAGCCCAAAGGCCGACCCCGACGAGGAGGGCAACGAAGGTATCGCGCATGGTCATTCCTCCTTCCCAGCAGGCGGCGGGGCAGGTGTCGGTTCGGTCTCAAAGAAGTCGTCGAGACTGAACTCGTCCTTCTTGGGCGGCGGAGGCGGGGGTGGCGCCTCCGGTTTCGGCGGTGTGCCAACATTGGCGGCGTCGCCGTTCCACGGCAGCCGGACGTTTTCCCGCAATGGTTCTGGGGTTTCGTCAGGTCGATACTGGCGCACAATCTTGAACTCGACGCGCCGATTGCCCGCCAATGCGTCCTCGGTGTCGCCAGCGTTGCGGGGGACGACCTCGCCCATTCCGCGGTAGCTCATGCGGTCGGGGTGTACGCCGACGCGAATCAGCTCTTCCCAAATCGCGCGGGAACGGCGAATCGAGAGGTCGTAGTTGTAGACGAAGCTGCCTTCTTCGCTGGCGTGGCCTTCAATGACCAAGTGTGCGATTTGCCAGTTTTCATTGAGCAAGCCAGCAACATACTGGAGCGTGGGCAGCGACGCGGGCAAAATGTTGGACGTCGCGAACTCGAATTCAATGGGGTCGCGAATGACGATTCGCTCCCCGTCGATACGGGCGAGCTCGGTTTCTTCCCACTTCGGTTCTTCGGGAATGACCGGCTCTACGTCGATATTTGCAGGCGGAGGCGGAATGCGGCGAATCTCGAGCGGCGGCGGTGGCTCGTCGGGGCGGGGTGGCTTGATCCACGTAAGACCGCCCCACGCGCGGAACTCCGAGGTTCCATAGCCTTCTGCCAAACCTTTCCCGACGCCGGCGTCAATCTGGAATCCCGCGACGGGTCGCAGTTGGAGCGTCGTGAGGAGTTCGCTTGGGTTTTCCGCTCCGCCGCGCAGAAAGTTGGCCAAGCCCGAGCGTTGCAAGAACGCGACGCCCAGGGCCGCTTGGTCGGGGACGACGTTGTAGCGGGCGCCAAGGCCCGTCACGAGCTCGGAGCCGAGGTCGAGGTCGAGTCCCGTAGGAATGTTGGGACGAGCGACGAAGGAAATGTCCGCGAGAATGTCGATGTCGTAGAACGAAACCATTGCAGTCGGTCCCAAGATGGCCCGAAAGCGCGCTTCTCCCATCCACGCTGCGCGGGTGCCCGAGGGCACGCCGATGTCGGCACGCAAACCAGCAGCGACGCGGTCGTCGTCCCAAACATTTCCGCGAATCCCGAGCAGGAGGTCACCCAGAACCGGCCCATCTCGGGTGTATTCGGGAAGTTCGGAGCCCCATTGGGTTGCCATCGGAACACTTGCGCGCAAGCCAACACGCTCGCTCAAGTCCCATGCCGCGCCCAGCGTCAGTGTTTGCCGGTTGGCCACCACCGTTCCAAGCTCGGTGCCCTTCTCGTACAGAATCAGCGGCGCGCGCGTGTATTGCATCATGAAACCGGTTCGCAATGTTCCGGCTTCGTCGAGGCGCGCGGATTCTACGCCCGGCAGCGAACGGTAGCTGAATGTGGGATGCACAAGCTCAATGTCGGCAGAAACGCCTTCGGCTCTTGCTGCGGTTGTGGTCAAGAGACCGAGTGCTGCGACGAGTGGGGTGACACGTCTCATTGGTCACCTCCGCCGGTGGTCGGTGCCGCATCCGTGGGGGGGGCAGGCTCTGGCGCCGCGTCGGGCTGCGGTTCAGGTTCGGGAGCCGGTGCGGGGGCAGGCACGCTCGGCGCCGGTTCTGCGGGCACAGCGGGTGCCTCCGCGGGCACATCCGGGACGGGCGCTGGGGGGGCAGCGGGCGCCTCCGCGGGCACGTCTGGGACCGGTTCTGCGGGCACAGCGGGCACGTCTGGGACCGGCTCTGCGGGCACAGGGGGTGCCTCCGCGGGCGCATCCTGGATGGGCGCGGGGGGGGCAGCGGGCGCCTCCGCAGGCGCGTCTGGAGCCTGTTCTGCGGGCACAGCGGGCACGTCTGGGACCGGCTCTGCGGGCACAGCGGGTGCCTCTGCAGGCGCTTCTGGCGCGGCCTCGGGGCTTCCGACGGGCCCTCCTTCCGCGGGGGGCGGCGCAGCCGGTTCTTCAGCGGGGGCGGCGGCGGCGGCCTCGGCCACTTCGCGCATAAGGTCGATGCGGGTGTTGTAGGCGTCGATATAAGCACCGCTGTCGGCGCGCGTGTAATAATGGGCGGGCCGAAGCTGACGTCGACGGGTGGATTTGGTGTCGCGCTTGTGAATCGCGAAGGTCATCGCTCCTGTGGAGGCGATGAAGATGCTGGTCCACGCGAGGTCTTGGTTGCGCTCGAAAGAACGGGAATCCGCGGCCAGGAGGGGCACCGGACTCAGCGCGACCAGTCCAATGCCGGTCCAAAACAGTACCTTTTGGGTGGTCTTCGCCGTTTTGAGTTCCGCCTCCAGGACCGCCAGTTGTTCTGTGTCGCCCATTGTTTCCGCGAAGCGGTAGGTGGACCACGAGACGCCTTTTTCGTCGACAATGTGCCAGCGGACGGCATCCACGTCTTGCGGGTCAGCGTTTAGGTCGGCGAGCACCAGCTTCGGGGGGATATTGACGGCCGGACCCACCGGGCGCGGTGCCGGAGCAGGTGCGAGCGCGACGGGCTGGGTACCTTCGGCGGGAGCTTCGGTAGGGTCGCCATCTTCGGTGTTGAGGTTGGCTTGGGTTTCGGTGGCGACCTGGAGCGCGGCCGGCGGTCCTTCGACGGGAACACAAGGGCCGGTTTGGCCGACCGTCCACCCGAAGTCGCTGCCCGCCTGGAGCCACAAGGCGCATTGCGTGGCCTTTTCGACGCGAATCCGCTCAGACTCGGTTGCCATGTCACCCAAGATGGGGATTTTTACGATGGGAGCACCTTCGAGGTCAGCGTCGGACTTGGTTATCCGCGCCAATTCACGCTCTGCATCGCCTCCTGCAGCACACAAGATGAGCGATCCGCCCGATACCGTCCAGGCATCGCGAACGGCCTTGGCGACCTCTGCGCTGTCGGCGGCCATCGCGACACCCGTAGGCGACCACATGACCGTAGGTGCCCACAATAGGGCCAGCAACCAATTCATCCGACCTCCCGGAGTGTCCGGTCTCGACGGGCGCAAGTGTGCCCCGGTCCAACACCGCCGGCTACATTTGGGACAGAAGGGCCTATCGCGTCGGACACTGTTGGTCCTTGTTCTGCAGCCTTCGGCGCGGAAATGCTCCTACAAGCGCGGCGAGAATTAGCGCCATTGCCGGAAGACGGCTTGTTCTGCGCTCCGTCACAGAACATCCGCCTTTCGAGGCCTCATCGCTGCTGGGTGTGGTGTCGTCGTCGACTTCAGCGGCAGTGTCGTCGTTTTCGGGTACATCGGGAGATAGCGCCGCCAAAACAGCAGGCGGATCGACCACACCGTATCCGTAAGTGTCGTGGTGGCCGGACGCATCGTGCGTAACGTAGGGCGAAGGAGCGGCAGTCGTCGTCAACAACGTGGCGACTTCCGCGGCGGTCAACGACGGGGCGTAGCTCAAAATCCAGGCCGCAAGGCCAGAAACGACGGGAGCGGCGGCGCTGGTGCCACCGAAGTTCATCGTGAAGTCATCGATGGGGGTAATCGACACCGTCGCGGAAGGCGCCGCGACGTCGACGGACGCGCCATAGTTGGTATAACTTGTGGGATATCCATATACGTCGGTGGCGCTCACGCAAACGACGCCGTCGAGCGCGGTCAACTCTTCATCGCCCAGCTCGCGGTTGTCGTTGCCCGCGGCGAACACGACCACGGCGCCCTTTCCGTCCCGTGGTTCGGTTGCTGCGCGGTCGATGACCGCAGCCAACGAGACGGGGACCGGCACACGCGAGGTGAAGCCCCAGGAGTTGTTGATAACCGCGACGTCTTGCGCAATCGCATGCTCAAATGCGGCGACATCGGCGGACAGCGTGCCACCGCTTTCCCCCAGCATCTTGATAGGAACGAGCGTACAAGCCGGACACATCCCCACGATTCCGACGCCATTGTCGACCGTAGCGGCAACAACGCCCGATACTGCCGTGCCGTGCTCGTCGCAAATCGCAGACGACGCTCCCGCGCAGTATTCGCCGGGATTGGGGGAGGGGTCATCGTCGTCGTCAAATGCGTCGTAAGGCGCCAGGACGCGGTCGATGAGGTCGGGATGTTGCCATTCGATGCCCGAGTCGATGACGGCCACCCGAACGGAAGGGTCGCCGTAAGTGACGGCGTGAAGGCTGTCCATCTCAAGGTCGTCGAGGTACCATTGGCCGTCGCGATGGGGGTCGTTGGTCCACCGCTGCGTCGGCAGGAGCACATCGGGGAACGCGGTATCGACGTCAGGCTGCTGCAAAAGGTCGAACGACAGGCGTATGGCCGCGTCGGCGGTGGGTGCTTCGATTCGCCACGAACGCCCGCCGAGGTGTCGTCCGACGGCAGGGCGCGCATCCGGTGTGCGCATATGGACAACGACTGCGGGAAGAACCGTGAAGGTGACGAGTTTTTGGCCCATCGGGAACCGAAAGGCGGCAGGGTTCGATGGTTTGCGCGAACCCTCGGCGTCGAGCGGCGTGGGCGGATGCGCAGGGTCGAGTTGCACGACAGGGAGTGCGCCTGCGTTTGCGGGGTGCAACAGCAGGTGTATCAAAAATGATACGGTCGAAGGAAACATCGTTGCCAGCGCTCACGCAAAAAAAGGTTCGTTCCCGAACGGGAGACGGGAGGAGCAGACGCTTGCAACGTACGAGCCTTTGTGGGGGGTCGCCAGAGTTTCATTCTCAATGCAGGATTTTTGGCAATCCCTGAAATGCGTGCGCGGGTATGGTCGACGGATTCCACGCCGGAAACACAGGAAGGGAGAAGCAAAACCGCCTTTGATAGAATAGAGGAGGTCCGGGTTGCGAACGATTGGGTGGGCCTGGAGGTCACGATGAACCATGACACACCGTTTGGGCGAGGGCGCGTTGTCGTTCTGTGCTTGCTGGCCGGCGTACCGGTGTCGGTTGCCCATGCGCGCCCCGACGACGGACGTGGGTTGTTTACCTATGACGCCTCGGACGTTTTGGCGTTTGTCGACTCCGCAGATGGGCGCGTTCGTGTCCATTATAGTGTTTCGGGCACCAACCAAACGCTGCTGACAGACAGCGACGAAGATGGCACCCCGGACTTTCCGGAGCAAATATCCGAGGAGGTCTCAGCGGTGCTCGATGTATACGAAGCCGAAGGGTTTCGTCGGCCTGTCCTGGAATCCGAGGTAGGACTCGACGCCCTCGGGGGTTCCGACGCTCTGGATGTCTATTTGGTGGACTTTGGCGGGTCGTCCGATGGCCAGTTTGGTGTCGACCGCTGCCAAAGCGGGGTGTGCGCCGGGTATTTGCTCATCGAAAATGACTTCGCGGGGTACGGCTATTCCTCGTTGTCCGATGCCGCGCGGGTCTTGGCAAGTCATGAGCTGTTTCATGGTGTGCAGTTTGCGTATGCCGATGAGATGGACCCTTGGTTTTCCGAAGGCACCGCAACGTGGGCAGAGCATTTTTACCAGCCGGAAATCAACGATTATTTGCGTTTGTGCAAGGCATACTTGGAAGACACGGGCCGCACGATTGACCACCCCCCTGCGGGCACGGTTACTTCGTTTTCGTATGGGACTGCGCTGTTCTTCGGCTATGTGCAGGAAACGCTTGGTTCCGGTCGAATGGTCGAGATGCTCGAAGAAATCGCGGACGCAGGCGATGGCGATGAGCTTGGCGCGGTCATTCGCACAGTCGAGAGCGCGGGCGTCGCGTTTTCCGATGCGTGGGTGGAGTTCGTCACCTGGAATCTCGCGACGGGGCGGCGGAGTGGCATCCTCGAAGGGTACCCCTACGCCGAGTCGCTCGCGCCAGGCATTCGGGCTGAAGCCGAAGGTGACGCAATTGTCGACGACAATCGCTTTTATCCGTTGGCGGCGACCTACTATCGCATCGACCATCCGGGCGGTGAGCTGCTCCTCGGTGTTGGCGAAGACAACGCCGGCCTCGTCACCTTTCAGGTGCATGCGGTGGTCGACGGCACTGCAGATGCCGACATTGGCCCGGCATTGCTCACTTGGGCCCCCGACCTCCAAGGCGTACAAACGCTAGGAGACCAGCCCGCAGGCGGGTACTGGCTGATTGGTACCTACGCAATATCGGCGGCAGAGAGCGAGAAGCGCGTGTTCTGCTTTGGTGGGCCGGACGCCATGACCGATTGCGCGCCGGCGGAGGTGGACGATGGGGAAGACACGGGCACACCCGACGATTCGGATGTCCCCGAGGAGTCCGATACACGCTCGACGGAAACCACCTCCGACGCGGACAAATCGGGATGCAGCACCGTGGGCGCTGCAGGAAATGTTGCGGGCGCCTGGTTGGCGCTGGGCTTGTTGGGCGTGTGGATGCGGAGGTCGCGTGAGGGGTGAACGTTGGGCCGTGGGGCTGCTTTTGGTGGGTTTGCCCGTCGCTTCGGAGGCGGGGCGTGGAAACGCGGAGCCTGTGTTGCCGGCGGGTTGGACGTGGTCGGTCACGGGAACCCGCGCGGTCGAGACTACCGCTGAAGGTGCCGGGGCAGCCGGTCTTCCGGAGGCTCTTGCTGTGCCGCAGAGCCACACGGTCGCGTGGACCTTGGCGGGACATTGGACGGAGCCGCTGTCCGATGGTTCGCTGGTGGAGTGGCTGCGGGTCAATGCCGACCATCACCCGATGGATGCGCGCGTTTTTGGCATCCGAAAGTTTCGGGATGGCGAGGTGCTCAAAGTAGAGCGTGCCGAAGAGGTCAGTCCAGGGGGGCTTGATGGTTGGGACCCCTTGCTCCCTACGCTTTCGCCTGCGCTCCCCGAAGACCTGCGCGGCAAAAAGCCGGTCCAGCGGGCGGTGCAGTGGACGTTCCGCTATGGTACTGCGGACTACCTGCGAACGGCATGCCCCGCGACATGGACCCTCCTCGAATCCGCGCCTCCTGCGGGTGCAGTCGGTGTCTCTAGCGCGCCGTTGGTCGGCTTTGCTTATGAAGGCGGTTGTACGCTCAATGGTCGAATGGGCGGAACCGACGGCGTGCCTGTCCCGATGCGGGGCACGGGCGCGGTACGGGGCGAAGTCTGGCTAGATGTCGATGCGGGCATCGTCGTGGACCACACCCTGTCTTTGCAACGAAACGTACATTCTCGCTGGCCTGGACAAAACGCTGCGTTGGAGCTTATTCAGGCGGAGTCGTTTACACTTCATGCGCGGTGGTCCGCCGCAGACTCGGCCCCGCCTCCTGCGGTGCCTCTCGCGCGAAGCGCCGTAGAGGCGGCGATTCCGGGGCTGTTGGACGGCTGGTCCGCGTGCGCTTCGGGAACCGCGCCCCATGAACTGACGGTCGAAGCCCAACCAGACGGGGGGCTCCGTGTGGTGCAGGTGCGTCGATTGGCCCCCCCCACCGACGCAGAACCCGCTGCTGCCGTCGCCGAGCTGTCCCCAGTCGTCGATTGCTGGCAGGCTTCGGAGCGCCCTGGCGTTACGCCGCCGCACGACGATGGGGGCGCACGTTTTTCGTTTGTCCTCCCCTGGCGCGACGGCCGATTTGGCGCGCCGGGTGTTGTCGATCAAGCGCCCTATGCGCCAAACGTGCACTTTGTCATTGTTGACGACCTTGCGGTTCCCACCGTGCTTTCCTACCTCGGGATGCGTGTTCCGGGCCAAGGAATGTAGACTTCGCACCGCGGCGGTGTGCTCCGTTGCTGCTGCGAAGAATTGAGGAAAATATGGACATTGACGAGCGCCTCCAAACGATTCTTCAGGAGTGCCGCTGGGTGCGGGATTCTGGAACTGCTGCCCAGTTGGTGCCCGCATTGGCCAGCGAAGCGCCAGCCTTTGTCCCGTTGCCCCAACGCGACGGAGAGGTGCGTCCCGCTGTACCCGTGGTGTGCCTGGAGATGGTTGCTTCGGCAGTCGTAAAGGTCATCGTCGATGCCGCGGACGGAAAAGCTGGCGGCTTCGAGAATCTGGACGCTGCCGGTGTAGCGGCGGACCCTTTGGCAGCCGCTTTGGCCGATATGTTTGAACAAGTAAGCCACCCGGGGCTTCGTGCGCAGCTCACACCCGTACTCGTGACGACCTGGGCCGCTTGGCAAGTCTTGGCTGGCCGCGCCGACACTTTGCCGGGGGTCGACGCCAACGTCGCGCAGGCCTCGCGCACGGCGGCGGCGCGAATTGCCGCAGCCTCGGGTACGGCGAAGGCGGACCTCCTGCAAAATATCGGCTGGGCCCTCACGAGCCGCGTGGCGGGCGCATTGCACCTGGCAGGGATGGCGGGTGCCGATGTTGCTACAGGTGGGCTCTATCGGCAAATTCTTCCCAATCCGTTGATGTTGGCGTTTCCACGGGGCACTCTTGATGTAGACCCTGCGCCAGCGGCAGGTATTTTGGGTCTATCACTAGAGCCTGGCTTGATTCACGCCGGGAGCGTCGCCGCGGCGCAACTGTTGGTGGAGAGCCGCGCACGATTGGAGAAGGGCCAAGAAGAGCCGCTTGATGTGGCGCTTCAAGCGGTCATTCCGGCGGAGGTCGATGCGGAGACAGCCAGCTTGCACCCCATCGCAGGGCCGGCGTTGATTGCCGCGCTGCCCGTGTTGATGGACGCAAAAGCAATGGGCAAGCTCAAGATCGATAAGAAGTACGTCAAGGGCCTGGCCTCGGCGAAAGGCGCGCGCGCGCTCACCGCGGCCTGGAAGCGGCTGTGCCATGGACTGGGCGGCTGGGATGTCCTGTCGTCTTTGGTCGCGCGTGTCGTTCCCTTGACCGAACGCGAAGGCCGCATGGTGGGCCCGGGCGGCGCGTTGCCGGCGGATGCGCGCTGGCCGATGCTTGTGCCGCGGGCCAATGCCCTCAACACCGTGCAGGCGGTGGTTGCGATTCGTTGCACGGAGTCGCGGGAGTCCTTGTTGGGTGTGCTATCGGCACGCCCGTGGTCCATCCGCAACCTCGAGCGCTCCTTCGTCGAAGCGGCGCGGAAAAATGGTGCGTCCGTCCGCCAGTTTTTGGGCGATGTGGCCGTGTGTACCTTTCCGGCGCCCGAGCTGGCGCTTCGATTTGCGTTGGTGGTGCGGCGGGTGTTGGGCGCCGAGTCTCCCCTCGAATTGGGGGAAGACAGCACCGCAATGTCGGTACCCGCGTCGGCGTCGATTGGTATTGGGATGGCACTCGGCGTCGTGACCGGTGGCACCGATGGCGAAGCTGCGGTCTTGGGTGGGCGTGCGGTGAGTGAAGCGGTTGCATTGGCAGGAAATGGCCGCGCGGTCAATCTGTATGACGACGGCGTCGGTGTTCGCGCGGCGGGCTGGAGCGCCGAAGGCCTGTCCAACGAAGGCATTGTCGCCTCCCAAGCGCTCGTCCGGTCCCTTGTCGACCGCACCAAACGTCGCAACCGGCCGGTCCATGTCCGCGGTGAAGGCGGCTTGTGCGGTGGCGTCTCTGAAGATTTTGCAGTCGCGCCCGTCACGGCATGGTGGGAAGCCGGCGAAGGGATTGTCGCCGCGGCCTTGATGGTCGATGCGGAATCGAGCGAAGGTATCGCCGAAATCCGCGTGTTGAGCCAGGACGACCTCAAAGAATGGTTTGGAAGCGACCGGTCCGCCGCCGCGCTTCGTACGTCTCGTCGGCCAGCGCCAGCGGCGACGGAACATTCAAGTGGCGGCGACGATGATTTTGCGCGGCCATCGATGTCATTTATGGGCTTTGACGACGGTCCCAAAGAAGCCCCGGCCGCCGCGCCGCCTTCGCGCTCTTCGTCGTTCGGCTTTGCGGCGCCGCCGGTGTCCGCACCAGAGTCGTCGGTAGATGCTTCGAGTGGTGGATTCAACTTTATCATGGACGACGAAGAAGAGGCGGCGCCGGCTTCCGACTTCTCGATGGCCCGTGGTCCTGCACGTTCTGGACGTGCGGAGCCGGCCCCCCCGATGATGATGGACGAGCCATCGCCCCGCCTCGGCTTTGCATCGAGTCCGCCCGTCTCCGCGCCGATGATGCTCGATGATGAGCCAAGCGGGCAATCTGACGGATTGGGCTTCGGTGATGCGTCCTTGCAGCCCGCGTCGGCGGGTCGGTCGCAGCTCATGATGATGGAGGACGACGCGCCGAGCGGTCCCTCCGCGCCGATGATGCTCGATGACGACCCCTTCGATAGTGGGTCCGACGCCGAAGAAGGGCTCGCACCCGCGGACTCCGTGTTTGGTCCTCCGACCGGGCGCGATGCCAGCGCAATGTCGATGCTGCACTCGACGTACCAGGGTGAGATGGAGCTTGTGGGCGTGGCCGGCTTCTCGCTTGCCGGAGGGGAAACCGCTGCCGGTGCCGACCCCTTTCACGACCCGAACGATGAGACGGGCTTTTACGACGAGCGATACGCCAGCCAGCCACCGGCTGCGGCGCCCGCGCCCTCCCGTCCGCCCGATGGCGCGATGGTGCGGGAGCTGGTGCGCTTGTTGCGCGGATACGTCGTGGTTCACGACGGGCGCCGGCACACGTTCGGCCTTCCCGACGGCGCCGTATTGCGCGATGCGTGGTCCCATGAAGGCGACGTTCATGGTGCGTACGTCGGATTTTTGCGCGGGAAGGTTGCGGATGGCTTCATCCCGCGCGCGGACCGCGTAGTGTCCATCGGCAAAGGGGTGCGTCCGTCGCCCATCGACAGCGCCGAAATCGAGCGTGCAGCAGGGGAGGCGGGACTGTGAGGTCGTTTGGTCTTTTGATGTTTGCCTTGACCGCTTGCGGCGGCAAAGACTCTGGCGGCGACGACGCGGGGGGCACCCCACCGGACCTCGCCGGCAAGTACAACGTCGTGGTGCTGGGCGTGGTGGGTTGCGAGAGCGATCCCATTTGGATTGACGAATGGGCCCGCGGACCCCTCGAAGTCTCGGGCGCCGCGAGCGCGCTTGTCTTCGATT
Organism: uncultured Enterobacterales bacterium; assembly: GCA_964502005.1. Classification (GTDB taxonomy): domain Bacteria; phylum Myxococcota_A; class UBA796; order UBA796; family UBA2385; genus CAJWOS01. The sequence goes on from CAZCUX010000005.1 coordinate 114,000, forward strand.
TCGGCGACGATGCGGTGTTTTCCGGAGATGTGGACGGAAACTGGAACGTTCGGTTCTCCGGCGGCTTCGACTGGCAAGGCGCAACGCTTTCCATCACCGGTTCGGGCTTGGCGCAAATCGCGGAATCGGACCCCGGCGATGGTTCCCAACTGGCCATCAAGGGCGACATCTCTGCATTTGTGGAGCAAGATGGCGTGGAGGGGTGTACGGTCGAAGGCCCCTTCGAAGCGACGGAATTGGTGGGCCTCTAACAACAGGGAGAGGGCCCCAAGCCGCGATGAACCGCGCGAAAGCGGCGCAGGCCTCACGAAGTCGCGCCGTTCAGACGGTATTTCTCGCAATTCGGTCGTTCCCGGGGTAGGGGCGCACGTTGCGGCAGGCTCTACGCGACCTGCCAAGGAGCCTGGATGAAGTTGTATCGTGCAAAGGTGCCCGCTATCGCTGCGCTGGTCATCGAGCGTCTCAGCCACAGCGGTGCCATCGAAGTCATGGCAGAAAACAGGGCAGAAGCGGAAAAAGACCTCGTGGCAATCATGGAGGCTTTTTTGGGGCGCGATGGCCAGCTACGCGCCGCCGTGAAAGACCGGATGTCGAGCCACAACATTCCATACGAGCGTTTTGGGCGCACGCGGAACCAGTTGGCTGAAGAATGGGGACACCCGCTCGGCGAAGATGTCGAGAAGTTCCTTGCGCGCCAAATGGTCGAGAACTTCATGATCACCAACTTCGTCGAGGAGGTCTATGCAGAGGACAAGGACCTCTACAAGTCCATTCTCGAGATTTTGAAGGAAAACGACGTCGATGAAGATGCGTTGCGGGAAGAAGCCAAGGGCAAAATCAAGAACGTCCGCGAAGGCACCGTCGACTACGAAGTGGCACTCCAACGCGCGATGCGCGACGTCAAGAAGCGGCATGGCCTCCTGGGCTAAGCGCGGTTTGTCTGCCGGGTTGGCCGTAGGCGCGTTTGCCTGCGCTGACCCCGCGGAGCAACCTGCGGTTGCAGAGCCGACGCCCGCCGATGCGATTGCGATGGCGGTCCAGCAAGCCGCGGCAGAAGCTGCACCGGAACCCACGCCTGGACCCGCAGCGTCTCCTGCGCAGCCTCCTGCGCCGGTGGTGTCCGGCTCCGGGCCGCAAGTGCTGCTTGTGTGGGACAACGTAGGGAGCTTGTACCAGTCCTTCTTTTCTGTGCCCGAAGTGGTGACCGATTTGTCGGACGGCTTGGCAGGCCAAGTAAATGGTCCCGTCAATGTTTATATCAAGTGGGACGACACGGCCTTTGTCGGCACGATTCGCCTTCGTGTGTTGCCAGGAACCTTGATTGCGCCGCCGCTTGGACAAGGCAACGTCATCCCGCTCCAGCAGCTTGCGCCCATCACCACCGCTTTGGCGTCGTACCGCTCGGAGGTGGCAAACCGGTTTGATGTGCGCGTTGCGAGCTTCAAGGTGTCGGTGGAGTCCTTTAGTGGTGCTCGTCACTGCCTCTTTGAAGCCGTAGGTCGACCGCCGCCCGATGGGCGCGTGGTTTCGCCTTGCGTCGTGCTCAATGGCCAGCAGCGTTGCGGGGAGCCGGGTCCCAATGGCGTGACGTTTTCGCCGGAGCTCGCCGAAGACATTCGCGCTTGCTTGCAACCGAAAGGCTGACCGTCAGGCAACAAATGTCGAGAGGTGCTCTTCGAGGCGCCGCTTGATGCGGGTGTGAAGCTGGCTCACGCGCGACTCGGTGACGCCGAGGATGTTGGCGATTTCCCGGAAGGTCGCGTCTTCATAGTAATACAGGCGAATGATGGCTTGGTCGCGTTCGGAGAGGTTGTCGGAGAGCACGGCGCGAATGGCATTGTCGAGGTCGCGGCGCGAGACCGTGGACTCCAGGCCCTCGGAATCGGAAGCCAACTTGTCGCCGATAGTGCCCTCGTCTTCGTCGCCTTCTTCGGTGCTGACGAGCACGCGAACGTCTGCAGTTCGGATGAGCTCCGCCATGCGCTCGTCGTCGACTCCCAAGAAGTCTGCGAGCTCGGAGAGGGTGGGGGCGCGGTCGAGCTGGGCTTTGAGTTCTTGGCGCGCGCGGTCGATGCGGTTGGCGCGGTCGCGAACGGAGCGGGGAACCCAGTCGTTCTTGCGCATCTCGTCGACAATAGCACCCTGAACGCGAAGGCGGGCATAGGCGTCGAAGGTTTCGAAACGATTGCTTTCGAAGCGGTCGACGGCGTCAATCAGACCGAGGGTGCCAATATGAACCAAGTCATCGGCGTCGACGCAGCGTGGATACCGCTTGGCCATGCGGTACGCAACCCGCCGGACCATTGGGTAGTACTTGAGGATAAGCTCGTCTCGCTCGGAAGGGCTGAGTCGAGCGGAGCCTCGTTCGGTCGAAGTCGTGGGGGCCTGGGCGACGATGTTGGTGCTGGTTTGCATGCTACCTCCGAGTACGCCCAGGGTTGATGCAACTTCCGTGCCAACAGCAAGAGGACGCTATTGCTGCATCTTGTCCGGGTTTTCGTTCGCCTGGTGTATCTCTGGCGATACACCATCTTCCGGGGGGGTGGTTTTTGATACAGGTAGACCGGTATCCCAGTCTACACGCTCCGTACCGTATGGCTGTTCGCCTTTGTCGAGCATGCGGAGTTTTTCGCGTAGATTCGTAAATGCGACGTTCGAATGGAGTTGCTTGCCTTCTACGCCCCAAAGCAGCATGGAGCAGACGTAGTCCTCTCGGGGGAGCCATTCGAAACGGTTGCCGTAAAATGCCGAAATTCGCGCCCGTTCGTGTTTTTCCAGATCCAAAATATGTAGTTCCGGCGGTGTCGCTTCCCGCGGCGCCCACTCGGGAAGCGTCTTTACCCACTGCTCCTTTCGTGCGTCCTCGCGTGCTTTTCGAGCGGGATCGAGTTCGCGCCACGTTTCCTGTTTGAACAAGCTGATGGGGGCACCATCCTGTTCAACCATGACATACCGGCCGCCGGGATGGGGTATCGCGCGCTTGCCGGCGGGGAGATGGGCCAGCTCGTCGCCATTTTGGCGGTTGCGAATCGTGAGCCCTTCGGCGGTACGAAACGCGACAATATCTCCGCCTACGCTCAAGGCTTCGACGGGGCCGTCCCACCAAGGAAGAAGCGGGGTGGTCTCGGAGGTCAGGGGGTCGAACTGGTACGCACGGCGCACACCGTCGTCGCCCAATGCTGTCATGGCGATTTGGGTGCCGTTTCCGGCTGCCTGGAGGTCGCTCGGCGCGCGAACCGTGAGGTTGACCAGCTCGAGCGCCGCGGAACCTCGGTCATACAGTGCAAGCCGCCATGGTCCTGTCGCGGCAGAGGCGGTCTGCTGGGCGACGTCCTCGCTGCTACCAAGCTCGACGCTGCCGCTCGGACCAAGGGGGATAGCGAGGTAGTTGTCGCGTATCCAAGTGGCGCGGCCCACGGGGGTTTCCGTGGGAATGGTCTCAATGTCGCGGGTCTCACCGACGAGGATATGTCCGCCGTGGGTGAGCTGGAAATACAGCAAGGTTGCGTCAGGAGACCACGTGGCGGCTGCGAACTTGTTGGAGCCGCAGGGGCGAAACGCGAGGTTGAGCGCGTGCTTGCCCGTCAGGAAGCGAATTTCCCCCTCGTCGCACTCCGCATAGGCTTGGGCGACGTCCTGGGAGAAGGTGCTCTCGCCATAAAGGTCGTCTCGGTCGCAACCGCTCGACGACAGCACGAGTGCAGGGCCCAGGCCGAGGGCGACGAAGAGGCGGTTCATGCGAAATGTCTCCGAAACAAGGGGTACAGCAGGATGGCGCCCAGCCAGGGGTCGGTGCTTGGGCCTTGGCACCCGCAGGTGCTGGCGGCGTCCGACGCCTCGGGTAGACCCGTATCCCGTTCATTGGTTCCCGAAATCTCAGGCCCAAGGTGCCACGGCAATCCGGTGAGGTCGTGTATCGCTATTGGGCCACCGGGTCCCCACAAGAGGACATCAATCTTCTGCGCGGGAGGCAATGGCGGGGGTGTCCACCGGATGCCATCGTCCGTTGTCACCGCCCAGTTGTGGGTGGAAACGGGCACGCCGTCTGCGAAAAACCACGCCTCGATTCCGTCGCCGGGTGGGTCAATTTGGACCGTCAGGCTTTGTCCGTCCCACCAAAGCGAGCGAATGTCGGGTACGTCTTGTCCTTCGACCCAAAGCACGGCGGCGTCGGGGATTTCCTCTGTGCCGACCCACCAGCGACCGGGGGCTTCTCCCTGGGTGTTCCATCGAAGTACGCCGTCAACGGCAGTGGTGACGAATCGGGCACCATCGGGGGTGGAAATCCACAGTTCGCCGTCGAGGGGTGGGTCCAACGTGAGGGTCGCGGTTTCGCCGATGCGGACAATCGGGGGCCACACTTGCCAATGGGCGCGGGGTGCAAGTCGGCGGAGCGCGGCGGTCTCGCGTGCGATGGGCAAGGGTACTTCGGTTGGCGAATAGCCCGGTGCAGCGGCGACGAAGGCACTGGCGGGGCCCGCGGGACGGGCTGTGGTGCCATCTATCGCCGACCACGTCGCGCGACCAACGTCGGCGGGCTGGAGCGTTCCTTGCAGTGCGTGGCCGGATGCGGCGTCGACCAACTGGATGGCTTCCGCGGGTGCGCTGTGCAGAAACGCCATGAGCGCGGGAACATGCGCGGCGAGATACGGTGCGGGGTCAGCAGGGGCCTTGGATGTGCTGACTTCGACCGTCCACTCGAACGCGCCCCAGACGCCATAGAGCCAATCGTTGGAGTCCCCCTGCGTCGTGTACCAAGATGCGCCTTGTAGGCCGTAAAACGACGCATCGTCGACAATGTGGACGTAGTCTTGTGCGGTGTCTTGAAACTGGGGAGCGTCGTCCGGGGGGGCGACGGTGTAATTCCACGGCCAGCCGATGTTTGTGGCGCCGGCATGGACTGCGATGGACCATGTGGCCGGCGCGCGAACGGCCAGGGCCTGCATCGCGCGGGTTTCCGGCTCGGAGAAGGGGTACGGACCTGCGTGAAATTCGTCTTCCGACCAAAAGTAGCCGTAGTTTCGGTTGAGGTCGACATCGTGGGCGTTGTCGCGCTGCATCGCGTCGATGCCATCGGGGTTGACGTGCGGTATCAACCAGACGGCGTGGGTTTCTAAGAACTGCGCAGTCGTTGCATCTCCTTCGGCCGCAGACAACAAGGCTTCTGCGAGGTGCAATACGACTTCGGCGGAAATGGGTTCGTCGCCGTGGTGGGCGCCATGGACGCGCACATGAATGCGCGCATCATCATCCCCGATGCGCAGCGCGACGATGGGACGTCCTTCTACGCTATAGCCGAGGTCTACGCGCTTTGCCCAGCGAGGATTCGCGCTGCACCAAGCGTCCATCTTCGCGACGGCAGCCGCAGGGGTTGTATACGCAGGGGGCAGCTCCGGGGGCGGCCCAGGCAGTGTGTGGGCCGCGATGCCCTGCGCGGACAGCCAGGCGCGCCCTTCGGCATCTGCGCGCACCACGAGGGCGCCCGGCGTCGAAGACGCAAGCAAACCGACGTGGGGCCCGCGAATCTGTTCGGGGGTCCACCCGTCGGGGAGCTCCACGCGTAGCTCTTGGGTGGACCTGTACGGAGGGTCACCCGACATCGTGGCTTCCGTGGTTGCGAAGCGGCTTAGAGGTCGGCGTCGGCGTCGGCAACATCGAGGTCTGAAGGCTCAAACGCAACGGTCTCTACGCCCGTCAGGTCTGCATCCAACTGCCGCAAGAGCGCGTCGCGATGCTTCTGGAAGGCCGCCATCTCGCCAGCCGGAATCGGCTCGTCGCCGCGCGGAAGCGGTACCGTCAATGGGTTGACGTATTTGCCGTTGACCCAAAACTGGTAGTGAAGATGGGGGCCCGTGGCCAAGCCTGTGCTTCCAACATAACCAATGATGTCGCCCTGCCGTACTTTCTGACCTTGGCGAACCGAGATGCGCGAAAGGTGGCTATAGCTGGACTCGTAGGGGCCTTCGTGGTCGAGCTTGACGAAGCGGCCATGACCGCCGCTGGGACCCGCTACGCTGACGACCGCGTCACCGACCGCGTGGATGGGTGTGCCGGTGGGCGCGCCAAAATCGACGCCGTTGTGCGGGCGTCGGGTCTTGAGAACGGGATGGAACCGGTTCTTGTTGAATCCCGATGTGACGCGGCTGAACTTCAACGGCGAGCGCAAAAACGGCCGCTTACGGGCCTTTCCGCTCGCATCGTAGTAGCGAGTGACACCATCACTTGTGGTGAATCGAATCGCTACGTACTCTTCGCCATTGTTGGTGAAGCGGACGGCCAAAGGCGCGCCCAATCGCTGTACTTCGCCATCAACGAGGAGCTCGTCGACGACCATCCGTGCGGTAGCGCCCGCGCGAATTTCCGTGTTGAAGTCGATGTCGTAGCGGTAGACATCGGCCAGTGCGACGATGTCAGCAGCACGAAGCCCAGCGGCAGTAGCCGCACCCCAGAGGGTGCGCTCGACCACGAACTGGCGCACGGCCGGCCGGCGCTCGTACATGATTTCATCGACGCGCGCGGACCAAATGCCATCGATGTTTTCGACCATAAGCGTGCGGTCGGCGTCGAGCTTGTACGAGAGGGCATCTGCTTTGTCGGACCCAGGTTGGTACCGAAAGCGCAGCTCTTTTCCCGCTCGAATCTTGGTGAGGTCGTAAAACTCTTTGGCGACCGTGAGCACCGCCGCGGTGGGGAGCCCGTGGGAGGGCAAAATCCGACCCAGCACCTCTCCGGCGGAGATGGTGTGGTCGACCCAGTGGGGCTCTTCGGGCTGCTCGACCGCGGTCGTCGCGGGAGATGCAGAATCTTCGGGCGGAGGCGCTACCTCCGCCAGCACTTGTTCCGCGGTATCGGCGGTCGACGACAAACGTGGCCGTATGGGCAGTAGCGCAATCACCATGCCGGCGATGACGGAACCGAGAACGAGCGTCACAATTGGACGAACGGCAGAGGGCATCGGGGAAGCCCCATGGGGAAAAGCGTGGAGATGGGTGGGCGCCCACGAGGGGGGAGGGGAGGTGCGCGCCGCGGGGAGGGGGAGATGGATCGAGGGTCCATCCGTGGAACAAGCCTAACGCATGAGCAGCCAAGCGACGAGGGCTGCGACCACCAACAATCCAACAGAACCGCCCACCAACAGGCCACCTACGATTGCTTTCACAAGCGAGGGGTCGACGCCCGAAGGGGCGGAGGCAGGTGGCGCATTTGTTGGTGCGGAGGGGGTGGCAGCGAAAATGGGCGCCTGGGGAACAGGGGCGGTGGACGTGTGCGGAACGGCGGGTGGCGCGATGGGTACGCGCGGTGGATGCACGACGGGGGGTGGAACATCCACAAGGCCGGGGTCGGCGAGGCGGGGCGTAGGCCGAGAGGGTTCCACGGGGCCCGACGTCTGCTCATCGGCGAGGTCGATGGTGCGGCCCACAAGTCCGGCGGCATCCTTTCCGGGGCCTCGCCCGTCCAATATTTCGGAAACGGCTTGGCGCGCCCAAAGACGGAGGCTGTCGCCCGAAAGGTTCCCCGAGACGCGGTCGAGAATAGACTCGACCGTGTGTGCATCGGGGCGCCGCGTGTGGTCCCAGCGCAACATATGCTCGAAGCAGGGCAACATCGGGCCGTAGTCTGCGGCCAACAAGGACAAGCGACTTTGAAGACGGCGCTCGTGGGAGTCCTGCCGAACCTTTGGTTGGCCATACGGTTCGCCCGTGGCGACTTGCCACAACGAGACAGCGAGTCCGTAGACATCGGCCGCAGGTGACACCTCACCGGTGACGATGTATTCGGGTGCCATGTAATTGAGCGTGCCGAGAACCAGTTGGCCGGTGTGGCTCTCACGGGCGTCAAATCGGGCCCGTGCCACACCAAAGTCGAGGAGCTTTACACCGCCGGAGCGGGTGACCATGATGTTTGCGGGCTTTACGTCGCGATGAATGACGTTGAGGGGCTGCCCCGTGGTGGGGTGGCGGGCGAGGTGTGCGCGACTCAAGCCGCCTGCGACCAACGCGCCAATCTCGGCCAGCGCACGCGCGGACGGACGCATGCCCTTGTCTGTGAGCGTTTGAAGGTCGACACCTTCAATGTACTCCATCAACACCGCATCGCGGTCGGCCACCCGCGCAATCTCCAGCACTTTGATGATGATGTCGTCTTGTAGCAAGCCCAACAGGCGCGCTTCATCACGGATACGGGAAAGCAGCTGCTCGCCGTCTTCGGGAGCTTGCTTGTGCAAGACTTTCACCGCGACTTGGCGACGAAAGCCTTGCCGGGACGAAAGCTCGGCCAGATAGACGGTCCCGAAAGCGCCGGAACCGATGCTACGTTGAAAGGTAAGACTGCGCATCGGCGGCGAAGGTAGCACGCTGGGGCCTTCGAAGCCGATGGGTTTGATGTCTTGTTTGGTAAGAGGTGCGTCGGACACCCGTGGATACGTTGCGGGTCGCGCTTCCTATCGTTTGGCTGCGCCGAAAAGATCCGCTCAGGCGTCGCCTGGACTCATCACCACCATTGCGGGCGTGAGTCCGAGTTTTTTCAGTGCGAGCTCGTACCGGGCCTCAAGAGGACTTTCGAAGACGATGTTGCTGTCCACATCGGTGAACAGCCAGGACCCCGAGCGAACCTCCGCATCGAGTTGGCCCGGCGACCAGCCTGCGAATCCGAGGCAGAGCGCAAACGGAACGCCATCTTTTGCCAACTGCGTCAGGCGCTCGGCGGAGGGGGATACCGCGATTCCCGCGCCGACATTCCAGCCCTCATCCTCGCTCGCGTGCCCTTGCCATAGTACAAATCCGGCGCTGGGCCGAACGGGACCGCCAACCCAGGTGGGGCCATCAAAGCGAGCACCTGGCGCAATGTCGAGCTTGTCGAGCACGTCGTCGAGGGACACGGGGCCCTCTCGGTTGACAATCAGCCCGACCGCTCCATTTTCATCGTGTTGGCAAATGAGCACGACGGTGCGCACGAAGTTGGGGTCGCGCATCGCGGGAGCGGCAATCAACATCCCAAGTGGCACGGAAACCTCGACGCTTGTTCATTCGAATGCACGACCCGGACAGCAGCGGTCGCCAGCGCGGGCCTCTGCGTGATGCTCAACTCGAAACCCCGTAGTCGCGGACCTGCTCGATGTGAGGAGGCTTGCCTTCGGTGACGGTCTCTTCGGTAATAACGACCTCACGGATGTTGTCCTGGCTGGGCACCTCATACATGATGTCCAGCATGACCGTCTCCATGAGGGTTCGCAGGCCACGGGCTCCGGTTTTGCGCTCGACGGCCTTGCGTGCCATCGCTTCGAGTGCTTTGTCGGTGAACTCGAGCTTGACCTTCTCGAACTTGAAGAGCTTTTGGTACTGACGCACCAAGGAGTTCTTCGGCTCCTTGAGAATCTTGATGAGGTCGGCTTCTTCGAGGTGGTCCATGACCGCCAAGACGGGCAAACGGCCGATGAACTCAGGAATCAAACCGAACTTGTCGAGGTCTTCGGGGGTGACGCGCTGCAGGTTCGCCTTGGGCTCCGTAGCCTTGGGGCGGACTTCATCTTTTTCGCCTTTGAGGAAGCCAACGCGCTTCTTGCCGAGGCGCTGCTCGATGACTTGGCTCAGGCCCTCAAAGCTACCTCCGCAGATGAACAGAATCTGCGAGGTATCGATTTGGATGTACTCCTGGTTCGGCAATCGCTTGTTGCCTCGAACCTGGATGTTGGCCATCGTGCCTTCGATAATCTTGAGGAGGGCCTGCTGAACGCCTTCCCCGCTGACGTCGCGAGAAACGGAGCTCGTGAAGCTCTTCTTGGCGAGCTTGTCGACTTCGTCGATGTAGACGATGCCCTTGACGGTGCGCTCGATGTTGTTGCCGGAGGCTTGGTAAAGGTTGAGAATGATGTTCTCGACATCTTCCCCGACATACCCGGCCTCGGTGAGCGTCGTAGCATCCGCGATGACGAACGGAACGTCGAGCAAGCGGGCCAAGGTTTGGGCGACGAGTGTCTTTCCGGTCCCGGTGGGGCCAATGAGCAAGACATTCGACTTTTGGATTTCGACGTCGGAGGTCTTGTTTTCGCCTTGCTGGTTGGCCTCAAGGCGCTTGTAGTGGTTGTAGACGGCGACAGCGATTTTTCGCTTCGCTTGGTCCTGGCCGATGACGTACTGGTCGAGGAATGCTTTGATGCGCGCAGGCGGGGGAACGCGCTGCTGACCCCAAGAAATAGGCTTGGGCTGGCTGTTCTCGCGAATGATGTCGAGGCACAACCGGATGCATTCCGAGCAGATGTAGACGTTCGGTCCCGCGATGATCTTGTCAACTTCGCGCTGCGGCTTGTGGCAGAACGAACAGGCGAGACCGGAGGGATTCGAGTACTTCGGCATGCGGACCGACCGGGGGGAGAGTGGGGTGGGATGGCCCAACGAAGGGCGTCGCAGATGCGGGATGGTTTGTCCCCGCCAACATACCCGGTGCGCGGCGAATGCCACAGCACAAACGGCAGACACGCGGGCCAGCCCCGTTGATTCCATGCATCGGACCGACGGCACAAAATCGAGAGGGAAAAATGAAGTGCCCGAACGGCAGAGGTGCAACGGTGTAGTCTGGTTGGACCCCAGTTGGAAGGGGGGATGAAGATTTTCCGGGGACGTGGCCCTTCATACACCACTGCCGGACGTTTTCGTGTACCGGAGCGCGGAAGAACGGAAGGGAATGCGCGGTCAAGTGGCCCGCGATCCACGCGGGTCGGCTATCATTCGTGCGTTCTACATCTCAGAGGCCCGCGGAATGTCCGACCCTACACCTTACATCGGCGACTTCTACGACACTCTCGGTGTGCCGAGAGATGCGACGCAAGATGAGATCAAAAAGGCATTTCGGAAGCTAGCGCGCGCGCACCACCCGGATGTGGCGGGAGACGACCCCGAGGCGGCACGGCAATTCGACCGAATTCGAAAAGCCTATGATGTGTTGGGCGACCCCGAGGCCCGCGCGAAGTACGACCGCGGGCCGGAAAAGCGTGCCACACGACGGGGCGGTCGTTGGACCGAGCAGGGCTATCGGATGCCCGGCGGCTTTTATGCCCAGCAAGACGGCCAGGGCGGAAGCCAAGCGCGTTCGCGCGGGGGGCGTCGACGGGACCCCGCAAACGACATTGGCCTTGACGACTTGTTTGCCGATTTTGCGTCGTCACCCCAAAGTGGTCCGACACCGCGGCCCGACTCTCGTGGCCCTGCGCGGGGTGGACCCGGAGGCAACGGCGGGCGCGGGCCTTCCATCAACATAGACGATTTGGCGAGTGGTCTTCCAGGCGCGGACTTTGCGGGCGGCGGAACTTGGGCCGGGCCGCGCAGCGGAGCGTCCTCCGGGGGGTTTGGCGGCGACATGGGCGGCATGCCCGGTGGAGGAGGCGGGGGGGCGCCCGACCAGCGCGGGAGCTACGGCCAGAGGTCCGCGGACGGTACCCGGACGGGCGTTCCGGGGCGCGACATCCAGATGACCGTCGATGTTCCGGCCAACGTTGCGGCGTTTGGAGGTACGGTCACCCTCGAGTATCCTCGGATGCGCCTCACGGAGGATGGCCGTGGCTTGTTTCGTTACGACGAGCTTCACGACCTTCGGATTCCACCGCACGTGCGCAACGGGGCGACCTTGCGGGTGCATCATATGGGCGATGACGGCACCGACGGCACCTACGGCGACTTGGTGTGCGAGTTGCGGGTCGCGGCGGGCGAGCCATCTCGCCGCACAGCACCGGGGCCTTCGACAGACAGCCCACGCTCGTCCCCGCGGAGCGCGGCGCCGGAGTCAACCGACGAATCGATTTTGCCCATCAGCATCGTCGAGGCTCTCTTGGGCGGCCGGGTTGAGGTCGACACTCCTTCGGGCAAAGTGCGTTTGACGATTCCGCCCGGCTCATCGGGCGGTGGCCGCTTGCGCTTGCGTGGGCGCGGTGCCAATGGGGCTGACCATTATGTCACGTTGCGGATTGTAGTTCCGAAAGTCCTGGATGACGAAAGCCGCGAGCTCATTGAGCGTTTCGCGGAACTCAACCCGATGGACCCCCGCGCTGATTAGTGCGGGGGCCGTGGCGCCGGGCCGTCCGTAGGAGGGCGTCCCATTCGGCGAAGGGCGCCCGACGACGAATCGGAATTAGGCGGGCGATACTTCGTCTGCAGACATCAAGGCGAGTCCGAGCACTTGGTCGATTTCGTCCACAAACTCGAATTGAATGTCTGCGCGCAATTCCTCGGGAATGTCGACCAAGTCGTTTTTGTTCTTGGTCGGTAGCAGGATGGTGGTGACACCCGAGCGACGCGCCGCGAGGACCTTCTCTTTTACGCCTCCGACGGGGAGGACTTTTCCGCGCAATGTGACCTCACCGGTCATTGCGAGGCGGGGCTTCACACAGCGGCCCGTGAGTAGGCTCGCCAATGCGGTAACCAACGTAACGCCGGCAGAGGGGCCATCTTTGGGGACGGCACCTGCGGGAATATGAACGTGAATACCGCGCTTGTGGAACATCTCAATAGGAATGGACAAGGCCGCAGCGCGTGTTCGCAAAACCGAGAGCGCGGCGGATGCGGACTCCTTCATCACGTCACCGAGCTGGCCGGTGAGTTGGAGCGTTGGTTTGTCGTCTTCCCAAGCGGTCGTCTCGATGAACAGAATGTCGCCGCCAAAGCTCGTCCAGGCGAGGCCAACGGCGACACCGGGATTTTCGGTGCGGTCGACCAAATCAAGGAAGTGTCGCGGAGGACCGAGGAGGTGCTCTACATGGTCGTTTCGGTCTATACGCAACCCGCGTTTGCGACCTTCAACGAACATACGCGCTGCCTTTCGGTGCAGTCCTGCGAGCTTTTGCTCGAGCTGCCGAACGCCGGCTTCGCGGGTGTAAGACTCCACAATATATTGTACTGCGCTCATCGACACCGAGAAACCGCGCCCTTCGAGACCGTGTGCGGCCTCGAGTCGGGGCAGGAGGTGGCTCTTTGCGATTCGAAGCTTCTCTTCGACGAGGTAGCCCGGTAGTTCGGTCAACTCGAGGCGGTCCATCAGCGCATCGGGGATGGGCTCGGCTTGGTTTGCCGTGCAGATGAACATTACCTCACTCAAATCCAGCGGCACATCGAGGTAATGGTCGACGAAGGCGCCGTTTTGCTCGGGGTCGAGGACTTCGAGCAGTGCGGCAGCAGGGTCACCCCGGAAGTCTTTTCCGAGCTTGTCGATTTCGTCGAGGACGATGACGGGGTTTCGCGTGCCGGCCTTTTTGAGCGCATGGGCGATTCGACCTGGCAAGGCCCCCACGTACGTACGACGGTGGCCGCGAATTTCCGCTTCGTCTTTCATGCCGCCGAGGCTGATGCGTTCAAACTTGCGCCCCAACGCTTTGGCCACGCTGCGGCCCAAGGAGGTCTTGCCGACGCCGGGCGGGCCCACAAAGCAAAGCACGGGGCCTTTTCCGGTTGGGTTGAGCGTGCGCACCGCCAAGTATTCCAGGATTCGGTCTTTTACTTTCGTCAAGCCGTAATGGTCGGCGTTGAGCGCGGCGACGGCGTCTTTTAGGTCTTGGTTGTCGTCGCTTCGAATGCCCCAGGGCATCGCCGCGAGCCAATCGAGCCAAGTACGCGTAACTGTGTACTCCGCCGCATCGGGGTGCATCCTACGAAGACGGTCCAGCTCGCGAAGCGCCTCTTCGAGGCCTACTTCGGGCATGCCACAAGAACGAAGTTTCTCCTCGAGCGCAGCAGATTCGTCGTGTGCCTCAGGGATTTCGCCCAGCTCTTTTCGGAGGCCCCGAATCTGCTCGCGCAGGTAGTATTCTCGTTGTTGCCGGTCCATCGTCGATTGGACTTTCTTGTCCACATCGATACGAACCTTTCGGAGTTCGGTCTCGCGTGCGAGGCCCTCGACGGCTACCTGAATGCGCACGTCGACGAGGCGCTCGCCGAGATAGGCTGTTTGCTCGACGAGGGGAACGGTCAGATTTGCAAATACGTGGTCGGCGAGCCGGCCGGGGGACATCGGCTGGTCGGCAAGACGGACAAGCGGCGGCGGGTTTGCCGGATCTTCGCGGGTCCACTCAGCGAGTGCCTGAACGAGTTGCTGGTGCAGCAAAAGGACCCTGGGCTCATTCTGAACCTTGTCAGGGACGCTGCGAACCGCGGAGACATAGGCTCCATCGGGATCGAGGCGGCAGCGGGGAACGGCCGCTCTTTCGAGCCCTTCGATGAGGATGCGGCAGGACCCGTCTCCGAGGCGCACGACGCGACGAATCGCGGCGAGGCAGCCAACGGGTGCAAAGTCGGTAGGCTGGAGGTCTTCAATCGAGGGGTCCAGAACCGGAACCGCAACGATGGGATGTCCGTGTGCGAGGTGATGTTCGACGGCTGCCACCGCAGAAGGGCGAATGACAGCGATACGACTGAGCATGCCCGGGAGGAGCACTTGTTCAGTAAGAGGAAGGATAGGATTCAGTCCGCGCATTGGTGCCGATTAGCGCGCTCTGTGCTTCCGGGAAAGGGGGAACCGCAGCGGGTGGCCCCGCGAAACGGAGCTGGCGTACGGGCGCACAAATGCTTGGTCTACGTTTGCGCGGACCCCAGGGTGTTCGTCGGGCCTTGCCGCGCCACGGGAAGTGCAATTTCGCGGTTGCGACGTTTTGGCAACGGGCGGTGGTGCGCGCGGCGAACGCAAACACGCGCGAAGCGAACGGATTGTTGGAGCGGCGCAGAATGCGCCGAGCGATGGAGGCGGGCCGCGCACCTTGCAGGGGTTGTGCAAGCGGTTGGGGGACGGAATCGTTTGTCTCTGTAATGGTCGAAAATTCGCCGTTCATTGGTCGATTGCGCGTATGTCGCGTTTGTCACGGAAGCGGACCATGGCCTTGTGGGGGTACTGAACATGTACAGATTCGTCCGGCTGCGATATGGTGTCGGCGCATGTCTTTTCGAATCGTCTCAAGATCCGCGGCTCCGCCACTGCCGCGGGTGCTTGGGGACAGATTTGTTGGGAGAAAACCGGATGAACCTTCGCTCGCACACCCTGCACTTCGATGGCTTGGCGCCCAGCACCAAACCGCAAAAATGTACATCTGCTGTTGGTCGAAAGGCCCGTTGGTGGGTGCCTTTGGCGGCGGTGTTTGCGATGCTGGGCCTCACTCCGGGTGTAGGTCATGCCGAAGAAGCGCAGCCGGGTTGGGCCGAGACCTTGGATGCCCAGTTTGGGGCTTGGGTAGTGGGGCCGCTCGCGAAGGTGATGTTCTTTGATCTCATGTTCTGGGACAACACGTTGGGCGAAGGGGAGCTTCCGTCTACCGACGATGGGAGCCCGCTACTGGTTGGAAATGAAGCGGTTGTGGGGTTTACGCCCGGCCAAGGCTACCAGTATCGCGAGGTTCGCACGGTCGCGGTTGCGGATGTGGAGCGCGTTCCCGCCCCTGACGAGCGCGTGGAGCTTCCCGGTTCCAAGCTCGCGCGGGTAATGGAAGTAGATGGCAAGCTGATTGCCTCCGTTGCGCCGGACACCCTGCCGCTGGCACCCTGTACGGTTTTTGCGGAGTGTGGAGAGCCGCTCCCACCGGCAGACCCCGGTGCATCGGGCGAGTGGTCGCTCGATGGGGTCACGTATTTGGGTGTGCCCGCCGACCCTACGTTTGCGCGCTTGCTGCGCGACCGTGGCCCGGCGCCCGTGGTGGTCGTACAAAGCGTGGGCGACGTAATGACACGATTGGGAGAGCGATTTGCGGTTTCGCGCGACGTCTTGGACCTGCGTGAAGGTCGCATTGTACGCCTGGATGGTGCCGAATGGACGGTTCGGGGTCAGCAAGACGACCAATCGCTGCGCGTGTGGTCCAACTCGTCACGGTTCGACGCCCAGCCATTGGCCAATCCGAAAAACATTAGCATTCCGGTTGTTGTTGCGTGGTTGGTCTTTGGCGCCGTTTTCTTTACATTGCGGATGCAGTTTGTAAACCTTCGGGCGTTTGGGCACGCGATTGCCGTAACTATGGGGAAGTACGACCGCCCCGAAGATGAAGGCGAAATCAGCCATTTCAAGGCTTTGTCGTCGGCTTTGTCGGCGACCGTCGGATTGGGTAATATCGCGGGTGTTGCGTTGGCCGTCGCTGCGGGCGGCCCTGGCGCGATTCCGTGGATGATTATTGCGGGCTTCCTTGGAATGTCGTCCAAGTTCACGGAATGCACGCTGGGCCAAATGTATCGGAGCCGGGACGCAGCGGGCAATTTGTCGGGTGGGCCGATGCACTACCTGTACAAAGGCTTGGCCGAGCAAGACCGCCCCGGATTGGGGCGGGGACTTGCGGTTGTATTTGCACTTATGTGTATTGGCGGAAGTTTGGGGGGCGGAAATATGTTCCAGTCCAACCAGGCTTTTGTTGCGGTCGCGGGGCAGGTTGCCTTTTTTGCAGACAAGGCTTGGTTGTTTGGCCTATTGATGGCCGTCGTAGTGGCCGCAGTCATTCTGGGCGGCATCAAGCGCATTGGAACCACGGCAGGTGTGATTGTGCCGTTTATGTGCGGGATTTACGTGATTGCCGCCGTTTATATTCTCTTGGTCAATACAGAACGCCTGCCTGGTGCCTTCCAGGTCATGTTTGAAGGGGCCTTTTCACTGAAAGCAGGCATCGGTGGTCTTCTCGGTGCCTTGATTCAGGGCTTCCGGCGGGCAGCGTTCTCGAACGAAGCGGGCGTGGGCTCGGCCTCTATCGCGCACTCGGCGGCGGCAACGGACGAGCCGGTTCGCGAAGGTATTGTGGCGTTGTTGGAGCCGTTTATCGATACCATCGTGGTCTGCACCATGACGGGTTTGGTCGTGGTTGTCACCGGTGCATACCAGTCGGGTGTGGGGGAAGGGGTAGAGATGACGGCCATCGCGTTCCGTAGCGCCCTTCCTTGGTTCCCGACGGTCCTCTCTATCGCCGTTGTGCTGTTTGCGTTTTCGACGATGATTTCTTGGTCGTACTACGGAGAGCGGTGTGCAGTCCATCTGTTCGGTCAGGCCGCGTCGACTCCTTATAAGGTATTGTTTTGCGTGTTTTCCTTCCTTGGGGCGGTCATGAAGCTCGGAAACGTCCTTGATTTCTCGGACTTGATGGTTCTGGGCATGGCATTCCCGAACATCGTCGGCTTGCTCTTCCTTTCGACCAAGGTACGCAATGCTTTGGACGATTATATGCGTCGTTTGGGGTCGGGTGAGATGAAGCCGACCGTCTAAGGAACGTGCTTTGTTGCAGGCCGTACGAATCGTCACAGATACGCTGGTCGCGCCGTGGAATGAACCCGCGGGCGACCTGCCTGTACTCGGTGTGCCATTGCGGCACACGCAAGATGCGGCTCTTTTGGAGGTCGGCGCGGTCATTGTCGATTGCGCAACGCCAGGCGTCCCTTGTTTCGTCTTTTCCGACCGACAATGGTTTACGCCGGCATTGCTACAAAAGGTCTTGGCTGCGGGCATTGGGAGGGTTCAGCTCGAAGACGACGCCCTCCACATTTCGACCGGGGCCTTACAGCGGGCGCCGGTCCCCAACGGCCTCGAACTCGCCGTGCGCATCGACGGCATCTCGTCACTCGATGACTTGCCTTGGCTTGTTGTGCAGCCGGGCCTCGAAGACCACGGAGCCGAGGTCGCGCATCCCCGTTTGCGTCACGCATTTCGGCCACTGCGCGTCGGGGCGGCGATTGGACAGGTAGTACGACATTGGACACACCTCGTTCGTGTGAATCAGCTTGCGATTCAGGCGGAGGCGTACGCAGCGCGCGACCGCTTCATGGCGGCGTCGTTTGTGGACAAAGCGCTGCAGTCGCTGCGTGTGGTGCTTCGTGCCCGGGGAGTGTCCGAGTCGGCGTTGGGGGCGGCTCTCGTACAGCGCGGTAAGGGCGTGGTGATACACCCCACTGCTGTGGTGGAGGCGAGCCGAATTGGAGATGGCGCGGTGATTGGTCCGCACGCCGTCGTTCGGGGAAGCATCGTGGGCCCCGGCACCCGTGTGGGGGAACATGCAGTTGTGGTGGCGTCTGTATTGGGTGGGGCTGTGGACCTCGGGCCATATACGCACCTTCGCTTCTGCACCGTGATGGATGGGGCGCGGCTTTCGTCCGGCGCGGGCTTTCAGTTGTGCGTGTTCGGGCGCGATTGTTTTGTTGCGTGGGGTGTGGTCGCCCAAGACCTCAGCTTTGGTCGCACAATCCGCGTGCAAGACGGTGACGACTGGGTCGACTCGGAGCACCACTTCCTTGGCGTTTCTGTCGGGCATCGGGCAGTCGTGGGGCAGGGAGTTCGCTTGGGCGCGGGAACGTCGGTGCCCAATGACGTTACCCTTGTCGATGCAAACCCGGTCTTTCGAACTGCCTCCGGTGAAGGGGTACTCGAGGTGGGCGACGATGGGGTCGCACGGCCAAGACGCCGCGCCCGTTAGCCTAAGCCAGCGGGATTCCTGTTGGACATCCAGAAGGACACGCTGCGTCCTTCTGGGTGGCGCTGCATGCGCGGGGACCGTCGGCGCTATTCTACGCGGCGAACGACACGTGATAGTCCGTCCTGACTTGCAGAAACAATGCCGTGCTCCGTGATGATGCCGGTGATGAGGTGTGCTGGCGTGACGTCAAATGCGAGATTGCGTGCGGGAGACCCCGCGGGCGTAGTGCGTACGCGGGCCACTTCGCCGGAGTCCGCTTCGCCCCATGTGTACAGGACCTCGTCCTCGTCGCGCTCTTCGATGGGAATCTGCTTACCGGTTGGACAATCGGGGTCGATGGTGGTGGTGGGCGCCGCGACGTAGAAGGGCACGCCATTGTCGGCTGCGGCCAAGGCTGTCGGGTAGGTACCGATTTTGTTGGCGACGTCGCCGTTCATCGCGATTCGGTCTGCGCCGACGATGACCAGCTGGACTTCGCCGCGCCACATCAGCATCGCGGTAGCATTGTCGGCGATGACGTAGTGCTCAATGCCCTCTTGGGAGAGCTCCCAAGCGGTGAGGCGGGCTCCTTGCCCGCGGGGCCGCGTTTCGTCCACAAACACGCGAAACGTACGCCGCTCCCTGTGGGCGACATAAAGGGGCGAGAGCGCGCTTCCCCAGTCGACAAATGCCAGCCACCCTGCGTTGCAGTGGGTGGCGACGCCCATTCCTTCCGTGATGAGCGGTGCGCCGTGGCGTCCAATCGCCTCGCAACATGCCGCGTCGTCATCCGCGACCGCTTGTGCCGCGTCTCGTGCAGCTTGCCGTGCGAGCGCGATGTTGTCGCCGCTTCGGCGTACGGCGGCCAACACCATGTCGATTCCATAAAATAGATTTTGGGCTGTAGGGCGCGTTTCTCGCAGCGTCGTCGCCGCTTTTGCGACGTAGTTCGAAAAGTCGTCGGCAGGTGCTTCGAAGACCGCTTGCGCCATTCCCGCGGCTCCGGTGGCGCCGATAGCTCCCGCACCCCGTACGACCATCGTTCGAATGGCGTCCGCGGTGTGGAGGTGGGTGGGCAGGTCGACGATTCGAAACGCATGAGGAAGAGCGGGCTGGTCAATCATCCGAACGATGTTGCCCTCCATCCAAATGGTTCGGTGGTGAATACCATTTACGCGCATAGAGTCCTCGATGGTTCGTGCGAAACAAGGGCTGCGCCGAATGCAAACTCGCGTCGGCGGCGTTTAGCGAGAGGTAGAAATTGGATGCCAAGGCCGCGGCAGGTTCGGAAGGGGGCCTTCTTCACCACATCGAAATCGAAAAAAGCCGATGTAGTTCTCCGACCACCATTCCGTCATGCCTTGTCCGTCGGTGTCACCTTGCAAAATGGACTGGTAGAGTTCATCTTCGTATACTTTTCCCGTGGTCCAATCACGCACGGTAAACGCACATCCATCCCATATGGCGTATTGGCTTGAAGCGAACGTCCAGCTACCCGTATTGACAAACGTAGTACCATCGGCAAATTGAATCTTGCCGGGAATATGGGAGTGACCGGTGACCAAAGCACGCAAGCGCGATGTTGGCAAAAAGCGACATACGCCGTCGAATAGCATTGCTGCATCGCCCAACTGGTTGCGGGTCCAATATTGTATGGATGCGAGACGGTGGGCCATGGTGTCGGGACGGCCGACGGCTTTCCAAAAGCGGTCGAGCGCCTCTACGCTCCAGACGTACTTGTGAAAGAGCCAAAACGCGAGGCGATTGATGGGGTTGTAGTAATGCTCAAGGGGAAGTCGAATCCACTCGCCGGTGATGCGTTCGGCCATATGGTGAATCATTGTGGCGACGTGGGTTCCCGCGAGGTCTGCGCCGATGTGGCGGTCGTATTGGTAGCCGTGCTCAACCAAAATGTCGTCACCCAACCACAGTGTACTACAGACGTCAAATCGCAAGAGGTCCTTGAAGAGACTGATGTCGTAGTCGTGGTTTCCCCAGATATAGGTAACGCCATTGGTGTCGGCGAGACGGGAAAGCTCGCCGATAAGTCGTGCGTGTGCTTTTAGGACGCGGGACATCGACCAGGCTTGCTGGAAGTCGACGGCGTCCCCCACAATCACAAGATGGGCACCTTCCTCTCGGACTTGGTCGAGAAGGGCGATAAGCTCTCGGTCCTTACCCATGAAGGTATCAGATGGAGTTCCATCGCCGAGGTGCAGGTCGCTGACAAAATAGGTTCGGCGATGGGCAGGCAGCCGTCGCGTGATGTTCAGCGATTGGGGAAGGTTCCACGAGTACATGCCAACGCTCGACGAAGGTAGCCGGGTAATTGTATCCCAGTCTCTGCCGGGCAGGGGCGGGGATATGGACGCGGGTGGCAGTTGTACCTCGTCAGCGCGGGTGTGTTGGGCTATTGGGCGCAGATGAGCTCTCCTGAAAAAAAGTCACCCACACCGCGTGCGGTCCTCCCTCCTTCCCATGTCACCTTCCTTGGCAGCTTTCCCGGGGACTTGCCGTCCTCCGACTTGCCCGAAATCGCATTTGCAGGTCGGTCGAATGTCGGGAAAAGCAGCGCCATCAATGCGTTGTTGGGCCGTAAAAGTGCTGCGCGCGTGAGTCGCAGCCCTGGACGAACGCAGGCCGTAAACCTGTTTGATGTAGACGGTGTGTACCTCTTGGCGGACTTGCCCGGCTATGGCTTTGCCAAGGTTCCCTTTGAGGTGCAGCAGCAGTGGAAAGGAATGGTGGAGACCTACTTTTCGACTCGTCCTGGGCTTCGGCGGGTCGTGTGCTTGGTGGATAGTCGCCTTCCTCCGCAAAAGCTCGACTTGGACCTGATTGCGGGCCTGCGCGCCGCAGAGATCGAGCACTACATCGTTGCAACCAAAGTAGACAAGCTCCCGAAGAGCAAGCGAAAGTCGATGCTTCAAAAGCTATCGGCAGGGCTGGCGACGCCGTCGCTCCATGCGTTGTCGACCCTCAATGGCGAGGGTGTCGATGCGCTTCGGCTCGCGATTCGCGGCTGGGTTCGCTGAACGTTCGCATACGCACGATAGAAGCAAAAAAAAACCGAGCAGGACGCTCGGTTTTTTGGTTGGACGACAGGACGCGTCAGTAGCTGCTTCCGGGGACAAGGACGATGATGTCCTTGGTGTCGAGAAGCACGGTGTCATCGCCGATGACGTTCAACGTAAGGCGGAAGAGCTGGTCTTCTGTGGTGGCAGCAACGACGCCGCGGAATTCGAGCACGAACTCGATTTCCTGGGAACCACCGGCCGTGTCGATGTCTGTGACGAACTCGGGGTCAATGCCCGTGACGAAGCCCCATTCGTCGCCTTCGACATCGAGGCTGACCTTGTTGAAGCGAATCGAGGAGACGAGGTCTTCGATGGCGCCCGTGATGGTGGTGCGGAACGTCGCACTCGACCCCGTCCAGATAAATGCGAGGGGGTCGTCGGCGGCACCATCGCCGTCTGTGTCGGCGTAGGAGCCGGAAGCGTTGGCGAGCTGCACCATTTGGTTGTACGGCGTGCTCGTGTAGTTGTTGGCCTGGATACCGATGACATATCCGCCGAGGTCAGACAGCGCCGCGACGACATCGTTTTGCCCCGCATCCTGGGGACAGCCGCCAGGGCCGGGGTAACCGTTGTCGGGGTCGCGGAGGTCGTAGTCGGTCGCGAATACGATTACGGGGAGGGCGTAGTCGCGGAAACCGAAGCCACCGTTGAGGCCGCCGCCGGTGTACGACGAGCTATAGTGCTGGCCGCCGGAGCCGCCGAAGGGGTCCGAGCTGCTGGACAAGAAGGGGAGGACGTCGGTAGTGGAGTTGTAGGACCGGTTGCAGTCCATGTCGTAGCCTTCGCCGGAAGCGCCTTGGTAGATGGCTTCCATCGAAGACTCGGGACCGTCGCCGCCGAAGTGCAACTGCACTTGCGTGTTCAGGACGTTGTTGACCTGCGTGACGCTGTCGGTGATTTGCTGCCGCATATAAAACGGCTTGTCGCTGCTGGACGAGTAGCCGTAGCCGCAGCAAGCGTAGTCATCGTAGGTGCCCACGCCATACTCAGCATCGGGAATGGTCGTCGACAGGGACGACACGATGCCCGTAAACTCCGACGCCATGGCGTTCGCGGTGCTTCCCATCGAGCCGGTGGTGTCGATGAGGAATGCGACGTCGCCAAGCTGGATTTCGAGTGTGAAGTTGAAGAGCTCCTCAATGTTGGTACGCTCGGGAACTTCGACGTAAACGCCGTCGACTACGCTGCCGGCATCCAGAGGGTCAGTGCCTGCAGCGACCTCGCCCCCATCGGAATAGCGGTCGCCATCGGTGTCGGGGTCATAGGGGTCGGTGTTCCAAACGCCGATTTCGTCAGCATCCGAGAGGGAGTCGCCGTCGGAGTCGGTGTCGGCGAAGTCGTATGCGCCGTCGCCGTCGGTATCCCGGGGTTCCGCTCCGTCCGAAGTAACGCCGCCTTCAACGGTGTCCGAGATGCCGTCGCCGTCGGAGTCGCTGTCGAGATAGTCAGGAACGCCGTCGCCATCGGTGTCGGCGGGGTCCGTGTCAAACTCGGAGTTGCCCGCCTCGTAGATGTCGTAGATGCCGTCACCATCCGAGTCGAGGTCCATATAGTCTTGAACGCCGTCACCATCGGTGTCGGGCGCTTCGCATCCTCCGCCGATTTCGTCGACGTCCAGGATGCCGTCGCCGTCATTGTCGGGGTCGGCAAAGTCGCGAACGCCATCTTCATCGGTGTCGACAGGACCATCACCGGTTGCGCGCTTTTCGTCCCGGTCGCTGATGCAGTTGTTGTCACTGTCGAGGTCCAGGTAGTCGGGCGTACCGTCGCCATCGCTGTCGCGTGGGAGGGTGAGGGGGTCGCCGTCACCCGCTTCATTGCGGTCAAGAATGTCGTCGTTGTCGGAGTCTTCGTCGAGGTAGTTGTTGGTACCGTCGCCGTCGGCGTCCTCGTCGACGCCATCATGGATGTCGATGATGGTGTCTTCGTCTTGGTCGTCGTAGGTGTAGACAACCTCCGAGTCTCCTTGACCGGCTTCTGTCGTTTCGCTGCCGTCTTTGTTGCCTTGATTGTCGCATGCCGAGAGGAGCACACAACCAAACAGGGAGAGGAGGACCATGGGGCGACGGCTCATCATGCACACTCGACGAAATCATGGACTGTCGACACAACGGGATTGCGTGGACGAGTCGACGGGGGTTCGCGAGAGAGGTTACCGGAAGGGCAAAGGGGTGTCAATACGCACCATCTGTAATGCACCGGCATGCACGTTATCGTTCGCGCGGCAATTTACGGAATTACCGCCCAATCCTCGTTCTGGAGCACAACTTGGGACAACGACGTCGTCCAGACCACTATTCAAAACTTGCAAAAGAGCAGGGCTTCGCCGCGCGCAGTGTCTTCAAACTCGATGAGATCCAAAAGCGATTCGGGATTCTGCGTCCAGGGCATCGTGTCGTCGACCTCGGGTGTTCGCCGGGAAGCTGGTCTGCCTTTGCTGCGTCGATTGTGGGAAAAAAAGCATTGGTGGGTTTGGACATTACTGTGGTCGACCCTTACCCCGGCACTTTTTTGCATGGCTCGATTTTGGAAGTAGAGACCGAAGTCATCCATGGTGCCTTGGGGGGGGCCGCGGATGTCGTGCTCTCTGACATGGCCCCGTTTACCAATGGCAATCGCTTTTCTGACCATGTGCGCCAATTGGAGCTGGCCGAGGCTGCGCTGATGACTGCGGTTCGCTTGCTAAGACCTGGCGGCAGTTTTGTCGTGAAAGTATTCGACGGGCAAGAGGCCCCTGCCTATACGCAGGCCGTTCGTGCGCATTTTGGCACCGTGAAGCGAATCAAACCGCCTGCCACCCGCAATGAGAGCGTCGAGTTTTTTCTGGTCGCGACAGACAGAAAAGCAGCGGCGGTCTGACACGCCTTCGACCGCTGGCGCGCAAATCACGCACCTGCGGTTGGTAAAACGGGAGCGGGCTTTGGGGTCGCGCGCAAAACGTGCGGCAGCGGTGTGGTCTTGTGTCACACGGCCCGGGGTAGTACCTGCGGCAAGACGAAATCTCGCTCGGGAATGAAAGCAGCCGGGGACCGCGCATACAACGGGGGCGCTGCTCCACGAATCGCGTCTCGCTGCTCGGACCCAGTGCAAATGAAAGACGCCGGCCAACCAATCGATTGGCGCGGCGTTGCCCTGCGGTCGGTGCGTCTAGTCCTGGCCCACAATCCAGCGCGTGAGGGTGGGCACCATCGCGCCTTGGCCGCCAGCCGCCATGTGGCCCATCGCTTTTTCGTAAAAGGCGGGGCCGGCGATGTCGATGTGGGCCCAGGGCGTATCCGAGACGAAGTGACCGAGAAACAGCGCTGCCGTGGTCGCGCCAGCGGGCCGCGGGCCGACGTTCTTGAGGTCTGCCCAGTCGGCCTTGAGCAAGGATTGGTATCGGTCGGTCAAGGGCAGGCGCCAGAGGCCTTCGCCTGCGTCGTCTGCGCAAGCGGAGAGCGTGCTGGCAAGCGCTTCATCGTTCGTGAACAGGCCCGAATAGTGTTCGCCGACCGCGATGACGCAGGCGCCCGTGAGAGTCGCGATGTCTACCATTCCATCAAGCTTCAGCGCGCTTGCTTGAATGAGGCAGTCGGCAAGGACCAAACGGCCCTCGGCGTCGGTGTTGTGGATTTCGACCGTCTTGCCGTTTGCATACGTCAAGATGTCGCCGAGCTTGTAGGCCGATGCGCCCAGCATGTTCTCCACTGCGCCGATGAAGCCGTGTACTTCGACATCTGGCTGCAAGGTGCGGAGGGCGTGCATGACACCGATAACGGCCGCAGCGCCAGCCATGTCGCAACGCATCGTTTGCAGGCCCGAGCCCGGCTTGATGTTTAGGCCGCCGGCATCGAAGGTGACGCCCTTTCCGACCAAGCCCAACCGGCGACGCGGCGTTTGCTTCGGCGTGTAGGTAATATGAATGAACCGCGGCTCGCGGCTGCTGCCTCGACCGACGGCCTCAATCCCCACCATTCCGGCGGCCTTGATTTCCGCAAGGCCGAGCACTTCGACTTGGATACAGTCGCATGCGAGCGACATCGCTGCTGCGGCGAGGGTCTCGGGGTAGATGACGTCTGGTGGCTCGTTTACGAGGTCGCGAGCGAGATTTCGACCATGCGCTATCGCTTCGGCGCGTGCGGAGAGGCTGGTGTCGATGTTTCCGAGGACCGTGATGGTGGACGCCATCGCCGTTCGCGATGTTTCTGCCTTGTATTTGTCGAAGCGATACGTACCTTCGAACAGGCCTTCGACAACGGCACTCCATTGATCAGCGTCGAGGTCACCCAATGAGAGGACTGCCGCGTCAACGCCCTTCTTCCGTATCAACGAAGCGGCGGCGCCCGCAGCTTCCCGGAGGTCGGAGGCGGTGTTTTTTCCGGTGCCTGCAAGTACTACGGTTCGCGCAGCTGCCCGGCCAAAGCTGGGAAAGACTGCGACTTGGCCGGCCTTGCCCTTGAAGTCCGGTGCAGCAGCCTCAAGCAACTCCGCACCGAATTCGCCCAAAAGCTGGGAAAGTGTGAGGGCGTCTGCATCTTCACCGTGACCTACGACGAGCAAGTCGCAGATTTCGGTTGCAGTGGGGCGGTTGGCGACAGCGATTTTCATGCGGTGTTCCTTCAGGGAGCACGGGTTTGTGCATCGCGCGGTGGTCAGACCGGGGGCTGGACCAGGACCAACGCGATGCCCAGAATGATGATGAGCACGACAGCGACCGCGATGAACATGTAGTACGCATCGCTGCGAACAAGCCCGAACATGCGCGAGATTGCTTCGCCGATGGGGCCGATGTCCTCGTCTTCCTCTACTGCGGCAGACGATGGCGACGGACGACGTGCATCTGCGGAGCGCCCTGGACTAGACGCGGAAGGGTCGAGCGTGGTGGTAGGTTCCTGAATGTCGAGGTCGACCCAGGTTCCCATGACCGGAAAGCTTGGGTCGACGGAGGGCAAATCTGCGGGGCCGGGCGGCTCGGAAGGCTGAATGCTGGCGGCAACCGGTAGGGTTGCACCTTCTCGACGCTGGCTCGGCTGGGGGCGGCCGCGCGGCGCGGGAGGCGTCGTAGAGCGCTCCGCAGGTTGGTTGCGTTTGTTCGATGGTGGGTCGGCCGTGACCTCGGCGGACGCAGGGACCGAAACGTTCGGGCCCTTGGGGCGTGCCGTCGGTGGCTGTATGGGCGCTGAAGGCGGCTCGACGCGAGCATCTTCGCGTGGCGATGGTCGGGTTGGTTCAGGGGCCCGTGTAGGTGGCGCCAAACGCCCACCCGGACGAGCGGTGCTGGGTGTGTCCGTGCGCGGCGGCGCAACCACCGGCTCGCGCCGTGTGGTTGGGGGCTCCACGACCACTGCGGGCTTCGGGCTGGGCGGGGCAACCTGCGCCAAGTTCGCCGGGCGATGGGGGGCGATGGGTGTTGGAAGTGTGGGCTCCACCGCCTGGGTTGGTGCTTCCTCATCTACAGAGATGGGGTCGCGGCCTTGCAAGCGGCCGTCAGCTGGCCGGACCACCCGCGATGTGCGGGACGGAGGCTCAATCTTCACACCCGGCTCTGTCACCTTCGTGACGGGCTCGTCTGGTTCGCGCTCGAGGGGGAGCGGGGCGCGGCTGGGCTGCATGGGTGGCGGGACGTAACCGGCGGCTGGGCGTACATTGAACTCGCCTTCGACCGTGTTGGGCTCGTCTCCAGAGTCACGAATGGTGAATGCGACGCGCACACGAAAAAGGCCGGGGCGAAGGTCCGGAAACTTGAATTGGAACCGAAACCGACCGCTTGGATGCCTATCGACCGCGTAGGAGCACGCGATTTCACGAATCCGCTCTCCTGTTTCCCGGTCGAAGAGCGCGATACCCGTGGAAATTTCGTCGCGTCCTTCTACGCCAGAGCTGCACGCGACATTGATTGTAAATCGGACTTCTTCGTCCGTCAGGAATGCATCCGCGCCGGCGCGAAGGCCCCAATTGAGCTTCCCGATCGATACGATGGTGGGGTGAACGAGTGCCCGAATCTCTTTGAGGCGCTGCGCCATTTCGTCGAGGCTTCGGAAGCGGTAGGGCGGCGACGGGCTAGTTTCGCGGGAAAGGGCCCGGTTCAGCAACGCGACGAGTTTGTCTACCAGCCGACTGTGGAAGCCCGGATTGGAAGGCTCTTTTCGAAGTCGGTTGAGCACTTGATCTTTGAGTGCGACCCGATGTGCCTTCTCCATTCCATCGAGAGGCAAGGAGCCGAGGCGTTCTTGGCCAAGGATCAATGCGCGGGTGAGCTGGAGACTGATTGCCCAGGTGTCTGCGGGTGTGCTCAAGGGGAGCGGCGCCGCAAGTCCGCGCAACTCGGGAGCGAGTTGGGTGCCGGGTGTGCCTGCGAGGGCGTACAGCTCGGCTTGGTAGCGGCGGAAAGTGGGGGTGACGGGATCGGTGAGGTAGACCCGCCCGCGGTCGTCGACCAGCACGTTGTTTGCAGTGAGGTTGCCGTGGAAGTGGCTGCCTTTCGAGTATTCCTCGAGGACACGAATCGCTTGGATGGTGAGGTCGAGGAAGTCTGCGGTGCTCAAGCCGTTTGTGGCTCGTTCCGTCAGCGGCACGCCGCAAGCAGGAAACACAAGTGCTGGGGCGCCCTGAACCAAAAGCCGCGCCTTGAGCGGCGGTATGGCTCTATGGGTGTTTCCTTCGGCGAGGGAGGCTTGCTCGCCGAGGATGTCGATGCAGGCTCGGGCAAGCTGTTCGTTACCTCCGAGCTGAGATGCAGTGAGGGGCACCTTGATTACGACAGAGGCGCCGCTTTGGGCGTGTCGCGCGGCATAGGTGCTACCCCAGCTCCCCCTGCCCAATAGGCGGCCAACCTCGTAGGTTCCGCCGTGGTCGTCCCGGACGGTGTCGCCGGTGTGCATGATGGGCTCTCGGCAAAAGGGGGGAGGAGGAGGTGCGCGGCCAGACGGGCAACGCGGAAGGATGGGCCGCCTTTCCGACCCGCGGGTGCGGGTTCGAGTCGCCTCGTCAAATAAACGCAGACAACGAGCGGCGGTCGGCAATTATCGGAAGGTGCAGGGGGTGTCAATGTCTGCCGTGCTGTCAAGAGAAAGGGACCGTCCTCCAGTGCGGTGCATTAGGATGATGTAGCGACAGGCTGTCTACGGTCCACGGTCGCTCCACAGAGGCGGATTCGATGTCAACACAGTTTCCGATTGACTTGGGTTCGAAGGGGCCAGGACCTTATCGGCTGTTGCGCGCGGGAAAGGCGTCGCTGGTCGACAAGTTCAAATGGTCGACAGAAAATGTGCAAGCGGCCCAACAAGAGCGCCTTGCGTTTATTCTTCGGCTGGTGCGGGGGTCTGCATTTGGACAGGCCCATCAGCTCTCCAGTGTCCGTACGTTTACGGATTTGCGTGGGGCGGTTCCGATTCGGAACTATGCCGGTCTCGCGGATTGGATTGCGCGAATTGAAGCGGGTGAGCCCAACGTGCTGTCCTCGGAGCGGGTCAACATGTTGTTGGAGACAAGCGGTACGAGTGGACGCCCAAAGTTGATTCCGAGTACGGCGTCCTGGGAGCGTTCCGTAGCAGAGGCGCAGTCGCTATGGGTGCTGTCGATGCTTCAGGACCATCCAGCTGTTTCAAGTGGCAAAGCGTTGACTATCGTTTCTCCGCCGCGACACGCCCAAACCGTGGGTGGTATCCCGATTGGAAGCAACACAGGCAGAATGCACGCTGCGCAGCCTTGGTGGGTCAAGCGACGGTATGCAGTACCGGATGAAGTGTTTGCTATCGAAGACCAAGAGCTGAAATGGTATGTTTTGCTTCGCTTTGCGATGCAGGAAGTGATTACATCGATTACCACTGCGAACCCTTCTACGCTTCTGTTGCTTTGTCGACGTATGCTTGAATGGCGGTTGCCGCTTTCCCGAGATTTGGAGCAAGGCTCACTGCGTCATGGTCCTGCGTGTAAGTTGGGTCGGTTAGAGCGGTTTTGGTTTGAACGACGCCTTCGGAAGACGCCACCTCCTGCGGATTTTCGGCCCGCGAGTGTTTGGCCACTGCAGGTCGTGAATTGTTGGAAAGGGGGAGCCTCAGGCTTTTTCGTTTCGCGCCTTCCGGAAGCGTTGGGTGGCAACGTTCCTATCCGCGAGGTGGGTATCACGGCGAGTGAAGGCTATTTCGCCTTGCCGCTGGGTGATTCTTGGCCGGGTGGTGTGCTGTGGTCCATGGGGCATGTCATGGAGTTCGTGGACGAAGCGGGACAAGAGCGGTGGGCGTGGGAGCTTGAAGAGGGGGAACGGGTTCGATTGGTCATCACCACAGAGTCTGGCCTCATTCGATACGACTTGGCCGATACACTCGAAGTCGTCGGCAGCGTGAACCAAGCGCCCGTGATGCGTTTTGTTGGGAAAACAGGCCGTTGGCTCAATGCGACAGGAGAGAAGGTCACGGAAGACCAAGTTGCGGAGGCTGTGCGGGTTGCAGGCGACGTGATGGGGAGTCGACCCGTAGGGTTCACTTGCCGCGTAGAATGGGGCGAAGTTCCCCGTTTTGAGCTTGCGTTGGAAGGTGTATCGCCAGGACTATTGGCTGCATGGGGGAATGCATTTGATTTTGCGTTGCAGAGGCAAAACGTGGAATATTCGTCGAAACGCGAGAGTGCTCGGCTCGGACCCCCTTTGGCGCGGCTGCTTGTGAGTGGAACGTACGCGCGCTGGCGCTCGAGTCGCGTTGGCGAAGGCGCCCCGGACGGCCAAGTAAAAGACCCCGTAATCGCGATTGACGAAACAGAGTGGAATCGTGTCTTGGCGGCATCATGTTAGTTACGGCCCTTTGTATTGGGGTCGCTTTGTTTTGGTGGGCGGCCGCGTTGGTGTCGTTTCTGAAGGCGAAAGATACGCGCTTTCGGATTCATCCGAGTTCCGAGGACGGACTATTTGAAGCCGTTGTGAGTGTGGTTGTGCCGGCACGCAATGAAGAAGCGAATATTGCAGAGTGTGTAGACGCGATATTGCGGCAAAATATTCGCGACCTACGTGTGGTGGTTGTCAATGATGGTTCCACCGATGGCACGGCCCAGCGTCTCGAAACGTTGTCCGACTCCCGTTTGTCCGTCGTTACATCTTCCGCGGATGAAGCCCTACCAACGGGGTGGCTGGGAAAACCTTGGGCTTGTCAACGGGGGGGCGAACGTGCGTTGCAAGGGGCTCCCTTGCCTGAGTTTTTGGTTTTCGTGGATGCCGACGTTCGATTGCAAAACGGCGCTTTGGCAGCCTTGGTGCAATATTCTCGTACGCATTCGCTTGGCTTGCTTTCGGTGATGGGCACCCTTACCATGACCTCGTTTTGGGAGTGGACCATTCAGCCTGCGGTGGTTGGTTTGATTCTTGCAGGCAATGACCTCGCCAAGATCAACGACCCACAACGACGGCCGGAACGCCCGCTTGCGAATGGGCAGCTAATGGTTTTTGCCCGCGATGAATGGCGAAACGTTGGCGGCCATGGAGCGGTCAAAGGCGAAATCATTGATGATGTAGGTATGGCGGCCAAAGTGACGGCGTCGGGCGGTCGCTATCATTTGGTGTTCGGACCCAGGTTGTTTTCCTGTCGAATGTATTCCAGCTTTGATGAAATATGGAACGGTTGGACCAAAAACATTTTTGAGGGGATGGGCGCCAGCTGGGCAGCGGTCTCGTTTTTGGTTTTGTTTGTATGTATCGGCGTTTTGGCGCCCTACGGTGTGGCGATTTCCAACATCTTTCTCGCCGACACATTGCAGTTGATTGCTTCGCTCGCGGCGGTTTTGGGCATGATAAGCACGCGGTGGCAGTTGGACCGCAGGTTTGGCCAGAATCCTTGGCGAGCTTGGTCCCTCCCAATTGGTTGGGCGGTTCTGGCGTTGATGGCCGTCCGCTCGGGGTTCCGCTACCAAAGCGGACAAACGGTCTGGAAGGGACGAGTCGTGGGATGAAGACGAACCGATATGGTTCTTTGGCGACGACTTTGGTTGGGCGGAGTCGTTTAGAGAGTACTTGGGATAAGTGTGTTCGCGTCTTCTTCAAGCTCCGCGATGCGCGATTCTAAAGTCGCTACCTGTTGCGCGAGGTCCTGGGAGCGATGGCGCGCGCGGGCAAGGTCACGGCGGAGTTGCTTCACGATTCCGGCTGGAGTGGCGCTTTGGTCACGCTCGGCGTCGAGTTGTGCATTTGTGGAAGTAGCCTCAGCGGGGTGTACGTCGTTTCCTTCTGGTAAAAGCACGAGGGTACCATCGTCATCGGTGGACTGCTCGTGGAGGGGCGCCCAAGAACCCGGAATGGTGTTGAGGCTGCGCGAGATTCGAAAGCTAGCGACGCGGGCGCCCGTGTAGTCAACAAGGCGCAGACGAAGCGAATCCAGAACCTCGTCTTGGCCAACGTCCACTGCGCCACCGGCGAGGGGAGGACCGTCGACCTCTACGCCCGCGCGGCGGGTGCGCAAAATGAACGCGCCACCGCTCACTTCAAATCGAAGGCGCCATGCCGCAGGCACGCCGGGGTTTCGTCGAATAGCGAGGGTATAGGTGGGCGCGGTGCTGGCTTCGGACATTTTCTCTTCCCTATTCTTGGAAGTATCGCACACCTTGGGGTGTGGGGTGGCCGTCCAGTAGGGTAGGGGCGGGGGGATTTGGTGTGGGTCTGGATGCGATGG
Organism: uncultured Enterobacterales bacterium; assembly: GCA_964502005.1. Classification (GTDB taxonomy): domain Bacteria; phylum Myxococcota_A; class UBA796; order UBA796; family UBA2385; genus CAJWOS01. Next base: position 146,090 of record CAZCUX010000005.1, read on the forward strand.
TACATCTGAAGGAGGTTCAATGGCGGGAAGAAGGCGAGATCTGGTAGTGCGATTTGCGCGAAGACTGGGGCGTCGATTGGGGGACCGATTGATGGCCTTTGCTGGTGGTCGGTTGGTATCGGGGATGGCGGACACGTCATCCGACGCGCCGAGTGGCGGATTTCAACCAAAACGAAATCGTTATGCGGAGATGCGCGAGGAGGAACAAGCGCGGCGCAGGCCGCCTCCTCCCGCGCCTGTATCTCCCGAGACGCACGAGGACGACCACGGAGACTCGCATTCCCATTCTCACGCGCATGGGCATGACCACGACCACGGGCACTGATGATAGTCTCTCGGTCTCGTGTCGCGATTCTGGAGCAACCATAAACGGAGCGGAGGTCTCAACTTCCGCTCTCTCGTTGCGCGGCCACGCCGTTGCCGAGGGAAAGAGGGAGCGGCGGGCCCGCAGGGGTTTACCGCTCCATAGTGTGCAAGAACCGCAGACCATAGTACCCAAATGGTTGCGTCGATTCTTTGGGTCCGGCGCAGCTGCGGTTTGTGTTGAGATGCTTCTAAAGACACGAAAAAGACGAACGCCGTATATCCACGTGGTGTAGACATACGGCGAAAGGATGTGTGTTAGGGGGTCCCGGCGCTGCGAGTGCCGTCGTTTCGGGAAACCTTGTCCGTGTCAGGGGGCCGATGCGCCGCGGTCCAACCCGGCAGCGAGGGCAAGGTCGGTCAAGGCAAGCTCACGGTCTGTCCGAGCAGTAAGGGCTACCAGATTGGCTTGCAGCATTCCAAGGCGGGCGTCCTCTACTTCGAGCCACGTAGCACTTCCTGCTTCCAACGCGCGTTCTGCGAGTTGGAGGTTTTGTTGTGCAAGCGCGACCTCGTCCTCTGCTGCTCGCATTGTCGCTTCGGCGCGCGCGAAGGAATCATATGCCGATACAACTTCAATCTCGATGTCTTCGCGTAGGCGCTGTGCGACAAGGCGGGTCTGGCGGAGGCGACTTGCTTCTTCCTTGGACTTTGCTATGCGCATGCCACCATCCCAAAGCAACCAGTTGGCCTCGAAAACGAGCATCCACAGGTCGTTGCGGCCTTGGAACCCTGTATTTTCGGACCAGTTGTAGGTAAAGCGCGCATCAACGGTAGGGAGCCACTCTCCCCGCTTCGCCCACAGCTGATTCTCTTGCACCTTTACGCGGAGGTCGGCTGCGAGTACGTCGGGACGACTGCTGCGCGCAAGGGTCAATGCTTCGTCTTGGGACTCCGGGGCGGCTGCGGGCGACGGTTCGACGAGCTCCACTTGCCGGTCGAGACCGGTAAGTCGAACGAAAGCCAGCTCCGCTGCAGCAACGCGTGCGGCGGCGACCTCAACTTCGCGCGCTGCCCTTGATACGGCCAAACGCGCTTGGATGCGGGCGCGTTCATTGGCGGTACCGGCCAAAACCTGCCGTTCAGCAAGGTCCTGGTGGGCTGCTGCGGAGAGTTGTGCCTGTTCGGCCAACGCAAGGGCCGAGCGCGCAAGAAGAAGGCCGTAGTACGCTTTGGTTGCGCCTGCGCGAACCTGCTGGCGGGCGCGAAGGTAGTCCTGGTCTGCGGCGTCCATCATGCGCAACGCACCGAACAAGACCGGTACGGAGCGGCCATTGAACAGAGGCTGGATAACGGAGGCGTTGTATTGGAAGTAGCTCTTTGCCTGAATGACGATTTTGTCGGAGCTTCCGCTACCGCTGTCGTCAGTGGTCGTGCTGACCTCCTGGCCATTGAAGGCGGCCACGATGGCGTCATATTCAGCTTGTTCAATCTCACCGGCTGCATAGCGGTCTTCGACATTTTGCAGATAAGCTTGTGACGCCGCTGCGGCCCAGTCGAGGCTGCTTCCGGGATTGACTGCGTTGCTGCCCGCCATGCCCATTGCGAAGGCATCTTGGGTGGCCCATCCAAGCCGTGTATAGATGTCTCCAAACGCGGACTCGAAAGCGGAAAAACCCTCTGCCATATCGAACGATATGTCATACTGGTTGATGGTGTAGCTGCCCTGAAGCTGGACCTTGGGCATGACCAGCGCGAATGCTTGTCCGCGCAGGGTGTCGGTTTGCACCTTTTGCTCCCGCGCGATGGCGAGGTCCGTGCTGTGGTTTTCCGCGGCACGAAGGGCATCTTGGAGCGTCACGACTTCATTGGCCATGCTGGGCGATGGGGCAACAGCAGCGGTCACGACGAGTAGGGCGATACTCGGAGCGACAACTGGCGGTGTCGCCGCCGTTTTCGCGGCCTTCCTCCGCTGTTGGAACTGGACCCAGTCCTCGAAGATACTATAGAGCGTGGGAACCATGACCAACGTAAGGAGCGTTGCAAATCCAAGGCCAAAGATGACGCTCACCGCCATCGGACCCCAGAACTGGCTGTTGCTTCCACCTGACAAGAAGCGGGGGAGGTGACCGGAGAACATCACGGTGAAGTCGACGCTCCACCCCATCGCCATCGGAACAAGGCCGAGAACGGTGGTCACCGCAGTCAGCATGACCGGCCGGAATCGCGTCATGCCAGCCTTGATAAGCGCAGATTGCACATCATGGCCGCGGTCTCGCAACTGTTCTACATAGTCGAGGAGAACGATAGCGTTGTTGACGACAACACCGGCCAAGCTGATAACGCCAAGGCCCGTCATGATAACGCCAAAGCTCGTACCTGTAATCAGCAGGCCCCAAAGCACACCCACCAAAGACAGTGCGACACTTGCGAGAACAATCATCGGTAGGCGGAAGTTGTTGAACTGTGTGACGAGGACGGTGGCAATCAACGCGACGGCGATTGCGAACGCTTTCAGCAGGAATACTGCGGCGTTTGTCTGTTCATCATTTGCGCCGCGCAGTTGCAGGTCGAATCCGAGCGGAACCTCGCCCGTGGATTTCATCTCGGTCATGACCGCGATAACGGCGTTGCGAACGTCGTTTTCGTTGAATCCTTCGGCGACGTCGCCACTGATAGTAACGACGAGGTTTTGGTCTACGTGCCGAATCGCGCCATTGCCTCCCGCCAGTTCGTAGCGTGCGACGGCGGAGAGAGGGACAGCGTAGGTCCCTGGCTTGTTGTCCGCGCGTCCGGGAACGCGAATGTCCAACACGTCCTGCAACGTGGTTCGGAAACGGGGGTCCAACTGTACGACCACGTCGTGCTCGTCTGACCCGTCACGAATCGTTGTTGCCACTGCCCCGGCGACCGCCGTTCGAATGGTGTTTGCGACCTCTGCGGTGCTCGCACCAACGCGCTTTGCTTTTGCGCGGTCGATACGAAGACGCATTTCCGGGCGCCCAACCTTATAATCATCGGCAAGTTCGGTGGTGCCGGGAATAGCTGCCAATCGGCGCTTTACCTTTTGGGCGAGCTCGCCGACTTCGTGAAATCCGGGTCCCGACACTTCGACGGAAATGGCCGCACCCACAGGGGGGCCTTTTTCCTCTTGCTGAATCTCGATGTCGGCACCAGGTAGCTGCTGAAGGGTCTTTCGCAGATACGCGATGGTCAGTTCGGTGTTCTCGACGCGCGAGACGCCACCGTCCGTTACGTCGTTTGCGTGCGGCAAAAAGTCCACCGTGATTCGCGCGGCGTTTGCTTGTGCTTGCGTGGAAGCCATGGCGTTGTTTCCACCACCCGAAACGCCGGTTTCGGCTACGAAAACGTCGACGTTTTTCGTCTCCGCGAGCACGCTCTCAATCCGGCGAACCAAACGGTCTGTCGATTCAAGGTCCGTCCCGTCAGGAGCCTTGAGCGCAATCGTTGCGCGGTCGGGTTCCGTTTTGGGGAAGAACTCCGTTCCGTGGTTGAAATTGGCATAAATAAACATCGTGACCACGAAGGTAGCCACACCCAGGCCCAACGAGAGATAACGGTTGGAGATGCTCGCTTCCAACGTTTGCTTGTAGAGTGCCATTACCGCGTTTGTTGGCTCGTCGTCGTCGTTTGTGTATGCCGCACCCTCTACCTTTTTGAGGTAACCGCTGGTGATGACAGGCAACATTGCAATTGCAACGACCAGAGAGCTTGTCAAGACGATGATGACTGTCTTTGGCAAATATCCCATGAACTGGCCCATGATGCCAGTCCAGAACACGAGGGGGAAAAACGCGGCCACGGTGGTCGCTGTCGATGCTGCGACCGCGAGGGCGACTTCTTTCGTCCCCTCAATGGATGCAGTGTAGATGTCTGCGCCTTCTTCCATGTGTCGATATACGTTTTCGACAATAACGATAGCATTGTCGACGAGCATACCCAGCGCGAGGATGAGGCTGAAGAGCACAATCATATTGAGCGTCATGCCGAATGCTTCGATGACAATGAAGCTCATCAGCATGGACATTGGTATAGAAAAAGCTACGAAGAGGCTGTTTCTTACGCCCATAAAAAAGATGATGACCGCCATGACGAGGATGAGCGACGTGATGATGTTGTTTTCGAGGTCGCTCACCATCTGGCGAATCATCTTGGACTGGTCCGCCAGAACGCGGTAGTCAACACCTTCGGGCCAGGCTTCTTTGTGACGAGCGGCCGTCGCGCGGACTGCATCGTTGATGTCAATGATGCTTGCTCCGGAACGCTTCGTGACGCTGAGTGTAACTGCAGGTTGCCCGTTCATGCGTGAATAGGTGTCAACGTCGGCAAAGCCCTCGACAACCCGCGCTACGTCGCGAATGAAAACGGGAATGTCTCCCTTTCTCTTGATTGCAACACCTTCAAGATCGATACCGCCGGCAAACTCACCGGGAACGCGAAGAAGGTAGTTGGAGTCTCCTGCGACAATCGTACCACCAGGAATGTTTACGTTTTCGTTTTGAAGTGCGCTCGTGATGTCGCTGAATGCGAGTTGATACGAGGCGAGTCGACGTGGGTCGACCTCTACGCGGTACTGTCGCTCGAGTCCCCCCGACAGCTTCGCATCGAGCACTCCGGGAATCCGTTTTACTTCATCCTGGATTCCCTCGGCGTATAGCTTAAGTTGCTCCTGGTCGGCTTTCCCTGCGATAGTGACAAGCATGATGGGAAATTCAGAAAAGCTGATTTCCTGAATCTGGGGCTCTTCTGCGTCGTCAGGCAGTGACGGTTTTGCGCGATTGACGCGGTCTCGCACGCGCTGGAGAGCGTCTTCGATTTCGACATCGGGGTCGAACTCCAGACTGACGATACTTACGCCCTCTGCCGAGGTGGACGACATTTTTTTGAGGTCTTTGACCCCTGCCAGCTCGTTTTCGATGGGGATGGTGACGAGAGACTCGATGTCGGAAGGAGACACACCGATATACGGTGTGCTGATGAGCACGACAGGAATCTTTACGTCGGGAGCAGCTTCTCGGGGTAGGCCAAAGTAGCTGACCAAGCCATACAAGAAGACACTTACGATAAGAAGGAGCACCATTGGCGCGTGGCCAACCAGCCAGCGAATCATGGGATTGCCCTCAAAAGAGAATAGGTCGAATGCCGAGAAGAGTGAACGGCAGGAAGTTTCCGCGTAGGCTTAGAAAACTGCGCGTCCATGTTCACAACAGGAGCCTTCTCGGGAAAGAATCAACGAATCGCCATCCGTCAAGCTGCGGTGTCCCACCATCACGACACGGTCACCTTCGCTCAAGCCGCTTTGAATCACGACTTGGTCATGAACGACTGTGCCGACTTGTACTGGACGCCAAACGGCGGTTCGGTCCTGGTCGAGGAACACACCGATGCCGTCCGTGCGTGTGACCAGCCAATCCTGGGGGAGAATAAGGGAGCCAGCGCCGATTTCCGCGTGAATGGATGCCGATGCAATCATTCCTGGAAGAAGCCGACCTTCGCCGTTCTCGACAGCAATCTCTGCCAGGAATGTGCGGGTATTGAGGTCTGCAGCACGGTCGATAGAATAAACCTTCCCCTCAAATTGACCAGCGACTGCGTCAACCGATACGGAAACAGGCATTCCTTCTTGCAGAACGCCGACATCGCGGTCCGATACGCTCACCGTTACATGAACGGGATTGAGTTGGACGATGCGCGCGACGGGCATTGACGGTGCAAGCACCTCACCAACTTCAAGGTCCAGCTGGGTGACAGTGCCTGCAAATGGTGCGCGAACGTTGGCGCGGCTCGCGTTGACGCGTGCCATTCGCACGTTGGCCTTTGCGACTTCGACTTGCGTGCGGACGGCTTGCAGCTGTGCGGGGGTCGCGAGGTCGCCCATGGCTTCGACCCGCTTCCGCTCCGAGTCCGCCAAAGCAAACTGCGCTTCGGCCTGTTCGAGCTGTGCGGTGAACATCGCCCCGTTGATTCGTGCGATAATGTCGCCCTCACGGACTGTCTCGCCGCGACGGACATAGACACCCTCTACGTAGCCGCCCGATGGTGTCGCGAGGGTTGCGTCGCGCGAACCGGTAACCTCTCCGGGAAGCCGAAGGTCGAGGACCGCGGTCGTCTTATCAATCCGAACGACCTCGACGCGCGTACCAGGAGATTGCGGCACGACGCCAGCTTCTACCGATTTTGCACTTACCGGTGCTTCCCCGGAACCGCAGGCGGCTCCAAGAAGGAGGCCGGCGACAGCGGCCACCTGGATAGTTCCGGGACGTCCGGAAAATTGCCAGAAACGATTCACGGGCGGGCTCCGTTGTAGAATAGGTCTACGATTTGGTGTGCGACCCTTACCTGCGGCATTTCACCATTGAGGATACAAAGCACTCGATGGTGGACCATTCCGGTCAAGGCATTGGCAAGGTCGCTCGCGTCGAGGCCCGCGCGAATCTCGCCATTTGCGAGAGCTTGGGCCATGAGGTTGGTCAAAAGGGTGTGGTGCTCACGATGGAGCGCCTCTAAGTCGAGCTTGGGTTGGCCGTCTTCAGGACGGTGTGCGGCAAACATCAGCAAGCGTGCGGGCAGCGGGTCGACCGTCACCGATTCGACGAACGCCTCGATGAAGCGGACCAGACGCCGTTCGATGGGTGCGGCGTCCTGCATCGCTTGCGCGATTGGAGCCTGGAGGTCAAACTGCACTTTCTCTACTGCGGCTTTGTACAGATCTGGCTTGCTCTTGAAGTAGTAGTAGAGCGCGGGCTTGGTGCATCCCACGCGTTCCACGACCTCTCGGACAGAAGCGGCTCCGTAGCCATGAGTAGCGAATACCTCGATGGCTGCGCGGAGGATTCGTGTCCGCAGTTCATTTGGTTCGGTCGTTTGCACGGATTACTCTGGGCTCGTTTACCGACCGGTAGGTAACCACGCGTCGGGTCCGTGCAATCCGCTTTACGTAGGCGTAACAAATCTGGGGGGGAACGGCTGGCGTTTGAACTGGCAAGGCGCTCGACAATGACGATTGCACGCACCGTACAGACGATGGCCCTATGCCCCAGATTCGTATCCCAGGGGACGTGGAACGCTGGGTGCTGCCAAAAAAAGAGGCACTGTGTCCATGTCCAGGCTATGTTGAAGTTTCGTGCCCGCCGACGCGGAATCAATTGGATGAGGAATTGACGATGGCGCAGTCCCGCCCGGTTCGACAGACTGCTCAGAACGCCGTGGACCGCTTTGCGGGCGGTCGAGACGTTGCTCTCGCCGTGGGAATGGTAGCATTCCTCCTCATCATGATCATTCCGCTATCTCCCGTGATGATGGACATGATGCTCGCTGTATCGGTAGCGAGTTCTTTGTTGATCCTTCTCACTACGTTTTATGTCGTTCGTCCCGTCGATTTCAGTATTTTCCCTATGTTGTTGTTGGCAACCACGCTATTTCGGTTGTCTCTCAATGTCGCGAGCACACGCTTGATTCTGCTGGGCGGCGCGGAGGGAGAAGGAGCCGCGGGGCAGATTATCCGCGCTTTCGGGCAGGTAATTGTCCAGGGAAGCTACGTCGTCGGCCTGGTGGTTTTCGTTATTCTCGTAACCATCAACTTCGTCGTTATTACCAAGGGTGCAGGGCGTATTGCGGAAGTCTCGGCCCGCTTCACACTTGACGCCATGCCCGGCAAGCAAATGGCGGTGGATGCCGAGCTGAACGCCGGCCTTATCAATGAGAAGGAGGCAAAAACCCGGCGCGAGTTCATCATGCGCGAGGCCGACTTCTACGGCGCGATGGACGGTGCGAGCAAGTTCATTCGCGGTGATGCCATCGCGGGTATCGTGATTACGCTCATCAACATCGTGGGCGGAATCATTATCGGTGTGGTGCAGGAGGGCTTGCCCCTCTCTGAAGCTGTTCAGGTGTATACCATCCTGACTGTCGGCGACGGCTTGGTGAGTCAAATTCCTGCGTTGGTCATCTCGTCCGCTGCCGGTATGTTGGTCACGCGAGTCAACAGCCGAGACGATGCCGACCTCGCGACGCAATATGCGGAGCAACTCTTTGGCTCTTATCGGCCCATGGCCCTTGTCGCGGGGGGACTGCTCTCCTTGACCCTCATCGAAGGGTTGACGGTGCCCTTTTCGCTCATGGGCGGGGTCGCTGCATACGCGGCCTATCGGGCCTATCGACAGGAGCAAGAGCGTGCTGCGTCGCCCCAGATTGAGTTGGGTGAGGTGGCACCCGGCGCTTCCGATGAAGAGGTTCCGGTCGAACAGTTGTTGCGGGTGGAGCCACTTGCCATTGAGCTTGGTGTCGACCTCATCAACCTCGTAGATGAGCGTAAGTCTGGAAATCTGGTGGAGCGAATTCAGCGCATTCGTCGCCAAATGGCCGAGGACATCGGCTTATTGGTCCCGGCGGTACACCTGCGTGACAACCTCCGCCATGAAGGTGGGGAGTACACCATCTTGCTTCGGGGGGAAGAAATTGCCCGTGGAAAGGTCTATCCGCGGCAGTTTTTGGCCATCAATCCGGGCGATGTCACTGCTCCCGTAAAGGGCATCAAGACCCGCGACCCCGTCTTCGGGCTTGAGGCGCACTGGATTACCGAGTCCAGCCGACTCAGCGCGCAGAATTCGGGCTACACCGTGGTCGATGTCGCGACGGTCATCACGACCCACCTCAGCGAAGCCATTCAACAATACGGCCAAGAGCTGTTCGGTCGCCAGCAGCTTGCCGACCTCTTGGAACGCATTCAAAGCAGCAATCCGCGCTTGGTCGAGGAGTTGATTCCTGACCTGTTGTCCCGTTCGGCTGTGATGCGCGTGTTTCGAAACCTCCTTCGGGAAGGGGTGAGCATCCGTGATGCCACGACCATCCTCGAAGCCCTCGCTGACCATGCACCCCGCCTCAAGGACCCCGATGTCCTGACCGAGTTTGTGCGGCAGAGGTTGGCGCGCCACATCACGCGTCGGTACAGCGACGAAAACGGCGTCATTCATTATATCGGCTTGGCGCCAGATGCAGAAGATGCCGTGAGTGCAGGTCTGCACGGTGGCGATGGTGGGGCGATGAACCTCAGCCTCGACCCCAATGATGCGCGCCGTCTCCTGACCTCATTGCGAACCTCTGCCGAAAAATGGCGGGGAGGCTCGGACCTCGTCATTCTAAGCCCGCCCCTGGCTCGCGGCCCGTTGCGGCGCTTGACCGAAAAAGTTGTGCCTCGGGTGCCGGTTCTCTCTCCGGCGGAGTTGTTGCCGACGGTGCGGCTGGAGCGAGTCACGACGGTTTCGATTCGAAATGCGGGTGGGAGTACCCCGTAGGTTTTTGCACCCTTTCTTTGCCGTTGCGGGGGCACGCTTCGGCACTTGAGGGTTCGCGCTTTCTGGAGTACGGTGTGTGGTGAGTGCGTCTGGGGTGGATTTGGTCATCCCGCGAGGAGTCCTGCCTGGTGTACGGTCGTCGAACCAAAACCCCTGAAAGACGGGTGGACGGGCTCACACGCGACGAAGTCTGCGTGCAATACCAGTCTCGCGTTCTTTTGATTGCCCGTCGCGTAGCCGAGCGCCTTCCTTGGGACTGTGGTCTCACGATGGAGGACTTGGCCGCTTACGGTGCTATTGGGTTGTTGGAAGCGTTTGAGCGATACGACGGCGAACGCAACATCTTGTTTTCTACGTTTGCGGAATACCGAATTCGTGGCGCAATGATGGACTCGCTCCGTCAAAACGACGCATTCACCCGCTATCGTCGTCAAATGCAAAAGCGCTTGGCCGACGCCAGCGAGACCGTGCGAGCAGACCTCGGGCGTGCAGGTGAGCCCGAGGAAATTGCGTCCCACATGGGCGTTGACCTGGCCACCTACTGGCACATGGTGGATACGACCCGTCCCGTCTCTTATGTCAGCATTTTTGCCGAAGATGAAAGTGAGGGCGGAAACTCGGGCCGCACCATCGCTGACATTCTCGTGGGAACGGATGGCGAGGAGCCTTATCGCGCATTGTTGGGGCAGGACGCCCGCCTCTTGTTGAAGTATGCAATCAAAGAACTGCCAGAAAAGAAGCGACAGTGCATCATTCTGTACTATGGTCGCGGTCTGAACCTTTCTGAGATCGCAAAAGTCTTCGACGTCACGCCGTCTCGCATTTCTCAAATCCTCGCATCCGCACGTCGCGACCTCCGCGAGATGCTTGAAGACCAAGTAGCCATGGGCGACTTTGATTGGTCCGCAAACGGGCCGGAGGCAGAAGCTCTATGAGCCATGACATCTACCCGTCATTGTCTGGTGCGATGGCAACCTGGCAACAGGTCGAGGTGATTGCGAACAACCTGTCCAACACGTCTACGGCAGGATTCAAGCAAACCCGCGTCTCCTTCGACAACGTCATCGCGGATCCACGCCCGCTCGGGGATGGCTTTACGCGGGTAAGCACCGTCGGCGTAGAGTTGACCGATGGCCCCTTGATTCAAACGGGCGTCGAAACGCACGTCGCGTTGCAGGGCGACGGCTTTTTCGTCGTGCAAGGTACGAATGGGGAGGAGTTCCTCACCCGCGATGGGCAGTTCCGTCTCAACGATTCCCGGTTCTTGGTAAACCAGCGCAATGAACTGGTGCAAGGCGATGCGGGTCCGATTTATGTACCCATCGACCACCGGATTGAAGTCGACCTCCAGGGCAACGTCACATCCCGTCGCAACGATGGAACCGATGTGGTCGTGAGCCAGTTGGGCCGGCTGCGTATCGTTACCGCAGATGCCGTGGAATCGCGCGGTGGCCTTCATTTCGTCGCGCCAGAAGGCAGTCGCGATGCCACCGACTTCCAAGTCATCAACGGTGCCATTGAGCAGTCGAATACGAATCCCATGACCGCGATGGTCGACTTGATTCAGGCCTCGCGCTACTTCGACATTTTCCAGAAAGCCATTCAAACTTCAGACACGATGGATGGTACCATCTACGCTGTCTCCCGGAGCTGATGATGCGTTCTCTCTTTACCGCGGCCACGGGGATGCGCGCGCAGCAAATGCGCATCGACAACATCGCCAACAATTTGTCCAATGCGTCGACGAATGGCTACAAAAAGACGCGCGCCACTTTCGAGGATTTGGTTTACCAAAATGTCCCCGTTGGTGGTACTTCTATCATCAATCAGCGTCCCGCCTCCCTCGAAATGGGAACGGGTACGCGGATGGTGGCCACCGTCCGCAACTTCGAGACGGGCGACCTCACCTACACCGGCAACGAATACGACCTCGCGATTGGCGGTCGTGGCTTTTTTGTGGTGCAGGACGCGAATGGAGCCCAAAAGTTTACCCGCGACGGGCGCTTCATCCGCAACGTAAATGGCGAGTTGGTCACTCCTGCCGGCCTTACATTGAGCCCCAGCATTCAAATTCCCCAGGAAGCTTCGCGCGTTGTGATTTCTGAGGATGGAAACGTGCAGGTGGAGTACCCCGGCGACACCAACTTGGTGACCGTGGGCCAGCTGCAGCTGGTCGACTTCCAGAATCCGTCGGGTCTTCGCGCGGTGGGGGGAAACCTTTACATCGCAACGCCCGAGAGTGGCCAGCAGCAGTTCATGGACCCCGCGCAAGGTTTCGTGAACATTCAGCAGGCATTCATCGAGTCGAGCAACGTAGATGTCGCGGAAGAGCTCATCAACATGATTGTGGCTCAGCGCTCATTCGAGCTGACAAGCAAGGTTGTGGAAACCTCGGACCAAATGATGCAAACCGTGGCAACAATGAAGCGGTGAGGGGAATTCGTGCTGTTGTTCCTCGCTATGGCCGCCTCCGTCGCATCGGTGGATGAGGCGCCGTCGCGCCTGCCATTGGTGGATGCGGCCTTGCGGGAGCACATTGCAGATGCATTGGGTGTGCCGGAGCACGCGGTCGAAATCCACTCCAATGGCGTGGGCGATGGGTATTTGTGCGGGCCATCCGCAGCAATTGACGTTGTTACGGCCCCCAACGAGTCCTTTCAGCGCTACACGCACGCGCGTATCCGCGCAGTCGAGAATGGCGTCGTTTGTGCCGACCTGCGTGTTCGTGCCGAAGTTTGGGTGTGGATGGACGTTCCCGTAGCCGCGGCCTCGGCGGGCGCGGGGGATGTCCTCAAAATCAAGGTCGAACGGCGTTTGCGCCACGAAACGCAAGGAATTCCGGTCGACCCCAGCAATGGGCCGTTTGTGGCAGTCGCGCCCATTATGGCAGACACTCCTGTCGTCGTGGGGCGGGTAAAGGCCCGTCCCGACTGGGAAGCGGGCGCAATGGTCTCCATTCGCGCGGGCGCAGGTCCGTTGACGATTCGGGTTCCGGGGCGACTTCTGGCTGACGCAAGGGTAGGGGACGAGGTACGTGTAGCGAGCCCGTCGACGGGTACGGTCGTGGTCGGAACGATGACCGAGGATGGCGAAGTGCTGGTTCGAGGAGCGAAATGATGAACACACGCATCAGGAGCAGTTTCGCGGGACTTGTCCTGCTCTCTGTTGGTGCCATCGGCTTGCCCGCGGAAAGCACGGAGGTGCCGCATTATCCAATGATGATGCCGCCCCCCGGCGCCCCCGCTCCGCCTGGCAGCTTGTGGAACGAGGCCAACGCGCGTGTCATGATCGGTATGGACGGTAACGCACGTCGCGTCGGCGACCTCATTACTGTTCAAATCTCCGAGAAGACCGCCGCGGAGAGCATTGCCGATACGCAAACCCGCCGAGAAAGCACCACAGGTGGCAGTATTGGTCGGTTTTTTGGCGTGGTGAAGGGCGCGACCACCAACAACCCCAACCTCGGCCCCGATATCGGATTTGAGGCACAAGGCGCGTCAGAGTTTCGCGGGGATGGCTCGACCAAGCGCCAAGGCTCGATTTCGGGAATGCTCACCTGCAGAGTGGTCGAAAAGTTTCCGAATGGAACGCTGCGGATTTGGGGTTGGAAAGAAGTTCGGACCAATCGGGAAGTCCAGTACCTCGTATTGACGGGGATTATCCGTCCTCGCGACATTCAGGCCAACAACATCATTGTAAGTGATTTTGTGGCCGAATTGCAGCTTGGATTTGATGGCAGTGGCGTAGTGGCCGACAAGCAGGGGCCGGGTGTGGGGCAACGTATTGTTGACCACGCTTGGCCTTTTTGAGCGGAGGAAGTTCCGATGTGGTCTGCTGCGATTCTGCTAGCTGCAATGCTCGGTGCGCCCGTCGCCCAAGGCGCCCGCGTCAAAGACATTGCGTCCGTGTATGGCGTCCGCGAAAACATGCTGATTGGCTACGGCTTGGTGACCGGTCTCAATCGCACCGGCGACACCCTCCAAAATCGTGCGAGCATCCGCGCATTGGTGAACCGGCTACAAGGCATGGGCTTCACGGTCACGCCCCAGGAGGTCATGGCGCGCAATGTGGCGGTCGTCATGGTTACGGCGCGGCTGCCAGCCAATGCGCGCTCGGGTCACCGGATTGACGTAGAGGTATCGTCTACCGGAGACGCTACGTCCCTCGAAGGGGGCGTGCTCCAACTCACTCCCTTGGCAGCGCCGGACGGGGAGGTCTACGCGACGGCCCAAGGCCCCCTCGTCATCGGTGGATATATCGCGCAGCAAGGTGGCACGAGCACGCGCAAAAACTTCACCAACGTGGGTCGGGTTCCCCAAGGGGCCATCGTCGAGAAGGAAAACCCGAATCGACTGTCCCTGCAGGACGCGCAAGCGATTGAGTGGATTATCCACGAGCCAGACTTCACCACCGCCATTCGTATGGCCGACGCGGTAAACGATGCGTTCGACGAGGATGTCGCCTCCGCGCGAGATAGCGGCACTGTCGCGGTCAAGGTGCCACCACGCTACCGCGGCCGCCAAGTGGAGCTGGTCGCCGTAATCGAAGCCGTCAATGTCGCCGTCGACTCCCTCGCGCGCGTCGTCATCAATGAACGCACGGGGACGGTCGTCATGGGCGGGGATGTCACGATTGCTCCCGTGGCGGTAGCACACGGTGGGCTCAGTATTGAGGTCCAGCGGACAAACGCGGTGCAGCAAGCGGCGTCGTTCACGCGCGGTACCAACACCACCGTTTCCAACAACACGGCTACGGTCGAAGAAGGCGATGGGCGGCTGGTTGCCATTGAGGGGGTCACGATAGGTGACCTCGTAAACGCGCTCAACAGCCTCGGCGTAAAACCCCGTGACCTCATCCAGATTCTACTGACCATCAAAGCGGCAGGCGCATTGCACGCCGAACTTGAGGTGTTGTAGTGTCCCACCCTCTCGGTCTTTCGTCCCTCCAGCATCATCCGTCCTTGCTCGACAGTGACCCTGCGAACGGCGTCAGTTCGCGCGACAACCCCGTGGAAGCCGCGCGAAAGTTCGAGGCCTACATGGCGCAGGTCATGTTGCGGGAAATGCGGAAGACGGTCCCAGACGGCATGTTCTCTGGACCAGCGATGGAAACGTTTGTGGGCCTCTTCGACCAGGCGATTGGCGACGAAATCGCTGCCGACGGTCGGCTGGGTTTGGCAGACCAGGTAGTGCGCGCGCTGGGCCAAGAGTCGATGCTCGACCCTGTGCGGAGCATGTCGCCTGCGCGTCGTCCCGGCCGCTTCCTACCGGGCCTGCCGGTGGAGCACCCCCACGCGCCTCTCGTTGAACGAAGCGCACCCGAGGGTCCGCGCAAGCGGGGTATTTGGCCCGTTGCAGGGGCGGTGTCGTCCCGCTTCGGGCGACGTGCAGACCCCTTCACGGGTGAGTCGCGAAAGCACGGTGGCCTCGACATTGCAGCGCCCGCCGGCACACCAATCGCTGCGGTAGAAGCTGGAGAAGTGGTCGTCGCAGGCACGAGAAGTGGCTACGGCAACGTAGTCATGGTGCGCCATGCCGACGATACTGTGGGCGTTTACGCGCATTGTCGCGAGCTCAACGTAGCGGTCGGCGACCAAGTCGCTCCGGGACAGTCCATCGCGACCGTGGGCGACACTGGGCGCGCGACGGGCCCGCACCTTCACTTTGAGGTGCGCGCGGAAGGAACGGCCGTCAACCCAGAGTCAGTCTACGATTGGTCTCTGGAGTAGGTCGATTACACGGCGTTTTGAACCATTTTTGTCTTCCGCATTCAACAATCGGGAGAAACCATCCGACAAGTTGGGTGGAGGTCCTCCATGAAAGTTCAAAGCACTCCTACCTTCGTTCCGGTTGAGGCAATGGCTCGGCCATCCGCCCGTACTTCCGCGGGCGCTGTGGAGAGCAGCGTGAAGCCGGAGTCCGTTACGGTCACGGGTGGCGCGAAGTTCGTTTCGGATGTCCGCGGTGCTTCCGCATCGTTTTCGTTGGTGTTGGCCGACGAAGTCGCGCGCGCGAAGGCAGACATCGCCAATGGTCGTTTGATGTCGGATGTCGAGATTGATGCAGCGGTGGACGGCTTACTCGCCGGTCTGTGAGGCAATGTGACTTCTCGCGATGTGACCGAAATTCTCGAGGACACCATCGCCATCGCCGAAGACCAAATTGAAGCCGCCAAGATGCTCAACGTTTCGGCGCTCAATGAGGCGACGCAGGCGAGGCAAGAGTTGTTGTTCGAACTCGAAGTTGCCATGGCCAATGCGGGTTCCACCTCGATAGACGTTTCTGAGCTGTCGTTCCAGTTAGAAGAGCTGGACCGCCGCCTCAATACGCTTTTGTCAGCGGGTTTGGCGGCTCTTGAGCGAATTCGGTCAGGCGCGGAGCCTGAGACGTACACCCACGAAGGTCGATTGAAGCGGGGACATCCATGAGCTTGTTTGGCACTCTGAATACCGCCTACACGGGCCTTCGGGTGGCGTCGTCGGGAATCAACCTTACCAGCCACAATGTCGCGAACGCCACTACGGAAGGCTTCTCCCAGCGCACCATGCGCGTGGAGACCAACCTTCCGGTGCAATCGGGCGCGTTCGGCTTGGGGACTGGCGCGAACGCAAGCGGTTCGGTACGCATGGCGGACCTTTTGGTCAATGAGCGGGTCCTTCGCGCGGCTGGCGATGAGGCGTCTACGTCTGCCCGGCATCAAACTCTGTCGGTCGTAGAGGCTTCTTTCGATGAAGTCTCGCAAAACGGTCCCGCATCGCTGATGACCCAGTTTTTCGACTCAGTCGAACGGCTGACCCAAGACCCCAGCGATGGCTCGCTGCGGCACGAAATGGTCACCGCAGGCAGGCGCTTTGCGACGAGCTTGAACAAGCTCACCGGGGACCTCCGCTCGAGCCAAGTGAATGTCTACGACGAGCTCGACCAATCCATCGCGGAAATCAACCTCAAGCTTGAGCAAATCGCAAAGTATAACGCCGGCGTGGCGGGTTCCGTAAGTGACCTCGCGCGGGGCGACTACCAGGACAAGCGTGACCAGCTGATTTCTGAGTTGGCATCCGACTTCGGCTTTACCGCAGAGTATTCGGGGGATGGGCTGGCCCAGGTCTCCTTGGGCGGTCATACCGTTGTCAACGCCGGAAGCGCACGTACGCTCACCCTTTCTCGCGATGCAGCGGGTGACCCCAAAGTCAGCCTTTCAACAGACTCCGCAACCGTCGACGTCACGTCCTTCATCGGCGGGTATTTCGGTGGGCGTCTGGATGCTTATGGCGACATTGCGGGCTTCGAAACGCAACTCAATGCGTTCGTCGATACCCTCGCGACGGCATTCAACACCCAGCACGCCGCCGGCTTTGACCAAACAGGGGCGCCGGGTATCGACTTCTTCACGTTCACGGCCGGGGCCGAGGCGATGACCCTCGCGGTCGACCCCACGATTGTGGCGGATCCGTCGCTGGTTGCAGCGGCCAGTGCTGCATCCGCGTTTGCGGGCGACAACGGCAACCTTCATTCGCTCGTGGATATCGAGAGCAGCTTGTTGTTTGCAGCCGGTACGCAAACGGCAACCGAAGCCTTGGGTTCGGTGTATTCGTCGGTCGGTCGGGCCGTCCGCACTGCGGAGATGGACAACGCGACCGCATCGGTGGTCCTGGACGACCTCACGTCGCTGCGGGAATCGGTCAGCGGAGTGGACCTCGACAAAGAAGCGTCGGACCTCCTGGCGTGGCAAGCGAGCTATCAGGCCGCGGCGCGCCTCTTGACTGCTACCAATGATATGCTGAACACTCTGATGGAGGCCGTTCGCTAATGTCGATTGTACGTACGACTTACCATAGTCGGCTTGCGACGCTCTCCAACCAGACGCGCGCGCTCGGCGACCGTATGGGGGCAGCGCAGTTTCGCGCCGCGACAGGCCTTGACGTTGCCAAGGTCTCTGACGCTCCGGGGAGAATGTCCTACATCCATTCGGTGAAAGAGTCGCGGGACGACCAGCAGCAGTATGTCGAAAACTCTGACTGGGCCTACCAACACATGTTGGTTGCGGACCAGTCTCTCGCAGGACTCGCCGATGTCTTGTCGGATGCGCGGGAGCTGGCTGTGCAGATGGCGAGCGAGACCTACAACGACTCTACCCGCCTGTTGGCGCAGTCGGAAGCCGCGGGTCTCTTCGACCGCGCGCTAATTTTCGCCAATGCCAATATGGGGGGTCGCTATATTTTCGCCGGACAAGCGTATGATGCGCCTGCATATGACGATACCACGGGCGCGTACCTGGGCGATACTTCAGAACCAAGTGTCGATGTGGCGGATGGAAACGTCTCGGTTCTGACCGGATTTGACGGTTCTTCCTTGCTGCAAGGTACTACAGATATCATTGCTGCGCTGCAAAACTTGGCGACTGCCCTTTCGACGGGTACTGCGACAAACGTGCGTCCGTCGATTGACGAACTGAGCGATGCCCTCGACCAAATCGCTGAGGCGAGAACGATTGTTGGTGGGGAGATGTTGCGCGCCGAGGATGGGCGTGACATGGCCACGAATTTGGGGCTTACCTTGGCGGAGCATGAATCGGCACTCGTTGATGCCGATGCTGTAGATGCATTCACCAATCTGTTCGAGCTGCAGCAATCATTTGAAGCAGCGCTGCAGGTCACCGCCAACGCGCGCAGCAGCCTGCTCTTCTCGCGAATTTGAAGTAGGCGAGCGAGGAGGTGGGCGGCGCTCCGAAGGATGAGCGGTCGCCGGCGTTCATTGCGTTCGCGTGGGACCGCGCGTGGCTTCGCAAGGATAATGGTTCTTGGAAGATGTGAAGTTGCGGCTCAATTTTTGCCCGTCTTCAGCCGAAGACGACATTGCAGGGTCGTGTGTTTGCGGCCCGTGCACCCCTAAACTTGATGAAGTAGGGTCCATCACGTTCGATCGGATGCGGTCCGGCAACGAGTTCGTTGGAGTTGCTTGCGCCACCATGCCAGGACGAAATCGTCTTCGGTGTTGGAGAAACGGTGCAGGCGGTTTGTGATTGATGCCATGAGAAGGCGCGTTTGCTTCTCGGTCCTTCGCATTTTGCTGTCCGTCCAATTTTCCTCGTTCGTTGTGACACAATACGCTGGTCGCTCGTGGTTTCTGGTCTCGCTCTATGCGGGACTGGGTAGAGGTCCTCGCGGAGGTACGGCATGACAGTCAAGGTCGACGGCATCCTTTCCGGTATCGACACCACCAGCCTCATTAACGCGATGCTGTCCGCATCCGGTGTACCCAAGCAGGCCATCCAAGCGCGGATTTCCTCGTATGAGGTGAAGTCGGAACGCATTTCGGACCTTGTCAGCCGCATCGAGGACCTCAAAACATCTCTCGAAGACATGGAAGCAATCGGCGACTTCCGTAGCTTTTCCGCGTCCTATGAAGATTCCGGGGCATTCGCGGTTGAGGTGAACGGGGAAGCCGTCGAAGGCTCCTACGAAATCGACATTTCGCAGATGGCCCGCGCCGAGCAGTGGGTAGGATTGGGCTTTTCCGACAAGTCCACCGACGCCGGGATGAGCGGGAACTTGGCGTTCGACTACAACGGCACCACCACGACCATCGACACAACCGGCCTTTCTCTCACAGAGATTGCCTCCGAGATCAACGATGTCGACGGCGTTACTGCGTATGTGATGAACACTGGGGATGCTACCAACCCCTATCGGTTGGTCATTCAGGGCGACGACCGCGGTGCCGACTATTCATTCGACTTTTCGGCTTCGGATGGTGGTGTCGCAGCATCTTTGGGTGTAGACGACACCGCAAATCGCAAGGTGGAAGCATCGTCTGCACTGTTGACCATCAACGGCGTAGATGTCACCGCGAACTCCAATACGGTCACCGACGCAGTCCCTGGCATGACCATCACCATCACGGGCGAGACAGATGGTCCGGTCACCGTCGACGTTTCGTCCGACCCTGACGCCATCGAAGACAAGGTCCAAGCGTTCGTTGATGCATACAATGAGGTGGTCAACTTCATTTCCACCAACAGTATGTACGACTACGACAAAGGGATTCGTGGCGCCTTCGTGGGTGAATCCGGTGTTCGTCGGGTGTCGCAGGGGATGGCATTCCGTGTCACCTCTGCCTATACCGGCTTGAGCCAGGACTACAATGCGCTCTCGTTGATTGGTATTTCAACGGATAGCGACGGCAAGCTGTCGATTGATTCGGAGAAGTTCCAGGAAGTCCTGTTGGCAGAGCCCGACCAAGTCGCAGACCTCTTCACGAGTGATGCGGGCTTCATTACGGCGATGAAAGAGCAACTCGACGTCTATACCGACTCTTCGGAAGGCACGTTGTCGGTCCGAAAGGACACCATTGAGGAGCGTATCTCCTCAATGAACGATGATGTGGACGCCATGCAGGACCGCCTCGACCGTCTGGAGGCGCGTCTGCGCAAACAGTTTACCAGCATGGAGTCAGTAATGGGGCAGATGCAAGGCTCGCAGGCCTACATCGCCACCATGCTTACTTCGCTGACCACCACGTCCGGCTGATGTGTGTCCCGTTTCGGGGCAGCGTCATGCTGGCATGATTGATTGAGGGCAACGTGCATCGCGGCATCGCCGAGTACAAGGCTGTAAATCTGGGCTCCGCTTCTCGCGAAGAGCTCGTCATCATGTTGTATGAGGCCGCCGTCCGGTACCAGATCTATGCGCGCACCGCCATGGAAAAGGGAATCGCGGACGACGCTCGAAACCACCTTCGTCGAGTTCGCGATATTTTCGGCGAACTCATGGTCGCTCTCGACCATTCCGTTGCACCGGAGCTTTCCGGAAATCTTGCACGGCTCTATACTTGGTTGATTGCCGAGCTGGGTCGGGCGGGTTTGGAGCGGTCCACCTCTCGGCTGGATGACACCATTGCCGTTACCCAGAACCTACTGGACGGCTGGAACCAAGCGTTCCGCGTGGGCGAAAAATCGTGATTTCGTTGCTGGATGAGTTGACGGAGCTTCGGCGCGCAGCGGAGTTGGGGGAGGACTTTCCTACCGACGTGCTGGCGGACGTGCTCCAAGACCTTCCGCAGCGCACCGCTGGATTGTCGAGGCGAGACTTAGAGGCGGTGTCAGAAGAAATTTCGTTGCTGATGGACATTGCCGGCGAGGAGATGGATAACATCCGTCGCCGGCTGCACGACATCGCCAAGGGCAGGGAAGGGATTCAAGGATACAATCACCTGCAAGCTCATCATCGTGCGCAACGGTTGTCGAAGCGGGCGTGAGGTCCGCGGAGGCGTAGATGTTCGGTAGTTTGATTATCGCCGTTGTCGGATTGACGGGGCCTGCATTTGCGCAGGATTCGTCGGAGCGGCCGCGCATGGACGTTTTGGCAGGTTTTCGCGGTGTAGGCGAGATTTGGCAGGACGCCGCTATCGTTGAAAACTACCGGTCGAGCCGGTTCTCCGGTGCTGGCTTTGCTAGCTTCGGCATCACGTCGTGGCTCTCATCGGAAATCGAGCTGGGCTACATGCGAACAATGGCGGACTCCGGTCGTTCTATCATTCGTTCGGGAGAGACGGTCGGACAGGTAGCGGGTGGTGCGCTCGAGCTGGTGCCGGTCACGTTGAGCCTCGTCGCCTCCAAAGATCTCGGTGCTGCCGAGGCATTTTGGGGAGGTGGGTTTGCGATGGCGGTCTTTTCCGAGCGCACCGACGCCGGAACAGTGAGCGGCGCGAAGCCTGGGTTTGACCTCCATACCGGCGTTCGCGTGCACACATCCTTTGTGCAGCCGTCGTTTCGTCCCGACAAATCGGTGGGCGCCAGCGGCGTGGATATTGAGTTGATGGTAGGTCGTCGCCAGCATCAGGCGTTTGGAACTGGCGTCGGGTTTGATTTTTCCGCTTGGCGTATTGGTGCCGGCGTCGTAGCACGGTTCTGAGGGTCCTCGATGAAGGTTCTTCGGTGGAAGTCCTACGCGCAAAGGTCTCCATGGGTGGTGTTGGCCGCCCTGTTGACTGCCTTGCCCTACGATTCGTCTGCGCAGGAATCGTCTCCTGCTGCGGCACAGGCGGCGACGGAAGCTCCTGCAGAGCAGGGTCCTCTCGGCGAAGATGTTGTTCGCCTACGATTCGGCGAACGTGCCACCGTCGAGCGCTTGCCGCGTCCAAACGGACGAATCGTCGAGATGTATGCGCGCAATGTCGATGAAGGCGTCGATGTACGTGCATTGTTTCAGGGAAACACCGCGCAGATTGCTTCGATGGACGCAGTCGAACGCGGTGGTGGCGTTTGGTTGCTTCGTGCTGCACTACGGCCGGGCCCCAATGGCAAGCCGATGGACCTCGCTATCGAGCGCGAAGGCGCGGATGTCTTGTTTCGGGTCGTTCCCGGAAGTGCGCCACCTGCGCGAGGCCGTGAGAGCGCGCCTACCTTAGACCAACTCATTTCTGGCGAGTTGCCGCCAGTAGCGCCTGTTGTTGAGCCAGCGTCTATTTTCCGTGTGCTGCCCGGCGACAGTATTTCCCAACGAATGGAATCGTGGGAATACGATTTCGCACTCACGCGAACGCCCAAAGGCGTACTTCAGGCTACTTCGGAGAACCTTGACGCCGCGCGAAGGCGCATGCTTACCGCGCGTCCGGGAACGTCCATTCATCAGGAATACCTCTATTATTTGGGGTATTATTATTTGGCGCGTGGATTTGGACGCGAGGCGCGCTACTATTTTGCCCATATTAGTGCGCGCCCCGGCAATATTCCCCAACGCGAAATTGCGTTGGAACGAGCCCGGGCCGAGTTGCAATGCAACAACTTCGACGAAGCGCGCCAGTGGTACAAAGAGGCTTACGCGCTCGGTGCCGACCACGACTCCGTCCTCGAAGGCTTGGCCCTCATTAGCCTTCAAACGGGCATCCCCGCACGCGCACCAACGGGGCGTTTGTTGTGGGCATCGACGCGCGAAAGTGGTCCGCTCATGCTCGCGGCGGAGCTCCTGCAGATGGACGGTCGCGTCGCCGAGAGTCGTGATATTTTGGAGGCTGTCAAGCCCGAGATGTTGAGCGATGGCCAGCGGTCGCGGTACTACCTTCGCTTGGGTGATGCGCGTTTTTACGACCGCTACGAGGGCAATGTCGAGCAAGCGGCGGTGATGTGGTCGTCGGCCTCTCCTGAGTTGGCGCGTGCGCGTGATTTGTTTTTGGAGCTTCACCAAACGGGTTCCGACCCGCGCGCATGGGCAGAGTTGATTCCGGGTTTGGTGCAAACGTCGATGCAACGGTCCGATGCGGGCGCAGAGGCGCTCTACCTGTTGTCGCAGGTAGACGGCGCGATTGGGTCGCGTGAAGACGCAATCAACGACCTCGCGTTGATTCTCCGTCGCTACCCCCAAAAGGCGAGTGGGTCCGACGTTCCGGAGCGATTTTGGAACGTCTACTCGGACTACGTGACCGACTTGGCCGCGTCCAAGCGGTGGTTCGACATTGCTGCGCTCCACGAAGCGGTGTGGAGCCCGACGGTTCGTCGCGCGGTGCAATCTCCTGCATCGTTGGTCGATGTTGCGCGTGCCTTCGAAGAGGTCGGTCTGCCGGAGCGCGCCGTGGTCGCGCTGCGCGATGCGGTGCAGGTGTTGTTTGAGACGGGCGCCGACGATGCGGAGCTGGTGTACCACCTCGCGGAGCTGTATGCGCAAGTGGGGGAGGGGGCCGAGCGATTGCCGGACGCACCTGCCGAACCCCACGACCCCACGGCCGAGGTGGGCGAGGCGGGGCAGGTCGTGCCATTTGGTACGCCAGGCGACGAAGTGTGGAAGGCCGGCCTCGATACCTTGGTTTATTTGCGCCAGATGGACCAACAGGCCATCCCTGCGGCGAAGGTTGACTTGCTCGAAGCGCGCCTCCTTGCAGGAAAGAATGACCTCCCCGGTGCATCCGCGGCATTGCGTAGAGCAGCAACCGACCCCGCATTTCGCGACGATGCGCAGTTGAAGCTCGCGTTGATCGATGCAAACAACGACGAATGTGCGCGGGCGGTCCCCGTGTTGCGGCGCCTTGCTTCGGTAGAAGGCGAGCCATCGCAAATGAATGAATCTCGCCCATGGCTTGCGCTCGCGCGGTGCTTGGTCGCCTCGGGTGATTCGGCGGGTGCGGCTTCTGCGGCGAGACAGGCCGCGGAAATTGCGGCGAGTAGAATCGCGCGCCTCGATGAGGAAGATGCGGCCGACCGCGCGCAGCTTGCGCGGGTTTTGCCCGAGGTGGCCCGCGGCGAGTTGGGCGCGGGTGCGGCACGAAGCGGCATCGCCGTGGTCGCGAACGAAAGAGCTGACGCATTGCGCGGAGAAGTGCGCACGCTGCTAGAAGCAGAGCTGCAGTATGCCGTCGGCTTGGCCGCCGTTGCGGCCAATTGGTCAGACCGGGAGTTGATCGAACAACTCCAAGAGCGCGGTGGTGTCTGGTCCAATATGGCCGAAGATTATCAGCGTGACGCAGAATTTGAAGCCGAGCTTGCAACGCGCCAACAGATTCCCTGGAATCGCTGAACGCCGGCGGCATCGCTTGGTGCAGTCAACGTCTTGTCGCAGTTGGTTGGTGGCGGTTTGGGGACAAGCGTTACGCGGGCCTCGCGGTACCCGTGCGGACCCGCTATGGTCGGTCGGTTGATTGTTCCCGCGTTTCGTCGTACTTTCGGTTTCCGGCTGAAATACGGAAACCACCCATTACACCTCGCAGCCGCTTGGTGTAATGTCGTGGGGCTGCGGCGAGCATTGGTCGCGGGTTCACTTGGGCCGGCGTTTGTTTCGAGAGGAACCATGAGCGCATACTTGTTTGACCGACTGCACAACGGTCTTGGCAAGGTCTTGGACCTCCGCTACGCCCAGCATGGTCTGACGGCGGGAAACATCGCCAATGCTTCCACTCCTGGGTATCGTGCGAAGTACATTCCCTTCGACCGCATCTTGGCGCAGGCGGTTGGCCGCAATCGCGAGCTCGACCTTTCGCGTACCGACACGCGGCACCTTTTGGGGCCCGGAGCGGATCCCGAAATGCCCGAAGTGGAAGAGATTGAGCCCGCGCCTTGGCAAACCGATGGCAACTCTGTCGACCCCGACAAAGAGGTTGTGCGCCTCACGGAAAATTCCGTAATGTATGATGCAGTGTCGACTGGTCTCAGCCAGCGCATTGCGATGCTTCGGTATGCAGCCAACAACGGCGCCAACTCCTAATTTCTGGTTCTGACCTGGAGACTTCGTGGACTTTCTGGACGTTTTCAGTGTTTCGGCCAGTGGCTTGTCCGCCCAGCGCGTACGGCTGCAGGCGGTCGCGAGCAACATGGCCAATGCGCGGTCGACGCGAACCGAGGATGGTTCGGGTCCCTACCGTCGCAAAATGCCGGTGTTTCAAGCGGAGTCCGTCAGCTTTGATGACACGCTCGAAGAGGCCATGTCCGGGGTTCAAGTCACAGACGTCGTGACGTCCGATGCGCCTCCCGTGTTGGTCTACGACCCGGGCCACCCCGATGCCGACGCGGAGGGATATGTCGCATATCCCAACGTGAACATCCTGGAAGAAATGGTCGACATGATGACCACTTCCCGTGTTTACGAAGCCAACACCAACGTCGTTCGTACCACACGCCAGTTTGCCGACAGCGCTCTGCGAATCGGAAGGTAGTTCATGCCCATCCAGCCCATCCTTCCCCAAGTAACGGCGGCGGCCTCCGAAATTTCGGCAGGGCCGGCTGTCTCGAATTATGGCCAAGCGTTTTCAGAACGCCTGGACTCGGCGATGAAGGGCGTCAGCACCCAACTCAATGCCGCCGATGTTCGGTTGGCTCGCGTTGCGTCGGGTGAAGAAGCAGACCTCCATGGCACCATGATTGCGCTCCAAGAAGCGGATATCAGCTTGCGGTTGATGGTTTCGACACGCGACAAGGCGGTCGAAGCCTACGAAAAAATCATGAGCATGCAAATCTGACGAACTGTCGCTTGTCTTCGCCTGTGGTTTCTGCCTGAATTTGGCTGACGGTCGCACTTCCCGTTGCCCTTTTTGATTGGATAGGCATCCGTGAACGGTATCCTCGAACAAATTCGCACCTATTACCAGGCTTTGCAGCCCGGACAGCAGCGGATTCTCCTTGCTGCGCTTGTCATGGCGGTGTTTGCCGTAGCGGGTGTTGCGACATGGAGTGCCCAGGACCACAACCGTACGCTGTTTACGTCCAGCGACCCTGGTTCCGTGCAAGCGGTCGCAGATGCGTTGGCCGCGGATGGCATCGCGTATCGCGTAAGCAGCGACGGCAGAAGCATATCGGTCGCACCAGAGAATGAAGGCTTGGCGCGCATTGCCGGCGCGCGAGCGGGGCAAATCATCGGATTTGAGGTGCTCGACTCGGTAGAGCTCGGCACCTCCCCCAAGCGGGAAGATTGGGCATATCAGCGGGGTCTGCAGGGCGAGCTTGCGCGCACCATTGGCAGTCTGGAAGACATTGAGTGGGCGAAGGTTCATGTCGTATTGCCGGAACGCAGTCCGTTCTTTCGGGACGAGCGCGCCGCGTCTGCTGCAGTGACTGTGAAATTGGTTCCTGGCGGCACATTGTCGAAGCGGCAGCGCCAGGGCATCACGGCGCTGGTCGCGGGCGCGGTCGATGGCCTGCGTGCAGAAAACGTCGCCTTGGTCGACCACGAAGGCACCTTGTTGAGCGGAGGCGGGAGCGACGACGCGACGATGTCGGGCGTTCCCACTCTATTTGAAGTCCGCTTGGCGGAAGAAGCCCGGACACAATCTGCCATCGAAGAAGCGTTGGTGCGGGTCCTCGGTTCGCGCACGGAGATTTCTGTCGGGGTCACCGTTGAGGTTGAAACCAGCTCCTCCGACCGTATCGTTCGGCGGGTGGACCCCGAGGAAAAGGCGCTCATTTCCGAGAGCAATCGGGAAGAGCAAAAGGAATCCTCCCGTCCTTCGGGGATTCCGGGAGCGCAAAGCGCGCTTCCCGAGCAAGGTGGCCCGAACGGCCAAGCCCAGACGCAAAACTCGGTGTTGTCGGATACCCGCAACAACTACGAGCCGACCCGTATCGAAGAGCGGGAGACCCAAGCACCGGGCACCGTAAGCCGCGTGAGCGCCGCAGTTATTGTCAACAAGGACCGCATCGCAGCGCTCGCCAAGGCCGCTCTTGTGGCCTCGGGTGTAGAAGAGCCGAGTCCGGCGCAGCTGGAGGAGCGCGAAGCCGAACTCCAGAAGCAAATTGAGAGCACGGTGCGGAGCGCGATGGGCTTCGACTCGACGCGCAAGGATGCTTTGACCGTCAGCTTTTTGCCGTTCACACCGACGGAAGAGTCTGACAGTCGAAACATTGAAACTGTCGCTTCGTTTTTCGGCGAGTCGCTGCAGGCGTGGAGTCTCCTGATTGTAGCGGTCGTGTTGTTCTTCTTGTTGGTCATTCGTCCGTTGGTGTCGGCGGTCTCGAAAGCGGCCCAGCCGCCGCTTCCGCCTGCTTTGGAGCCTGCTGCAGCCGACGCGGCTGCCGCATTGACCGATGGGCGGTCGGGGCCTGGGGGAGCGTTGGGTATGGACTTTCTCGACCCCAACGATCCAGCGGCGCGGGAGGCGGGTCGCAACCTCACGGAGCGACTTCGCAGTATGGTTGACAACTTCGAGAACGTTGATGCGGCAGACCTCAACCGCTTGGTCGACCTGGAGCGGGAAGCCACAGCGCAAGTCCTTCATCGCTGGATCCGCGAAGGGTGACGAAATCCCGTGGGTGCGCTATGTCCGGCAGCCGCGTTTGTGGTGTGGTGTCCGCCTCCGGTTTGCCTGAAACGGACGATTCCTACGGGCGTCCAATCACCATGTTTGGGTGGAGAGTCTACTGATGGCTTCGGAAGCGTCCGAGTCCGAGCTGAGCGGTGCCCAGCGCGCTGCCATTCTCGTCATGTATTTGGACGAGGAGGTGGCTCGAAACCTGCTTCGGCAGTTGGGTGACGACGACGTACGTGCGGTGGGCCTTGCAATGGGCACCATCGAAAACGTCGAAGCCGGCGTAATTGAATCGGTTATTGGCGACTTTGTGCGCGACTTGCACGAAGTGAGCCTCATGCCCCGTTCGGGGCCTGACTTCGTCGTGAAGGTGCTGCCAGGACTATTGGACGAAGGTCGCCGTAATGACCTGCTACCGGTCATCAATCGCCGCGTAAACCGCGAGTTTGAGCAGTTCATTGCCATGCGGCCGCCCCAAAGTGTTGCCGCCATGCTCAAAGATGAGCATCCCCAAACCCAAGCTGTTGCAATGTGCTTGATGGGGCAGGACAACGCCGCGCGGGTGCTCAAGTACCTTGACGACGATGCGAAGGCGCGCATCACCGTTCGTATGGCGCGGCTCAAGCGCATTCCGGGCGAGCTGGCTGACGATGTCATCTCTGCGCTTCGTGCTGCGCTGGGTCGGCAAGACGACCACCTCGACGTGGGCGGTGTTGACTCAACGGCGCGGGTCTTGGGCCGGATGAGCCGCAGCGACAACGGCATGATTCTGGAGATGGTTGGCGACGAAGATGCGGAGCTTGCCGATGCTCTTCGCCGTCGTATGATTGTCTTCGAGGACCTCGCTGCGCTTACGCCAATGGCTGTGCAGACGGTGCTCAAGCAGGTCGACCGGGACGACATGGTGCTTGGCCTCAAGGGCGCTTCGCCAAAGCTCGTCGACCTCTTCCTCGCAAACGTGTCGAAGCGTGCAGCCGAAGACATTCGCGAGGAAATGGACATCATGGGACCGGTGCCGAAGTCCCGTGTGCGTGCAGCCCAAGAACGAATCGTCGCGGCCGCGCTCACGTTGGCCGAGGATGGTTCGATTTACCTGCCGATGGGCGCAGACGACGACGAGGGGTGATTCGTGGCGAAGAAGTTCGTCCCGATGCAGCTTCCTGCTCGGCCATTTCAAGAGGTCGTTCGCGGTCCCTCTTCTAAGGTGACGCCGGAGGTCGTAGTACCGATTCGGTCCTCCGACCTTCATCGTGACCCGCGCTTGTTGTTTGACGTGGCAAATCTGCCCAAGCCGCGCACCATTTTCCCCATGCCGCAGCCCGACCCAGGGCCGGACCCCAACGCCGTTCCTCCCGGTCCCACGGCCGATGAAGTGGCTGCGATGGTGCGGGAAGCCGAAGAAAAAGGGTATCGACAAGGCCGCGCGTCGATGCAAGACGAGCTGAACAAGAAAGTCGAGCAAGAAAAGCGGCTCGGCCAGGTCGCCGATGCCGTGGATGCGTTGCGCTTGGCGCTGATTCAAGAAGTGCGCGACGACGTTGGACACGTCGTGGTGGCTGCGATTGAGCATCTCGCGGGTGCGTTGCCGGAGGCGCTGTCGGGGCTCCTGGAGCGGCGCCTTTCGGAGGCCTGCGAGCAGCTGGCGTCGGCACGAAATGTGGTTGTATACGTGCGTCCCGTGGATGTTCCTCTCGCGCGCACGCATCTATCACACCGGCCCCAGTGGGAGGTCCGGGAAGACCGCAGCCTCCGCGGAGGTTGCCGCGTTGTCAGTGAAGGTGGTCTCGTCGATGGGTCCTTGAATGCGGCATTGGGAGCCGTCTTGGGCGCGGCTGCCGATTGGCGTGCCGATGGCGAGGGTGCGCGTGGCCGATAGTGCGCCGTCATTGCTTGGCGTGCGGCGGTTCTCGGGCCATCTTGGCCGTCGACCGGCGGTGGTGCGCCGTGGACGGGTCCTGCAGGTGGTGGGGACCGTCATTGAGGCCGAGCTTCCCGGCGTTGCGGTCGGCGAGTTGGCGGCGATTGGTTCGACCTTGGCCGAAGTGGTTGGTTTTCGTGAAAACCGGGCACTGCTGATGTCTCTCGGCACCGTTGATGGCATCGCCCACGGCTCGCCGGTGGAAGTACAAAGCCAAGTTCTGAGCGTCCCAACGGGGCCCGGTCTGTTGGGGCGGGTCATCGACCCCATGGGCAATCCGATGGACGGGCGGCCATTGAGTGGTTGCCCGTTTCGGCGTCCCTTGAGCGCGTCCGCGCCTGACCCTATGCGCCGTCAAGTCATTTCGAAGCCACTCGAGACGGGTGTTCGGGTCATCGACGGCTTGCTCACGCTCGGGCGCGGTCAGCGTATCGCCGTCATGGCCGGCTCCGGCGTTGGCAAGAGCACGCTGATGGGAATGGTCGCGCGCAACTGCCGGGCGGACATCAACGTTGTGGCGCTGATTGGAGAGCGTGGTCGAGAAGTTCGGGAGTTCTTAGAGCGCGACCTTGGACCCGAAGGCATGGCGCGAAGCGTGGTCGTTATCGCCACAAGCGACCACAGTCCCGTCTTGCAGGTGAAGGCTATGCTTTCGGCCATCGCAATTGCCGAGCATTTCCGAGACGAAGGAAAAGACGTCCTGTTTATGGTCGACAGCCTGACCCGACTTGCGATGGCCCAGCGGCAGATTGGCCTGGCCGCGGGGGAGCCGCCCGCAACGAAGGGCTACACGCCGTCTGTGTTCACGTTGATGCCAAAGGTGTTGGAGCGCCTTGGGCCCGGTGCACCTGTAGGGAGCATCACCGGTTTTTTGACCGTACTGGTAGAAGGCGAGGACATGGACGACCCTGTCGCCGATACCGTTCGCGGTATTGTCGACGGCCACATTGTTCTCGCGCGCCGTTTGGCGTCTTTGGGACATTACCCTGCCATTGACGTGCTGCAGAGCGTGAGCCGCACAATGCCCGCGACCGTCGCGCCGGCCCATGTCAATATGGCGACGCGCGTGCGCGCCATGATGGCGACATACCGGGAAAACGAAGAGTTGATTCGCCTCGGCGCATACAAACAAGGTGCCGATGCGGAGGTAGACACCGCAATTGCGTCCAATCCGCAGGTTTTGGCATTTCTGCGCCAAGTGGTTTCCGACGCGACCGAATTCAATGAGTGCGTACGGCGCCTCCAGCAGGTAGCATCGGTGCGTGCCCAGGCGACCGCGCGTCGGCCTGTGGTTCGTAAGCCGCGAGGTGCTGGATGAGAAAAGCACTGGCGACCGTGATGCGCATCCGCACCCTCGAAAAGCGGATTGCGCAGACTGCGTTTGTGGAAGCCGAACAAGCGCGGCAGGTGCAAGAAGGGCGTGTTTACCACGTTCATGATGCAATGGCCCAGTCGCGCGAAGCAGAGCAGTTGGGGCTCGAAGTGGGCGAGGCCCATTGGTTAGCTGCTTCCCATTCGCACCGCTTGCGATTGGAGGTCGATCTTCGCCGGGAAAGCGCTATTTTAGAAGAGCGTGCGCGAAGTGCAGCGGAGCGTCGCGCAGAGTTGGTGGACGCTGACCGCAATGCGCGCGTGGTCGAGATTGCGCTGGAGCAGTTCGATGCGCGGGTGGCGTTTGAAGAACGCCGGCGAGAAGGTCGACGCCTCGATGAAATGGCCACCATTCGATGGTGGCGGGAGTCCGAACGATGAATCGAACCCTTCCACTGGTACTTGGTGCCCTGCTCCTCGGCGGCGCAGGTGGCTATGGGGTTTCGGTTGCCCGTGGCGCACCGGACTCTGGGCCTCTGGGCGTGCGGGCCACGGCTGACCAGGGCAAAGACCGCCTTTACTCGCTCTTGATGCGCAAGGACGCCGCGCTCAAGCGTCGGGAAGAGCTTGTCGAGAACGAAAAGCAAGACCTTCGCGCGGCAGAATCTGCGCTCGAAGGCCGCTTGTTAGAGCTCCAAAAAATCCGGGACGAGATTCGTGGCATGTTGGCGGAGCTGGACTCCGACCGCGAAGCCCGCGTGGCGCATTTGGTGAAGATGTTCGAAAGCATGCGGCCCAACCAAGCCGCGGCGATTCTCTCCGTTACGGAAGATGCGATTGCATTAGAAGTCCTGGAGCGCATGAACCGTGAAAAGGCGGGCAAGACATTGGCGGCGATGGACCCCCAGCGGGCGTCCGACCTTGCGGAGCGAATTGGACGCGCAGCTTTGACGGCGCCGGAGGAAGGATGACACCAGCGGGTGCTTTGCTCGGACTGTCGGGGGGAAAACTGGGGCCGCTTGGCGCTGGGTCTTCCGAAGTGCAGAGTCCGGATGCCGTCCATCTGACCGAGGACGAAGTGTCGGCCTGGGTTGACGGCGCGGTGGGAGAAATTCCCAACCGTTGGGCAAAGGAGCCGCCTTCGGCACTTCAGGATTGGATGGCGGCAGCAGGTGTACTTGCGGACGTCGATGTGCACAAGGCGCAGTTGGAAGTGGTCGCGGTCCAGTCGGCCTTGTCGCCGCTGCTTGACCCTTCCGTTGCAGGTCTGGGCACCACTCCGCGGCTTCCGCTCGGACGGGCAGCGCTGGGGGGGGCGGCTGCGGCGCCGACCGTGCCGTCTGCGAACCAAACGGCACAAGCTCGCGGGTTCCTCGCGCCGGCTCCGATTTCTATGCTCGAAGCTGGCCCCCGTCCGTTGCCAGGAGCCACACCCCCTTCGGTTTTGTTGGCGGACGCGGACTTCCATCTTCCGGCGATGGCCGGCGCATTCGACGGCGCGCCGGTGGTTGTGCCCACCCCTAGCGTGGGAGCAAATCCCAAGCCGGATTTGCGGTCAGTGGCGCCAAAGGTGGGGGTCGATTCTGGTAGACCGGTCTCCCCAGATTTCAGGGCGGCGGGTGTACCCCCAACCGCTCTCGTGGACGCGATTCCGGCGGAAGCGGGAGACGCTGACCTTGTGCGTCCTTTCGACATCGGCACCGTGGCCCCGACCGATGAAGTGGATGCGCCTATGCCGCGTGCGACAATTGCGGGTGCGCCTCCTTCGTTGGTTCGCAAAGACGATTCGATGGTTCGCTGGACGGCAAAGGCCGCGACTCCGGGTCCCGTCACCACCAACCTCCGGGCGCCGCAGCCGTCTGCGCGAACGTTTGACGACTCCCCGTGGTTGTTTCTCGATGACGCCGTGCAGGACGAAGCGCCGCCCTCATCTGCGACCCGTCCGCAGCTCGCTGCTCGTCCGGTTCCCGCCACTGCCGCGGGAATGGTCCGCGCGGGTCCGGTGCCCTCCTCGTTGGCAGAGGTTCCAACGGAGGGGACAACGGCGCGAAATGCGGGTGGCGTTGCGCCTCGTGGCACCGTAGTCGCTCAAGCATTGCCGCAGCCAAGCCAGTCCGCACCGGAGTCCGCCTTTTGGGTGCCGGAGCGCCCCATCGAGCGCCTCGATGTGCGGGTCGGTGAGGGGAGACGGGCCTTGCAGGTCGGCATCACGCGGGACACAGATGGTTACGCTGTTGAGGTTCGCTCTCACCGCGACTTCGTCGCAGAGATTCAACACCTCGAAGGTGACATCGACGCCTCGTTGCGAGAGAATGGCGGGGACGGTCTCGCTTCATTCGACGCATCGGCGGATGATGGCGCATATGATTCAGCGGACGAAGATGGCGTTGCGGAGTTCGATGCTCCCGCTTCTTCGGACGAAGTAGTAAAGGTCGACCCACGGCGCCTTTTGGACCGACGGGCTTGAGGAGTAGGCGGAAATGAGCACCATCGACAACATCAGCAGCTACGAGACGGTCGCAAACCAGCAGCCGGTCTACGGCAGTTCGGAGATGGGTCAGGAGACATTTCTCAACCTCCTGGTGACCCAGCTGCAGAACCAAGACCCTTTGGACCCACAGGACAACGAAGCGTTCGTTGCCCAGTTGGCGCAGTTCTCCTCGCTTGAGCAGCTCACCAACGCGAACTCCTCGTTGGAATCGCTGTACTTGGCGATGGCATCTATGAACAACGCGTCGATGACGCAGTTGTTGGGCCAAGAAGTGCGCGCTTATGGCGACAGCTTCGCGTACGACGGTGCAAACGCTGCAACGGTTGGTTTCGAGTCCGACACCAACCTCGAAAACGTCAGCTTCACGGTGATGGACGAGTCGGGCAAGGTGGTGTGGACCGAACAAATCGGCAACTACGACGCTGGTTCCCACGACATCTCGTGGAATGGCCAGACCATCTCGGGTGCCCAAGCCGAGCCAGGCGTCTATACTTTTGCGATCACAAGCGACGACCCGTCCGCCGAAATCGTCACGATTGTTGAGGGCATCATCGACGGCATGTCCTTCGAGACGGGCACCCCCGTGCCCTCGATGGGTGGTGCCGAAATCAACCTCGGCGACATTTTGGAAGTGTATTCGCCAACCGTCGTGGCGGATGACACCGAGGAACAGCCGTGACCGATCCGTTGGTGGTCGAGCCGCTTCACTTCGGCTCCTTATTGCCGCGCATCAGCCCCGCCGCGCGGGGCGTCGCGCCGTCTGCACCCGGTACGCGGGTCGATGAAGGCAGTGGGCACACCGCGTTCGAGCATGCGTTGGAGCGCGTCCTCGCGCCGACCAACGCTGCGCCCACCGATGTCGTTTCGATGTCGGAAGGTGACGAGTCTGTTTCGTCCATCAACTTTTCCCGCCATGCGCTCGGTCGTTTGGAGAGCCGAGGCATCGAGCTTACGGAAGAAGATTTGGACGAATTGTCGTCAGCGGTCGACCGTTTGTCGGAGAAAGACGCGCGAGAATCATTGCTCCTTTTTGGTGACCACGCCTTCATTGTGGGCGTTCCAAAACGCACCATCATTACGGCGATGACCCGCAAGGAAGCCATGGGTAGCGTATTCACCAATATCGACTCAGCGATGGTTCTTCGATAGCATCCCCTTGCATTTTCCTTGAATTCCTATCGGTGACCACCAGAAGGGTGGTCGCTGTCCAGGCTGGACCAAAGATGGCCGTTGAGGCGTCCGCGGAGGCCTGCCCCCACACATCCGATGTATGTGTGGTCTTCCCTGGTGCTGTTAGCACTGCCACTTGAACAAGATTGTGGAGGCCCGATGTCTCTTTTCAGTACACTCAACACGGCAACTTCTGGTCTGGTGGTGTCGAGCTCCAATCTGGGCGTGATTGGCGACAACATCGCAAACATGAACACGGTGGGTTTCAAGGGTACGCGCTCGGAGTTTGCCGACTACCTTCCCCAGGATGTGTTCGGGTTGTCCGGACCCTCGCAGCTTGGCAAAGGCGCGGGCATGAACAACCTGCAGACCTTGTTCGGGCAAGGTGCACTCGAAAACAGTGAAAATCCGCTCGACTTGGCCATTTCCGGCGACGGCTTCTTCGCTGTCAACGACGGCGATGCGTCCTATTACACCCGCGCCGGGCAGTTTTATATCGACAAGGATGGCTATATCGTCAACGCGCAAGGCCTTCGTCTCCAGGGCTACAACGCGACGAATGGCGTACTGGGTGGCACGGTCGACGACCTTCAGCTTGACCTCGACGCCATCCAGCCCGTCGCCACCGCGTCCATCACCGTTCGTGCCACGCTCGACGCGGAAGCCGTCGTGACGGGCGGCGTTTCGGCGTTGACCATGGACGGCACTGTGGACACGCTAGAAGCTGCGGCGGATGCCTCCGACTTTGCGACATCCATCACCGTCTACGACTCTCTGGGGGTCGCCCACGAAGTCACGGTGATGTACGAGTACGCGGGTAGCAACACCTGGAACTGGTACGGTGTTGTAGATGCCACCTCCGTCACGGATACCACCGGAGGCCTTCCTGCCGCTGCCGTTCCGGATGGTGCGTTCACCATCGCGTCCGGCACCGTGTCGTTCAACACGGATGGCACCATGGCCGCGTTTACGGAAAACCAGACCTCTGCTACCAACGCATGGAACTTTACCGGTGCTGCCGCCCAGGACATTACGTTCGACTTCGGCATGGATACCACCGGCGCGACCACCGATGGCTATGTGCGGATGTTGGCTGGCGCTTCCGCCCACTCCGGCATCACCCAGGATGGCTTCCCCCCCGGCGACCTCATCAGCCTCACCGTGAACGCGGATGGAAAGCTGGTGGGTCGCTATTCCTCCGGCGACGAAATCGTGCTTGGCCGCGTTATCCTGACCAAGTTCGCAGCCAATGCGGAGCTGGAAAAGGTGGGTGGAACGTTGTTCCGCGATACCAATGCGTCGGGCAGCCCGGTTGTGGGTGATGCGGGCACGGGTGGTCGCGGCAAGATTGTCGGAAACGCACTCGAGCTGTCGAACGTCGACCTCGAAGGTGAGTTCATTTCGATGATCACTTCGCAGCGTACCTACCAGGCCAATGCCCGAATGGTCGAGACGGCCAACTCGACATTGCAGGAGCTGGTGCAGCTTGTCTGATGCTGGGTTTTGGGGGTGGAGCCTGGTCTCCCCCTCGCGCATGGGCGGCCAATCAAAATCCGTTGCGCCGCTTTGCAACCCACTTCTCAAGTTCCACCACGTGGCTCCGATGATTCGGACGAGGTGATTCGACATGGACCTTGCGACCATCGGCGGCTTGGTTGCCACCGGACTACTGATCATCGGCGCCATTCTCATCGGCAGCCCGCTGTCCATCTTCGTCGACATTCCGTCGGTGCTGATGGTCGTTCTGGGAAGTATCACCATTATGTTTGTGTGCTTTCCGGCGGGCCATGTAAAGAACGCGCTGTCCGTTGTCCGAAAGGCTCTGTTCATCGAAACGCGGAATCCGGAGCAGGTGCTCCAGTTGATGCGGGAAATGTCGGCGCGCGCACGGCGGGAAGGCGTCCTCGTCCTCGAAGACATGGCGAGCGACCAAGAAGACGAGTTCCTCAAGAAGGGCATTCAGATGGTCGTCGACGGGCACGACCCATCCGCCATCGAAGAGGTCCTCTACAACGAGATTGACAAGATTACCGAACGCCACAAGGACGGCGCTGACTTCTTCAACCAGTGGGGAACCTATGGTCCCGCGATGGGGATGATTGGCACGCTCGTCGGTCTGGTACAGATGCTTCAGGCGTTGGATGACCCAGCCGCGATTGGTCCTGCAATGGCGGTCGCGTTGTTGACCACGCTCTACGGTTCAATTCTCGCGAACGTGGTGGCTCTCCCCATCGCGCACAAGCTGCAAGTGCGCAGCAGTGAGGAGCTTGCAGAGAAGAATCTCATCGTTCAGGGCCTATTGTCCATCTTGGCAGGGGAAAGCCCCCGGTTCTTGGTGGACCGCCTCAACGCGCAGCTTCCTCCCAGCGAACGTTTGTCGGAAGCGAGCTGAGGCGGGATTTTTGCTCCTTGGGTCTCTTTGTTGAGGCTCTTGGGTTCGGACTATCGAGGTGTCTGCGATGGGTGAGAAAAAACGCCGCGAAAAGCCCGCAGACGGCGCTGCAGGCGCACCATCGGCTCCCTTTTGGATGGTGACCTACTCGGACATGGTCACGCTTCTGCTGACGTTCTTCGTTATGCTCATCGCAATGGCCAACTTTGAAGAAGTTGGGCGGGTCGAAGCAGTGTTCGAGAGTATTCGGCTGGCGCTCGGTGTCGACGGCATCGATGCGCAGGTGGTGGGGGTTGACCCAACCGATCCGAAACAGAAAGAAGACATTCAGGTGGAAAACAAGCTCCAGCCGATTATGTCGATGATTG
Source organism: uncultured Enterobacterales bacterium (assembly GCA_964502005.1). Classification (GTDB taxonomy): domain Bacteria; phylum Myxococcota_A; class UBA796; order UBA796; family UBA2385; genus CAJWOS01. The sequence goes on from CAZCUX010000005.1 coordinate 183,077, forward strand.
ATGCGCAGTTGAGCCGGCACCTCTCGGATGATATGGTGGTCCTTACACAAACGCCTACCGAGATTCGGGTTGTGTTGGACGACCGCGTGTTGTTCAAGCCGGGCAGTGCGGTGTTGCACCCTGCGATTTACCTTTTGTTGGCAGATGTCGGGCAGGCGCTCGCGGGTCAGCCAGTCGAGGTCAAAGTCGAGGGCCACACCGACGAGACGGGCGATCCAGTGGTGAACTGGGAGCTGTCCGCCGCTCGCGCGGTTGCGGTCGTTGTGGCAATGCAACAAAGCGGGCTGGAAGGCAGTCGGTTGGAAGCACGCGGGCTCGGTCAATTTCGGCCGGCAAACAATCTGATGGGCGACCGGAATTGGGACAGGCGCGTGGAACTCGTAATTCGGTCGGATAGCGCGCTCGCCTTCGACGCGGTCTATGAGGTAGAACGCGTCACGAATGGAGGTAACAATGGCGGATGAAGCCGAGGTCCAAGAGACCGCTCCCCCAGAGAAAAAGAAGAGCGGAATGCTCGTGCCAATCATCGGCGCCGTGGTCGCCTCGGTTGTGCTGTCGGTAGGGGGAACCTTTGCCGGTTTGTACTTTGCCGGTGTGTTCGACCAAACTGCCAATGCGGCTCCCGCGGATGCATCGGGCGAAGGCGTCGAAGGTGGCGCACTTCCGGCGGGTCCGGAGGTCGGGATTGGTACGGAGGTCGTGCCGCTGCAAAAGTTCCACGTGAACCTGAAAGACGGCAGTGGCGGGAGAAAAATCTCTCTCGACATCTCGTTAGAAGGCAAATCCACGGATGGAAAAACCACTCTGGCCGAGGCGATTGGCCAAAAAGAGGCTGCCATCCGAGATACCATCAACTTTCTTGTGATGGACTTCACCTATTCGGAACTTCGCGGAACCGACGGTATGCTACGCCTCCGAGATGAAGTTCATCGTCGGATTATTGTCCAAGTCGAAGACATGGGTGTCCGTGTGGACCGTGTTTACTTCACGGACGTGGTTGTTCAGTAGTGCCGTTGCCCCCCTCCACCGCGTGGCCATTGCCGCGAGGCCATCATGAGTGACCCCACCTCCATCCTTCTGGCAGGTCGGAGCAAAGACTCTCAAGACGCGATGCCCGTCATTGAGGAGTTCTTCCGTGCCGTCGGTGGCCGGTTGCGGGCAAAGCTCGTCAACCGTACGTCGAGCAACATCAAGGTCGACCTTCAGGAAGTGGTCATCCAGAGCCTCGAGGCCGTCAAGCGCAGCGACGACGTTGCGTTGGACGGTGTTTTTGGCTTGGCTCGGTTTGATGGCCCGCAGCTTCCTGGCGCCTTTGTCATGCAGCGCAGCTTGTTGACCCGCATCATTGGCGCGATGCTGGGTGGCGACAAAACATCTACCGACGATGAGGAGCAGGATGATGGCAATGGTCCTCGCCCCCTCAGTCCAGTAGAGCTGCGCATCGCGTTGCGAATGTTCGGCGACATGGTTCGCGATATTCGCGAGGTGTGGCCAAATCACGAGCATCCTATCGTCGAGATGGATGGTCTCCCCGGAAATTCGCGCATCATCGACATTTCCGTGGGAGAGGAAGAGGTCGTCGCCGCTACCTTCTTGGTCGGCACTGAAGAGGACGACTTTGGCAAAGTGGTGATGTCGGTGCCGACGCAATCCCTACGGAGTGCGGGGCAAAAGAAAGACAAGCCGAACCGCAAACCAAAGCGTGAGGCGCGTGAGCCCGTGATGGAGCGTGTGCTCCCGGTCCAGGTTGACGTGGTCGCAGAAATGGCGCGCTTGCCGATGCGTGTTCGCGATTTGCATGGCCTGCAGGAGGGCGACCTCCTACCGCTTGGGCCGATTGATGCTGCCGTGGTCCGTGTAAACGGGCGCGCGCTGCTCCAGGGTGAGCCCGGTCACGCGAATGGGCAACGTTCGATTCGGATCCGTAAGAAGGTTACCTGAGTCGCCTGCCAGCTTGCCCGAATGCGTCTCGCCGTGGTATTAGTTGGAAGGTCGGCGACGTGGGCAACATGCGGGCGCCACGGAGGCATGAATGAACCCAGGCCGTGAGCGCGGCAGCGTCGACGAAGTCACATTTTTGGGCGACATCCCCGTGGATGTCGTGATTGAATTGGGACGTCGTCGAATGGTGCTGAAAGAAATTGCCGCTTTGGAAGTTGATGACATCGTGGAGCTTGACCAGCCCATGGACCGTCCGCTTGACTTGGTTGTCGGCGGGAAGGTGCTCGCACGCGGTGAGTTGGTGATGGTGGGGGAGCGTGTCGCCCTCCGGGTCACGGAGTTGGTGGGCCGGAGCCAAGACCCCGCATGATGCGGAGGGTGCTGTGACACCAACAACCGCCGCTTCATTGTTGTGGATTCTGCTGGCGAGTCGGCCTGCATTCGCACAAGAACCGCCCTTGGAGGCACCCGTAGTCGCGGCGGATGCTCCTGCGCCCGTCGCTGAAGGCGCGGGTGGCGAGGAGAGCAGTCCGGCGACAAATCGGGATGAGCCGCCTGCGGATAGCACGAAGGTCGATGCGGAAAAGGCCGCAGTCTACGAGCGCCTGTTTGGTGACCCATCGGTTCCCGTTCACGCTGGGCGGCCCGCAAAAACGGCAGAACCAGACATCCCCGAGGTTCCTGGTTGGACATGGCCTCTGGGCTTGCTGTTGGTCGGCACGCTGGCCTACTTGCGTTGGCAGGTCGGTCGCTCGCCCGAGAGCAATGGGCGCATGCGTGTCGTGCAGCGAACGATGCTGGGCAAAGATGGACACCTTGCGGTGGTGGAGGTGCCTGATGGTGCCGATGTTCGGCGCCTCTTGATTGGCTACGGCTCTGGGGCTCCGCGCCTCGTTGCGGAGCTTGATATGCCGCCTGTGGGCGCCCCAGGGAACGCGCCCGCGACACCTGCGGGCAAATGGGAACGTGCCTTCGCGCGCGCCTCCGAAGTGGTCCCGAGTGGGGCTTCATCCGTTCGCCGCACGGAGTCGGCGCAGGCAACGCCGTCTCCAGTCGAAGCGCCGACCGAAGCTGTGCGGTTGAAGCGCCGTCCAGGGCTGATTGCAGAGGTCCTCGCCGAGCGGGAGGAGTCATCTGCACCCGCTGCCCCCGCCCAACCCGACGACACGGAATCCGAAGTCGACTCGGAAACCTATACCTTTCGAGGCCTAATCGGATGATGCGTACGATTGTTTCGGTAGTGCTCCTCCTTTTGCTGGTCCTCGGTGTGGTCTGGCCAGATGTTGCATTGGCGCAAAGTCTCGCGGACCCTGTGGGGGATGCGTCCGTCGAGCTTGCCGATGAGTTGCGCGATATGCCCGTGGCTTCAAGCGTGCGGATTATCGTCCTCCTCACTGCGCTCAGCCTGCTACCGGGAATGGTGGTCGTCATGACTCCATTTACCCGTTTTGTCGTGGTTTTCAGCATGCTGCGGCAGGCGTTGGGCCTCCAGCAAGCGCCGCCAAACCAGGTTCTCGTCGGGTTGGCCTTGTTTATGTCCTTACTGGTGATGCGCCCTACGGTAGATGAGGTCGTCGACACTGCAATTGACCCCTATATGGCCGGAGAGCTCGAAACCGGCGAGGCTGTCACGAAGGCCCTTGCGCCCGTTCGGGTGTTTATGCTTCGGAATACACGTCGAACAGACCTCTCCGCTGTCATGGAGATTGGCCGCTTAGAGCGGCCCGCCACAGTGGATGATATCCCTACGGTTGCGGTCGCGAGCGCGTTTGTATTGAGTGAGCTCAAGACGGCGTTTGTTATTGGCGTAAAGGTATTTTTGCCATTTTTGGTCATCGACATCATCGTTGCCAATATTCTTCTCGGTATGGGTATGATGGTGTTGCCTCCCGTCATCATTTCGTTGCCGTTCAAAATCCTGCTGTTTGTGTTGATGGATGGCTGGAATCTTCTGGTTCGCTCGATGGCCGCTGGATTTTAGCGGCTGGAGTCGTCATGGATATCAACGAAGCCTTGTTCTGGGGTCAGCAGTGCATTCGCGCGGTGGCGGTCGTCAGTGGGCCGGTGCTGTTGGCTGCGATGGTGGTAGGCTTGGTCATCAGTCTTTTGCAGGCGGTGACCCAAGTTCAGGAAATGACGCTCGTGTTTGTACCCAAGATTTTGGTGGTGTTTGGTGTCATGGCAATCGGCGGAGGTTGGATGCTCGACCAAGCGGTGAGCTTCGGCGTGCAGTGTTTTGAGGCGATTCCGAACACTTCGCGGTAAGTTTCGGTTGGAGGTTTTTCGTGCCGCACGTCGCTTGGTTTGTTGCAGTCGGGCTCGTGGCGGCGCGCATGATGGGCATGCTGGCGACGATGCCGGTGTTTAGCTTCAAGGGCGCGGTACTGCTGCCCCGTTTGCTAATGGCCATATTGTTGGCGGTGATTATTGCACCCGTGGTACCCGGGACGCCCGTGCCCGCCACGCTCACCGCGCTCATCGGTGGAATTGCTAAGGAGCTCCTGCTGGGGACATTGGTGGGTGGCACCGTTCGCATTATCTTCGACGCGCTTGGCCTTGCCGGCCAGTTGATTGGCAGCCAGACAGGGCAGGCAGCCGCGCTGCAGTTCGACCCAACCTTGAATATCGCGCAGGGCCCGCTGGGTCGCTTGGCGACGCTGTTGGCCGCGGCTGTATTCCTGGGAACCGACCTCCACCTCCAGATGATTGTTGCATTGGGCGACTCCTTTTACCTTGTACCGCCAGGGGGGGTGACGGATACCATCGGTGCAAGTCGGGCTTGGATTGGACTCGGGGAGGTCATGATTGTGACGGGCTTTCGACTGTCGGCGCCGATTGTCGTGCTCGTGTTCTTGATCAACCTGTTCATCGCGGTTGTCACGCGCTTGTCCCCGCAGATGAATATCTTTTTCAGCCTTGGTTTCATCCTCACGATTTTCGGTGGTGAGTTCATCTTTATGTTGAGCTTGCCGCATATATTGAACGAACATTATTTGATGCTCCGTTCGGTCCTTGACCTCCTACCCACCATCCTCGCCGATGCTGCATCGAAGGGGGCTCCATGAGTGATGATGACGGTGGACAGGAGAGAACATTTGACCCGACGCAAAAGCGGGTCACCGACTTTCGAGAGCGCGGCGAGGTCCCGCGTAGTCAGGATGTGCTCACTACCTCCGGGCTCGCGATTGGCTTTATTGTGTTGTACCTTTGGATTTCCGTACTTTATGAAGGTTTGTCCAATATCTTCTCTATTTCTTATAGTGATATTCCCGATCCAGAGTTCAGTTCCGCAACCGTGCTGGACTTAGGCGGAGCCATATTGGGTGTATGTGCAGCAATTTTGTTGCCACCACTCGGATTTTTGTGGTTGGGTGCTGCGGTCACGGGCCTCATTCAGCAACGTCTAGCGTTTCCGAAAGAGCCTTTCAAGTTTGATGTAAACCGAATCAATCCAATCAATGGCTTCAAAGAAAAGTTCATGTCTTGGAAGCCTGTCGTGGAGCTTCTCAAGAGTGTTCTCAAGCTGGCCGTGATTGGTGCCCTCGTCGCATCTGCGGCGTGGGAGCAAAGAGGGATGCTGCCTGCACTCGCGACCCAGTCGCCGGCAGCAATTGTATTGGGCTTCAAAGAAGTGGCACTTCTCGTGTTGTATCGGGCGCTTCCTGTCGCGTTGATTGTTGCGACATTGGACTATGCATATGAATGGTATCGCAACTTTGAAAAAATGAAGATGACGCGGGAGGAGGTCAAAGAAGAAAGCAAGGCGTTGGAAGGGGACCCGCACGCGAAGGCGGCACGCAAGAGACGTGCGCAAGAAATCGCCTATGCGCGCACGATTCAGCGCGTACAAGAAGCGGATGTGGTCATCACAAACCCGGACCACTATGCCATTTGCTTGCGGTATCGAAAGGAAGAAGGCCCTGCGCCGATAGTGATTGCCAAAGGCGTCGATGCTATGGCCCAGCGCATCAAGGCGGAGGCGCGACGTCACGACATTCCGCAGGTAGAAAACCGCGCGCTGGCGCGTCGATTGTTCCGCTCGGTCAAACAAGGACACGCGATTCCCGAAGACCTGTTTGCGGTCGTGGCGAAGATTCTCGCCGTCATTTGGCAGCGACAGGGGCGAAGTGGCCCTCCACCCAAGCGAAGTCGATAGCGGGGGCTATCGGTGCGTCTGCCGTTTGGTCGGGACAGCGGGAGGAGGCGTCGTTGTCAAAAGGTCTGGCCGAGTCGTACGTAAATCTGCGGAAATGCGGTCGTTTGGAGAATGGGGTCGGATACGAACAATGGCGCCGATGCCGTGGCCCCCAACGTGGTCGGACGCACGCCAAAGACATCGCCGGTGAGCAGCACGCCGGCCGTCCAACCGATGCCGCTCCACGCGCAGTCCGTGCCGCTGGGACACGAAAGGCCATCGGCGGTCAGCCACCCAGACTCCGCTCCCGCGGAAAGCTGCACGTCACTCAACCATACGGCCGGGCCTGGAACGGATGCGAAGCGAACCGCCTGCCATCGAAGTTCGGACTTGGCCAAATAGCGGTGCTCGCCAACGACCGCTTGGGGAGGGATGGCTTGGAGCGCGCTGCCGCCGCCCAGGGGTAAGAGGCGGTGGAGGATGTCGCCGGTCGCGATATCGGCGCGCGCTTGGCCTGCAATCGCAAAGCGCCCGCCGAACCCTTGCACGGCACCGGCAGATGCGCCGAGACTGGTCCAGGAGCTTTCCCCAGGAAGGGCCCCCAGCGTCCCGTAGACGCGAAGGCGGTGGCCGTGACGGGGGAAGATAGGGTCGACCGTGGTGTCCCATGCAGCGCCCGCGTAGACGCCAAGGGCGACGCCTGTGCCTTCGACGGGGCGAAATCGCGGGTCGAGCACCGCGGGTCCGCCTCCAAACCACACATCAAATGGTCGGCTGCGTCGGTCGAGGAGTGGACCGAACGAATAAATAGCGCCGACCGAAGTGTCGATAAGGTTGATGGGGTCGGTTCCAATGTCGCCGCCGACGAGCCAGCGTGTGCTGTATTGCCTCCGAAAATAGAGGCTTGCGGCTGCGGAAATGCGGCGGTTGGTGAGGGCGATTTCCGACGGGAAAAAAGCAGCAATAGGGGTGATGCGGGCGGGCCAGCGGTCGTCGCTGCGGGTGTCTTGCAGGGTGATGCCGTCGGGGTCGAGTGCGAGGTCTTCCGTTCCTTCGGGGAGAGGTATCTGAAAAACTCCGGGGCCTGCTGGTGCGTTCCAGACCACATCCGTATCGTCGATGCGCACCACAATGGGTTCTGCGTGCAAGGGGTTGTCCGTGGGGGGACGGCCCGAGGCAACCCTTGTCGCCGGGGAACGCGTGACGGTGGCCATTCCGCTGACAACCGACAGCTCAAGGTGCTGGGGCTGCGGTTGGTCGCGCCAGACAGCGATGGGTGCATCGACAAGTCCGGCTGTTTCGATAGCTGCGGGGAGTTCTTGTCCGGCAACCAACGCATCGGCCAAACGTCGGCACGCGCCGTCGCCATAGATGAGGTTGAGGCGTGCACACACAGCGCGCCCCGAGGTGGTGGGGCGGTAGAGTTCGTGAAGGTCGTCGGCCACGGGGTCGCCGGGCCAGACCTCCTCAAAGACGTCGGAGTAATAGGGCAGGCGACCGTCATAGAGGAGGGCGTCGATTTCTGGAATCCACGCCGCCCATCCGAGCATCGCTTGTAGGTCGAGCTCCGGACGAATGTCATCGGCATAGGCAGATGCGGCGATTTCGCGGAGCCAGGGGTCGGTAATGGGAAGAGATGCGTTGAGGATGCCGTACTGTACGCCGGAAAGGTGGAAGCGCCATAGCCCTCCCGTCACACGAAACGCGCGGTCGGAGAGAAACAAGGTTTGCGGAGCGGTGCGCACCAGGCGCCGTCGGGAGGGGGTGTCCACGACCACGAGGTTGTGGGGGTCTGTCGCTTGGCTCGCGCCTTCGACAGCTTCGGCGAGGCGTGCCGCGCGCCTTGGACGGGCGGGCCCGCGTTCGACCAGGACCAGCTGGTTGTGCTCGCCACCGATGGTTGTCTGGCGACCTCCGGGAACGACCGCCAACGCGAGCCGTTCGGCTTCGCCTTGCCAATGAAGCTCCGTTTCGCCCACCTGGCCGTTCAATACGCCGACAGAGTCTGGCGGCAGGTAAAGGGTGACGTCCCACTGCACGACCTGGGGCGCGCCATCACGTATCGGCTGTGGATGCCATAGACCGTTCAGGAACAAGCCCCGCCGCGGGACGTGCCCGGCAGCCCCGTAGCGGTCGCCAATGGAGACCCGAAACGCGGACGTGTTGCCTTCGCCGGGTGACAGGCTGGCCTCGCTATGCTGGATGCGCCCAGGGAACGTACGCCGAACCAGGACGTCGTCGGTGGGGACGGGCAGCCGCATCAAAGGCAAATCGAAGGACGTGTTGCCCTCGACGGTCACCGTCCCGTTGATGGCGCGCAAGGAATCGTCGACCGTAGCCACGATCGTAACCTGTGGGAGCGCCTCGCCCCGCGCGCGAAGGGGGCACAGGAGCAAGCCCAGCAACCATGCGGGCCAGCCCCCTCTCATCGGTGCTGGCCTCCGCCCTTCAATACAGGTAGCCGATGCCGACGTTGATGGTGTTGGTGGGGCGGTCCTTGGTGGTCGTCAACGTTTCGCTCAGGTACATCTGCACGTCGCCGCTGCGGAGGCGCGCGCCGAACGTAATCACTGCGGGGGCGAAGCCTTCGACGTAGCTGTCTTTGTTCTTGAAGCCAGACACGGGGCGTACGCCCAAGGACTGCTGCTCTTCGCTGTCGAGGAGGGGCACGGCGTTTATCTTGAGCCAGCCTGCGCTAAGCCAGGGCGAAAACGCGCTCGTGCGGTATTTTCTTGTGCGACCGAACGGAACGTCGTAGCCCAGCGTGAAGCTGGTATCCATGACGCCCACTTCGAGTTGGTCATTGCCGAGATAGCCGGCGTAGCCCATCTGGAAGGTGAGGTCAGGGAACTGTCGGTAGCCCTCTACCAAGCCCCAGCGACCATACGCGCCGAAGGTAGTTTGCTGGGAAACCGCGACGTACCCCAAGTTTGCGCCCACTTCGAGGCTCATGGGCAAGCCCTTGCGGACTGCGATTCCCGGCACCCACATCACATGGGCGGGGTCGGCGTCGGCATGGGTGCGTTCCCAGGGGGCGGGCTCTGTGTCGTCATCGCCGTTTGCGTCGATAAAGCCGACGCTCGACATGAAGGACACGTCAAAGCCTGCCAACCCGGAAGTACCGGCGGGTGCGGTCTTATTGGCGATGACGGCGGCAAGCTCCCGCACGACCTGCTCATAGGCCGCGCGGTTGGCCGTTACATTCGTAAAATTCTCGCCAGGGTACGAATCCATCTGGCTCAAGTTTACGTCATCCGGCCACGCTGCGTGCGCGGGGGTGGTGGATGCCACTCCCACAAACGCTATCGCCACGCGCAGGAGCGCGCTGGAAAGACTGAGAGGGGCCCGGTCCACGGGGGACGGGGTGCGAGAGATGCAGTTCGGGATGAACATCAGCCAGGACTCCAGCGACGTGCGTTGCGATGGTATCCGGTCGACCGCCAGAAGTACAACGCCGGTACGCCAACCTCAGGCTTCATTGTGTGTGTTGGACGACCGAACCTGCGCGATCTTATCGGCGTCGAAGGCACCATCGTCTTCTGCGGAAATCCAAGAGTAATCGACTTGTTGGCCGTCGACCTCTGCAAATGCGGGGCGCCAAGTGGGGGTCCGGGTCCACAAAAATGCGCCGCCCCACAATGTTGCGGCTTCAGCCGCGATGAAGCCCAATGCGCCCGACAGGACCGCCTGGGGAATTCCGCCGAGCTGTTCGGTGAGAAGCAATGCTTGGAGGGCCTCCCGTGCGCCTTCGCCTGCGATGGTGGGGCTGAACAGCGTCCCCAAAATCTGAATCGTTGAGCCGAACGTGATGGGCCAGAACTCCGCCGTGGTCACGCCAATCGCCAAAGCGGTGAAGTAGTAGACCGCGGCCGTCGTGAAGTGGGTGATGAACTTTGCAAACAACGCGGCAAACATAAGTCCGATCTTTCCGCGGTAGGCACCCACCGACTCGGTGAACTGGCGCAAGATGCCCAGGGCCTTCGAACTCACCTTCTTGAGCGGTCCAATCTTCAGCACGTGGCCGGCGAACCACTCGATTGCCCGCATGATGGACATGATGAAGACCGGCCATACCAATCCAATCATGACCACACCCGAAATGCCGCCTGCGATGAGCGCGATGGCGCCCGCCAACATCGGCGCTGCATCGGGCCGGTTTGCCTGCTCCACCACGTCGACGATGACTTGGTAGCCAAACGGAAGCGTGAGGAGCATTCCAAGGAACAAGCCGGTGACGCCGATGAACTTCTCGAGCGTTTTGGCGGTCACGACCCGTGCCCACTGGTTCGAATACCGGCCGGCTTCAAACAAGGTGTAGCCATCGAGACCAATCGTGCTCGGCAAGAACGTTCCGATGAAACGACCAATCAAGAAGGCCGTCATGATTTTGCGCCAGAACGGAAACCGGACGCCCTGACCAACCAGCAGGAGGTGCCAAGCATAGGCGGAGGTGATGACTCCCACGAACTTGACGAGCATCGCGACCAGCGCAAACATAAAAAAGGTGCTTGCTTCTACCTTGTCGATGTACTCGGCAATCGCCGCCCAAACCGGAAGCGGCTCGGAGCCTTCTACGGAAATGCGGTGCTGCAACAGCGCCATCATGCCGACGAGCGTGAACAACACCTTGGCGACGCCATCGGGTGTCTTTCGTGCCTTGGGAGCCAGCTTCTTTCGGCCCAGTGCAAACAACACGACCGAAATGCCCAACAGTCCAATGGCAACGAGGCCGAGCTTTCCCATCCACGCCATCGCCGTCAATCCGGCGAATGTGACGGCCGATGCCGCCAGCAAAACCCAAGCCATCCACGCCTCCAAAACCAGTCGCGCAACCCCGGACCCTCGGTAGGGTCAGCGGGGGCAGGTAAAGACGAACGCGCCTAACCCCCACCACTTGACCTTCGCTACCCGCCGATGGTGGTCATCACACCTTCGAATGGCGCGCCGCCTTCGATTTCCGCGTGGTGGCCGTCGGGTTTTTGATGTACCATCGCGCGAATCGCAGCGGCGATTTCATCGTCAGTGGCGCCGCTCCGCACGATGTCTCGCAGCGAGGGCGTGTTGTCGTGGGCAAGGCAAGTGCGGAGATGCCCATCGCACATCAAGCGGACGCGGTTGCACGTTGCACAGAAATGCTCGGATAAGGGACTAATAAATCCGAGTCGAAGGCCCGTCTCTACGACATCCCACCGAATCGCCGGTCCATCGGTCGAAGTACGTGCGGGACCTTGACGCAAGGTAAATCGCGCTCCGATGCGTGCGCGCAGCTCCGCAGATGGCACAGAAAGGTGGCGACGGTCGCCGAATGGCATGTATTCAATAAACCGAAGTTCGACGTTGCCCGCGTGGCGCCCGAACCAGTCCACCATCGCGGGAACTTCTTCGTCGTTTTCTCCGCGCATGACCACACAGTTGATCTTGATGGGGGTCAGCCCGACAGCCAGCGCGGTGTCGATGCCCCGAAGTACCCGCGCGAGGTCTCCGCCGCGGGTCAATCGCGCGAACGCCTCGGCGTTCAGGGTGTCCAATGAGACGTTGACCCGGCGAAGCCCGGCCGCATGAAGCCGACCGGCCAATCGTTCGAGCGTATGCCCATTGGTGGTCATTGCGAGGTCTTCGATACCGGGGTGTCGCGCAATGCTCTCGATGAGGTGCGTGATGTCGGCCCGCACGGTGGGCTCACCGCCGGTAATGCGGACCTTTCGAATGCCCATCGACGCGAACACGCCGACCAATCGACCGACTTCTTCATAGGTCAACAGGTCGGCGCGCGGGAGCCAAGTCATACCTTCGGGCGGCATACAATAGACGCACCGGTAGTTGCACCGGTCGGTGACACTGATGCGCATATACGTATGTGTGCGCCCAAATCGGTCGACCAGCGGGGCTCGGGTCATCGAAGGCTCCGACGGCTCAAAGACCGAGCTTGATAGCAACGGAGCGCGCGACGTCCATGAATGCGTCGGTGGCGGTGCCTTCGTCGAGTACGATAGGCCGGCCGCTGTCTCCGCCTTGCCGTATTGCGCCATCCAGAGGCACTTGCGCCAAGAGGGGCACAGCGTAGCGCTCTGCGGTGCGCTGGCCACCACCGGTGCCGAAGGGGTGGATGCGGTCTCCGTTGGGAAGGTCCATCCAGCTCATGTTTTCGACAACACCGAGCACTGGCACATCCAGGCTTCGGAACATTTCGACGCCACGAATGGCATCCAGGACGGCGACATCTTGGGGCGTCGTGACAATCACGCTGCCGGCGAGGTCGACGGACTGAATCATGGTCAGCTGCGCATCGCCGGTGCCGGGCGGTAGGTCGATGACGAGGACATCCAGGGGCTCCCACGCGACGTCTTGCAAGAACTGGCGGACGACGCCCATCACCATCGGACCGCGCCAAATGACGGGCTGGTCTTGCTCGACCAAGAAGCCGATGGACATGCACTTTACGCCATAAGATTCGAGCGGGATGATGCGCTTGTCTTCGTTGGCAAAGGGCTTGCCGTTGACCCGCATCATCGTCGGAAGGCTGGGACCGTAGATGTCGGCGTCCATCATGCCGACCTTGTAGCCCAAGCGGACCAATCCGACGGCAAGGTTGGACGCGACGGTGGACTTGCCGACGCCACCTTTGCCGGATGCCACGGCCACAATCGCGCGAACACCCTTGAGCGGCTGCTTTTGAATCGGTCCACCGTGGGGCCCCATTCCCGGACCGCTCATTCCCGGCACGGGGTCTTTTTTCGGTGCAGGGCGGGCGTGGTCGTGGCTATGGCTGTGACCGTGGCTATGGTCGTGTCCATGGTCGTTTCCGGCGGAATGCACGCCATGGTCAATGACGACTTCGCCCTTCCAGCCGAGCTGCTCGATTTGCCGACGAAGGTTGCCCTCCATCTTCTCGCGGTCGGGCTGGGAGTGCTCACGGGTCGTGTTGAGGGTGAACCGCAGCTGGTCTTCGCCCACCAAGCGCGCTTGGGTGATGAGCCCGGCCAACCAAACGCTTCGACCACTTCGGGGATCACGGACGCGGGTGGCAGCGGGCTCGAGAATGGCGTGGGCAGGATTGTCGGGGCGTTCGGACACGCGGCCTCCATAGGTCGGTCATCAGTCGTGCCGCTGGCTAACCCAAAAATTTGTCCACGCAGCCCGATTCACCGACTGGACCACCGCAAGGTCAGCGAAGCGAGGCATTGGCTCGGCGTACCCATTCGTTGCTCTTTGTTTCCGTCCCAAGAGACCACTTCATTGCCGCGCCGAAGGTATACGGTGCGCCCATCGACAGCGAAAAGCTGGGCAGAGCCGGATGGAGCGCGGCCGGTTCGCTGCACGCAAACAGGTCCCGGCAATAGGTCGGACGACGGCGTCCAGGTGCTTGACGGGGAGCAGGTCCCGGTCGGCATCGGATGACGGTGCAGCGCCAGAAGCTCAACCGTTTCGCGGTCGTCTTCGTCGCGCACAGCACCGACGGCGATGACTTTGGCGTCGCCCCGTCGGAAGTCGGGGTAGGCGCACAAGATGCGCTCCTCGCCATCCTTGGTTTTGGCGCGTCTGCGCTCGTGCGCACCTTCGAGAACTTGGCGCACCGGCGCAAAACGCCCGAGAACTTCGGGAAGTCTGGCGTGGTCGGCTTCGAGGGTCCAGCCAAGCTGGGAAAGCGCGGCTTGCCAGTGGGGAACCGGCACCTCGGGTGCTTCGGCTTCGACCGGAGTGTCGATGGACACCTTCGTTTCGGAAGTGGCCACCGTAGGCTCCGGTTGCGTGGATTCGGCGACCGCTGGCGGTGCAGGCGGGGCCGAAAGCGAGGACACCGAAAGCTGGGACGCGCCGGATAGCTCGGACAACAAGCCGAGGGCGGCATCGCGCACCGCTGCGTCGTCCGGTGCGACCATGATGAGGCGACCGTTGACTTCCGCGCCCTCCGCGGCCACCAGGGCGGCACCAGGGTGCCCCTGGGCCTTGAGCAGGGTCCGCAAGGCTTCGCCAAGCCCAGGACGGTGGCGGGGCAGCTGACGGGCCCATGCGCGCCACGGCAAGGGGGGCGCATAAGCATCGCCGCCGATGGCGAGCAATGCTCCATCGGGTTCGGCGTCCAGGACCGCTTGCAGCCCCTCTTCGGTCGGCGGGCACACGCGAATGTGGTCCGCATCCATCGGAGCTTCCGCGGCATACACGACGAGGATGGTTTGTTTCATGTGCGTCTTACCTTGCGTTACAAAGAGGGGCGGCCATACGGCATGTGCAAGTATGCTACCCCTGATGGCCGGAAAAGCGAAGCCATTCGGCGACATCTTCGGGTGTGTCGAGGTCGAGGGCCGCCGCCGCGCTCATTTCGACCGTTTGAAACTGTGGGTCAGAAACGAGGTCTCGCGCGCGCCCGTTTTGCAGGGCAAGGGCTTTCGCGCGCGCTGCGACCGACGTTGGCAAGTATGCCAGCAGCGGTTGGACCCATCCGTCCACCATTCCAACGGCCGGAGGCGTGTGCTGTGCGAGTCGGCGCAAGTCTGCGGCGGACAGCCCGGGGAGGTCGCAAGGTGCGAGCAGTGCCGCGGGGGCGCCCTGCAATGCGGCGTCTTGCAGCGCCGCCCATACTCCCCAAAGGGGGTGGTGGTCTTCACAAGCGCGTTCTGTGTCAACCACGCGCCATGGGAGAGCAGAAAGTGCGGGCTGGCGCCCCACGAGCACGACGGGAGCGCACCCCGCGAGGGTGAGTTGGTGGGCGACCCGTGCCGCAAGTTGCTCACCGTCGACCACGAGAAGCGCCTTGTCCTGCCCCATTCGGCGGCTGCGTCCTCCGGCGAGGACGTAGCCGGGAACGCGGTTTACGGACACCGACCGCTCCAACGGAGCGAGGGCTTCGTCGACCCCTTCAGTCCCGCGGCAAGGAGTTGGACCGACACCCTGTCACCCTCGTCCGCGCCAATTGACGCCGCCGCCATAAGAATAAGCGCATTTGCATCGGCCATGGTTGACACCATTCCAGAGCCTTGGTGCTCCAAAGGCGTCGCGCAAAGCACACCTTGCGGGTCGATGTGGACGGATGCACGAACAAACTCGGCCCGTGACGGCTTCTTTCGAATGTTGCCGACCAACCGGGCGGTCACCACAGGCAAAAATGGTTGTGTGTCCCCCAATGCGGTACGAATCATCGGGCGCACAAACTCCAAGAATCCGATTTGGCATGACACAGGATTCCCAGGAAGTCCAATCGCGGGTGTGCCGCCAAAATGGCCGAATGCTACTGGCTTTCCAGGCTTCATTCGTATTTTCCAGAACTGCATTTCCGCGCCTTCGCTGGCCAACGCATCCTTCACAAAGTCAAAGTCTCCGACGCTCACCCCGCCCGTGGTGATGATGAGGTCGGGTTGTTGGGCCAACGCGGCACGCAATGCCGCGCGGGTGCCCTCGAGTGTATCGGGTACAATCCCTCCATCCCGTGCGACCCCCCCGGACTGCTCTACCCAGGCGGCCAGCGCAGCAGTATTGCTCGCAAAAATCTGGCCTGGACCCCGCGCGCGCCCCGGAGGGACCAGCTCGTCGCCTGTTGCCAATATCACGACCACAGGGCGCTTCATCACGGGTACGGTCGCGAGCCCCTGACTTGCGAGGATTGCAAGGTGACCGGGGCTGAGCGTCGTTCCTGCAGCAATCAAGACCGCGCCGGTGCGGTACTCTTCCCCGCGGCGCCGAACGTGTTGACCCCGGCGTGCGCCTCGCGGAAGTCCTACGCGATTTCCCTCGTCGCGCACCTGCTCGCGCATGACCACCGCATTCGCGCCCTCGGGGAGCCATGCGCCCGTCATGATGCGGCTACAACTGCCCGGCGGGACGGAGAACTCGGGGACGCGGCCTGCGGGAATGGTCTCGACGACCGGCATCCAGACGAGGTCGGAATCCGCTTCTAACGCTTCGAAGCAATCCGACGCAGGAGCATCCCCGTTGAGGTCTTCGGCGCGGACGGCAAATCCGTCCATCGCGCTGAGGTCGGCCTCGGGCGCGTCGTGGTCGGCACAAATGTCCTGCGCGATAGTTCGACCCAATGCTGCGGAGAGGTCCACCCGCTCTTCGTGACGGGGGAGGGGATGACGCAAAAAAACGTCGAGCGCTTCATCGACTGTGAGCATGCCGTCTCCGGTTTGCCCTCGTTCGTTCAGCGAGACGGTCGGAAGCAAGGGCGCAGAAACAAGTCGGCGGTCCGAAGACCGCCGCTCTATCACTTCTGAATCTTCAATGTTTGCCCAGGATAAATCTTGGACGAGCTCAGGTTGTTCCAACTCCGCAGGTCATTGACCGAGCAGCCATGCTTCTGCGCAATCACGCCGAGACTGTCGCCCTTTTTGACCGTGTACGAAGACCAAGCGGACGCTTTGCTGTAAATCGTCAGCTTTTGGCCCGCGTACACCTTGTTGGCGTTGGAAATGCCGTTCCAGCGCATCACATCGGAGGTGCTCACGCCATACTTTTGCGCGATGCTACTGAGCGCTTCGCCCTTCGCAACGACGTGGGTCATCTTGGTAGACTTGGGCTTCGAGGTGCCGGTGCCGGCGGTCGAAGCGAGGGCCTTGGGCTTGGCGGCCGGAGCCGGGGCGGATGCCGCGACAGCAGATGCCGGCGGCACGGTGCCGTGGCCCGGAATCACAAGCTCCATGCCCACATAAATCTTGTTGGCGTTTTGAATGTTGTTGGTCCGCTGAATGTCGCCGACCGACACACCATACTTCGCCGCGATGACGCCCAGCGTTTCGCCCTTCTTGACGCGGTGCTGTGTATAGCTCAGGCGCTCGTGGGGGGGGACCTTGTCCAATGCGGCCAAGAACTTCCGGCCGTCACCCTTCGGAATGCGCAGAACGTGCGACTTCCCATCGGGCGGAACCGCGAAACGCAAGAGGTGCGGGTTGAGAGCCTGGAACTCTTCTACAGAAACGCCCGCGCACTTCGCGAGGACATCCATGCTGATAGACGGCCCCACTTCTACCGTGTCGAACTCCAAGGGGGCTTGATATTCGATGCCCGTAAATCCGTACCGCTCGGGATGGTGACCAATGATGGCCGCCGCGACCAGCTTCGGTACGTAGTTGTCGGTTTCGGAGGGAAACGCGTTCAGGTTGACCAGCTTGTAGAAGTCTTTGCTGCCATGGCGGGACACGGCGCGGGAAACGCGGCCCGGTCCACCGTTGTAGGCGGCCCATGCCAAGTACCAATCGCCGTATTCGCGGTTGAGGTAGCTCAAGAACTTGATAGCGGCATCGGTTGCCATTTCGGGGTCGCGGCGCTCGTCGACCCACCAATCCACCCGGAGGCCCCATTCGCGCGCGGTGGGCGTGATGAACTGCCACAGACCGACCGCGGCTGCACGCGAGTATGCGTGGGTCGCATAGCCGCTTTCAATCATGCTGAGGTATACAAGGTCGCGCGGCATGCCGGCGGCTTCGAGCTTCTCGTACATCATCGGGCGATAGCGCGTAGAACGGGCAAGCCAACGGCTGTAATATTTGCGGCCGCTCCCGGTGAAATACTGCATCCACCGGATGACATCGTCATTGATGACAATGGGGATGTCGAACTCGGAGGGGTCAATCTCGTCGAGGTGCAGAGGGTCGACCGCCAAAACGGACACGGGGTCGGTGTAAAACCGCGCCGGGGGTGCATTGGTGGCAGCGAGGTCCTCCATGAAGGTGGCCTCGGCCTGACGCTCTGCTTCGAGCTCCTCGCTCGCCGGGACCGCATCGCCGGTGGGCACCGCGCCTTCGATGTTCTCGATAAAGTCCCACAAGGAGCCCTCCGCAGGCTCAATCGCGGGAACCGTTGCAGGGTCGACCTTTTGCTCGGCTTCGGTATTGCGGCGACGGCCAGCATCGGCGTCGAGCGGCACTGCGAGCACGGGCAGTGCGAGCGCAAGGAGAAGGGCGGAGTAGCGGCGCATTTGATGCCTCCGGACACAACCGAAGAGATTTGGACGGCGAGCGCGGTTGCTCCCATCCGTAGAGAGTCACGGACACAAAGTCCGAAGTCTTGACTCTCCAACAACCACCTTTGGAATAGCATGAAAGGGGGCAGGTCGGCCAGTCCGTGAAACGAGGTTCCTCAAGACAAGCGCTACAAGCTGTTTTCGTACCAGTGTACAAATTGCTGCGTGCGCATCTGAACGTCGGTATGGCGCAGGATGTCGGAAATTACTGCGTAGCGCCGCGCGCCCGTGGCACAAACTTCGGGGAGGCGGCCGAGAGAGATCCCGCCAATGGCCACCACCGGCACGTTTGCAAGGCGAATTGCGCGGTGCAAGCCGTCAATACCGGGGCTGGGCGCTGCATCCGCCTTGGTGTGGGTCGGGTAAACGGGACCGAAGCCGATGTAGTCCACTTCGGGACCGATGGACTGCACGTCGTCTTGGGTATGGGTGCTCCGTCCTATCCAGCGGTCAGGGCCAAGCCGTGCGCGCGCGGCTGCGGTGTCACCGTCGCCTTGTCCGAGGTGCACACCGTCGGCGTTGACCCTTCGCGCTATCTCACAGTCGTCGTTCACAATAAACAAAGCGCCGGCCGCTTGGACAATCGGGCACAGGACACGGGCGAGTTCCAGACGCTCAGTATCGGAGCAACGCTTTGCGCGAAGCTGCACGACCTTGGCACCACCGCGGGCCAGCGCGGTGCCGAGTGCGATAGGGTCGCCAAAGGTGGCGTCCGCGATGCCATAGAGACCCATAGGAAACGGGCGATTCATGGGGTTTCCGTAAAAAGGTGGACGGCCGCTTGGAGCATGCGGCCCTTGGCGACGGTTTCGTGCCACTCTGCTTCGGGCCGAGAATCCGCGACGATGCCCGCGCCAATGTGAAATGCGCAGCGGTCGGGGAGGCTGGTGATGGTGCGAATGGCGACATTCCAGCGCGCGTCACCATTCGCAGCGAAAAACCCAATCGCCCCTGTGTATGCACCGCGCGGCTGGGCTTCGAGTGCGCCGATGGTTTCCATCGCCCGTACTTTCGGCGCGCCCGTGATGCTTCCGGGAGGAAAGGCGCCGACGAATGCGTCGATGGCGTCGATGTCGGGTCGAAGGGTGGCTTGAATCGCTTGTTCGGCATGGAGGAGGTCGCCGCACGTACGAATGCGCCGCGGCGCCGCTTTGACGCCACCAATGACGGCGAACTTTCCCAGGTCGTTTCGGACGAGGTCCGCAATCATCGTGAGCTCGGCGGTCTCTTTGACGCTATCGCGGAGTGCGACGAAGGCCGCGTCTCCCCCTGCGGCAGATGCGGTTCCTTTGATGGGCAAAGAATGGGCCACCTTTCGGCCTTCTGCGCTGCAAACATCGAGGAAAGTCTCTGGACTATTCGAAAGGAGGTGCGTGGATGGGGCAACGCTGACCCATGCGCTTCTCCGTGCGGGATTTGCCGCGCGAAGGGTGAGCCAGCACAACATCGGGTCGCGAAGGGGCGCACCCTCGGCTTCCCATGCGAGGTTGACTTGGTAATACTCCCCGTCGCGAATGCCCAAAAGGGCCTCTTTCACTGCGTCTTGGTAGGCTTTTTCGTCGCCTTGGGGGCCGTGCGCGCGAGGCAGCAGAGGCAACGGCGGCACCGATATATTTCGGGCGTTATGTAACAGGTGCTCGCATTCGGCGACAAATGCGTCGCTGCCGGCGATGTGCCAGGTTTTTGTGTCGTGATGGAAGGAAAGGTGACCTTCCGTTGGGCGCAGCACAAGGTCGGGAAGGCGGCGGGGGCCACGCGGCGGGGGCATATGCTCCGTCCAGCGTCCCGCCTCATAGCCGACGAAGCCCGCCAGCAGGCCTCCGACCGGCAATCGCTGCACGCACCTGCGGGCGTCCGCGGCCCACGATTCTCCTGCGGCAATGCTCGGCGCCGCCGACCACGTGACAACAGTCTCGCCGCGAAACGCAGCAGCCTCGGCGTCAACGTCGAAAACCAT
The DNA here is from genome assembly GCA_964502005.1 of uncultured Enterobacterales bacterium. Taxonomy (GTDB): domain Bacteria; phylum Myxococcota_A; class UBA796; order UBA796; family UBA2385; genus CAJWOS01. The sequence continues at coordinate 203,066 of CAZCUX010000005.1, forward strand.
GAGGTGCGGGTAGCTTTGGGCGGCCAAGACGACGGCTTCGACGGTAGGCGGGTGCATGGATAGGGTCTCGCGGGTATTCCGACTGCTAACCGACACGGAATAGGCGAGGGGATAAGTGCGGGATGCGGAAAGATCCGAGTACCGAGCCGTTCAGGTTGTCTCAAAATGTCAGATGTGTGCGGAACGGAACGAGTGGAAACAGGCTGATGTGGGACACAATCGCCGGTCAGCAGGGTGTCGTTGGCGGGATAGCATCGTAGTGGTGACAGAATCCGATTAGGATGGGCCGCCTTTAGGCTGTCACGGGCCCTTGTCCTTCGTTCAGCGTGGGGTCGCATTTCCCACGCGTAGATTGAGAACCAATGCGCATCCTTGTCGTCGACAGTGACCGCAACCTTTTGGCCCTCGTTCGGCGCTCGCTCGAAGGGGCGGGCCACCAAGTTCGGGTAGCGGCGGCTCCGGAAGCGTTGGATGTGGCGGTGGGTGCCGCGCCGGTGGACTTGGTGCTGCTGGATGTGCATGTTGCTGCGCGCTCGAAGGCGGCATGCAAGGCGCTGCGCAGTTCTCCCGCCCGCGTCATCGTCACGGCGGCGGAATCGGACGGCGACCCTACCGTGAGCGGCCTGCGCCAGTGGTTTGGCGAGGCCGGCTATATGCGCAAGCCGTTTTCGTTGTTGGACTTGCCGGACCTCGTGCAAGCGGCGGCCCCCGAACGTCGGCGGGATCAATCGCGGGAGGCGGTTCGGGGCGCTGACTTGCTGGGACGAATGGCTTCTCGCGGCGCGAACGGGCCCCTTCGCGCAGCCCGTCCTCCGATGGACCGGGCCAATCGAAGCCTCATGCCTCGCTCCGGCGGACAAGTGGTGTTTTCGGTGGCCGCGCGCTTGGCGAATCTGTGGTTGGAGCGGGCGACGGGGCTGCTCCGGGTCACCTCGGAGGAGGTGGCCATTGGGCGCCAGGTCGCCTTTTCCGATGGCGGCTTGGTCGACCGGCGCGATGTCTCGATTGTAGAAATCGCGTTGGCCGGTGCGACCCTCGCGTTTTCGCCGTCGCTGGACAAGAGCGCCGAAGCGGGTGACCGCATGCTGCTCATTCAAACGCTTTGGGCAGCCGCTTATGCCCCGGGGGAGGTTCGCTTCGCGGAGGTGCATGCGTTTGAAGCGATGGTGGTCACGGCATCGGCGGAGCTGTGTACGCTCGTGTCGGAATCGACGGCGCGCGTCCTCCGAGACTCCGATGGCGCGCGTGCCTTGGGAGAAGTCATCGTTCAACAGGGCACCACGCCCGCGGCTGTGTCTGCGGAGCTAAACGCGATGCATCGTCTGGGGTTGTTGCGCTTTGTCGCGCCCGCGGCCCAGCCGACAGAACGTCGCGGGAGGGTGGCCGACCTTGCGGGCGAAACGACGTCGTCCAGTCTGCGCCGCGCGCGGAGCCAATCCAGCTCGCGACGCACCTCTCGGCTCGCGTCGGCGATGTCGTCGAGCAATGCGAGCACGCGTGCGACGAGCCATGGGCTCTCGGGCGAGCGGCGCTCCGGTCGCGCGACGGTTGCCGAGCGCTTTCGGCGAAGTGGTGGCGCCGATGGCATTCAAAAGCGGCTTGAGCTCGAGCTGGTTCGCCTCAAAGATGCTGCACCGGCAGAGGTGTTGGGGATTCCGATGGACGCCGGCAATTCGCTTGTCGAAGAAATCGGGCAGCGCATGAAGGCGCGGTATGACGACCTCGCCGTCGATGAATCGCTGACAGAAGAAGCCCAAGCCGCTGCACGGCAGCTCGCGCGCCTTGTCGAAATAGCGGTCGAGCGGTGGGGGCATTCCCATGAACGCGCGCGGCTCGACCCCACGACCCAGCGCGAGGCCATCATGTTGGAGCAAGCGTGGGTCTTGATTGATGCAGGTGACTTTCCCCGCGCCGACCGTGTTTTGACCAAAGCGCGAGAGCTGGCGATGGCAAATGCCGACATTCTGGCGGCGCTCGGTTGGGCGCGCTTCCACAATCCCGAGCGCCCAGCGGAGCAGCGTACCGAAGAAGGGCGCGATTTCTTGATGCTCGCCGAGCAGTTCGACCCAGCCGAGCCCAAGATTTTGTGGATGCTTTGCCGGGTACTGGCGGGCAGTGGCAAGCCCGAAGCAGCGTTGGCGCGTGCGAAGCGGTTGGTGGAAATAGAGCCCGGACACGCAGAAGCGAAAGCGATGCTCAAGGACTTGGGCGGCCTAAGTATGCACTGAACGAGTGTCGAACCCGCCCGAATATTGACCACCCGCTTGTGGACAACCCGCTTGTGGGCCACGCGGGCGGCTTCGTGTCGCCGAAGGGCCTTTCGGCGAGCCGTCGTGCGAGCGTAGACAGGTGGCGAACGCGCGGTTCGCCGTGTCCATGCGCTATTCTTCGTATCCGAGGTCGCGCATTTCGTCGACGCCCGGTACGTCGGGACCGTCAAACTCCACGGGAGGCTCTTCGTCGTCGAACTGGGGTCCATCTTCGGGAACATAGTTCCGGTCGAAGTCATCTCCCGGAAGCTGGCGCGGGCGCTTGGGCATACCCATTGGGTTGTCGAGCTCGATATCGGGCGCGTCGTCGAAGCGGTCCTCGGGCGGAGCTTGTGGCGGACGTTCGTCGCGCATACGGGACCGGCGGTCTTGCAGGCGCTTCTTGCGCTCCTCACGGCGCTTTTCCGCATCTTCGGTGCGCTTGCGGCGGCGGTCTTCACCGTCACCCGGTCCCAGGTCGCCGCGGTCGGGCCGCGGAGGGCGGTCTGCGGCGGTCGGTCCCCCGCGGACCTTAGAGCGGTCTTCGCGGCATACGGGGTTTCCCCAGGTTCCGGTGCAAAGCATATGGTAGGTGCCGTCTTCGCCGCGAGCCCGCTTGAGGTTGGGCAACATACCAGCCATGGCATCGAGCGTGTCGCCCAGCGTGAAGCTGAGTTCAACGCGGATGCGCCACCGGTCGGGGTCGCCCGTCGCGATGTTTAGATTTCCCCCGACCGTGAGGTCGATGAGGTCGGACTCAAAGTGGCCGCGTTTGATGTCCGCTTTTTTGCCGTCCATTTGAAGCTCGAGAACCGCCTCGCGGAACTCGGCGGAAACGAGGTCCATGCCCATCATCGTGCTATTGTCGATGACAAAGTTCTCGATTTCGAGCAAGATTGTGCCGCTATTGGGCGGTGCGTCTTTGCCTTTGGCGAGCGCGATTTGGAGGTCAGCGTCGAGCTTGAGGGTGCCGCGAGCGTCGATGCTCCACTCGTCCCCGGAGAGCGGAATCCGTGTGAGGTCCAAGCCATCGGTGTGAATCGTGATGAGGCGGTGGGTTTCGGACTCCCCAAACTGCCCTTCTAGGGAGCCTCCCCATACTTCTGCCGCGTATTCGACGACCTTTGTGCCGGTCAGCAAGGGAAGTAAGGCCAAGCGGGCAGACAAGGAGTCGGCCCGGAAGAACTCTTTGGCAGCTGGCGCGGCCTCGGCGTCGGCGCCTCCCCGGCGACGGCCGGTGGGCACGTCGACCCGCAACATACGGGCGTTTTCAAATGTGATGCCGCCGGGCATCCACCAGCCGGCGTCCTCCGCTTCAAAGGCCCACTCGCCCTTCGTGTTTTCTTGGATTTCCCAGCGAACCCTCTGCACGACCGCTTCACCAGGAAAGTGCACGTGCAGTGCCGTCGCGAACGTAACGGCGCCGAGCGCGCTAGCGCCCAATCCGAGTCCGAGCTTGTTCATCATCCCTCCTCACCGGTCGTACCGTCGTCGACCAGTTGGTAGGACGCGAGGTCCATGTCGATGTCGAGCACCAAACCTTCTTTGCGGGCGCGGCTGCGTACCTTGAAGGTGCGGATGCGTGCAGGGAAGTCCGTGCCTTCGATTTCCGCCAAAAAGTTCGCCAACTCCCGCTGTTCGAGGCGCGAAAGCTTTACGCTATAAGTGCTCTCAATGAGGGGACCATCGGTCGTCTCGGACTTCTTACGGACGCTTTCGAGCTTTTCGCGAATCTGCACCTTTTGGGCTGCCTTTTCGAGGTAGCTGGACACGTCAATGTCCTTGTAGGTGGCAAGCTGCGCGGACAGCTCGTCGAGGCGCGCTTCGGAGGCGGCGTGCTCGGAGGCCATCACTTTGATTTGGTGCAAGGTGTGCTCGCGCTCTGCGACCTTCGATTCAAGCGCGGTCACGTTGCTTCGCATCCACCAAATTCCGCCAAACACGACGCCCAGCAAGGCGACCAAGCACAGGCCGAGCAATAGATTGCGGTCGCGTGGACGCATATCGGCGAGTGTGTCTTGCAGGCGCTCTTGGGATTCAGTCAGGCGTTGAGATAGGGCGGACATCTCACCCCTCCTCGGAGTCGGTAGACTCAAGCGGAATCGTCACGGTAAACCGAACCACCTCTTTGACCTTCTTTTCGTCGCCCTTTCGGGCATCTTTGAAGCGAGGGTAGCGTTGAAGGGAGGCCTCGATTTTCGCGGCATCTTCAAAGCCGTCGGTCTCCGCCTTGATAGAAATGGTGGCGTCGCTGATTTGGAGTTCTTGTACGTCGATGCGTGCGTCGGTCGAGGCCGGCACATTGACCGAGATGGCCTCCATCAGCGACAGGATGGGAGGTTCGTCGGGGAGAATGGCCTCGATGGCAGCCTGGCGGGATGCCGTCTCGGCGGTCTTTTCGGTCATAATGGCTTGGGCCATCGACGGGTTTGACACTTTGTCACGATTGACGTCCGGGAACGCAGCGACGACAGCGTCGGCGACTTGGGACTCCACCGCAGCAAGCTCGCTGTTGAGCGTGACCGTTCGATACGTGAAAAAGCCCGTGGCTGCGAGCAGCAACGCCGCGGCGCCGAGCAACGTGTAGCGAATGATGTTGCCGAGCGCGGCGAGGTTGCCGCGGTAGGCATACGCATCGACACGGAGGTCGAGCAATGCATTTTGGGTGGAGCCAAGGCGTGCAGCGGCAGCATGGGCGAGCGCGTACGTCGCTCCCGCTTCTTGGGGACCATCGCCACGGTCCAGCTGCAACGTCCGTACGGGGACGCCGAGCACATCGGTGAGCAGCGTGCGCACGCCTGCCATACGCGATCCGCCACCGACGAGTATGATCTCACCGATCTCAAGTCCCTGGCGATCTTCAAATGCGATGAGGGATGCGCGAATGTCGGCAAGGAGCGGGACAAAGGCGCGCTTCACCAGCGCCGCGACCTCGTCGCCGGAAGATGTGTGCCCCGGCGCGACAGACTCGCCGGCAGTAGACTCTTCGTCCCACTGGTCCAAGTCAATGCTGCCTTCGTCACCCGCCCAATCGCCGTCGACGGTCAAGGCCTCTTCTCCGCCGAGTCCAAACACATGCTTTTTGGCCTCGGCCGTCTCGAAATCGACCTCGAGCGCCTTGACCAGCTCCAGCGTGATGTCCCGACCTCCGCGAGAAACCGCACGAACACCGACGACTCGACCATTGTGACACAATGTCAAAAGGGTGCGGGTGTGTCCCAGGTCGATGACAACTTGTACGCCTTGGTCGGCAAAATGACCAAGCAGGTCCGCATCGACGACCAGCGCTTTGGGGTCGAGGTTTCGTTCTTGCAGCTGGTCAAGCAGGCCTGACACGGCGTCGGTGGGTGCCATGCCGCACAACACGGTCGAGCCAGCGGGGCCCGTTTGCAGGATGCGGTGGGTGAGGACCATATCGTCGAGGTCGAATGGCACTTGGTTTTCGACTTCGAACGGGAGGGCTTGAATGACCTTCTCGCGGTCCTCAAACGGAAGCTGAATGCGTCGGACCGACGCAGATTCCGTTGGAAAGCCCACCATCCAGGTGTCGCTCGCGTGCCGTTCGAGCGGCCCGACCAAGGTGTCGAGGGCGGCGAGGCGCGTGAGGAGGTCTGGCGGCGCGCTGCTGTCTTGCGCGACAGGAGCCTCTTGGTAGCTCACGAGGCTCATGCGGCCAAACGAGCCTTCAAAGGTCGCCAAGCGCGCTGCGCGGTGGCCGAGGTCAATGCCGTAGATGCGTGCCATGTCGTCTCCGATTCAGCGCACGCGCCAATACACAAGCTTCCCTTCGTTCGAGTTTCCGCTGAAGTCGAGAACAGCCTCGATATCAACAGAGCTCGTTCCGACGAGGCCCGTGGCGGTGATGGTGAAGGTCTGGGATTCGCTGATGAGCTTGTCCTGGGCACAACCGGTGTCGATAGGCAAGCCGCCGACCTCAACGAGGTCTTTGACCATGTCTTCCGGTTTTGCCCATGTAGGACCGAAGGGGTAATATCGTTGTTCAATCGCCTGGAACGCCTTGGTGAAGGCATCCGGGTAGATTTGGGATGTCTGACACGCGCGGGCGATGGCCGCCACGAACTCGTCGGGCATCGTGTTGATGTTGAGCTTGCCCGCACCATCGCCATATACCGACAGCTTTTCACAGAATCGGTCACACAGCTCGCCTTCCCAGCCAGCGACAAGCCGAATCTCTTCTATGCTGTCGAAGGGTGCGTTCTTGGTGAGATAGGGCGGGTCCAGGGTGTTGTAGAGGGTATCTTCGTACCCTCCGCGTCCGCCACTTCGGAGGGTGTCGGTGTCGACCCAGTCCTTGAGGTTGCCGATGACTTCCCAACGCTCGATGTTGCGTTCGTGGAACCACTGGTCATTGTCGGGGCCGGACATGAGGGCGTAGAGCAACATTCCCGTCGGTGATTCTTGAATCACCGTCGTGGTATCGTTTACGAATGCATTGACGTTGATTCGGCTCTCATGGTCTTTGATTTCGCTAGAGAAGTCGCCGTCAAAGTCGAGAAATGACCGGTCGTCAAAGAGCCCCGTTTTTTCTTCGCTTGTAAACTCGTCCGCGACCTTGCCTGTGGATTTGAACTCTTCCATGGCTTCATCGTCGATGTCGTCGATGCTTCCGCCGGATCCCATCAGCATTCGCAACAGGCCGGTATTGATAGACGGCAGCATTTGCCACAGGCCGTCGCCGGCAGGAATGCCGACCGATTCCATCATGCTGGCCATTTGGGAGTTTTTCCCGATCTCTTTGTTGGCCACAAGAATCAACGTGTGAAAGTTGATTCCCGATCGCGCGAGCCAATAGGCCTGAACGCGATCTCGTTCGTGGGCCGCGACCATAAACCGCACGCGCGAGGTGTAGGCAAGCTCCGTGACGAGTACGGTGATGACCATAAGCGATGACACGACGACGAGGATCGCGATACCGCGACGCGACCGTGAAGCCGCAAAACCGGGGAGGCTACGCGGGCGTGTGAGCTCCCGCCAACAATGCCGCAATGTGCGCGTTAGGACTTCCATTACATCCTCGAACCGAGGGAGCCGACCCCCCCGCTGGACGAGGTGGCGCTGCGTTGCAGGCGCGGCGCGGTCTCGATGATGATGGTCGACAAGAAGGAACGCTCGACCAGGCGGTCGTCATCCTGGGGATCTTCTGCCAGCAGCGTCAACACGACCTGCACCGCCCGTGGGAGGCGATTGGCGGTCTCGGCGCCTTGGGTGTCCCATTCGTCCTGCCATTCGCCATTCGTATTGTCGAGATACCGCAGGTCGAAGCGGCTGACGTTTCGCGCCAGAGGCATGATGGCGCCGTCTTTGTCGGGGAGGTGGTCGATGCGCTGGGCCTCGCGATGGAGCAGAACGTAGCGTCCACGGTGCTCCGGCTCGTCGTCGCACCACAGCGTAATCTCCGTTTGGTCGCTTTCGTGGCTTCCCGCCAACGTTCGCCGATGGGACCGGGTCGCAAACCACACGCGGTCCGTCTCGCCGTCGTCCTTTCCCGTAAAGACGGTTTTGTAGCTGTTGACGGCTGTGATGTTGGGCGTCAGGAACGCAAGGGACATTTCGCGTCGAATGCGCCCCATCGTTGCCCGCGCCGTTCGGTCGAACTCGTCCTCAAACGCCAAGATGTCGCGCGCGTTGAGGCTGCCGGACAATGTTTGCCAGGTAAAGACGCTAATGACGGACAATACCGCCAAGGCTACCATCAGCTCGATGAGCGTGAAGCCTGCGCGGGCGTGGGGGCGGGGCATGTCCCGAGGATGCCGCATCATCGCTGCACATCCGGCTGCGTCACGACACCGCTTGGATTGATGACGTGATGAACCAGCTCAACTTGGTCGAGTCCGTCTTCATTTTCGCCCCACCAAACGCGCACACGCACTTCGCGGATGTAGTCCGACAAATAGTTGGTCAACATGTCTGGGGAAAAACCGGGAATGTCGGAGAGGCTAAGGCCCATCGACGATAAGTCCGCCTGCTGGCCTTGGTCGCCCCAGTACCCACCATCGGCCATCGATTGGGCGCCGCCCATAATGTCGCTTGGCAACGACAGCTCAATTCGACGAACGGTATAGGCCCACCGGAAGTCCGCGGCATCTGCGTCAATGTTGGCGCTTTCGCCGCGAAACTCTTCGTTCCCGAACTCTTCGAAGTTGCCGTCCTCTTCGACGTCTTGGCTGGTCCAACCTTCGCGTTCTAAGGTCAGCACGACCTCTTGCATTTTTTCGTCGGCCAAAAAGGTGCCGGTCGAAATGCGACGTCCTTCGGTGGTGGCCATGACCGCCGATGCTTGGGTCTCCACCAAAACCATCAAGGTGACGGCCAAGATGCCAATCGCAATGATGACTTCCAAGAGGGTGAAGCCAGAACGATGAATCCGACTGTGCTTCGTCATTGGAGCCCCGGTGCTTCGTCGGGAAGCCAGGACATGCTGTCTTTCGGGTTGACGATGTCGCCATGGACGGACACGCGGCCCGTCAGAGGCTCTACTTCAATGGACCAGCCATCTTCCTCATCGCCGGGGCTGATAATGCGCACGACCGTATGCTCGGCGGTTCCATCGGGGAAGATGTAAGTATAGGCGAGGGTGTCATCTTCCGGGTCGTCTGGTGGTTCGTCGTGGGCCCGCGCGCCCTCGTCGCCATACTGTGGCGTCCATACATAGTGGAAAACCGCATTATACGGGAGCGTTTGCTCGGTTGTGAACATCGGGTCATCCAAGCCTTCCCAGGTGTTGGATGCTGCCGCCTCGTCGGGGTCTTCGCCGCCGCCGAAGTCAAAGCTAAATCCCCCTTCACCCCGAAGGTCTGTCGGGCCGGCGCTTTGTTCCTGGCGTTCGCGTTCCGTGAACCTCGCCATTGCCTCCTTCTGCTTTTCTTCTGCCTCTTTGCGTGATTCGGGATCGCCGTAAACGAGGGTATTGGGATCTCCTGCCTCGACCTTCCAGGTATTGCGATCGAGGTTGTAGACCACACGGAACGAGACGTTCCGCAAACGTGCTTCGTCGACGAGCCAGATGTAGGTCTGCCCCAACTCCCGCGCTGCCGAGCGCTGCTGCACATCCAGCAAACCGGCGAGTGACGGCACTGCGATCGCGGTGAGACCACCAATAATGGCGATCGTCACTAGGATCTCAATCAGCGTCAAGCCGGCGTTTGCGTGCGGCGATGTGCGTGTGCGGATTGACAACGGTGGCCACCGTAGCGGGAGAGGGGGAGAGAACTACTCGGTATCTTCGTCACAAGAGGAGAGGTCGGCGTTGGAGTCCTCACCGCCCTGCTGCCCATCTTTTCCATAGGACACGAGTTCGAAGGCCTTGGAGCAGTTGGACGCGGGGGAGAAGTACTGGAACTCGTTGCCCCAGGCGTCCTTCGGAATTTTTCCGTCGGGGAAGTACTTGGCGGCGGCTTCGAGGCCGTCGGAAGTGGTCGGATACTTGCCCTTTTTCTTTGCGGCGTAAAGGCTCAAGTCGCCTTCCATCTTCTTCATTTGAAGACGTGTCGCATCGACATTCGCGCCATCGAGCTGCTGGATGACGTTGACCGCCACGATGGTCATGATGGTTCCGAGAATCGCCATGACGACCATGATTTCGACGAGGGTAAGACCGCGTTCACGATGACGGCCTTGGCGGGCGGCGGGAGGAAGATGGGTCATCGAGACCTCCGTGGAGTGTCGGTGCTTCACTTTGCAATCGCCGACATGTTGAGCATAGGAAGAATGAGCGACATGGCGATAAATGCGACCACACCGCCCAGACAAACAATCAGAAGGGGTTCAAGGAGGCTGGTGAGGCCCCGCAGGATGTTTTCGACTTGCTGGTCGTAGGAGTCCGCCACCTTTCCAAGCATGGGCTCCAGCTCTCCTGTCTTTTCGCCAATCGCAATCATGTGCGTGACCAGCGGAGGGAACTGTCCCGATGCTTTGAGGGGAGAGGCGATGGACTGACCTTCGCGGATGTTTTCGCCGACCTTGCCGATCGCTTCGGCGATGATGTCGTTTCCTACGACAGTCTTTACGATCCCAACGGCGGTAAGGATCGGCACGCCGGAGTCAAGGAGTGTGGACATCGTGCGGCAGAATCGCGAGACCGCTACCAAGCGATTGACACGACCGAAAATGGGCATCACCAGCATGAACTGGTGCCACTGCCTCCGACCTTTTGGCGTGCGAACCCACTTATAGATGCCGAATGCGATGCCACCCAAGGCGAGGATGACCAGCCACCAATAGCCCGTGAGGATGTCGCTTACGGTCAGCAGCATTTGCGTAGGCAGAGGCAGCGCCTGGTCGAAGCTATCGAAGATGCGCCGTACGCGGGGAATTACGAAGATGAACATCCCGCTAACGATGACAAGCGAGACGAAGCCCATGAGCACCGGGTACATCAGCGCGCTCATGACCTCGCCGCGGAGCTTGACGCTAGCCTCGGTGTAATCGGTGAGGCGGGTCAATACGAGATCGAGCGCGCCGCTTTGCTCTCCGGCTGCGACCATGTTTACGTACAAGTCGCCGAATACGCGGGGGTGCTTGCGCATGGCCTTCGCCAGTGCGTCCCCTTGGTTTACGTCCTCACGTATTTCGACCAAGATGGGCTTGAGCGCTGGATTTTCGACTTGGTCGACGAGGGCGGAGAGCGCCTCGACCATAGGGATACCGGCACCGACAAGTGTAGACAATTGGCTGGTCAATGCGGAGAGGTCGTTGGTGCTGACCCGCTGCGTAAACCGCGAAAAGTCCACCTCAATGTTGAGGCCTTGGCCGCGTGTTGCTTTCCCTTTGGTTTGTTCCCACACATCGGTGGGGAACATTTGTTGGCGGCGTAGCTTAGAACGCGCGCCTTTCGCGGAGTCGGCATCGATAACGCCCTTGATGGCCTTACCGGCGGCGTCAAAACCTTTGTATTCGAAGACTGCCATCTGCGTGATTCCCCGACGTCATCCGCTCAATCGAGCGAAATGACGTCCTCCTGGGTGACACGAAGGACCTCGTCGAGGCTGGTGTGGCCAGCCAAGGCTTTGGTCAAGCCATCGTCGCGCAACGTCCGCATGCCCTCAGAAACAGCGAGGCTCTTGAGCTTCCCGGCGTCGGCGCCTGTGGTCACCATGGCACGCATCGGCTCGGAAACGACGAGGAGTTCGTAGATGCCGGAGCGGCCGCGGTAGCCCTTGTTGTTGCAAGCGTCGCAGCCCACGGGGCGGTAGAGACGCCGGCCCCGCATCTCGACAGGGTCGAGGCCCACCTCTTTGAGCTCTTCGGCCGACGGATAGTAGGCCTCTTTGCAATCGGGGCACAAGCGACGCACGAGGCGCTGCGCGAGAATCGCCACGAGAGACGAAGCGACCAAAAAGGGCTCAATTCCCATATCGATAATACGGGTGAATGCCGTGGGCGCGTCGTTGGTGTGGATGGTGGAGAACACCAAGTGGCCCGTCAGAGACGCTTGAATCGCGTTCTCGGCCGTTTCCCGGTCGCGGGTTTCGCCGACGAGGATAACGTCAGGGTCTTGCCGTAGGTGTGCGCGCAGCACGCTCGCGAAGGTGAGGTCAATCTTGGGGTTGACCTGCGTTTGACCGACACCGCGAAGCTCGTACTCGACCGGGTCTTCGATGGTGAGGATGTTTTTGTCCGGAGTGTTGATCTCCGACAACGCGGAGTAGAGCGTGGTGGTCTTTCCGGACCCGGTGGGACCGCAAACAAGCACGATGCCGTGGGGCAAGCGGATGAGCTTGCGGAAGGCGGTCGCGATGTCGTCGCCCATTCCGATGGCGGATAGGTCGAAGACGCCGCCCTTCTCCAGAAGACGCATGACGACGCGCTCGCCGTGGCGCACGGGCATCGTGCTGACGCGAACGTCGATTTCGCGCCCCGCCATCCGGGTTCGGATGCGACCGTCCTGGGGAATGCGCTTCTCGGCGATGTTCAGGCCGCTCATGATCTTGATACGGCTAACAATCGATGCCTGCAAGCGCGGGGGCGGCTTCACGACTTCGAACAACACACCGTCAATGCGGAAGCGCACGCTGAGCTCTTTCTCGAAGGGCTCAATGTGGATGTCCGATGCGCGGTCTTTGATCGCCTGTGTGAACAAGGAGTTTACGAAGCGAATGATCGGAGCCTGGTCAGGATCGTCGAGCAGGTCGCCGTCGTCGATGAGTTGAAGGTCATCCGAGTCGCGGCCGGTCTCCGACGCCACTTCTTCCATGACTGCGTGGGCGTTCCGCTGCGCTTTGTCGAATGCTTTGTTGGCGATATCGCGCAGGCGCTCGGGACCGACAACATAGGCCTCAACGGGCTTTCCGAATAGCACACGGAGGTCGTCGACGGCAGCCATGGCTTCGGGCCCGGATATTGCGACGATGACGATGCCTTCGGGTGTTTCCCACAGGGGGAGCGCACCTTGCTCGCGGGCCATTCCCAGGCTGAGGCGCCGCACCAACTCGACATTTACCTGCTCAAAGTCGACGGATTCCAGCCACGGAAGTCCCATGGACTCGGCGATGGTGCGCGCCACTACCGTGGTGTCAATTCCCTCGACCCGCGTGACGTGCTCGGCAAGGGGGCCGCCGATGGTCTCGGCTTGCAGACGTGCCTGGGCAATGACCGCGGCATCAACGCCGCGGGCGAGCAGCAAGCGGTCGATGGGTTCTCGTCGGATTCCCATGTTGTCACTCCACGTCGCGCGGGTTGAAGGTCACGGCCGTTCTTCAGGCAACGCTTCGTCAAGGCCGCCAGAAGGTTCGGGTTCGGTGGGCGCAGGGGGGGCGCCGGTGTTCACGGTGCTCATGGGCGCTTGCTCACCGACGACTTGGTACTTGCCGGAGGATGCGGTGGGGCCGCGGTACCGGCTCGGCTGGTCGATCTGGTTGAACGAAAAGCTCATGAGGCGCGCCATTTCCGCTTCTTGATCTTCCCGGCTACGGCCGTAAAAGCGGCGGATGAACTCTTGGCGCTGGGCCCACTTCACACGGTAGATCTCTTCCAGGTCCGCGGGCTCATCGATGATGTGCGGCGTCAGGAAGATCATGAGATTGGTCTTGCGGCTCTGCTTGGTCTTGCCGCGGAACAGCGCACCAATGAGCGGAATGTCGCCGAGAACGGGGATTTTGGTCTCCGTTTCGTTTTCCGTCTCGCTGATGAGACCACCCACAACGATAGTTTGGTTGTCTTTGACGACGATGGTGTTTTCGACGGAGCGCTTGGAGGTAGTGGGACCACCCGATGCCGCAGTGCCGGCAATGTCGCCTTCGATTTCCTGAATCTCGAGGAATGTCTCTAGCGTGACATAGTCGGATTCGTTGATCTGGGGCGTGACCTTGAGGGTGATGGCGACGTCTTCGCGCTGGAAGTTGATGAGCGGTACGCCGAAGCTCGTTTGGGTCTGGCCGACCGGGAAGGGCACGTTGCGACCCACCACGATTTTTGCCTCTTCGTTGTCCATCGTGAGGATGTTGGGCGTAGACACGATGTTGACTGCGCTGTTGGCTTGCAGCGCGTTCAGCACAATACCGAAGGCCGGGATGTTCAGCGTGGTGGCCGCGCCATCTTCTCCACCGACGCCCAGGCTCACAGGAACAGACGGTCCAAACACACCAACCGCCATGCCGGAGAGCAAGCTTTGGTCAGGGATCGAGTTGGTGCCGCCCACCTGGGCCGAGTAGATATTGGCTCCACCGGACGCGTTGGGGTTTGCGCCGTGAAAGCTCAGGCCGACGGAGTTTTGGTCGTCGGTAGCCATTTCGAGGATGACCGCTTCGACAAATACCTGCTTGCGCGGAATGTCGAGGCGCTCGATGACCTGGCTGATGATTTGGAACTGGTCGCGGGTGGCGATGAGCACCAACGAGTTGGTGGACTCGTCGCTTGTAATGCGCACGCCTTCATCGAATGCAGCGACCGCCGAGCCGCCTTCTCCGGTGCCACCCTCTGTGTTGCCACCGAATGCGCCGCGCTGGCCGCCTGGCGTGGGCTGGGCACCTTGGGTGCTTTGGCGGGCGTTGCGCGAGTTGCGGGCGTTGCTCGTGTTGTTTTTCGACGAGCCACCGGAGGCGAGGTTGGACAAGACCTGGGAGACGTCTTCCGCTTTTGAGTGCTCGAGGTACACCACATGGATTTGGGCGCGACTTGAGGGGTCGACGTCGACGTCGAGCTGGGCAATCAGCTTCTTGACCGCTTCCATCGCTTCGTCGTTTGCCATGACGATGAGGGAGTTGGTGCGCTCGTCGCTGATGATTTTCTCGATGTACTTGCCCTCGGCGCCGACTTTCGAAGCGCTCGCTTCGGGGGCGGTGGGCGTCGCGTTTTTGCCGCGCCGGTTGCGGCCTTTGCCCGCATCGGTACCGCGGCTCGCGCTGCCGCTGCTGCTCGACTCTTCGGTGCCGTATAGCTCCTCGATGACCCGCTCGATTTCCGCCGCGGTCGCGTAGGACAGCGGGATAATCTCCATCTTCGCCTTGGGGCTCGCGACATCAAGCTGGCTGATGATGCGGTATACGCGCCGAATGTTGACGGCAGCATCGGTCAAGATGAGCGTGTTGGTGGGGGCATAGGCGATAATCTTCGCGCCCTTGCCCGCGAGGTCTTTGACCACAGAGCTCACGTCGCCCACGCTCACGTTGTCGAGCTGGATGATTTGGGTGACGAAGTTGTCGGTGTCGTAGGGAATGATGCCGGACTCGTAGATGGGCACCGGCGTGTTGGCCGCGCTGGCGGTCTGCACGATTTTGGTCATTCCGCCGACGGTCACGGTGGTGTAGCCGTGAACTTCGAGGGCCGAGATGAAGGCCTCATAGGCGGTGCGAACGGGGACCGGCTGGTGGCTGATAATTGTGACCTCGCCCTTGAGGTCGTCGGTCAAAATGAAGTTTCGACCGGTGACTTGGGCGAAGTACTTGACGACGTCGGACAGGGGGGTGTCGACAAAGTCAATGTTGATTGTCTTTGCCCCCTCAATCTCCGGTGGACGCTGCTTGGGCGGCGTAGGTCCGGGAATCGTGGAAGATGCCTCACCACCGACATCTTCGCCTTCTTCGCCATCTTCTTGGGCGATGCCGTCAATCGAAGAGTCCGCGCCACCTTGTGCGCGGGAGGCGCTCGTGGTGGCAGAGCGGCCGGTTGTTGCGGGGCTTGCACTTTCACCATCTTCGGTGGTGTCGTCGCTTGCCGGCACGCTCGGGGGCGGCGGAAGCGAAGTGGGCCGAAATTGGGGGCCCAATGGAGCGGGAGCCGGGCGTACGCCGTCGTCTTGTGCGCTTGCGGGCGCAACAGCGAGTGCGATTGCAGTGATGGCGGTTCCCAACATGCCGGGACGCAGCAGACGGTTGAACATGGAGGACGGTCCTCGGAAGGGGCCAGGGATGCGGGTGCCGGAGCGATCGGAGAGCGTGCGGGGGGTCATCAGCGAACCTCGTACTCGAAGGTCTCACGCTTGTTGCGGCGTGTGACCTCAAACGTGAAGTTCTTCTCGGCCTGAAGAGAGTTGTAGGCGGTCATGGCCGACGACATGCTGTCGAGGGTTTTGCCGTTCACGGTGTGAACGACGTCGCCATTTTTGATGCCCAGTTTGTAGAAAACAGAGTTTCGACGAATACCCGAGAGACGGTAGCCATCAACTCCGCCATCCGGCCCTTTGTGGGGAGTGGCGCGGACTTGCGAGTAGAGCTGCTCTGGGTTTTCCATCAATTTCTCGACCAACTCTTGGTCGACGATGAACTTGTTGGGGCCTTCTTTCGTGACCCCTTCTTCGCCAGGTTCTTCGCCTTTGCCGGGCCCCTTGGCGGGGGTCTCTTTGACGTAAGACTGGCCTTGCTCCATCGAGATGAACTCGATGCTGCCGTTGTGTCGCTTGATGTAGACTTTCCGCGGTTCGATGCGGACAATTTCGCCTTCACCCAGCAGACTCGCGCCAATGCCGTAGCCGAGGGCGCCATCGCCTCCTTTTTCTTCGGCGATGAGCGCAGAGGAGTATTCGGGAGGGTCGGCGACCATTGTTGCGAGCAGCACGACCTTGAGGTCGGAAGGGACGCCCTCGCCGACGGCGGTGACCGTTGTCTGGGTATCGACAACTTTGTCGACCTGCGACGAGTCGAAGATGCTGCGGCGAACGATGGGGTCGACATACGTGGACGCAGCGCGCTTGCGAGGCTTGCCGGAAACGGGCGAGCCATCGACGTCATCGGTGGCGCTGTCTACGCGTTCGGGCGTAGGCGCCGCCTCGACGTCCACCAGCTCAGCGCCATCGGGCAATGTCAACGCCGTCGCGGCGACGCGGCTGACGGTGAGCGCAGCGACCCACGACGACGCTGCGACGCCTGTCAACACGCCTGCGATGGTCCAGGGAGAAGGTGTATTTGCCATGGCTTCCTCAGCGCAACATGCGGCAGACGTGCAACCGACACGGCAAGTACCGTGTTTTTGCGACACGCGCCCCGCATCGACGCGCGGTGATTCCGCGGGATCGGGTAGCAAGAACCGTGCCAGAAACAGATGTGCCCAAGACACGCTCCAGTGCGTTTCCCGGTCACTTGGTGGCGACAGCCTGTCAAGGTGAACAGCGAACCAAAAGACTAGCCGTGACAGCTTGTCAATCTTGGTGTGACTGTGTGTGGTCGAGCAGGGAATCGCGTTGAATTCGGTATCCCCTGTGCACGGTCGGTCGACCTTCGGGCGTTCATGCGGTATGCTTCGCGCCAGTTTTCCCAGAGGCGAACGACGTGGCAACGCTGACGCGAACGGTCGTGTTTACCGACCTCGCCAACTACACTGACTCCGTGGGACGCGCAGATCGCGTGGCACTCCGCTCTTTGGTTGCTCGCCATGAGCAACTGGTCGCGCCAGCATTGGAGCGCCATGGCGGACGTGTCATCAAGAACCTGGGCGACTCTTTTATGGCCTTGTTTCCTGCCGCCACCGATGCGGTGCGGGCGGGGCTTGATTTGGTGGAAAATGTGTCCGGGCACGGTCAGTTTTCCATTCGGGTCGGAATTGCGACGGGCGATGTGGAAGAAATTGATGGCGACGCATTTGGCGAGGCAGTCAACCTCGCAAGTCGCATCATTTCGATGACGCCAGACTCCCAGGTTTGGATGTCGCTCGGCACCCATGTTTGTATGAACCAGTCGGAAATTCCTTGGGACCGCGTGGGGCGCTTCCCCCTCAAGGGCCTTCCGGGTGAGCAAGAGGTGTTTCGGGCGGTTCCGGGCAATGCAGCATGGTTGCCGGAAGTCGTGCGGGAGGCCGTCCTCCAGGAGCGTTTGGTGCGCATCCAGGCGGGGGACCCTATGCCCGCGTTGCCCCCGCGCCCGGTGATTTTGTTGGAGGGCTTCGAGCCCGGTTCACCGGGGCTTCAGCACGTCCTCGACCGCCTTCCTGTCGTGGACCCCGCCTCGCTTTGGCTCCAGGCTTATACCATCGCGCCAAGCGACCGCTATGCTTGGACCAACGCTGGCCGCGCGGTCTTGGTCGGGCGACCTCCCGCTATCAACGATGCGATTGCCGAGGTCTCCCGTCCGCGTCGTTCGAGCACTGGCTCTGACACCATTATTTTCGACCTCAATGCTTCGGCGATGGTCGAAGTCGCGATGGCGGGCCTTGCTTTGCCTTCGGTTCCGATGAGCGAGGTGGTGGCGTCTTACTCCTATGACTTGCTGGCCGATGGGCGCTGGGTCAATCGACATGGCGCGGCGGTCGGTCGGGTAGAAGTGAGCGGCGACGGCGTTCGCTTCGTGGCCTTGCAGCCAGGTGTCAATGTGGGGGGGCGCGTGTCGCGGGCGGGCGTGCCGGTCCTTTTGGCCGATGGTGACGTGATTGAAGCCCCACATGGGGCGATTCGCTTCGTTGCGCTGGCGGGGCGCGGCTACGCCGGTGTGCTGTTGGGTGCGCCGACGGCCAAGCTGGGCGTCGCGTCTGGACAGCGGGCCGAAGTGGGGCGAGAACCGAGCTATCCCGGCCTCGCGCTTCCCGACCGGCGGGGACAAGACAACATTCGGTGGTGCGTCGGGCACCGGGCGGCGCGTGCGCGCCAGTCTGGGTTTACCCTCGACCGTGCTCTGGCAGGCCGACGGCAGTGTGCCATTGAGCCGACGGACATGGGCGCAACGGTCATTCCGCTGCACGAACGCTGTCCCACGCTACTCCTACGGGGCAACGACCTCGTGCCTGTGGCCCAGGCCCAGATGGTCGACACGGGCGAGCACATCGTGCTGGGAACCACCGTCATCACCTTGAAGGAGCCAGACCTGTGAGCTCTACCATGGATTATGTGCGGTCGGTGGACCCTGCCGCAGCGCGGATTTCCGATGAGCTCCGGAGTACGGAAGTGTTTTCCGTATTGACGGCCGGAGAGGCATTGGAGGTCGCGCAGGTGTGCGAGCGTCGCTTGCTCGCGCCGGAGGACTTGCTCTTCCAGGAAGGCGAAGACGCGCTGTACCTCTACATCGTATTGCGCGGCGAACTGCGGATTTTGGTTTCGTCGCCTGATGGTTCCGAAACCATCGACGTGGGACGGGCTCGTCCCGGTGCGCTTGTTGGCGAAATGGCTGTTTTGGAGGCGGTTCCGCGAAGTGCGTCCGCCCAGGCCAGCGAAGCGACAGAGGTTCTGCAAATGCCAGCCCGTGCGTTCGCAGAGCTTGTCGCATCTGGACATGCTGCCGCATTCGCGATTCTGCGCACGTTGCAGCATACGCTCTCGGCACGCTTGCGCGACCTCAACCTGCGTATCGATGCGGTGTTTCAAGAGGCAGAACCGGAAGCCTTGGCCGACGCGGAACCATCGCCGACCCTATGGCACCTGCTGGACCCATCCAAAACCTGAACGTTCGACGGCGCGTGCGAGGGGAGGTTCGTCGTGATTACCGACGCAATTCTGCAACAGGTCACCGCATTCGCGGGTTTTGATGAACGGGCGTTGCGGGCTGTGGGCGCCTTGATGCGGGTGTATATGGTCGCGGATGGCCACCACATCCTCCGCCAAGGCAGCCGCGCAGGTGGAATGTTCGTGCTTCTCGACGGGGAAGTGCGCGCGGTGCGGCAGCTGTCGCAGGGACGTACGGTAGACGTGCGGACAATCGAAAAAGGCACGCTGTTTGGCTTGCTGAGCTGCTTGGACAGCGCGCCGCGTGGCTCTACGTATGTGGCGCGTGGTCGTGTGCAGGTGGCAGAGCTTCCACGGGATGCCGTCACCGAGCTGCTTCAGGGCCGCACCGGCGTCGCGTTGTCGTTCCAGTTGGCCGTTTGCCGTACCTTGTTTCAGGAAGTTCGTGTCACCAATCACCGGTTGGCGGAGCTTTCGGCCATACCAGACTCCGAGGTAGAGACCGCCGACCTTACGTTGCAGCTCGCGCAAGAGGAGCTGGAGTCGGCAGACATCGAACCGTTAGAAGATTCCGATAGCGACGACGAAATTCTCGCCTGAGCGGTCTCAGGCGCCCCAGGGTTGTGCGAGCGGGTGGCTGGGGCGAATCATCTGTGGTTCGAGCGAAAGGGGTCGCCCAGCGCCGACAATTGTGACCAGAAGTGTTTGGTCTTCACGGACGGGGAGGGGGCGCGCGGCTCGTTCCAGGCTGACATCCATGGGCGTCCACCATGGGTGGTGCAGCACAATTTGGTCCACGGGCACTTTCGTGGCGGTCAGACGGCGAATTGCGGCGACATTGGGCGGGACCACCGCACAAATCCGTACGCGGCGCAGTTGGTGCCGATCGAGTGCCCGACGAAGCAGAAAATGACGTTCTGTCTCGACGTCGTTGTCGAGAGGCCGGTCGAGTTGCACGCGTTGCAGCAATACGCCCGAGGCGGACACACGGCGCGCCAGAGCGGCGACGGATGCGTGCAGGTCGTCGCCATCGAGAACCACATCGGCGGAAGGTGGTGGGTCTGGATTGTCGGGGACGGCAAGAATCGCGTCGTGCGCTGGCGCTTGCGCGAATGGCACGGAACAGGGAGAGCGTCCCCAAAACGTTGTGGTGCCCGAAAAGCCGCCTACGCGGCCGCAGTAGGCCATAAATGCAGCTTGTTCGCCGAATGGCAGCTCGGCGGAAGCGCTGTCGACGATAGCCCGGCCGTCGGCGGCGACGACCAACTGGCGCGCAGCCGTGGCCGCGCCGATGCCTTGGCGCAGGAGCGCCGCAAAATGGCCGATGCGAAGCCAAGTGGCCGCAAGTGGGCCGGTTGCCCGCAGTGCCGTTGCCCCTGTGGGCAAGACTGTACCGTCGATGGCTCCCGCGACCTCGCCTTGCCACGAAGCAGTAAGAAGTTGCTCAATGACGGCAGGTTCTAGCCCTCCGGCGGACAACCGGCTGACCGCCGCGTCTACGTCCGGTGTGAAATTGTCAGCAAGTGGACCTTGGGCTGCACGTGCAGCCATCCAAGCGCCTGCACAAACGACGCCTGCCGGATAGGGGACTCGGCTTCCGATGACTACGTCGAACGCTGTGGTCGCATTTGCGTCGATAGGGCGCAGTGCAGCAGCGCGGGCGAGGGTCGAGAGCGAGACAGGTGCGCCGTGGGGCGCCACTTGGTTCATTGGGTTGGGCATGTCGAGACAATATCGCAGCGGAAGGCGAGAGCGGCCGGCGCGCGCAAATGTGCGTCGCCAGTCTTCCGACCAGGAGGCGCCCTTGGAACACGACGCAAATGCGGGTGATGGCATCGTCGTCAACGGGTATTCGGAGCGTTGGCTTCGTCGGGGGTTCCCATGGGTATACCGCGATGAGGTCGTGGGGCGCACGGGTCGTTTGATGCCGGGTCGCGTGGTCGGCATTCGCAGCCGATCCGGGGCAGTCTTGGGGACGGGCGTTTGGGACGATGCCCATGTAGAAGTGCGGCGGTTTCGTGCCGATTCCGGCCCCATCGACTTCAAGTGGCTGTCACATCGTGTGGGCGCCGCGCGCGACCGACGTCCATTGCCGCGCGACACAACCGCTTGGCGCTGGATTCATGGCGAAAACGACGACCTTCCCGGAATCCGGGTGGACGTATGGGGGTCGCAGGTTGGGATTTGCCTCGATTCTCCGAGCCTCGTGCCGCTGTTGGAACCGCTGATTCAAGCGCTTTGTGACCATGCCCATGACTTGTCGGCGGTCTGGCTGTCTTACCGCGTCAATGATGGCGAGGAGGCACGCTTCAAAGGCCTGCCGGAAGGCCTCGTGTATGGAGCGGCCGAACAGACGCCTATCGTCGTGACAGAGCGGGGCGTGAAGGTGGCCGTGGAGCCCTACAATGGCCACGATGTTGGCCTGTATTGCGACATGCGCGACCTTCGCACCTGGCTTGAGCCACATTGGCGGGGGCGGCGGGTCCTCAACACCTTCGCCCACACGGGCATGTTTAGCGTTGTCGCTGCCGTTCATGGCGCGCGGGAGGTCGTGAGCGTCGACCTCTCGGAGCGGTACTTGAACCGCGCACGCGAGAACTTTCAGCTGAACGGGCGCGACCCCGCACGGTATACGTTTGATGCGCGGGACACCTTCCGCGCCTTGGATGCGCGGCGTCGAAAGGGCGATGAGTACGACATCGTCATTGCAGACCCCCCTTCGTTTTCCCATGGTCCCGACGGCAAGTGGTCCGCCAAAACCGACCTCGCGCGCTTGGTATCGGCGAGCCTGCGCGTCCTTGCGCCAGGGGGATGGTTGATTGTCGCGTCCAATCAAGGAAAAGTGTCGCCCAAGGAGTTTCTCCAGCAACTCCAGGCAGGCAGCCAGAAGGCAGAACGGCCCCTTCGGTTGTTGCATGAAGCGAGCACGCCAATCGACTTTCCCGCATCTTTGGAATTCCCCGAGTCGCGGTACCTGAAAGCATGGGTCCTGGCCGGGTGAGCGACGCTGCGTTCCATGAGCGGGTCCGGCGACGCTCCGGCGTGGTCGGCGGCGCGGGCGTCACGATGCCTGTGGTCACGTTTTCTGCACCCATGGCAGGGCCGACGGTCGTCGTGGGTGCAAACCTCCATGGCGACGAGTGTACCGGCATTGGCGTAATCCACGCGTTGATGACGTGTCTGCCCGAAGACCTGCTGCGCGGCACCGTCCACTTGTACCCGAGCCTCAACCCGCGCGGCCTCGAAGAAGGTTCGCGCCGGATGCCAGGAGATACGACGGACCCCAATCGCGCATTTCCGGGGTCTGCCCATGGCTCGCCGGTCGAGCGCCATGTTTACCGGCTCTGGACGGACCTCGTCGCCCGTCGTCCCGACCTCTATATCGACCTTCATACAGACTCGGGGGGCGCGATTCCGTATGCGATTGTCGACCGCGTCATTCGGGGCCGCGGGGGAAGGGGCTTGTACCGGCGGTGTATTGAGTTGGGCGAAGCAACGGGCCTCACGGTCTTGCGTGAGTATCCCGCCGACCGCTATCGCCGCTTCGAACTCGACCGGAGCTTGCCGGGTGCCCTCATCAATGGCCCCGCGATTCCGGCGGTGACCTTGGAGGTAGGGCCGCGCCGGTATGTTGACCCCACCGCAGTCAAGGTCGCCACGCAGGCCGTCATGGGCATGCTGAGCTGCTTACAGATGTCCAACGACCCTGCTCCCCGCCATCGCACGTTGCGAAACGACCGGGTTTGGCGACGCGAAAGCGGGCCGCGCACGAGCCGCACCGGTGTGCTGATACCCCTTGTAAAGCCAGGCGAGGACTTTCGACGTGGGGCTGCGTTGGCGCAGGTGCGCGGATTGTCGGGGGAGCTGCGGGAAATCCTCCGTGCCGGCACAGATGGCTTTGTGGTGTCGCTGCCCGAGCGCACCAGCGTGGGGGTGGGCGTCGCCACCTCCACACTTGCCGTCGCCGAAGAAGACGAGCCCTAAACAACACCGCAATCAACGGCTTACCCACCATGGCGGAGGGCCATGGGGGTTCGCGAACGGCTGCAAATCAGCCGGTAAAGGCCTGCATACCCGTAATCCACCGACCCAGGATGAGGTTGTGGATGTCGTGGGTTCCCTCGTAGGTGTAGACGCTTTCGAGGTTCGCCATATGGCGCATGACAGGGTACTCGTCGAGGATGCCGTTGGCGCCGTGGATGTCGCGAGCCATACGCGCGACTTGCAGCGCGATGTCGACATTGTTCATCTTTGCCAGCGAGATTTGCTCGGGAATGACGGTGCCCGCGTCCTTCATTTGGCCCAAGTGCAGCGCCAAGAGCTGGCCTTTGGTGATTTCGCGCAGCATAAACGCCAGCTTGTTTTGCACGAGCTGGTAGCCGGCGATGGGCTTGCCAAACTGGATGCGGCTCTTCGCGTATTCGACGGCGGAGTCGTAGCATGCCATCGCAGCGCCGAGTGCGCCCCACGAAATACCAAACCGCGCATTGTTGAGGCAGGAGAATGGGCCCGCCAAGCCCGAAACATGGGGCAGGATGCGGTCTTTGGGGATGCGCACGTTGTCGAAAACGAGCTCGCTGGTGACGCTTGCCTTTAGCGAGTGCTTGTTCTTCATTTGGGGTGCGGTAAAGCCAGCATCGTCCTTTTCGACGATAAAGCCACGAATGCGGCCATCGAGCTTCGCCCAAACAATCGCGAGGTCCGCGAGGGAGCCGTTGGTAATCCACATCTTCGCACCGTTGATGATGTACGAATCACCATCATCGACCGCGCGGGTGAGCATGCCGCTCGGATTGGAGCCATGGTCGGGCTCGGTCAAGCCGAAGCAGCCAATCAGCTTGCCGGCGGCCATTCCAGGCAGGTACTTCTGCTTTTGCTCTTCGCTGCCATGCTTCCAGATGGGGAACATACACAGCGAGCCTTGCACGCTGACGAAGCTACGAATGCCGGAGTCACCGCGCTCAAGCTCTTGGCAGACGATGCCATAGGCGATGTTTGACATTCCGGCACAGCCGTAACCGTGGAGGTTCATGCCCAGCAGGCCCATCTCGCCGATTTCGGGGATGAGGTGCATCGGGAACGTGCCGGCACGGCAATGGTCTTCGATAATCGGGAGGACGCGGTCGTCGACCCAGCCACGAACCAAGTCGCGCACCATACGCTCTTCGTCGGACAAGTGCTGGTCGATGTTGTAGAAGTCGACACCTTCAAAGCGGGCCATACGGAGCTCCAATGTCGCCGGGCCGTACACCACGGCCGTCGGGAAGTGTGCAGGAAATGCCTGGAATTGCGGGGGTAGCGCGACGGACGGTGTCGGTCAATTCGTACCGTTCCGCGATGCGAACCTTTCGTAGACGAGACGAATCAAAGGGAGAAAAAGCGACGGTCACCAGCAGCTATTGGTCAAAACAACGCTATGCCCACTGTTTTGACGCGCAAGTAGGAGTCAGTGGGCGTAGGTTAGCGCTTGGAGGTCCCAAGCCTGCTCGACGGGCGCTTGGTCGTCGGTCAGCAATCGGGCCTCTCGCCAACCCGCTAGCTCCCCGACAATCTGCTTGGGGAGGCGCTCGCGAATGGTGTCGAGGCCGCGTCCTTCGCCATAGGCCGCAAGGTTCTGCGCGCCCAACTGGGGGTCTTTGGGCTGGAGCGTGGCGACCAAAATGTCGTTGCTTTGCGTTGCGTTGACCAAAACGACGGTAGGGAAGACTTCGTGCATTGTGCGGTAAATCATCATCGCGAGGTCTTTGCTAACTCCGCGCACACTCGCGACATTGACGGCGAGCACGCTGTCTTCATTCATATGTGCCCGAACCTCACGAAAAAACTCTACGGTGACGAGGTGAAACGGGATGTATGGCTGCCGGTACGCGTCAATCATTACGAGGTCGTAGGATTTGTCGGTCATTTGGAGGAAGACTCGACCATCCATGACAATGGGGTGAATTCGTGGGTCTGCGTCGTCGAAATAGCGCTTCCCCGCTTCGACGACCGCGCCGTCAATCTCGACGCCGTCGACCGATGCGGTGGGAAATGCTTGCAGCATTTGGCGGGGAATCGTGCCGCCGGCCAATCCAATCATTAGGACATCGCGGAGCTGGTCGGGCTTGTCGAGCCACAGGGGGCTCGCGGCCATATAGGTCCAAAAGCCGCGGGTCTCGGTTTCGGCATCGGGGCACTTGACAGAATGCACGCCAACACCTTCATTGAGGTAAAGATGGTAGGCGTCTTTGCACCGGCCATAAGGTTCTTGTACGACTTGAATGAAATGGTACAAGCTCTCGCTTTCTTCGACAAGGCCGTCCATGGGCCGCACGGTGCCCGGCGGAATCAGCAACAACAAGGCCGCGCCGGTGGGGGGCAGCGCCTTTTTTGCGCCGGTAAACAGGTTGATTGCGCTCGCCGCCAAAAAGAGCAAGCCGATTGCGATATAAGTGCGCTGCACGCCCAATAGGGGAATCAGCACGATGGCCGGAAGAAAGCTGCCGATGATGCTCCCGAATGTGCTCAAGGCGTAGAGGCGTCCGCTCGCTTGGCCGCTGGTCTCGACGTTGTCGACGGCGAGGCGAATCGCCCACGGAGAAACGGTCCCCATCAACGTGACAGGAATTGCCATGAGTGCGAGTACGCCAAACATGCCCCCGACCAAGGTTGCAATCGCAACGGTGGGGCTGTCCAAGGCGCTTCCGGCGACCAATGACCGAATGACCGCGCTGGCGGAGCGCAAAATCGGCTGGCTTACAAACGGAATGAGGAGAATAAAGCCGGATGCGACGGCCGTTACTTTCGACAATGCCGTGAGTGTGGGGTGTTTGTCCCCCCATTTGCCGCCGAGGTAATAGCCGAGCGACAAGAACCCCATCAACGAACCAATCAGGATGGTGGTAACGATGAGCGAGGTTCCGAAGTAAGGCGCGAGGAGCCGAAGACCCGCCATCTCGACGGCCATGACGCTGAGGCCGCTGGTGAACACAAGGATTTGTAGGCGCACGGGGTCTCCGGATGCACGGGGGCCAACGCTGGCTGTGCTTTATTCGGGGCGAGGGCCGCCCAGCATCTTGATGGCTTCTCGCGCGGCGCGGCGCACGCGGACATCTTCGTCCTGAAGGAGGGCTTTCAGCCGTGCGACACTTCGCCGCGAGCGAAGGTCTTCGAGCGCTCGGCAAGCCTCGGCCCGAACGCCGGGGTCTGGGTCGGCGAGGGCCGTTTCGACAAAAGGAACGGCCTCTTTGGCATCGCTAAAGCCCATCAACTGTACGGCGTAAAACCGCAAGGACGGCTCTTCGGGATTGGTGGCGTACAACTCGGCGAGGTCGTCGAGGGCGTCTCCTCTGTCGAACAACACGGCATCGAACGCGGCATCGGCACGCGCAGGGTCCGGGTCGAGGAGCGCATCGAATAGGTCGCGATAGCGAGGGCGCATGGGATTTGATGTCCTGGGCTGATGGTGGCGAGCATAACGCCCTCGTTGGGGGTATCAGACCCTTCTACGCCCCGAGTTTGTGTGAGATCTCCGCCGAGACCGCGCTTGTATGGAGAAAATGCCGTGAGAATCCTTGTTTCCAACGATGATGGTGTTGATGCGCCGGGCATTCGCGCACTCGCCGCCGCGCTTGCACGCTGTGGTGATGTGTGGGTGGCTGCGCCAGCGTCGGAACAGTCGGCGCGCAGCCACGCTCTGACCATGCATCATCCGCTTCGTGTCGATGCGCGGGGCGGTCAGGTTTTTGCGGTGGACGGCACGCCTGCAGATGCGGTGTATTTGGGTCTGCATCACCTCGTTCCCGGTCCTGTCGACATCGTGGTATCGGGAATCAATCGCGGACAAAACGTCGCGGACGACACTTGGTATTCGGGGACCGTCGGTGCGGCCCGCGAGGCGGCCATGTCTGGAATTCCGGCGCTGGCTGTCAGTTTGGACGCGCGTCCGTCTGTCTCGGACGCCGACCGCAACTGGGCGGCGGCGGGGGCGTTTGCCGCGCAGTTGGTCCACGAAGTGATTTCGCGTCATACCGGGGAACGCACGGTCCTCAACCTCAACGTTCCTGACCTTCCTCTCGACCAGCAGCGTCCTCTCAAGGTGTGTGCGCTGGGCGCGCGCCACTACGCGCCGAGCGTATTCGTGCAGCGCGACCCTCGGGGCAAGCCTTACTATTGGGTGGGCGGAGAGAGCAGCGGTTTTGAAGACCAGCCAAACACCGATGGCTACTGGTTTTTCCGCGGGCACCCCACCCTTACGCCCCTCCATATCGACGGCACGGACCGCATCGCCTTGCCCGCTTGGCAGTCGTTCCAGTTTGATTGACAAGTCGAGATAGCTGTGCTTTTATCGGCGTAAAACGGCGCTAAAGGATGATTGTCAGGGGGGCTGAAGGGATATTTCTGCGAGTCCCCCGAGACCCCTGCGGGGCGGTTCATGCGCCGAGATGCAATAGCTCTTTGATAAAGGGCTTCACCGTGGACTCCACCGCTTCCGGCCCCATCGTGATGGCGACATACAAGGCTGCAACGGCAATCGCGGCAGCGACGGGCGCGAGCAAGAGACCCGCGAGCAGCAGAAGGCCATCTTCTTCCAACAAGCCGGCAGCCAGCACAAAGATGACAAAGCTCGGCGCCGTATTGGTAAGCGGAATCGGCAGGGCCATAAAAGAAGCCATCAATACAATGATGATGCCCACCCCACTCAAGAAGGCCCGGTTGTGGGTGAGGGTACGCAAACGGGGACGAATTACGAACTCGACAAATTTGAGGGGGACGTGGCCATTTCGGACGCTGAACTCGAGCACCTTGAACTTGATGGTGCGCCGGGCGAAAAAGTCAGGAATGGACGGACTTTGGCTGCCCCGCACCAACTGCGCGCCCAAGAAGATCATCAATATTCCGAAGGGGGTGGCGTAGCCGGGGGCGGGAATCGGCAGTGCTGCGGGGAGAGCGAGCACGAGCAGTAACAGGCCGAATCCGCGGTCTCCGATGACCTGCAACAACTGGGAAATCGTCGTGTCTTCGCCGTTGAGACGTTCGACCAAGTCCAACAGCTCGCGAGACAAGCGGGTATCGGGGGCATGGGGGGCTGCTGGTTCGCCAACGGACGACATGGTTCGGCTCTTGGTCGTGAACATCAGCAGGACAGGCGACGCGCCGTGCGAGAACCCAGTCTCGTACATGACAATGAAGTCTTTGAGAGCTTCTTGCCGCCCTGCGACGATGGTGCTTGGTTGCGCGTGACGAAGGCGACGCCTCGTAGCCAACGTCGCCCGTTGCTAACCGGTTGTGTATACACCACGCCCGAAAACCCGTGGCGCGCTATGCTGTGGCGTCGCTGTACCGCCTTGGCCGCTGCGCGTGCGGGTGTGCGCGTGTGCCCAACGCACCATTTTGGAGAAACCATGACCTCGAACGACACCGCGGCAACCCTTCGCACTGTTATCCGAGACATTCCGGACTTTCCGAAGCCGGGCATCTTGTTCAAGGACATCACGCCGATTCTTGCCAACCCCGCCCTCATGCGGGCGACGGTGGCCTGGTTTGCCGAGCGCTTCGCGGGCCAAACCATCGACGCGGTCGTGGGCATGGAGTCGCGGGGCTTCTTGTTTGGCGCGCCGCTGGCCATGGAGCTTGGTGCGGCCTTCGTTCCCGCCCGCAAGCCCGGCAAGTTGCCCTACAACACCATCGGCGTCGAATATGACCTCGAGTATGGCTCCGCGCGCTTGGAGATGCACGTTGATGCGTTCCAGCCGGGCGCGCGCGTGTTGGTGGTGGACGACCTGCTCGCGACGGGCGGAACCGCAATGGCTACCTGCGAGCTCGTGCGGAAGCTTGGTGGCGAAGTCGTTTCGTGTTGTTTTGTGGTCGAGCTCGGCTTCTTGGATGGTCGTCAAAAGCTCGATGGCATCGACGTTCAGAGTATTCTGACGTACTGAGGCCCGCGTGCTTCGTCGGATGGGTCTTCCTCCGCCGGGTTGGGTGCTGGCGGGGGCGCTCGTAGGGGCTGCGTTGCCGGCCCTGCGCCTCGGCTTTGTGCACGACGACCGTGTGTTGTTGGAGGGCAATCCGCTCTTGGCCGACACCGGAAACCTTTGGACGGCGCTTCAGTCCGACCTGTTCTGGTTGGCGCGTGGAAACGTGCGTCCGTCGCCCTATTGGCGGCCGTGGGTGGTCCTTGGCTACTTTTGGGACCACTTTTGGGGCGGGGGTGCGGCCTTCGCATACCACGTCACCAATAGCGTGCTGTACGTCCTGTTGGGCCTCTTGGCTTGGTGGTTCGCAGGCCGCGGCTGGCGCGCAGTGTTGCCGGTTCTCCTGGTCATGCTCCATCCGGCAATGGTAGAGCCGCTCGCGAATATTACAGCGCGAACGGACTTGTGGGTGGCCGTTTGGGGCACGTTGAGCTTGTGCGCTTCGGGACCTCTGGCGTTTCTTGCACTCGCGCTGGCCCTCGCAAGCAAAGAAACGGCGGTCATCTTGCCGTGGCTGTGGGTGTTGCGCGACAAATCTGTCGGCAAGACATGGCGAGAATCGGTTCGCAGCGCACTTCCTGCAGGCGTCTTGGCAGCGGCGTGGTTGTTGCTTCGCCGAGCGGTCGTGGGCGGTCGGGGCGAGGGTCCATCTGCGCGCGGTTTGTCGGAAATACCAGCGAGGCTGGGACATTATGTACAGTGGTTGGTCTGGCCCGATGCCGGTCCAACGCCGGACCTCGACTTGTATTCGTTGCCGGCCGCGTCGCCTGCGGCGGGCATGGTGATTGCGGTGTGTACGGCGCTCTTGGGTGTGCTCGTCGCACGACCGCTTCGCCAAGGACCGGCCCACGCGGCCCTTGCGGTGCAGCTGGTCCTGTGGCCCCTGTTGCTGGTGAGTGGACTGGTTTCGGCGGGGATTCGCCACGCCGATGGCTTTTTGGCATGGCCGCTGGTCGCGGTGGCCGCGCTGCTGGCCCGCCTGCCGACGCGCGCCCACTTGGGTCTGGTTGCCGTGGTGATGGGCCTTGCGGTGGGCCATTCGGCGCGAGTCGCCGCCTGGACGTCGCCGGAGACGTTGTGGCAGGCGGCGGTCGCTGCGCATCCAACCGACGCGCGGATTTTGCTCAAGGCTGCCCGTGTGGACCTGGCGCTCGACCCGGCGCGTGCCCGGGAGCGTGCAGCGCCCGCGACCCAGCACCCCGACCCGCGTTTCGCCCGCGAAGGGCACGAGGTCATGGCGCGCGCGATATTGTTGGCTCCACCGTCCGAGTCTGCGTCTTGGCGCCCCCACCTGCGGGCCGCAGCAGACCCCAATGACCCCGAGGCCGCATGGGCATGCGCCACGCGATGCGTGCTGGACGACGCTCCCGTGGCCGAAGGGGAGCACTCGCGCATGACGGTTTGCCAAGCTGCGGTCGTGCTGGGCGAAGCGTGGGGAGATGTCTGGAATACGCTTGGCTTGCTCTACGCGGGCCAGGGCGACCTCCGCGCGGCGCGGCAAATGTTCGCGAATGCCGTACAATCCGAGCCAGACCGTGTGGCATTCCAGAACAATCTGGCGGAGGCGGAGCTCAGTCTTCAGTAGTCTGTTCGGTTGACATTTTGCTTGTGTGTAGTATTATCTTTTCCCAAGCATCTTGAACGGCCAAACGAAGGGTGTCTTCGTCGCTGTTGTTGAAGATGACGACGGTCGCGACCGCCTCTTTTTCCGCCAAAGGCAGCTGCGCGGCGAGCCATCGGTCGGCTTCGTCGCTGTCGATGCGATTGCGGGCCATCAGCCTCGCTTTTTGTAGCGAAGGCGCGGACGACACGACCAGCAGCGCATCGTGGCGGCGCCAGCTCCCCGTTTCGACCATCAGCGCGGCCTCGACGACGGCGACGGTCGCGCCCGCGTGTGCCTGTTCGCGCAGCCAACGGTCAATCGCGGCCCAGATGGCCGGATGGGTGATGGCTTCTAAATCCCGCCGAGCCGCGGTGTCTGCCAGGACGATGGCCCGCAGCGCCGGTCGGTCGAGGGCGCCGGTGGTGGTGAGCACGCGTGGTCCGAAGCGGTCAACAATCGCCTGGAGTGCGGGTTCTCCCGGTTCGACCACCCACCGCGAGACGGCATCGGCGTCGATGACCGGGACGCCTGCGTCGCGCAGCAGTTGGGCGACCGTTGACTTTCCGGTCGAAATCCCACCCGTGAGCCCAACTGTCTTCATGGCCCCTCCAACGCGGCGCTTTCGAGGACCGCGATGGCGGACCGCAAGGCTTTCTGCGCCCGGCGGCTGTCTGCGCGACGCAGCGCATCGCTGAGCACAGGGCGGGCGGCCATTGTTTCAAGGCGTGCGAGAAGGCGCGCACAGCCTGCGACTTCAATGTCTGCGGCGATGTGTGCGATGCAGACGCCAGCGACCGCTTCGTCCAAGAAGGAGAGGTTGGACAATGCGTCGGTGGTGCGTTCGTCGTCGAGGGGGCCAAACTCGGCTTTTCGGGAGAGGCGGGCGACGCGGTTCAGCTCGCGAATGGCATACCGACGGCGGGAACCGTCGGCGCCTTCGAGGTCGCGAACCAAAAGTTCCAAGGTGTCGGGACGAGGGTCAGAGGTGGGGTCCCAGGCGTTTTGGGCGACGCCTGCAAGGTTGGCCACCAATGGAACCAGCGAAAACAAAGCCGCGACCGACATATCAGACCTCGAACTTTTCGATGTACCGGAAGATGGTGCGGGGGTCTACGCCCAGGTCTCGCGCGGTCTCGGCCTTGTTCCAGTTGTTGAGTTCGAGCGCCTCGCGGATGTATTGAATCTTGAAGGCCTCGGTCGCGGCGTCGAGAGACTGGATTTCGCGCTTCGTGCCGGCGGTAATGCCCATGTCTTCGGCGTTGATGAGCGCACGGTCAGACATGATGACCGCTTTTTTCATGCGGTTTTCGAGCTGGCGAACATTTCCGGGCCAGTAATAATGCAGCATGGCGCGCACACATTCATTGGTAAAACCACGGGCCTTGCTGTCGTATTGGTCGGCAAAACGCTGGAGAAACACCCGCGCGAGCTCGTGAATGTCCTCGCCGCGCTCACGGAGGGGCGGCAAATGAATCGCGACTTCGTTGAGCCGGTAGTAGAGGTCTTCGCGGAAGCGACCTTCGCGAATTTCGGTTTCGAGGTCTTTGTTGGTGGCGCTCACGACACGAATATCGACGGGGCGCGCTTGCAACTCGCCGACGCGCTCGATGACGCGCTCTTGGAGAACGCGCAGCAGCTTCACTTGGAGCGGCATCGGCATTTCACCGATTTCGTCGAGAAACAATGTGCCGCTGTTCGCCGCTTCAAAGCGTCCGACTTTGTCGGCGACGGCGCCCGTAAAGCTGCCTTTCTTGTGGCCGAACAGCTCGCTCTCAAGGAGGTTTTCGGGAATAGCGCCACAGTTGATGCTGACGAACGGCTTGTTGGCGCGGTCGGAGAGCCGGTGCACCTCTCGCGCGACCAGCTCCTTGCCGGTTCCGGTCTCCCCGAGGACAAGTACCGAAAGGTCGGTAGGCGCGACCTTCCGAATCATGCGAAACACATTCTTCATGGGCCGCGAGCTGCCGACAATCGCGCCTTGGGTGTTGGAGCGAAGCCGCTCCCGCAGATTTCGGTTGGTGACTTTGAGCTCATTGAGCAACAAGGCCGCGTGGACCGCGAGGCTCGCTTGGCTGGCCCAGACCTGCAACAGTGCGAGGTCGCGCTCGGTAAACAAGCCAGTGATGGCATCATTCCCGAGGTAAAGGACCCCCAATAGGTCGTTGCGGAACAAGAGCGGCACGCACATGACGCTCGAAAGTTTGAGGTCGACGACGCTCTGGGCGCGACCATAGCGACGGTCGGCCATCGCATCGGACACAATCACGGGGCGCCGGTCGCGGATGACCTGATCGAGGATGGTGTCGGACACGCGGGAGAGGTCGAGGGTTTCGTTGCCGACGTTGTGCGACGCTGCGAGGTGGCGTTCGCCGTCCTTGAGGACGATAACAAAGCCTTTCTCCGCCTTGGTGAGGTCGACGACGGCCTCTAGCAGCTTGCGAAACAGCCGCTCGGGATTTTCTTCCCGCATCAGAGTGGCGGAAAACTCCACCAGCCGTTCCATCGCGTCGACGTTTCCCATCGGCTCGGGCGTTGGTGTCGCTGGTGCGGGAATGCCGTCCTGGAGCGTGAGCTCAAAGCGGCCCACCAAGAAGCGGTCGCCGGGAGCCAAGGTCGCCTGGCGACTCAGCTTTCCATTGACATACAGCTCGTTGCCGCGGTTTGCGGCATTGAGGGCGTAGTTGCGTCCTTGGCGCACGAGGTTGGCGTGGACCGACGCGACGGAAGCATCGTCGAGAACGATGTCGTTTTCGGGGTTTCGTCCGATAGTGAGCAAAGGTTTGCGCAGGACGACATCCTCCGCAGTGCCCGAAGACGGATCGACACAATGTAGGTAAGCCATCGACTCTCCCGGACGGCGCTTCCGCGAGGACCAACACGAAATTCGGTGGACACGCGTACACCCGACGGCAAGGGTTCGTATTCCGTCGGCAGGCGAAGCGCGAACGAAGGGGCGGTCAGAACTGGCCGGAAATCCGAAGTCCGGGGGCGATGCCTTGGGCATCGAGCGTCACGGCGGGCTTGAGGGCCGCATGAACCCCTGTGCGTCGCCAATGGACCTGCGCGTCGATGACGCTCGCACCCCAGAACCCATAAAACACCCCGGTCGCAATCCGTTGGGCAGCGACGCGTTGGTTGAGGGCCGCGAGCTCTTGGGGTCGATCGGTAAAATAGCGTCGGTCGGCGATGAGAATGCCGTGCAGCATGCCACTCACGACTGCCGACGAAGTGGTGCCGGCCAAATAGACGAGGCCGCGGGCCGTTCGACCTTGGGTGAAGTGGTAGCGCGCGAACGGGCTCCAAACCGACAAGGGCATCGTGACCACCACGGGCTCTGGGGGCGGGGTGCGGTCTACCGGCGCGGGCTGTGTTGCCTTCACATAGTCGAACTCGCCGGCAACTTCCGGCGTGTGGCGAAATCGGTCAATGACGAAGTGGGGGTCTGTCACGATGACCTGTTCCAAGAAGCCCCGCGCTCCATCGAGGTCGCCGTCCACAATGAGCAACTCTGCGAGGTACACGCGCGCCTCTTGCCGTAGGCCCTCGGACAAGCCTTCGTCCACCAACAAGGCGGCGAGCAAGTGGCGGGCCTCATCGCGCTCGCCAAGCTGGTAATAGCGCACGGCTTGGTCGAGGCGGTCGGCGGCCTCCGGTCCCGGCCCCTCTTGGGCATAAACGTTCGCACCACCGGCGACCAACCACAGGCCCAGCAGCCCAGCCAACCAATGCTTGGGTCGTCGCTCGTACATGCCGGCAAGGTACCTTTGGGGGGGTACTTCGGCAAATGCTACGGACGTCGGCTTTGTCCCGTGTGTTCGCGCGCGGCAAGGCCAGAGTCCGTGGACACGGTGTCAACGTCTCCGACCATGACATCGAAGTTGCCGGAGCCATCGGTGAGGGTGGTTCCGAGGAGCAAGCCGGTTTCGGTTCGCACCTCGACGAGGGCGTAGGTGAGGGGGCGCGCGGAGGGAGCAAAAAGCGTGCCACCGACGACCGTGCCAGCCTCGCCGAGTGCGACGGTGTGGGGCTGGCTGGGATCTTCGATTGAAACACGCGTGATGGGCTTGGAGTCGTCGGGCGGCTGCAAGGTGAGGGTCAGCGGGACAGCCGGCACGCTCACCGTAGCCCGGCCGTCGGCATCGGTCGTAGCGGTGTACGTGTAGTGCAGAAAGCCTTGCTCTTGGGCGGTCACCACGATGTTTGCGGCGCCGTTTCCACCTGAAATCACCCGGAGGTCCAGGGGGACGTGGGGCGCGAGCGTGAGGTCGGGGAGGTCGCTGGACGGGGTGTCGATGGTGACGACCATTTCGACGGGTGAGACATCCACGTCGCGCGCAAACTGCGGGATGACCTGCATCCGCCATTCCCCGTAAGGAAGCTCGCGCGTAAAGAGGCCGTTGCGGTCGGTGTCGGTCGACACGATTGTCGGGGAGTCTTCGTCAATGCCGAAAAGGTCTTGGGAGACAAAACGAACTTCGGCGCCTTCTACCCGTCGCCCTTCCGTATCGAGGACGGTGCCATTGACCCGGCCTGTTTCTATTGTCCCGATGTCGACTTCAAGGTCGACAAACGTGTCGGTGGCGTCGATGTCGATAGGAAGTGTGAGGGTCGGCAAGGCAGAGCCTGGCTCCCCATCGACCACGAGGGAGTAGGCGCCGGGCAGACCGCGCAGCAAAAATGCGCCATCGGCTGTGGGTTCGACGACCGCGCCGTGCTCTCCGCTGTCGAGGTCTTCAAGGTAGACCCGGAAGCCATCGGGTGGGGGCGTGCCGTCTGATTGCTGGAGGTATCCGCCGACGGGCGTACCGAGTCCGAGCTGCACGTCGTGGGTGCCGTTTGTGGTGAACACAAGGTTTTCTTCGATAGACAGCGGCAGGTTGGTGGGCAACGCGGCGACAGCGCGAACGGTGTAGCCGATGCTTGCGGGGACATCGACCGAGAACTCGCCCGCAGCGTTGGATGTGGTCGAAACGTGGACCACGGTGCCGGGAATCTCGAATGTGACGTTGCCTTCGACGGGATAGGCGACATTTGACGGCACGGTGATGTCAATGGGGCTTGGGGATTGGCCCAGCACGGTGCCGCGAATCGTGACGGTCGGGGAGAGTTGCAGGCTGATTTGGTTGAGGTTGTCGCCCGTCACAGAAAATGACTGGGGGAGGAGGTCGCCGTTTCCTGACGGCAGGACATCGAGTCGCAACGCCCCCATGGTCGCCATTTCGGCGCCGCTGTCGTAGGACGCTCCTTTTGCCATATCCGCAGACGCGCACGCACACGCGCCTGCGACGAGGACAATGGACCATCGACCACCGGGGAAAGGCAGAATGGGCGTCATGGTGTGGCTCCGGTCTCAACCACGATAGGCCAGCTCACTTCGATACGACGGTCGGCGCCCGAGCCGCCATCGCTGACAATTACGGTGAGCTCAGCGCCGTCGATGTTGTCGTCAGGGTAGAGGCGGATTTGGCTTGCGCGGCGAATCGCACCGTCGGGAATCGTTTGGGCGCCGGGCACAAGGCCTTCGTCGCTGATGGCCCACACGAAGGTGAGGGCTTCGGCGTCGTCGTCGTCGCCCACAATAATGTAGACCACGGTTCCGTCATCATCCACAAGGATGGGCGTGTCGCTCGGTACCGATGTTCGGACGAGGTACGGTGGCACGTTTCGCTCCACGGGAATCAGCGGCAGAAAATAAAAGCAGCCGGTGGACAAAACGACCATGCAAGAAGCGAGCCAAGTGTGGATATGCCCGCCCCGTGCGGCGAAAACATGGGCGGACAGTGGCCACGACAGCGGAAAGTGTGACTTTTGCGTCTTGGTCGTTGCTTCTCTGTTCACGGCACACGCAGCGGGACCACGTCGCCAGGGACGAGGGGGTCGAGGTTTGTGGTTTGGGTGGGTGCGCCCGGACAGGCCACCTCCACGACATGCTTGCGACGAGGGTCAGACACCCGCAAGGACCTGCCGATGGCATCCAAGGTGCCGCGAGGCTCGCCATTGAGGCGAACATCGCAGCTTCCGTCTCCCCCCTCGAACCGAAGGGTTGCTGGGCGCGGGTTGAGGGTGACTTCAAACGACCGGTGCTCGCCAGGACTGACCTCGAACGGGCGCTCCCAGGGCAACGAATAGTCGTTTTCGACCAAGAGGCTGTGCTTGCCTGGCGTCAACTCGATGCGGCCGACTTGGCCGGTCTTTCCTACGCGCTCGCCGTCGATGCTAATCCAGGCCCACGCCCCATTGACCAGGACAGAAATGGTCCCGGGAGCGGGAGGGTCGGCCGGGACAACGCGCACGGGCGGTGGCTTGGGCGGCGGCGGGATGACCCTTTTGGGGGCGGCGGTTCTGTCGTTTGCACCTGCGGCGGTGGGCGCTTCTTTTTCGGCGACGGTCCCGGAGGGTACGGCAGGGGGGGCCGCTGCCGCGACCGCATCTCGCTCGTTTGGCCCTTCGCTGACCGGGGAGCTTGGCTCCGCACGGGGCGGTGACAGCGGATTTCCCGCCGTTTCGACGGCTTTGGACGGCGCTTCGGGTGGCGGGGGCACCGGTGAGGGCCAAATGAACCACGCCAGCAAGCCCGCGAGCAGGGGCCCCGCGAGAGCCGCCAAGCCCCACCAGCGATTGGTTTGGGGGGGAGCCGCCGCGTGCATCCCCTGGATGAGCGTCATCACCTCCGTGTTCGCTTCGTCGATGGCGAGCAGGCGATTGAACATGCGCAGTGCGCTGAGTTGGTCGCCGTCTGCGAGTCGTTCTCTTCCGGACGCGAGCAGGATGGTCTTGAGGTGTTCGTTCAAACGTTCGGCATACCCCTCAGGGTCAACTACCCACGAATGAATGGACCACTCGGGCATTCCTGGCCGGAGGTTGACCTCTGCCAAAGCAAAGCGCAGGGTTTCGGCGACCTCTTTGCAGGACGCGGGCCGGTCATCGGGCGAGCGCTCGAGGAGGCGCTCTACCAGCTGCGCCAGAGTGCCGGAGATTTCGGGCGCGAGCTCGGACAGCTCGGCGCGTTGGCCTTCGATGATGTTTCGGAGGACGATGCTTGGGTTGGTGCCGGAAAACGGGAGCTGGCCGGTGAGCGCGTGGAAAAGCAGAGTGCCGAGACTAAATAGGTCGGAGCGCGCGTCGAGAACGCGCTCCATGGCCTGCTCGGGGCTCATGTATGCGGGGGAGCCAACCAATGCGCCTGTAACCGTGAGGTTGACCTCGTCGAGAAACCGCGCGATGCCGAAGTCCATGAGCTTTACGACACCATCGCGGCGGACCATGACGTTTTCGGGCTTGAGGTCGCGGTGAATGATGCCAAGCTCGTGAGCGTAGCCGAGGGCCTCGGTCAGTTCGAGGGCCATCAAGGCGAGGACCTCACCAGGTATGCGACCGTGCTCGGTAATGAGGTGCTGGAGCGTGACGCCGTCGACAAACTCGGTAACGATGAAGCAGTCGGTGGCTTCGGTTCCCGAATAATCGAAGATTCGCAGAATATTGGGATGTTCGAGATGTTCGATAGCGCGCGCTTCCCGCGCAAAGCGACCGCGATTTCGCTCGGATGCGCTGAGGTGCGGATGCAACACCTTTATGGCGACATCGCGGCCCAGTGCCATGTGCCGACCGCGGTACACCGTGGCCATGCCGCCTTCGCCGACCTGCTGCAAGACCTCGTACTTGTCGAGCACTTCGCCCACAAGACTGCCACGCGCACGCGGCGCGGGCACGCGGCTTGTCTCCGGTGACAAGCCTTCGGCGTCGGCATCACGGATTTGCACTCAGAGCTGCCCGACTTCGCCGACGTCACGGCCGAGACCGCGCTCGCCCATTTGGCGAAGGATGATGGCTGCCGTTTCTTCGACGGCACGCCGTGTGACATCGATGACGGGCCAGCGTGGGTTTTGACGAAACACTTCTTCGCACCACTCCAGTTCCGCCAAGATGTAATCCATGTCGTCGTAGTTCGTGCGGCTCATCATGCGCATGGTCTCGACGCGTTCACGGCGAATGTCGCGCAAGGACTCGGGATCAATCGTGAGCCCAAAAATTCGCCGCTGATCCAAACGAAACACTTCTTCTGGAATCGGCTGGTCGAGCACGACGGGAACGTTGCTGACTTTGAAGCCCTTGTGGGCGAGAAAGACGGACAGCGGCGTTTTGGAGGTGCGCGAGACGCCGACGAGGATGATGTCTGCTTGGCGCAGCAATCGTGGCTCTTTGCCGTCGTCTGCCTTTACTGTGAACTCGACGGCCTCGATGCGCCGGAAGTAGTCGGCGTCTGCTTGGTGCATTCGGCCTGGAATTCCCTCGGGTTGCACACCCAAGAAGACGCCCAGTTGGAGGAGGAGGTTTCCGAGAATATCGACCACCTGCACACGATGGTCAGCGGCGATTTCGAGCGCCGCTTGGCGCATTTGGGGGCGGACCAACGTGACGACCAGCAGGGCGTCATCCGCTTTGGCTTTTTGCACCAGTTCGGTGAGTTGGCTCACCTCGGTGACGCGCGGAAAGAGTTGCAAGTGTACGAGGTAGCCGCGAAACTGCAGCAACCCCGCCCTCACGACTTTTTCGGCGGTTTCACCGGTGCCATCAGACACCAAGTAAATGGGGCGCGGACGCATTGCCGGGCTCATGGGTAGAACTCTCCTCAAGACGACCGTAACTTCCGCGCTTGGCCCGTTTGCAGGGCCGACCGCGTCGCGGGCCGGAATCGCCAACGGAACGACGGGTCTGTCATAGCATCCTACGCGGTTGCCTGGGGGCGGCTGGGGAATCTCTGTGACAGTTGACCTGCGCCGCTGCGCTACGGTAGGGTAGGGCAGGGTGGAGGTGAGCGTGCAGGTCCACGATTTGTTTGAGAATCGTCTCCCGGACGTGATTCGCAAGGTAGGCGGTAATCCGCTCGCCCCCGGCGTGGCTCTCGGTTTCGACATCGAAGGCGCGGGACGGTGGCAGATCGTCGGAACCAACGATGTGCCGTGCTGTTTGGTGTCGGCGTGGGACGGGGAACCGCTTGATTGTATGGTCACCTGCTCGGAAGACGCCTTTTGGAGCCTGCTCGCGGGGGGCATTCGGGGCGCGCGTGCGTATGCTTCGGGCAAGGCTGTATTGGAAGGCGACATCGGTTTGTTGCTGCGTCTGCGGGATGTTTTGCAAGGTGCATTGTGATGACGGTTGAGGGGGCTGGTCCCTTACAGGGCATTCGTGTTGTCGACCTGACCCGCCTCCTGCCAGGCCCGATGTGCGCCTGGTATTTGCGCGGATTGGGTGCCTCGGTCGTCAAGGTCGAAACGCCGTATGGGGGCGACCCATTGCGTGCGGTGCCCCCCTTCGGGCCTGATGGCTTCGGCGCGTGGTTTTCAGCCATCAATGCGGGCGTGTCGTCGGTGGCCTTGGACCTGCGGGCGCAGGCTGGCAAAGAAGCACTTGACTGGCTGTTGCGCGACGCCGATGTGTTGCTCGAAGGATTTCGACCCGGTGCGATGGCGCGCTTGGGGCTCGACCCCCAAGGTTTGCGGGCGCGGTTTCCCCGGCTGGTGGTCGCGAGCATCAGTGGCTATGGCCAAACCGGGCCCATGCGGGAGGTTCCGGGGCACGACCTCGGCTACCTGTCGTCTACCGGCGCCCTGGCGATGGGCGCGCATACGGCGCACGGCGTGCCGGGGGTCTTGCCCGTGCAGATTGCCGACCTCGCCGGTGGCGCGTTGTCCACGGGAATGGCCGTCGTTGCTGCGTTGTATGGGCGCGACCGTCCGGGCGGGAGCGGCCAGGGCCAGTGGATAGACCTTTCGATGACGGATGCGACGTTGTCCCTCATGGTGCCCACAATGGCGGAGGTCGCCGTCTCCCAGCGCGACCCGCGACCCGGCGGCGGTCTGCTCACGGGTGGCCTGCCTGTCTACCGTACCTACAAATGCGGATGCGGCGGGTACGTTGCGTTTGCGGCACTCGAGCCCAACTTTCAAGAAGCGTTCACCCGCCTCACGGGGGTCTCGCTTCCTGCAGCCGAAGACACTCTGGCAGACTTTTTTTCACGACGTTCGCGTGACGAGTGGGCGGTGCTCTTGGCAGATGCGTGTGTCACGCCGGTGTTGCGTCCACAAGAAGCTCTGGTGTCCGCGCTGTTTCGAGAGCGGGGACGGGTGCGCGGTATGGGGGTCAATGCGCGGGTTACGCCGCCATTTGGCTGGGATGCTTCGTTTGTGGAGGCACCGACACCCGCAGTGGGCCGCGATACGGCGTCAGTGTTGGGCGCCGCAGGTGCGCCAGAGTCGCTGATTGCCGAGGTGTTGAAATGGTAGGGACGTGGCTTTTGCTGGAGTTCAATCTCGTCGATTGGCTGCTGTTCTTCTTGGCCTCTGGCATTATTTTCGGGATTCTGTGGCGCAAGCTGCGCGCCGACATTGACCAGTGGATGAAAGGCCGAGCGTCTGCGCGCGGAATCGACGGGTCGCCTGCGCCGTGAGCCAATTGGTGTGACTGAATCGCGGTTCAGTCGGCGCGGCGTCCCAAAAAGGGCGTCGGCTTGTCTATTGGGGACAACAGGCCGAGTGCGGGCTGTGCTGGGAACGGCATGGGGCAGAGAAAAAAAAAGCCACCCGAAGGTGACTTTTTAGATGGAGCCGAGAATCGGACTTGAACCGACGACCTGCTGATTACGAATCAGCTGCTCTACCAACTGAGCTATCCCGGCAATCACGGTTGGTTCCGCGGACCAGACAGTGTGAGAACCGCCCCCCGGAACGCTCCACCGTTTACTGTGGTCGGGTTGCGGATGCAAGGGTCGGTTTGCCTGCCGGTTCGCTTCGGAGAAGATAGAAGGGCGGGGTATGCTTGTCTTGCCTGTCGGGCACCGTCGAATGCGTGTGGAGTTGGCTGATGTTCGCACCCTTCTTGGTCTTCGCTACTGCGATCTCGGGTGTTGCCGAGGCGGGTGACGTCCTCGTCCCTACCTTCACCCCGAAGACAATGGGCGACTTCAGCCCCGCCGAAAAACTTACGGCCGAGACGATGTCTGCGCTGTCGCAAGAGGGTGTGGACTTTGTCACGCCGGCAGAAATTCAGCGGCGGGCGGGAGAAATCGCAGACGGCTGCGCAGACCGCACGGATTGCACCGAAACCTTGTGGCGCCATTTTCCGGGGTCGTCGCTCGCGGTGGTTGGCTCGGTCACCTGGAACGAAGGCCTGCTCGACACCCGCGTCATGTTCTATGGCCCTGATGACGCGTCCCCGTTGGAGATCGTCGCGCGCAAGGTCCCCGAGAAAGGAACCGCCGCGTTCGCAGCCGAGGTGGCCAAAACCGCCCGCGACTTGTTGGAGCTGGTGCCAGACCGGGATGCGGGGGTGCTCGCTATCGCCGCGCCGCCGAAATCAGGCGGGGGCGGCCGCGGCGCTGACGCGAAGGGCGCTTCGAGCGACTACAGCGACCTCGACCAGCCGAGTGGTCCTCCCGCGAAGGCATCGTC
Organism: uncultured Enterobacterales bacterium; assembly: GCA_964502005.1. Lineage (GTDB taxonomy): Bacteria > Myxococcota_A > UBA796 > UBA796 > UBA2385 > CAJWOS01. Next base: position 245,137 of record CAZCUX010000005.1, read on the forward strand.
CAAGAGTGGGGACGACGACCGGCAAAACCGTGGCCTGCCGCCTGCATTGTGGGAACGCTACAAGGCCAGCGGCCTGTCGTACCGTGAGTGGAAAGACGAGGCCTTGGTGCGCGCGGGGTGCTTGATTGTGGAAGTCCACGCGGGCGCGGTGTTCGGGGATGTCGAGCGCTCCTACGACACACGCGTAGCCATCGACCAAGTGACCGATGGAAGCGGAGAAGCCACCTTCGAGGAAATCGGCAGCTACCAGTACGATGCGTTCGTTCGAGGCAGCGCCTTTTCTGCTGGCGTGAGCGTCGGTTTCGTGCCCCTTTGGTGGTTGGAGGTGAGCGTCTATGGGGGCGCGGAAATCGGTCGGCGTCGGTTGAGCACGGGCTGGGAGCAGTATTATTCCGCGGAAAGTGGATTTGATACGGTGGTCCTCAAGACGAGCGACAGCTTTGGCCCTGTTCCGTCTACGATGGCGGTCATTCAGCCGCGCCTTCGGCTGTATACGTTGCCGTCGGGTCCGGTCAAGCCCTACGGTTTGCTGGGGATGCAGATGCGCATCTACGACGCCTTCGACGATTCGCAGCTTTCGAAGGGTTGGGACTATCCGACACGCGAAGGTGGGGTTGGCTTGGGACTTACGGCGGGCGGGGGCTTGGCGTTTGATGCGCCGCGGGGTGCAATCGGCTTCATCGAGGTTCCTTGGACGCACCTCATGTCACCACGCCCATTTGAGAACCAAGAGGGCACGGTGCGGGACGTCCCACGCCAGGAGCTGCCGTCGGGCCAAACCTTGGCCGTTCGGGCAGGCATCGGTTTCCGGCTGTTTTAGCCGCAAACCTGGGTCGCGTTTCCTGCTGTTCGCCGCGGGATTTGCGCCGCAGGACTTTCCAACGGGGCCGTCTCCGGTCGTGACCCTCTTGGTTGCGCAGGCGGGAAATCCGGTGGCGGCGCCCTGCGCTCCAAACGCGCGGGTTTTCCGCATCACGATTTCGGCGCAAAAAAGCTATGGTATGAGGACGCTGCGAAACCACGCCGCCGTTCGTGCAAACCCGAGGTCAAAAGGCACCTTCGGGCTCCAGTCGAGGGTCGACATGGCCAAGGAGATGTCGGGCTTGCGTCGGGTGGGGTCGTCTTTCGGGAGTGGGTTGTGCAGCACGCCCGCATCACTTTCGAGGGAGGCGTTTACGTAGTTGGCAAGCTCGAGCATGGTCATTTCATTCGGATTGCCCAAGTTGACGGGGCCACGTTGGTTGGACTCCATCATCCGAATGAGACCTTCTACGAGGTCGTCTACAAAGCAGAAGCTGCGGGTTTGCGAGCCGTCGCCGAACACCGACAAAGGCTCTTTGTCTAAGGCCTGCCGGACAAACGTAGGGATGACGCGGCCATCATCGGGGCGCATGTGGGGGCCGTAGGTGTTGAAAATACGCACGAGGCGGGTTTCGACGCCATAGGTGCGGTGGTAGGCGGCCAGGAGCGCTTCGCCAAAGCGTTTGGACTCGTCGTAAACACTGCGGGGACCGATTGGATTGACATTTCCCCAATATGCTTCGGACTGGGGATGCACGAGGGGGTCGCCGTACACTTCGCTCGTGCTCGCAAACAGCATCCGTGCGCCGTCTTGATGGGCCCGCTCTAGCACCATCCGCGTGCCGATGCTGTTGACGTCCATCGTCTCGAAGGGGAGACGAACGTAGTCGATGGGGCTCGCGGGCGATGCGAGGTGGTAGAGCCGGTCGAAGCGTCCATCTACCGGAATTCCCTTGCACACGTCGGCAACCACCAGTTCAAACGAGCCTGGACCAGCCTCGGCGGCGGGGACGACATTCGCGCGATTCCCTGTGCAGAGATTGTCGAGCGCGATCACGTCGTGGCCGTCGCTTACGAGTCGTTTGCAAAGGTTTGAGCCGACAAATCCGGCACCGCCTGTGACGAGAATTCTCATTTCGAGGGCCTTCGGGCCGATTCGTACGTGTGGCCCCGTGTTCCGCAGAAGCCGGACAAAGACTGTCCGTGTGGTGGCTTCAATATAGCGGAAATTTCGGGTGTGCAGCACGTCCTGGTGGGCTGTCTGGAGTGGGGGGGGAGAGGTGCAGCGCGGTTGATCCGGCCCTGCTGAGGGTGCTATGTACCTCGCCCTGGCTTTACGCGCGTGGGGCGCGATGGGCGAGCGGTATCGATCTCGATACATCTGCATGTGGGCCGACGGGGCTACGGCGGGTGTTCACCTCGAGCAATTCTGGGCGGAAATTCCATGGGTACCAACGGAAAAAATGGCGGAAACGACCTTTTCGACGACCTTGAGGATTCTTTCTTCCGTCAAGGTGATGCGGCGTTTGCGGACGACCTTTGGGCTGACGACGAGCCCGTGGTCGAAGCCAAGACGCCTCCTCCAGCGCCGGTCGTGCCAGAACCACCGCCCGTTGTCGCTGCACCGACGCCGGTCGAGCCCCCCGCGGAGGTGAAGCCTCCGGCACCTCCGCCGCCTCCGCCCCCTGCTGCGGTCGAGGCCCCCCCCGTGGTCGCGCCGCCCGTAGTCTCGCCGCCCGTGGTCGCGCCGCCCGTGGTCGCGCCGCCCGTAGTCTCGCCGCCCGTGGTCGCGCCGCCCGTAGTCTCGCCGCCCGTGGTCGCGCCGCCCGCAGTATCGCCGCCCGTGGTACCGCAGGAGCCGCCGCTTGCCGCCACGCCGCCCGCGCCCGCAACGCCGCGCTCGGTGCCGTTCGTGCCCGGTGCCGCTTCGCGGTCGGAGCCGGCACCCCGTCGTCCCGTTGCCTCGCCCTACAAGCCTGCGGACAAAGCGCTTTTTAGCGCGCCAACCATCATTATGCAGGCTGGTCAGGCTGTAGAGGACGATGAATCGGATTCAGAGGACATTCCCCCGGCCCCCCAGCCCCCGCCGCGCCCATCCGTCGCGCAGCCGCCCGTCGGCCAAACCGAGCACCTGTTTGACACGGGAATTGAGTCGGCATTTTTCGGAGACTTCGACCACTCGCCCGAAGAGACGGCGTCGATGTTCGATATGCCCACGCAAGAGGCGCCACGGTTGCCCGAACCGGTCGCTGCTGCCGCTCCGCCTGCAAAGGCAGAAGGGGATGACGAATACGACGACGACTGGGAGGCTTCTGCCGAAGACTTCGTCGATATGTTGGGCCCCGACCCCAGCCTTGTGCTTCGGCGCGACCAGCCGCTGCCCCCAGAAATCGCGTCTGTTCTCGAAGAAGATGCCAGCAGTGTGTCTTCACCCGCGTCAGCGCCGGTCGAGGCGCCCCCGGTCGCATCGGCATCGATGGACCTCGGGAGCGGCTTTGGGGACGACCTGGAGCGCGACTTCTTCGGCGACGCCGGTGTCGCGGCCGATGACAACGCGGCGTTCCCCGACGACCCCGCATCTATCGAAGACGACGTAACGACCTTGGCCGACCCCGATGTGGTCGCTGCGTTGATGGGCGACCGTCCGTCCGAAGACGTGACCGAAGCCTACACTTCGGTGACGGAGGAGCGCACGAACGAAGCCGCCAGCGGTGATTCGGCGCTCGCTTCGGTGGATGTCCCCGCTGTGGAAGCCATCGCGGCTGAAGAGCAGTTGTCCGCAGAACCATCTGTGCCACCGCTGGACGAAGAGGGGCTTGAGCCCGTTGAGTCCTTGGTTGGCGCGGGCGGGCTGATTGAGGCCCTGCCGGCCGCAGATGCAGCGGTAGCCTCGGCGCCCTCCGCTGGATTGTCGACCGAAACCGCGTTTTCGGCCACGCCCGCGTCTCGGCCCCAAGCCAGCGCCGACCCAACGCCAGATACGTTGGAGGCCACACCCAGCATGGTCGGGCCCTCAATTGAAGGGGGTCCGTCGGTTGCGTTCACGCGCAGCCCCGACCTCGGCGCGACGCTTCCGGTCGTGCGGCCGTCTCCCGCGCGCGGTGGAAGCGCCGGTTGGTCCGAGGCAGTGGCCTTCTTCCAAGGCTTGGCCTCGCGAACCGAGGGGGAGTTGAGCGCGCGGTACGTGGCCGAGGCAGGCCGGATTGCGATGGGGCCGTTGGGGGATGTCGCGCGGGCCGAGAGCCTCCTCGCCCGTGCCGTGGCAGAGGGCGTAAACGATGCCGCGACGCTTTCTGCGTATTCTGACGCCGTGGGTGCGATGGGCGACATTGAGCGCCTGCGCGACTTGCTGGTTCGGCGCGCGTCTGCCGCGACGGGCGTAGAGGCGGCCGACCTGTACCAAGACGCCGCGCTGGTCGAGCGCCATCAGCTTCGTCGAGAGCAGGCTGCCGTGCAGCTCTTGGAGCGCTCGCTCGCAGTTCTTGCGGACGCCGAGAATTCCGATGCGTCGCGCTGGTTTGCGCTTCGTTTGCTGCGCGAGTTGCATGTAGAAGGCCAGCGTTGGAACCGGTTGGTGGATGTCTTGCGCCAAATGGCGGCGGTCACCTCCGGGATTCGACAAGCAGAGATTTATGTCGAGCTTGCGGGGGTCCTCGAAGAGCATCTCCAGGACGAAGAAGGTGCGCGCGATGCGTACCTTGCGTCGCTCGCTGCTGCGGAAACCACGCAGGATGTCGTGGTGGGGGCGGAGCGTTGCTTGGCGCGGCTCGGTCAGCCAGAAGCCTTGGCGGCCCTCTACCAATCTCGCGCCGCGAACTGCACGGGCGCCGACGCGGCATTGTGGCATGTTCGGGCGGCGCGGGCCCTCGCTGACACCGACGACGCCGATGCTGCGCGGGAAGAATGGGAGCAGGCCGTACGTTTGGGTGTTCCGCTCGCGCTGCGGCACGAATACCAAATGATGCTACAGCGTGCGGGCCGCTGGGATGACCTTCACGCGGCGTACTTGGCCGAAGCGGAAGTCACATCCGGCGAAGGCCGGGCCTGGGCTTATATGCAGGCAGCGGAGGTTGCGGAGGAGCGTCTCCAGCAGCTTTCTCTTGCACGGGAGGACTGGTCCCTTGCTCTGGCTGCGAGTCCAGACTGCGGACCCGCCGTGGATGCAATCTTGCGCCTCCTGCAACAAGAGGGCCGCGGCGCAGACGCGTTGCCGATTTTGGAACAGCAGGCCGCGGCAGCCCAAGACCCCAACGTTCGCGTGTCTATTTTGTTCCGCATGGGCGAAGTCGCGGAGTCCCTCGAAGATTCCGTTGCGGTGGCCCGTCGTGCGTATGAACAAGTTGTAGAAATCGCGCCCGGCTACGTCCCTGCTTTGGATGGCCTGGAGCGCGTTTACACCCGCGAAGGGGCATGGGCTGACCTCGCAGCGTTGTTTGAACAGAAAGCGATGCTTGTGGAGGACCACTCCGTCAAGGTGCTGCAGCTTTCCCGCGCAGGCATGGTGTGCGAACTCCAGGCACACGACCCCAACGCGGCAGCGGGCTTTTACCGGCGGGCATTGCAGCTGGTTCCAGACGACATCCTCGCGTTGGACGGCTGGACGCGCGTCGCTTCGGCGGCCGGTCTTTGGGCGGACCTCGCGGCAGCGCTTGAAAGTGCGGCCGACGTGACCCAGGATGGCGTGCGGGAGGTGAGCTGGCTGTACCAGGCTGCGCGCATTCGTGCCGACCGGCTCCACGACCGTGCGGGCGCGTGCACCAACCTGCGCCGTGCCGTCGACCTCTCCCCCGGCTTCCGACCGGCGGCGCAGTTGTTGCGCGACTTCGCGCGGGCCGAAGGCTATTGGGCCGACGTTCACGCTCTGGAACGCGCAGAAGCCGACGCCGAAAGCAGTGGCATTGCCCGTCAATGGCGCTTGCTCTCTATGGCACGCGCCGCGCGGGAGGTAGATGGTGCGCGGGAGTCCACGGGCATTCAAGAGGTGCTTCGGGAGAACCGCAACAATGCAGCAGGGCGCGCAGCGGCCGACCACCTCGCGATGGCCACCGGCGACCTCCTGGTTCGCAAGACGCTCCTCGACGACACCGCACGGTCGACCAATGACGCCCTGAGCTTCGTGGTGCTGTCGGAGCTGTCAACGGTCGTGGGCGACCGCGAAGGTGCTACGGATGCCCTGCGACACGCCGTCAGTTTGGGGGGCGGTGCGGTCGCCAACACCGCGCTTTCGTCTATCGCTTGCCGCTTGGGAGAGTGGGACATCGCCGCCCAGTTGGCAGAGCAGGCCGGTCGTTACACCGAAGCGGCGTTGCTGCACGAGTCCCGTCGCGGCGATGCAGAGGCTGCGGCAGCGGCCTGGTCGGCCAGCGATTCCGCCCCGGCCAAGGCTGAAGCAGCCGTTCGCCAGTCGGCGGCTTCCGGTGACAAGCTGTCGATGGCTGCGGCGCACGCGGCGCTCGCGCGCGTTTCGGAGTCCGCGGGGGTCGCTGGCGTCCATGCAGTTTTGGCGGGCCATCTCTACGCCTCCGTCGGTCAGTTGGCCGACGCGACGGCCGCCTACCAACTTGCGGGCGCCGCGACCTCTCGCGGGCGTGCGTTTGAGGGCGTGCGCCGGCAGCGCATTGAGCTTCATGACGTGCAAGGCCTTCGCGAACTCATTGCAGGTGTCGGAGAAGCGTGGTCCGGCGAGCTTGCCGATGCGTTGGCGTTGACCGGCGACCATGCCGCAACCGCGCAAGCCTTGCGCGATGCGATTGGCGCTTGCTCCGACTCCGTACGCACCCTCGCTTTGTGGGCCCGTCTGGAGAGGGTGCTCGGTGAAATGGGCGACTGGCAAGGCGTTCTCGATGCGCTGAATGCCCAGGCCAGCCTGACCCAAGATGCCGACGCCATCGAACACCTCGCGGGTCGCCAGCGCTGGGTCCTCGCCGAAAAACTTACCGGTTCCAATGACGCGTGGGACCAATATCGTCGCTTGCACGAGCAGAACCCGAATGATGCGGAGGTTCTGGAGGCATTGGCGCGAATTGCGGGCGCGCGGGGCGAGACCCAGCTTGCCCTCGATTATATCGACCAGCTCTCGCGCTTGGCTCCCGATGCGATGACGGCCGCGCGCTACAAGCGGCGCTTGGCGGAGATTCACTCGCACAATGGGAACTCTGTCGCTGCGCGCGCAGAGCTTGAGGCGGCCCTCGCGCTCAACCCGGGTGACGCCGAAGCTCTCGCGGAACTGCGCTCCCTCGCGGAGGCTGCATCCGATTGGAACGCCTTGGTGGGCGTGCTTTCCCGCGAAGCCAGCGTCATGGAAGGCGAGGACCGCACGGCGCGCCTGCGCGAAATTGCGCGGACTTGGGAGAAGCGCTTGGCGTCGCCGGCTATTGCTATCGACGCTTGGCGCAAAGTGCTGAATGCAGCAAAGGGCGATGCCGAGGCGATGGAGCGCTTGGTGGGCTTGGCGCGAGAGGTGGGAGATTGGCAGACCTTCGTGGAGGTTGGCGCGATGCGCGAGCCTCGACTCGAAGGCGCCGCGCGCACGGCCCTTCAGGCAGAGCTTGGCGGCGTGTATCTCCGCAAGTTGTATTCGGAGGAGCAGGCCCAGCGGTACCTAGAATCGGCCAGCCGCGGGCCACATGCGAGCGTGGAGGCTGCGCGGGACCTGGAACGCATCTATGTTGCGGCAGGGATGTGGGAAAAGGCGGTGGAGGCCATCTTGCGCCAAGCCGCGGCCACTTCTGCCGAGTCGACAGCCGGTGAGTCGCGCGCTTCGATTTTGCTCCGTGCCGCCCAAACCTGCCTTGAGATGCGCGCCGACCGTGACGCTGCATCGAACATCTACCGGCAGGTTCTCGAAGTCGAACCTTCGAATATGACCGCTCTTCGATTCCAAGCCGACTACCTTTTTGCCGCGGGCAATATGGAAGAGGCGGCATCGGTCTTTGAGCGGCTTGAGCCCGGCATTGACGAAATCGACTTCGACGAAGACGACGACGAAGGATTGGAGTTTAGCCTGTCGCTCTTCCGCTTCGCCCAAGCGCTCGAAAAGCTCGGCCGTGTGGACGACGCCATCAAGCGCTACGAGCGGGTACGCACCATCAATCCGAGCCACCTGCCGTCGCTCGAAGGCGTCGGGCCGCTGTACCTCGCGACGGGCAAGTGGGACGAAGCGGGCGCCGTTTACCGTCAAATCTTGAAGTTGACGGGTGGACAGGGCGACCCCGCACGCCTCGCGCGTACCTATACGTCGCTCGGTCGCGTCGAGTTGGAGCTCGGCAACCTCGACAAAGCAGAGCGGCGCTTCGCCAAAGCGTTGCAGGTCCGCCCCAACGACATCGCCGCGTTGTCAGGCTCGGCGGATGTGTTGCTCCGTCGCGGCGACGCGCAGTCTGGAGAAGCCCAAGCAGAGACTTGGCGGCGTTTGTTGACGGTCTACAACAACATCATCTACCACGCCCAAACCCCCGAAGAGGTTGTCTACGCTTACCTCACGAAGGGCTTTGTGTTGGATGCCCGCCTCAATCTGGCAGAAAAGGCGGTCCAGCACTACCAAAAGAGCTTGGCATTTGATGGAGAGCAGCCCGGCGTGTTGTTGCGCTTGGCGGAGCATTCGCTGCGTCGTCAAGATTGGCCCCAGGCCGAAGCCTTGGCCTCCCAAGGGCTCGCGCTTTCGTCCGTCCCGGCGGAAGTCGCGGCGGGCTTGCGGCTGGTTCGCTATGTCGCGTTTTCGGCGTGCGGCGACACCGCCGCGGCCGATGTGGAGTTTGCCGCAGCATTGGCGACGGGCAGCCCCCTCGCGACCAATCTCGGCTCTGCCGCTCCGGGCACCAGCGAGGCATACAAAGCCCTCCGCGCACGGTTGGTCGCGCGGCTGTAACGGTCGAGGCTCCCCGTGGCCGGAGCGTGCGCTCCGTCGACCCATAGGGGGCCTTCCCCGTCGCGTCCTCGTTGAAATCACGTCGAAAGCACGGTGTTGACCATCACGCCCAAACGCATTCGTTTGGGCGTTTTTCCGTTCGTGGGCATCGGGTGGCGGACGGTTGTGGCAATCCAACGCCGGAAATCGGTGGCGGCCGTGCGGTGGGTTATTCGAGGGTGATGGACCTCTCCATTTCTCGCGCTTACTTTGACCACAACGCAACCGTGCCTCCAATGGCAGAGGTGCAGGCGTGTGTGGCCGCAGCCATGGCATCCGAATGGGCAAATCCCCATGCCCAGTATCGCGCGGCCCAAAAGGTCAATGTGCGCATTCAGGAGGCCCGTGCCGTCATTGGCGCGATGGTCGGAGCGCCCCCGGCTTCGGTGCTCTTCACCTCGGGTGCCACGGAAGCGAATGCGTGGGCGTTGACGGGGCACGGTCGCGCGGGTCGCATCCTGACCTCCGCGATTGAGCACCCGAGCGTGCTGGCCCACGCGACCGACACGTTGCCGGTTCACCCGGATGGGGTCGTGCGCCTCGACGTCCTCGAAGCCGAGCTGGCAACCAAAACCGTCGCCTTGGTCTCAATTATGGGGGCAAACAACGAAACAGGCGTCCTACAGCCCATCACAGAAATAGCACGACTGTGCGGTTTTTTTGGCGCGCCGTTTCATTGTGACGCGACACAAATGCCCGGCCGTGTGCCCCTCGACGACCTCGCGCGTGCCGATTTGGTCACGTTGTCGGGCCACAAAATGGGGGGACCGCGTGGCATCGGTGCGCTGGTTGCCCGGATTCCGATGGCACCTTGGTTGGCGGGCGGTCCCCAAGAACGCGGTCTTCGCGCAGGAACAGTGAATGCCCCAGGGGTATTTGGCTTTGCTACGGCGGCGGAGCACGCGACGCCGATGCCCTCTGGAGAGCGCGACCGCCTCGAAGACGCGGTGCGCGCGCTCGGCGGCGACATTATCGGCGCGAATGCGCCCCGGCTGCCCAACACTTGCTGTGCGCTGTTTGATATTCCGGGCGACCTTGTTGTGATGGCCCTCGACCTGCGGGGATTCGCAGTCTCTACGGGGTCTGCTTGCGCAAGTGGCGCCCACAAGCCGAGCACGGTTATTTCCGCGATGGGGCGCACGGGCACGCCGGTGCGGTTCAGCTTGGGACGCGATAGTAACGTTTCTTTGCTGATTTCCGCGTTGTCCGATGTTCTCGGCGACCTTCGATCTGCGTTCTGAGTCTGGGAGGTTCCTTTGCGTGTAGTGGCCGCCATGAGCGGGGGTGTGGACAGTTCGGTTGTCGCAGGACTTCTTGTGGAGCAAGGCCACGAAGTCATCGGCGTTCACATGAAGCTCCACGACGCTCCGTCCCACCCTTCGTCCCTTGAACCGGGAAAGCGATGCTGTGGGCTCGATGATTCGCTGGACGCCCGGCAAGTCGCCGACCGAATGGGAATCCCGTTTTATGTGATGGACCTCAGGGAAGCGTTCAAGCGTGCAGTAATGGACGACTTCGCCGACACCTACGTCCGGGGCGCGACCCCCAATCCATGCATTCAATGCAACGGCGTCTTGAAGTTTCGGGTCTTGCTGCAACGGGCGCGCGCGCTCGGGGCGACCCACCTCGCGACCGGCCATTATGCCCAGATTGCCGACGATGGCTCGTTGGCGATGGCCGCCGACAAAGAAAAAGACCAGTCGTACTTTTTGTTTCCCGTGACGCGGGCTGCGCTTGCCCAAACGCTCTTCCCGCTCGGCGGAATGACAAAAGCGGACGTTCGTGCTGAAGCGCGCCGTCTCGGCTTTGTCAACGCCGAAAAGCCCGAAAGTCAAGAAGTCTGCTTTATCCCCGACGACGACCACACCCGCTTCGTGCGCGAGCATCGCCCCACGGCTGAAGGCGCCGGTGACATCGTCGACCAAAACGGAACCGTGCTTGGTCACCATGATGGGTATTGGCGCTTCACCGTCGGACAGCGGCGCGGCCTCGGAATCGCGGTCGGTAGCCCCTTGTATGTCACGCACGTCGACGCCGCGTCTCATCGGGTCGTGGTCGGACCTGCCGACGCGCTGCGCCACACCGCCGTAGAAGCCGCTGGCGCCAACTGGTTCCGCTTGCCGGCCGTGGGCGACACCCTCTTGGCCCGCATTCGCCATCGCGGCGCATTGCATCCTTGTGTTGTTGAGTCGGTGAGCGATAACACCGTGTCAGTGTCGTTTTCATCTCCAGCGCGTGCGGCTTGCAAAGGTCAGGCACTTGTGTTGTATGACGGTGAGACGGTCGTAGGTGGGGCGTATATTCGCGGGGTTGAACATGCAACACCCTGAAGGTTCGGACTGGGCGACGTTGTTTCGCACGGCGCTGACGCACAAGAGCTGGTCTGCGGAGCGCGGTGGTCCCCACAATGAGCGCCTGGAGTTCTTGGGGGACGCCGTGCTCAAGCTGTTGGTCGCCGAATTGCTGCACGAGCGTCGGCCGACCTCCGGGGAAGGCACGATGTCGCAAATGCTGCACCAGTTGGTCGAAAACCCCAACCTGGCGCGGGTGTCTCGAAAGATTGGTCTCGGCGACGCCTTGCGGTTGGGCAAAGGAGAAGAGGCTACAGGCGGTCGTTTTCGCGAGAGCATCCTGGCTGACGCCTTCGAGGCGATGCTCGCCGTGGTGTACCTCATCGAAGGCCTAGAAGGAGCCCGCGAGGTCGTCCTCGCGCATATGTACGCCGACCTCCCGCGGGTCGAGAGCCGCCGCCATCCGGTGAGCCGGCTCCAGGAGTGGTCCCAAGCGGCCCATGGCGTTCTGCCGGTCTACCAAGAAGAAGGTCGCACCGGACCCGACCACCAGCCTGTTTTCGCGATGCTTGTCTCGGTCAACGATGCGGTCCTCGCGCGGGGCACCGGCTCCAGCAAAGCGAGCGCCAAGGCGTCGGCCGCCGAAGAAGCCCTCAAGAGCATCGAACCGGCCCCCGCCTGACAATGCTTCGACCCCTTTTGGTGCCCGTCGACATGGGGGGGAGCCCGCATCGGTGTGCGATGGCGCCCCAGCGACGGCCCCTTCCAACGCCCGACCTCGTAGCGGCCTTGGTGGCGCACTATGCCACCGAGCGCCGCACAGACCCCGCGCAGCCTTTGGAGGTCACCTTTTTCCACGGTGGCGTGCCCTCGGAGAGCCTTCTGCAAGCCGCCGGCGACCATTCGCTGCGGGTGGCTTGCCTGCCCGGCGACCTCACGCCGGAGGGTGTCCGTGCGCTGTGGGCCCTAGGCGTGCGCACTCTTGAGCTTGATGTCATGACCTTCGACAGCCGCGCGCGCCGTGGTGTCGGGCGTCGAATGAGCGAACGCGCGCTGCGTCTTCAGTTGATGGGCCTGCGCGATTTGGGCTTTCGGGTGGGGGTGGTATTGGCGCCGGGCCTTCCGGGTTCGTCCCACGCGCAGGCGGTCGAGGATGCACAAAAGGTCGTGGGCGATGGCGCGCCTCTCGTCGACTTTGTACGTATTTATCCGGCATTGGCCTGGCACTCGGCCGCGGCGGTATCCTGGGTCCGCACAGGCCGATGGTCGCCCATGACGCTGGGCCAAGCGTGTACGACCGTCGCGTCGTTGATGGACATCCTGGACGAAGGTCAGGTGCCGGTCATTCGCGTCGGCATTCACGCCGGGCAAGACATGCCGGGTCGGGTGGTTGCAGGGCCGCACCATCCGGGCTTTCGCGCTATGGTCGAGACGCGGCGCTATCGGGAACGGATGCGGCGGGTGCTCGATGTCGCGCCGCGCAGTCGGGAGGCTGTGCTTCACGTTCATCCCGCCGACCTCTCGTGGGCCCGTGGCCCGGCCAATGGAAACATTCGCGCGTTGCGGGCAGCGATGGGCTTTGCCGGGCTGGTGGTCGCGCCAAGTGAGGCGGTTCCACGGGGCCAAGTGGTGTTGGCAGATAGCCGCCGGGTGACCGCGCTCGAGTCGCCAGAATCGGCGTGATGGCTGGCTGCGCAGCGGAGACGTCCCGCCGAAACACGTCGTCGGCGCGGTGTACTCCAGGAGTGCACCTCCGAGCGCGGGCGGCTTGCTCGTGGGCACCGAGAGTGTCGTTCGCACGACCCCCGCCCGTCGGGGCGCGACGCCGAGACCGTCCACCATCAGCGCGGTCATCGGTGCCCGCGATTCCTTCCGCAGAAGCCGCACAGCCAACCCGGGCTCAGGTGCCGTCGTGCGGCACGGCGTGCCGTAGAGACCGTCTCCCCGCGAACGCCCAAAAGGGCGAACCAAACGACCGAATGGCCGTCGCGCTCGTTGTGCGATGCCAGCACCTTCGGACCCCACCTCCCGGACGCGACCGCGACCGCTGTCGGCCCCTCGGGAAACGACCGGCAGGCGAACGTGTCAGGGACGGGACATAAACGCCCAACGGAAGGCGCGTTTGTGACGGACGGGGTAGGACCGCCGAGCAAGCGAATCCTCGCCCCAATCTGGAGACCCTCGTGTCCCCCACTGAAGAAGCCGACCACACGAACGAGCGCCCTTTTCGGGCGGGCTCGCTCGCGCTGGCGGGACGGCCGAACGCCGGCAAAAGCACTCTGCTCAATCAGGTGCTCGGCGCACATCTGGCCATTACCTCGAACAAGCCCCAAACCACACGCAACCGCATCGTCGGCGTACACACCACTGACGACTGTCAAGTGGTGCTCATCGACACTCCCGGACTGCACAAAGCAAGCTCGCGCCTCAATCGCGCGATGGTCGATGTGGCCACTGCTGCGCTGCAAGAGGCCGATGCTACCTGCTGGGTCATCGACGCGATGCCCCTCGTTGCGGCTGTGCAAAAAGACCCCGACGCCGACCCCATCACCCGCGCCGATGTCGTCGTGGGCAACATCCTGAAAGAAAACAGCCGGGGCCCTGTCATCGTCGCGTTGAACAAGGTCGACAAGACCGCGCGTCCGTGGCTGCTGCCGGTCATGGCCGCGTTTACCAAGCGGTTTCCCGAGATGCTCGTGGTGCCGATTTCCGGCCGCACGGGCGAAGGCGTCCCCGACCTTGTGCGGGTGTGGCGCGATGCGTTGCCGGAAGGCGATGCGCTTTACCCGCCCGACCACTGGACCGAAGCGACCGAGCGCTTTTTGGTCGCAGAGCTTGTGCGTGAGCAGCTTTTCCGTCTAACCGAAAAAGAAGTGCCCTACGCAACTGCCGTCGAGGTCGAGAAATTCACCGAAGGTGAACCGCGCCACGAAGGCGAGCGGGGGCACATCGAGATTTACTGCCGCATTTGGGTGGAGCGTTCAGGCCAAAAGGGCATTGTCATCGGAAAAGGTGGCGCAATGCTCAAAGAAATCGGCCAACGCGCACGCCAAAACATCGCGGAGCTGCTGGAAGCCCGCGTACACCTCGAACTCCACGTATCCGTAAAAGAGGGCTGGACGGAAAGCCCACGGATGCTTCACGAGCTCGGAATCCAATGAACCCCGACCCCGCGCACGGTGCCGGGAGGTGCGGATGACACCCGTTATTGCAATCGTCGGTCGCCCCAATGTGGGCAAGTCGACTCTCTTCAACCGCTTGATTGGCAAACGCCAGGCGCTCGTGGATGACCGCCCCGGCGTCACCCGCGATCGCCATTACGGCACCGCTTCTTACCAAAACCGCGAGTTTGTGGTCGTCGATACTGGCGGCTTCGAACCGGACTTGGCCCTCCTCGAAGAAGGAGACATGTTCCGTACGGTGCGCCAACAAGCCGAAGCAGCGGTCACAGAGGCCGATGTGGTGCTGTTCGTGGTGGACCGAAGCGCCGGCTTGACCCCCGCCGACAGCCTCACCGCGAGCATTCTGCGCCGCACCTTGGGCGACGCCGACTCCGAAAAGCGTATTTTGTTGGTCGTCAACAAATGCGACGGACCCTCTCACGATATCGATGCCGCCGAGTTTTGGGCCTTGGGCTTGCCCGAGATGGCCTGCATCAGCGCCGAGCATGGGCGAGGGGTGTTTGAGCTTTGGGAGCAGCTCATCGAGCGCGTTCCCGCCGACGACGGCACGACAACCTCCTCCGACGAAGACGACAGCGAAGTGCGGGTCGCGGTGCTGGGTCGCCCCAACATCGGCAAATCGACGCTCGTCAATCGGCTGCTCGGCGAAGACCGCCACGTCGTCCACGACATGCCCGGCACCACGATGGACGCCATCGACTCCATCCTGGAGACGCCCGAAGGCCGCATCCGCTTGGTGGACACCGCCGGCGTTCGGCGGCGCGCGCGCATCGAAGACCCCTTGGAGACATGGGCGACGCTCCGGGCCATCAAGGCCATCGAGCGCTGCCATGTCACCTTGTTGGTGGTTGACGGCGAAACCGGCCCGAGCAAGCAAGACGCCCGCCTGGCCGCGCTCATCCAAGACCGTGGCCGCGCCTGCATTATCCTCATCAACCGCTGGGACAAAGTGGTCGATATTCCCGAGCGAAACAGCCACGTCCTCACTGACGAGCTGCAAACCGAGCTTGGCCATATCTCCTGGGCACCGGTCCTCTATATCTCGGCGCTCACGGGCAAAGGCTGTCGCCTCATTTTGCCCATGATTCGGGATGTGTTCGCGGAGTTTCAGCGCCGGATTACCACCGGTCACCTCAACCAGTTCCTCGAACACGCGCTCGCGGGTCACAGCCCGCCCCAGCGCTACCACCACCCCGTGCGCCTCAACTACATGACGCAAGTACGGGTTCGCCCGCCCACGTTCGTCGTGTGGTCGAATACGCCGGAAGGGGTACAAGACCCTTACAAGCGCTACTTGGAAAACCGCCTGCGCCAAGCATATGGTTTTCAAGGGACGCCGATTCGGCTGCAATTCCGCAAGAAGCGGAAGCCCGGCGAGCCCAAGTCCGACCACTGATTCGCGGAGGGCAGCTTGATTCGGATACTCGAAGACCTGGTGGTCAACCGCATCGCCGCAGGTGAGGTGGTGGCCCGCCCGGCAAGCGCCCTCAAAGAGCTGATGGAAAACAGCCTCGATGCGGGGAGCAACGACCTCCGCATCGCGCTGCGGGGTGGGGGTCGTTCGCTCATCCAGGTGGTGGACAACGGCGCCGGGATGGGCCGCGACGACGCGACCTTGTGCTTGGAGCGCCACGCCACCAGCAAGATTCGGGCCTTCGAAGACCTCGAAGAAGTGCGCACCTTGGGCTTTCGTGGCGAAGCGGTGCCAAGCATTGCCGCGGTAAGCCGCATGGAGCTGGTCACCCGGCCCCACGACACCGATGAAGCGACGCGGGTGGTCGTCGAAGGCGGGCGTATCTTGCAGGTCGAGAGCGCCGGCGGTCCCCCCGGTACGCGCATTTCGGTTCGCAACTTGTTCTTCAATGTGCCCGCCCGGCGCAAGTTCTTGCGAACCGTGCCCACCGAGCTCGGGCATTGTATGGAGGCGGTCACCCGCGCCACCCTCATTCGGCCCGATGTCGACGTGGAGGTCACCCACGATGGCAACGTAGCGGTGCGGGCGCCCGCTTGTGAAGACCGGGCGCGCCGTGCCGTGGCCTTGCTCGGCACAGATGCCCGGTCCCTCGTTCCGGTCGAGTATTCCCAAGGCGACCTTCACGTTGATGCCTTGGTGTCTCCCGTCGGCGTCCACCGTGGGAGCGCGGTGGGGAGCGCCTATCTCTACGTCAATGGGCGCTTTGTGCAAGACCCCGTGCTGCGCCGCGCGGTCGCGGAAGCCTACCGGGGAATCGTGCCCAAAGGGCGGTACCCCCTGGTGGTGCTGGAGCTGCGCATTCCGCACCGGCTGGTTGATGTAAACGTACATCCTGCCAAAACAGAAGTGCGGTTTCGGGACGCCCGCGAGGTCGCGACCGTTGTCTCGGAGGGCGTGCGCGCGGTTCTTGCGGCGGAGGGCATTCAGAGTCCATTGGCCCCACCACCGCGCAGCAGTCCGCCGTCGCGCCCGATTGTCCCCGCGTCGCCGGTGGCCGCGCGCCCGAATGCTCCGTCTGCACCAATTGTGCATGACGCTGCACCAATTGTGAACAAGAGTGCACCAGCGCCCCAAAACAACGCACCGTCTGCACTGCCTCCGGCGCTCCCGTTCGGTCCTCCGCGCCCGTTGGTGGTGCGTGCTCCCGTGTTGGCGGTCGCAGAGCCTACACCCGCCGACCACACCGCGGAACGGGCGGCGGACGCGCCCGCGCCCGAGGTCACGGATCGGCAGGAGCCTCGCCCGCTTGCGGTTCCGGAGGCGGCGCCTCGTCCCGCGGTCCTCGAAGACGCGGCTCTATCGCCCGCCCGAGAAGCGGGGGCGGGGCGCTTGTTGCCGGTCGCGCGGTTTCAAGACCTACGGGTCATCGGCCAACTGTCGCGCACCTATATATTGTGCGAAGGGGCAGGGGAGCTGGTCATCCTCGACCAGCACGCCGCCCACGAGCGGGTCACGCTGCACGCGCTCCAACGCACGGCCCGCGCAGGGTTGCGGACAGGGCAGCGCCTCCTCGACCCCCCGGTGGTGGAGCTTCCCGCGGGGCGCGCCGAGCGCTTGGCGGAGCACGTCGGCGCCCTTGCGGTGTATGGGCTAGAGGTTGTGCCGTTTGGCGGGCGCAGTTTTGCCATTCAGCAGGTGCCGGCGGCCCTCGCGGGCGTCGACCCCACCGCGCTGCTCCACGACCTCGCCGATGACCTGGTCGAGACCGGTCGGGCGGTCTCGATTGAAGCGCGGGAGGCCAAGCTGCTCGACACGCTCGCTTGTCATACGTCTGTTCGTGCAGGGCAGACCCTCAGTCCCTACGAGATGCGGGAGCTGCTCCGCGCGTTGGACGAAGTGGACTTCTCGGTGTGCGCCCATGGCCGTCCGGTCTGTATTGTGGTGCCGCCGTCCGAACTCGAACGCCGCTTTCACCGGAGTTGATGGTGTTGTCCGTGCCTGTCTTGGTATTGGGAGGTCCGACCGCATCGGGAAAGTCCCAGCTTGCGTTGGAGCTGGCGGAGTCGTTCGGCGCGTTGATTGTCAGCGCCGATGCCATGACGGTGTATCGCGGCCTCGATGTGGGCACGGCCAAGCCGTCGGTGGACGAACGTGCGCGGGTCGCCCACCGATGCGTCGACATCCGTGACCCTCACGAAGACTTCAATGTGTCGGACTTCTTGGCGGAGGTGGACCAAGCGGTCGCCGACCATTCGCGGGTGATTGTTGCCGGTGGCACGCCGTTTTATTTGGCGGCATTGCTGCGGCCCCTCGCGGTATTGCCGCCGCCCGACCCCCGCATTCGGGAAGAACTAGACGCCCTCGCCGACCCCCATGGCCGGTTGACGGAGGTGGACCCTCCGCTCGCCGAGAAGCTCCACCCCAACGACCGCGTGCGCATTATCCGTGCATTGGAGGTGTTCCGATTGACGGGAATGCCGATGTCCGCTGTGCAAGGCGGTCCCACCGCGCGCCCGCCCTTTTCGGGAGAGGTTGTCTGGCTCGACCGAGACGACGCGCGGGAGCGCATCGACCGACGTCTCGAACACATGATACAAGCGGGCTACGTCGCAGAGGTCGAGCGTGCGTTGGCTTCGGGGGTATCTCGGGATTCACGGCCGTTTCGTTCGTTTGCCTATCGCCACATTGTCGCCCATGTTGACGGCCTCGTCGATGTAGACGAGGCCATCCGGTTGACCGCCCGCGATACATGGCGCCTCGCACGAAAGCAGCGCACGTGGGCCCGCGGCTTGGATTTGGTGCCGGGGACGCCTGCGGACGCTTGGGCAGCGGCGGAGCGCCTCTGGGGACATCCGTAGCCCTATTCTTCGTCGACGATTTTGATGGGATGTTGGCCGACGAAACGAATTGCCGGTAGGCTGCTTTCGTCGCGATGCAGCTTTGTTGCGGGTTTGGAGGCAGGATGCGGATATTGTTTGGAATTGGCTGTGCATTTGGACTCGCAAGTTGCGCAACCGAACCCAAGTCGGGCGACCCCGAAGGCACGACCCCCGCGTCGAGCACCACGGAGACAGGGGCGCCAGAGCCGGGTCCAGACCCCTACGATGTGGTCGTAGGTCCGTACGAGAGCCAAATTCGGTGGACGGAGTATGGTATCCCCCATATTCAGGCCGATGATTACGGCTCCCTCGGCTACGGCCTCGGCTTCGCGTTCGCCGCCGACCATGCCTGCACGCTGCTCGACCAAGTCATCATGGTGCGCAGCGAGCGCGCAAAGTGGTTCGGGCACGGCCCCGACGACCTCTATATTGACCAAGACTTTGGCTGGCTGGGCCTCAAGGTCGTCGAAAACGCCGAAGCGGGTTGGTTTTTATTGTCTGCCGACATGCAATCGATGCTCGTCGGCTATGCGGCGGGCTTCAACCGTTGGCTAGCAGACACCGGGGTGGACAACCTCCCCGATACCCGGTGCGCGGGGGCGCCGTGGGTGCGGGAAATCAACCACATCGACCTCCTGGCCTACTACCTCGCGTTTGGTCTCCAAGGCTCCGGCGCGGTGTTTGTGGACGCGGTCGGCTCCGCTTCGCCGCCCGCCTCGTTCGCGGGGACGCCCCAGCGCCCGCCGCCTCCCGTGGACCGCACCCTGGGCGCCATTCAGCACCCCTTGTTGGGTTCGAATGGCTGGGCGCTCGGCGCTACGCGCACCGCGTCCGGGAGCGGTATGTTGCTGTCCAACACCCACTTCCCGGCGGTGGGCGAGCGAAAATGGTACGAGTTTCACCTGACACTTCCGGGCAGGCTCGACGTCTACGGCTCCTCCCTTATGGGCGTGCCTGTGGTCAACATCGGCTTCAACGCGAATGTCGCGTGGACCCACACCGTCTCTAGCGCTCCCCGCTTTGTGGCCGTCTTGCTGGAGCTCGATCCCGAGAACCCCACCGTCTACAACCATTACGGCACCTTTGAGGCCATGACCTCGGAGACCCACACCATCGAGGTGGGCGATTCCGATGGCAGCGTGTCTACGGTCGAGCGGACCTTGTGGTATTCGGCGTTTGGGCCGGTGCTCAACGCGCCGGTGTTTGGCTGGTCACCAACGCTCGCCGTCGCGCTGCAAGATGCCAACGACAACAACTTGGCGATGCTGCCGACGTGGTTCGAGATGAACCACGCCGACTCCCTCGCAGCCTTCCAAGACGCCCAAGCTACGCACCTTGGCATTCCGTGGGTCCACACCATGGCCGCCACTTCGGCGGGCGAGGCCTGGTACATCGACTCCTCTGCGGTGCCCAATTGGTCGGAAGCGGCGCAGGCCGCGTATCCTGGATTGTTGGCCGCCAATCCCGTCGCCAATGTGTTCGCGGGCTACGGCGTCTATGCGGTGCCTTCGTCGGACCCTACGTTCGCTTGGGTCGAAGCGCCGGGTGCGCGCGCGCCAGGTCTCATCCCGTATGACGAAATGCCGCAGTTGGTGAGCGATGACTACGTGTTCAACGCAAACGACAACCACTGGCTCACCAACGCCGACCACCTGCTCGAAGGCTATTCGACGTTGTACGGGACAGAGCGGACGGCGCGCTCGCCGCGCACCCGCATGAACCTGCGCTACCTCACCGAACAAGGGCCAGATACCGAAAACGGCGAAGACGACTTGTTCACCGTGGACGAGCTGGCACAAGCCGCGCTGTCCAGCCGCAGCATCACCGCCGATTTGCTGCTCCCGCATGTGTTGGACCGCTGCTCGTCGCACCTGGACCGTGTCCTCACTATCGAGGGCACCGAAGTGCCCCTGGGGCCGGTGTGTGCCGTGTTGGCCGACTGGGACGGTCGCGCGCGGGTGGAGAGCCGTGGGGCGGCGATTTGGCGGGAAATGCTCGGTAGTGGCGTGTTTTCGTGGGCCGACCTCACCACTTCCGGCAACCTCTGGCAGACGCCCTTCGACGCCAACAACGTCCTCACGACGCCAGACGGCTTGGCCGCCCTTCGTGTCGCACCCGAAGAAGACCCCATTCTGTTGGGCCTCGCATGGGCCAGCTACCGGCTGTCCCTCACGGACTTCCCCCTCGACGCAACCTTGGGCGAGATGCAAGGCCTGCAGCGCGGCGACGTGCGGTACCCGCTCCCCGGTGGCACGGACCTTGAAGGGTTGATTCAGGTCGCGTCGTGGTCGGGAGGGGCCAGCGGCACCTTGTTGCCCGAATACAACCGCTCGTCGGTGGTCAATGGCACCACAGACCTCACGATGTCCGGCTACGACGTCAACTACGGAAACTCGTGGGTGATGGCCGTCGATATGAATGGCGGTTCACCGCGTGCGCAGGCGGTGATGGTCTATGGACAGTCCGAAGTCGAAGACTCGCCCCATTACACCGACCAAACCGAAATCATGGGCCGCGACCAGACGCTCCGTCCCGTTCGCTTCTCCGAAGAGGACATCGCGGCGGACCCCTCCCTCCAGACCGTCCTGCTGACCCACGACTGACCCCGTTCGGGCCGCGGAACGGGTAGAAGTAGGGTAGAACAAGAAACGGTTTTCGCCGCGGACGATACGGGCGTGTCGTCCTGCGGTCGACGGATAGGGAGCGAACGATGGTGTCGCGGTCTTGGATTTTGCTGTTTGGCCTGGGATGCAGTGACTACGCCTTTCATGGCGACAAGTCCGTGGAGGCACCGGGAACGAGCACCACGTCGACCACCACCACCACCGAAGACCCAACCACCGAAGACCCGCCCGACCCCGAAGAAACGGGCGACCCGCCGATCTCCGACTGCGCGGAGTTCGTCGCACCGCGTCCGCCCGTCCCGGTGGTGGACGACACCTGCTTGCGCGAGCCGGCACCCGGCGTCTTTGACCCGATTGTCGAGTGGAACACCGACATCGACTTGGGCTATGCCGTCAACCCTTCGGTCAAGCACCCTTATATCATGCCCGCGGTGGGCCAGCTCACGGATGACAATGACGACGGAAATGTCGATGAAAACGATATTCCCGATATTGCATACACCGTCTTCGAAGGCGGCGGCGGGTCTGGCGTCGGCTTGCGCGTGGTGTCGGGGGACGGCTCCCAAGAGCACCTGTATGTGCCGCAAGTGACCTTTGGTGGACGGGACTGGGTCATCAGCCGCCAAGGGGGCGTCGCCATCGGCGACATCGACGCCGACGACAGCCCGGACATCGTGACCATCGTGATGGCCGACGCCGACACCGCGCGCGTGGTCGCCTTGGAGCGCGATGGCACCGTCAAGTGGGTCGAGCCTACCGCGGTCACGAGCCGGTATTCGTATCCATCCTTGGCCGACCTCGATGGAGACGGCTTTTCCGAGGTGGTGGTCGGCCACATCATCATCGACACCGACGGCACCTTGCTCGCCACCGGAACCGGCGGCACCGGCACGCCCGACACCCACCCCAACCCCTCGTGGGGCAGCATCTCGGTGCCCGTTGACCTCGACCTCGACGGAAACATCGAGATAGTCGCGGGAAACACCATCTACGACGCGAACGGCGCTATCGTCAGCCAGAGCGGCCTCGCCGACGGCTTCACCGCGGTCGCTGACTTGGACCTCGATGGGGTCGGAGAGGTCGTGACCGCCGTCCACAGTACGGGGTACATCTATGCGTGGGAGCTGGATGGCACGCTCATGTGGAACGTGGCGACGGGCTCCGGCGGCGGCGGGCCGCCAACCATCGCCGACTTCGACGCCGACGGCCTCCCCGAAATCGGCGTCGCCGGTCGCACGGCCTACACCGTGTTGGAATCGGATGGCACGGTCAAGTGGACCACCGCCATCACGGACATCTCGTCTTCCGCCACGGGCTCGAGTGTCTACGACTTTGAAGGGGACGGCGCGTTTGAGGTTGTGTTTGCCGATGAGGAGCGTTTTGCGGTCTTTGATGGCGCGACAGGCGCGGTATTGTTTGAGGACTGGGACCACAAGCACGGCACCGCTTGGGAGTATCCTGTTGTTGTCGATGTCGATGGCGACGGGCAAGTGGAGATTGTGCTCGGCTCGGTAGCCACCGACGGGCAATGGAATGGCATCACCGTACTTGGCTCCGCATCCGGTTCTTGGACGCCCGCGCGGACCTTGTGGAACCAGCACGCGTACTTCATCACCAACGTCGAGGCAGATGGCAGCATCCCCGCGCGGCCAGCCACCAACTGGCTCACCTGGAACACCTTCCGGGCCGCCGGCCCCGAGACGGGCCCCGCGACGTGGCTCGCGAATGTCGCGCCGGGCGACCCCGCGGTGTGCCTCGACACCTGCGACCGCGACGAGGTCTCGGTGTGGCTCACCGTCGAAAACACTGGGCTGATTCCATCGCCGGAGGTCGACATTGGTTTGTATGACAGCGACGGTGCCTTGGTGGACCGCCTGCGCGCCCCCGCGACCGTTTCCGGCGAAGGCGTAGTCGTCGGGCCGCTCACGCTCACCCGCGAAATGTGGGGCAGCGGCGAGGTGTCGATGGTGTTGGACCCCGAGCATTTGTGGCTCGAATGCGACGAGGACGACAATGTGCGAAGCCTCGGCGCGTGGCCCTGCGCCGAATGAAGCACAGGTCTAAAATGTAAACACGGTCCCGGGGACGTGAAGGTCGAGCGACAGCAAGAGGTCCGGGGTCGTGAAGCCGCCGTCGACGTTGGGCAGCACCACCCAGCGAAGGCCGATGCCGCCGGTCGAGAATCGAAAAAACGGTGCGGGCGCCAAGCGCGGAACACTCGGGAGCACCGTCCACTGGGCCGTTTCTACGTTGAAGTCGGCCGTATAGCCCTGGAACAAAAACGCGCCGCCGCCTACATCAAACGCCATGCTCCACGCGCCACGGCCCGCGCGAATCCGCGCTGCGACGGTGCCTTCGAGAGAGAGGGCCTCGCCTTGGCCCCGTTCGAACGCGAGGCCGCGTGCGCCTTGGCCGAGGGCTGCGCTCGCGCCGACGACCACATGGTCGCGCAACACGGCGTGTACGTTGACGAGGGTAGACCCCGCCATCTCGGTGCCCGTGCCGAGGGTGTAGCCGAGGCCGAGGTCAAGCTGGCCGCCCAAGAGGCGCGCCTTGGTGCGCGCATCGACGAGGGCGCGGAGGCGGTCGGCGCTCGCGAGGAAGGCGATGTTGTCCCCCGAGAGCTTGCGCGACGCGATGCCGATGATGTGGCCGTTTTCGTCGACCACGGGGCCGCCCGAGTTGCCGGGGTTCAAGGCGGCGTCGGTCTGAATCAAGCGCGGCCCCACGGCGCTCACGATGCCCTCCGTGACGCTCCAAAGCAGCATCCCGCTCATCGCGCGCGTGCGGTTGGCCGAGGGCGCAAAAGGGTGCCCGAGCCCCCAGACGTGGTCGCCTTGGCGGGGTGCGCTCGCGTGAATGGGCAGCGGCGCGACCTTTCCCGCAAGGTCAGGGACGGACAGCAGCGCCAAGTCGTCTTTGGCGTGGGCGGCGAGCACCTTGCCCATCACGACGGTGCCGTCGCGGGTGTGGACCTCGCTGCGGTTGCCGTTTGCGATGCAGTGGTAGGCCGTCGCGACGGTGCCGGCTTCGTCGATGACGACGCCCGAGCAATAGGCGGGGCCGGTAATGAGCAGGACGACGCTCGATAGCCACTCTTGAACGGTATCGGCCGTTGGACCCGCGGCGGGCTCCGCCGGTGATCTCGGCGCTTCTGCTTCTGCCGTCGGCGGGACCGGGGATGGCGGAGGCTCCTGCACGTCCATCGACGAGAGGTCGACAGTTGGCGCTTCCTCGGCCTGTGCGACCGAAGTGAATCCCAACCAAACAGCAAAGACAGACCAGAAGTGCATAGCTTCCGCCTAACCGCTTCTCGCGTCGGGTTGCTGCCTGGACCCACCCACAACGGTTAGGCGATTTTCGTGGTTTTCTTGCACGGGAGCAACAATATGCCGGGTGGAACCCCCTCCCGCGGCCGGGGTGCTGGTTGGCGCTGGTCGCTCATTGTGTGCGTCACGGGCTGGGTCGCATGTGCCGATAGCCCTGCGCCCGTCGATGCTCTCGACGAGCCGCCTCCCGTGGCGCCCGTGCCCGCAGCCGACGAACCTGCCGCGACGCCGCCCGTCGCGCCGCCTGTCGACACCGAGGGCCCCGCCCTCGAAGCGCCTCCCGAGCTTGACCGGGGCGCGCCCCAACGCATCGGCGCGCGCCATATCCTCGTCACGTTCGACGGATGCGTGGGCGCAAATCCCAACCTTCGGCGCAGCCGCGCAGAGGCCATCGAGCGGGCCCAAGGCGTTCTCGACGCTATCGAACGCGGCGAGGATTTTGCTGATTTGGCACGCACGTTCAGCGAAGACTCCTCCAAAAATCGAGGCGGCGACGTCGGCGGGTTTGGGCGCGGCGTGATGCAGGCCGAGTTCGAGCGTGCCGCCTTCGCGCTCAAAGTGGGCGAGCACAGCGGTTTGGTCGAGACGCCCTTCGGCATTCATATCATCGAGCGCACGCCATTGGTCGAAGTGCGCCTCGCCCACGTCCTCGTGCAATGGGAGGGCGTGCGGCGCGCGGCGTCTTCGCGCACCAAAGAGGAAGCCAAAGCGCAAGCGGAGGCCGCTCGGGAGCGTTTGGTGGCCGGAGAAGCCGTGGCCGATGTCGCGGCGGCGCTATCCGACGGCGCGAGCGGCGTCCGCGGCGGCGACCTTGGTTGGTTCCAAAAGGGGCAGATGATGCCCCAGTTCGAGAGCTTCGTCTACACACTCAAGGTAGGCGAAGCCAGCCCCGTCGTCGAAACCGAGTTTGGCTACCATGTGGTCGTGCGCGTAGAGTAAGCGCACGTGCGGGGCCAGCGTCGCTCAGAGCGCCGCTTCGATGGTCGCGCGGATAGTGGCGTCCTCGGCGGGGGACACTCTGTCTTCTACGACCTTCATGTCGCGCCCAATCACGAGAATACGCGGCCATGCTTGGTCGGGCGCGATTTCGTAGGCATAGCCTTGGTCGTCGGCGACGACAGGAGCCGTAATGTTGAAGTTGTCGGCCCAGACATTGAGGTCTGCTTGGTCGGGTACTTGGCCAAGCTGGTCTTCTGGCAGCATCGTAATGTAGATGAAGCCTTCGTCGCGGTAGTCTTTCCAGGTGTGGTCGACCTCTACGGCCAACTGCTGGCAGGGGCCGCACCACATCGTGCTGATGTCGAGCGCAATCACCATTCCATAAAACTGCCACAGACTGACGTCGTCGCCGTGCTGGTCGCGCACGCGAAGGTCAGGGAACACTTGCCCGCGACCATAGCCTTCGGGCACAAGGTCGGCGGGAGGACCGTCGAGGGAGTCCCAGGAGTTCGGCGGAGGTTCCCAATCGCTGCCCAACTGGGCCTCGTCCCCCTCGGTGGCGTTGGGGGGCGTGTGGAGGTCAGGAATACACGCGGAAAGCGCGACGCTGGGCGCAAGCCAAAGCCAACTGCAACAACGGGGGAGCGAGTGATTCATCGTGGACCTCGACATACGCACAACATCGGAAAGAAGGCCGTCGTTCCGCCCCCCAAGTATAGCCACCCGAAGTGCCGTTGGGGTACCCGAACGCGAACAGTTGGCGCAGTTTCGCCGCAGCGAAATTCACGGCGGACGCTTCCGCCGAACACCGATGCGTGGGGATGGGGCGCGTCATAATTCGGTGTTGGGTGCTGGATAATGCTGTGTTGGTGGGTATTTGGGACGAACTGAAGTTTTGTATGGGCCTTTCGTCCGCTATCAAGGTATGCCGCGCCAATGAGCCACCAGACCTCTTCGTCACTTTCTACCGCCTCACCGGCTGCTCCTTTGACCGAAGCATCGCTGCTCGCGACGTTTATGACGTATGGCCGTCCGCCGTCGTCGTTTCTTGTCGGCGGGGAGTTTGAGCGCGCAGTGGTCCGTCCCGACGGACGATCGGTGGGCTACGACGACCCCAACGGCATCCGCTGGATTCTCGAACAGATTCACGCGCGGCAGCCCGGTTGGGTGCCCGAGCGAGAAGGCGACAACCTCATCGCCCTTGTCCGCGAAAACGGCGCGAGCATTACATTGGAGCCTGGCGGCCAAGTCGAGCTTTCCGGGGCGCCCCACCCAACCGTCGCCGAGCTCGCGGTGGAAATGCGGGCCAACCGCCAAGTCCTGCTCGACATCGCCGAGGGCCACGACCTCCGCTGGACGGCAACGGGCCTCACGCCCATCATGCCCATCGCCGACATCGGCTGGATGCCCAAAGGGCGCTACGTCATCATGCGCGAATACCTGCCCCAGTTCGGCGACCTCGCGCACTGGATGATGAAGGGGACGTGCAGCGTGCAGGCCAACTTCGATTACGTCGACGAGGCCGATTGCGCCCGAAAGGTGCGCTTGTGTGCGGGCGTCGCGCCGCTCACCACCGCGCTCTTCGCCAACTCGCCGCTCTCGGAGAACAAGCCCACCGGCTACTTGTCCACCCGCGGCCACGTCTGGACCCGCACCGACCCAGCCCGCACGGGATTCCCGCCGGGCTTGCGCGCCGATTATACCCATGCGCGCTGGGTGCAGTACCTCCTCGACGTGCCGATGATGTTTTACAAGCGCGCCGGCCAGTGGCAGCCTGCCAACGGGACCACCTTCCGCACGTGGATGGACCACGGAATCGAAGGCTGTTTCCCCACCGCCGCCGACTGGGACCTCCACCAAACCAGCGTCTTCCCCGAAGTCCGCATCAAGCGAACCATCGAAGTGCGCGGCGCGGATTGTGTGGGCCAGGACCTCGCGCTGGCCTTTTGCGCGCTCTTCACCGGCCTGCTGTACGATGAGGGCGCGATGGATGCCGGCCTCGCGCTGGTCGATGACATCGAGCGCCACGGCAACCGCGACTCTCGCTTGGCCGCTGCGTGTGAAGCAGGCTTGGGCGCGACGGTCGACGGCGCACGGATGCAAGATTGGGCAACAGAGCTCGGCGCGATTGCGCAACGGGGGCTCTTGGCGCGTGAACCGGAATCCGCGCACCTCTTGGCGCCCTTGCTCGAACGCATTGCCTCCGGTCGAAGCCCAGGGGTCGATGTGTTGGAGGCGTGGCATCGCGACCCATCCCCTGAAGCGGTCATCGCCTCCGTCGCGTATTGAGGGGTGCGGCTCTACCGTATCAAAAATGATACGGTAGGCGGCCGTCGATGGGGCAACGGTAGTTTGCCATGGCGCAATGGGCCGCAATGACCTATATGCGCTTGTCCGTTGTCGAACGGATAGCGGTGTGTAGGCAGTCTGGAGGCCCTCGACATGATGCGCATGATGCTCGCCGGGATGAGTGAATCGCAAGCCCGGCTGCTACGAAGTGCTGCGGTTGACATCACCGACGATGCCGGGTTCCTGCAAGACTGGACTTACCTCGAACAAGCGTGCCAGCAGGCCAAGCCAGATGTCGTCACGATTTATCTGGGCGGGCGTCCGGGGCAGATTCTGGGGCTTGTCAAGCGGGTGCGGGCGATGTTTCCGTCCACCGCATTTATCGCCGTCGCGGAAACAGCCGCGCCAACGCTCATCGAAATGCTTGGCGAGGCGGGCATTGTCGACCTTGTGCTGATGCCCGAGTGCCCAAAAGACCTGCGTCGCGCGCTGCGGAGCCTGTCCTCGCGGGAGCGGGTGTCGTCGGTTGACGGCACCGTATATGCGTTTTTGGGTGCAAAAGGCGGCATGGGCACTACGGTCTGCGCAATCAACACCGCCGCAGAGCTTGCCGCGCTCGACAAAAACGCCAGCGTCATCTTGGTCGACCTGCACGTCTATCTGGGCGACTTGAGCGTGGCGCTCGATACGGTTCCCCGGCCATCGGTCTTGTGGTTTTTGCATCGTGGCGCGATGGCCGACGCCCGTACGTGGTCCGAAGCGCCGCCCCAACATGCGGCGGGGTTCCGCGTGCTCGGCTTTGACGGCGATATGGCGAAGGCGGATCCCGTGACCGCCGAGCAAGTCGTCTTCTTGCTCGAACGCCTCAAAGAAAAATACCACCATGTTGTCGTGGATTGTGGGGCCGAAATCACGGAAATCTCGTTGAGCGCCTGCTCGACCGCAGACCACCGGTTCATCGTGATGACCGACGAACTTGCGGCGCGAACGGGGGCGCGGCGTCGCAGGGACGCGCTCAATGCGCTTGAGCTGGGGCCCCCACCGGCCCGGGCGCTGGTCAATCGTGTGCTCGAAGGGCAAGACCCCGGTCAAAAAGGCATCGAAGACGCCATCAAGATGCCGGTCGTGGGCACCATTTCCAATGCGTATCAAGACACCCACCGTGCGTTGGAGCTGGGACAGGTGCTTCGTCAATCTGCGCCAAAGAGCACGGTAGCACAAGATTTTCGCAAGTTCGTGACGGAGCTTGCTGGCGACAAGCTCGACGAAGAACGACGGAAGCGTACCTTCTTCAACTTCTTCCGGTAGCGGATAGAGGGGGACGTCCCTCGACCGGAGCCATTGTATGTCCATCCATCCTTCTGCGATTGTCGACCCTTCCGTGGTGATGGGCGACGGCGTTGTCATCGGTCCCTACGCGATTGTCGAAGCAGGCGTGCAGTTGGGCGATGGCGTGCAGATTGGGCCCCATTGTGTCGTTCATTCGGGCGTGGTCATCGGCAGTCGCACGCGCTTGCATGCGCATGTGGTGTTGGGGGGCGAGCCACAGGACAAAAAGCACGATGGATCGCCGTCTCGCCTGGAGATAGGCCCTGACAACGAGTTCCGCGAGTTTGTCACGGTCAATCGCGGCAGCAGCGGCGGGGGCGGCCTTACCCGCATCGGCGCCCGCAACTTGTTGATGGCCAACAGCCACGTCGCGCACGATTGCACCATTGGAAACGATGTCGTGATGGCCAATTCCGTTGCCTTGGGCGGACACGTCGAGATTGGCGACCGCGCGGTGCTGGGCGGTCTGGCGGCCGTTCACCAGCGGTGCCGGATTGGGCGGGAAGCGATGGTTGGCGGGGGCGCGATGGCGGCCTTGGACGTGCCGCCGTTTACGATTGCCCAAGGCGACCGCGCGCGCTTGTTTGGGCTGAACATCGTCGGCTTGCGGCGTGCGGGCCGCGACTCGGAGGTCGTCATTGCGCTCAAGGGCGCCTACCGCGAGCTGTTTCACGACACGCAGCCGCTGCGGTTCGCCCTCGACCATGTGCGCACCCGCTGGAGCAACGTAGACGAAGTGCAAGAGATGGTGCGCTTTGTCGAGGCAAGCGTTCGAGGCGTGTGCCGCTCTACGTCGCCGGGCACCTGAGCTTCAGGACGCCAAGCAAAGGGTGCACCATCCGGCAATCACGATTGCGCCGATGAGGTTGAGGGCGAAGCCCTCCCGTGCCATGTCCGAAACGCGCAAGTCGCCGGTTCCATAGACCACTGCGTTGGGCGCCGTCGCGACGGGCAGCATGAAGGCGCAGCTCGCGGACAATGCCGCAGGGACCATCCATAGCGCCGGGTCAACGCCGCTGGCCTGGCCGGCGGAGGCAAGCACGGGCATCAAGAGTGTGGTGGTCGCGGTGTTGCTTGTGACCTCGGTGAGAAAGGTCACGGCAAGGCAAATGGCGAGCACGGTCAAAGGAACAGGCCAATCGCCGAGTCCAAGGTCATGGGCCAGCACGTCCCCCAAGGCTGCGGCGAGGCCAGATGTCCCGAATGCCTTGGCAATCGCAATGCCCCCGCCAAACAGCAAGAGCAGGCCCCAAGGGAGGGCCTTTGCGTCGGTCCAGTCGAGGAGACGGTCGTGTTCGTGTTCGCCAGAAGGCAGTACGAAAAGTGCTGTCGCAGCAGCGAGAGCGACGGTGGCATCGTTGGCTCCGGTGAGTCCCGTCCACTCTTGCCAACCGCCCCAAGGTTGGCTTCGAAATACCCATGCCAATGCGGCCAAGGCAAAAATCGCCAATACCCGCGTTTCTCGGGTGGTACGAGGTCCAACCGGCGGAAGCTGCACGGGCGTAGCGCTGCGGGGGACGTTGCGGACCAACCACCACCACGCGAGCGGCACAAAGACGAGCACAATCGGGACCCCGATGGCCATCCAGTCCAAGAACGAAACGGCGCGCCCGCCCTCAATCTCCTGGTAAATCCCCATAAAGATGACGTTTGGGGGTGTTCCGACGGGCGTTCCCATTCCCCCGATGCTTGCAGAGTATGCCACGCCGAGCAAGAGCGGCTGGGTGAGCGTGCGGTCGGGAGCATGACGCAAAATTGCGGTCACTACGGGCAAGAGCATCAACGTCGTGGCGGTATTGGAAATCCACATCGAGCACAATGCGCAGGCCACCATCATGCCCAATACGAGGCGCCTTCCGCCGCCGCCAATCCCGCGCACGAGCCCCAGGGCAATTCGGCGGTGTGCGCCCGACCGCTCCATTCCGGCCGAGAGCAAAAATCCGCCCAGCAGGAGCAAAATCAGCGTGTTTCCATAGGCCTCGGCAGCGTCTTTGTGACTGATGACGCCCACCATCGGAAGCACGACGAAGGGCAGCAAGGAGGTCACGGGGACCGAAACCGGCTCGGTGACCCACCACACCGCGCACACGAGGGTGACGGCGGCGGTCCATGCAGCAGGGGCGCCAAGTCCCGCGCGGATACAAATCGCGAACGCGAGCGCACCGGCGAGCACGCCGCAGCCCAGCCATAGATTGCGGCGGGTAGGGGTCATTGTGTCCTCGCTGCGGGGCCAGGGAGGCTCTTGCGGGGCGTCGTGTCGGGGACACCGAGGTCCCATACGGTGCCGTCGACATAGGGGCTGCCGGGGCCCAGGTCTTGGGTCAATGCGGCCGTGATGGCGTCGGCGGCGACAGGGTCAATCGAACGGTGCACCACAATCCAGCGGTACCCAAACTCGCGCAGCGACCGCGGGTGTGGCGTCGGGCCAGCGAGGCGCCCGAGACCGAGGCGCTGGTCTTCGTCGGGGCGGCGGCGGGAAAGGGCCGCCAACACGCGAAACGCAGGCACATGCATCAACGCGCTCGTGCTGGCGCGCGCGTCGGGGCCATACGGAATCGGGCGGCGGTGCACCGACTGCCAAGCGAGATAGCGGCTCGTGGCCATCGTCGCGCCAGCGTCCGTCGGCAGGTCGAGAATGCCCCATTGCACCGGCTCATCGTCGGCGCGGGCCATTGTCTCGTATACCTCGGGAGTGTCCAACGGGGCCTGCGCGACGGGCCACGGTGCGCCGCTGACCCACAGGCCGTCTACCATGACGCACGCGAGGGCGATGAGCGCCTTCGGCCCTCGGAGCCACGAAGGGAGGCCCATGGCGGCGAGGCCGGCGACGATGGCCAACGCGGGCACGGCGAGCCGCAAGGGGTGCGTGACCGCCAAGCCCGGCACCAATTGTTGCACCCAAGCCCATGGCAGGCGAAAGCGGCGGCCGTCCGAGAGGGCGACGTGGGCGCCATCGAAGAACAAGTACGGCCCAAGCGAAACGAGCAAACAGACCCCTGCGGCCAGGAGCCACAACCGCTCTGCGGGACCGCGACGCCGCAAAGCGACCGCGCAGAGGCCCAGCGACAGGAGGCCAAGGTACATGCTGTGCGCGAAGCCTTCGTTTGAAAGGTCCACGGACTGAAATCCCCCCGGCCGCACGAAGGTCTGGGGGTCGACCGCGTTGTGGGCCGCCAACTCGTCATTCATGGATGCTGGATGCTTGACGATTGCGCGCGCGTCTTCGAGCTGGTGCCGTAGCGCCATGCTTCCCGGTGCGGCGACGACCACGGCCACCACCGCGCCGACGAGCGCCGTTTTGATGCTGGGCAAGCCGCGCACGGCGGCTGCAAGCCCTGTACCCAGCCCCAAATATGGGGACGCCAACGCCGAGAGGCCGACTCCCAGGCCCGCTTTGGCCCATGCGCGGGTGGTCTTTGCGCGGGCGGCGTCTTCGGTCCACGCGAGGGCGAGGGCGACCCAGCCGATATTGACGGCCTCGGAGATGCCGTTGTGCAGCTCGCATACCATCCATGCGCTTGCAGCGAACACCCCGCTGGCGGTCCACGCGGCCCAACCGTTGGCCCCGAGCGCCCGCGCGAAGCGATGGGCCGCCCAGCTTGCAAATGCGACATAGGCCACCATGAGGGTGTTCCAGGTGCCTGCCAACCCGAGGAGCGGCACGAGGGGCGCACCCAAGAGCGCGAGCACGGGGTCGATGAACCACAGCACACCGCCGTCCGGGTAGTGCAAAAGCTCCGTATGGTAGGGCAGGGTCCCCGACGACAAGGCAGTCCACCACCACCACGGTCCCCAGGCGTGGTTCCATACGTCTACGTTCCCATTTCCGATGAGGGTAGACGGGCGGCCAATGGGCGGCAGCGTCACCACGAGCGCCACGAGCAGATGGCCTGCCCACCCTACACGGGCGCCGCGCAGCAAGGACCAGCCTTCGTGGGGACGTGCGGAGGTCAAGGCGTCGAGTCCGTGGCGGGAGGAGAGCGGGGCGGTCGCGCCGACCCGTTGTGCGAAGTTTACGGCAAAGGAGTGGCCGGTGGGACGATGGCGGTGGGTTCTTCGGGGCCGCCTTCGGAGATTGCCTCCAAGAAGGCTATCAGCTCGTCCTTTTCCGTTTGCGACCAGTTGTGGGTTACGAGTATTTCTTCCCGGTGGCCAGGGCCGGTATACGCGGGCATCTCGGAATAAAAGTCGATGACGTCTGCCAATGTGTCAAAGTGTCCGCCGTGCATATACGGCGCAGAGTGCGCGACCTCCCGCAGTCCGGGTGTTTTGAACTGACCGACTGTTGTGGAGGTCGGTAGAATGTACTGAAGGCGCTGCGCGGCTGCGCCGGTCGGGTCGGCGGACCATGGGCCGTCGGCACGAAACGGGTTCTCGAGCAAATCGCCGATGCCATCGTAGCGACCGAAGTCTTCGTAGGATGCGGTGGGCACATCAGGCAGTCCAATCGTATGAAATTCAAGATTTGACAACGACCACCCACTGTGGCATAGTACACATCTCCCGTCGTCGACAAACCGCATCAGTCCGTTTGTTTCCTGGGTAGAGAGCAAGGTGCTTGCGCGTGATTCGTCGCCAGATTCGAGCGCGGCGACATATTCGTCCACGCGTGTGTCGGCGGTGACGAGGGTGCGCTCCCACGCAGCGATGGCCATCGCAATCCGCACCAATACCGCGGTGACCGCTTCTTGGTCCTCCGGCTGCATGGCCTCCCACGCGAGGTGGGAAGGGTCCTCGGGGGACGCCGGATTGGGGCGGGCATGGTCTGGAAAGCGGCTCGCATCCGACATATCGGGCAATGGCCCAAAGACCTCCAAATATGCGGCGTGGAGGTCTTCTTCCTCGACCAACAAGCGGGCGAGGGAGACGCGGTCCATGTCCATTTCGTTGGGTGCTTCGATAGGTCCGGTTGCTTGACACCACAGGCTGTCGCAGCGGCCATCCCAGTACCACCAGCGTTGGTAGGCGGTGTTCCACAGCGTCGGTGCATGCCGCGTGGTTACCCCCGCCGCTTCGGACAAAGCAAGCCCATCGCCAAAGCCTGCTTCGGGGTCGTGGCAGGTGGTGCAGGAAAAACGACCGGAGCCGGACAGCCGGGGGTCGAACGCCAGGAATCGGCCGAAGTGCTGCACCAGAGGGTCATCGGCATACGGATTGGTGGGGTCGGCGGGCAAGCTCGGGCGTCGGGTCATCGCGCGCAATGCCGCTTGGGTGTCCCCATCCAGGCTGTCCCAGGTGGATTGCTTGGTCGTCGCTGGCGTTTGGCAGGCCACCACCGCAAGCAGGCCCCACAGGTACGGGCGGGTGGATGTTCGCAGACGGGAGTGGGACATAGTGCCTCCGCTTCGATGGTCTATCCGGCGGAGACAGCGTCTCCCAGCGCGGATTCTTGGCGCCGCACGCGGTCCAACGCGGTGCGCGACATTTTGCCGCGCCTGTTCCTGCGGCTTGGTCGCTTGTCGAAAGTGGCCATCTTGACGTTTCTTTCGTTGTCTCTTAGCCTGGATGGTCGGGGAGGGGCGGCAACCGTTGGTCGCAGAGGGACACAAACAAGGCTAGGTCCTGGCCAGGAGGTCACCTGTGACCCTTGCCCATGCTGCTGCTGTACACGTCCCGCTTGGAATCGCTGTTGTGGTTCCGTTTGTTGTCTTCGCGTTGTGGGTCGGCCAACGACGGCTCCAATGGGCGCCATCCACCTGGTGGCTTGCTGTGGGCCTACAAGCGGTCGTGGCGGGCTCTGCGATGGTCTCCGCCAATCTCGGCGAGCGCGAAGAAGAAGCGGCCGAGATGCGGGTAGGCGGTGAGCGCGTACACGAGCACGAAGAGGCGGCAGAGGCGTTCGTGCTCGGAAGCATTGGCTTGTTGGTCCTGTTGGTC
The DNA here is from genome assembly GCA_964502005.1 of uncultured Enterobacterales bacterium. Taxonomy (GTDB): domain Bacteria; phylum Myxococcota_A; class UBA796; order UBA796; family UBA2385; genus CAJWOS01. Next base: position 279,997 of record CAZCUX010000005.1, read on the forward strand.
GCGGGCGGCGTCGTCCGGCGCGCCGGTGTTCAATCCGGCCTGCAGGTCGCGGGCGCGGTCGTCGCATTGGGCACCTTGGCTCTGGGTGCGCGTGCCGGTCATGAAGGTGGAGAGCTTGTGCGGGGAGACGGAGCGCGTCCCGACGTGGGTGGCGAAGTGTCGCCGGAAGGCGGGCGCGAAAAAAAGCGGCGCCATCATGACGACGATTGACGGTTCGGTTTGGTTCGTCCCCAAGACACCATCGAACGGCGCATGCGCAGAGTCGGCCGCGCAACGGAAGCGGCGGACACATTGACTAAATGCGAATTTCTAATCTACAAATTATCGCCGATTCCGTAGGACTCTGTATGGAGTACGGTTGGCGCAGAAAGGTACATGACTTGGTTGTGGGCGACAAATGTGCTGCAAGCGGTAGGTAGAGCACCCATAGTCCGGCTTCATGTTCCCTTGTAATGGACTTGACGAGGCTGGATTGTGTTGTTTTATTGTGAGCGGCGTCGAAGCGGGAAGGTTTGGAATTTTTCGTGATGTCTGCGTTCTACGAAATCGCTGCGCTGGGTCCGTGCTCCAGGTCGTAGGTAATTTCTGCCTCTTGGAACGTTTCGCTGTCGTTCGCGTATTCTTGGATTGGCATCGTTTTATCTTGACGAATCGAGACAATATGCCCAATAGCGAGTATGATTTGGATCAGTTTTTTGGCGTTTGCACACGGGCGGAGGCGGAGATTTCCGCTGCTTCTTGGTTTTGCACGCCATCCGCTTTCTTTTGAACCTTAGTACGCGGCTCTTTTGACTGCATGCGTGAAGGGTACGCCTCGATGCGTGTTTCCGGCCGTGAATCGTCCCATCTGCGTGCTGCAAAAATGCTGCAACCGTTGTTTTCTTGTAAAGTTCTGTCTCTTTTCCAATCATGACGTTCCTGTCCCGAATGTGCGTTGAATGGGCGCAGTTGGTCCACTATTTCACACAGAAGCATTCTGGGCGACAGCGCGGAAATCGCACCGCTGCGGGATTCGTCGTTAGCTGGGGAAGCCGATTTGCAGTCTGCCACCTGGAAGATTGTGTGATATTCGCTTCGCGATCGAAACGGGATTGTGTTCCCGGTTTGGTCGTCATTCGTTCGTGCACATTCGTGGGCACATTGCGCCTCCCCACTGGGTGGGCGTACGTCGCCACTGCTCGTTGCGGTGCCAGCCTATCGGCGGTGCCTCACCTTCTGCGTTCTGTGGTGACCTGGGTTGCTTTTCTGTTTTACATCTCCGACATGAACCTCTGCATCGACGATTGCCGTCCGGGATTCCGCAATGGCCAACACCAAGCGCTCGAAGTCTTCTCCCCGCACGACATCCAAAGCGGCGCCCACTGCAGGTAGCAACGAAGCTGCTTCGGAAGGCGCCGCAACTCCTGCCCCCGCTGCGCCTTTGCTGGCGGCAGTGCAGGCAATGTCGCCCGATGCGCTACAAGCGCTCGCCGCACAGCTGGGCGTCTCGACCACCGACCCCGCCACGGTTGCGCAGGCTGTTTCGCCCCTCGTCGGGCTCGTGCAGCAGCTCGTCGCGACACCGGACGATAACGGCGCCGACGCCGGCGGCGAAGCGGGCGCGAAAGAAGGTGAAGAATCCACTGTCGATGCGGATTCCGCCGAACTCGCTGTGGGAGACATCTTCACCGTTGCCGGCGAAGGTGGGCGTGCCACGATGTCCACCGAAGACTGGATTATCCTCGATACGCCCCTGGTAGACCCTCCACAGATGGTGTCCCGCATCATCGAAATCACCGGCATTCGCACGCTCCGGGAAGCCGCCGCCCTCACGCTCAACGATGTGCGCAAGATTCGGGGTGTCGGGGAAGCCAAAGCATCGGCGTTTTTCGCTTGGCGCGCGGAAGCATTGCGGCAAGCACGAGAGTCGAGCGGAAATCCCGGCCCCGTCGACCTTGACCCCCCGCGTACCATCGCGCGGCTGGTGCGGCTCTCCGGCGCACAAACCGTCGAAGAGGTGCTCAAAGTCGACCTTCGCTGGCTCGCAGAGCAGCGCGGCGTCGGGCCCACGCGGATTCGCGCTTGGCGTCGCTGGGTGGCAGGCCTTCGGCACGAGCTCGAACACCGCGCTGCCCATGTCCCCGCCGTCAGCACCCTGCAGTCGATGACGGCCCGCGAGCTGTTCGACAAGATGGAGGCACAGCTCGGCGAGCGGGAGCGCGACATCATCAATGGCCGCTACCGGCAACGGCTGTCGTTGGCCGAGCTTGGGGAGCGCCACGATGTCACGCGAGAGCGCGTGCGGCAGTTGATTCAACAAACGACCGCACTTCTGCGCAAGGACTTTCAGGCGCAGGCCTTCGAAGTGCTGCAAGCGGAGTGGTGTTTGGGGCAGCTTGGGCGCGACATCCTCCACCGCAGCCTCTCCAACAACCCCACGATTTCTTGGGAAGAGGTCGGCTTCTTGGCAGACGTCGCTACCCGCGACCGCTGGTTGCTGGTGGACAACGACTGGCTCACGACGCTCTCTATTTCGCAGATGCGTGACTACGTCGCGGCTGTGCGTGGTTCGGTCGCCCGTGATGTCTTTGTGCCCCTTGAGCGCCTCGATGCCATCGCCGAATCGCGTCCCGGAATGTCCCGCGCGTTGGTCGCGTTGGTGCTGATGAACGACCTCGGCTTCCGACGAAAGCCCGACGGCACCCTCTTCCGCAATCCAAAGACGGTTTCGATGCGCACCTGGATTGTGCACCAGATGATTGCCGCGGGGGGGGCGGTCCACCAAAACGACATGACCCGCATGGTGCTTGCCTTCGAAGGAAAGGCGGCGGACGCGGTCACCGAAGAGCAGTACAACCTTTATGTGCGCCGCGTCGAGGCCCAACTTGAGCGCGCAAAAGACATCTTGCGCGTGGACGCGGGAACCTTCGTGCATCGCAGCCACCTTCGGATGTCGAAGGCCGATGAAAAGCGGATTGTCGATTGGTGCATGGAGCGCTTGTCGGGGTTGACGGGGCCAATGAGCACCCACATCCTCATTGAAGAGCTGGATGCTGCTGGAATGTCGCATCCCTTGCTGAACCACTACGTCCTCAAAGAGTTCCTCAAGAAGCGGCCGGAGATTCACATCCTTCGCAAGTCCTTCGTCGCGTGGGCGGCCACTTTCCAAGAAGAAGGGACCTTCCTCGACGACCGGCTGCGGGCCATCCTCGCAGAAGCCGGTGAGCCGATGACTGTGAGCGAGCTTGCACAGCGCCTTCCTTCGGGCGTGCGCTATTCGCCCATTTCGATTCGGGCTGCCTTGTTTGACGCCGACTATGCACGCAATACGGGCATGGGTCGCTTCGAGTACGTCGCTCCCGAGAACTGACACAACGCCCGCTATGAACCGGTCGGTTCCGGCGATTCCCCTCGTTTTCGGGTGCGGAGAGCGAGGGTTTTCTGCGTTCGGGAGGGGGCAGTCGCCCGGCAACCGATAAGCCACGCGTCAGCGTGGTGTCGCCGCAGCCGCTTCGGAGGATGCCGGGTGCAGTTCGGAAATCCACGCGCGAACGAGCGGGTCGCGGGCGGCCGCGAAGGCGCTCTCGATGAACTCGCGTGTGTCGATGCCAGTGTCGCGTGCGTAGATGGACGCTTGGATGGCCATGTCCAGCTTGTCGAGGTCGCGGACCATACGCGCTTCGGCGCTTGCGCGTTCGACATACTCTGTCCACAACGCCAACAAATCCGGGCGGTCTCCGAGCAACGCCCGGGCGGCGATGGTCTCCCGCGCGCGTTTGTCTGCGGGTGACACGCCGTCATGGGGCGTGAGGTCGCCTACGCGAATCTCGGGAAGGTCGTGCAGCGTCGCGATGGCCAACGCGCGACCCATATCGAGTTCGGGGGGGCACAGCCGCATCACAAGATAGGCGATGCCCCAGGAGTGCGCGGCGACGGACTCGGGGGTCGAAATGCCCACCCGAAGCCAGCCCGCGCGGGGGAGGCCCTTGAGGGCCATCGCCTCGACCACATCCGCGAGTGCGGGGGTCACGCGCGTACCACCCGCGCCGCTTGGTCCGGGCGACACATCGACACGACGGGGCCGTGGCCCGCGGCTTGGGCGGCCATGAAGTCGTCGCGACTGCGAATGCCGCGCCAGCCGATTTGAATCAACACTTGGGCGACCGCTCCGCCCAGACCTTCCCCTGGACCCGGCAAGACGATGATGTCGGGGCCGTACTCATGGAGCGCCGTCACCATCATCGTTGTAAAGTCGAAGGGCGCGGTCACTTGGTCGCCGAGGGTCCAGTCGGCCATCTTGCGGGTGTCCGCGACGAGCGGTCGCCAGACTTTGCCCGTGCCATCCACCAGCGGAACTCGGGGCGTACGCCAGGGCAGGTCGCAAAGCTCCGTTTGGGCTGTGCCTGACGTGCCCCGCATCAAGGGCGTATGAAATGCCGAATGGAGGGGCAATACGAGGGGATAGGTGATGCCCCCGCGCACATCGGGCGGGAGAAGCTCGGCGGCCCGCTCGAGGGCCGGTTGGCTGCCCCCGAGGACCGCTTGTCCGCCCAGCCGAATCGACCAGAACAAGTCGGGCACCTCCTGGACGACTTGCTCGACCAGCGCTTGGCGTGCGGCGTCGGGACGCCAGTCTGCGCCGGTCATGGGGTAGACGAGCTGTCCACCGATGACATTGTCGATCTGGTAGCCACCCATGGTGTCAATCAGGTGGCCCGTCGACGTGAGGTCGAGGGCGCCTGCGGCGCCGAGCGCGGTGTACCAGCCCATGCTGTTGCCGGCAACGCAGACCAGTTCTACCTTTTCGGGGTCGAGACGCTCCAAGTCGACGAGCGTGCAGGCGGCGGTCAATAGGCTCGCGTGCTCTCCTGCGAGGTGCAGACGCGGCGAAAACCGAGGCGCACCGTCGATTTCGACGAGCTTGGGATTTCCACGTGCGGCGCGCACGGCCTCAAATGCCGACAGCGCGGGCGACGACAGGTTCGCGAGGCTTCCAAGCTGCTCTCGGCGATAGCTGCCCCGACCGGGGCACACAAACAATACGCGGGACTTGCTCATGGTTGGCTCCGGTCAGACCAAAAGGCGACGAACGGCGGCGTCGATGTCGTCTTCTTGTACGAGGACAAGGTTGGCGGCGGCACCCAAGGGGATGTAGGTGTCTTCGCCGGCCACGCGCGTCAAGCGGACCTCGGGGCAGTGGTCGACCAGCGCCGCATAAATGCCCTCGGCCATACCGCCCGTGCGGCGACATTCGTCCACCACCAGCACGCGGCCCGTCGCGCGTGCTTCGTTGACCATGTCCGCGACGGGCAGGGGATGAAGCCAGCGCACGTCGACCACCCGCACGCCAACGCCTTCTGCCGCGAGGCGCCCGGCGACCCGCAAGCTCATCCAAACGCCGTTGCCATAGGTCATAATCGTGACCTTGTCCCCCTCATTGGCGTTGTGAATGCCCGCTTGGCCGACAGGAACAGCGAAGTCTTGGGACGGGTAGTCAAACGACCACAAGCCATCGCGGTCGGCGTGGAGGTCTTTGGTCATATAGAGCGCAATCGGCTCCAAGAAGACCACTACGCGCCCATCGACGCTGGCGGCCGCCATCGCGGTGCGCAACATCCCGACGGCGTCGCGGCCGTTGGAGGGGCAGGCCAGCAAAATGCCAGGAATCTCGCGAACGGCCGCGAGCGAGTTGTCGTTGTGAAAGTGCCCGCCGAAGCCCTTTTGGTACGCGAGGGAGGCGATGCGCACCACCATTGGATTGCGGTAGGCACCATTGCTAAAGAACTGGAGCGAGCCCGCTTCGCCGCGAAGCTGGTCGATGGCGTTGTGCAAATAAGCGAGGTATTGAATCTCGGGAATGGGCAACATTCCGAGCTGACCGGCGCCAATTGCAAGGCCGAGAATGGAGGTTTCATCGAGGGGTGTGTTGAACACGCGCCCCACGCCAGCGCGCTTTTGAAGGTCGGCTGTGACGTGGTATACTCCACCTTTTCGCGCGACATCTTCGCCGAAAATCATCGACTGGGGGTATTTGACGAGGAGGTCGCCCAGCGCCCGGTTGAGCAGCATCGCCATGTGCCGGGAGCGGTCTTCTTCGGGCAAGCGACCGCCCCAAAAGCGCGAACGTACGTCGGGGTCGGCTGCGCGGGTGGCCTCGGCGTGGACGAGGTCGGCGTGAAAGGGCGCCAACGGGGCGATGATGTCCTCGGCGCGGGTGAGCTTGGGCCGCTTGGTCGCTTCTGCGCCGAGCGCCCGAACCCGCGCGCGGGTCTCTTCGTAGATGTGGAGCACCTCCGCCGGCGACAACCACCCCTCCTGCACCAGAGTTGCGGCGGTGCGGAGCAGGGGGTCTTGGGCCTCGGTGGCCTCAATCTCTTCTTGGCTACGGTACAGCTGCTCGACATCCGAGCCTGCGTGCCCGAGCAAGCGCACGAGCCGGAGGTGCAGCATCGCAGGGCGGCGGGTGCTGCGCACGAAACGCACGGCCTCTTGGGCCACTTCCATCGTCTCGGCGAGGTTGAGACCATCTGCGGTGAAGTACTTGATGCCGGGGTCATTGGAAAACCGCGCGGCCACCCATCCCCGAGGCGTACGCACGCTGATTCCGATGCCGTTGTCTTCGCACACAAAGAGCACGGGGCACGGCAGGTTTTGGTGGTCCGCCAGCGCCGCGGTGTTGAAGGCGCCACAAGCGGTGCTGTGGTTGGACGAGGCGTCGCCAAAACTGCACAGCACGATGCTGTCGCGAGGGACCGGCCCTTGCAGGCCGAGTCGGGCTTGGCGTGCGAGCGTGAACGCGGCACCTACGGCCTTTGGCAAGTGGCTCGCAATCGTAGAGGTCTGGGGAGGAATGTTCAGGGGCAAGGAGCCAAAGACCTTGTGCCGCCCACCTGCAATCGGCTCGTCGGTGGACGCGACAAGGCCCAGCAGTACGTCCATCAACGGTGTAGAGCCGGGAACTTGCGCAGCCCGCGCGAGGTAAAATCCGCCCGACCGGTAGTGCAAAAACGCGGGGTCGGTGTGGCGGGAGGCCCACGCGACGGCGGCATTGGTCTCGTGGCCCGAGCTTCCAATCGTATAGAAGCTATCGTTGGTGTTCTTGAGGTTTCGTGCCTCAAAGTCCAACATACGGCTACCGACCATCGATTCAAATACGGACACCGCATCGCGGGCCGAGATGGCGCTTCCGTCGGAAACGGGTTGGTCGAAGTCACGCACGTCCCGCACTTGGTTGTCCAAGCGGGCCACGGTGTCTATAAAAAGCTGGTCGACGATGTCTGCGCGGCTGACGGCCACGGGCCCTCCAGAGAGCGATGGCGGTTCATATCCGGCTGCGGGTGGGTGGGCTTGCCCAGGATGGTGTGTGTCAAATGGCACAGTCCGGCGCAGAGAGCAGCCAATACCACATGTTTTGAATGGCACACTTTTTGCATGTAGCGGTTCGTACCGGAGCAAAAAACCCGTGGGGTCGCCCCACACCAAACTCGGAGCCCATCATGCGGTTTGCGCACGAAATCATGGACCGCCATGCATTTACGGTCACCCCTGAAACGCCGGTCGCTGACCTCGCCCGTGGCTTGCTGGCCCGACACCTCGATGGTGCAATCGTTGTTGATGGTCGTACGGTGGTCGGTGTGGTCACGGCCATGGACCTCGTCTTTCAAGAAAAGAAGGTCCACCTGCCAACCTTCATCGCGTTTATGGATGCTATGCTGCCCATTGGTGGCCGCAAGACGGAGCAGGAGCTCGCGAAGATTACGGGCGCGACGGTGCGTGAAATCATGTCGTCTCCGCCGCGCACCGTGGAGTTTGATGCCTCGCTCGATGAGGTCGCGACTCTGATGGTCGAAGACCACATCACCGTGGTGCCTGTCCTCCAGCACGGCGTGTTGGTGGGTATGATCACCAAACCCGATGTGCTGCGCGCTGTCCTCGAAGCACGCACCGGCCAGGTCTGACCCGTTAGGGGTACAGGCTTTGCCTGTGCTGGAGTACGTATGTCATCTGTAGTCGTTCATCCTCCGCACCGCGCGCGGGTCTTGGTGCCGGTCGATTTCTCGGCGTGCTCCCACGAGGTGGCCGCGGAGGCGGCGCGGCTCGCCCGCGGAATCGGCGCCGAGGTGGTGTTTTTGCACGTCGTCGCGACGCCAGGAGGGCTGCCCGGCGATGTGCTGGTGCGACCGGACCCCTCCGGTCCGACCGTGAGCGTCAAGGAGTGGCTTGAAGGCGAAGCAGCGCGCGAGCTGCCGATTTATTTGCGCTCCATGAACATGCTCGGCGTGCCAGCGCGCACCGAAGTGCGATTGGGCACCGTCACCGAGACCATTCTCACCGCCGCCCGCGAGCTTGGCGCGCGCTATATCGTCATGGGCACACACGGCCGCACCGGCCTCGCGCGAATGGTCCTCGGAAGCGTCGCAGAAGAAGTGCTGCGGCAGTCGATTTGCCCCGTGCTCACAATCCGTTCGATTCACCGCGACGACTGCGCCGCCGGGTCGTGCGCCACCTGCACATCCGGTCGCCTGAACGCCATCGCCCAAGCCGATGCGGAAGGCGCGGGCTGACGGTTGCCATCACCGCTTCGGTGGCGGTTCGCGTGACCGTTCACCCGCGATTCGGTAGGATGGGCCCCCCGCAGCCCGTACCGGTCTGCGGGGGGGCCGCGGAGCCAAGGTCTCCGCGGCCAGCGGGAGAGCCAAGGTCTCTCCCGCTTGTGCTGCTTGGGCGAACCGAATCGGGGGGGGTAGATGTCCGTCGCGACGCGGGTGGTTGTCCACAAAATCGGGCACCACGACGCGTATGTGGTGCTGCGCGGCGACGATGGCGAGGAGGTGCTCGCGCGGCCGGTCAGTGGGGCGGTTCACCGGCTCGGCGACGCGGTGTGGGCCCATGTGCAGGGCGGTGCGCAGCTGACACCGGTGGGGGGTACCGACTATTGGTCCCTCGAACCAAGTCTTGACCTGTCCACCTCATCCTTCGATTTTACTTTCGGTCTTCGAGGGCGCGGGGGAAGCGAAGACCTGCCCGCAGGGAGCCCGTCGTGGTTGGCCCGCGGAGCCTTGCGGGTGGTCGCCGTTCGCTTGCCGCTCCTCCATGCGGCGCTGGTCGCCCTGCAAGCAGACGGTCTGGATGTCCATTTTGCTGTAATTACCAGCGGTCCCCAACAGGAAGATGCCCCCCAATGGGGCAAGTCTCCGGAGCCGTGGGGCGCCGTATTGGCGCAGGCCGCCAAATTGCGTGGTTGTGCGTCAACCCAGCACTTTCACCACGTCACCGAAGATGCGTTTGTCTACGAGGGCCTGCCCGATTTTCTGCATGGCGGGCTCTTGCCGTGGGTCGAAGCCCGGCGTCGGGCGGTGGTCGAAGCGGTCGGGGAAGACTGGAACCGCTGGTTTGATGTCGTGCTCTCCGTGAGCACCGGCACGTCGCCGCGCATTGTCGCGTTGTTGAGCGCGTTTTCGCCGTTTCATCCGATGCTTTTTCATGTGCCCGATGCCCGAAGGTGGCCGCCAAGCGAGGCCCGCGTCGGCCATTGCCTCGACCACGACGCGCTGCGACAGGTTCCTGCGCGACCGCTGGCCGACCACCATGGCCCCGCGGTGCGGGTCTCGGTGGAAGAAATGCGTCGGTGGCGCGCCGAATATGTGCGCTTACGACCGCGCCGACAGGACAAAAACCTGCCCACCGAAGAAGGCGACTTCTTCTTTCGGAAAGGCCGCCATGAGGTGCTGGCGGTCGTCGTGATACAGGTCGAAGATGCCTTGGTCGCGGTGCGGGGCGTCAATGTGGAGGTTTCGCTGCCCACAGGCTCCTTGTGTGCGGAGCGAAACGCGATTGGCACCGCCATCATGCTGCATCCGAACTTGCTGCGCAGCCAAATTCGCGCCGTAGCGGTCCTGAGCATGCGCCCCGGACGACCCCGATTGGGGCCGTGTGGTGCATGCAATGAGTGGCTGCGAAAGGTGGCCGAGGTCAATCCCGACTTCAAGTTGGTCACCTTCGCCGACGAAGACGCGACGCAGCTGTTTGTCGAAGGCGTCACCTAAACGCGGGGGTGGCTTCGCTTCGACCGGTGGCGGCCGAGCGAGGTCGTCGGCCTGCGAATCGGGAAAAAGACGCGGAGCAGGGGGTTTGCCCGCGCGCACTTTGGGGGACGCCGAGCCCGCGCGGGCGAATGTGGCCGTGCCACGGGTAAAGGCGCCCTCGTTACGGTGCTCTCGTGCACAGACCGCGGCCCCCAGGCCGACCCGGAGCCACTGCGTGTTGGTGTTGGCCGTGGCCGGTATGCCCAAGGCAGCCCACGACAGTCAGGTGGGGTCGGCGCCAAAAATCTTGGGCGCGAGCGGCATGCCCGCCGCCGCCGCCGCGTGGGCCACTGCCGTGACGAGATTGAAATCGGATGCGCGGTCGGCGACGGCGGCGGCTTCGCGGATGGCCTCTGCGCGGCGATGGGGAAGGCGGGCGAGCGCCAGCCATGCAAGGACTTCTTCGCGGCTGTCGTTGGCCGCTTGGGCCGCGTGGAGTGCTTCGGTGGCCAGGTCCTCGCCGCTTCGGGTGTCTCCTGCGTCCAGCGCGGCACACGCCCGCGCGACAGGCGTATCGACCGTCGGCGGCGGGGGCGCGGCGGCGGCCATCGCAACTTGGCCAACCGTTTGCCGAAGCGCGCGAATCGACGCGAGGCCGGCGTGGTCGCCCAATGCCTCGGCGATATGGGCGGCTTGGCGTAGCGCCGCGCGGGCGTCCGAGAGCTGGTGGAGGGAGAGGTGTGCTTGCCCCAACCACGCCAGTGCGCGGGCGCAAAGGTCGGGGCGACCGGCGGCATCGGCGGCGGCGATAAACGTCGGGAGGGACTGCACGGCTTGGCCAAACTGGCCGCGCTGTACGAGTTGGTAGTGCCGCTGTGCCTCTTGGTCGAGCGCCGTGGTCACCGGGCTTCCTGTCCCAAGGCGCGGAGTGCGAGACGGGCGGCGGCTTGCTCTACTTCGAGGGGAATAATGTGCTCGCCGGGCGCGAGGTCTGCGTCGAGCAGCCAAGCGAGGGCCAAGCCAAGTGCCGCGAAGTGCAGCAGCACGGGCTCCGGTGAGCCTGCATTGGTCACGATATTGAGGGGATGGCCACCCGCCAGCACCACCACGCGCGGGCCATCTTCAAGCTCGTACGCAACGACGTGCTCGGCGATTTGGTCGAAGCCAGTGGCTGTTGCGACAATGCCGTCGTGGTCGAACTCCTGATGCCCATGGCCGGCGTTGAGTAGCACGATGCCATTTCGGGCCTGCAAGATAGCGTCGATGGGCAAAGAACCCGGCCGACCGGTGGCCGTGACCACAAAGTCGACCCGCTGGAGCATGTCGATGAGGTTTGGCGTAGGATAGCCGTCGTAGTGGGCGACCAAGCGCCGAATGGGCTCCGACTCGATGACAGAAACGTGCGCGCCACCCGCGCGGGCATACGCCGCTACGCCTTTTCCGACAGGACCGTAGCCAACCACGCCCACGCGACGGCCCGACAAGTGCACGCCGGTGAGGCGTTGCACCGCTTGCCAGAGCCCTTCCCCGACGCCGTGCCGGTTTTCAATCGCGACCTTGAGGCGCCCGTCGTTGATGTTGATGAGCGGAAAGGGCAACGCGCCTTCGCCGAGGTTGTGGATGCGGTCGATGCCGCTCCGCGTCAGCTCGACGGCGCCCCGCACGTCTGGCACTTGGTCGGGAAACTTGCGGAGGAGATTGCCAAGGAGGTCGCCGCCGGCGTCGCAAATGAGCTGGGGCTTGTGTTGTAAGGCTTGCAGGTGGTGGTCTTTGCGGCTCCCCGGCGTATACACCGCGACACCGCTCGACCTGAGCAGCTCTACGACGCCTTGGTCGGTTGTGGCCTCGCTTGCGCCACAAACAACCCACTCGCCGCCGCCGAGCGTGAGCTCTTGTACCATCGCCGCCGTGAGGGAGGTGAGGTGTGCGGAAACGGCGATGGTTTGGCCATCAAAGGGCCGCGTAGCCGCGAGGCGATTGCCAAGCAAAGGCATAATCGGGAAGAAGGCGTTGTTGCGGGCGAGTTCGCCAGCGATTCGTGCGGCTCGGTCGTTTGTCATTGTTTCGTTTTATCCCAAGCAGGCGGATGGGGTACTTCTTCCCGACCTATCCGCGGTGGATTCGCGTTTCGGGAGGGCAAAACGTGCCTACCCATGCTGCAAGGAGATCCGGTCCTTGGTCGCCGTCGGTCACAGTGGCGATGACGCGGCGGTTTTCGCACAGCGCACGAAGGGTGTCGGGTGCGAGCTCGGGATGAAATTGCACCGCCGTGAGGCGGGGGCCCCACGAGAAGGCCTGGATTTCGGTGTGTGGCGTCCCTGCAAGCACCGTGGCGCCGGGAGGCGCGACCAACAGCGCATCGCCGTGTACGGACTGGAAGCGTGGCGCGGGGCCCATCGCGCCCAGCACGGGATGCACCGCGCCCGCTTCGGTGAGGGAGAGTGTAATTGTGCCGTATTCTTTTCCATTGGGACTCGGGCGAACCTGTCCGCCCAGCACTTCGCCGACGGCTTGGTGTCCGAAGCAGACGGCCAGCACGGGAAGGTGCGCGGCGGCGTCGATGCCAAACTGCCCCATGGCCAATACCCACGGCGCGCGGTCGGCGACGGAGAACGGTGAGCCGGATAATACTACACCCTGGTAGGTATGTGCAAGTGTGGACGTGTCCGGGAGCGTTTCGCCGCGAAACGCCTCTATGACGTGTGTCTCAAAGCCCAATACAGCGAAACGCTCGGTGAACCAATCGTCATAGTCGCCAAAGCGTGCGACGACGGGAGGGTCCGTGGTTCCATTTTGTACAATCAGGATTCGACGGGGCGCTGTAGGCATCGGCGACACTCCAGGGTGCGGCCGTCGCGACTATCGCAGGCGATAGCGACCGAACAGGGACAGCGATGGGGAGTTCAGCTTGCCCAGCGGGCGCCGGGCAAAGAGCGATGCACCAAACTCTCGACTTCGAGGCGCTGCAGCAGCTCTTGTACCTCCGCAGACTGCGCGGTGAGCTTTCGAATGAGGTCGGCAATCCCATCCGGGTGTTCCCCATTCTGCACTGCGGCAACGAGGCGCTCGCCGATTTGGTGCAGCTCCTGGTGTGGCGCTTCGATGGCGTCAAATGCGTTGCTACCGGCGAAATAACGCCCGCGGCCATAATACCACTCCCCAAACCGGCAGTGGGTGTGGTCGAGATGGCGGGTGTCGTGAATCAAACACATCTCGGGTGACCGCGCCATCCCAACGGTTACGGCGTAGTCAATGAGCTTGCGGCGCCACTCCAGGTGGTCGATTTGGGCAATATGAAGCAGCCCTGTAGGCAGGCCCGACCAACGCTGGTCTTTCTTGAGGAAAGCCAGGAATTGCGAAACAGGCAAGGGACGCGAAATGTAGTAACCTTGGGCCTCGCTACAACCTGCGTTCATTAGGAAATCGAACATATCGCGGGTTTCGACGCCCTCGGCCACCGATGCCATACCAAGTTGGTGGGCCATATGAAGGCTCGTTCGCACGATGGTGGCGGACTTTTCCGATGTCTTGACCTCGCGGACGAGACCTTGGTCGACCTTGACGACGGAAAACGGCCACTGGCTCAATACGGAAATCGACGAGTATCCCGTGCCAAAATCGTCCATCGCAAGCTCTACGCCCAGGTCATGCAGCGCGAACACATTGGCGGCCGAGGGGCTGTTGCGGTCAATCACAGACGTTTCCGTGAGCTCCGCTTGAATGTTTCCGGGCGAGAGTCCGTGACGGCGCAGCTCTGTTTCGAGAGTGCGGGAGACCGCATCGGTTTCGAGGTCGCGACCCGTGAGATTGAACGACATGACGAGGCCCGGCACGAGGTCTTGGAACATACGCGTGTCGCCGACCAATCCGGGCAGCATCTCGAGGGTCATCGTGCGAATCAGGCCACTCTCAATGGCCAACGGAATGAAGGCATATGGCGGGATGACCTGACCGTCGGGCTCCACCCACCGCACCAGCGCCTCGGCCCCCGCCACGCGGCCCGTGACATAGGACACCTTCGGCTGGTACCAAAATGCCAAGCGACCATCGAAGAGCGCTTTTTCCAAGGACGTTGTATTGATGTCGACGGGAAAGGGAGGTGCCACAGTCTGCCTCGGTGGAATTCGGTGCGGGGGGCGCGTCGCGAACAAACGGACTGCTGTTGGGTTTTCGGACCCTCCTCCGGGAGATTCAGGTCAAGTTGGGGCACGATCTTGTAAGAATTGCACTCTGTGTGTGGCGTTTTTGCAGCACGGTGTGGCCAAAATGTAGGGGCAACGCAAGGGGCGGGGAGGCGCGCAGGCCCACTGTCGGGCTGTTCTTCGTAAATTCATGGTATGGCACGATTTTTGCATGTGGCGGACGCGATTCCTATGAGATGCGCTTGAGGTGGTTGTGAACGAATCGCGCTTGGCATTTGTATTGCCCCTTCTTCTCCTTCCAACAATGGCCGTGGCGGCTCCAGAGCCCGTGCACGCCGAGTTTTACGGGTTTGTGCGACCTACGGTGGCGGTTTTGGGCGGCTCGTTTTCGTCGTATGGGCGCCCCAATGCCTCGGCGCCAACGGCTGCTGGCAATCCCGCGCTGGTTGAAAACCCTGATGACCTGCGTATGAGTTGGCAAATGGCGCAGACCCGGATTGGCACAAAGCTGTCTTCGGGGCCATCGTCAGCGATGGTGGAGCTCGATTTTATCGACTTCAACCTGTCCAACCCAACCACAGGTGCAAAGCCTCGATTGCGGCAGGCTACCGTCGGCTACGACGCCGGGAACCATACCCACATCACGTTGGGGCAGACGTGGGACGCATTTGCACCGCTCAATCCGTTCCATCGAAACTATGTGGGCGGTAGCTTTACTGCTGGCAACCTCGGATTCATGCGCGACCAGCTCATTGTGACGCACAAGACCAAAGCTGCGGAGTTCACGGGCGCGGCCGGCTTTATTGGGTCGAACAATAGCACATCGGACGGCGCGATAGAAGCAAATCCGGTACCTACGGTTTCGGCCCGTGCTGGGCTGCTGCTTGCAGAGAAAAAACAGATTGGCGCGGCGGGTTTTTATGGCCAAGTGCCGGTGTCGTTGGACGACAAGACAATCGCGTGGGGCGCAAATGTATTTGCGGACCTCAAGCTGGGCAAAAAGGCGGCATTGCGAGGGGAGGCATATGTCGGCCAAAATCTCGCCGCCACCGGGATGCTGACTTTGGCACAGCCTGTGGTGGACGCGGACACGGGCAACATCCATGACATCAAAGAAACGGGGGGATGGCTGTCCATGCGTCAGGAATGGTCGTCTACATGGGCGACCACGCTGACCGCAAGTGGTGCTGTGGTGCTCAATCCCGACGAAGCTGCCCCCAACTACACGCCCGTCGCCGGCGAAGTGGCGACCTTGGGCTCCGCGCCCGGTATGCGCCAAAATCTCGGCGCCCGGCTGGGTGTCGAAGCGGCGGTGACCTCCCATTTGCTGTTTTACGGCGAGGGTTTTGGCTTTCACACGGCCTATATAATGGCCGATGGCGATAACACGGCGGGCATGACCCCTTCGCGGGCGGGGCTCGAGCTGGGCGGCCTGTTTACCTTCTGACGACGAGCCGCTATCCCCGCAAGTCTTTGTGGGACAGCGCGACGGTGCCGATGACGGTTGGCTTTGGGCCTTTTACCCGCGCGAACGAACCTGTGCGGGTTGGCGGAGAGCCGCGGAGCGCGACCGAAAGACGCGCTCCGCAGCTGTGCGCTCTCCGCGACCGACCGGGGGCTCACCTGCAGGTGGGCGCCCGGTTTGGGCGCTGCCGAATCAGCGGCCGGACGGGCACGCCAAGCCGGGGCCCACGGCCGCGACGGTCCACGTTTCGCCGCTGGTCAGCTGCTTGCTCGATGTGAAGTCGCAGGTGTTGCCGGTGGAGGCGTCGTAGTACACCACGCGCATGGAGGCGGTGGTGGGGCCATTGCCGTGGTCGCTGTAATAGTGGGCCTGCACTTCGTAGAGGTTGCCGCTGGTGCCGGGCGTGGTGGAGAAGGTCTCCGGCCCGAAGCCATTGGTGTCGTCGATGTCGAGGTCGCCCCAGGACTGGTGCATGCTGTAATACGCGACCTCACCGCCGCTCGTGTTGTTGCGGATATGGGTGTCGACATCGGAGTTGTCGAGGTCCCAAGTGAGGATGGTGAGCAGCTCTTGGGCGGGGGCGTCGTCGCGCTCGCAGAACGAGATGGTGTACGACTCGCCGACACCGTCGAGCACGTCGTTGGTGTCGAGCTGCACCACTGCGTAGCCGCCGGAAAGGCTGATGTCTTGGGACACTTGGCCGCCAGAAATCTCGGTCGCGAAGGTGCGGATTTCGGCTGTGTCGCCGCTACCGAACTGCACGCGAATGAAGGCTTCGGTGGCCGCGCTGTCGAGCGCGGTGCCTTGGACACGAAGAATCGACGGGAAGCTGTCGTTGCAAGCCTGCTCCGCCAACACGCTGCCGCCGCTGGCGTCGCCCCAGCTTGTGCCGGTCGAGGGGTCGACCACCGTGAAGCTCGACCAGCCGACTTCCGCAGGCTCGGGAATATCGCCTTCGGGCGTGACTTCGACTTCCGGCTCTTCGGCGGGCTCGGACGATTCCGGGCTCTCGGGCTCGGTGGCGGGCGCGGAGCAGTTCAACCGCACGGAGCGAGGAAGGGCAATCGCGCTGACTTCTCCGCCAGAAACTTCGGCGCCGGCGAGCGAAATCGAAGAGTCGACGGTGACAAGCTTGGTGTTTTCGTCGTAGCCGATGACGTCCATCGAGCAGACGATGGTGTCGTCGACACCCTTGGCGACGAGGATGTACGAGACATCAATGGGAACTTCGGTAATCTCGAAGTTCATGCCGTCCCAAATGACTTCGCCAGTGGAGGTGGGCTTGTTGAGAGAGCCAACATCCACGCGACCCAAGCAGGCGCCGCTGTCGCCCGAGGTGCAGGGGCTCGTGTCGAAAGCGGACTGGTTGTCGGAAAAGGCGTAAAGGGTGAGGTCGTACGAGGCGGGTTCGTCGCCTGTGAGCTCAAGCTTACCGGTGATGCTGTTGGAGGCGAGGCTCTTGATGGCATCGCAGCCGGTGGTGGAGGCGAGGAGGACCAAGAGGGTGGCGGCACGGATATGCATGGAAACACCTGGTTTCGAGTTTCGTGCCTTTGTATCCGCTCCCTTCGGGGGCCCGCTACGATCTGTGCAACCAGTTTTGGTCATGTTTCGTCATCGTCATGAAGCGGGGAGGGGGCGCACCGGGGGCCGGCATCGTTTGTGTCCGGTCGAAAAATCTGTGAGACAACGGCTTATTTATGGGTGTTTATAGGCGTCGCTGGGAGCGGGGTTGGTGGCGGTCGGGCCGAATGCCGCTTGCAGATTGTTCGTCGAACGGGGGAGTAAGTAGCCCATATGTGCGCCCGAGAAACCGGAAATTCCTGACACACGTCTGGTGCCGTCGTCCCTGGCGCCGGCTGCACGAGGGGGCTGACCAATCGGATAGTTTTTGCAAAAGGACCGCGCCGGTCGCGCGGCAGTTGGGCGCGCTACGAAATAAGCGGAGGCGTCCTTGTTGGTTGGCCTCTTTCGACCTTGCTGTTCCCGACTGCCGGTTTTGCACTGTTCTTCGCGTTCGTCTTGCCGATGTCGTGGGCGCTGCGGCATCGCGCGACGGTTTGGCGGTGGGCGATGCTGGGCACGAGCTGGGCATTCTACGCGGGCTGGAATGCGCGGTTTGTGTTGCTCTTGGCGGGAAGTGCCGTCATCAACCATGCGCTGGTCATGTGGATGGACCGCCAGGAGGGGACGCGCCGAAAATTGGTCCTCGTCGCTGGGTTGGTGGTTCATCTGGGCGCACTTGCCGCGTTCAAGTACGCCGATTTGTTCCTTCGAAGTGTCGAAGCCGCTTCGATTGTGTTTGGGGCTCCCGTTCGCCTTCCATTGGTAGAGATGGCTTTGCCGGTGGGCCTTTCGTTTTTTACATTTGAAGCGATTTCTTATGCGGTAGATGTATATCGTAAAGACACGCGCCCTGTCTCATGGGTCGATTCGGCGTTGTATATGGCGTGGTTTCCCCATTTGGTCGCCGGTCCATTGGTGCGGATTCGAGAGCTGGTACCGCAGTTTGATGGCCCTGTGCCAGTGGGTATTCCGGTGGGACGCGCAGCGCGCTTGCTGGTGGGTGGATTGGTATGTAAAGTGTGGATTGCCGATACATTGGCAACCCGTCTTGTGGACCCCGTTTTTGCGCGGCCGGAGGAAGTAGGCGCGGAGATGGCCCTTATCGGTATTCTCGGATACTCCGTCCAGATATTGTGCGACTTCTCCGCGTATACCGATATGGCCCAGGGATTGAGCTTATTGATGGGCATTCAACTCCCCGACAACTTTCGTCAGCCGTACCGCGCACAATCGTTTCAAGATTTTTGGCGACGTTGGCACATGTCGTTGTCTCGTTGGCTGCGCGACTATTTGTATGTGCCGCTTGGCGGTTCACGGGGAAGCAAGACCCGTACGTACCTTGCGTTGTGTGCAACGATGTTGCTGGGCGGCCTATGGCATGGCGCGGACGGTCGCTTTTTGTTGTGGGGGGCCATTCACGGATTGTTTTTGGTAATCGAGCGGGCGCTTGGTCTCGCGAGGCCGCCGAGCGCGGGGCCGCGAGGCTGGATGCGTATGGGCGTCGTGTTTGCGTTGACGTCGTTGGCGTGGGTACCGTTTCGCGCGCCGTCGATAGAGTCTGCGGGCGTTCTGCTCTCGCGGCTTGGAACGCCGCAGGTCGACGCCTTTTCCCTCGACCCGATTATTGGGTGCGCAATCGCCGTGCCGTTGCTCTTGCAGGTCGTGCCGGAGGGGTGGTTGGAGGCGGTTGACGAATGGTTGGATGGCCGGCCGCCTTGGGCGATTGCATTCGCAGCGGCGATGGCGATGGTGGTTATCGACGCCCTTGGGCCGGAAGGTGTCGCTGCATTTTTGTACTACGAGTTTTGATAGATGGCAACTCCGCGTGAAACCGTCGTCGGAACCCTGGGCTGCTTGTTGCTCGCCTTGTGTCTCAATATCGAGGCAGTGGTAACACGCGTATCATTGCAGCCGGAGAGTGACCATCGTGAAGCGGTCTTGGCAATATTACTACCACTGTATGTGTGGGAGCAAGAAGTGGGTGCGACGTCGTTTCGTCGATGGGTCCGCCGGCAGGCAGGGCGAGGAGACGATAGCCCGCATGTCGAGGATGCGGAATTCTTCCCGTCTTTCGGGGGCTTGTCCGATGCGCCGGCCATTGGACACGTCGTCGACCAAACCGGAGAAGGTGAGGGGGGATTCGGTCTTGTTCATGACGATTCGGGCGCGCCTGCCGTCGCTCCACCCATTGTCCCGGGTGTCGACCGTCCGCTGCGCGTTTGGGTGTTTGGTGACTCCTTACTCAATATGGGAGGGCCACGAATCGCGACGTTGTTAGAAATGTCGGGAAACGCCGAAGTATGGGTTGACAGTCGCCCCAATACAGGAATCACACGACCCGACTACTTTGACTGGCCGGGAGCTTTAGAGGAGCGGCTATCGACAAGACCCAAGCCAGATGTTGTCGTGTTCCTGATGGGTGCCAATGACGGACAAAATGTGCGTATTGACGGAAAGTCGACAGG
This sequence comes from uncultured Enterobacterales bacterium, assembly GCA_964502005.1. Classification (GTDB taxonomy): domain Bacteria; phylum Myxococcota_A; class UBA796; order UBA796; family UBA2385; genus CAJWOS01. The sequence continues at coordinate 299,639 of CAZCUX010000005.1, forward strand.
CAGATGGACCGAGGCTTGGCAAGGAGAGGTGCGGCGAAGGTTTTCGCGCATGATGGGAGTGCTCGATTCTGCAGGAGCCGAGGTGCTGTGGCTGGGGCTGCCGGGAATGCGCGGAACGACCCACCAACGCACAGCCGACCTCCTGAACAGTGCGATATCCGCCGAGGCCGATAAGCATGTGCGGGTGCGCTTCTTTCCGATTGAACCGTATTTTGCGATAGAAGGGAAGCGGTTTTCGCTCCACCTCGAAGATAGCGCTGGAAGACGCTTTCCGGCCCGCGCCAATGATGGGGTTCACTTTACTTGGAGTGGTTCTCGCGTACTTGCGCAAGTGGTCGTCGATACACTGCAAGAGCGCTGGCCCGCGCTGATTCCGGGTTCCACGCAAAATACGAAAGAGTGATTTCGTGTGTATTTAGACTATGGTGTTTGTATATATAAGTATCGATAGGTACGGTTGGTTGAATATATAGCGATATTTTCTATGATAGTATTGAATATATCTGCGTGATTGTGGTGGTTTGGTGATGGACGAATCGTGTGCGTTTATGACACCTTTGGGTTTCCGTTTTGGAGGTGTGAAGTGTACGGTCTCGTCAATCGAGCAATCGAAGGGTTGGTTCGCAGTCAGTTTGGGCATGATGCATGGGAAACGATATTGGAGCAAGCGGGAGTTGACGAAGTCGGTTTTGTGAGTATGAAGTCCTACCCTGATGCGCTCACCTACCAAATGGTAGGCGCTGCGTCGGAAGTGCTGCAGATACCCGTCCCGGATTTGTTGCGTGCATTTGGACGATATTGGACAGAATACGTCGGGCAGCAGGGTTACGGGTCCCTGATGTCATTGGAGGGGAGGTCGTTGGGCGCGTTCCTGGAGGACTTGGATGCAATGCATACACGGGTTTCGATTCAAATGCCAGAGCTTCGTCCTCCGTCGTTCAAAGTGCAGCATTTGACTCCTTATCATCATCGTGTGCAATATATCTCCGAGCGCGACGGGCTGGGGGCGATGGTGGTTGGCCTCCTGGAAGGGCTTTTGGCATTGAAGTCCCTCGATGGGGAAGTGCGGTGGGTGGCACGAAAGGACGAGGGAGCGCCGTTTGATGAATTTGAAGTGGTGGAAGGGCCCCGAGCCGCATGACGCGAACTGACCCTGTTCCCGACCTTCTTTGGCTTGGAAGAGTGTTTCCATTCTTGCTCCGGGTGACTCCCGACTTGCGTGTGTCTACCTTGGGCACAGCATGGGGAAAGGTTTGCCCCGGAGAGGTCGGTGAATGGGCCATCGAGGACGCGCTTCGTGTGTTGCGGCCCATTGGCGCAGTATTGTCTTGGGACCATCTGCAGGACATGCAAGGGCTCGCGTTGCAATTGCTCTTTTTGCCGACTGCGATGGAGTTTCGTGGAAGTTTTGTGTCGCGCGGGGAGTACGGTCTTTTGGTGATTGCGCCTGTCGTTCGCTCGACGAATGACCTGGCCCGATTCGGCCTATCCCTGGGCGACTTTCCCGCGCACGACGCCACCGGCGATCTGTTGTTGACGATTCAGACCCTGTCGACCTCGTTGTCCGACGCGAACGAGCTCACCGAGCGCCTTCGAAAGAGTCGGAAGGAGTTGGTCGCCGCGCGGAAGCACGCGGAGGAAGCGAGTGTGGTCGCCCGCAAGGCGGCCGAGGTTCGCTTTCAGTTTTTGGCTGCGATGTCCCATGAAATCCGAACGCCGCTGCATGGTGTCCTGGGAATTGCCCGCTTGCTGCGCGCGACAACTTTGGATGTCGAACAAGATGCGATGTTGTCCACCTTGGTGGAGTCAGGGAATGCGTTGCTCTCCTTGGTCAATGATGTATTGGATTTCTCCAAGCTGGAGAGCGGTGCGATACAGTTGGATATTCGGCCATTTTCCCCGCTTTCTACGGTAGAGTCCGTGGTCGAGCTCTTGGCTGCGACGGCGTCAGGGAAAGGCCTGGAGTTGGTGGTTGTCTGTGATGTCGACTGTCGGGGCACGATGTTGGGCGACAGCGACCGCGTTCGTCAAGTTTTGCTCAACTTGGTCGGAAATGCCATCAAGTTTACGTTGGACGGAGAGGTCACGATACGCGTCAGAGTGCAAGATGGACTGCTCATCGAGATTGTGGATACGGGAATTGGAATGTCTCCCGCGGTTCTGTCCACCTTGTTCCAACCCTTTCGGCAAGCCGATGTGTCGACACGTCGTCGATTCGGGGGCACCGGCCTTGGGTTGAGTATCAGCAAGCGCCTGGTCGACGCAATGGGCGGTCGTATCGATGTAGAGTCGAAGGAGGGGGTCGGCACCTTGTTTCGCTTGTTTTTGCCCTTGCCTCTCACGGGTCCTCCCACACAATCAGCCTTGGTCGGGCGTGTTTGTATTGTGGAACCCAATCCCGCGGCCTTATCGGCGATGGAGCAATGGTTGGCTGCTACGGGCTTAGATGTTCGCGCCGTTGCTCGCTATTCAGACATCACCGAGGAAGGTTGGGACGTGGTGGTGGCACCGGTGGTTGTTGTTCCGACGCCGATTACAAACAACCAAAAATTTGTGGCGACGGTGAGTCCCGAGGGCCTGTCCAGAGCGCGGCATGCGCGCCCAGATATTCATTCTTTTCTCGTGCGGCCGGTCCTGCCGCTTCGGCTGGAGCGCTGCGTTCGCCACGCGTTGCGCGATTCGAAGCAGCCAGTTTCGCGTGTGGAGTTTGCGGGAGCGCACGCTGCTTGGGCTTCCCTTCGTGTATTGGTAGCAGAAGACAATCCAGTCAATCGAATGGTAATGGACAAGACCCTTCGTCATTTGGGAGTAGAAGCTGTGTTGGTCAATAACGGTTTGCACGCATTACAACGGGTTATTCAAGAGCCGTTTGATTTGGTGCTGATGGATTGTCAAATGCCTGAAATGGATGGCTATGAAGCGACACGTCAGATTCGGAGCGCACTGGGGGGAAGTCTCATGGTCGTGGCGCTCACGGCAAATGCGATGCCCGAAGACCGTTTGATTTGCGAAGAAGCAGGAATGGACGATTACCTGACGAAACCGTTGGCCACAGGCTCGTTGGAGCGCGTGCTCGGAGACGCAGCCCAACGCGCCCGAACCGCCCATGGGGGCGAAGTGTCTTAGCCTCGGGCGATGACGCTCCGTTTGCCTGCATGTACGCCGGCCGCAACCCGGTGGTGCGTCGAGACTTGCCGTTCGTGTCATCGGTAATAGGGGGCAGTCGATAGGAGCTTGTGTCATGCGTTGGTTGGTCTTTCTGTCTGTATGTTTGGGTTGCGCGTCTTCAACGCCCGTGTCGTCAACGGAAGGGGGTGCGGAGGCGCCACCGCAGACGGCCCACGATGAGAACACAGCCGTCGTGGCCCATGGTGCCCCTGGAGAGTCGCACGTGGTGCATGGGCGTCCGCATCATGGCGGGGACCACGCAACTGTGGACCATTCGTTTGCCGACGCGGAGAAGTGGGCCGCGGTGTTCGATGACCCCGCCCGCGATGCTTGGCAAAAACCTGCCGAGCTCGTTGCGGCGCTCCAGCTGGCCCCGGGAAGCACAGTCGCCGACGTTGGCGCCGGCACCGGCTACTTCAACCCGCACCTCTCACGGGCCGTGGGTGTAGACGGGCGTGTGATTGCGGTGGACATCGAGCAATCCTTGGTGGACTGGATGAACGAGCGCGCCCGCAAAGAAGAAACCGCGAATGTAGAAGCGCGTCTGGGACGCCCCGACAGTCCCGGCTTGCAGGCGGGGGAGGTTGACGTCGTGATGTTGGTGGACACCTACCACCATATCAACGAGCGGGTCATTTGGTTTTCGCGCCTCAAAGAGAGCGTCAAGCCGGGCGGACGCCTCGTTATTGTCGATTTTCGTCCGGGTGACATCCCCGTCGGTCCCCCAGAGTCGCACCGAATCCCGCAAGAGAAGGTGGTGGCTGAACTTGTCGAGGCAGGCTGGATCGTTGGCGAAAACCTCGACCTGTTGCCGTACCAGTTCGTGCAAACCATGACGCGGCAATAAAGCGAGGGGATGTGTTTCGCGCGATTCCCTTGATTTATGGATAAGGCGTTGCGTAAGTTTATATAACCCTTATATCGCGTGGACGTTCTTTATCGCGGCGTTTTGACGGGCCTCGCGCGCTACGCCGGCAGGCGCCAATCAAAACGATAGAGCCTGTCCCGAAGTATGGCGATTCACCGTCCTTTGTTCGATAGACGGTGAATCGCCGATGGTGGACCTGCGATATCCCGATTGTTGCTGCGTCACGCTGGGAATGTATTTCGCGTCCGCCATTGACCAATCGGCATAGAGAGGACGACGCAGCAGGGCAGCGAAAGGAGCGTCCCCCGCGCGCGACCCACGTGCGGCGCTGTGGGGGGTGCGGCCGGTTTGGCGCAAGCCGGCGCGCGTAGCGGAGACGGATTCCGGCGTAGACATCCTTCGGCGGGGGATACGACCACGGCGGCGCGCTCGGTGCCACGTTGATGGGAAAGTCGCCGTCAATACAGTGTTGTCGTGCGCGCGATTCGCTGGTTCGCCCAATCTGCGGGTCGTAGAAGCGCGCGTGGCGGGGCGGCGCTGGGGGCGACATCGGGCGCCACCGTGGTAAGCAGCCTCCCGTCACCCTTGCCTTTGGACGACCGATGGATTCTTCCTCCCCCAATCGTTATCCACCCGTCGATGCAGATACGCCCCAGCTTACCGTGCGTGCCGTGGGCACCGGAATGCTCTTTGGCGGTGTGTTGTCATTATGCAATATCTACCTTGGTCTCAAGATTGGCTGGGGTATGAATATGTCCATCACCGCTGCATTGTTGGGGTTCGGGTTTTGGCAGTTGTCAACCCGCGCGCTAAAGCTCCGTCCCTTCAACTTGCTCGAAAACAACATCAACCAGACCGCCGCATCGGCCGGAGCCAGCATTTCGAGCGCAGGACTCGTCGCGCCCGTGCCCGCGCTCACGATGATGACCGGGCGAACCTTTGGCTGGTTGGAGCTGTCGCTGTGGGTGCTCTCGGTGTCCTTGGTGGGCGTCGTCGTCGCCGTTGGGCTCCGCAAGCAGATGTTGGTGGTCGATGACCTCCCGTTTCCCGGCGGCGTCGCTACGGGCCAAACCTTGAAGGAAATTTATGCGCGGGGTGCCGAGGCAATGGCCCGCGTTCGTATGCTGCTTGGGGGTATGGTCGCGGGAGGCATCGGAAAGCTCGCCGAAGTGTTGGGTTGGATTTCAAAGGTGGGCATTCCTGGTGCCTTGCCCGCAGGAAGCAATCTTGCGGCCCAAGGTCACACCGCGGTGTCCTTGCAAAACTTGGGCTTTGCGTTTGACCCCAGCATCATGATGGTTGCGGTCGGTGCGATTATTGGGATGAGAGCCGCCGCGAGCATGATGCTTGGCTCGGTGCTTGCATGGCTGGTTGTGGCGCCTGCTGTGCTCGAAGCAGGGTGGGCCTCCCCTGGTGCGGCAGGGGCGACAGAAGCATGGTTTGGTCCACTTGTCAAGTGGATGTTGTGGCCTGGTGTTGCAATGATGGTGACAGCATCATTGACCTCGTTTGCGTTTTCAGGTCGCGCAATTCTGAACGCGTTTCGCAGGTCGGAGAATAGCGCAGAAGACCCGCACGACGTTTCGCGCAAGGTTCACTGGGCGGCCATCGCCTTGGTTTCCGCGGTCAGCGTGGTCCTCCAGGTGGTGATGTTCGACATCGGTGTTGGGTTGGCTATTTTTGGTGTGTTGCTCACGTTTGTGTTGGCCATCGTCGCGGGGCGTGTCTCGGGCGAGACCGGCGTAACACCCGTGGGTGCGATGGGAAAGGTGACGCAGCTGTCCTTTGGCGTCATCGACGCTGGCAATGCAGCGAGCAACCTCATGGCCGCCAACGTAACGGGAGGGGCTGCGAGCCAATGTGCGGACCTCCTCCACGACCTCAAGAGTGGCTTGATGGTCGGGAGTGTACCGCGCCATCAGGTCGTCGCGCAGACGGGAGGCGTAGTCTCCGGTGCATTTATGGGCAGCCTCGCGTACCTCGTATTGATTCCTGACCCGAAGAACCAGCTCCTTACCGAAGAGTGGGCAGCGCCCGCGGTTGCCCAGTGGAAGGCAGTCGCGGAGGTTTTTCAACAAGGCTTGGGCGCAATGCCGGTGGGAGCGATGGAAGCGATGTTGGTTGGGGCGATATTGGGAGTCGTACTTTCTGTGTTGGAAAAAACGCTCCCCAAGCACCTCGCCCGTTGGGTGCCGAGCCCAGTCAGTGTGGGGCTCGCGTTTGCGATTCCGGCTTATTACGCGATTTCGTTCTTCCTTGGCGCCGTATTACAATCCATTGGGCAAAAGTTCGCGCCCGCCTGGACTGCGCGGTACGCTATCGTGCTCGCTGCCGGCATTATGGCTGGGGAGAGCTTGATGGGTGTGGGCGACGCGATTTGGAAGATGTTCGGTTCCTAATGGTCGTCTCCGATGCGGTGAGAGGGGCGGCCTCTGGGTCCCTCTCTCGCCGGTCCCCCGTTTGCGCCGGCATTTTCGTCGGACTCGCGCTGGTGTCTCCGTTTGACGATACGATGGGCGTACATTTGTTTGTATTGTGAACGGGGCATCACTTCTATTGCTACGGATAGACAGTTTGCGAATATAGAGTTCGCGGGTGATAGATGGATGGAGAAGTCCGTATTGTGGGGGCGAACGATTCTATTGCGCGCAAAACCCATTTCCGCACGGCATGTTTGGCAATTTGGTAGCAGCGAGCCGACTGTTTTTGGCTTATACACATGTCCGTGGCGTCACCCAAACTACCCGGATTGACCCGTGCGGACGGTACCCGAAGCTCCACCTATCGTCGACCTTCAAGCAAAGTACGACCAGCTTCTCGCGCATATGGCTCGTTTCAACGTCGTGCAGCAGGAGTTGATTCGCACACGAGACCGCTTGGACCAGGAGTTGGCGAGGGTCGCTGCGCTTCACCGCTACAACACCCAAGCCATATCGGTCAAAGCCGATGATGCATTCGCCGAGCTCACGGCAGAGACGGTCATCGACGTGTTTGAGTCGGAGTTCGGAGGCTTATGGCGGGTGTTTTCGGGTGACCGTGTCTCCGAACGACCGGCGGCCTTGGTAGGGGCAGATGCGCATTTGATCTCGGAAGATGCGATACGCGACCTGTGGGCGTTGCTGCGGAAGGAACGCAAAGATGTCATGGCGCTGCCTGCCGCGCATCCGCTCCGTACGGACGGGGACATCGAGCAAATGTTTTTTGCCAGCTGCCGGGGCCCCGATGGGCGCGCCGTTGGCCTCCTCGTCGGTGGGATTACGCGGGAACAGGCGGACTTTTACGACCCCTTGCCGGAGGACAACCTGCAGGCTCTGCGGCTGATGGCGCAGCAAGTGGGCGCTCTGCTGCAAAATCGGAACGACCAGCGGGTAATTCGAAACCAGTTGGAGACCATTCAGCTTTCGGAGGAGCGGTTGGCACAAGCGCTCGATGGCGGCGAGATGGGCCTTTGGGACTGGGATATCCCCTCAAGTTATGTCTTCTTTTCCGCTCGTTGGATGGAAATGCTCGGCTATTCGGCGCACGAGTTGCCCCATTCATTACAAACGTGGGAAGAGTTGATGCACCCCGAAGACCTTCCCATCGCCAAGGAGCGTATCCGTGCGTATTTTGAGGGAGAATCCGCTGCTTATGTGTTGGAGCATCGCTTGCGCTCCAAAACAGGAGACTGGCGTTGGATTCTTGCGCGGGGCAAAGTGCTCCGAGACGCTTTGCACGCACCCAAGCGTATGGTGGGCGTGCATGTTGACGTGACCGAGCGGCGGGCCAACGAAGATGCTCTCCAGGTTGCCCTCGCGGCCCAAGCCCAAGCGCGTTCGGAGGCGGAAGAGGCCAACCGCGCAAAGAGCGACTTCTTGGCGACCATGAGCCACGAGATTCGCACGCCAATGAATGGAGTAGTAGGAATGCTGCAGTTGCTACGGGACACGCCGCTGTCCGATGAGCAACGCGGGTTTACCAGCGCCGCTTATGATTCTGCATTGGTTTTGCTGACGATTATAGATGATATATTGGACCTATCCAAGATAGAGGCCGGAAAGCTACACTTGGAGGTGTTGCCGTTTTCGCCGCGAAAGGTCGTGGCCGACGTGGTGCAGCTTCTGCAAAGCCGCGTGCAAGGACGAAACGTTCGCTTTTTGGTGGACGTAGGCGCCGATGTGCCCGATGCGGTGTTGGGAGACTCCATTCGCTTTCGCCAAGTGGTCACCAACCTGATTGGCAATGCGGTAAAGTTTACGGCATTGGGAGAAATACGCGTGCAGGTGACGCACAGGGGAGTGGGTGCCACAGAGCGGTTGCAGGTGGCGGTGCAAGACACCGGCATTGGAATCGCCGCAGAAGCCCTCGCGCGCTTGTTTCAGCCGTTCACGCAGGCGGATGCGTCGACCACCCGACGGTTTGGCGGCACCGGCTTGGGCCTCGCGATTTGCCATCGTTTGGTGACGCAAATGGGCGGGCAAATCGACGTTTCGTCGGAGGTGGGGGTCGGTTCGACCTTCCGCTTTGACATCGTGGCTCCGCGGGCTGAAGCGACCACCGAGAAGCTCGCCACAGCGCCCATTTTCGCACCCGATGCGCTCCTCGAACAGCACTGCAGGGTGCTCGTTGTGGAAGACAGCCCCATCAACCAGCTCGTCACGCGGAAAATGCTTGAAAAGCTCGGTGTAGAGGTGGTCGTGTCGGGAGACGGGCAGGATGCGGTAGAGCGTTTGGAGCACAACGACTTCGACCTTATCCTTATGGACCTTCATATGCCGATTCTGGACGGTATGGATGCGACGCGAATCCTGCGCGAGCGGGAGAGGGCGCGAAACGTCACGCGGGTTCCGGTGATTGCATTGACGGCGAGCGCAATGCCAGAGAACCGCATCGCGTGTTTGGAAGCGGGCATGGACGACTTCCTCACCAAACCCGTGCAAGGTTCTGCGCTGGTTGACACGCTCAATCGGTGGCTTTCGGCGAAGCGTTGACGGGGACATTCCAGCGGCGCCACCGTGATGGTCGAGCGTTGGCGCGCGGGGTCTCCGCGGGTCTTCTTGTTGGGGCGGGTCCGGGGCTTGTCTTGGGTTGTGCGGGGTGGTCGTGATTGCTATCTTGGTTATTGCGTGCTTTGACGTTACCGTAGGGTGCAGGTATATCGAGTGAACGCTGTTTATAGTGGTGTGCCAAAGCTATGCTCAAACGTTGGATGGGGCGCAATTGTGCGGGCAAGTGGTGTCGATTTATGAGAGCGCGGGCGTAGCGGCGGCAAGAGCCTCCTGCTGTTTATTCGCCGCGGTCCAATTCGAGGATACGGCGCGCAGGCAGGTCGGTCCAGACGGTCTCTGCGCCGTCCGGCCACGTCACGCGCACTTCGTCGAATGCTTCTGCGTCGCCCATGCCGAAGTGCAGTGGCGCGATTGCATTGGATGCAAACGCCGTGCCCCCACCCAATACCCACTTGCGCTGCACATGGTCGCCGAATCGCGCTGTCACGACCGCGCCGATTGCGTGGGGGTTGGCGCCCGGTTGCGACAAACGAAGCTGCCCCCACGAAGCCGCGCCGCACACCGCGCGGTAGCCGACGAGCTTGCCCCCCAGCTCGCGCTTTAGGATGTCCAGCCAGCCGTCGCCGTCAATGTCGACGACCACAAGCCCACGGCCGACGCCGCGGTCGTCTACGCCCAGCTCCGCGGCGATGTCGACCCACTGCGTGCCGCCGATGTTCTCAAAGAACGCGTCGGTTTGGCGGAAATTGTTGTCGTCGTGTACGTCGCCGGACATATAGCCGAAGGTGACGGGCACATCGAGGTCTACGTCATGGTCGAAGTCTACGAAGTCCACCGACCAGGGCTCAATACGCGAAGCCTCGGTGAACACGAGCCCACGGGCCACCGCGGCGTCGTACCAGCCCCGCTCGCGGTCGCTCACCATAAACAAGAGGCGACCGGTGCTGCTGAGGAGGATGTCCGGGAGGCCATCGCCGTTGTCATCGGTGACGGCCAGCCCCATGCCTGTGACGCTGACGTCGAGGCCATGGGGCGACGTGTCGAGGGTGAAGTGCCCGGTGCCGTCGTTTTGAAACAGTAAGTTGGGTTCGGAGAATGAGATTTCGCGTTTGTCGTCGTTGGTTATATATAAGTCGAGGTCGAGGTCGCCATCGACGTCGAGCAGCGTCACAACATGCGCGAAGCTTCCGAGGAGGGTGTCCCGCGGCAAGCGGTCGGAGATGTCGACGAAGCGGTCGCCTTGGTTTTCCCACAAGACTTGGCTTGAAGGTTGTTCGAGGAGCACGTCGCAGTCCTCTACGCCGGTCTCGAAGTCCTTGACGCACGCCTGGTTGATGGCTTGGGCCATGTCGAGGTCGCCGTCGCCGTCGATGTCGCCGAAGGTGGCCCCAAAGCAAGCGCGGAGGTCTGTGTCTTGCAAACCCCATGCTTCGCTTAAGTTGGTGAGTACGCCGGCGCCGTCGTTGAGGAAGAGTTGGTTGTGAATGGGGCCCGGCTCGACCCCCATCACGGGCCCCCCACAGAGAAAGACGTCGAGGTCGGTGTCGCCGTCGATGTCGACCACGCTCAGCGCCGCAGATCCCGGCGCACCGTCGGTGGCGCCGCCCCACATTTCGCGGGTGCGGTCCACAAATGTGCCGTCGGCTGTTTGAAACATCGCAATGGGCGGGCCCGCTTGGGGCAAGACGATGTCGAGCAGGCCATCGCCGTCGAGGTCCCCCACCGAGAGGCCGCTGGCATTGGTCATGTCCAGCTCTTCGTCGGCGCCTTGCAGCGGAATGTCGGGAAAGACCATCGCTTCGAAGGAGCCGACCACGGCGCGGCGGTCGGGGTCGGCGCACACGATGGCCTCTGCGGTGTCCGGGGGGTCGCCAGGGCTGGCCGTGTCGTCGCGAACGGCGGTGTCCACGGCGCTGTCGTCACCCGGAGGGGCGGTCCAGAATTCCTTGGAGGTCGGCAGAGGGGCCGAGGTCGCCGTGCAAGCCACGAGCAATGTCGGGCCGAAGAGCAGCATATCGCGCATAGAGCACAGCATAGCGCCGGAACCTGCCCGGTACAAGCCACGCACGCGCCCCGGCGCAGCCCGAAGTGGACGGCGACGAGGAGGGGGAGCAAATCGAAGGGCGCCAAAGCCCGTTGGTCTTTGGCGCGCCGCGGAGCCAGAGTCTCCGCGGCAGCGGCGAGCCCACGGTCTCGCCGCAAGGAGCCCACCCGGGGTAGGCGGCGCGCGGGCGCAGCTTTGCCGGACTGCGTAACCGTCCGTTCGTTCCCGACCGGGGGCTCGGGTTGTGCGGGGAAGGCGACCTCCGACCCTGACCGGCGGCGCGACGTCGGGACACATAGGGTCCCGCGCGTGTTGGGGGTTCCCTTGGGCATTGGGTGTTGTGGCGTCGAAAGCAATACAGCGGGCGCAAAAGGCTTGGAACCACGGTGCGTGGCAATGAATGGAGGGAGCGAGGTCGTTGGTGCAGGGCCTGTCATGGCGGCGGCTTGGGTCGGGGTTGTTTGCGTTGTCCCGATGCAATCGCTACACTGCCCAGCCATTTGGGAGACACCCCATGCGCAATTTCGCGTCGCTATCGCTGCTGCTCCTCTCCGCGCCTGCTTCTGCGAAGAAGCCGAGCGACAGCCAGCCTGTCGTGCAGAAGGTGCCGAGCATCGAGGAGGTTGTGGCGAAAGAGGGCTTTGTGCCGACGCCTTCGCAGTCGGAGACGTATCGGCCGGGCGTGGTGCTTGCGCCCAATGCACAAGGTGGGCACGACGAGGTTTATGCCGATTGTGTGGGTGTAGAGCCTAGCATCAAGATTATGTCGCAGTCGAGCATCGCGACATCGTTGTCTGCGGGGGTGTCTGCGCGATTGGCGGCGGCGCGCGGCGAGGTTGTTGGGGGGGTAGAGAAGCGGTTGAGCTTCGTAGACCCGGAGCAGCGCACGATTCCGTTGGCACAGCTCGGCGCAACCGAGGCGTGTGTGTCTGGAGTCAAAAACGCAGCGCGCTTCACCGACCTCTCGCAAGCGATACTCGTCTACGATGTGTTGGTCGCGCAAATCCAGAACACGGTGTGTACGAAGGCGGACGCGAGCGGCAGCGTGGTGTTGTTGGGTGCGGCGGAGGCCGCGGCGTATTCGGAGTGCGTGCAAGAGAGCGATGCGCAGGTGCCGCTTGGCTTCAAGTATGTGCCGCTGTCGCAGGTGTTCTCGGTTTCGTCACCGCGTGTACCTTCGCCGCCTCCGGTGGTGCCGGGCGTGCCCGCAGCGGCCCGCGGCTCGGTGGACTTCGGCTCGCCGGTGGACTTGGGGGGCATTGACGCGCAGCTCAAAGAGCAAGAGTGTACGCGCATTTCGCAAGAGAAGGGCGCTGCGGCGCGTTCGGCGCGCTTGGATGTTGCTGCGCGGGATGTGAAGGGGAAAGCGAGCGTTGCGTGGCGGGGGCTTTCGGGGGATTTGGAGAAATGTACGCAGCTTCCGTTGGCGCAGCGAGGGAGCTGTGTAACTGCGACGGAACAGTGGCTCTCGCAGGGGCGCGCGATGGTGGTTTCGCTTCCCGCGGGCACGGAGCCCATCGAGACGGCGTGCGGCGTGAAGAATCCTGAGTTTGCTGCGGAGACGCGGACGGTTGTGGCGGAGGAGGTCGGTGCTGCGGAGGAGATGCTGGCGCGGTTGACGGCGCCGGATGGTGTGACGGCGGGTAGTGCAGGTATCGAGTGGGTCAACCTGGGGCGGTTCTCGATTTCGAAGACGGAGGTGACCGTCGGTCAGTACCGGAAGTGCGTGGATGCGGGCGCTTGCACTGCCCCGAATACTGGGGGCGGCTGCAACTGGGGCACGTCTGGTCGAGAGGACCACCCGGTGAACTGCGTGGACTGGAATCAGGCCAGCGCGTTCGCGAAGTGGGCGGGTGGCCGGCTGCCGACGGGTGTGGAGTGGACGTATGCCGCGACGAGTGGCGGCAAGGATTGGGAGTACCCTTGGGGCGACGAGGCGGCGACGTGCAGCCGGGCTGTGATGAAGGACGGGGGGGCCGGCTGTGGTCAGTACCGCACGTGGCCTGTGTGCAGCAAGCCTGCAGGGAACAGCATGCAGGGCGTGTGCGACCTCGCAGGCAATGTGTGGGAGTGGTCCGATGAGGGTGAAGGAGCCTCCTACCGGGTGGTCCGCGGCGGGGGCTGGTTCATCAATGCGTCGAGCTTGCACGCCTCCAATCGCCGCTTCCGCGACCCCTCCTACCGCGGCATCGACCTCGGCTTTCGTCTCGCGAGGTGAGTCCGCTTCGCGGTCTCCACCTGCCGCCTCGTCGCTGCGCTCCTCGTTGCCCACATTGGCACTTGAACCCTTGAACACTTGGACCAGCATGCAGCGTGCTCTAGGTACAAACGTGAGCCCCCCTGCCCGGCCTCCTTGCCCAGGCCCCGCGAAGCCAGGGCCGGGCCAGGAGGCGGGGTTGGGGGGCGTCTCGGCAGCGGCAGGCATCGTGCTCTGGCGAGAGGGGAGCGAGCGAAGTGGCGTAGGGCCGCTGCGCTGGCGCCTGTTGATGGGCGCTGTCGGTGGGAGGGGGATTGGACGCGAGTATCGCGCGAAGGTGGGCGTTCGTGCGCGGGCTGTATAGCGCGAATAGCGATGGCGTTTGTTGATATGTATATCGGTAAGCGCGCCCAATGTGGGCTTTGTGTTATGGTTGTGTTGGTTTATGTTGTGTTGGTTTATTGCAATCGGGTAGGTGGTGTTGTGTTGGGTTTTGCTGCTGTGTTCTCCCGCCCGCGCCCAGCCTTGCCCTACAGGCGCATCGGACGACCATAGGGTTCCCGGAATGGCATCCGCGGAAGCCATAAAAAACGCCCACCCAACCTTCCGCGTATGGGCATATTCGGGGAGGGGGGCTTGTATCTGCCGCTGTGTAGGGCGGGAGGTGGCGCCCGACCGCGACCGGGGGCTCGGGTCAAGTCGGGTTGTTCGGCCTACACGCGCTGTTCTCGCCGCTCCGCGCGGTGCGGCGCGCACAGTGCCTCCCGCCGCTGGAGGGCGCCTCCTTGGCTTGCCTTGTTGAAAGCATCGGCCTCGCGGACCACCTGGGACGTGTCATCGGCCGAGTACGTGCGGCGACGTGGCCGGTGCGCGCCGTCAGGGACATCCCGGCCGGTCGTCTGCGCGCAGCGCACGTTGACCAGAAGCCGCACGGCTTGCCCGCAACACCCACTTCCGGGGCCTTGATTTCGCAACATGAGGCGCGCGGAGGGCTGTCCGTGCGCCAATGGGGTATCGGGGACGCTGTCTCTCGGTCGTCTTGATTTTCGCGCGATAGGACCCCATGACCACTTCATTTGCCGAACTTCCCCTCCACGCCGCCCTCCTCGAAGGCTTGGCCGAGCTGGGGTTCGCCACCCCCACGCCCATCCAGGTCGCCGCCCTTCCGGCGATGCTCGACGGGGCCGACGTGCTCGCGCAGGCACGCACGGGCAGCGGCAAGACGGCCGCGTTCGGACTCGCGTTGCTCCAGTCGATTCGCACCGACAATCCCCACCCGCAAGCCCTCGTGCTGTGTCCTACGCGGGAGCTGGCAGAGCAGGTGGCCGGCGCGCTGCGACAGCTATCGAAGCGGCTGTCCAACACGCGCATCACGGTGCTCTCGGGAGGGCGCCGGCTGCAAAACCAGCAGCAAGCGCTGGCGCGCGGCGCCCAAGTCGTCGTGGGCACGCCGGGGCGCGTCGTCGACCACCTCCGGCGCGGCACCTTCGACCCGAGCGCGCTGAAGGTGCTGGTGCTCGATGAGGCCGACCGTCTGCTCGACATGGGCTTCGCCGACGAGGTAGGGGAAGTGGTAGCTCGCTTGCCCCGAACGCGGCAAACGCTGCTGTTCTCGGCGACCTACCCCCCCGCCATCGAGGCGTTGTGTGCGGAGGTGCTCGTCAAGCCCGTGGTGGTGCGTGTGGACGAGCAAGTGCCCGAGGACCTCCTCCACCAGTATGTCTTGGGCTGTGCCCCCAGCCACCGCTGGGACACGGTCGCGTGGCTGCTGCGCCACCACCAGCCCGCGTCTGCGCTGGTGTTCTGCGAGACCCGCAACGACTGTGCGCAGCTCACCGACTTTCTCCAGAGCCACGGCGCCGCCGCGCTCGCGATGCACGGGCAGATGGAGCAGCGCGACCGAGACGACGCCTGGGTGCAGCTCACCAACCACAGCGTGCAGGTCGTCGTGGCCACCGACGTCGCCGCGCGCGGCCTCGACCTCGACGCGCTGCCCCTGGTCATCGTCGCCGAGCTGTCCCCCGACCCCACCGCGCATGTACACCGCATCGGCCGCACCGCCCGCGCGGGCAAAGGCGGCCTCGCGGTCAGCCTCGTCGCCGGAGAGCAAGAAGCCTACCGGCTCGCCCAAATCGAGGCCCAGCTCGGCAGCGGTATCCCGCCGCACCCACCCTTGCCGGAGTCGGTGCGGCCGTTCCCCGTGCCCCCGTACCGCACCGTGCTGTTGCGCAGCGGTCGCAACGACAAGCTCCGGCGGGGCGACTTGCTCGGCGCGCTCGTCAAAGACGGCGGCATCCCCGCCGAGGCCATCGGCACCATCACCCTCAACCAGACCACCTGCACCGTGGCCATCGCGCGCCCGTATGTGCAGGCCGCCATGCGCTTCTTGCAACGGGGACGCGTGAAGAACGCGCGGGTGCGGCCCATCTTGCTGTGAGGCCCGCCTACTCCTCCCCGGCCTCCGCCTTCCAGGCCCGGCGCGCCGCGCGCATGGCGTTGCGTTTGCGCTTCTTCTCGATTTGTCGTTGGTCGGCGATATAGAGCTGCTCGACCTTGGCCCGTGCCCACGGCGTCTTGCGCAAGAACTTCAGGCTCGATGGGAGGCTCGGTTCGTGGCTGAAGCAGCGCCAGCCAAACCGCTCCGCGAGGCCATCGAAGCCGTAGCGTTCGATGAGCACTTCTACCAGGGCTTTGAGGGTGACCCCATGCAGCGGGTTGTCAGGCTGTTCGGTCGACACGGGCGCTCCTTGTGGGCGGCCCTTGTAGCCGGTCGACGCGCCGCGTGCTGCCTCCTTGGGCCCGCGCGTTTGCGTTGCCGCACGCGCGGTGCGCAAGGTCCCCCGCGCGCGCGAAGGCCGCCACGCGCGCCCCCGTTGCTGCGGCGGAGTGGGTGAGCGATGCCGGCTCGTGGAAGGGGCGCCGGGCAAGTACCGCGTCTCGCCTTGCTTCCGCCCACGCGCCCACCCGCGGCACCGCTGGCCCCGCCGGCACGGAGCTGGCCCGGCCCCCAGTGTGCAGATGGCTCCGCTTTTGCGATGTGTTGGGCGCGGGAGGTGCCGTTGTCGCGCGCGCTGTGGGCAGAGGCCACACCGACCCCGGCTTTTTGCCGCGCGGGGTGGCCTGGGTCCACCCGCGGAGGCGTTGTCAGGGCGACCGGGGTGGCCTGTGCTCGGAGCAACATGAGCTGCAGCTCATACTGGGGTGCTCCAGGCCACCCTACTATGAGCTGCAGCGACGAATGGGGTGGCCTATGCTCGGGGCAACATGAGCCGCAGCTCATACTGGGGTGCTCCAGGCCACCCTACTATGAGCTGCAGCTCATAATGGGGTGGCTTGTGCTCACACCCCGACCCCTGCAATGGCGAAGGGGGTGGCCTGTGCTCACACCCAGAGGCGTTCGAATGGCCAAGGGGGTGGCCGGGCCATGCGAGAGGATGCGCGAGGCCAGTGTGGGCGTGGAGGCCGCGTGGGCGCTTGGCGCGCTGTTTGGCGGGCTGTCCCGCACGACAACGCAGCCAACAGGGGGCGATGGGTTTGTTTTTGGCTTCCGCAACGTTGGGCGAAGGCAATCGGGTGGGTAGGAGATGGCGTCTTGTTTGGAGACCGGCCGCTTTCGCGCCAGCGACCTGTCTTGCAATGCAGGCGCCCAGGGCGACCATAGGGTTCCCGAAACGGCAACCGCGGCAGCCATAAAATAAGCAATCGAAACACGAGGGGTGAGGGGAGCGTGGCCCCCGCGCGTTTGCCTCGTGATGCCAACGGGTGCCGGCATGTTGCCTGCGTTGCGTTTATCGGAACGTTTCTCGCCACATATGGTAGGCGCGCACGATGGCCCTTGGGTTGGGGGGGAAAGTTCGCGGGCAGGGGCCTTCCCACCGCTGATTCTTGCGCTGGCAACCTGCGCTTGCTACCTGCGGTGACCAATCGGGAGACACCCCATGCGCAATCTTGCATCGCTATCGTTGCTGCTCCTCTCCGCGCCTGCATCTGCGAAGAAGCCCACGGGCAGCCAGCCTGTCGTGCAGAAGGTGCCGAGCATCGAGGAGGTTGTGGCGAAGGAGGGCTTTGTGCCGACGCCTTCGCAGTCGGAGACGTATCGGCCGGGCGTGGTGCTCGTGCCGAACGCGCAAGGTGGGCATGACGAGGTTTATGCCGATTGTGTGGGTGTGGAGCCCAGCATCAAGATAATGTCGCAGTCGAGCATCGCGACCTCGTTGTCAGCGGGGGTGTCTGCGCGATTGGCGGCGGCGCGCGGCGAGGTGGTTGGGGGTGTGGAGAAGCGGTTGAGCTTCGTGGACCCGGAGCAGCGCACGATTCCATTGGCGAAGCTCGGCGCGACGGAGGCGTGTGTTTCCGGCCTCAAGAACGCAGCGCGCTTCGCTGACCTCTCGCAAGCCATCCTCGTCTACGATGTGTTGGTCGCGCAAATCCAGAACACGGTGTGCACGAAGGCGGACGCGAGCGGCAGCGTGATGTTGTTGGGTGCGGCGGAGGCAGCGGCGTATTCGGAGTGCGTGCAAGAGAGCGATGCGCAGGTGCCGCTTGGCTTCAAGTATGTGCCGCTGTCGCAAGTGGTGGCGGTGTCGTCACCGGTGGTGGTTCCGGTGGTAGTGCCGGTCGGTCCCACGAATACAATTGATTTTGGTCCCGCGCGAGGTTTGAACATTGACGCGCAGCTCAAGGACCAAGAGTGTTTGCGCATCGCGCAAGAGAAGGGTGCTGCGGCGCGTTCTTCGCGCTTGGACGTGGAAGCGCAAAAGGCGCAGGGGAAAGCGAGCGTAGCGTGGCGGGGGCTTTCGGGGGATTTGGAGAAGTGTACGCAGCTTCCGTTGGCGCAGCGAGGGAGCTGTGTAACTGCGACGGAGCAGTGGCTCTCTCTGGGTCGCTCGATGGTGGTGTCGATTCCCGCGGGCACGGAGCCCATCGAGACGGCGTGCGGCGTGAAGCAGCCCGCGTTTGCGGCGGAGACGCGGACGGTTGTGGCGGAGGAGGTCGGTGCTGCGGAGGAGATGCTGGCGCGGTTGAAGGCGCCGGATGGTGTGGCGCCTGGCGCGGCGGGCATCGCGTGGGTGCGCATTCCAGGCGGCAGCTTCCAGATGGGGAGCGACGCTGGCGAAAGCGACGAAAAGCCGGTGCACACGGTGCATGTATCCAGCTTTGAGCTGATGAAGACGGAGGTGACGGTGGGGCAGTACCGCAAGTGTGTAGAGGCGGGTGCCTGCACTGCCCCCAACGACAAATCTTCGGCCACTTACTGCAACTGGGGCTACTCCGGCCGCGAGGACCATCCCGTCAACTGTGTAGACTGGCTGCAGGCGCAGGCCTTCGCGAAGTGGGCTGGCGGACGCCTGCCGACAGAGGCGGAGTGGGAGTACGCGGCGCGGAGTGGTGGCGAGTCGTGGACCTACCCGTGGGGCGACGAGGAGGCGACGTGCAGCCGGGCCATCCTGAGTGACGGTGGAAATGGCTGTGGCGAGGGCCGAACCTGGCCCGTGTGCAGCAAACCTGCAGGCAACAGCACGCACGGCGTGTGCGACCTGGCAGGCAACGTGTGGGAGTGGGTGCAGGATGGCTACCACGACTCCTACAGTGGCGCTCCAGGCGACGGCAGGGCGTGGGAGGGTGGAGCCTCCGACCGGGTGGTCCGCGGCGGGAGCTGGTACATCATTGCGTCGGGCCTGCGCGCCTCGGCTCGCATGGGGGTCGCCCCGTCCTTCCGCCTCTACGCCCTCGGCTTTCGTCTCGCGAGGTAGTACTCTTGGCACTTGAACCCTTGAACACTTGGACCCGTGTGCAGCGTTCTCCCGGCACAAACGTGAGCCCCCCTGCCCGGCCTCCAGGCCCAGGCCCCGCGAAGCCAGGGCCGGGCCAGGAGGCGGGGTTGGGGGGCGCCTCGGCAGCGGCGGGCGTCGCGCCATGGCGGGAGGGGAGCGAGCGTAGCGAGCGATAGGGCGCGTCGCTGCTTCGTCGGCACCTGTCGAAGTGCGCTGTCTGTTGGTGGGGGGAAGCCGGGCACGCCCATGGCGCTGCGGTTGGCGTCGGCTTGTGGACAGGGGGGGCGCCAAACGGCGCTGGTACAATGCGGTGTGGGTATTGGTAGCCACGCGCAGTGTTGGGTTTGGCTTGCGGTTGATTTGGCTTCCGCCAACGTCGGGGGGACGCGGCCGGGTAGCCGGGAGATGGCGTCTTGTTTGGAAACCGTCCGCTTTCGCGCCACCGAACTGTCTTGCAATGCTGGCGCCCAGGGCGACCATAGGGTTCCCGAAACGGCATCCGCGGCAGCCATAAAATAAGCAATCGAAACATAACGAGGGCGGGGTGTTTGGGGAGGGTGTCCGGTATCGGTCGCGTTGTGTTGTGCCGAGACGAGTGGGGAGCATGACCGGGGTGTCGGGTTGTACTGCCGAGACGACGCGGGAGGTTGACCGGGGTGTCGGGTTGACCTGCCGAGACGACGCGGGAGGTTGACCGGGGTGTCGGGTTGTACTGCCGAGACGA
>CAZCUX010000005.1:319501-323316 GCA_964502005.1 uncultured Enterobacterales bacterium
GGTGTCGGGTTGTACTGCCGAGACGACGCGGGAGGTTGACCGGGGTGTCGGGTTGTACTGCCGAGACGACGCGGGAGGTTGACCGGGGTCTCGGGTTGAACAGGAGGAGGGGCCTCCCTGTGGTTTGGTGCCCAATTGCGGCGCGCGGCTACCAACAATCGAGAAACATTGGTCACGGGAATGCCGCAACAAGGCTCGCGGGCGTTGAGCATGACCCGGGAAAGCTACAGATCTCCGAAGACCAGGTTGCCAGAAACGGCACTGACAGCGGTAAGCCGCACACAGGTCTTCGGGTCGCCCTCGTTCATCATCCGCTGTCAGAGTGTGCTGACGGGGCATCCGCATGGGACCTCCTTGGGGAGTACACGGACTTGCTGCTCCGCGGCCATCAACACGAACCCTTCGCTGAAATCCGCCGAGACCCGGACAAAGGCTTAGTGGAGCTTGCTGCAGGATGCCTATCGGAAGGCGCCGCGGGTCATAGCCATCCCAATGGCATGCAGGTGGTCGACAGCACAACGGATGGCACGGGGCGCCCCATTTGCTACGATTTCCGGTTTAGAACATAGTCAAAAAAGGGCCTCTGGCACGACGATAGCTCGACCTATTCGAAAGCGACCGATGGCCGACTCCAAATCAAGGTTTCCGACACAGTGCCTCCCTGGGCCTGTCCACGACCCGCCCCACACGAGGCCGAGCGCGCGGGCCTCCTCGCCGACCGCGCGGAAGAAGGCGTGCGCGCCGTTGGACTTGGGCGAGCCGTGGGTGTCGTCGCCCCAGCCGTAGTGGGCGTCGAAGAGGTCGGCGGCGAGGGCGGGGGGCTGGCCGTTGTGGACGGCGTTTTGGAAGCTGAATGGGCAAGCCGGCGGGCGCGAGCACTGCGGGCCATCGGGCTATCTGCCCGATGGTGGGCGCTGTCAAGTCCGAAGGGCTGGACGGGCACGGCGCGAAAGAGCCGGCGCGGCGGCAAGAGACCGCTTCTGGGCGAGCAGGTCGTCCTGGGTGGCCAGCGCGCGCCAGGGGAAGGCGAGGCGGGGCTGGAAGCCGCGGGCGCGGAGGCGGTCCAGGAGCTCGGGCAAGCGGACGCGCGCGTCGACGGCGGCGAGCTTGTCGGCGTCGGGCCAGCGCTGCTCGGTGCCGGGGGTGCGCTCGGCATCGGCTTGGAAGCGTGCGGCGCCGGTGGACGGGCGGGTGGCCCAGTCGGGGGACGGCGGCGGGATGGCCGGCTTGGGCGACGGGGACGGGGTGTCCTCGTCGCCTCGGTACCATGCACCGGATGGTGCTCTCGACGGCTCTACCGGCGGGGGCGCCAACGGGGGCATAGTGTTGGCGCCTACGAGAGAAGATGCGATTGCCCTGACGACAGACCAGGAGAACGGGCCCGCGCTCTCATGCGCCATCACATCTATCTCGTTGACGTGCTGACGGATGTTGTCGTTGCTGACACGGCAATGGATACCAATCGTCATTGCAACATGAGCCCACGACCCGAGAAGACGCACCACGACTGGATGCGATTGCCCTGGACCGCACAATGCTGCCTCGTCCTTTCAGGCGGCCTGGGAACACATCCGCGTTCGGCTCGAAAGCAGGCATTGTATCGCGGATTGCGATGGGATCGATGATGTGGGCAGCGCTACCCAACCGGGACGACCGCAGCTCTCCAATATTGTGAGATTCTTGACCGAACGGTCCGCTACTGGTAGCGTGCAAAACATCGGAGCAGTGCATTTCCCTATATAGCGCGTGGTATTCATCCACGGATGACCCACATGGGCCCGCAGCTTCGAGTTCAGGCCAGTTCACCGGAACCCAACACGGGCGAGAACCGCCCCGAAAGCTCCGGTCCAATGTTCCCAAGTCACCGCAGGAAGAAGACACGATGTCCAAACGCCCCATCAACCGCAACCCGATGCCCTTCTCCGACGTCAAGCCCTACCCGCCGCTTCCATGCCCACCTCCCACCACCGCCCAGTACGGACTTCTCGGGCGTCTGGTCCCCGAGGGTGCGATGAAGGGCACCTGGGTCAATATTCCCGGCGATGGTCCAAAGGGCCTGCACACAACCATCATGCCGAGCCCGGGAACCTCCTCGGAACAAATCTTCGGTGTGTTCCACTTCAAGAGCCAGCAGTACACCGAGGTGCTCTCCTTCGAGAAGGTCGCGGACCCTGTCCGCAACCGCGGCGGCACCAACGAGCAGTTCAACGGCGTGGTCAAGTACGAGACCAACATCAACGACCTCGACGGAGTCCCGCAGCACGTCGAGAACGGCATGTACCTGTGGCTGGGTGAGTCCGACACCGAGAGCACCGACTACCCCGGCACGATGTACAGCCAGACCTCCACTCCCGAGACCGTGCTGGAGGACGACGGCTTCCCCGTGCTGCGTCCCGGCCAGAAGGGCCCCCAGTTCGTGCCGCCGTACTCCATCTCCAGAGGCGGCGTCATCCCCCACGGCACCACCATCCACATCATCGGCGGCTTCGCGAAGGACCAGCCCGGAGCGCCTCACATCGCCGACATCTGGGACAAGGACACCATGGCGGTCTCTCCTACGATGGGCCTGAACTTCGAGGAGGATGTCGACGCCGGCAGCACCGAGCTGCCGGAGTGGACCAAGCTCAAGGTTCCCCACTCCGGCAAAGACTTGGAGCCGGATGGCAAGCCAAAGGAGGGCTACCTCGACCCCAACAGTGGCCGCGCCTACATGCACAAGGTCTTCGTCTACGACCAGTTTGGAGCGAAGTTCCCCTACACTGTCCAGCCCAACATTGCGCTCACCGAAGCCAATGCAAATATAAAGATCATCGACCACGACCTCATCACGCTCGACTCCCTACAAGCCACCGGCCACCAGGGCGGCATTGTCAACAACGTAATGATCGACCGCTACTGCAAGGTCACCCGGATGCAGCTCCGCATGTGGATCGAGCGGGTCGACCTCGGCGGCGACAAGGGTGTGGTGGACCAGCTCCAGTACGAGCAGATCGTCGACTTCGAGTTCCAGTTTGGAGCAACCGGCGGCACCACCCAGTGGCCCCACATTCAAGTCAACACACTGCGCCGCAAGGTCGATGTCGACGCCGGGCGTTATTGATACGGGATGATGGAGAAGAAGATCGAGGTAGGCACGGGGATCTTCGGCGAGGTCGGGTATGATTTGTGATCCCTCGAAGAATCATGTCCCGCACCCTCGCCGTTCGTCCCCTCCTCACCATCGAGGAACACAATGTACGATACCGCGCTTGCAAAGAAGTGGGCGAAAGAGAGCGACTGCACTGTGTTCTCATGAAAGCGGAACGCCGGCCCGCGCGAGAAATCGCCGCGCTCTTTCATAAAAAGGAGGACTGGGTGCGGCGAACCGTCCGAAAGTACAACATGGGAGGCCCGGAAGGTGTGGAGGATGGCCGTGTAAACAACGGCAGAAGCAGGCTTCTCGATGAATCGGACGTTGCTCTTTTGGTAGCCGCGTTGGAGAAAGACCCTGTAGGTGGCGGCAACTGGTCGGGCCCAAAAGTGGCCGCGTGGATTCGACGGCATAAAGGCGTCGAGGCTACCCATCACGTCGGCTGGGTGTACCGCAAACGGCGGGGATACTCAATTCAGCGGCCTCGGCCAAGACATCCCGATGCAGATGAGGAAGCACAGGCTACACATAAAAGGGGGCTTGAAGATAAAGTAAAGGCGTTTCTCGAACCAATCCCGACGCGATAGTCGAGGTTTGGGCGATGGACGAGCTGCGCGCTGGGCTCATTCTCAGCTATCGCGCAATTTGGGCCAAGAAGGGGCAGCGTCCGCACGCTTCGTCCCGG
>CAZCUX010000006.1:0-98261 GCA_964502005.1 uncultured Enterobacterales bacterium
GCCATCCCCCTGCAAAGGGACACCCCCCGTTGAGCATTGCTCCGGGGGGTGTTTTCTTTCTTGCGCTGCTCTTTCTTGCACCGTTGTCAACGTCACGCGTTGGGGTTGCGCTGTTTCCCGCTTGCCGCGTTGTCTCTGCTTTCCGTTGGGAGGTGCCACCGGCGGGATTGTTCGTCGCGATGGGCCCGGTGGTCATCGGGATGGCGTCTGCAATGCGCCGTTTGCCACTTTGGGTGCCACCGTTTGGGTGGAGATTTCCCAACGGAGTCTTCGCGATTTGTTTGGTTCCGTTGGAGGAAACAGTAGGAACATAGGCTGCCGCTAGCCATTCATCCGTTGCGTTTTGCGTTTTGCGTTTTGCGTTGTGTTTTGGTCTTTGTACGTTCGCACGGCTTCGTGCCATGTTCCAGCAACCACGCCGACCGTCCCTTTTGTGCGTTCCTTTTCCCGTTTTCGCTACTTGGTCCGGCGTTTGCTTTTGACCGTCCCACTGTCGACCTCCGTTGGTGGGGGTCTGTTTCTTTTCCCGGCCAGTCCGTTGCCGAACCCTTGGACCGTTGGTTCGGGGGTTCTTTGCCGTCGTGCGCACGTCGTTTCCGTTGGGGCCGAGTCGTGTATCGCGCGCCGCTGGATTTTTTGGGAGCAGGTGCT
This sequence comes from uncultured Enterobacterales bacterium, assembly GCA_964502005.1. Classification (GTDB taxonomy): domain Bacteria; phylum Myxococcota_A; class UBA796; order UBA796; family UBA2385; genus CAJWOS01. The sequence goes on from CAZCUX010000006.1 coordinate 652, forward strand.
GCGACATTTGCACCTGCCCGTTGTCTGCGCCGTTTGGGTGTTGCGTATTGTGTTGTGCCACGTTGACCTTTTTTGCATGGCATCTGTCGGGGTGTATCGACATCCGTTGTTCTGTTTTCCATGGGGGCGATGGCGCGCGTCGGCCTCGCGCACCGTCCCAATGCTATGGGCGCGACTCCGGCGCGTTGTTGCGTTTCGAAACACGGCAGAAGGCTGTCGGCAGTTTGCGCTATCTTTGTCACTCTGGAGCCCTCTCGTTCGCGTTCGGCGCTCGATTGCCTCCATGGTCCTTTCCGCTTTGATAGAGTGCTTCCGCCGCGGTGTCGTCCTTGTCTTCTGGTGGTCGCGGTATTCTGTTTTCGGGGCCCGCATGCCCGCTACGTGGAACCTTTCGTTGGAGCGCTACTTATGGAGACCATCGCCGGGTATTCCACCACGGGTCGTCGTCTCAAGGGGCCAGCAGCCGATCTCGTAGAGTTGACTGGCGACCGGGGTGAAAAGCTTTCCGCGATCGTTTTCCACCCAGAGTACCGGCACCATCGAGGCATCAACGCCGCGTTGGATGTGGTGGTCCGCTTCCTCGAAGACCCGATGGTGCCTGACCTCCTGGAACTCCGCGCCCGCGACGCGGAGCAAGGTGCGTTTGTCTACCCAACAGGGCAGACTTGGGCCGTCGCTGACGTCATCCGCATTCTGGCGGACTTGGGGGAGTCTGCGGGAATCCGTGCGGGACTCGAACTGCTGCACAAAACCGGCACGATTCTCAAAGAGGCGGCCGAATATGGCGCCGACTCGAATGTGTATTCCCACGGCGGCCTCACTCCTTGGCGCGTCATGCTGCGCCAGGACGGTCGGGTGTTGGTGATTGGTCATGCGCTGCCGCAAGTGGAAATCCTCATGTTCCATGAGGACCACACGCATGTGCCTCCCTCCGATTCGTTTCGCTATTGTCCTCCGGAGCGGATTCACGGCGAAGAGGAAGACCTCAGCAGCGACCTTTTCAGCCTTTGTCTCATCGGTTTTGAGTTTATGACGGGCAAGCCGGTCTACGACGGCTTGGTCAACGATATTCGGCAAAAAGCCGCTCGTGGGGAAGGAGGTCGTGTTCTCTATCAGGCTCGCGACAGCCTACCGGCCAGTGTCCGCGACATCCTCGGAAACGCGATGCGCTTGGAGCGCGCCGACCGCCACATTTCCGGCGACGCGTTCTTGGATGCTGTGGCACGCGCACTCAATAGTGGTGATGCCCTGGGGCCCAGCCTCGCCGATGTCATGCGCAAGGCGTCTTCGCAGATGACCCGTCGGGGTGTTGTTCCCGATTCCGCATCTACCGTGATGGGCACACCCGCGGAACTTCGCGCAATGCTTGACGACGAGGAAGATGAACCCGCCGCCCAGCCAAAGCGGGAGGCATGGAGCCCCCCATCTCGCGCGTCTTCGCGTGTGGCATCGGTGAGTCGCTCGGCAAGCCGTCCGGCGCCGGAGCCCGTGGAAGCGCCGGCTGCGGTTGAGGACAATGGGCAGCGTTGGTCTGCCGCTTTGCGTCGCTCGGGCGTGCGTCGTGCGGTGCGCCGCGATGGCGCTGCGCCCCCCGAGTCCGAAGCCCTGTCTGCGCCGATTTCTCCCGTTTTTGAACCAACGACTGCCGAGCCAGAAACTCCACGCTGGGCTCCTCCCGGTGGTCGTGCGCCACCCCGTCGCGTGCAGCGTGGTGCGGTAGCCGAAGCGCCTGACCCTGCCCCGTCTCCTGCACCCGAAGGTCCGGTCGACATTCAGCAGGTCCTTCGCTCCTCGCGCGTGCGCCGGCCGGTGCGCCAGCGTTTGCAAGAGGAAGCCGAAGCACCGATTTCGCCGCCCGTAGAGGCGTTGTCGAGTGGCCCTGCGCCGGGGGAAGCGCTGCCAGTACCTGAAGAGCCTGCGCGTCCCTCGACGGCCGACTTGCTCGCGCGCATCCGCCAGTCTGCCACGCGGAGTCGTTCGTCCTCCGTCGATACGGGGCCGTCGCCGGCTTCGGCGCTGATTGACAAGCTGGTTCGTAGTTCCGGTCGCCGCTCCGGTGTTTCGCCGTCGCCCGCATCTGCTGCGCCCGCGGAACCCCCGGCGCCGACCAGCCGCGTTCGCCCCGTGCGGCGGGGGGAAGGCCGCGCTGCGGTCCCTGACACCGAGACCTTGCCCGGTCCCACGCCAACAAGCGACGCTACGCCCGTCACCGCGTCCGCTTCGCCCATCGTGGATTCGCAAGCGCCCGCGATTGCAGTGGCTCCCGCCGTTTCCACCCCGACGCAGCAGGCGCCTGCACCCGACCGTTCGCCGCGGGAGCCCGCAACGCCGGCGGTGTCCGTACCAACGGTCCCCGACGTCGCGGCGCAGGTCGAAGGTGCCTTGTCGTTCTCCGCGTCGTCCACCTTGGCGCGCGACCCCGATGCGATTCCCTCCGACGCGGGAGCGGGCGGCTCCGCATCGTTTGTGATTCGGCGTGGGGAGGGGGGACGCACCACGCGCATGCGCCTGCCACGCTCGGTTACGGTCGCGGAAGCGGTCGCCTGGATGGTGCAAAACCTCGTGCCGCTCCGCACCGACCTCACCGGTCGCGTCACAGGATGGTACCGTCTGCAACAGTCGGGGGCGCTCCTCCCTGCCTCGACGCGCATGTCGGATGTGGATGCGGAGAAGCCCTTGGTGTTGGTTACGGTGCCCAACGCGGTCGTTATGGCAGATATTTCGATACTTGCCGGTGCGGTCCCGGCGCGCTTTGTCGCGCCCGTCGGAACTGCCGTGCCTGTTGTTTCACTGCTGGACCATCTTTGCGCGTGGTTGTCTTTGCCGCCTGGTGATTACCAGCTCTTGTCTGGGGGGACCGTGTTGGCGCCCCATGCGATTCTTGCAGACCTGCACCCGTCCGATGCATGGGTACAGCTGCAATTGTCGCAGGTTGCTTCGGGTGGGGAAGGTCGATGAGTCAGGAACGTTGGGACGTAAAGCTCCAGTTTCTCGACGGTCCGCTGCGTTTTCAGGACATGCCGCCGGCGCGGGGTCCGGTGGTTCGCTTGGGCGCCAATCCGGGGCCAGGTGGCGTCCGTCTGACGGGCTACCGCGGCGTAGACGACCGCCAGGCCGTGATTACCGTCTATGATGGCGCGAATATTTCTATCGCTCCGGTCGGCGTCAATCAAGTTCGCGTAGCGACGCACCAAAACGTCGACTGGGAAGAGTTTCTTCCGATTCAAAAGCCCGTGCAGCTTGCGCCGGGCAGTGTCGTCCACCTTGGGCCTGCCAATCGTGGCTGTACGTTCTTGTTTGTCGAAGCGCGCCGTCTGGGCGACTGGGAACAGCGCCAAATCGTTACCCTCGACGAGCAGTCCCAACAATTGGGAGGCGCAGGAACCATTGACGCTACCGGTGGCCGTCCGTGGTGGTTCATTCCGTCCGTTCTATCTATCGCCTTGCTCACCACCGTTGGTGTCGTTGCGAGCCAGCTCGATATCCTCCGCCCTGCACCTCCGAAACTTGGCCCGGAGGTGGATGGCGAGGTCTCGTATGAACGCATTTCTCTCGAAGACGTGGCCTCGATTGACCTTTCGTCTGTTGACGTCAAGGGTTTGGAGCAGGCGTTTGGTGTGTGGGTCATGGGTCCCAACGCGGACCAGTCCAAAAACGAGCGCCTGCTCGACGCGGAAAACTGGGACCAAGTCTTCTTGCAATACTTCAAGCTGTCCGTCGCTGCGCACGCCCATGCTTGGAACTTTTGGATTCGCCTGGAGTCGGTCGAGCCCAAATACCGCGAGGTGGTCGACCTCCTGCAAAACGCTGGCTTGCCCACTGTTTTCGCAGGGATTCCGTATATCGAGTCGAAGTATCGGCCCGACGCGCTCTCGCCGGTTTGTGCCTATGGTTGGTGGCAGTTTATGCCCGAGGTGGCCCTTCGCGGCGGCATGAAGGTGTCTGGCTGTCATTTCCGCGACAGCGCAGAGGTGTGGTCGCCCAAAGACCTTGTTCCGGTAAAAGGTGTCTTGAAAAACGCGCCTTATATTCGCAACAACGGCGAGACCGTCACTTGTCGAATTCGAAACTGTGACGTCGACGACCGTGAAAAGCTCGTAGAGTCCACGCAAGCGGCCATCAAGCTGCTGTCCGAGGCGTGGAACGACCGGGAGCTGAAGGCGTCGGGTGCGCTGGTCCAGATGGTCATTTTGAGCCACAATTCAGGCTACGACGACGGCCAGTACGCAGCGGACAAAAAGACCCGTCCTACCAATATTTTGCCGGCCTATCGTCGCCACCTCAAGTCGAAAAAGCTCGACAAGGACCCCCGCTTTTATGGTGACAACATCACCTGTCGGGGTGCCGAATACCGCGACTATATGAAGGCAAACGAGCGCTGCGATGGCGTGCTGGCCAATGAAACCCAGCATTACGCCTACACCGCAATCGCGCAGCATACCCTTGCTATGTGCTACTACGCGAAGAACCACGGCAATCAGGACACCTGGAAGCCATTTGTGGGCCTCACGGTAGGAGACGGCTATTGTTCTACGTTAGAAATCCCGACCCGTGAAGCCATTTTGAAGCGCACTGGAAACCAGTCTGGGGGCGCACAATGATTTCTTACCGCCCCGTTTTGTCATTCATTGTTGCCGTTGCTGCTATATTTGTCACCCTGCGTCTTTCTTATGTGGAAATCGCTGCAGGCAAAGATGGTCCTTCTCTGCCGCCTACTGAAGCACGCGCAAAGACAATGACCAAAGTGCGCGACCTACTCCTCGACATCCGCTATATCGAGGAGGACCGTGAAGCGAACCTCAAGTTGTTTGGTCTCCCGGACAACATGATTCGCGATGCAATGGAGCGCATGAAGGACTACGACCGGAACTCCCGTCTTCGAATTGACCAGTTGATTGACGGCGCGCCGTCGATTGACCAGTTGCACCAGGCGTTTTGTTCCCGTAGCAGTGGTCGCCGTCCGCGGTACGAAGCGATGGTTTTTTTGGTGGACGAGAAAAACGGCGACCGCCGCACGATTGACCTTCAGGCCACGTCTGCTTTGGAAGTGCAGGATTGGGCCACGACCGCTCCTATCAATCGTGTCTACACAACCCTCGAACTGAGTGAAAGTCGGGAGCGCCCGCCGGACGCGACCCTGATGGGCGTCGCCGCGATTCTGCTGGGAGCCGAAGACCATGTGCTCCAGGGCGATCGCCCTTGGGGGCGGGGAGGTCGGGTGTGGAGTTGGGACGAAGTGCTCCAGAATTCCCGCTGGCGTACCGCCGACCGCAGGGTCGTCGAGTACTTCTCTTTGATGCACGTATTTGCTGAATCTATGTGGCGCGAAGGGGGCATCTGCTCGGTCCAGTAATGGACACAGTAAGGTCAGATCCCTTCGCGCGCGCTATAGTCTCGCTCTCAACTCTGCGGAATGGAATCACCCCATGGAGCCTCGTCGGCGCTTCCGGTTCATCAAGGAGCTCTCCGAGGGAGCATTCGGCAAGGTGTACCTCGCCGAGATGATTACCGGTGACAATTTCAAAAGTGTAGTGGCCATCAAGTTGCTTCACGGCAAGTGGACCGGTCACCAAGAAATCGTGCAGCGCTCGCGCGATGAAGCGCGCGTTCTTGGCTTGTTGCACCACCGCAATATCATCCGGGTGGAAGACCTCACGTCCATTCAGGGCCAGTGCGCCATCATCATGGAGTACCTGGATGGCGTCGACCTCAAGACCCTCGTCACGGATGCAAAAGACCGCGGCGAGCGCCTTCCCCGAAAGGTCGTCTTTGAGGTCGGTTCCCAGGTCGCGAGCGCATTGGATGCGGCGTACAACAAGCAACCCTTGCAAGGGGGCGAGCCCCTTCGCTTGATTCACCGCGACATCAAGCCCTCGAACGTCATGCTGACCGTTGCAGGCGACGTCAAGGTGCTTGACTTTGGTACGGCGCAGGCGCGATTCGACGACCGCGAGGCGCATACACAAGCGCTTGCATTTGGTTCTGCGGCCTACATGGCGCCGGAGCGGCTTCTGGGCGACCCCGACCGTCCAGCGGGCGACGTATTCTCGCTCGGCATTACGCTCTACGAGTTGCTGGCACTCGATGGTTTCGGCAAGATTCATATTCGCGAAGAGAAGTACGAAGCCAAGCTCGAAAAGAAGCTGGCGGAGCTTGATCTGAGCGATATGGCGCCCGACCAAGCCGAGCAAATTCGGCAAGCGATGCGCCTGTTGCTGGCCTATGACCACGAAGCGCGTCCAAGTATTGGCGAGGTAACCGACCTTCTCGAAGCTCTGGCAGATGAGGCCAACGATGGCAGCATTCGCCGGTATTGCCGAGAGGTGGTGCGGCCAATCTGTGAAAACATGCGTCCCAAGCAGGACCCCAACGACCCGCTGACCGGCACGACGGTGCACGAGGACCGTTCGGGCTTCATGGAGCGCGGCGAAGGCCTCGACGATGAGTCCTTTATCGCCGAAGCACCGATTGGAAGCAAGGTCGTCGATCCGGGCGACTCCGGGGCCCACTCCGCTGGGCGCGCGCCGGCGTTTCGTCCTCCAACGGAAGACGGCGCGCCCAACTCCACCTTGCCGCTTCCGACCTTTCGCGGTGGCGCGTCCGTTCCGCCTCCGCCTCCTTCCGGCATTCACACCGCGACTCCCTCCACCGATGCTTCGGCGCGCGAGATTCCCGATGTAGGCGACGTGGATGTGCGTCCCGTCATGCCGGGTACCCCCCTGCCCGACCTCTTCACGGCGCCTACCGTGCAGCTCGGTGCCCGCGGAGACATCCCTGCGGACCTCCTCGGCCCGTCCACGAGTGCGGCACGTCCCGTGGCGTCCAACGGTCCCGCGCTTCGTCCGGGTGCGATGGCAGCGCCCCCCGTTGCGCCTGTCTCTGCGCCGCCGGTCGCGCAGCCTCCGCAAGCACGCCCTGCTGTGGCCGCTCGCCCGCAGCCGACACCGCCTCCCAAGAAGCCCGCTGCTGCGCCCTCCTCGGGTGGCGGCATGGGAAAGGTCATCGGCGCTGTCGTCGGTTTGGCCGTGCTGGCCGGTCTGGGTGTAGGTGCGGTGTTTGGTTTGGGCCTCCTCGATGGTCCGACCCAAGCGCCCCAGACCAATACAGGCACGCCCGATGCCAGCGGTCAACCCGCGGGCCGCGACGGTGGGCGCGTCGAAGTTGCTCCGATTTCCGCAGAGCGTGGGTCCGTCATCCTTCGTGTGCGCCCGCCCGGAAAGTCCTCCGTAAAGATTTCGGCGGCAAGTGGTTCGTTCTCGGAAGAGTGGAACACTTCGGGCGCCTTAGAACTTGTGGGCCTCGAAGCGGGTGTCTACAAGACCAAAATTTCGCCGCTGTCTGGCACGTCGATGCGCGCAACCTTCGACGTGCAGGCGGGACAGATTTGTGAGCTGACCTTCGATTCTGCGAAGGGCGGCGAGTGGGTCGTCAACAATTGCGCCGCGTTGAAGTGAAATGTTGTCCGCTTGGCTTCTTCTTCTGTCTACCAGCTTTGCGGGAACGCTCGCGGAGCCGGTCGCTTCGGCAAAAGCAGCCCTGAGGGCGAAAGACGCCAAGGCCGCCGTCGCTGCCTTGGCGGGCGTTGAAGAAGGGGTGCGTTCCGGCGCGGTCGTCGACCCCGCGGAGCTTGCGTCGGTCTTCTATTTGCGTGGCGTGGCATTGCGTCTCGAAGGCGACAAGAAGAAAAAAGCGCCCGACCTCTGGCGGAGTGCGCTGGCCATCGACAACAGTCTTCCGTGGGACGAATCGCTCCTCGATGACGGCGATGCGTTTAGCTATTTTGAGGCGCTGCGCGGAGAAGTCCGCAGCCGGGGCGAAGTGGACCCACAGGTGCCCGAGGCATTGGGTGCAGCCAAGGCATACGTCGATGGCAACCGCGTGCGCATGGGCGACACCGTGATTGCAGGCTTGCATTTGGCGCAAATCTCTTGCGACGACGGCACCATTCAAGGCACCTGGACGTCCTTCGACAAGCCGGTGAAGTGGGTCAAACTGTGCCCCAACGGCATTGACACCTCGGTGGTGGTGGCCGATGGCGGTGACGATATTTTCGGCGACGTATTCGGCGGCCCCGATGCGCCATCGGACCCCCCTCCGACCCCGGTAGAGCCTTCCCGCCCTTCGGAGCCCTCGTCGGGGGCGCGTCCTTCGGGATTGGTGGTGGGCCTGACTGCAGCGGGCGGTGGCTTGCTGGCTACGGGCGTTGTGCTGAACTTCGTCGTTGCGGCGCCCGCGTGGGCAGCCATCGAAGATGCACGGTCGCACCCGGAGCAAACCACCGCGGCAGAAGCGTCGGCGGCCACGCAGAAGTTCCAAGTGGCGCGGGTCGTGACCCTCACCGCAGGTGGTTTGGGTGTCGGCTTGTTGGCGGGCGGCGCCACGCTGCATTTTATGTCCTTGAGCGTGGCACCCAGCCCCAACGGTTTGCTGCTCTACGGGCGCTTTTAGGTCGACCTACCGCGCTTGTGCATTGGCAGGCGCCAGCGACACGACAATCGGCGCGCGTCGCTGTCCATTGGGCGCACCGCGGCGGACTTCTTGGGGCCGCCATGCGCCGCCCGTCCACACGCGGTCGAGCGCGTGCAGGCCAGGGAGTGGCACCGGGCCAACGTGCGCCGGCCACGAAGGGGGCACGGGAACTTCCATCAGGCCGGCGCCCAGCAAAGGCGCTGCGAGGTCGTGAAACGTGCGAGGCGCGCCGAAGTCACCGGCAATGACCAGCCGACGCGGCCCAATGCTGGTGGACAGCGACCCCAATAGCTGCGCGCCATCGGCGACCCGTGCGGGCCATGTGGACCATGTGCTGCTCGCTCCGGGGCCGGGTAGCTTGACTGCCACAAACGGCACCACGCCCGCGCCAGCGACCTCCGGAAACGTCAGGATGGCCCGCGCCCTCTCTCCGTCGCCGCTCGCAAACGGGATTTCCCAGGAGTCATCGCGGCCCGCACAATATTGAAACACGCCGCGCACAATAAGCGAAATGCCGTCTTGCACCTGTCCACCGGGCAAGTACAAGGCTTCGCCACCCAATTGAGAGGCAACGGACTCGGCGACCGCTGGGTCGTTGAGACCGACCAGCACGGCGATGTCCGGGCGCTCGCGGAGGATGCTTTCGGCCGTGGGTGCGGGTTGTTGTGCGTCGAGGGTCCAGGAGAGCACCCGCACGGCTTGGCGCGCGGGCTCGGGCAACAGTGCGCAGCCGCGTAGGTCGGCTGCCCAGCTTTCTTTGGACGGACTCGGGGGATGGATGTCGGGTGGCATACGCAGCAGCAAGCCCGCCATCACGAAGCCAGACAGCGTCGTAATCGCGGTTCGCGGGTGTCGGTCGAGCAAAAGCCAGCCCGCGAGGTACAGTCCGAGGAACATCAGGAGCGGCTCGCACCACAACACCAATGCAGCCAATGGCGCCCGCGCGCCGGCCCACCACGTTGTGCCCGCGAGCAAGATAGGCCCGAGAGCCATGGCCACCGCGAGTGCGGGCGAGCTTGCGTCGCGGTGTGTGGGGGGCGTGGTTGGTGTCATCCGCCCATGGTAGCCTGTCGCTATGAGCCGTGTTGTATTGGGAAAAAAGGGACGCACTTCGGGGCGTCTTCGCGCGACGACGCCGGAACAAGAGGCGGAACGTCTGCACGCGCTGGCCGAGCATTCGGGCGAGCTCGCTGACCTTCGCGCCGCAGCAGAAGCGTGGCGCATGGTGGATCGCCCGTTGCGAAGTATGGCTATCTTGGCGCGTTTGGGCAAATCGGGTGGAGCGACGAGCCTCGACCAAGCGTTGTTGGCGGGGACCTTGCAAGACTTGGGCGAGCTTGAAGCGAGCCGTGCGGCGGCGCGCGATTCAACGTCGTCCGCCCAGTCGGACACCGAGCGGGTGATTGCGTGGGATGTCGCGATTGGCGCTGCGTTGTTGGCCGGCGACTTCGAGATGGCACGGGAGGGCCTGCGAAAGCTCCAGTCGTTGGCGCTTCCGATGGCGCAGTTGAGCGCCGCGTTTCGGGAAGCGCGCTTGCTTCGCTACGACGGCCTTCTGGATGAGGCCGTTGCGCGCCTGCACACCGTGCTTGGCTGGCTTTCGGCCTCCGAACCGCGCCTTGCCGTGACCCGCGCCCTCGCGCTTCACGAATCGGCCAATATTGAGCTCTTGCGCGGAAACCTCGACGAAGCGCAGGTCCAGGTCGATGCGGCAATCGAGACGTACGAACGCGCCCAGCGTCGCCCCGGTCGCTTTTTGGCCGAAGGTTTGCGCGTGCGCATCGCGTTGGCCCGTGGGGAAATCGTGCTGCCCAGTACGCTCGACAATCCTGTCGCGTTTGCGGATGAGCGCTCCCTCAAGGTGCTGGGCGCCGAGCTGCGCATCGACCGGGGCTTGGCCGGTGCCGCTGCAGGCCGTCGTGGCGCCGCTGAAGACTTTGATGCGGCCGTCGCCTGGTCGCGGGATGCGGGTGCGCGGCAGCTCGAAGGCGTCGCGCGGTTGCGTCGCCGGGAGGCGGGGATCGCTGCGGGGCCTGACGACCTCTTGCGCACGCGCAGCCTGTTGGCTGAAGACCGTGTGCTGTCCAAGCATCCGGCCCTTCGTTCCCGATAAGCGAACTGGTTTTCCGGTATTTGGTGTCTGGTTTAGGCGCCCGACGGGGACGCGAGGGACGCCGCCGTCGTGCGTGCAGGCCCGCTGTCTTCGTCGAGCAGACCGAGCGTGAGGTCCATCAACTGCGGCACCCGCGTCAGCACCGGAAACATCAATGCCCGCGTACGTGGGTGGCCCGCGATGCGCAACAATCCGCCCGTCATCCACCGATAGCGCCGCGTGATAGACCACCACGCGCGCTCGTAGTCCTGGGGCCGGCGGTGTGCGATGGCCATGACTGCGGCACGCGCCGTCGCGAACCCAAGGCGTATCCCTTCGCCGGTGATAGGGTCGAGGTAGCCAGCGGCGTCGCCCACCAGCAACACGCGCCCAACCACGCGCTGCCGCACGCCTTGTGCAAATGGCCCCGCACCGCGCACGTGCGAACAAGGGGTTCCGAGCTTGCTGGACAAGTGCGGAACCTGCGCCAGCGCGCGCTGAAGAATACTTGCGGCACCTCCGTTTTGTGGTATCTTACGGGTTAGGACTGCGATACCAACGCTGTCGTTGGATACTGGAGTTACGTAAATTTCGTACTCATCTGTCCAATAGACTTCTACATTCTCCGACCATGGCGGCGTCGAAAAGTGCTGCCGTACGCCAATTCGTTCTGGCCAAGCGGTTGGTATGACCAATCCAAGGCGCTTTCGGGTGGGGGAGTGGAGGCCGTCGGCGGCGATGGCCCACCGGGCGTGGAGGGTAGAGCCATCGTGGAGCTTGGCTTCGATCTTCTGCCCGTCGTCTTGGAGGTCCATCACGCGGCCCTTCACGCGCTGTACACCGGCATTGTCGGCGGCATCGGCCATTGCGCGATGCAGTGCGAGGCGGCGAACTCCGAGGCCGTGTCCTTGGGAAAACCGCGCGTTGACCCGTTGGCTACCCTGAATGTACGAAATTCCGTGGAACGGGAACGCGGGGAGATCCCGCACGCCCATGGTTGCGAGAAGTGCGACAGCACCGGGCATGAGGCCTTCGCCACACGCTTTGTCGATGGTGCCCTCTTGGGGTTCCACGATGGCCACTTCGAGGCCGCAATTCCGTGCAAGAAGAGAGGCCGCGAGCCCTGTGGGACCACCGCCAACAATGACTGCATCGAGCATTTGTTTCATCTTGTCCGCCAGCCGCATCCCAAAAAAATGACCTTTTTGGGCCGGGGAGGTTGAGTTCGTTTTGGAAAATGTCGTTCCCCATTCTGTGAGGGCGTTGTCGCCTCAACATTGCGAACAGTTCTCGGAGAAAACGATGCGTGCCACCCCCATCCTCCACCTCGTCGGTTTGACCTCCACCTTGTTTGCGGCTGCTTGCGCGGACCTTCCAGACAAAGCCTCTACACCTCGTCCCGTCCTTGTGGCAGACCAGATTGCGCCCCAGGCGAAAATCTTGTCGCCCTCCGCCGGCGACGTGCTGGTCGCAGGCGAGCAGTGGGTGCTGCAAGGCGTCGTAGCGGACGCTGACTCCGACGTTTCGAGCCTTCGGGTTTCGTGGCTGTGGGCGGGCGCGCCGCTTTGTGAGGACCTGGTCCCCGCCGCCGATGGGCGCGTCGACTGCACCACGTCGGGCGTACCGGGAACGGACGACCTTGCGCTGTTCGTCGTGGATGGCGATGGCCTCGTGCATTCCGATTCCATTTCGCTGACCGTAGAGCCGGCTGTAGTCCCGTCTATCGTGCTGGACGCCGTGGGCGCGCAAAACCTGTATAGCGACCAGCCGCTCCAGCTTTCGGGAACAGCGTTTGGCGTAGGCCCCCTGTCGGTCGAATTCGACACCGATGGCAAGTTTGCGACCTTTGATGTGGTGGTGGATGAGGACGGCCGTTTCTCGGCGTCTGCCTCGTTGTCGCCGGGACACCACAACCTCACGGCCTCGGTCACCGATGCTTGGGGCGACTCCGCGTCCACCGCGCTCTCGCTGACCGTCGGCGGCCCGAACCGCGCGCCCGATTGTGTCGTGCTGCAGCCCGTGGTCGGTGACCGCACCCAAGAAGGCGATGCAACCTTGCTTCAGGGCCATGTTGGCGACGCAGACGTGGGCGTCGCCGGGCTCGCCGTGATGTGGTCGAGCGACCTTGACGGCTACTTGGGAGAAGGCGCGGTCGACGTCGCGACGGGCCTCACGACCCTCTCTGCGCAGCTCTCGGCCGGACACCATCAGCTCACGTTGCTCGCTCTGGACGAAACGGGCGAAAGCTGCACGAGCACAGTGTCCCATGTCGTCGGCACGCCCCCCGAAGTAGACGTGCGCGCGTCCTCTGACTTGTTGGATGAAGGCGTCGCTGCGACGTTTACGGCATCGGTCGACGGCGCCCGCGCCCTCCCGGGTGGCGTGAGCGTTCGCTGGCTCCTGGACGGCGAAGTGATGGACATCGCGCCGGTCATGGACGGCTTGTCGACGTGGACGACTTCGTCCTTGTCGGGCGGCGCCCACACCGTTGTCGCGGCCCTCCGCGATGGCGACGGCTGGACGGCGGCAGGCGGCCTCGACATCACGGTCAACAGCCGCCCGATTGCTCCTGTCCTGTCTGCACCGGCGACTGCATTTAGCTCCGAAGATGTCGTGGTGGACGTACTTGCCGGTGCGCACGACCCGGATGGCACGCCGGTCACCGTTTCGTATACCTGGCGCATCAACGGCCGCGTCACCGCGGTGTCCTCGACGCCCACTCTGCCCGCCGTCGCAACGGCAGTCGGCGAGGTGGTGCAGCTCGAAGCGGTCGCCTTCGATGGCCGCTTGTATAGCGAAAAGTCCGCGGTGACGGTATCTATCGTCAACGCGCCGCCCGTGGTCCACTCGGTGTGGATGAGCCCCACCGAGCCGTCTTCGGCAGACACCGTGACCTGTCAGGCGACGGTGCTCGATAGCGAAGGCGATAGCGTCTCCACCCGCTACTTCTGGTTGGTCGACGGCGAAGTGCGCGCGAAAGGCCCGACGCTCTCCCCGGGCGTCGCGCGCGGCGGAAGCGAGCTTGTATGCGTCGCGCAGGCTTCGGATGCGTCTGGCAGTCGCAATGGCAGCTCGGCGGCGGCGACAGTGCGCTCGTCGGCACCGGTCATTCGCGCCCTCCAGTTCGCCGATGGCGCTGTTCGCACCAACGATGTCGCGCGACCGTTGGTCGATGCTGTCGATTACGACGGCGACGCAGTCTCTTTCGACTACACTTGGTTCGTCAACGGCCAGCAGGTCTTCGCAGGAAGCGATGCGCTTGACGGTGCGGTGTGGTTTGACAAGAACGACGTAGTGACCGTGCAAGTGACGCCCTACGACGCATTCAACGTCGGCGCCACGGAGACGGTGGAGGTTCACGTTGCCGACTCGCCGATGGTTCCTGCGACGGTAGCGGTGTCGCCGCGCCCCGCCCACGAAGGCGATACGCTGACCTGTGAGGTGGTGGCGGACGCCTACGACCCCGATGGTGAGCAGGTCTCGACGACGCTCTCGTGGCAGCTCGGCGACCAGGTGTGGGAAGGCGCGACGGGTACCGACGTCGAGCCGGGCGACCAAGTGGACGGTCTCGAAGTCATCCAGGACGACGTGTGGACCTGTGTGGCTACGACGGTCGGCCATTCGGCGCCGGTCATGGCCTTCGACAGCGTGGTCATCGGCGCTCCCCGCGACCTCGCCACCTTCGACATCTCCGTCGACGCATGGGACGGCGCGGACCAGACCTGCGGAACGGACGTCGTGATGGCCGACGGAACGCAGACCTTCGGCACTTGGGAAGCCTCGGGCAATCCGCTCACCTACCTGTCGCTCGCGCTTCCGTCGGTAGACGAGTTCGCGCCGACGACCATCGAAGTTGTGTTGTCGGTGGGTGCATGCGCCGCGGGCGCGTCGGGGTCCGGCTCGATGAGCTGGGCGCTGGCAGATGCTGCGCTGGACACCTTCGTGGCCCATGGCGAGCAGAACATCGCAGTAGAAGCGGATTGCGCGTGTGCATCGATGGGCACGGACGTGACCCTCACGGTCCCCTGGTCGAGCGATGCCGTCGTCAACAAGCACCAGCTCCTTGTGGCTGTTGATGCCGACACCTTCGGTCTCATCGGCCAAGACGGAGTCGTCGCGACGGTCACCTACATCGAATGAACGTCGATACCCCGTGACGTCGACCGGCCCGCGTGGCCGGTCGTTTCGTTTGCAGAACTCCCTGTTTTGAAACGTCCGTTTCATCGTCATTCTCGAAAATGAATGACGATTCAGTGGCCCAATCCTCGTCATTTTGAGAAAATGAATGACGATTCAGTGGTCGGGAGACTGTCGCTCAAGCCGGGGGAGGTCTTGTCCACCGTTGCTCGATAAACGCCACCACCTCGGCCAAGGTGCGGACTTGGGTGTCGTCTTCTTCTTCAAAGCAAATTTGGAAGTGGTCTTCGATGGCCACCACGAGCGATAGCCGCTGCAAGGAGTCGAGGTGCATCGCGAGGTCGTCGTTGTCGGCGATGGCCTCGACACGTTCGGGCGGCAGCGCGAGCTCGCGTGCGGCGAGCAGCAGCACGGTGTCCCGCACGGAGGCGGCGGAGGAATCAAGGGACATCGGGGGTTGCTCCGGGGGGAACCAAGTTCCGCAGGGCGTCATTCTCACAACGAATCCGAACCCACATCAGGGCGGCGTTGAGCGTGGTAAACGCGAGCGCCGTGAGCCACGCGCCGTGAACCAGCGGCAGCACGATGCCTTCGACGGCGACGGCAACATAATTGGGGTGGTCGAAGTATTGGTAGGGGCCGCCCGTCACGCGCGGAAGGCCGGGAACGATGATGACGCGGGTGTTCCAGCGGGGTCCGAGCGTGGTGATGCACCACCACCGAAGCCCCTGACACGCGAGCGCGAGGACCAGCGCCGGGATGCCGATGGCGGGGTGAAATGTGCGCTCGAACAGCAGCACCTCCAGGCCGCAGGCGATGAGAAAGCCGGTGTGAAGGGCTACCATCGCGGGATAGTGCCCTTTGCCGACCTCGTAGCCTCCGCGCGCAAACGACCACGCGGCATTTCGCAGGCTTGTGCGTACTTCGACTAGCCGTTCGATTCCTGTCGCGGCCAACAGCCCGAGATACAAGGCGGCGCTGGTCGAGAGTGCAACGTTGGAGGCGTCGTCCATCTAAAAGTGTCCCGTTGCTAAGGTTTGCGCCAAGTCACGGTGCCGTCGTCCTGGATATGAACGCCGGTGGTGGGGAAGTCGGCCTCCGATAGCTCGTTGAGCTGACCGATGGCGGCGCCGGTGGGGTCAGGGCGTGGGTCGCCGCTCGATGTCAAGGCGGCGGGATGTACGCGCGCATCGAGCAATACACCGTTTTCGGCGAGACCCAATTCGAGCACCAGCGATGTGCCGCCGTATCCGCCTTCGGTGCCAAATTGTTTGTAGCCGCAGAAGTTGCCCAACGAGTAGGCGATGAGGCGGCCACGGTAGACCTCCATCGCGCGCAGGACGTGGGGGCCATGGCCGAGGACGACGTCTGCGCCGGCGTCGATGGCGGCGTGGGCCAGGGCGTGAACATCACCGCGCCGTTCGCCCCATGCAATCTCGGTGCGGTGGGGAATGTGCCGATGCGCTGCGCCTTCAGCGCCGCCATGGTAGCTAAAGATGACGATGTCGGCCTTTTCGTCGACCTCCGCGATGAGGCGACTGATTTCGGAAAGCCGGTTGACGTTGGGACAGCACCCGCCGGAATGTGCGGCGACCAGGCCAATTTTCAGGCCATCGCGCTCGATGATGGCGACATCGCCGTAGCGACCTGCATGTCCGATGCCGAGCTTGTCGAGGGTGCGGATAGAGGAGTCCATGCCCGCGTCGCCCAAGTCCATCGCGTGATTGTTGGCGAGGCTCGCGAGGTCGAGCCCCAAGTTCGTGAGCGCGGCGCCGTAGCGGGTGGGTGTGCGAAATGCGTAGCAGCTCGAACTATTGGGGCCGCACTTTTGGTTGGGGAGGTCGTCGGCGAGCGGTCCTTCGAGGTTGAGGAACGCGACGGTCGCCCCCTGAAAGATAGGTTCGAGGCCGGCAAAGAGGCCCATTCCGTTGTCGGGGGCGAGTCCTGCCGCACCTTTTCGCAAATCGCTCCCCATCATGGTATCGCCCGCGGCAGCGAGGGTTATCCGCCGTCCGTTTGCGGTGAGGGGGACGTCGCCTTGTACGGGAGGGCCGTCGTTGAGGGCCGCCCGCGCAACCGCCTTGGTGAGCCACTCGGTCACGTCGGGCCAGCGCGCATCCAGGCGCTCGACCGTGCGCCAAGCGGTCGCGGCGTCGGAAAACGCATCTTGCGCCCAATAGGCCCAGCCCAGCTCCCAGAATGCTTGGGCGTCAGCGGGGTTTTCTTGCACGGCTTGGCGGAGCAAGGCCGCGGCCTCGGCGGCATTGCCTGCTTGTAACGCGGCAATACCGGCCTCTTTGGCGGATAACGGCGGCTCTTGTGCTGCGGCGGTCGCGGAGACCAGCCAAAGGGCGGCCAAGACAGGGGCCAATCGCGCTACGTTCATCGGTTTCGAACCTCAAACACCCGGTATCCGGGTGAGCGTGCGACGGGCACAAGGCCGACCGTCGGGCCGATTGTCGCATCGTGAATCAACGGCGACAAGTTTGGGTATGTCTGCTGCACACGCGCGGTGTCCACGATGACGAGGCCAAATCCTCGGTTGCGTGCAAAATCCGCGAGTGTGGGGGCGTCGAGCTGGCGGGGGTCTCCGCCGACCTCATGGAGGGGTACTCCCGATTCGAGCACGCCATCGACGTTTCGATGTACCCACGGGTCGGTTGTCAAAAAATGGGCGCGTGCGCGGGGGCCGTCGAGCTGTTCGAGCGTATGCACGATGTCTGCCAAGCGGGCTTCCGCTGTGTCTACCGCCAACGCGGGAGGCACCGTCCAAAGGCCCAACCCCACTACGGCGGCGGCCAATACGCGCGGAAACGGACGCAACAACATCGCGACGCCGAGTGTTGCGAGCAAGCGGGTGGGCAATGCGAGGCGCACGTTGGCAAATGCGATGGACAGCAGCAGCAGGTGTGCGCCGGCCCACAAGAGTGGCGGAAGCAGCGTGTGACGGGGAGGGGCGCCTTTTCGGAGAAATAGCACCAGCACGGCGCTTGCGAGGAGTCCAACCCCGGCGGCGGGCGCCGAGGCAACGAAGGGCCACGCGCGTTGCAGACCGTCCGGCACGCGCGTCAAGGTGTCGAGGCCGAATCCATGGACCACCGCGTTTGCGCCAATCGCCAAGTTGCTCGATTGGTCGGGCAACATGGGCGCACCCGTCCACAAGCTGACCGCCCAATGGGGGGCGGTGGCGAGACCGTAGGCGGCGGCCATGCGTGGCCAGGTCGCTTTTGCACCGGAGGGCGTAGGCCACAGGAGCGCAGGCACGATGGCAATGGCGGTGTAGCGTATCATCAGCGCGCTCCCGCCCAACAGGCCGGAGAGCCACGGGCGCTCCTCTTGCCGCGCGGCCAATGCTGCGATGCCGAGCGAGAACGCTGCCATGTCGGTGCCTTCGGTGGCTCCAAAGGTCAAAAAGCCGGGTTGGACCAACAACCACAGCCCCGCCCACGGACCCCATGCGCGCGTGGTCGCCGCAGCCGCGAGGCCGCCTGCGGCAATCGACAAGGCCCGTCCCGTCAGGAGTTCGTCGCCGAGAAATGGCCGGACAAGCGCGAGAATTGCCGGATAGCCGATGGGATACAGGGGATGGACGAGGTCTTGTCCCTCTCCCAATCGACGCGCGCGCGCGGCAAAGCCGAGAAAGTCGACCAAGCGCAGGCCCGGATGGTGCGCCGACAAAACGAGCAACCCGCCGCACGCAACGAGCAACACGGCAAAGACGACGTGCCAGCGCGCGGGGGGCGGATTCACAGCGCGGGGTCGACCTTGACGAGGTTCTCGGCGAACTGGAGGTTGTTGACCGATGTGTCGACGAGGTAGCCAGAGTCGTCGATGACCTGGAAATCACCGATGACGACGATGTCGCCGCCGGTCGCGGGCCGTTGGGCGCTCACGACAACATGTCCCGAGTGGTTGACCACCTGGGAGCCGCCCGTGGAGTTCACCCAGCACGGCTCTTTGAAAATAATCGTGGACTGGCCATCGGTGAGTTGGTGGTTGCTGAGGTCGGTGGCGTCGACCCGCATGTTGGCGTCGGCGGAGTCGCCGGTGTAGCCCATGGTCGACCCAAGACGGCCCAAGGTGTCGGCCATCACCGTCGAGCCGCAGCTTTCGCGGTCTGCGAAAAACACGACGCGGGTGCCGCGGGACATGGCCGTCTGAAGGCCCTCCAACTGTGCATCGTCGAGGGGGCTGCCGCCATCGTGACCGAGCGCGACCAAGCCTACCATTCGGTAGGCGCTCATATCGTCGGTCCACTCCGACCGGTGGTCGGTGTTCCAGCCAAAGGTCGTTTTGACGTAATCGTCGAAGGCTTCGAAGCGGCCTTTGGTCGACGCGGGTTCAAATCCGCCATGTCCGTAGTACAGCAGCACGCGGTCCATCGCAGCGGTGGGGTAGACCGCTTCGATGGTGGCCTCATCGGTGTCGGCGGTATCGTTGGTGGTGGAGCCAGTGGTCGACGCCGTCTCGCCGTCCACCTTTCCACCGCATGCGACGACGCAACTCGCAAGAAGACCAGTCAAAAACCAAGTGCGACACATGCTTGCTTACTCCAGACCGGACAGGGGGTCGACCGAGCGGGCGGCATGGGGGCCATCCGCGTCGTTGAGGATGAGGTCGCGCCAGGGTTGGTGTTCTCCCGCGGCGAGGCGGCGGGCGGCTGCTCGATATTCGCGCAATGTGCCGGCGAGGGTCGCCGAGGACCCGCCAAACACGACCCGAATATCTGGCCCGTCAGCCTGCCAGCGCAGCATGTCGTAACCCGCTGCGTCGAGCGCATCGGCGAGGCGGAGCAGCATTTCGTCGGTGTCTTCGGGTTCCCGTGTGGTCAACAGCTCGGCAAACACCCGTCTGCTTCGATTTGGGGCGTCATCCACGGGGCCTCCTCGGTCGCGGCGGGAGGCGTGCGCCCGCGACCTTTGACCCTTAGTCTATCCTTGTTTTTGGCCGGATTGTCTTTCTATCGGACGTGGGGATGCCTATGGGGCGCGCAAATGGAGAACCTACCGCTGTGGGAACATCGCGGGCCGTGGGGCGGGTCGACTTGTTGGTCCACAACGCCGACCTCGTGCTCACTTGCGCGCCGGACGCGCCCGACCTGGGGCGCATCGAGCACGGCAGCGTCGCGTTCTTGGAGGGTGAGGTCGTCTGGACAGGTCCCGCCGCACATGCGCCCGATGCCGACGAGGTCATCGATGCAACCGGCCTCTTGGCGATGCCTGGCCTCGTGGATCCCCACACCCACGCCATCTGGGCCGGCTCCCGCTCCGACGAGTTTGCGCTTCGACTCGCCGGTGCGTCGTACTCCTCTATTTTGGAAGCAGGAGGAGGGATTTTGTCCACCGTGCGGGCGACCCGCGCCGCCGACCGCGCGTGGCTCGCAGAGGTCGGTCGCGCCCGCTTGTCCGGCCTGCGCGCGCGCGGCATCACCACCGCCGAGGTCAAGTCGGGCTACGGCCTAGATGTGGCCACCGAAGTGCGTATGCTGCGGGCGGCTTGGGACTGCACCGATGTCGTGCGGGTTCTGCCCACCTTCTTGGGCGCGCACACGATTCCGGCGGAGTTCCGGTCCAACCGCGACGCGTACGTTCGACAGGTCATCGAGCAGCAGCTACCGGCTGTTGTGGCCGACGACCTCGCGATTGCATGTGATGTATATTGCGACCGCGGCGCCTTCGACTTGGACGAATCCATCGCGATTTTGACCGCCGCGCGCGATATGGGACTGGGGGTGCGGGCGCACGCCGAACAAGTCGCGTGGACGGGCATCGCCGCCGCTGCGGCGGCGCTCGGTGCGACAAGTGTGGACCACTTGGAGCGCATCGACGACGCGGGAATCGCGGCGCTGGCCGCACACAACACCGTGGCCGTCTTGCTGCCGGGCGCCCAGCTCTACCTTCGGGACACCGCGCCGCCCGTCGCAGCCTTGCGGGAGGCGGGCGTGCGGCTTGCGTTGGGTACAGACCTGAACCCGGGTTCGTCCCCCGTTCACGACCCATGGTGCATCGGCGCGCTCGCGTGCTTGCTGCAAGGCTTCACCATCGACGAAGTGGTGCTCGGCTGGACCCGCCACGCAGGCGCCGCAGTGGGCCGCGCGGACCTCGGCTGGCTCGGGCCCGGCTCCGTCGCGGACCTCGTGCTGTTTGCGCCACCGCCGGGAGAGTCCGCGACGCCGGCCGCGTTGGTGCAGCATATCGGCGCGGCGCGCGTCGTCGCGGTTATTCAAGATGGCGAGCAGACGGTGTAGCCTGTCCCAAGAACGTCTAAAATACCAATACCTGTCCTTCTGGCATTTTTTTGTAAGCGGATTTGATTTGGTAACCCCGAAAAATGTCTCTATTGTGTGTGAGATACGTATATAAAAATATACTTGCAAGTTTTGGTTTTATTTGATTACAGCGGATTGTAATTTCCGAACTGTAGACGAAGTCGCGAGAGGATGGGCCCATGAACGATTCGCTTGTCGCTATTCGGTGGACCTCTGCGGGCTTGTGCCTGCTCGACCAGCGCTCCCTTCCGTTTTCGCGGCAGGAAGTGCTGTGCCGCACTTGGCAAGACGTCGCCCAAGCCATCACCGACATGGTGGTGCGCGGTGCACCGGCAATCGCGATTGCTGCGGCGTATGGTCTGGCGCTGGCTGTGCGCAGGGGTGACGATCGCCACGAAGCAGAAGCGGGACTGCTCGCCGCGCGCCCAACGGCGGTCAACTTGCGGTGGGCCCTCGAACGCCTCGTTAGCGTGCCCGACCATCGCCTCGAAGCCGAAGCTGTTGCGATTCACGCGGAAGATGTCGCCATCAACCAAGCGCTCGGCGCCCATGGCGCGCCGTTGGTCCACGGAAACGTGCTCACCATCTGCAACACCGGCACACTCGCAACGGGCGGCTACGGCACCGCGCTCGGCATCGTGCGTGCTGCCCGCGCAGCCGGAACCGACGTACGGGTATTTGCGCTCGAAACCCGGCCTTACCTCCAGGGTGCCCGCCTGACTGCATACGAATGCGTAGAAGAGGGCATCCCGTGTACCTTGTTGACGGATGGTATGGCCGCGGCGCTATTGGCCCAAGGCCACATTCGCGCGGTGCTGGTGGGCTGCGACCGGGTGGCTGCCAATGGCGACACCGCGAACAAAATCGGAACCTATCAGGTGGCCGTGCTGGCGCAGCATTTTGGTGTGCCGGTGTATGTTGCGATGCCCACATCTACGCTCGACCGCCGATGTCCGACAGGCGCGGAGATTCCGATCGAGCAGCGTCCCGCGGACGAAGTGCGACGATGGGCAGGGATATCGACCGCGCCTGCCGCGGTAGAGGTGTGGAATCCCGCCTTCGATGTTACGCCCGCTTCGTTGATCTCCGGCTGGGTGACGGAACGGGGCGTCTGGCGACCCCCATTTCCCGCGGAGTAGGCTAGGTTCGAAACGGGAAACGACACTGCGGTTCCCGCTTGAGGTGTTCGATGGTCGCCGGCGTATTTGGTCTGAGTGGTCCCTGGGAATGGGGCGTCATTCTCGTCATCGTGCTTATTTTCTTCGGCGTGGGCAAGCTTCCCAAGGTGCTCGGCCAGATGGGCAAAGGCGTGCGCGCCTTCAAGGACGGCATGAAGGACGAAGAAGAAGAGCTGGCCCGCGCGCTCGACGTAACGGAAGAGATGCCCAGCGCGAACTCGAAGTCGAAGTCCAAGGTCGCGGACGCTGAAGAAGTCGGCTAATCGCCGAACATCGACCGATAGAAAACCCAGTGGGCGGGCCGAGAACTGCGGGTCAGACGCCTACTTCATCGTCGGCGAGGTCTGCGCGGGCGGGCGGTTCCGGTGTCGGCGGCGGTTCGTGCCCTGTGCTCGCCGAGGGGAGCGCGCGCGTTGGCATCTCTTGGTCGGCGGCAACACGTTCTACATCGGCATCGCGCCCCCGTAAGAGCTGACGAACCTCGCGGGCCATATCTGCGGTCAGTGCGCCAGACTCGAGCGCGTGACGAAGGTCTTGCCGCATGAGGGTGGGCAAGAGGCGGTGGGCGATCGGGGCGGGTGTTGCCGGATTACAAGCCAGCGCCTTGCGTACTTTGTAGCGCGTGGACCAACGGGGATGCCGGGCGACGACCTCGAGCACTTCGGGGCGTGTGGGGCGCATCGCGGCAATCCGAATCGCGTCCCGCTCGGTGATGCGGGGATTGTCGAGCAAAATCGAGATGACGCGATGGTCGCGGTCGTGGACCAAGCGGTCGAGTTGGTAGCGGTTCGCGCCCCGCGCAGCCGCGCGTCGGTTGCCGAGGGGAAGGTCAAGGTGCCGGTTTCCGACAAATGCGTCGCCCGCGCCATCGGGTGGCTCTAGTGCCGCACTCAAAAAGATGCGCGCGATGCCATCCATCTGGCTGGACCGCGCGATGCGGTACGCGGCTTCCACGCGCTCATACGGCATTTCGCGGAAGACCGTGGGCTCGAGGGCGAGCTGCTGCAGCACCAAGCGCGCGCGGCCGGAGCCTGCCTGGACGCGCGCCATCAACAGCACGAGCGTCGCGACGAGGTCGCTGCTTTCGAGATTGCGCACCGCTTCTACGACGACCGTGCGCCGCATCGACGGCTCCGGCAAGGTCTCGATGTGGCGCTCCAGGCGCAGCAAGCGGTTCCACAGATGCACGGCGACATCTTCCGCCACAAGGCGCCGCACGTCGGCGGGTAGGTCGAGAGGGGCGTCGGAGGGCGGATTCATCGTTCAGTTCTCCCAACGATGCCTAACGCAGCGGTTATGCTGGGGAGGTAGGAGAGTAGATGTCCCGTCGTCTTTGGTTGGCTTTGGGTCTTCTCGTCGGTGTTGCCGGTGCAGGCGTCGCGGCGTGGTTTGTGTTGGCCCCGCCCCCAGAAGCGCCGCCGGAACCTGTGGCCGCAGAAGGAGACCCCTCTCGGGAACAAACCGAAGACCTCATGCGCACGATTGGATACGTTCAATAACCTATTTCTATCTTGCGTCGTTATGGCTGGCCGCGCGATAGAAAAGCGTGGTCGCCAAAATAGCGGTCTGGTGCGTGTATTCACTGGGTTGTGTCTACGGTGACAGCTGCAGCTTGCGCGCCGGGCGGATTCCAGCGGGTTAGTCCCGCCGTTCCTTTCATCCCATGGCACCATGACTCCCATCCCCACCGTTGAGACGACCTCGCCCGAAGCGGCGACGGGGCAGAGCCTCAAGGTTGTCGCGCTCACGTTTGTTGTCGCGTTGGCGGCGCGCTTGGCCGTCATCGCGATTTGGCCCGACCCCTGGCAGTTTGATGCGTACCAGCGCTGGGCAGGCCGCGACCATCTTTGGGTCCAGGTTTGGTTGCCCGCCACGCAGACCGTCGTAGCGGGGGTTGCCGCGCTGGGCGGGAACATGATGGTTCTGCGGCTCGTGATGTCGGTGTTGGCCGCTGTCACCGTCGCGATGGGCGCCGCCTTGGCCCGCCGCTTGGGAAGCCCGGCCTCGCCGTGGTTTTACCTGCCGATGGCTATCTTTGCGCCGTATATGCTGTGGTCTTCGGTTCCTTACCAAGAGTCAACGTTTTTATTCGTTTTGTTTGCGTCGTTGTTGGTCGGGCGCCGCTCGCCGATTGCGGCGGACCTCATCTTGGGAGCCATCGCGTTTTGTCGGTACGAAGGCTGGCCCTTGTTGCTCGTCCACATTGCGCTTTCGCGCCGTTGGTCGTCGCTATTGAGCCTTTGGGGTGTGGCTGTTTATTTTGCCTTGAAGAAAGCCGGACTTGCGGAGCCGTATGCCGCTTCGCCCGATAGCTTCGCGGACTGGAATGGATTTGACAAGAAGCTACTCCGTCCCCACTTTTTGATGAAGATGGGCTACAGCTTCTTGGTGCAGGTTTGGGGCGAAGGCGTATTGTTATACGGCTTGGTCGCGGCGCTCGCGGTTCGGTCCCGCCGGGTGTCCCGCGAGGCGTGGATGCTTGTCTTTGGCGTGCTGGGGCAGCTCGCCGCGACGGCGGGGTGGCTCATTTCGTTGGGGTCGTCGTTGGGCCGGATGATGATTCTGCCGGGCATGATGGTCGCGGTGCTGTCGTCAGCGGAGCTTGGCCGACGCTGGCCGCACTTTGATGGAAAGCGACGCGGCGTGGTCGTTTTCACCATTGCAGCACTGACAATGTGGTCGATGGTCGTCAATGTCTCCGACATCAACGTCATCTTCAACACGATGCAGGGAGACATCCAGCTGGTGCGGATTATCGAGAAGTGTCCCGGCGAGGTTTGGCGAATCACGCCGCGCCGTCATCCGGGCCCACGGATGCGGCATGACGGGTGTGAAGTGGTGCAAGGGCTCACCGACCTCCGCGCGGGCATCGACTTTTCGTGTGTAAACTGGCGCTGGGAAGTCACCGACGAGACCCTCTATGCGCGCTGGGCCGCCAATGACGGAGAGTATCGCATCGTGCGGTTGGCGGGCACCGGCGCCGAGTCCTGTCCGTTTTGAGCGACGAGCCACGCGCGCAGACGGGTGCGCGTCCGCGCCGTGCTGCTGCAGCGCGAATTGCCCGCGGCGACTGGCAGACACCGGACGCATTGGCCGCTTCTGTGGTCGCCGTGCTGGCGGACCAAGGCCTCGTGCCCTCTGCAGTGTTGGAGCCAACGTGCGGCCAAGGCGCGTTTTTGGCCGCAGCCGCCCATCGGTGGCCAGGTGTGCCGCTTTGGGGTGTGGACGTACACGCGCCGTATGTGCACGCCGCGGCGCAACGATTGGGAACCCGCGCAACGGTGGTTTGTGCCGACTTTTTTGCCGAGGACTGGCAGGATTGGGCCGCCAAACTACCCGATAGAACATTGCTGCTGGGCAATCCGCCGTGGGTCACGAGCGCCGACTTGGGCGTAGTCGGAAGCGCCAATCGGCCGCGTCGCGAGGTGCAAGCGGGCACGACGGGACTGGCCGCGAAGACCGGCGCGTCTAACTTTGATGTTTCCGAGGCCGTGCTCCGGCAGCTTGTCCTGGCGTGGTTGGGGCGACCATTTTGTCTCGCGATGCTGTGCAAGGCGTCGGTGGCCCGCCGCTTATTGGCCTATGCCCACGCCGCTTCGTGGCCTGTGACCGGCGAAGTGCGTAGCTTCTGCGCAAGGACGGCCTTTCGGGCCTCGGTCGACGCGGTGCTGTTGGTGCTGCGGGGCCAAACGCAGCCCCCTGCGGCACATCGCTGGCAGGTGTTTCCGGCATTACACGCGCCCGCGTCGGTGCGTACGTTGGGGGTCGTTTCCGGCCATGTGTGCCCGGATGTCGATGGAGTCGCCGATACCGCGTGGCTCGAAGGCAAGGGGCCCATTCCGTGGCGTTCGGGCGTCAAGCACGATTGCGCACCCGTGATGGAACTTCTCCCCCGCGGGGACGGTTGGGCCAATGGCCTCGACGAGCCCGTCGCCCTCGAAGACACATGGTTGTTTCCGTATCTCAAGGGCGCGGACCTTGCGGCAGGGCGCGCGCCGTTTCGCCGGGTGCTCGTACCGCAGCATACGCTCGGCGCGCCGACGGAGCCGCTGCAGGAGTCGGCCCCGCGGACGTATTCGTACCTCGTCCAGCATCGGGCGCGGCTGGATGGGAGGCGAAGCAGCATCTATCGCAATCAGCCGCCGTTTTCGGTGTTTGGGCTCGGCACGTACACCTTCGCGCCGTGGAAGGTCGCGATTGCGGCGCTGCACAAGACGGTTGCCTTTCGGGTGGTGGGTCCGGTCGGCGCGCGTCCTGTTTTGTTAGATGACACCTGTTATTTTATTCCGTTTGCGGACGAGGCAAATGCGCGGGTGGCGGCGGCTTGCCTCAACGCACCCGAGGCCCAACGATTTTTCGAAGCGCGCCGGTTTGTGGATGACAAGCGCTCTATCACCCAAAAGCTGCTGCAACGGATACGATGGGACTACCTGAAAACCAAACTATAGCACATATTTTGTAAGACTGCAAACTTTGGTGGGCGCGGTAGGTTGGGTCCCTGTCATCAGATAGACGGGTTGTCGGGACCGCGTTTTGCGCACGATTGGAAGCGGGCTGTGTTGGGCCTTGGTTGTTGGGTGGGGACGTGCGTGGGCTTTCGTGCCGGGAATGTGGTCTTTGGCGTACCTGCGCCAGAGCAGCGACATTTTCTTTTGGGCGGGTCGAAATTCGCCTCAAGAGAGGGTAATGTTCGTGCCGTGGAGGGAGTGTTGGTGGTTGTTCGCGAAGGTGGTCGTGGGTACGCGGCGGGTATGTCTCGGCGTGTGGTGGGTTGCCCCCCCCTAAACACCGAGGTGTCTCGTGTGTCGGGCGATGACCGCGAGATTTGTCGGCACTAAACCGGCCTTCCTCTTGTCCTGCGAGTGATGTCTCATGCTTGAATTCCATTCCGCCAGCACCCGAATGGTCAACTCCCGCCGCGCGATGGCCGAGTGCTTAGAAGCCGCATTGGGAGAAGGCCCGCACGAATGCGACTTGGTCGTGATTCATGCGTCGATGGGCCACAACTTCGCGGAGCTGGCCCAAGAAGCACGTCGCTTGGCGCCTGGCGCGCGCGTCGTCGGCAGTTCTTGCTGCGGTATCGTCGGCAAGGAAGGCGTCTCCGAGTCGATGAAGGATGTGGCCGTGATGGCCGTGCGCGGCGCATCTGCGCTCGCCGTTGCCCATGTCGACGGAATCTTTGGTCACAACTCTTACGAAAAGTGCGTAGAGTTGGCCGAAGCCCTCAAGGCTGCCAATCCCAACATCAATATGGTGTATTTTTTGGCGTCGGGCATCGATATTGCCGACGACCGGTGCATTCAGGGCTTCGAGTCCGTGCTGGGTGAGCACGTCACTGTGTTTGGCGCGACCTCCGCCGACAATATGCGCGGTGTCGCGAGCTTCCAGATGGTCGACGACCAAGTCTTTGAGCACGGCGCCTTCGCGGTTGGCTTCGCCGACCCCTCCCTCGAAGTCGTCACGCAGGCCACGCACGGGTTTGTGGCCGTCGGGGAGCCGATGGTAGTGACCCGCTCGGATGGCAACCTCATTCGCGAGCTTGACGGCCGGCCGGCCTGGGACGTCTTCACCGAGCGGCTGGGCTTGGACGCCTCGGCCACCTGCGGCGACACCATTCCGATTGGCGCCTTGGCAGAGCTCTTGCCACCGCATGAGGCGAAGGAATACGGAAATGACCATATTCTGCGCGTGGTGACGCGTCGGGACGCCGATGGCACGATGCACTATGCCACGACATGTCCGGTCGGCACGAAACTTTGGTTGACCATTCGGGACGAAGACCGCATCTTCGCGGACATGGACCGCATGATGGAGTCCATCGTCGCCCAAGGTCGTGGCCGAGAGCTGGTCGCGGTGTTTCATGCAGACTGTCTGGCGCGGGGACGCTTTTTGCTCAATCGCGTGATGAAAGAAGAGTTGGTTGGCCGCATGCAGTTTCCGTTGTCGACCGATGGTGTAGCGCCACCTTGGTTGGGAATGTATGGATTTGGCGAGTTCGCTCGTCTGAACGGTCGAAATGAGTATCACAACTACACTACCGCGCTGTACGTTCTCTATCGAAATCCCTGAACCCTGTTGGGTTGGGTGTTGAAAGGCACCTGTGGACATTGACGAACCGGACAATATTGACGCATTGGGTGCTCGCTACGAGCAGCTCCGTGGCCATATGGCCCGGTTCACGCAAGTCCAACAGCAGCTCATTCGCACCCGCGACCAACTCGACCGGGAGGTCGCTCGCTTTTCGGGCATTCACCGCTACACCACGACAGTAGCCGGGATTCATGAAGAGGCCGCCTTTGCCGAGCAAACGGCCGAGGCCCTCATCGATGTCTTTGAGTTGGAATTTGGACAGTTCTGGCTCCTGGACGCGGTGGGGCGCGTGGCCGACCGCGCGGTTGGAGCAGCGGGGCTCTTTGCGTCGGTGCTGGGCCAGGAGGATGTGGCGGCCTGGGTCGAAACGTGGCCGGATTGGAGACAAGTGGCGCGGTTTGTGCCCGTGCAGGAGGGAGCCGGTCCCTTTGCGCAGCTCGTCGTCGCGCGTTGTGTAGGTGCGCGCGGGCGCGCGTTGGGATTGGTCGTCGGCGGCATTACGCGCGAGCGTGCGCATTTTTATGAACCACTGGCGGATAGTGTATTGGGTTCGGTGACGGTGTTTGCGCAGCAGGTCGGCACCTTGCTGCAAAACCGCCTCGACCAAAGTTTGATTCTCCAGCAGTTGGACACCATTCGTGTGTCCGAAGAGCGGCTGCAGCAGTCCCTTGACGGGAGTGGAATGGGCCTTTGGGACTGGCATCTCGGCTCCAATGAGGTGTTCTACTCCGACCGTTGGCTGGGGATGCTCGGATATTCGCCGGGGGCGTTTGCGCCGGTGTTGTCTACCTGGCAGTCGTTGGTTCACCCCGACGACCTCGCGGGCGTGTTGGAGCGCGTCGATTGGGCAATGTCTGGCTTGACGCCCAACTTTGAAGCCGAGATGCGCATGCTGCGCTCGGATGGCACATGGTCGTGGATTTTGTCGCGCGGCAAGGTCGTGTTTGACGCAGGGGCCCTGCCGGTGCGTATGGTCGGCGTGCACATCGACCTTTCCGACCGCCGTCGGGTAGAGGAGGCGCTTCGGCAAGCGAACGACGAGCAAATGCGTGCCCGAGAGGCGGCCGAACAAGCGAACCGCGCCAAGAGCGCATTTCTTGCGTCGATGAGCCACGAGATTCGTACGCCGATGAATGGCGTTGTGGGAATGTTGGAATTGTTGCGAACCACAACGTTGTCCTATGAGCAATCGGAATTTGTGGGTGTCGCTCACCAGTCGGCGTTGGAGATGTTGTCGATAATCGACGACATTCTCGACCTTTCGAAAGTGGAGGCGGGCAAGATAGACATCGAGCGTGTCGTGTTTTCGCCTGCGGCCGTCATCGAGGGGGTCATGCGGCTCATGGAGGCCCGTCGGCCCCGTCGTACGGTTGCGTTGGGTGTCGACCCCCTGCAGTCATTGCCAACGAAAGTTGTGGGCGACCCTGTGCGGTTTCGACAGGTCCTCACCAATCTGGTGGGGAACGCGCTGAAGTTTACAGAACGCGGGCGGGTGCGGGTTTCCGCCGACCA
This sequence comes from uncultured Enterobacterales bacterium, assembly GCA_964502005.1. Taxonomy (GTDB): domain Bacteria; phylum Myxococcota_A; class UBA796; order UBA796; family UBA2385; genus CAJWOS01. Next base: position 30,398 of record CAZCUX010000006.1, read on the forward strand.
TATTGTGTTGGCGGACGGAGGCATTCAGTTGTGTGTGGTGGTTCGTGACACCGGAATTGGCATCGCGACCACGAATATTTCTCGTTTGTTTGAACCGTTTACGCAGGGAGATGTTTCAACAACACGTCGTTTTGGTGGCACGGGGCTTGGGTTGGCAATCTGTCGGAAGTTGGTATTGTTGATGGGAGGCACGATTTCGGTCGAGAGCACGCTCGGGAGCGGCTCGGCCTTTCGGTTCGACATTCGGGTCGAGGCCGCGCCAATACAGGAAGTGGTCCCCGATGCGATGGCAGCGGCGCCTTCGCCTTCGCTGTCGCCCCGCCAAGACTTCCATGTGCTGCTGGTGGAGGACAACCGTGTCAATCAAAAGGTGGCTTGCTCTGTATTGCGCCGTCTGGGGTTGAACGTCACGGTCGCCAACAATGGGCAAGAAGCGCTCGACACGTTGACTGCCCTGTCGGTTGACCTTGTGTTGATGGACATGCAGATGCCCATCATGGACGGGCCTTCGGCGACCCGCCGACTTCGCGCGCGGGAGGAGGCCTTGGGATTGCGGCGCCTCCCGGTGCTCGCGCTGACGGCCAATGCAATGCAAGACAGTCGCGATGAGTGCCTTGCAGCAGGCATGGACGACTTTGTCGCGAAGCCCATTATTCTGGATGAGCTTCGTCCAATATTGGTGCGATACCTCGGTGCTGCAACATAGCCCTCCTGCGCGCGAATCGTACGGCAGAGAACCGGCGCGTTCGCTCGCTGGGTGCAGGTGGTGCGCGAACAGCAACCCGGGCAAACAAAAACCCCAGGTCGGACCAAAGGGCGCGAACCTGGGGTGGGCTCCCGGCCCCAACGGTGGGGCGGGGAGAGCTGCTCAGAGGTGGTCGATGTTGAAGTCCATCATGGGGGCCTTGCCCACCTCCACCAAGCGCGCGTAGAGGTCGTTTTCGGGCAATACCATCTGGAAGAAGTACCGAGCGGTTTGCAGCTTGGCTTCTCGCACCGGACCATCTTGGGTGAGGGCGTACTTCACCTGGCGACACCAAACGTAAGCGAGCGTCGTGAGCGCAAACAGGTTGAGGTAGTTGCTGGCCGCAGCGCCGGCTTCTTCGGCGTCGCCCATTCCGCGACCGGCCAACGACATCGTGACTTGCTGGAGGCGCTTGCTCTCGGACTTGAGCGCGGTCACGAAGTCGGCCATCTCGGGAATGCCGGCGCATTCGCGAATCAAGGCCGTGACTTCACCCATGAAGGTTTGCAGCAGGCGACCGCCGCCCATTGGCAGCTTGCGGCCGACGAGGTCGAGGGCCTGGATGTGGTTGGTGCCCTCGTAGATGAGGGCAATGCGGCCATCGCGGAGGTACTGCTCGACCGGCCAGTCCTGGGTGTAGCCGGCACCGCCCATGGCTTGCAGGCTCTCGCTGATGTTTTCGAAACCGCGCTCGGTGCCGTAGGACTTGACGATGGGCGTGAGCAGGGCGACGAGGTCGTTGGCCTTGCGGCGCTCCGCTTCGTCGGGATGGTGGTGCGATACGTCGATGTTGATGGCAATCCACGCGACGAGGCCGCGCAGACCTTCGTTGGTGGACTTTACGTTGAGCAGCATTCGGCGCACATCGGGATGGACCAGGATGTTGTCGGCGGGGTGGTCGGGGTCGCGGCGCTCGGCGTTGAGCGAGCGGCTCTGGCGGCGGTCTTTGGCGAACGCGAGGGCGTGCTGGTAGGCGGCTTCGGCGAGCGCCAGGCCTTCGACACCGACGTTGAGGCGCGCGGCGTTCATCATCGTGAACATCGCGCGCATGCCCTTGTGGGCGTCGCCGACGAGGTAGCCGAGGCTATTGTCGAAGTTGATGACACAGGTGGGCGAGGCGTGGATGCCCATCTTGTGCTCAAGGCCACCGCAGGTGACGCCGTTGGACGAGCCGTCATCGAGGCGCTTCGGCACCAAGAATACGGAGATTCCCTTGATTCCCGGAGGAGCGTCGGGGAGGCGTGCGAGGACGAGGTGGACGATGTTTTCGGTGAGGTTGTGCTCGCCGAAGGTAATCCAAATCTTGTTGCCAGTGAGGCGGAAGCCGTCGCCTTCCGGGATTGCGCGGGTGGTCAGCAGGCCGAGGTCGGTGCCGCACTGGGGCTCGGTGAGGCACATCGTGCCGGTCCACTCGCCGGTGGTGAGCTTCTCCAAGAAGCGCTCTTTGAGAGCATCGGAGCCGTGGGCTTCGAGGGCGTCGATGAGGCCGGTGGTGAGGCCGGGGCACATCGAGAAGCTCTTGTTGGTGGCGATGAGCACTTCGCTCGCCATGACCGCGAGGGTGAGGGGCGCGCCCGAGCCACCAAACTCGGGGTTGTGGCAGAGGCCGCCAAAGCCTGCTTCGGCGTAGGCGGCGTAGGCCTCTTTGAAGCCGTCGGGGAGGGTGACGGTGCTGGTGTCGGGGTCGAAGCGAAGACCCGTGCGGTCGCCTTTTTCGTTGAGCGGGAGGAGCTCGGCCACGCAGAAGCGCGCATGTTCTTCGAGCATCGTCATCGCGGTGTCGAGGTCGAAGTCGGCAAATTTCTCGATGCCAACGATGCTTTCGGTGTACCCGAATGCTTCGAGCTGAAACTTCGAGTCTTCATTGGGCGGACGGTAGATTTGCACGAGGGTCTCCTGACGTGGTCGTGAGCGTCATGTGGACTGAATGAAGATTCATTCATAATCCACGGACGCCGCTTGGCACGAAATTGTCCCTCCGTTTTTCGCGGCTTCGTGTGCAAACCTGACCTGCGTCGGCAACCCGCGCGGGAGGCGGGTTTTGGAGACGATATTTGCGGTTCGCGCGGCCTCTCGGCGACTCAGCGTTTGAGCGGCAATTCGACGAGCATCTCGGCCCCATCGCGGCGGATGACCAACAAGACGCTGTCGCCTCGCACCGATGCGATGCTTCGATCCAAATCCGCCACGCTCGATACCGCTTGGCCTCCAACCCGCACCAACACATCCCCTTCCTGGAGAACGGAGGCAGCGGGGCCAGCGACAGCCGCTACGGTGATCTGCCGCCCCTTCGCGACGACTTGCACGCCCGATTGGCGAAGCAAAGACTCGGATTTCTGGCTGGGCGTGCCGCGAATATCGCCGCGTTCGAGGCGTTCACGGCTCGGCCGCTCGCCCAGAGCCACATCGAGGGACAAGGACTTGCCGTCGCGCCAGACGTTGAGCGAGACCTTCTCGCCCGGGCGGTGGTTGCCAACGGCCCGAATGAGCGCCTCGTTGTTGGGCAAGCTCTGGTTGTCGATGCCGGTGACCACGTCGCCCGCGCGTAGTCCCGCCTCTGCCGCCGGGGTGCCGGGGTAGACTTGGCCGACGATTGCGCCGCGTTGGTCGCCAATTCCGAGCTGTTCGGCGAGCGCAGGTTCGAGGTCGCGCAGGCCAACGCCGAGCCAACCGCGCGAGACATGTCCATCGTCCTTCAAGTCTTCGATGAGCGGCTTCACCATGTCAATAGGAACGGAAAAGCCGATGCCTTGACCGCGGGGATTGATGGCGGTGTTGATGCCGATGACCTCTCCGCGAAGGTTGAACAACGGGCCGCCCGAGTTGCCGGGGTTGATGCTGGCGTCGGTCTGCAGGAAATCATCGTAAGGCCCGGCGCCGATGACCCGCCCTTTGGCGCTCACGATGCCTTCGGTGACGGTGTGCGACAGGCCGAAGGGATTGCCGATGGCCACGACGCGGTCGCCGACGCGGGTGGCGTCGGAGCTGCCGAGCTGCACAAAGGGCAGAGCGACGTCAGTGTCTACCTTGACAAGTGCAATATCTGTGTTTTCATCGGTGCCAATCACGCGGGCTTCAAAGACACGCTCGTCGGTGAGGGTGACTGTGACCTCATCTGCGCCGGATACGACATGGTTGTTGGTGAGCAGATAGCCGTCAGCGGAGATGAAAAATCCGGTGCCGAGACCTTCGCGGGTGCGGAACTGCTCCAGCTGCTCGGGGTCGAGGAATGGCATCATCATCGGCGGCACGGCGGAAGTGTCCACCTTCTGGGCGACCTTGATGTAGACCACCGCCGGGCCAAGCTCTTCAACGAGTGGTGCGAGGCTTACGGACGGGTTGTAGGTGGTGGGGACCAACGCACCGCGGGCGGTGGGCGCGGCGCTCGGCTCGATGGTGTGGGCATCGACGGCTTGGCGGGCCGACGCGACGACGGTTGCGAGGCTCGCGGCGGGAACCGTAGCGGCGGCGCAGTCACGCCCGAAGACGCCGGGCAGCAGGCCAACCGTTCCGGCGCCAAGGGCGGCGCCAAAGGTCAAGATGAGGGCAGCACGAAAGACGGACGACGACATTGCGGGCAGGCCTCCCGAGGGGGGGTGACACAAGGATCGGTTTGGGGTGCTTTCTGTTCACCAAACTGCCCGTGCCAACCCATCTGCCCCCGCGAGACGTCCCGTTCCCGCGGGATTGCACGGGTGTTGCACGCATGTGCAATCCCCGTGGAGCGTAGGTCGCGCCTTAGCGACCGCTTTGGGCGTGGGCGAGGGTGCACCAGTCGGCGTCGGAGCCGAGGTCGCCATCGGCCCACGGGCTCGGCTCGCCGAAGCGGTGCTCCATCACCCAATCGAGGCTCAACAAGAAGCCTTTGTTGGTGATGGTGTGTCCGGCGGAGTGGTGGCAGCGCACGACGGTGTGGTCGTCGCCGACCATTTGGCCTTCGAGGCGGGTGGTGGCCTCTTCGAAGTCGACGAGGGTGAGGCTCGCATCGGGCCACACATCGGACTCGCCGCCGCTCATGAGCAGCGCAGGCATGGTGTAGGCGCTCGTTCCATACGCGGCGGCGGGGTCGGGCCAGATAGGCACGACGATGTCGCTCCCGCCCGAGGCTTCGACGACCGCGGCAAAGGCGTCCCCGCGCTGGGCGACCATCACGGTGGTCCACAGCGCACCGCCCGAGAAGCCCCAGGCGGTGGTGCGCGCGAGGTCTACATCGAGCTGGTCGGCGGCGCAGGCGCGCAAGTCGTCGAAAAGCACGATGTCGTCGTCTGTTTCAAGGGCGATGTCCCACAAGAAGAACCTGAAGCCGTACAGGTCCATGATAGGGGCTTCGGGAAGTACGATGACGGCGCCAAATTCGTCGGCCAAGGTCTGCATATTGAGCGCGTCGGCCATATATTCGGTGGGCTGCGGGGTAGAGCCGGGGTCCATGAGGCCGTGGAAGAAGAAGACGAGAGGCATCGGGCCGGACGCGCTGGCGGGCACAATCACCGAGGCGTTTCGTTCCTGACCGTTTGACGTAAACGTGACGTAGCCGGAGCTGCTGAGGTCCGGGCAGGCGCCCGAGGGCGTCGCGAGGGGGCGCAAGCCGTCGAGGGGGTCAGGGGTGCTATCGTCGGTGGTGCCGTCGGTGGTGCCGGTGCCGTCGGTGGTGCTGGTGCCGGTCTTGTCGGAGGTGCCGCTGTTGCAGGCGACGAGGAGGGAGGTGGTCCACAAGAAAATAAGGGTGTGTTTCGTCAAAGGATGCCTCCAAGTTCGGCATTTGCGGCGCAGCGGGGAATCGAGTGGTGTCCGCGCACGCTCCGATGGGTGGAAACGCCAGGAAAGTTGGCGCTGTCCCACGAAGGGAATGCGGAACAATACGGCCCAAAGCACGCCCCAAGGCGCGCGGGCGGACGGGGCCCGGCAAGTGTACCCATTCTCGTCGCCTTCCGGTGAAATGGATTGCGGTGTGATGACTCGTGGCCATGCAGAGCAGCCGCCGGTTGATTATTGCCAAGAGAGGTGCGTCGTTGGTCCGCTTGGGACCGTCCACCGTTTCTGCACGCCCCCGGGCTCCCGTGACCGTTTCTCCCGACCGCAAGCACTATTGTAGCCGCTGCTTGACCACCTTTCAGGAGGATGCCGAGCAGTGCCCGAACCTCGCGTGTCGGCGCAAGCGTCCACAGCGGGGCTGGGGCATCATCTTCGCGGAGGGCGATCTCTTTGACCGCACCTACCGCATCCACAAGATGCTGGCGGTCGGCGGCGCGGGGGTCACGTATGTTGGCCGGGAGATCGATGGCGACGATGAAGAGACCGGTCCCCGCATCGCAATCAAGGTGCTGCTCGCTGCGCGCGACCAAGGACCCTATGTCCGCCGCTTGGCCACCGAAGCGCAAATCATCCAAGAGCTCGACCACCCCAACATTGTGCAGTATCTCGGCTTTGTCCACCGCGCGGGGCACTCTCCCTATTTATTGACGCGTTTTGAATCGGGGGGATCTCTGCTCGACCATATGCGTCGGGTGGGCACTCTCTCGGTCAAGCAAGCAGCCTTGGTCGGGCGCCAAATCTGTTGGGCACTCGAAAAAGCGCACGAGCGCGGCATTGTCCACCGAGACCTAAAGCCGGAGAACGTGCTGCTCACGCGCCAAGTGGCCGCGAACGAAGACGCCGTGGTGCGGGTCGCGGACTTCGGCATCGCAAAAGTGCAAGGCAGCCTCGGCACCAATCTGACGCGCGTTGGCGCATTCGTCGGCACGCCACATTACGCCGCGCCCGAGCAGTTCGTGGGAGGGGCGGTCACCGAAGCCGCCGATGTGTATGCCGTAGGCGCGCTGCTGTATTTCGTCATGACGGCGCGCCATGTCGTGCGCTTTGCCGACCGCATCGACCCCGAGGACGGCTTTCAGCTGTTGTGCGACAATCTTCCGCCACGCTTGGAGCGTATGGGAGAAGACGCCGATACACTGCGCCGGATGCAGACGGTCCTGGCCGCTGCGATGGAGGTTGACCCTCTCTCCCGGTGTTCGGTCGTGCAGTTGGACCAAATGCTGCAAGCGGTGGCGGCCGACCAAGACCCTCTCTTGATGGCGCAATTCGACGACACCCGCACCTCGGACTTTGGCGGAAGGGAGACCAGCAGCCCCGCGCCCCGTCCGTCTGCGCCCGCTTCGGACCTCGCGGGTCGGGCGGCGCAAATCCGCGGTGGTGCCGAGGGAGGGCCGTCGGTCGCGCCGGTCCCCGTGACGGCCGAGTCCTCCCCTACCGAGTCCTTCGCGCGCCCGGTCGCGACGGAAGCGAGCGTATTGTCCGATGGCTCGCTCACGGAATCGGGGATGGAGGTGCCGCCCGAGGTGCCCGCTGAAGAGCCCGCAGCACCGTCCCGCTCCTGGGGCAAGATGATTGCGGCGCTCGGTGTCGTGTTGGTTTTGGGGCTCGTGGTGCTCGGAGGCGGTGGTATCGCTGTTGTGGCGATGATGAAGCCCGGCTTGGTCGACGACGCGTTGAAGCTCGCGGGCGTCTCGGAGGGGGCCGTCGAAGTGCCCGATGCGCCCGAGTTGGTGCCGAACTCCAAGGCCGCCGAGCGCGACCTCGATGCCATTCGGTCGAGCCTCGAAGACAAGCGCGCGCCGCTCAAGAAGGCCTGCAAGCCCAAGGCGGGCGCGGCGCTCGAAATCACGCTGGTGCTCGACGGTGCGGGCACGGTGCTGGGAGCGACGGCCGGCGGCGAGCTTGGCGAGTGTGTCGCCCGCACGTTGACCGGTCAGACGCTCAAGAGGGCGCAGGACAGCACGGTCAAGGTCACACTGCCGCTGGTGTGGTGATGCGGCGGGTGTGGGCCGTGGGGTTTGGCCTCGCGTGCAACACCCCCGAGGGGGGGCCGTGCCCCGCGGATATGGTGCTCATTCCCGCCGAGACGGTCACGGTGGGCTTTCCGCCGCCGCTCCAGGCGTGGATGGAGCCCACGCGCACGGTGGCCGTCGCGGCATATTGTATCGACCGCTACGAGTGGCCCAATCGCGCCGGAGAGGTGCCCCAGGCCGACCTCACCTGGGACGCCGCCGACGCGGCATGTCGGTCGGTGGGCAAGCGCCTGTGCTCAAGCGTCGAGTGGGAGCGGGCGTGCCGGGGTCGCGAAGGCGCACGGTTCAGCTATGGCCGCCAACGCGACAGTCAGCGCTGCAACACGCCGATTGAAGGCAGCGGGCCCGGCACGCTCCCCGCTCCGGTCGCTGCGTCGGGCGCGTTTTCCGGGTGCAGGTCCGCCGAAGGCGTCTACGACCTCAATGGCAACCTCTCCGAGTGGGTGTCCGACCCCTGGACAGGCCCCCCGGAACCCTTTTCGCCCGACGCGACCGTCGATCCAAATTGGTTCACGCTGCGTGGGGGCACCATGTGGAACCGCACGTTTTACGGGCAAGACTGCTCCAGCCGCCATGGCCACCACCGCAGCTTTCAAAACATGGACGATGGCGCGCGTTGCTGCCAGGATGCGCGCTTGTCTACGGGGACATTGGGACGCTGAACGCAGCGTGTTCGTGGGGGGCTGCGCGAAATTCGGCGCGTAGGTCATGCAGAGGTGTGCTGTGGCCGATATGATAGTTTGCGGTGTTTCGCGGTTGGTTGCGGTTCGCCGGGAGGTCGTCGCGTGAACTTGTCCGTCGCTATTGCGGTCCTAACGGGCGCGGTTGTGTCGGTGCTGCTGTACCAGCTGTTCCGTTCGCGTCGCACGTTCGAGTTGAAGACGTGGGAGACGGTCGCCCAGCGGTATGGTTTGACCGCAAACGTGGTGGGCGAGCCCCATGACGCCGTGATGAAGGGCAACTTTCGTGGCGTGCCGGTAGAGGTGTCCTTGGGCGGTGGCCATGCGGGCCGGCCGCTCCAGCTGTGTACCCGTGTGTTCGCAAAGCACGTCGGCTCTGCGCCTCCGGGCCTCGAAATCTACAATCGCGGAATGCGCGACCGTATCTGGCCCGGGAAGGCGCCCGAAATCAAAACCGGAAACGAAGAGCTCGACTCGCTGATTTGTATTCGGGGCCTCGACTCCGAAAAGACGCTCGAAGTGGTGGGCAATGAGCGGGTCTGGGGCGGTCTCGCCAAGCTATTCGAACTCGCCGACTATGTGCGTATCGACGAGCGCGGCGTCTTGCTCGAAAAAGTGGGCATTCTCACCCGCGATGTAGAGCCGTGGCTCATTTCGTGTACGGCGTTTTCCGTGATGTTGTGCGAAGCCTACGAAGAATCGTGGCTCGCGTTCGCGCGCAAAAACGGCCTTGTCTACTTGCGGGGAACCAACCCCGGCGACCGCACGATTCGCGGCTACTTCCGGGGTGGCCGGATTTCGATTCAAACCGGGCTCGACCCGCGCACCCGCCGCGCGCGGTCCACCATCAAGGTGTCGGTGCCGGGTGTCTCGTTGCCAGCCGGGTTTCGTATTGGCCGGAAGGGCTCCCTCTCCGAGCGTGGTGCCATCAACCTTCTCGACAAGCAGATGAAGGCAACGATGACCATTCACGGCACCAACGCCTTGGCGATACAGCGAATGCTGCGTCACCCGAAGCTCAAAGAGAAGCTCATTGAGTTCTTCGATTTGTGCCCTGACCCCCTCATTGAGCGAGGCTGGGTGATGGCCACCGGTCCTGGAATGCTCACCGGCGACCTCGGCGTGCAAGTGGATGCGGTGGCGGCCGTTGCGCAGGTGTTGGCGGAGGTGTGGCTGCCGATTCAGCGCACGCTCGAGCGGTCCCGCCAGGTCCCCCAGACCAACGCTTCGTAAATCGGCGCGCGCCGCAGATAGCAAAAACGGCCCGTGTTTTCGTTCGCACCAGCAAACGAAACAGGGGCCGGGAAGGCGCGGCGACGGTCGGGCTACGGGCCGAGCAAGCCGCAGTCGATTCCATCGTCGTCGTCTACGAGGGAGTCGCAGTCGTCGTCTTTTTCGTTGCAGACTTCTTCTGCACCGGGGAAGACTGTACCATCGGAGTCATCGCAGTCGTCGGCGACCATCGCGTAGCCACCGGGCTTTTCGCAAGATGTGCGGGTAGCGGTGTTGGAGCCGTGGCCGTCGAAGTCGGTGTCAATGTACCAGACGGTGGCCGGATTGACGGCGGCATCGGTGTCGTCGCAGTCTTGGGGATTGTCGGCGAAGCCATCGGGCTGCACGCACGCGAGGGTGGTGTAGAGCTCGTTGCCGAAGCCGTCGAGGTCGGAGTCTTCCCACCACAAGGCTTGGCCGACCACATCCACATCGTCGTCATCGACTTTGGTGTCGCAGTCGTCGTCGATGCCGTTACAAAGCTCTGTGGCGCGGGGAAAGATCGCGGCGTTGTTGTCGTCGCAGTCGCCGCGGCCTTCGGAGAATCCATCCCCGTCGTCGTCCACCCAGTAAGGGTCGACCGGCACTTCGACGTTGGTGTCTTCGGTGGTCGATGAGCCCGAGGTGGTGCCCGATTCCGTGGTTTCGGTGGCGGCTTTGTCACCCGAACAAGCGGCCAACAATAGGCCGAGGGCAACCGATGGGGCGAAGAAGCGCATAGCGTCTCCTGTGGGGACGAATCGACGGACAGAGCACGAGGGCGTGTCTGCTGGTGGACGGCAAGGGTACCACGCGGCGGACCGTCCTGGCACGTTTGGGGGTGAACGAATCCCAATCTGGTTTCGTCACGGATGGGTCACACCCCTGTCCCTTTTTCGAAGGAGGGTCGACAAGTAAGGAGAGCGCGGTGATGGTTTCGGGCCGAACCAAAAATTTTGCGTCGTTGTTTGGCGTGCGGAGGGTCCATGCATGGAGATGTAGCCTCGTTGTCCGGCGTTTCGTTGGCGTCGGACGTGCGCCGCCTGCTGTGGGCGTTGGACCCGGCCCGACACGATGGGCAAGCCCCCCATGAAGCGCGAGAAGCGGTCCTGTCTGCCTCACAACACGCGATGGCCGCCGGTATTCCCGGCGCGGACGCCCTCGCCGCGGCCTTGTCGCTGCATCCCGATGATGCCGGTGGTTGGGACCCCTGGCGTCGCTCGATTCTGCCGGCCTACGAGACATTCGCGCGCCACGTTCGGCAGACCGGCGGTGCAGCGCCGAGCCTTCGCCCCACCAACCACACCCGCGCGGTGTTTCATGTCATTGGCGGTTCGAGCGCGGTGTTGGTCATTCACACGTTGACCACCTCCGAAACGATGGTGTGGGCCGCGCTTCCGGTTGCCCTGATGGCCTGGGGCATGGAGCTGTCGCGGCGTCAGTCACCGGTCATCAATCGAATGCTGATGACGCTCTTTGGACCGGTGGCCCATCCCCATGAAGCACACAAGGTCAACTCCGCAACATGGTTTTCGACCGCGTTGTTGGCGGTAGGTGCCTTGTCTTCGCCCACAGCCGCCGTTGTTGCCTTTGCGATTTTGGGGTGGGCCGACCCCTTTGCGGGCATCGTGGGGCGCCGGTTTGGGCGCATCCGCTTGGTCAACGGTCGCTCGCTAGAAGGCTCCCTCGCGTTTCTCGCGATGGCGATGGGGGTCTCTTTGGCGGTGCTCGGGGGCTTGGTGGGCGGGCTTTCTTTGCCCACCCAACTGGCGTTGGCGGCGGGTGCTTCGGTTCCGGCGACCTTGGCGGAGCTGTTCGCGCGGCGCATCGACGACAACCTCGCGATTCCCGTCGCGGCGGCCCTCGGTTGCGTGGCCACCGCGCTCGCCTTGGGTGTGGGCTAACCCCGCACGAATCGACACTGAATGGCGATTCAGTTTTGGAAAGACGGCGCGTGCAGGGCGGTTTCGCTGAAAACTCTGCGAGTTAGCCCACCGGCTCGGGGTCTTCGGGGAAGCGCCAGCGCTTGAGGAAGTGTCCCCACTTGAGCACGCTTCCCCCTGGCACGTCCAACTCATAGAGCGCATCTTCGGTGCGAATCTGCGTGCGGCTGCCGAGCTCAACGGAAACAGCGACGAGGTCCGCCAGGGGGACACTCCAGAGGGTCTCGCCATGGGCGACGACCTCCAACTCCCCCGCGCGCAAGCGCAGCGCACCTTGGGCGACCATCTTCTTTTTGGCCTTGCGGGGGACCATAAACACGCGCGCATGGGCGTCTTGCAAAACGACGCCCGACGTTTCGGCGATGGTCTTGTCCTGGACGGGCTGGGTGCCAAAGTGGGCATCGAGCTTCTTGAATGCGTCGCGCACGGTGATGGAAGCCGTGCCGTCAGACGGATGCAAGCGCGTTTCGATGTCGAGGCGCCAACGGCTTCCACAAGAGCGGCAAGCAACATGGTCGCGCTTGGCACCCGTGACCACCAAGCCTTCGAGCGTGAAGCATTGGGGGCAGGCCCACAAGAACTTGGTCAAGCCTTCGGCGATGCGAAAGCCCCACGTGCGTGCGCCGGCCCGCAACCGTGGGGGCGTTTGGAGGCGCGCTTGAATGTCGGCGGTGACCTCGTCTGGGCTCATGTCGGCGGGGTAGGTGATGGGGCCTTCGTATTCGATGTCCGTGGGCACCCAGCGGGGGTACTTGGCCCAGCGGGGCTGCATAAAATAGTTGCCGTACATCCGTGCAATGACGATGCGCGCGTTCATGCGCAAGATTGTGCGCCCGATGCCGGGCATGATTTTTAGCGTATGACCGTCCCAGCTACGGCGCCCTTCTGGGAAAATAGTAACAACTTGTCCGTTATCGTACAAGTCGGTCATATAACGCATTGAGCTTACATCTTTGACGTACTTCACTTTTGGAAATGCGCCCATCGCCTTGAGCATCGGACCCAAAATGGGCACCGTCAAGGACTGCGCCGACGCCATGAATTGCATGGGACGGTAGAGCGCGTACGCCAAAATCCATGGGTCGAGGCTCATGGTATGGTTGGGCAAAATTAGGTAAGGACCGTCTTTGGGTAGGTTCTCATGGCCGGAGGGCCGGACGCGCCACCAAATGCTATGAAGAAAGGCTACCAAGTGCCAAGTGAGGCGGTACACAAGCCATCGGTATACGGACAATCCGTAGGTTGGACGCGGATGCCGTGCGAGGTGTGCGAGGTCGAGTTCAGACGCCATTTCGTCTCCCAACGAAGCAAACCTACGGTCTAACCTATCTACGGTTCCTGCGCTGGCTCCACCAACGAGGGGTGTTCGGGATTCCATTGGACGCGGTGTAGTTCGGCCAACGCGTGAATTGCGGCCATACAACGCTCGGCTGCTGCCGCGGACAATGCCGGAGCCGGCTCTTCGCCACCTTCTGTCTGCGCGCGGAGGTCGGAGAGGTCGACAGAAGGCCCGAAGTAGAGGTCAATGGGGTGGTTCTCGGGCTTCCACCAATTGAAGGACGTCTCACGGGCGAGGTTGTTGGAGATGCCCACCACGTAAATCGGCACAACACGCACATCACCGACGGAAAGCGCGATGCGGCCGGTGCCGGCGTGCGGCTTGAGAAATGTATACGGCCCGCCGTCTTTGTTGCGGCGGCCTTCGGGATGAATTCCGACCCAAGTGCCCGGGATTTTCAGCTCGGCTTCGAGGCGCTGCATAGCATAGCGGTTCCACTCGCGTTGTTCGGCATTGCGAACAATCGGGGGAAACATCGCCATGATGGTCATCCACCAGTTGAGGAACGAACCCAAGGCCCCCTCGTAAAAAAACTCAGCGCGCACGGGAAAAAAGGCGGTGCGGGCGATTTGGGTATGGCGAACATTGGCAAAAGCCACGACATAAAAGTCGAAGAAGCTGCGGTGGTTGGCGACCATCAGCACCCGCGACTGGCGGTCGAGGTCGGCGACGTGCTCCGCGCCGTGTACCCGCAGCCGATTTCCCGCCGTAAACCACAATACCGCCCGCATCGTGGTGCTGATCCACGCGGCGCTCAGGGGCTTGAGGTGGCGATTCACGAAATCGGCAACGTGAAACCATCGCTGCATCGCAGGCGTCAGCAACGCGAGCTGCTCGGGCGTAGGGGCGGGAACCGGGCGTGACATCGTTTCGTGAGCCTGGGTTGGGGTTCGACCACCGGCGTGTTTCGTTTAGACTAACCTGCCTGCAACCACACTTGGGGGGATGTCCCCGGGTTCCCCCCGCCGAACGCACAATCGCCCGCGACCTGGGGTGTCGCGCGATGCAGAACGAATGGGGGGCGCGGATTGGGCTGACCACGCCAGCCGTGGCCCTCGTTCGCGGGCCCCGGGGGCGGTGTATCTTAGGGACGCTTGGCGTGGGGGCAAGCAGCAGCCGCCTTTTCGCGAAGGAACGTGGCGTTTCGCAAGGCAATCGCCTCGCCATCGGCTCCCGTTGCCTCGACCTGTTCTCGCAGCAGCAAATGGACCATCGGCACGGGGCTTTGATTGGTGCCATTGGCGGGGTCGTCGGCTTCGCTGTCGGCATACGCAAATTCGGGATGGAATGCCACAAGCTGCACGGCGTCGCCGAGACTGTCGGTCTCATCGGCGGGCATATCGTCAAAGAGGTTGTCAGCGATGTCGACGAGGTCGAGCAGCTCTTCGAAAGAGACCGGAAACCGCTCGGGCAACAGAACGAGCAAAGTGGTCTCGGGACCGCCTTCTTCCAACAGCAAACGGGCTTCAAAAACAAGCTCGGCGAGCACTTCGTGGGTGTCGGTGGCGCGGCTTTCTTGGAAGCGAACGCGCCCCGCGCGCAGGGGGGCCGCGGCCCACGGGCACAACATATCGCCCACCACGACGTTCTCTACCCAGGTTCGGCAATCGTTGACGCTCATGGTGCCCTCAGTTTGGGGTGGTGTATCGCTCCGTTTCCGGTTGCACCACCGTTGGCGCCGCGGGCGTGAGGTGTCCGAGCAAGTCGGGGCCAATGGGCGTCGCGGGGCCGTTGAGCAGCGCCGCGACCTCTGCTTCGAGGCTCGGTGTGGGGACGGACACCACCAGCCACACGTTTGGGTGCAGCGCCCCGAGCGTGCGGAGGCTTGGCCGCACTTGGTCGTGCACGTAGACGACGAATTGGCCGTGGGGAAAGGAGACGAGGCGGGGTTGGCCGTTTCGGTGGTCGGACCAATCGAAGGCATCGCCGCTTGGTGTCGGGGGCAGCACGCGGCTTGCGCGCCACCACGGTCGGATGCGCCAAAGCTCCGGGCTGAAACGGGTCTTGTCGTCGTCATTCTGGCCGGGAAGGCGCAGCAATACGAGGGCGTCGCCTGCGCAATCGGGGCTTGGGATATCGGTGCAGCTCCAGGGGGTCGTGAGCCGCGGAATGGCGACATCGATGGCCCGTGCGTGCTGGCGGTTGTCTTCGAGGATGGTGCGGACACGTTGGGCGTCGTAGGTCAGCTGCCACGCGCCTTGGGCGACGGCGAGCACCAGCGCGAGCGTGCGCCATTTGCCCGTGAGAGTCGCGGTCGCGAGGGCGACGGGCACCAAGGGCACCAATAAGTACGGAAACTGATGGGGCGCGGCGATGTGGAGGCCCACGAGTACCGCAATGGCCGCCAAGGGTAGCGCGACACCCGCCGCCAACGACGGCATCCGTCGCATTCCGAACGTCGCGAGGCCAAAAACAAACACGCCCAGCACACCAAACCGCCCCACGAGGTCCGCGAACATGAGGTCCGGTCGGAGGTCTGGCTGCCGAAATGTGGCATCGGTGTGCAACAAGCGGCCAATGGTCGGCAATAACGGCAAGACGGCGACGACGAGCCAACCGAGCGCACGCTTGTCGCGTTGCACCACAGCCCGCGTGAGGGCGGAAATTCCACCCAACGCGTGGGTCCATGCCGCCAGCACGCTTGCTGCGCGCACCCAGCGGGGGTGGGGCCCGGCCCACACCATCGCCAATGCGAAGATGAGCAGCGGATATTGGTTTACTTCCGCCGAATAATGGACCGCGACGGGTGCCGTTGCAAGAATCATGCCAGACACAGGGCTGCGTCGGGCGACCACCCCCACCGCGCCCAGCGAAAAGCCAATGCTCATCAGCAACCAGACCAGCGGCGGCGCTCCCAAGACCTCGGCCAATGCGTGCAATAGGGGCCATGCGGGGGGGTGCAGGCCCGTAAACTGCGACGGCAGGGCCCAAACCGCGCCTGCTTCGAGGTGGTCCACGACCGCGCTCGGATAGGCCGCATAGCGCCACGCGTCCTCGTGCCAGCGCACAATGCCGTGCAGCCCGCGCAGAAACGCCGCGAGGCCGAGTATTGCTACGCAAGAGCGCGTGGTGTCAGTCTTCGACAACGATGTTGACATCAGGCCGAGCGACCTTGAGGGGCCAGGTCAGCTCGCCTTCCCGGCCGTGGGCGCGCCGTTCGATGCGCACGCTGCCGTTCTTGGGCAAGGTTGCAGCCAGTCGGGCGGCCTCTTGGCGCATTGCCGTGGCATCTTGGGTGCTCGACTCTTCGAACAGCGCGCGCGCATCGACCTGCGGAATGTCGATGACGATGGGGTTCGTGGGTATGACGGCGAGGGGGTCGCGTTCTTTGCGGTAGTCGGCGACTTGACTAATAACAGCCCAAGTGGGTAGCAGCAGGACAAACGCGAGAGGTCGCGGCACCAAAATGCCGAGCCAGAGCAGCAATGGCACAATCGCGGCGGCGAGGTAGCGCGGTGACAAAATGTCTCCAAATGCTCCGGCGACCACAATCCCGACAAACAGCATCGGGATGACCGATGCTCGCGGCAACGTGCCGATTTCTGGCGCTCCTTCTCGGTGCGGAAACAAGGCGCCCATGGCCGCCAGCGGCACGAGCAACGTGCCCACCCACAGCTCTTGGTCGATATATTGCTGCACACCGATTTGTACGACATACGCGAAGTCGGCGGGGTCGAGGGGGAGGTTGCCCCCAAGCTCCGGCCACCAGTTGCCGAGGATGCCGGAACGTGCTTTGGGTGCCCACAGAGGCTTGAGCGTGGGGCCCACCCAGGGCAAGGTGAGGGCCGCCCCCAAAAAGCCGAGCGGCCGCAAGAAAAACAGTGCCATTGCAGGCAATGCGATGGGTTTGACCATCACGCTCGCCATCGCCAGCGCGCCGCCGATGACCTCCCCAACGCGTCCAAACGTGGCCAAAAATACGCCCAGCAGGACCACAAAGAGCGCGGGCGCGTCGCCTGCGGACAATGCCGAGGGGTAGACCGAAAGCGGAAGAAACGCCGCCAACCACGCGCCTGCGCCGCCAATGCGCGTGCGGTGGCCGATGAGCCACAAGAGGGTCACGCTGAGGGTACCGGTGACCAAAGAAGCCGTGCGGGCGTCACCGGCGTAGCGGATGAGCTCGATGTGCAGCGGATAAAGGTGCCCACCGAGGTGCACGGCGGCCTCGGCGCCGGTTCCGTCCGGCCCAAACGGCGCGCCTTCGCCCAAGGCCCACGCAGCCGCCACCCGAATCGCCGCCGCGGCGCCCGTGACGGCCAGCAGCTCGACCGCGTGGGCGCCCGTGAGCTGGGGCGTCTTGGGCGGGGGAGGTGGCGCCGGCGAGGGGTCGTGCGATGCGTGGCCGGTACGGGTGGTGGGGGCGCTCATGGATGCTCGGCTCCGGGGGACTTGGCCATCGTAGCTTGTTCGATGCCGGGTCCGTCCGTCAATCGCCACATTTGTCGCCAAGGGCGACCGGGCCCCGGCGTGAGGGTGCCCGCAGGCACGAGCGTCCAGAGTGTGCGCATCCGGTACGCGCGGTCATACAAGCCGCGGCTATTCCAGGCGGTGTGCTCGGGCGCTTCGCCCCAGACGAAGCAAGGGGCAGAGAGGGTGCCGTCGACCAACGCGACCCAAGAGGGCATCGGCTGACCGGGAACGGGCGGCTCATCGCTCACTTCGATGCATCCGTCGGTCTGGGGTGTAGACGGTGCAGGGGGCGTAGATTGTGTAATATACCACATGTTGTGGTATTTGTCAAGTTGCGTTGCAAGCACGATGAGGAGGGCGACTGGGGCGAAGCGCAGGGGGCGTTTGGCGTGGGTTACCCAGACGCCGGCGCCCGCGCACAACACCAATGCTCCCACGAGGGCGTGACGGGCCCCGTAGTCGGAGAAGGAAGCGCCGACGAGGTGAACGGCGATGGGCAGGGCCATCCAACGAAAGCGACTGCCCGTTTCGGTGTCGCTTTGCTGCCAGCCGAGCCAACCCAACACGAGCGCGAGAGGCCCAAGGTAACCGACGAGGGGCAAGTTGGACCAAAACACAGGCCAGAAGGGCGCAGACGGTGGGACACCAACCCACGCGAGCTGCACCGCAGCCACGACGACCGCAGCGCCGCCGGGCCAACCGAGAAACAGCGATGGCAGCGCCAGCTCGGGCCGCAGCGCCGCAGCGATAGCGGCCCAGGCTCCGCGCGCGACGGGGGAGGTGCAGCCGGCGGCGGCGGTCCACGCGGCGACGCCGTGAACGACGGGCAGCGCGCTTGTGGACCAAGCGACATGCTCTGGCAACACCGCTACGAGCAGCCCCGCGACGAAGGCGGCGAGGCCGCGGTGGGGGTGGTGCACAGGGAGTTGGTGGCGCACAAAGCGCGACACGAGGCCTGCGGTGACCGCGCCCACAAGCGTCGCGACGAGCACGGGAGCGGCGGGGTGGTCCGTTATCTGGCCGAGCGCGACGTACGACGCCACCGGCAAGGGCCACGCTTGGGGGGACACATCGGGCGGATTGCCCAAAAACGCGCGAAACAGGGCGGTTTCGTGGCCATCGTAAGCGCGGCGCACCGAGCGGATGTCGTTTGGGTCGACGCCAAGCTGGCGGGCACCTTGTTGGGCCATCCAGACCCACCGGAGCCAAAACGCGATGGCGACGACCCCTACGTCGCCGAGAACCGTGCCGCGTGTCCGCAGCCAGGGGGGGAGGGTCCCCGGCGACCCGCAGCGATGGACCCATCGGTTGCCCATAGGTCCGCTTTTACCCCGTACGTGTGCGCAATGCTCGGTTGGGGTATCGGTGGCGGCGCGACCTCGTTAGGGGCATCCGGTGGGAGGACGGTGTTTGTTGGCCTCGGGTTTGCTCTATCGGTATCGGCCTGTGCTGTCTCTTTTGGGGGCCATCTTGGTGGCGACGGGGGCGGCCGTCTTGTTGTTGCTGGGACCGGCAGCGACGGTTTGGTGGACGTCTTGGGGGCCTGACCGTCCGTGGGAGCATCGGGACTTGTTGGGGGCGCTTTGGTTGTGGTTTGCAGAGGGGAACGGCGGCGCGGAGACGTGGCTTGCGCGCCAGAACTGGCCGGAGGGCGCCCAAGGTCTCGCGAGCCATATCCCCAATCCGTTTGATGCGATGGTGCTGGGGCCGTTGCTGGCGCGCGCTGAAGGGGACGTGCGGGTGTGGTGGGGGGTGACACAAATGGCCCACCACCTCGGCAATGTCGCTGCGACGGTGGTGCTGGCGCGCGCGCTTCGGTGCAGCCATCGGAGCGCTGCATGGGCGGGCGTCTGGGTGGCGGCGACGCCCGTTATGCTGCACGAGGTCGCGGGAGGGCGTGGATTGTCGGGTGTAGTTTGGCCGGGTTTGCTCTCGTTGGCAATGCTCATGCGTGGAAACGCGCTACTTGCGGGCGTGTTGACAGGTGTGCAGGGGTTGTGCTATCTGTATACGGGTGCGTTGGTCGGTGTATTGGCTCTTGTGTTGCGTCCGTCCCTTGGCTTTGTGTTGGGTTCTGCGTTCGTGATGGGACCCTACCTCGCCTCGTTGGTGCCCTTGCTTACGGGCATCGGGAGCCATCGCCCCCCCGCCGACTACACGAGCTTGCCCCTGGCGGGTGTTTGGGGCGACACGAGTGTTCCGGCGCGGTTTCGCAGCCATCCGTTGCTGTGGATGGGACTCTTGGCCGCAGTGGGGCGTTGGCGCTGGTGGGCTGTGGTGATGGTGCCGTTGGTGGTGGCCTTGGGGCCGACGCCGGGTGCAAAGTCCGACGTAGCGGTGGTGGCGTCGCCCCTTGCGTGGTTGATGGTTCTGGTTCCCGGCTTGGGGCGGATGCACCACCCGATTCGCGCCATGCTCGTAGCAGTGCCACTCTTGGCGGTGGCGTTGATGCGGCGCTGGCCGCGCTTCGGTGTTGGTTTGCTCGGCGTGGGGCTTTGGTGGGGGGGCAACGCGATGCCCGACGCTGCGGCGTGGGGCGAGGCCCGCCCCCGCGCGGGTGTGGCCCAGGCCGTGTGGTTGCGGGACCATGCGTCGGGCGCTATCGTCGACCTTACGGGGGCGGGTGACGCTGCGTTGGGGCTACAGCCCTTGCACCAGCGACCGATGCTCGAAGGCCTGCGAAAGCCGATGGGGGCCGGCCGCGCGGCGGTGTTGCGCCGCGGGGCAGATGGGTGGCTCGATGGGCGTGCCCAGCCGGGGCTCGCGGCGCAGCTTGCGGCCGCCGGTTTTTCCCATGTGCTCGTCGTCGGGCGTCGGGAGCCGATTTCTCCCGCGACGTATGCAGTCTTGGCGCAGGATTTGGGGCCGCCGGTCTATCCCGGCGTTTACGCGGTTTCGGCAGCGATGCCGTCTTCGACTCCCCATTCGCCTACCCAGGCGCGGCCAATCCATTAGGCGGTGCCGTCGGTCGTTGAGGAGTGTGGGATGTTTGGTCCGTTTGTCGCGGTTGCCCCAGAAGATTGGCCTGCTCTACGTGCTGCAGGTAAGGCCGCTGCGGCTACATTGGAATTTGTGCGGTCGCAAGTGCGGGCGGGAATGACGACGGCGGAAATCGACCGCCTCGTGCGCAAGCACACCGCGGCGCTGGGCGGCCGTCCGAGTCAGCTGGGATACCGCGGATTTCCGGCGGCGGTCTGCACCAGTCGCAATGAGGTCGTCTGCCACGGCATCCCCTCCGACAATGTCGTGTTGGAAGAGGGTGACATTGTCAATATTGACGTCACCACCGAACTCAACGGCTGGCACGGCGACACCTCCACGATGGTTTGCTTGGGAACGTTGTCGCCCGAAGCGCGGCATTTGGTGGAGACCACCCTCCGGTGTCGGGATATCGGAATCGCCGCTGCGCGCGTGGGGCACCCCATTGGGCGCGTCGGCGCGGCAATTGAAGCGCTCGCCCGGAAAGAGGGCTGTACGGTGGTCACGTCGTTTGGCGGACACGGAATCGGTCGAGAGATGCACCTGCCGCCTTTTGTGCGCCATGTTGGACCGGCCGTGTTGGGGCCGATTTTGCAAGTCGGCCACGCGTTTACGGTCGAGCCGATTTTGGTGTTGGGCGACCCCCGTGTGCGAACGTTGGCCGATGGCTGGACCATCGTGACCGAAGACGGTGGCTGGGCGGCCCAGTGGGAGCATACCGTGCTCATGACCGAAGACGGGCCGGAGGTGTTGACCCGCTTGCCTTGACCCCCCAACTGGAAATGAATGGCGATTCAGTCCGGCCGAGAGGGGGTGCTGCGCGGGCTCTCGTCTGCGGCGGCTTGTTCGGCGGCGAGGCGCTTTTGCCACCGGCGGTACGCCGCAATCGGAGCGTCTGCTTGTACGAGCTTTTCTTGGCCCGGAGCGGGGTTGGCCGGTTGGGTTCCTACAACGTCGCGGTCTTGGTGAAAGATTTTCTTGGTGTAGAACCGCATCACCCAGTCGAAGAATGGTCCGAGCAACGGCACATTCAGGAAGTTCCGGTAGGCGCGAACGTATTGGCGTGTTCGTTGTGCGTCGATGGGAACAAAGGCAATGTGCTGAATCACGCGCGTTCCAAGCGGCAGGCACCACAAGCCGGGGCCAATAAACGTGAGCCGGGAAGGAAAGCGCGGGTCTTTGTTCCAAAACGTGATGGTGTCGCCGTCGACCGAAAGTTCGACATCCACGCGGTGGGGGAGGCCCCGGCCGATGGTGTCCCGATGGACAAAGGGCAAATGGGCCATATCGAGCTGGTTTTCGACGCATCGCTCCAATGGAGACCGCCATTCGCTGACGAACGTGGAATAGCGCATCCCGGGCGCCGTGAGGGGCGCAAGCCACGGAATATCAGGCAGTGTGGCCTCTTGTCGTGCGTCTGCCTTTCCCCACCATAGCCAAACGTAGCCGTGGGCCTCGCGCACGGCGTACGCGCGGGTGTCGTAGACCTGCGCGGAGACAGGTTCGTCGCCATTGCTCGGGATGCGCTTGCATGCGCCGTCTCCGTCAAAGCGCCAGCCGTGAAAGGGACAGGTGATGCAGCCATCTTCGACGGTCCCGCTGGCCAAGGATGCGCCGCGATGGGGACAGCGGTCGTCGGCGACCCGCACCCGCCCGGCTTGGTCCCGCCAGGCCACCATGTCTTGTCCGAGTCGTCGTAAGCCCACCGGTTTTCGTTGGATTTCCCGTCCTTCCGCGATGACGTACCAGCGTTCACGAACCACGTTGCACCTCGGTTTTCGTCACAATGGGACGGATGGGTTCACCCGCCCCGACAGAGACGCTCCCCGGAGGTTGGGTCGACCATCGGGGTGCTACGGTCTCGGAGTAACGGAAATCGGGTGGCGATTGGGTCGCGCGGCTGGAATTTTTGGGCGATAGAGCCCCTCGTTTTCTGTGGATGGCCACTGAATGAGGATTCATTCATTCGTTGTGGCACCCACGAGTTGTGCGGGAGACGGCAAAAGGGGGAGGGCGGGCAGTGCTTGGAGCGCTTCTGTGCGTACCGTTTCGGCGTGGGCGCGGGTTGCGGCCGTCGCAGCCTTCTCGGCCCGTTTCCATGCGCCGATGACATTGACGGTCCAGCCGATGGTGGCGGTCGTCAGCAGCGCGCCGCCGACCCCTGCGGCCCACGTAGTACCTTCGTCGCCCATCTTCATCATCATCATCGAGCTCGTGCCGAGCGCACCCGCGAGGGCGATGTTTCGCACACCGGCAGCGGCATCGCCCGCATACAGCTGGCCCATGCCAGGCACGATGCTCAGGCTGGCCGCAAGAGCCGGGGATTTGTGCAACGGAACGGCGGTGCTTCGGGCGGCGAGCCCGGCGGCCGTCGCGCTCCGGGGGTCGGCGAGGGGGACACGGGCGAATGCGTCGGCGGCGGTTTCTGCGTCGCCGGCCTCAAGCCAAAGCACTCCGCGCAGCAGGGCCACATCGGCGGTGGTGCTTGGGCTTTCGGAGACGAGCTGCGCGAAGGTGTCTTCGCCCCAACGTGGTGCGCCGCTGCGGAACCGGCAAACGCCGGCGCGGAGGGTGGCGAGGTCGCCGTAAACGTGGGCGACCTGCTCGTATTGCGCGGCAGCTTGGGAATACAGACCGGTGGCCTCCAAGCCCATTGCGATGCGAACTTCGATGCCGTCTAGCTCTTGGCCCGTGGGTTCGAGCCATCGTGCGACGCGGTACCATTGCAGCGCACCGGTGGGGTCTCCGGCGGCGAAGAGGCCATCGCCGACATTGCGCGCCAGCTCTACGTCGAGGGGAATCGGCTCGCTGGCCGCGGCGGTCAACGACAACCAAAGGACTCCCAACCACACCATGTCGCCTCCCAGGCAGCTTGCGGCTCGTTTCTTCGTTGTATCCGAGCGATGCGCCGCGAACGATTCGCATACGAATGTTCTGGCCACACGATGACGGGGAGGTCCGTGCGCGACGGGGTGCGCGCCGGACGGGGCCGAAGGCGTCTGCAAAATACGGATGTTGGGGTGCGTTTCGGACTTGGTGCGTGGACCGGTACGCCGCCGGGATATGGTTGTAGCCGCACGCTTTTGTGGTGAATCCGCCGGAGGGCACCTTGGCCAGCGGCTATCAGGAACAACGACGGTTACAGCAACAGAAGCCCGACTTTGATGTCCAGGAAGACGCCAAGGACCAGCAGACCCTCGAAACAATGGAAGAGGGGATGGAGATGGCGCCCGACCAAGCTGGTCGGGTGGGTTCGCAATTCGGAAACGCGGCGCTCGCGGCCTTGTTGGGCAATCAAATCGAGACGCCCGGCGCAGGGGGCGTCGAAGCCGAAGAAGAAGAAGCGGTCGAGTTGGTGGAGGAGGTCGGCGAAGATGTCGATGCTGACCGCGACTTGGACGCGCCCAGCCACGGTGGCGGGGGAGTGCCCACGGCGCCTGCCGACAATGGTGGCGGCGGTGCGGACGGCGACCCTTGGGCGGTCGGTCATTTGTTTGGTGGCGACGACGATGACGACGACCCCAACGCGCCAACCCGCTCCGGTCGAATTGCACCATCCCCTCGGCGCAGCTTTCAAGCTCCCGCCGACGATCCCTTCGCCGAGACCATCGAGGACGACGGCGAGCTGACGATGGCCGATATTGACGGCATCGACCGCCAAATCGGGCCGACGCCGCCGCTGGACGACGCCCCCCGCGATGGTGACGCGATTTACCAAACCGTCGAAGCCTGCCTATTTGACCCCCAAGCCATCGGCCGCCGGGTGATGGTGCCCGAAGACCTCGTTGGCCGTGATGGCGCCACCGACCCCATTGGCCGACCGCGAGCGATGGCGCGCTTTCTCGCCGAATCGGGCCGCAGTCGGCGTGCCCGCCAGGTGTCGCGCACGTTGGCCGGGGCGACCTCGGTTCTGTTCCCCGAGGTGGGTGGCTTTGCGGGCGGAGTCGCGCGAATGGCCAACTTGGCCGTGTGCGCCGAGGCCTTAGAAGGGGGGGGAGAGCGCACCGACCGTGCGGTGGCCCTCGCACTTGCCGAAGAAGCCTGGCCTGCGACTGTCTCCGCGGCGCGGCCTCTGGCCCAAGAAGGCCGTTTGCACGCGCCGGACGTTCTCGAAGCCTTGCTGGGCGGGCCGGTCCCTTCGGTGCCGGTAGAAGAACTCCCGCCTCCTTCGGTGCTCGGTGGCCGTGCGCTCGCGGGCTTGCTGCCCCCGGCCTACATCCCCGAGGTTCCCCCCATCGACCTCGACAGTGACCTCGAAAGCGGAGTTGGCAGCGACGACCCCGACTTGGCGGAGCTCGATGCCGCGCTGGCGTTCTTTGCGACCGGCTACGAAGTGGCGACCGAGTCGCCCGACCGCCCGATTCCCGCGAGTGTGACCGAGCCTGCCCTCCATGCGGCCCGTTACCTCATGAATGCGGCAGGCAAGGCCCATGTCGAGGTCGCCGCCGCAGGGTTTGCCGTGAGCCGGGTGCGACCGGGTGCGCCGGTTCGCGGGCCGCTCGATGTCGTAGACAACGCGCTGGGGCGGGTTGCGCGGACGATTTTGCGCGCGGGGCGACGGGTCGAAGGACTCGCGGGCCTACCCCGCAACGAAGTGGACCCGCGTGCCGTGGAGGCGGTGGTCGAGGAGCTCGAAAGCGCGCGCCTTCGCCTGCTGGACCTCCGCCGGTGGGCCTTCGAGACCCTCGCGGGAGCACTCGATGTCTGAACGCTTCTCCGACCCCCTCATTGATGGCGACGTGGGCGCTCCGCCGCGGTCGTCTGTGGTCGACGAGGCCTACTTCGACCGCATTTTCGACGCCGAGCAGACGCTCAAGCTGCTGCGCACCCGTCCCTTGCTCGGTCCCGACCGTCGGCTGGTGGTGCCCCGGATTCGGGAGGTGGCGGCGATGCTGCGCGAGCTGCCCGACGACCGCGCGCTGGTCGACCTCTTGCACGTCGCCGGGGACTACTCCCTCGACATGGGGCATGGAGAAGCCGTCGACCGGTACCTGCGCGGGGCTGCCGCGGCTACACGGCGGGAAGACTACGTGCGGGAACGTGCGCTGCACCTACGTGCATGTCGTGCAGTCGCGCGCTTTCGTGGTCCTGAGGCGGCGGAAGGCTTTTTCGATGAACTTGGCACGTATGACAACGAGCCGTGTCCTGCCGACTGGCTGTTGACTGCCGCAGAGGTGTTTCCCGAGCAGTCCATGGAACGCTTGACCGCGGCGATTCCGTTGCTATCTTCGCCGGCCCAGGCCCACGACCGCTTGGATGCGCTCGAGACGCTGGCCGAGCGCCTCATTCAAGGGGGCGAGTCCGAGCAAGCGGTGGGGTGGCTGGTGCAAGCGGAGTCCCTCGCGCTCTCTTACGAAGACCGGGGGCGTGCGTTGGTGTCCCAGGCCATGATTGCGGGCGTTTGGCTTGTGGACGGGCGACGGGAGCAGGCGATGGCGCCCCTGATTGCCGCGTTCGAGAGCGCCGAGGCGGCTCAAGACGACTTGCAGCTCGTGGCGCAGGGCACGGTCCTCATCGCGTGTTTGTTGGAGGAGCAGCGATGGTCCGATGCGGAGGGGGTCGCCCGAAAGGTGCTCGCTGCGGCCGAACAGCGGGGCAACTGGCTGGCGGTTGCCGACGCTGCGATGGGTTGGTCGGCGGCGTTTTTGGGACGCGGGGAAGCGCCCGCCGCGGTCGCTGTCGTCGTGCGCACGCTGTTCTCGCTGCGTTACCACGGCGCGCGCGCCGCTTCAGCGGTCCTTCACGCCCGCCTCGGTGAGCTGCGGGTGACGTTGGGCCCCGAGGCCTTCGACCCCTTGTTTCAGCGGTTGGTTCGCGCCTTGGGGGGCTAAGCCCGTGCTGCAGGAGACGCACTGCGGCGGAACCAATACGTCGCCCCGCCCTGCAAAGGGGGCGCGCTGTGGGGGGGGGGGGCGTCGCCGCGCTGTCCACTGAATCGCGATTCATTTTCGCGAAAATGCACAAACGGACGATGTTTGCGAATGGACGGCACCATCGCCGGGTTTTTGGCTCGGCGACGGGGGCGCGCGTGGGGCAAGGCGACCGGCCTGGCTATTTGTTGTACGCCCTCGCCGGGATTTTCACCACCACGCCCCGCTCCACCTCGGTCAGAATGTGCGGCGGAGGGGCGGGGAAGGTCGCGTTTGCAATCGCGTTGAGCACGGACTGGTCGTAGGCGTTGATGCCGGAGAGCTTGACGGCGGACACGCTGGTCATGTTGCCGTCGCGGTCGAGCTTCACCAAGAACTCGGCGGACGCTTTGGGGTTCTTTTTGATGACCTTGGCCTTGGGTTCCCAGCTCGCGACGACCGCCCCGCGCACGGCCTTGATGTAGGCTGGCAGGCTGTCTTCTTCTTCAACGGGCTTTTCGGCTTCGACGGGCGGCGGCGCTTGTGCGTTTTCGACATCGGGAATGGAGTCGAGCAGCTTTCCGAGGTCGTCCTCGGCGGCAGCGGGTGTTGAAACCAACAAGACGGCGGCGCACCCCAAGGTGCGGATGGGGCGGCAACGAGTCATAGGGCCTCCAATGCGGTGGGGCGATGTTGTAATTGGTCTGTTGCCGACGTGGGGCGGCAGATCGCAGATGCGCGGCGGGGCCGTCTCAACCCCCCACGCGGCCGCTATCGTCCCGTGGCGGGGCGCCGGGCGACACGGGTCAGGTCGACGGCGTGTTCGCCGTGTTTCTCGTTCGGCGCCGCTACGGCCGGGAAATCGGCGCGTTATTGCCGCCTCTGCGAACGCGAGACGCCCCCGATGACCCACCCCACCCCTGACTTGACTTGGTCCGACCATGCGCGCGCTACTTTGGTGGCGTTGCACCTGCTGGCAGTAGGCATCATGGCCTTTCCAAGTCCGAGCCGGGTCACGCCGGCGCAGCTGACGGGCCGGGAAGCGCAGCGTGTGTTGGCCGATTGGCGGGATGGGATGTCCGCGTTGGGCGTCTCGGTGTCCCGCGCCGAGAGCGAAGCGTGGGTGCTCGGATTTGCAAACAGCTTCATGGATGCGCGGCAGGTGCTCCTCCGGCCGTTTCGTCCGTATTATGCGCTCGCGGGGACCGGCCAAAGTTGGAAGATGTTTGGTATGCTCAACCAGTCGCCGGGGCGCGTGCTCATCGAGCTAAACATCGACGGCGCGTGGCTTCCCGTGTACCGTGCCCGCGACCCCGAGCTGACGTGGAACGCCCGCCAGCTCGACTCCGAGCGGTTTCGGGCGATGCTCAATGATGCGTCGTGGGGACGCAATAAGAAGGGATACATACGGTTCGTGAACTGGCTTTCGTGTGTTCGTGTTCCTGTTTTGTCGCCCGAAGCGGGCGAAGTGCGGGTGTCCGTCGAGCGGCTGTTTCTGCCAGAACCCGCAGAGCTGCGGGATTTGAGGACATTGCCCGTCCGCCAGGTGGGTTGGCAGGAGGTCCGAACCGTTGGAGAGTGCTCGTCATCTGAAGGTACACCATGACGGCACTTTGGACGAACTATGTACGTCTGTTGAAGCGCAAAGAGACGGCCGAGGCGATGGCTGTCTTTCGCATCGCGGTGGGCCTCATCGTGCTGTATACCCTGGCAATGGCGGTGTTCACCGACTCTGCCGTGCCCATTTGGGTGGACCGCGCCGCTGGCGGCATTCACCCACGCACCGACGCGAATTGGCTCGTGCAGGCTCTCGGGGGAGCCACGCAGCCCGTTGTGGGCGGGCTTGTAGCAGTCGGGCTGGTTTCGGCGATAACGTTGACCATTGGAGTGTTTTCACGCACCAGCGCCTTGTTGTGTCTGCAAGCCTGCATCGCCTTGTTTTCCCTCAATGGTACGGCGGGGGGCGGCCACGACCGGGTTATTCAAAATGCGCTGTGGCTGCTTGTTTTGTCCGGTGCGGGGGCGAGCTTGTCGGTGGATGCGTGGCGCAAAACGGGCGCTTGGCGCACGGCGACGCTGATTCCCAGTTGGCCGCGCTGGTTGGTGGTCGTTCAATTGTGCTGGATATATGGAGCGACAGGTCTACAGAAACTCGGCCCGTCCTGGTTTCCGTGGGGCAAGTATTTGGCGGTCTATTACGCGCTGTTGACGCCGAGCTGGGCCCGCTATGACCTCTCCGCTGTCGCGTACATCGCGCCGTTGACCCAAATCGGCACCGCCGTGACGTGGTTGTGGGAAGTCAGCTTTCCGCTGGTGGGTGTGTGGCTGTGGGTTCGTCATACAGAACCAACGGGTGCGGGATGGAGAGCCCGGCTGCTGCGATTTGACCTGCGTGTTCCTTACGCGTGCATTGGCCTGACCATGCACGCGGTATTGTTTGTGTTGATGGAGCTTGGCCCGTTTTCGCTGATTACGGTGAGCTTGTATTTCGCGTTGTGGCACCCCGATGAGTGGCGGCGATGGTTCCCCGGCTTGGGCCTCGTCACAAAAGAAGGTGAACGATGACATTGACGCCATTTTCGTCTATTTCTTCCCAAGTTTTTGGGGTTGACGGTCCCGCGCGGCCGACCCGCCTATTGGGACCGAGCGCGAAGGTGCCCAACCGGATGATAGTCGTCGAGACACCCGATGGCGCGTGGGTTTACAACCCGCTCCCGTGGTCGGAGGCGTGGGCAGACGCGCTGGCGGCGATGGGTGGGGTGCGGGATGTCATCGCGCCCAACTCCTACCGCACGGAGACGTTGCCCGAATGGGCCGCCCGGTGGCCCGAGGCGCGGTTTTGGGCGCCGTCGTCGACGCCTGCGACGCCAGGAATGCCGCCGACCGTTCCGTTGCGCGATGTGCAGCCGACCGAATGGCGGGGGCAGTTTGCGGTGCATCGCGTAGAAGGGCACGGCTATGAGGAGCTTCTGGTGGTTCACCGGGAGAGCGGCACCTTGTTTGTCGCCGACCTCATTTGGAACCCGCCGTCGTCGGCCTGGAAGGGCCTGCCAGGCCTCGCTGCGCGTCTCAGCGGGGTGGACAGGCTCCAGCCGCCGGGTCGCGTGCGGGGCTCGTTGTGGGGCCTGCGCCGCGGGTGCATCGAGACGGCCCAGTGGGTCGTTGCGCAACCTGTGCGCGCGGTGGTTCCGGTGGTGGGTGCGCCGGTGGTCGACGATGTGGCGGCGGTGTTGCGGGGGGCGTTCGCTTACGCGGGACCGGACGGTCCGATTCCGCCGCCCATGCGGTTGCTATTGGGGGCAGATGCAGGTGGTGTAGCGGGTTTTGCTGTCTCGCTCGCCACATTGGGGGGCGTGGTGTTGGGGCTCACCGGCGCTGCGCCCCACGGCTGGGGCCGCTTGGTGTTGGCGTTTGTCACCGCAGATATCCTGATGGGCGTTGTGGGCCTGTCGTTGCCATCTACAGGACGATTTTGGGCATGCAAAGGTCCGGCAGCGATTGCGGCCCTATTGGGGCTCAACCTTGTGCCGCCGATGCTGCTCGTGGTGGCCTTCGACGGAAATGCGTGGTGGGGGGCGTTGTTGTGGCTCACCGCGATGCTCGGCGCGGCCCTCGTGTGGTTGTGGCCCCGTGCCGACGAAGCGCGGCCATTGGCGCTCCTTCTCGTGTCGTTGGGCGCGGTGGGGTTCGGCGCGACGGCGGTAGGGCCGGCGTGGTTGCCGGCGCTTTATTTGTTCAAGTTGGTGGCGGGCTTTGCGTTGAACGTTCGGCCCGATGTCCATGGACCGGCGGCTCAGGGCGCCGATATTCGGTAGACCGCGCCGGTCTTGAAGTCGCCCACAAACACCTCACCGGCCGCGTTTCGTCCAAACGTAGACACCATTATGTCGAAGCGCCCCAGGGCGACGGCGTCGATGGAGGTCGCGGGAGGAACGGCCAAGGCCCAGATGCGGCCGCTGACAAAGTCGCCAAACACAAATCGGCCCGACAGCGCAGGAACGGACGGGGCGGTCCAGACGTATCCGCCGGTAATTGACACGCCGTCTTCACCGTGTTGGTATTCGTAAATTGGGTCGACCAGTCCTTTTGATTCGCAAGGTTTGTCTTCCGGAAAACAGTGGCGTCCTTCCCGGGTGTTCCAGCCGAGATTGTCGCCCGCGCCCACGAGGTCGACCTCTTCCCATTGGTCCTGTCCGACATCGGCGACCAGGAGCAAGCCCTCCGGTGAAAAGCTGTACCGCCAAGGATTGCGAAGGCCGATGGCCCATGCTTCGGGAGCGGTGTCGGGCTGGTCGAGGAAGGGGTTGTCGGCGGGGATTCGGTAGGGGCGGCCTTCGACGGGTCGGTTCTCCGCGCGCCCATCGACGTCGATTCGCAGCATGCTCCCGAGGAGTGTGGCGGCGTTTTGGCCGTTTCCTTGGCGGTCAGCCCGCCAACCACCATCGCCAAAGCCAATATAGAGGTACCCGTCGGGTCCAAACTGGAGTTGGCCGCCATCGTGATTGGCGTAAGGCTGCACGACATCGAGGACGGTCTCGAGCGGCCCGGTTGTCCAGGCGTCGCCGGAAATCGTGACGGAAAACGCCGAAATACGGCCGAGGCGCTGTCCCCCTTCTTCGAGGGAATGGTGGACAAAGACGCGCCCGCCGTCCGCTCCAAATTTCGGATGAAACGCGAGGCCCAGCAAGCCTTGCTCCGACTCCGTCAACGGGCGGAGCTGCAACACGTTGGCTTGCTCGACCCAATCGGGACCACCGGAAAACCGGCGGGCGCGACCGGTCTTTTCGAGCACGACGACGGTGTCGTTTCGACCCGGTGGAAACTGGATGTCGGTCGGCTGCTGGAGCCCGGTGAGCTCGGTACGGAGGACTACGGGGACTTTCGTACGACGCGCATCGGGGCCATCTATCGTCGGGCGGAGCACACCCCGAATTGCCGCCTCAGCGACCCCCACAGAGGCGTCCCAGGCATTCGGATAGTGGTCCACCACCACTGCGCGTAGGGGGTCACAGCCTGTCAACAGAAGGGCAAGCAGGGCGGTTCTCATGGGCGCTCCTGGGTGCCGCGCATCGGCGGGGCGGGATGGGGTCCGACCGGGCATCGCGTCGCGCGGGCCGTTCGGTCGATGGGGGGTATCCCGCGGCCGATGCGCGCGTGTAGACTGGCCGGCAGTTGGCCGCTCGTTCGGAGTGGGGTACGGAGAAATGCGTATGGAATCGGACGGGAACGCCGCGAAGTGGAAGCAGCCGGGTTGGACCCTCATCGACCTCGCAGATGGGCGACAAGCGTTGTGGTCTGATGCCACGGGGCGCCACATGCCGTTTTCCCCAAGCCTCTTGGGGCAGCTCGAAGGGACGCTCCCGATGCCTCCGGTTGTGTCCGCGCGCTTGCTTGACCTGGCCAATGACTTCGACGACCGGTCGAGACGTATTGTCTTTCGGTCGTGGTGGTGCTTGTTTTTACCGGACAAACAAGCATTGTGGGTGCCGGTTCCCCACGCGCGAACCGCAGGGGGGGTGCCGTTTCGGTTGTGGCCCCTGACGCCCGCCGAATGTGCGATTCAAGCTGCCATCGACGACCGGCGCACCGTCGCGGACATTGCCCGCGTCGCCGGGAGCACCGTCGATGCGGTCCTCGCGCATTTGCGGCCCTTACAACGCCCCGACGTGCAAGCCGTGCAGCTCCGTTTGTCGATGTCCTCGGCCCGCGACCGCTCGCTTGCGCACCTCGTCCTGCCTGTGCGCCCCGATGGTGCCCGCCGCGCCGACCAAATCACAGATGGCGCGACCAGCCTGGGCCAGTGGCATGAAGACGGCATTGTCGATGCGTCCGTCCACTTCGACGATGTCGAGACGACCTTCGCCCATGCATTCGAAGCGCCCCACGCCGCTCTGCGTGGGCAGGCCTTTGGCGCGGTGCTGCTCCAACGTCTCCTCGAAAAAGCGGACTGGCCGCGGGAAAAGGCGCTGTCCATCGCAGAAGTGGGGCCAGGAACGGGCGCGGTCGCCGAAGCGGCCCTCGCCTTTTGTTCCGAACGCGGTCAAGCGGTGGAGCGGTATGTGCGTGTGGACCGAAGCCCTGTGCTGCTGGCGGCCCAAAATGCGCGTGTGCCTGCGTCAGAAGGTCGATTGGGAGATGCTTCTGCTTTGCCTTTGGCTGACGCCTCAGTGGACCTTCTGGTGTCGAACGAGGTGATTGCAGACCTTCCCGCGGTTCCGGTGGACGACCCTTCGATTGCCCCGTGGAGTCGTGTGCTCGACCTCCGCGACGTGCCGCCGGGGCAGTGGGTCAACCGCGGCGCGTGGGAGTTGGTGCGCGAAGCGGCGCGCGTGGTGCGTCCAGGGGGATGGGTCTACCTCAGCGAGTTTGGTGCGCTCGACGAAGTGCCCACCGAGACCCGCCATTTGGACCACCCCGAGGTGAGTATTCACTTTGGACAGCTTGTTGCGGTGGCGAACGCCCTTGGCTTTGATGCGGAGGTCGTGCCTCTGGCCGAGCTTCTCGACGTTGACATGACAGCACGGTGGCTGTCGCGGCCGTCGTGGGAGGGGCTGCGGGCGCTGTTTCACGCGGGTGGTGGGACGGTCGAAGCCCGCGCCTGGACGTGTACTTCGGCGCCACATCCGACGCGCGTTGTGGGCCTTCGTGACGTGCCTTTGACCGAAGATGGGCCCGCTCCGGTCATCAGCCGCGTATTGGCCTTGGTCGGCCGCCGACGCCGCACAGATACGGCGTCCCCTCCTTTTGCAGACACGACGGGCCAACATCCGGCTATGGTGCCACGCGAGACCAAGGAACAGTGATGAACCAACGTGTCTGGATTTGTGGCATCTGGCTGGCGATGGGGTGTCGAGGCAAAGACTCGGGCACAGACTCCGCCAACACGCCAGCGCTGGGCGGCCCCGCGTCGGGTGTGACCGACGGCGGCGCCTTTCGGGTGTCGTATTCGTCTGCGCCGACTCCGATTCCATTGACTGAAGACTTTGTCCTGTTGACCTACGTTACCGACGCCTCTGGCGCGGTCGTCGATGGCGCAGAGCTTGTCGTCAATGCGACGATGCCGTCTCACGACCACGGCATGGCGACGGTCCCGACCACGACGGCCCTCGGCGGGGGGCAGTTTGAGACGGTGGGCATGTTGTTTCAGATGACAGGTGACTGGGAAATCACGTTTCAGGTTTCCGCCAACGGAACCACAGAAACCGCAGCCATTCCGTATCGTTGTTGTATTGTCGAAGAGTGAGGATGCAACCCATGCGTGCGTACTACTTTGTTTCGGGCCTTGGATTGGTCTTGGCGATTTCTTTGGCGTCCGCTTGTGGCGGAAAGACGTCGGCGGGTGACTCCTGGAGCGACGACGCCGACGCGGACACCGACGCGGACACGGACACGGACACGGACACGGACGCCGATACGGACGCCGATACGGACACGGACGCCGATACAGATGCCGATACGGACGCCGATACCGACGCGGACAGCGATGCCGACGACCTGCGCGCTGGCCTGTCAGCGGACCCCGCCTGCGAAAACCTTGATGGTACGCCCATTGCCGGCGCTACGTCGTTTTTCTGGGGCGAGTACCGCGATATGGGAGACCGCTGGGTCGGCACCGAACAATGGATTCTCAAGGCCAACGCAGCGTGGGTGGACACCGGCGCGAGCGATTGTGTGGTGCAGTGGCAGACCTTGGCGGCGGTCACCGAAGATACGGGTGCCTGCGGTCCTTGTGACATCGGACTGCAAGTCAACGCGAGCCTCGACCTTGGCGCGACAAATTGTCCAGAGGCGCTTTACGAAGGCGAGGAGGCGTTCTCGATTACCTATGCGGTGGACGTGCAGGACACGACGACCGTTTGGTACTACGCCGGCTCCGGGACGCGCCTTGGCGAAGGCACGGCCCGCGATGGCGTGATGGACTTTATCACGCAAGGCACCTGCACCTATTTTTGACCCTCCTGGGGCCAAAGCGCGGCGGGCTACCGGCGGCCGGGCGGAAGTGGCGGGGGTTGGTCTCCCCACGTGGACGGCGGCGCGGGGGGCGCTTCGGGAGCCGCAGGGGGAGGTACTTGGGGCGCGGGGGGGCGTTCTCCGAAGGTTGCAGCGCCACTCTTGATGCGGGCCATCGCATCCTCTCGTGCTTTGCGCGCATCGCTGATTTTTTTCTTTTCGACCCGCAGCAGCTTCTTCTGGCCGTCGGTGTATAGATACCAAAGCACGCCGACGATAATAGCACCTACAAATGGAATAACAAAGAAGCTCAAGATTCCGGCAACCATGGCAAATATGCCTGCATTCTTTATGGAATCTTCAAGTTTTTTGATACGGTCCCGTTGCGCAAAGTCCATCGGACGGGTGCCCAAGACCTTCCCTGCGGAGCCATCCATTGCAAATGCGAATTGGGTGCCGTTGTATTGGTACAATGCAAGCCACATGGGTCGGTACAAGCGCGTGCAAGCTTCGAGAGACCGGCTTGACGAGAACTGAATTTTGTCGGCCTTGTCACCCGGAACCGCGGATTTGACGCGTGTCTCGATTTCCTCATTCAGACGTTTTTTGGCAGAGCGATCCCAAACTTCGCTCGGTGTATGGCGGAAGGGCTCAATCGCGAAGCCACGGGTTGCTTCGGGGTCGACGACGGGGAGGCGGTCCAAGGGTGGGATGGCGCCGGATTCTTCGATGAGCGCGGAGAGCGAATCGGGGATAGCGTCGCTGGCCTGTGCGACCAAGCGGTAGTCGTGGAGGAGGTCGCCGGAGACGGGGCGCCAGTCGGTGACGCTGCGGGTGCCGGTTGTGGGCTCGGTGACGGTCTTCCCATTGCGCGAGACCGTGCGCGTGGTGACGTACGTTTCTTCGCGCGTAAAGCCGGCCGCCGCGGACCATGCGACGCGGGCGGAGCCTTCCCACAGGTACGTAGCGGCGAAGAGGCCAGTGAAGTTGCGCACTTCCACCATCGAGAAGACGTCTGGGGGTGTGTAGTCTCCTTCGGACAAGAACTCGAGAAATCGGTCGCGGAATTGGTTGCGGTCCATACGAAACGGCAACATTCGATAGTCGTTGCCGTCCAGAGATGCGTTGTGGGTAGGGCCGCTGTTGACCAATGCAATTTTTGCATCGCAATACGGGCAGCTGGCAATTGGCGCACCGGGAACGTATTGAAGGTCGCCCCCGCATCCTGGACAACGTAGCGCAACGAGGTCAAGCCGTGCCATTTCCAATCCTCCCAACGATTCGTACTTGCCGGTATATCCCATTGCACCGTGGTCATCCCACGGGAGGTCCGTATTTCAATCGGACAGTAATGGTCGAACTAGGGGGATGGGGAGGCGGCGTCGCGGTCTGCGGACAGCAATGGATGGGATGCAATGTCCGAAAGCCCGTGGGCATCGGCTGCCGTACGCAGCTGCGCGCGAACGTGGAGCGGTGTTGGCATGGTCCGGGTGTCGGCCACCGACGGAACGTCCGCGTCGGGAGATTGGGCCAAAATCTCGGCACGTAGAAACAAAAGGGCCTCGGCATCGGGATCTGGAGGCGAATGGGGGGCGGGCAGCGGCGATGATGGTGACGGGCGCGTGTTCGGACCACGCGGCACGGGAGGCGGGTCGATGCGCTGGCTCTTGACCTCGAGCTGCGGGTCGAAGTGGAGGGGGTCGGTAGACATCCACGCCCACGTCAACTCTTTGGTCGACAAGATGCCGTCGTTGTCGAGGTCGTGGTCTGGGTTTCCGGCGGCGCGAAGGTATTCGTCACGCTCGACGGTTCCGTTGCCGTTTTTGTCGAGCGCCGCGACAACGCCGGCGAGCTCCGTTGGATTGGACACGTCGTGGTAGATGGGTGGTAGCGCCGGCACAGGCGCAGGCGCACACGACAACCAAATCCAAAACATCATCGAGACCAGTATCCATGGCGTTGCATCGCTTGCAATGCAGCTTCCGTGGGGCCTTCGGTGGACGGGGACACGACCGGTACCGAACGCCGCCATGCTTCCATACGCGCTTGCAGCTCCGCGCGTTCGGATGCGGACATCGGCGTACCCGACCAAGCCGGACCCTCGGGCGCAGCGCGTTGTAGCAACGAGACCAGCCAAGGATTCGATGCGCTTGAGCCGGAAAACACCAAACGGTGCCCGTTGTCGGCAACGGAAATCATGCGTCGGTTGCCTTCGGCGCGTTGCAGCGGAGAAGTTGGACCGGCTGCGCCTTGCAGCCAAGGAACCAACGAGCGGCCACGCATCGACGCGGGCAAGGTAGCGCCCGCCATTTCGAGTACGGTGGGCATTACGTCGAGCAGCTCTACGGGACGGTCGACGACCCGTGGCGTGGCGCCGGGAAACCGGATGAGCAGAGGTACATGAAGCTCGGCTTGGGACAAGGTCTCCCCATGCCCCCACAAGCCTTGCTCTCCCAAAGACTCGCCGTGGTCGGCCAACACGATGATGATGGTTTGGTCGTAGATGCCGCGCTCTTTGAGTTCGAGCACAAGTCGCCCAAACCACGCATCGGTGTATGCGACCGCGGCGGCGTAGGCATCGCGGATTTCCGCCGCATCATCGTCGGTGAAGGTGGCGGCGCCTGGTGTGTTCTGGGCCAGCGTGTGCACATGGTCGAGCGCGGAGGCGTCCCAAGCGCGGGGTGTCTTGCGGCGGGCCAGCAAGCCGCGATTTTCTTCGCCCGGGAGGTAGGTGTCGCCGAACACGTGCTCGGTGCCATCGGGAGTATGGAGCACCAACTCCGCGAGAGGTGTGGGCTGCTGGGTGTCGTAGGCGTGTCCGAAGGGTGCTGGCTCTAGGTACGGAGCGTGGGTATCGTAGGTGTGCAGGAAGAGGAAAAACGGTGGTGAATCGGCAGGGCGTGCATCAAGCCACGCCAAGGCGACCGGCAAGGTGTGAAACAGCGAACCCATCTGCGCCGGGACGTGGAGTTCTTTGAAACCACGCATAATGCCGAAGTTTTGGTCGAGGTGCCCGCCGCCTGTCACCGCAACGGTGGTGTAGCCGTAGTATCCGATGACCTCCGCCAACGTGGGGGTGTTGGTGTCCAACACAAACTGTGGGCCAGGGATTCCCAACTCGGATGGATAGCGGCCCGTGAACAAGCTGCCGTGGGACATCGACGTGATGTTGGCTTGGGCTGAAGCGTTGGTGAACTGCACGGACTCGGCAGCGAAATCGTCCAAGTTTGGCGTGAGGTAACGAGCGGTGCCGAGATGGTCCGCGCGAAACGTATCGAGCGATACCACCAGAATCGACGGTGGCATGCGGTGGGCTGCCAACGAAGCCGTGGCGCCAACAATCGTGCAGACGGTCACGAGCTTGACAATCCGACGATGGAAAAGATGCACGCAAAACTCCCTATCCCGCATTTCGTATCACGGGGGGGAATAATTCAATTGCAAATCAATTGTCAGGTGCAAAAAAAAGACCTCCAAACGGGTGTGGTTTGGAGGACTGCGGGGAAGGCTTCGGTCTTTCTTCGGGGTGACGGCTATCGGGCGTTGGCGTCGTACTCTGCAAAGCAAACCGCGACGTTGTCGCTCACAAATCGCAAGCGGAGCGCGCTCGGCCCGAAACGGTGGGCAAAGCGAATCTCAAGTGGGTATTGTCCGCTTTCGAGGTCTATGTCGAGCACTTCGACGTTGAGCCCGTCGGGCGAGCTTTGACGCGCGACGACATCACCATCGGCGAGCACCCAAACGTCGGTTGACGCACCCATGCTCAGCTGCACGGGGCCGTCTCCTTGCACGCGAATCCAGGCGTTGAAGCGGCCGCTCCAATAGGCGGGGTCGCCGTCGAGGCCTTGGTCCACCGGCCACCAATTGTCGCCCATTTCGAGCGATGGCTGGAACTCTTCGAAAGCGTGGTAGGTGGCATCCCACCAATCGACGAAGTTGGGGTCGTAGTCGGGCTCCTCCCAAAACTCCGGCTCTACATCTGGGTGCGTCGATGGCAGATTGTAGAACGTCGCGAGGTAGCCGGTGGCGCAGTCATTCCAGTCCGGCGGCGCGCCTGCCTCGCCTTCCTCCTCGGTCGGAGGCTGCTGCACCGGTGCGACGGGCTCTTCTTTGAGGCTGACCGTCGCGTCTTGTCCACATCCAACCCACAGCGGAAGCAACCAACCAAGTCGTTTCACCGTGCCTCCGCCAGCGCCGCTTTGTCGAGCGCCACCTCACAACTCAGCCACTCTTCGAGGCGGTCTAGCTCCAACGTAGAGGGGCCGCCACCGGGTGGCATCGTGGGCTCTTCTACGACGGCGCGGGTGCCGCGGGCCCAGATGCGGTCGGTCCATTCCAACACGTCTCCATACGTGTTGAAGTCGACGCCAGCCGGTGCACCTTGGCGCCATTCATCCGGTACGAGCACGGAATGGCAGCCGTTGCAGTGTTTGTCCATGAAGCCCTTTCCAAAGTTGTGCCAATCGAGCGCCGGACGCCGAGAACAATCGACGTCCGGTCCTCCCGAATCTTCAGCTTTGGAGCCGCAGGACACACCGAAGCCGGCAACCAGCACCAAAACAAGCCAGCGTGCGGGCATCAGGCCTCGCGAATCAGCGCCGAGAAGGGCTGCACGTCGGGCAACACGGTGTTGGGGTCGATGCCGCCCAGTTGGAGGAGGGCGGCGCCGAGGTTTTCGCTTCCGAGGATGTCGCCATTGTCAGACACTTGGCCCGAACCGAAGTTGACGGGCAAGCCGACGAGGCCATCGTCGGAAGCGCCAAGGGAGTGCCCGCCGCGAACGCCGGAGCCCACCACAAGCGCGGAGTTGTACGGCCAGTGGTCTTTGCCTTGGGAGCCGTTGAACATTGGCGTACGGCCAAACTCGCTGAGCGCGATGACGACCGTTTCGTCAATCTGCCACGGCGTCGACTGACCGGGCGTGGAGGCGAGGTGCTCCATGAGGCGGTCGAGTGCGTCGAAGAAGGCGTCGAACTGCGTCTCTTGGGGGCGATTGCCGCCGTGGGTGTCCCAACCGCCAGGAATGCCGACCATCGCGCAGCGGGTGAGGCCGAGGCGCATCATTTCGGTGGCCTTGATGGCTTGGTCGAGCATCGTCGAGCCCAACTCGCCGAGACCCGCCTCAAACTTGCGACCTTCGATTTCCATCGAGCGGTCCATGTTGTTCAGGAACGCATCGGTGCGCTGGCGGGTAGCGCCGGGCATGCTGCCACGTTCGCCAGCGAATGCGGCGATACGGTCGTAGACGAACGCATCGAGCATTTTCTCGGAAGGCCCTTGCAACAGGGGTGCCGGTTTGTCGCCGGCGCCGACGATGCTGCCTTCAATGAGGTCGAGCAAGGTGCCGCCACCAGCCCGCACCACGCTGCCCGAGAGGTGACCGCCAAAGTTGGGGCCGCCGAAGACGACGTGGGGAAGGGGGTATTCACCCTGTCCATTGGCAGCCAAGACGGTCGGCCAGTCGGGGTAGTTGTCGGCGGAGGTGCCCGTCATCGTCATTTGGCGACCGGTGTCGTGGCCGACGGTGTGGGCGTCGATGCCGTTGACGATGGCCGAATGGCGGCCCCACCGCGAGAAATAGCGACTGACGGACTCCATCGTCATGTCGTTGGCGGTGTGCCGAAGCGCGCCCAGCTCGCGGGTGTAGCTGTCGGGCATATGGTCGATGTTCGTGCTGCCGTGGTGGGGGTCCAACACGGCGGTGGAGTCCCAGGCACCCGAAGCAAAGAAGAACAAGAACTTGCGCTCTCCAGCGCCGGAGCGCGCCATATTGGGCGTCCAGCCGAGGGCGGCGAGGGAAGAAAGTGCGGCGCCGTCGAGGAAGAGGCGGCGGCGGGTAAGGCTGCGCATGATGAACTCCTCTGACTGCTCAGTAGGTGAGGACGGCGGGGTCGCGAAGAACGGCGCTGACGATTCCAGCCCAGGCCTTTCGGCCCGAACCTTCGACACTATACAGCTGCCGCCACAAAAGGGTGAGCGCTTCGGGCTCGGGTGCGGACGCAGGCAACGGCAAACCGGTGATGTCGAGGTACAGCGACCGAATTTGCTGCTCGAAGCCCGCGGGGTTGGAATCGGGCGTGTCCGTAGAGACGACGTATTTCATGAGCTTGGGCTCGGCATTTTCGCCGTCGAAGTCGGCATTGACGACCTCCCAAGCTGCGGCCCAGGCCACGCGCTTTTGCACGAACACGCTGCCCACCGACGGCTCATAGGCCCGGTGCTGCACGGAGACACTGTCGATGCCGCCCAGCAGGACCGGCACGCCGGACGCTTGGTTGGTCAGGAGGTCCTGTCCGCCGAAGTCCCAGCGGTAGCCGGTCTTTTGCTCGATGATGTTCGACAGCTGCTCCGGCGATACGGTCTTGACCGTGGCCATGCGTTCGGAGAGGTCGGGGTCGATGACGTAGCGAGCGAGGTATTCGTCGCTCATTACGACGCTTCGGATGAGCGGGCGCAAGCCGAGACCGGACGTTTCGAAGGCTTGTCGATGCTCGCTGACTTCCTGCCAGTCGGCGTCGACGATAGAGCGCTGGGTGAGGCCTTCCCATACGGTTTGCACGGCGCAATCTGCGAAGCGTTGGTCTTCGGAAATCAAGCGGCCCAACTCGCGGATGTTGCCGGTGGGCACGCCATAAAAGCCAGGCCCCTTGCCCGCGTAGTTGCGCCAGCCTTCTTCCCGCTCCGGGCGGTAGACGGTGGGGTCTTCGTTGGGGTCTTGGTCGTCGTAGATGAAGAAGCCGTAGAAGTGCGCGGCGAGGGGGTCGAGCGTCGCGTGGCAGCTTTGGCAAGTAGGATTGGTAGAAATCGCGGTTTCGGGGTCGACGGTGAGCTGGTCGACGGCCGCGCGGTTCAACACAATCGGACGTGCGAGGTAGTCGTCGCACATCAGCATCTTGCTGACGGCATTGGCGCGGTGCCGGTTGGCGTTTCCGCCCATCGAGGGGTACCGCAGCCAAGTGGTGGTCATGGTGAGAATACCGGCGTGCTCCCGGCCGTCGGTGTAGTGCGCCTGCTCCCAACCGCGCGCGCCTTCGGGGTAGTCGAGGTGCAGCACGTCGGCGAGGACGGGATTGGCCATCGTGTAGTCGGCGAGGACGATTTCCGAGTACGGAAGGTCGAGGTCGACGATGCGCCGAATGAGGGCCAGCTGCTCGTTGCCGACAGCGTTCGCGACCGCGACACCATCGTAGCCATCGGCCATCAAGCCGTAAGTGCTGCCGGTACGCGTGAGGAGGCGCTGGTTGAACAAATCAGCGACAACATCGGCGAGGTGAGCATCCTTGAGGAACTCGTCGGCGAATGCCTCGTAGAGTTCTGGGTTGGCCTCGATTGCCTGAAGCTCCGCCTCACTGGGATGACGGCCCCGAAGGTCGACCGAAAGCCGAATCAGCGACTCACGCGGGGTGAGTTTGATGAAGTCGCCTTGCTTGGCTTCTTCTTCGGTCTTGCAGCCCATGGCCGCGAGGACGAGGGTCCACGTGAGAATCCGAATTGCGTTCACGGGGTTCCTCCGGGGTTGGTGGGGAAGGAAGGGGACACGATGCTACTCGACAGCGTAGTCGCGTGCATTGAAAATGTACGTGGTAGGGTCGGGGGGGGCGAGCTGATCACTCGTCCAGATGCGGGTCATGTCGACGCAAAGCTCGCCCAACTCAATGGTTTGGTCGATGCCACGGACATAGGCCGTGCCGCAACCATCGCATTCCGTGAGGGAGTCGGATGGTGCGCCATCGGTTCCGTCTTCGTCGCCAATGGGCTGGAATACGATGTCGAGCCACCATGCGTTTTCGTCGCGCAAGCCAATCCAGCCGCGCGGCTCTAACGTACAATCCTCGGGGCCCGCGCCGAGATTGCCGATGAACTCGATGTTCATGGAAATGCTGTCGAAGCGTTCTTCGATGCGGCTATTGGCCAAGTACATATCGCCGCGCGCTTCGATGCGTTCGACATCGCCGCCCTGCACGGCCACATAGAGGTCGGCGCGGAATCCGCCCGGTGTGAGCGAAGACGCGGGCTCAAAGATGTCGGTGCCCGTTGCCGTGCCATTTGTGGCCGAGGACCACGTAAAGCGCCGGTAATCACCGGCTTCGAGGGTCGTCACGGAGTCGGAGACTTCTCCGCGCCACTCAAAGCGCACGTCATCGGGGTCGCCGACGACGCCGCCGCCTGTGAGCGTGCGCGACCCGCTCGCGCTGCGGCCCGATGCGGTGGTCGCATCTCCGGACGCGCTGGCCTGCTCGACCCAGTGCTGGAAGCCGCGGAAGTACAATCCGCCAGGGCTACTGCAAAAGTCGGACCAGCTCATGCCATCGGCGCGGCCGTCGTCGTCTTCGTCGAGGGGAGAGTCTTCGGGTGCGCCCACGAAAATGTCGGGGCATCCTTCAAAACGGCGTGCCAGAGCGCGTTCATGGCCCGCCCAGATGCGGTCACCACGGGCGGACAGCGCGATCTCGAGGGCGGTGGTGTACGCGGCGTCAATGTCCACATCGGAGAGGTCGGGGAGGACCAACTCCGCGGCGGGGTCGCCCAGGTCTACTTCGCGCTTCGATTCGCCAGAATCGTCGCCACCGCGACATGCGACAAGGGAGGCCAGCAAGAGCGCAAGAATCGGCTTCATGGCTTATTCCTCCTCGTCGTCGGGAGGA
This sequence comes from uncultured Enterobacterales bacterium, assembly GCA_964502005.1. Taxonomy (GTDB): domain Bacteria; phylum Myxococcota_A; class UBA796; order UBA796; family UBA2385; genus CAJWOS01. Next base: position 73,034 of record CAZCUX010000006.1, read on the forward strand.
ACAACAAAACCAAACTCTTCGACCCATGCAAAATCGATGACATCGAATGCAAGTTCGCCGGCGTACCATGGTAACCAGATGCCGGTTCCGAAGTACTCCATATAAATTTCGCTTTCGCCGTCGACGTAGCCCATGAGCCAACGCTCGCCGTCGGCGGGAAGCTCGGGGGAGCGGCAGTCTTCGCGCCCGTGAACTTCGACCAAGTCGCGCTCGTCGTAGGTGCCGCCGGTGTCGATGGGGTCAGCGCCGTCGACCGGGCGGTCCCCACCATCGATGTTGAGGTAGAACTCCACCTCAAACACGAAGTCGCAGGTGATGCAGCCATCGGCGCGTTCATCTTCGACCCGCTCGCCGGTCATGGCGTATTCCACCCAACACCAGGGCTGGTCGGGGTCGCCGTCAATAAACTCTTCGACGATGAGGTCTCCGACGACCGCCCGGTAAGGACCGCCCAAAGGGGACAGCGACCAAGAACCGGTGTGCCGCAGGAGCAGTGTGTTGTCGGGTTGCTCGTCAAGGCCGTCATCTTCGAAGGAGTCGTCGGAGAAGGCAAATCCGGTATCGAGGCGGGTGCCGTCCGAAACGAGCGCGGAGTCAAGCGCGGCGACGCCCGCAGGCGCGGCGGACTCTCCTTTGCCCGAACAGCCGATAGCGCCGCACAAGAGCGCCGCGACGAGGACAGAAGGAGGGGGGGGCGAGAGCAACATGCACACTGGGGGGGGAAGCGAGGGTATTGGGGCCGAACACACGCGCACCCTTGGATCGTAGCGTAGTGCGGGGTGGTTGTGTCTGAAATCACGCGTGACCTGACAATCTTACTCCAATTCTGGTCTGCACCGCCAAGAGTTTGGGGGGGGCCTCGCGAAGAAGCGAGGGAGACGTAGCAAGGAAGCACTTTTTCAACGAAGGTTCCGACCATGCGTGCGACCCGCGGTCGTCTGGTGCATCATGGTGCGAAATCGTGATGGCGCTCCCGACGGGGCGGCGCCGTTGTTGTGTTGCTCGTATCCTGTACGTGAGATGCCTGATGCTTGGTCTTTCGCCCAATGTCCGAACCTTTGCTGGTCTGGGTCTGCTGGGCCTTTTGGGTGTAGGTTGCTCTACAGAGTCCAAAGTTCCGGGCTCCTTGTTGACGATTTCGGCCGAGGCGCTCGACTTTGGGGAAGTGGCGGTGGGCGCGGAGTCCCAACAGCGGGTCACTATTTCCAACGAAGGGGAAGAATCTCACGAGATTCTCAGCTCGTCGCTCATCGAAGGCAGCACCGCGGCTTGGTTGGTGGACCGTGACGGCGACTCGGAGCTCGCATCGGGCGACTCTATCGACATTGTCGTGCAGTTCCGTCCACAAGAAACAGGCACAGAAGAAGGGCGGATTCAGGTGCGCACGAGCTACGAAGATGAGCCGTCTTGGTTCATTTTGCTCATCGGCACCGGTACCGCTTCGGTTTCCGATGAAGATGGCGATGGGTTTAGCGCGGCGGATGGGGATTGCGATGATTCCGATGCGTCCGTCTACCCGGGAGCGCGTGAGCTTTGTAACGGGAAAGACGACAACTGCGATGATATCGTGCCAATCGAAGAGGCCGACGCAGACTACGACTCCTTCCGCATCTGCGACGACGACTGCGACGATTACGACAACCGGGTCCATCCAGGGGCTCCCGAGATTTGCGACGAAAAAGACTCGGACTGCAATGGCGTCATCGAGGACTTTTTGGACCAAGACAGCGATGGTCACTCCATTTGTGACGGCGATTGCGACGACGAAGAGCCGCTCTCGTTTCCCGGAAACATCGAGCAATGCGACCTCGTAGACAATGATTGCTCGGGTGGCATCGACGACATCGACCTTGACGCCGACGGCTACTCGCCGTGTGCCGGCGGCGGTGACTGCGACGACGAAGACCCCGATGCGTACCCCGTTCTGGTTGACCCTGAGACCACAGCAGGTGTCCCCGACGGTTCTCCCGAAGCACCCTTCGAGACACTTGAAGATGCCGTGCAGAACCTCGACGCCATCTGCCGAACCGTTGTGTTGATGCCGGGCACCTATTCCGTCGACCTCGATTGGAACGACCGCACCCTGCAAATCAATGGTGGCGGCGTCGACCCGCGCAGCGTGGTGCTGCGACCGGCCGAAGGCGCAGACCGCATCATCACCGTGGGCGACAGTGCAAAGGTGTCGCTGGTCAACCTCACCCTCACGGGCGGCAGTGCATCCGGCGACGGTGGCGCTGTGTACGCGGAGCAAGGGGATGTCGAGCTGGACGGCGTAATCGCCCAAGACAACCGCTGCTCCGGGGACGGCGGTGCCGTCGCCGTGGCGTCTGGCCGCCTCACGATTCGCGACAGCGTGTTCAGCGGCAACATCGCCGAAGACGATGCCGGCGCGGTCTATGTCCTCTCCGGCACCCTCGTGGACGAAGGCAGCCGCTATATTTCCAACTCCGGCACCCGCGGCGGCGCGATGCTCATCGAGAGCAGCGGCGTTGAGATGGTCGGCAGCTTCTTCCAAGACAACATCGCCCAAACCAATGGCGGCGCGTTTGCGATGGTCGGCGGCGCTTCGATGACCATCGAAGGCACCACTTTTTGGTCGAACCGTGCATCCAATGGGACCGGCGGGGCCGTTGACTTTACCGATGTGTTGATTCCGAGCGGTGTGTTCCGCAACAACTGGATTGCAGACAACCTTTCGGCGGACGAAGGGGGTGGCGTCCGTATCGGTGGTAATAACACAGGTTTCCTATTTGTCAACAACACGCTCCATGGCAACCAAAGTGGCCGACAAGGCGCAGGATTGCATATCGGTCCGGCGACCGGTTCGATGAATGCGAGCCAGCTGTATGTCTGGTCCAACATCGTGTCGTGGAGCAATGGGCCGTGGGGTATCTGGGTGCTGGATGGCGCGCTGTCGAGCATTGGCTACAACACGGTCTTTGCAACGTCGTCGGGCGACAACCTGTCTGTGTCCCGCGGGGAAGACGCGGGCTACAACAATGAAGACGACCCCGTGTACGTCCTGTCAAGCAACAATGGAGACCCCGAAGACGACGACCTGCACCTCACTTCCACCAGTCCGGTGGCAGACAGTGGGCCTGCAAACGGCGACGGGCCTTCGGGGTATACGACCTGGCAGGACGCGGATGGCAGTCGAAACGACCGTGGAATGTATGGCGGTGTAGGGGTGACCCCATGATGTTGTTTTGGTTGATTTCGCCCGCGCTTGCGAGCACTTATGAACTTGACCCCTCGGCCGACCTGCAAGGAATCTTCGACTCCTTGGCCGCGGGCGATGAGGTCGTCCTCGCCGACGGCGTGTACCGGATTTCGAGCACCCTCGGCTTGCGGGAAAAAACGGGGACGGAGCTGAGCCCCATTCGAATTCGGGCTGCGGAGGAAGCGGCTCCGGTGATTCAACTTGGACCCGACCCGAGCTCCGGCCAGTACAGCGGTCGGGTGTTTACGATTGAAAACAGCCTGTGGGTGGAGGTGGACGGAATCACGCTCCAAGGTGACCCCGCCGCGGCAACGGGCGATACCCAGTTTGGTGGCTTGCATATCAACACATCGTCCAACATATCGTGGCGAAATGGTGGGGTGAGAGAGACGCCGGGCACGGGTGTTTATGTTTCGGGCGATGCGTCCAACATCACCATCGAGCACACGGAGCTTTCACGGCTGTATAAGGGGCACGGCATTTATGTCGGCTGCTCGGATGCGAGCTGCTTGACCACCGGGTTGGTCCTCAAGCAGAACCTTATCCACGATGTGTTGGCCGAAGACACAGATGCGATTGCGCTGAATCACGGGACCTCGGGCGCGATTGTGCAAGACAACGTCATTTACAACATCACGCACCGCGGCGTATTTTTGGGTTCGACGGAAGGGGGCGACCCAAACATCGTGGAGTCCAACGCGATTTGGAACCTCGGCCATGTGGGCATCTACATCCAGGGCGCGGTATTGGTTCGCAACAATATCGTCTTCAATACGGGGGACTCGGGCATCGTCACCCGTGACCCCGGTCGCGATACCCTCGAAAACATCATCATCACGTACAATACGGTGGTAGACAACGACGATTGGTCGGTGGATCTCGAAGGTTGGGACGAATCTGCGGGCAATGTGTTGGCCAACAATGCATTGTGCAATCCATTGTCCTATGGCGTCTATATGGAGAAGGTAGTTCCCGATGGCACCGACCCCGCCGAGGTTCCGACCCCTGGCACCGTCGCGCGCAACTATGTGTGCGGCTTGGTCGATGGATTGAGCGAAGACTTGGGCGAAGTGGTGGCTTCGGGTGGGTACGGAGACTTTTCGAATGTAGAGCTGTGGGATTTTTACCCGACGGTAGAGTCCTTCTTGGTCGATGCAGCGGACCCCTCCGGTGCTTATTGGCCGCCGGAAGTTGACTTCAATGGTGTGCCGCGCGAGGGCGACAAGCCAGATGTCGGCGCCTACGAGTGGGATGGCGAAGGCAATCCAGGGTGGCCGATTCAGGAAGACTTCAAAGATTTCGAGATTGAAGAAGTGACGGTCTCGGAGTCCGTAGAGTCCGGCTGCTGCAAGGATGGGGGCAAGTCGTCGGAAGCTGGCTTTTTGTTGGCGCCGCTGCTGGGATTGGGGGCGGGAATTCGGCGCCGTCGCCGGGACCGCTCCCTATCGTGAAAATAGGCTGGCTCGGCATTTGCGCGGTGGTGGCCTGCGGCACGCCGCCCGATTTCCGGCCGACCACTTCGGAGGTGTCGCCAGCGTGGGCGCAATGGAAGCGCCCGTCTACGCCCGCTGTGATTGCGCATCGCGGGGGGCGGGTCGAGGCCCCGGAAGAGACGCTCGAAACATTGGCTGTGTCGGTCGAAGCGGGGGCGGATGTGTTGGAGCTTGACCTGCACCTCACGCGGGATGGCGTGGTGGTCTGCTTGCACGACGGTTCGGTCGACCGCACGACGGATGGCGCGGGGCCGGTGGCCGACCTGACCTGGGCAGAGCTCCAGTCCTTCGACGCCGGCGCTCGATTTTGTGACGCGGGAGGCGTTTGTTCGTATGCGGGGCGGGGCGTGAAGGTGCCGTCGCTCGATGCGGTGCTTTCGGCGTTTCCTTCGACGCTCTTTATCTTGGAGCAGAAGGACCCATCGCCGGCGGCCGTTGCTGCAACGTTGCGTGTGTTGCGAAAACACAATGCAATGGACCGCGTGGTCATGGCCTCGTTTCAATCGTCGGCCTTGGATGCGTTTCGAGCCGCGGAAGATGGCCCGGCCACCAGCTTTTCCCCACAGGAGGTCGTGGCGTACCTCTGGTCGGGAGAGCGGCCTCCGGCGGCGTTTTTGCAGGTGCCGCCCGGAATTGGTCCGTGGGACCTCGTGACAGCCGAGTTTGTCGACCAAGCCCACGCAGATGGAATCGTGGTTCAGGTGTGGACCATCTCGGACCCGTCGGAGATGGCGCGTCTCCGCGACCTGGGGGTGGACGGCATTCTGACGCCGGACCCCCGATTGCTGCGGCAGGTGGTCGACGCGCGCGCAACGACTCCCTAAATGTGGGTGAGGAGGCGCTCGACGAGCGTGCGAAACGCGGCGACGCCGTGGACGCCCGCGTTGGCCTTGCCGCCGTCACTATTGATGCAGCCGTCATTTTCGCCAAAAATACAGTCCGCGCCGGCCCAAACGCTCACAAATGCGCGCCGGTCGAGGGTCCAGCCGACGTAGAGTCTTTGGTTGTCCACCAAAAAGCGGCTGACAAAGCGCGCCTCAGCGCCATCGGGGAGTCCGTCCGGCTCGGCTACGCGGGGTGCTTGTCCGAAGCCGCGTGTCGCGATGTGGTCGAGAATCTGTGCTGCAGCCTCGGGATTGCCGCGTTGCAGGCCGACAATCCACTGTGCGTCGAGCGTCGCCGCCGCTTCTGCGGGCGTCGCGGGGCGCGCTTTCGGGATGTCCCACACGGGGAGCTTGCCGGTGCGGCGCACGACTTCCGCCCGCCGCGCCGCCCATTCGGTGTCCAGCCATGCGGTTTGTACCGCGGGAGGCCCTCCAGGGGCGACCGTATACTCGATAGATAGCGAGTGTTGTATAACGGGTGGTATTATATCTGTGGGGGCGCATCCGAAGGCCCCGTTCTGTCGCGCAAACCAAGCGCGCGCGAAACCGCGCACCGGCGGGTGGTCGAGGCCAAGGCTTCCGTTTAGCCTCCGAATGTCCCGCGCGAGGCTCTTGGTGGCGATAGCGACGACGTACACACCATCTTGGTCGTGTCGCAGCGACCAGACGCCGGGTTCGTCGGGGACATCTATCGGGCGCGGAACGAGCCGAATCGTAGTCACGGCTCAGTCTGCCGCGCGGCCAAGTGCGACGGTGCGTTGGTAGGCGGCGTCGATGGCTTCGGTGAGGGTCGCTTGAAACTGGCCGCGCTTGAGCGTTTGCAGCGCACGGCTCGTGGTGCCGCCGGGACTGGTCACTTCGTCGATGAGTTGTGCGACGTGGACGCCTTCTTCGCCGGCACGCCGAATCATCTCCGCGGTGCCGATGACGGTGGCGAGAACGGTGTCGTGGGCGACACTTCGAGACTCACCGATGAAGACGGCAGCTTCCATCATCGCCTTCACAAACTCGGCCACAACGGCGGGTCCGGTTCCATTGACCGCGGTGGCCATATCGACGTGGGATTCGTCGTCGACGTAGACCTGCTGGCCCATCACACCGAGAATCGTGCGAACCCGACCGTGAATGGGCTCGGGGGTGCCTTCGGGGAGCGTCCAAACGGTCATGCCGCGGCGGATGCGGCAAGGAAGGTTGGGCATACAGCGGCAAACGCGCGGGTGACCGAGGCCAGCCTGGAGGCGCCGTGTGGGCGCCCCGGCGATAATGCTCAACACCAGGGAGTGTTCGGGGATTTGCCCGTGCAGTTCCGGCAAGACGTGGCCGAGATTTTGCGGCTTGACCGCCAGGACCACAACGTCCGCGCGGGCGGCCTCGCGGTTGTCTTCGGTCACGACGATGCCGTATTGGTCGCGGAGGCTCTGTAGCCGCGCGACGCGGCGGTCGGAGGCGACGATGTTGGTCGCGGAGAGCACGCCCTCTTCGAGCAATCCTGCCATCATGACTTCGGCCATGACTCCCGCGCCAACGAATCCAAGGGTCCAGTCCACACGAAGCTCCGCTATCAGGGGGTAACCGGATTATCGCCCGGTGGCGTCGCGCAAGTCTCGCAAGGCGCGCTCGGTGACGACGCGGGCCATCAAGCGGCGCCAAGCGGGGTCTCCGTGAACGCTGGCTTGGGGGCGAATGCGCTTGTGCACCAGCTCGCCGATGTCGCGGATACAGGCGTCGGTGAGGGGGACGCCAATGAAGGCCTCGATGCCCTTTACTTCGCGGGGCTGCGGATTCACCGCGCCGATGACGATGGACAACGTGGTGGCCACGCAGGCTTCGCCGGCGCCAGAAAATACGCCAGCGATTGCGACGCCGAGCTGGGGAAAGTCGATAGCACCGCGTGTGCGGACCTTTTCGTAGGTTGCGCGGTGTCCTTCCGGCGGCAATGGCACGCGAATGTGGGTGAGGAGGTCGCCGGCGGTGATGGTGTGGTTTTTCATGCCGTCAAAGCGGAACAACTCGGCCAGCTCGACATCATGAGGGCCGTCTTTCCCCAAAAATCGGAGCTGCGCGCCGTGTGCGATGAGGGCGGGCACGGTGTCGCTCGATTGTGTAGCGACGCAGGTTTTCGGGCCGCCGACGACGTGACACCAAGTGCCATCGGCCTTCAGGCAATGGCCAAGGCTTGCGCGCCAAGTGTGCGACTGGTTGAGGAACAAACAGCGGGTATCGAGCATGACGTTTCCGCCGATGGTGCCCATGTTCCGAAGCTGTGGCCCTGCAACCAACGAGGCGGCGCGGGCGATTGCAGGGAGCGCGCTGCACGTCGCGAGATCCGCTAGTTTGGTTCCCGCGCCAATCGCGAGCCAGTCGCCTTCTTGGTGCCATCCCGTCGGCAACGCCCCGGCCAAGCCGATGAGCTGACGTGGGCGCACGATTCGATGTTTGAGATTGGGCAGAAGGTCGGTCCCGCCGGCAATATAGGCGGAATCGGGCGCCGCGTGCCAATGGCGCACGGCTTCCTCGGGAGAGGTCGCGGCGGTGAAGGAAAATCCGTCCATTCGGAGCATCGCGCAGTCCGGGGCAAACAGGTTTGTTCCCTTGTAGCCTGTCGGACGGGTTGCCGGCTTCCTTGTCGAGTGGCTAAACCGCTCGGCCCCCGCGTTTGACACTGCGGAAATTACTCTGACTGCAAGAGGTGAGCGATGCCCCCGAAAGTAGCAACCCATTCGGGCCCTTTTCACGCCGACGATGTCCTGGCGTGGGGCTTCGTTCAGGTGTTTGTCGATGCCAACGCTACCCTCGTCCGTACGCGGGATGCCGCGGTGCTCGACGATGCCGATATTGTATTTGACGTCGGCGGCACCTTTGACCCCGACCGGGGCCGCTTCGACCACCACCAAAACAGCTACACAGGCCCATTGTCGTCCGCAGGGATGGTGCTCAACTGGCTCGAAGCGTCGGGGCGGGTCAGCAGCGCGCTTGCCGCGACCTTGCGCCATCGCGTGTGCGATTATGTCGATGCTGTCGACAATGGGCGCCGCGTGCCCAGTCCAGATGTGCCGTGCTTTGCCCAGATGGTCGAAGCCTACAATCGTGGCGCTGACGACCTCGCCGCGTTTGACGCAGCGTTTTTGCGCGCGGGCCAAATGGCCGCAGGCTATGTGCGTGGAATTGCGCTCGGCTTCGCCGAAGAAGACGCCGCAAGGGCCGTTGTGCGCGCAGCGATGGCCGATGCCGACCGCCGTGGGAGCAACACGCTGCTGCTCGCGGAGTATGTGCGCTGGAAGCCGGCGTATTTTGAACTGGGAGGCGCGAACCACCCGACCGAGTTTGTCGTGGCGCCGGGGCCCGATGGGTCGTGGCGCGCGCTGGCGATTCCCCCGACAGAAAACAGCTTCGACCAAAAGCGGCCCCTCCCCGAAGAATGGGCCGGGCTCGTGGATGACGAACTGGTAGAAAAGTCAGGAGTTCCTGGCGCACGATTCTGCCACAAGAACCGTTTTATCCTGGTTTTCGACACTTTTGACCAGCTCTTGACAGCTATGCAGAGTGGTGGTGTACTTGTGGGCCAGGCGCCGCAGCTGCCCTGACCCACACCCGTGACGCGCGCTCAGGCCTTGGCTTGGGCAGCGAGGGCCGCGAGCACGCGGTCGGGTGTAAACGGAATCTGGCGCAGCCGAATGCCGACGGCGTCGTAAATCGCGTTGGCGATGGCGGGAATGGCGGGGTGGAGGGGGCCTTCGCCGGCCTCTTTCGCGCCGTAGGGACCGCCAGGGTCGATGGTTTCGACGATTTTGGCGATGATATCGGGTGTTTCGACGCTCGTGGGGATGCGGTAGTCGAGCAGGTTCGGGCCGCGATGCAGACCGCGCTCGTCGAACACATGGGCTTCCATCAATGCCTCGGCATAGCCCATATAGACGGAGCCTTCGATTTGGCCTTCGACAATCAAGGGATTGACGGCGCGGCCACAGTCGTGGGCAACCCACACTTTTTCGACCTTGACGATGCCGGTTTCGGGGTCGACCGTGACCTCTGCTACGTGGGCGGTGGTGGAATAGGCCGGCGACGCGCCGATTGCGCCACCACGGTATTCGCCGCCGACCTTTCGGGTGCGGTAACCGCCGGAGGTCTGCACGGGCCGACCTTCATGGCCTTCGGTGAGCACGAGGAGGTCGCGTACGGCAATCTGGCGGGAGGGGTCGGCTTTGTCGAACCAAGCGCCGTGGCCGACTTCGATTTGTTCTGGCGGGACCGACCACTTGGCGGCGAGCGCCGTACGCATCTTGTCCTGCATGGCGCGGCCGGCTTCTTGGGCGGCGAGGCCTGCCATGTAGGTGATGCGGGAGGAGTACGCGCCGAGGTCGACCGGTGTGAGGTCGGTGTCTGCGCTCACCACCACAATCTTCTCGGGGTCAAGGCCCGTTTCTTCCGACACAATCCATGCGAGCATCGCGTCGGAGCCTTGGCCGATGTCGGACGCACCGCAGGTAACGGTGATGCGGCCGGAGCGGTCTGCCAGCAAGGACACGCCGCTTTGGGGCATCTCGTTGGGGTAGATGGGATACGCGGTCCCACTGATATACATCGAGCAGGCGACGCCAAGGCCCCGGCCCAAGGGCATCTTGTTGTGCCTGTTCTTCCAATCGCTGAGACGCTCCACTACATCGAGACACTCGGGGAGGCCTGTGCTGGGAACGTACATCCCATTGACGGTGGTGGCGCCCGACGTGAGCGCGTTTCGTCGTCGAATCTCGATGGGGTCGATGTTGAGCTTGGCAGCCAGCTCGTCGAGACCACATTCGAAGGAGAACCGCGGCTGCACCGAGCCATGTCCTCGCTTGGGGCCGCAGCAGGGCTTGTTGGTATAAATACGACGTGCGTTGAAGCGGTACGTCGGGAAGTTTACGGGGCCGGTGAGAAGCTGTCCGGCATAATACGAGGTAATCATACCAAAGGAGTGGTAGCCGCCGCCATCGATACGGATGGTTTGGTCAACGGCGGTGAGCTGGCCGGTTGCGTCGGCGCCCATCTTGAGGTGCAGCTCCATAGGGTGCCGCCCGCGATGGCTATAAAACACTTCCTCGCGGGTATACAAAATCTTGACGGGGCGACCGGCCTTTCGGGCGAGATGGGCGGCACAAAATTCGAGGTCGAAGGGCTCTGATTTTCCACCGAACGCGCCGCCCAGGGCGGGCTGAATCACGCGAATGTTCGCGGCATCGACGCCGAGCACTTTTGCGGCTTCGCGGTGCAAGTAATGGGGTACCTGCGTGGCCGACCAGAGGGTGAGGCGTCCATCGGCGGACCAATCGGCGATGGCGCAGTGGGGTTCAATGGCGGCGTGGGTGGAGCCTTCGTAAAACCACACGTCATCGATGGTGGCCGAGGCCTTGGCCAGCCCTTCGTCTACTTCGCCGAAGGTCAGCTCAACTTCCTTGCAGGTGTTCGACATGCGGGGGCGACCGCGCCAGTCGTTGTCGTGAACGAGCGGTGCGTCGGCAGCGTCGGCGGCGTCGAGCGTCAAGACGGGCGGGAGCACTTCGTATTCGACTTCGATGAGGTCACAGGCGCGAATCGCGGTCTCTTCGTCCACCGCTGCGACTGCTGCGACGCCATCGCCCACAAAGCGGGCTTTGTCGAGTGCCAGCGCGTGCTCATCGGGTGTCCACGGGATGATGCAGAAGGGTTCGGGAAGCTCTGCGCCGGTCATCACGGCGAAGACGCCGGGGAGCGCTTCGGCACGAGAGGTGTCGATGCGGACGATACGCGCGTGGGGATGGGGCGACCGCAAAATCCGGCCGTGGGCCATACGCGGAAGGGCGATGTCGTCGGTGTAAGGGATTTTTCCAATGGCTTTGTCGAGCGCGCCAGGCTTGCGGCCGCGGGCGCCGACAACGCGCTGCTCACCACTGCCCTTGGTTTGCAGCATCGGGCTGGGTTGCGTGTTGGCGCGGGTTTCCGCGGCGCGGTGGACCGCGTCGATGATTTTGGTATAGCCGGTGCATCGACACAAGTTGCCGGCCAATGCTTCCCGAATCTCGGTGTCGGTGGGCGAGGGGGTGCATGCCAGCAGGCCTTCCGCAGAGCACATCATGCCGGGTTGGCAGAAGCCACATTGCAGCGCGCCCGCATCGTCGAATGCGCGCGCCATCGATAGCGGCAGGCCTTCGACGGTGGTAATCTTCGTGCCTTGCGCCATGACCGCGAGCGTGCAGCAAGACAATACGGGGCGACCGTCGACAAGGACGGTGCAGGCGCCGCAGTCACCTTTGTCGCAGCCTTGCTTGGTGCCGGTCAGGCGGAGCTTGTAGCGCAACGCTTCGAGGAGCGTCCACGATGGGGGGACGAGAACCGTTTCCTGGTCCCCATTGACGTCGAGGGTGACCGGGATGGCGGATGCGGTAGCGGGGGTAGGGGTCGCGTTCGACATGGATACCTCGTTTTTCCGACTAACCGACATATGCGCAATCGGGGTGGAGGGGAGGACGGTCGTTGGTGGTTCGCGTTATCAGGCTGGCCGTTGAGAGGGCTACGCGATGTTTTGTTTTCCATCCTTCAGGTCTGCTGCGGCGCGTTCGAGTTCGCGCGTCTTCGCTGGATGTATCGTGCTGGCCGTCGTTTGTGGCTGTGGTCCCAAGAAGGCGCCCATTCAGCAGAAGCCCGAGGTCGACCCGTCCACGCTGTTTTTGGAGCCGGTGCCCACCGCCACCGCTACGCTGACGTTGAAAGCGCCGGAGCGCACGTGGTCGGGGCCTACACGGATCCAAGTCTCCGAGTCGCGGAAGCCGTGGAAAATCGAGATGGAGGACTTTGAGACAGCAGACCCTATCGAGGTTTGTATCTCTTCTCTCGACCCCCTCACGTTTTGTGCGGCGCCCGAAGCCAAGTCCGACGCGGGCACCGTTACGCTCGCCGACGACCAGCTTTCGCTCACGTTGGAGCGCGTCGGCTATGACGACAAAACGCGCTCGATAGTGGTTCGGGCGGACTTGTCTCCCGAGCCCAAGGCGCCGCCCGCCGATTGGCTCGCTTCGGGTACACGCTTGTATTTTGGCCGCGCATTTGACGCGAAACCCATTACGCTCACCGTGCCAATGGCATTGAATGTGCGCTTGGGCTCGGCAAGTGATGGCAGTCGTGTGTTTACTTGGACTGCCGATATCGATGTGCTCGATGAAGTAGAAATCAGCGGGCAGTCGACGCGTACCGGGCGTCGAATGGTGCCTACCGCAGCGGTCAATGAGGCATCGCGTCATTCGGATGCATTCTTCAAAGGCGAGTCCATCGCGGACAACACCGGAAGCCTGTTTTTGTCGCGCAAAACGCTCGCGGACGCCATTCGGTATGGCGGCGCGGCATTTCACGACGAAGAGCTGTCCGCGGAAGGCGTGCTCGTGGTCACGGGCAAGACCTCGGTGACCGTTCAGGCCGACGATGGCCTTTGGAAGATTCCCGCCGTGGTCGCGGTTGTGAATGGCGGAGAGGGGGTCTATATCGTCGCTGATGACCCCGAGAATCCCCTTATTTTGTCGGCGATTCGTCCCGGTTATCGCGTCCGTTTGATGGCAGTGGGACGTCCTCCTTCCGAATGAGGGGATGGGTTGCCATCATCGGGCTCGGCTGTGGGGCGTCGACAGATGCGCCAAAACCCGCCGCAACGCCAAACATCGTATTGGTGACCATCGAGACGGTGCGCGCCGACCATGTGGGGCCCTTGATGGGCTATCCTATCGCGACAATGCCGCTTCTATCGGAGCGTGCGAAGGGCGGTCGGGTGTTTTCGCGTGCGTTCTCGCCCTCGTCTTGGACGCTTCCGTCAATCGTTTCCATGTATACGGGGCTGTCGCCGACGGTGCATGGTGTCGATCGAATTGAGCGCCGAATCCCGGACCAAGCGCCCCCGACACTGGGCAAGGTGCTGCACCAAGCGGGGTACCAGACCGCGTTTTTTGGTGTGAATCCGGTGTTCTCGGTAGACCGGGGCCTCGCTGCGGGAATTGATGTTTGGCAAGCAGAGGTCGGGTGGTCGGCGGGAAAGCTCAACCAGGCTGTGTTTTCATTTTTGGACCGGCGTGATGGTCGGCCATTGTTTTTGCATGTTCATTATTTTGACCCCCATTGTCCGTATACTCCGCCGCCGGACGCGCTCGGAATGGTGCCGCCCACGACGGACCAAGGGCGGGTTCCCGCGGGCCGTATTCACGAGTTGGGTGGGTGTTATGGTATTGAACGCGAGAATGGTGAAATAGAAGACGATTTGTCGGTATATTTCCATCGGTACGATGCCGAGTTACGTTCTACAGACAATGCATTAGACCGTCTGCTCAAGAGACTTGCTGAACGGGGAATCGTTGGGAATGATGACGTCTTGGTCGTCACCTCCGACCATGGAGAAGCATTTTGGGAACATGACGATTATGGGCACAGTCACACGTTATGGGGCGAAACGACGTGGGTGCCGCTGGTGATTTGGGCGCCCTGGGCTCCCGCAGGCGTGGAGGACCGGCCAGTGGGTTTGACGGGCTTATATGGCACGTTGCTCGCCTCTATCGGCCCCACCGCGGGCACAACCCTTGCGGACACGGCGTTGTATGGGTTCTCCCAATCGACACGCGCGGGCGGGCGCCCGTTCGAAGCATGGCTTGCGTCTGGCGAGAAGTGGATGACCGATGGAGCCTCGGTGTGGACCAGCAATGTAGTGGACGACCCCCTGGACCGGGAGGCGAAGCCCTCAGAACGCCAGCGTCCGCGCGGAAGCGCTACGGAGCGTCCATTGCCGGCCGCGCTGTTGGAACCGACCGACGATGAGCGTGCGCGCCTGCGGGCTTTGGGCTATTCGTTATAGCGTGAAGGAGCGCTCAAAACGCCCAGCCCACGCGGGAAGCCAGGGCAGGATGCAGCAAGTAGGGGTAGCCTGGTCCCAGGCCCGCGTGGCCGTCGAGCACGAGGCCCATCGGGAGGGTGAGCTTGATACCCAAGCCTCCGGCTACACCGATGCTTTGTACGGCCGCGTTGTCCATGCTGAGCCAATCTGCTTGTACCAGTCCATACATTCCGCGGTCGACGTCTCCCCAAAAATAGCCGCGGCCTTGTACGGCAAACTGTGCCGGATTTCCGAGCTCTTCGAGGGGAATGGACGTGAGGGACACCGCTAGGGACTCTCGACGGCCGAGGCGTGTTTCGACGGCGACATCGACCATGTTGCCGGTGACAATGACGGGGTTGACGGCAAGAACGACGGTTCGTTCGAATTTGGTGCCGCGTTCGGATTCCGGCTGCGCACCGGGCACGCTGGCTCCGCGGGCCGAAGGGCCGTCGGTCCACGCGGTACAGTCGCCGAAGGGCTCCAAGCGCCAGGACGCCGACACTTCGATGCCGCATCGCAACTGTGCGCGTTCAAGGGCGATGATGCGCTCGTAAGAGCGGGTCCCCGACTTGGGGAGGCGACGGGCTTGGTGTGGTTGGTCCGTGCGCTCAATCCAGTGCCCCAAAGCGTCGACAACTTCGGGAACGTCCGACAAGAGCAACAAAGGGGCGGCGTGCTGCCCTTGGATAGCGGCGATGTCCTCACGGACGTCGTGGGGCACGGACCGCGCGTGCGCCGACGATACAAAGGCAAAGGTCGTCAGCGCCAAGGCGAACCGAAGCATAATACGTATACGGGGTGGACCGTTTCGTTGGCATTCCGACATCGGCGCTCCTGCGGTCGTAGGGGCAGCCTACCCGGAAAATCGTGGGTCGGAAGCAAAACCGATACACGTCCGTTGGATTGTACGCGCGATGCCCTTGGCGTGCGCTCGGCGGCTAACCGGGTGCGCGTGTTACGAGGTCTTGTCGGCCTTTGAGGACATCTTCCCAAATCCGACGGCGGCCAAACAGGTGCACGGCTTCTACCTCCACATGGCCCCGGTCTGCCTCCTCGTGGAGAATACGCATCGCTTGTTCGGGGGTCATACCCGCTTTATACGGACGGTCGCCTGCCGTGAGGGCATCGAAGATGTCGCAGATGGTCATCAAGCGCGCGCCAAGGGGAATGTCAGGAGCGGCCAAGCGGCGCGGATAGCCGCTTCCATCGAGCTTTTCGTGGTGGCAGTAGGCCAGCTCTGGCACGCGCTTGAGGTCGCGGGTCCAAGGAATGGCGCGCAAGAAGTCGTAGGTGTGCTCGACGTGGCGCTCAATCTCCAGGCGCTCGGCGGGGTCGAGGGAGCCGTACGGGATACACAAGCGCCGGGCTTCGCGTTGGGTGAGCACGGGCTCGCTGAAGCCGAGGTCGATAAGCTGCCACTCCTCAATCATGTCGTCGAGACGGCGGGCTTGGGCGTCCGTGGGGCGCACGCTGGGCCGGTTGAGGGCGGTCACGAGGGCGAGGTCGGCTTCGAGCCGCGACATTCGCGCGCTGTCGGTGCGGTCGCGGCAGTCTTCGAGCATGACTTGCAGGCCCGCCATCCGAAACCGGTTTTGCAGGCCCGTCATCTCCCAATCAAACAGCTTGTTGGCTTTGAGGAGCACCTCCTCGCGTACGCCGACCTTCCCGAAGTCGTGCAGCATCGAGGCATAGTGCAGCTCGATGAGCGCCTGTTCGGAAAAACGCACGCCCGCGTAAGGACCGCTGCCCGCTTCGTCAATCGCGCGTGCAAGGCCTGTGGTGAGGGCGGCAACACGGTGAGAGTGGCCGCCAGTGCTCGGGTCGCGTGCTTCAATTGCGGT
Source organism: uncultured Enterobacterales bacterium (assembly GCA_964502005.1). Classification (GTDB taxonomy): domain Bacteria; phylum Myxococcota_A; class UBA796; order UBA796; family UBA2385; genus CAJWOS01. The sequence continues at coordinate 89,335 of CAZCUX010000006.1, forward strand.
CACCGCCGCGCCGACGAATCCGTCAAACAGGTTTCGTATCGCGCGATAAAGCCGATAGTTTTCGATGGCAACCGCAGCTTGGCTCGCAATTGAGCCGGCCAGCAGCGCATGTCCTTCGTCGAAGAACGTGACTTGGTCGAAACTCGTGAGGGGGACGCCTGGTACTTCTTTTCGGTTGACGAGGGCGAGAACGCCAATCACGACGCCCTCGCGGTCCTTCATGGGAACCACGAGCATCGAACGGGTGCGGTAGCCGGTTTCTTGGTCAAATCGAAGGTTGGGACGAAAGGGCGTAAGCGAGTCGAGGTCGTAGACGTCGGGAATATTGAGGGGCTCGCCGCGGCACGCGACAAACCCGGCCACGCTGGTTTCATCGAGTGGCAGCACCAATCGGCTGGCACGGAAGGGCAAGGTGTCGTTTTGCGAGCAGGTGAACGAGATGTTCTGCTCTTCTTGGTCGACGAGGTAAATGCTCCCACCGTCGGCCTGCAAGATGTGTCTTGCTCGTGTGAGGAGCGTGTCCAATAGGTCGTTTTGGCTTGTTTGTGCGGAAAGTGCGTAGCCAATTTCATTGAGAACGCGGATGGTGTCGCGCTCGGCAGCGAGTCGCCGATGCAGTCGCTCGCGCTCGACCAAGTTGCGCACGGCACGGTCGAGGCGCCAGCGGACTTGGTCGGGTGTGATGACATCGTAGGCGTCGATGTCGAGGCGGTGTGCGATAGCGATGGCCCGGGGCCCCAGACGGCTGCCCGCGGTGGATTGTGTCAGGTCGACGACGACGAGGTGGTTTTCAATGTCGGATGGATTCCGCGCGGACGCACGAACAAACGCCGCGCCCGCTCGGCGGGCTGCGCCGCGGACCTCGGACATATAGGGGCTGGTTGCCGGAAACAGCGTCAGCGTGACGTATTCCGGCAAGGCCTGTGTCGGTTCGATGTCAGTCGATTCCATGAACCCTCAACAGGGAAAAAGAGACCATCAGCGTGAAGGGTGTTTCGGACGGCTGACGTCGCTTTGGAGGCCAACGTCGCTTTGGGAGCTGCGGTGACATTGTGTCACGACTGCGCGAGGAAAAGGCGGGCGCGTGCCGAGCCGCGCCAGCTGCGCGTCAGTGACACATCGAAAGCACGGCCGTGACTGCGTGCTCGATGCCTTTCGCTACGTCTGCCAAGGAGGCGTCTTCCATATATGCCGGCGCGGTCACGAGACGGCGGGCTTGGTCGATGTGCGCTTTTTGCACCGGGCAGACGATGTGAACGCCGCCAGCACCTTGAATTGCGCTCGCAGTCGCGCTGTCGGAGCCGATCGTCACTTCGCCCTCTCCGAGTGCTAATACCAAGATTGCGGGCGCGATACAAACAGCGCCGATGGGCTTGCCTTGGCGGTGAAAATCCTTCAAAACACGCGCTACATCGTGGTCGACCGTAGCGTTTGCGCCATTGAACGCAAAGTCGCTTAGGTTTTTTGCAGCTCCAAATCCGCCAGGCAGAAACACGGCGTCGAAGTCATCGGCGTTGACAGAAGACAACGGGACGATGTTTCCGCGGGCGATGCGCGCCGCCTCGACCAAGACGTTGCGGGTTTCGTTGGGTGAAACTTCGCCGCGAAGATGGTTGATGACGTGATGTTGCGGCTTGTCAGGAGCGGTGCAAACAGCAGTCGCGCCGGCGTTGGACAAGGTCAGCAATGTGAGCACCGCTTCGTGAATCTCCGCGCCATCGAAGACGCCACAACCACTGAGAACGACGGCTACACGGGGAGAACGGCTGGACTCAGACATACGCACACTCGGTTCGCACGGGGTTCGAATGGGCCAAACGGGTGGTTTGGCGAAGAAGGACACGGGGATGGACGAGGAAGTCTATCGTCTCTGTCGCGAATCCATACGAATTTGCAGGGGGGGACTGCGGAATCTGGCGTGGAAATGCAAAGCGGACAGAATATGACCGGATTTCGAGGGGCAGGTGGGTTAGGCGCGGGCTTTCTTCGGGCCCTATTGCCTTGCGGCCGAAGCGCGGAGGTTTCGTTGACGCATTCTGACTCGACCAACGCCCACTGGGCGGTCATTTTGGCTGCAGGCATGGGCACGCGTATGGCCTCTGCGCGCTCAAAGGTACTGCATCCTGTGCTCGGTCGGCCGATGGTGGCGTGGCCTGTGGCGACGGCACAGGAAGTGGGTCTGCAGGTTGTGCTGGTGGTGCATCATCAAGAGGAGGCCGTGCGCTCTGCCCTCGCGGGTCTTCCCGTTCATTTTGCCCGGCAAGAAACCCCGCGGGGCACGGGCGATGCGGTCGCGGCGAGCCTTTCGGCGCTCCCCGAAAGTGGAACCGTGGTGGTGCTAAATGGCGACGGCCCCTTGCTTCGGGCCTCTACGCTCCAGGCATTGTTGGCCACCCATGAAGCGTCAGGAAACCTGCTCACTGTGGTTACCATGACGATCCCCGACCCCGCGCATTATGGCCGGATTGTGCGCGATGCGCGTGGGCTCCCGGTCGAGATTGTCGAGGCTGCAAACGCAAGTCCCGCGCAGCTCGCGATTCCCGAGGTAAACACGGGCCTCTACGCCATGGACATCGCGTGGTTGCGTGCGGTGGTCCCAACCTTGGTTCCCCATCCGCCAAAAGGGGAGGTCTACCTTACCGATTGTGTCGCGCTTGCGGCAGCAGAAGGGCGCGCGGGTGCGATGGCGTTGGCAGATGCCAACGAAGCGCTGGGTGTCAACAGCCATGTCGAGCGTGCAGTCGCAGTGCGGATTCTTCAAGACCGGTTGGTCACAGAGCACATGCTCGCGGGGGTCGCATTCGAAGACCCCGCCAGCGTGACCGTAGAGCCCGAGGTCCGCTTGGCGCCCGACGTTTGGGTGGAGCGGGGCGCCGTTTTGCGCGGTCGCACCAACGTTGATCGGGATGCTACGATTGGAGCGTATTCTGTGCTTATCGACAGCGAGATTGGCGCGGGCGCATCGGTGCAGCCCCACTCGGTCCTCGAAGGAGCACGAGTAGGGATTCAGGCGTCGGTGGGTCCGTTTGCGCGCTTGCGTGCAGGCAGCGTGCTGGGCAACCACGCGAAGGTCGGCAACTTTGTCGAGACAAAAAAAGCGACGCTGGGCGCGGGCGCGAAGGTCAGCCACCTCTCGTATATCGGCGATGCGGCTGTCGGCGAGGGGGCGAACGTAGGAGCCGGGACCATCACCTGCAACTACGACGGCTTCGCCAAACACCACACCCACATCGGAGCGGGCGCCTTTATCGGCTCCAATACTGCCCTGGTCGCGCCTGTGCGGGTGGGCGCGGGTGCGCTGGTGGGTGCGGGGTCCGTCATCGTCTCGGATGTCCCCGCCGACGCAATCGCCACGACGCGTGTTGAGCAGCGGAATCGGGAGGGGGCCGCCGCGCGGTTTCGTTCTACACGTCGAAAGCCTTCGGCATAGTCCTCTTGTCCACAACTTTGGTCAATCTGCATCCAAACAAAGCGTCGCGGGGGTGGGTTATGTTCGACATTCTCGCCACCTGCAATGGGGCCTGCGGCGGGGGCCCGGTCCGCCCCCAACGCGCCGCACGATTCCAAGCGCCGCATAGGTGATGGAGAACGGAGTGGCGCCTGCGTGCGCGCTCCATCGTTTTGTTGCTTTCTAGCGCCGATGTAAGGGTCGGCCCACGAGGTCCGATGACAATGCCCACCAACATTTTGGACGGATTGAATCCGCCGCAGCGTATCGCGGCTGGGATTCGCGATGGTGCCGTACTGGTGCTGGCCGGCGCAGGGTCCGGGAAGACCCGTTTGTTGACCCACCGGATTGCGTGGCTGGTCGAGCAAGGCGTGCCGCCGTGGCAAATCTTGGCGGTCACCTTCACCAACAAAGCGGCGGGGGAAATGAAAGAACGCGTGGCCTCGATGCTCGCGTCGCGAGGTCATGCGGCGGCGGCCGACCAGCTCACTGTCAGCACGTTTCACTCGATGTGCGCGCGGTTTTTGCGCCGCGACATCGACGCCCTTGGCTATACGCGCTCGTTTACCATCTACGATGATGATGACCAAAAGCGTCTGCTCAAGGATATTGTCGCCGCGATTCGGCCGGTCACCGACCTGAAGCCAGCCGCAATTCGCCGGGTCATCGACAGCGCAAAAAACAAGCTTTGGTCCCCCGACGACCTCGCCCGCCACGAGCGCTTTCCCGCCAGTGACCCAACGGTGGAAGTGTACCGTCGCTATGAAGGGGCACTCAAAGCCGCGAATGCCGTCGACTTCAATGACCTTGTCAACCTTGTGGTCCGATTGTGGCGGGAGCACCCGAGCATCGCAAATCGGTACCGTGGGCGCTATCGATACCTGCTCGTCGACGAATACCAGGACACCAACACCGCCCAGTACCAATTGGTGCAGCTTCTCGCCGCGCCGAACGCGGGTGGGCATGGAAACGTCATGGTGGTCGGTGACGACGACCAAAGCATTTACGCATTTCGCGGCGCCGACATACGCAACATCTTGGACTTCCAGAAAGACTTTCCAGGAGCCCAGGTGGTGCGGCTGGAGCAGAATTACCGCTCCACGGGTCATATCTTGAACGCCGCAAATGCTGTTGTGGCAAACAACCGGGGCCGAATGGAAAAGCGGCTCTGGACCGACGGCGGCGACGGCGAGCTGGTGCGTACCCTCACGGGCGCCGATGAGGCCGATGAAGCGAGCAGCGTGGTGGGCGCCATTCGGGCGGAGCTGCGGGAAGGGCGGCGTTACGGTGATATCGCCATCATTTACCGCACCAACGCGGCTTCGCGGCCATTTGAACAGGCATTGGTGGGGGCCCGCATCCCCCATGTGCTCGTCGGCTCGCGAAAGTTCTACGAGCGTCGAGAGGTCCGCGATATGGTGGCCTATCTCAAGCTCATCGTCAATCCGGCAGATGGCATGGGCTTTTTGCGGGTGGTCAACGTTCCGCGTCGCGGGGTTGGCCCCAAAGCGATGGCCGAGATTCAAGCCATCGCCGACCAACAAGGTGTGCCGTTGCTGCGGGCGGCTTCGCATTGGGCTTCGGGCGGCGGAAAGGTCAAAGGGGCGGTGCGTTCCTTTATGGCGCTGCTCGACACTTTGCGGCAAAATATCGACCAGCACTCTCCCGGACAGATGGTCGAGTTGCTCCTGCGCGAGACGGGCTATGCCCAGATGTTGGCCGAGGAAGAAGACGGCGCCGACCGCCTCGCCAACGTCCAGGAGTTGGCGCGGGCCATCGACGAGGACCTCCAGGTGGGTGTCGATGGTCCGTCCGACCCCTTGATGCGCCTCCAGGACTTTCTCGACCGTGTGTCCTTGGCGGGCCAGGCCGATGAGCTGCCCGAAGATGACGAAGCGGGGCGCGTTACGCTGCTCACCGCGCACTTGTGCAAAGGGCTCGAATTCCCTGTCGTGTTCGTGACGGGAATGCACGAAGGCGGTTTCCCGCATTGGAATGCGCGCGAGCGGGAGGAAGAGCTCGAAGAAGAGCGGCGCTTGTTGTATGTCGCCATGACGCGTGCAGAACGGGTGCTGACGCTGAGCCGTGCGCGGCGTCGTATGGTACCGGGTACGGGGTATCAGGATGTAGCTGCCTCGCGCTTTTTGGGCGAGATTCCGCGGGAGCACTTGCACCGAAGCGCGGTCGCGCCGCGGAGTGCTCCCGGCGAAGACGCTGCATCGCGAATGTCGCGCTTGGGTTTCACCCCGCCTGCCCCGCGCGCCACACGTCGTCCTGCGATGGGGCGTCCGGCGCCATCGTTACCAGATGTGACATCCCCTCCGGCAGCCCCCGCGCGCGCTGCGGCGCCGAAGGGTCATTATACCTCCCGAAGCATAGAAGACGTGCAGCAACTCAACCATGGGACGCGGGTGCTGCATCCGGCGCTTGGGGCCGGTACAGTGCTGCGTGTGGAAGGGGGAGGCAACAACCTCAAGCTTGTGATCAACTTCGACGAAGGGGGCCGCAAGGTAATCTATGCACGCTTTGTTGAATTAGAGCTTTTGGACGGTTGAAGTGTCGTTGCGGGTTGTCCGTTTTCGGCGCGGATTCTTCCAACACCTTGGTTGATCTCACTTGCCCGTGTCACGATTTGTTTCGAGTCGCCCAAGTGAGGATGTCCCGAGTACAGTCTTTGTCGACAGGGTGCGCGTCCCCACGCGCAACTTCGGGGCCGTCGTTGCTCTGGTGTTGTGTAGGGTGGTAGCGTACCGTGCCGCCTGCGGTCCCCCCGTCGCTTCTGGAACAATGTGATGGTCGTCACCTGCGAGAACTGTTCAGCCCGCTACAAGCTCGACGACGCCCGAATCTCTGGACGGGGGGCGAAGATCACCTGTCCAAGGTGTCGGCATGTGTTTGTGGTGCACAAGTCTGCCCCGGCCGCCGCATCGTTGGGTACCCCTTTGGGCCAAGCGATTGTCGGGTCCAATGCACCGGTGGACGATGATTCCGCCACTACGGTGTTTTCCGCGGAGGGGCCCCCCGCGCCCGAAGAGGCGGCCCCCGCGCCGGTCATCGATGTCGACACGCTCGATTTCCGAAAGGTGGGCGTGCAGGCATGGAAGGTCAAGGTCAAGATTGGCCTTGTTTACGACTTCTCCGACTATCGGACTCTTGCGCGCTACATCGCGGAAGGGCGGGTCACGCCGTCCGACAAGCTGTCCCACGATGGAAAAGAGTGGGTGGAGATCAGCCAAATCTCGGATTTGGCGGGACATTTCATCGCGGTCTACCAAAAGCTAGATGCCGTGCTGAATGCCAAGCCTGCCGAGACGGAAGAGGAGTTCGAGGACGACGAACCGACGAACATTATGGGGATGAACGGGGAAATCGTTGAGCCTCCGCCGTCCAAGCCCGTGTCACTCAACTCGTTTGCGAGCTCTGCGGCCCCGCGCATTCTGCCGCCCAGTCGTGGTCCGTCGGGAAGCGTGGGGATGGACCTCGACTCTGACCTCGGCATGGCGATGAACGCCGCGATGGCCGCCGAAGAAGGTCCCTCCAAGCCAAAAACTGTAGGGCCCACCTTCGTCGACCCCTTCGAGAACAAGCGAAAAAGCAGTGGCGGCGGTGGAAAGCGGAGCGCGGCAGGGCCGGCGTCGTCCGCGGCTCCGTCCAAGCCGAAAGCGAGCCGTCCGTCGGGCAAACCACCGGAGCAAAAGAGCGGTGGCATCCCCGCATGGTTGCCCGTCGTCGTTCTCGCGGTGGTGGGCGGCGCTGGAGCATGGTGGTTTACCAACCAGGACGCTCCGCCACCGCCCGCTCCGGTGGTGCAGACGCCGTCTCGGCCCATCGGGCCTTCGGCAGAAGAAGTGCGGACCAGCATTACCCAAGAGTTGGGGAGCGCGGAGCCCGTGGAAGACGATTCGGAGCCGGTAGAAAGCTTCGTCCCAGAGGGCGAAGAGCCTGAGCAGGTGCTGATTCCGGTCGGCCCCGACGGCAAACGTGGCACCAAGGCCTCGACCCCCGGTGCCGCGTCTTCGTCTGCGCGAACGGGGCGCGATTATGCCTCCGATGGCGATGCGGCGATGCGTCGCGGCGACTACCGCGCGGCCACCACGGCCTACACCAAGGCCGTGTCGATGGAGCCGTCCAATGGCGTCTACAATGGGCACTTGGGCGAAGCGATGGTCCGCGCGGGCGACTCGAGCGGCGCGATGTCTCCTCTCATGAATGCTGCGAGCGCAGGATACGCGCCGGCATTCAAGGAGCTTGGCAACATCGCCGCCGCCCGTGGCGACAAAGCGGGCGCCATCGGCTACTACCAAAGCTACCTCGCGACCAGCCCTCGGGATGCCGCGTCTGTTCAAGCGACAATTGACAAATTGAGTGGTTCTTAGTTCGCCAGCTCGGGTACACCCAGCCGGAGAGCGTGTTCTTTGTTGGCGGGGCCGTGCCCCATTCCTTGCATGGAGATGCGCGCACTTTTCGGTTTCTCACGTAAGAAACCCGCGCGAAGCCCCGTTGTGCAGCAGGGTTCATTGGGTCGAGTCGTTCGACGTTTAGAACCATTCGCGGTGGGTGGCCGTGTTTCCGCCCAAGTCGTCTTTCTCGGAGTGCGGCGCCGTGTATATCGAGTGCGACCATTGTCAGACAGGCTATGAGCTCGAACTTCCGGCTGCGGCGCTCGCGAGTGGCCGAAGTGTCAAGTTTCGTTGTTCCGCGTGTGGACACAGCTTTCATGTTGTGCGGGACGGTCGCGCGGTCGCGGATGCGCCGCGTTCCGCACCTCCTGCTCCGCCCGCGTCTGCGGTTCTCCAGCATGTTTTGTTGCGACAGGGGGGTGTTTCTTATCATGTCCCCGACGTCGCAACCCTCCAGCGGTGGGTGGTCGAGCGGCGGGTAGCCGCGACCGATGAGCTCGACTTCGGCGGCGGTCGCTGGGTGCGCGCCGGGGAGCGCCCCGACTTGGCACCTTTCTTTGCGATTGTCACCGAGGCAGAAACAGCCAGTCGCCGCTTGAGCGCATTGGCAGAAGCGCAAGCGTTGGCGGACGAGGCCCGCACGGGGGGCGTCCCTATCCCCGATGCGTTGCCTCCGATTGAAGATGCGTCGATGGCCATTGCTCCGCTTGGCCGGGTCGCTGCCCGTTCGGAGGCGCCTGCGAATTTGTTTCCCCCTCCTTCCCGGGGCACCAAAACGGAAGAGGACGAGCCGTTCTCGGAGGACGTTTCGAGCGCCGCTGCGCCTCCCCCGGCGACTCCTGCGCAGCCGCAAACCGGCCCTGCCGCCGACATTGTCCCCAACGAATGGGCGGCTCCGCCAGAAGACGGCGACATTCCGAACGAATGGGCGACTCCGCCAGAAGACGGCGACATTCCGAACGAATGGGCGGCTCCGCCAGAAGACGGTGACATTCCGAACGAATGGGCGACTCCTCCCGAAGAAGGCGACATTCCGAACGAATGGGCGACTCCTCCCGAAGAAGGCGCGATACCGGACC
>CAZCUX010000006.1:98361-307089 GCA_964502005.1 uncultured Enterobacterales bacterium
CCGGACCAATGGGCGACTCCCCCCGACGAGGGCGCGATACCGGACCAATGGGCGATACCTCCCGACGAGGGCGCGATACCGGACCAATGGGCGACTCCCCCCGACGAGGGCGCGATACCGGACCAATGGGCGACTCCTCCCGACGAGGGCGCGATTCCGGACCAATGGGCGACTCCCCCCGAGGGAAAAGACATTCCCAGCACCTGGGACATGCCTCCTGACGGAAAAGACATTCCCAGCACCTGGGACATGCCTCCTGACGGAAAAGACATTCCCAGCACCTGGGACATGCCTCCTGACGGAAATGACATCCCGAGTGCTTGGGCGACCCCGCCGAATGAGCCTTCGGGTGTGCCAAAGTCGTGGGCGATTCCGCCTGACGACGACGAAGAGGCGTTTCCAGGCGGGCTTGGCTCGGGGGATGACAGCCTGATTGATGGCGTATTTGACCCGTTCCCCGTCGCGGACGAGCGGGGCTTGGATGCTCCCGACCCCAAAGGCATGCGGGCATCTCCGGCCAAGCCCAAGTCGACATCCCCAAAGGCTTGGATGGACGACAACTTGGGCATCGACGACCCCGCAGCGGCACCCGAGGAGCCGGGCGACCAAGGGCCGTTGTATGATGGCGCCTCCCAAGAAACGGAGCTGGGCGACGAACCTGAGCCTTCGTTCGCAATCGGCGAAGGTCGAAGCACCGTCGATTCGGATGTCGACTGGTTTGACGGGCCCGCGTCGAAGCCGGCGCCCCAAAAGAGCCGCGCTTGGATGTGGGGTGTAGGCTTGTTGGCCGCTGCGGGCATTGGATATGGCGCATGGACGCAGTGGAAGCCTCCCGTGCCGCCTGCACCTCCCGCTCCCGAAGTGGTGGCTCCGGCCCCCACGCCGCCGACGCCGCCGGCCCAACCAGCAGCACCGACAACCCCCGAAGCGCCAACAAGCGGCACGCCGCCCGCGACCCCCGAAGCGCCAACAAGCGGTACGCCGCCCGCGACCCCCGACGCGCCGACAAGCGGTACGCCGCCCGCGACGCCAGAGGCTCCCGCGACGCCCGCGCCACCGACACCGCCGGCCCCCCCGCCCGAGCCTACGGCGTCTCGGCTTTCGCCTGCGGAGGCGCTGGTGGAGCGCGGTTGGCGGTCTTTTGAGCGAGGCAAGCTATCGGATGCAGACAAGTACTTCCGTGACGCACTCGTCGCAAGCGCCAACTATGGTGACGCACACTTCGGTCTGGGCTACGTTTCCGAGCAACGCGGCAAAGTAGACGAGGCGGTTCGCTCGTATTGTTCGGCGAAGCGAACAGCGGGCGGCAACGTAAGCCTCACGCGCGAGGTGGACGGTCGCTTGGCTATCTTGGGCCGCACCTGCAACTGAGGCACCTTCTCGGCGGACGCCCTACGGGTTGCCGCAAGGCCCCCGCCGCGAACGGCAGCCGACCACCTTGACCTCGACCATTGTCACGCCATCATCGATGAGGTCAATGCGACGGGCAGCTTTTTTGGAGAGGTCGATGACACGACCTGCGGCGTATGGGCCGCGGTCGTTGATGACGACGCGGACCTTCTTGCCGGTGTCGAGACGTGTGACCCGAACGACCGTCCCGAACGGCAGGGTCTTGTGGGCAGCCGTTCGCTTCCAAGGCACAAACCGCTCGCCGGACGCCGTAGGTTTGCCGCGAAAGCCGGGGCCGTACCACGATGCTTTGCCGGTTTCGACGGGTCGGCGGTGTGCACATGCCGCGCAAACGAGGAAGAGGAGCAAAGGCCAAAGTCGTGGGTGCATCGGGAGGCTCCGGCGGTGTTTGTGGGGGGCGCGGTCGGTGGGTGCATCGCGATGGCTTATACGCGAATGGTCGGTCTGTGCGGGATGGATTCTTGGTGGGCGGGGCAGCGGGAGCACGCGGGCGCCCCGCCGAAGCGGTGGGGACGGCAGGAGATCGAATGGCGTGCCAGCGGTGGGAGGCGGTAGGAACAGGGGACGATTTTGCTGGACCCCGATACGTAGAGGGGGAGGGACGTGGTCACGGCACCGCGTGTGTCGTCTGTGTTCCAGGAGGCCCATGTGAATCGACCCCACATTCGCGTCGTCGCTGCGGAGATTGAGCGTGACGGCTGTTATCTCATCACCCAGCGCGGCGAGCACGCGCGTATGCCGCTCTTGTGGGAGTTTCCAGGCGGTCGAGTCGAAGAAGGCGAAACCGATGAAGCGGCGCTTGCGCGCGAGCTTGCGGAAGAGATGGGCATTCGTGTGGTGGTACACGAGCACACGCTGCATGTGCGGCACGAGTACGACCGCTATACCGTTGATTTCGTGGTCTACCGTGCGGAGACCAACGACGAGCCGAAGCTGTTGCGGGTTCGGGATGCGCGGTGGGTGGCGCCCGATTCCTTCGACCAATACGAGTTTCCCGGCGCCGACCAAGCGAGCGTAGAGCGCTTGTTGGGTTTGAATGACGATTCTGCCTCAGAACCGTGAAGGGACGGGGTAGCGCCGTCCCGTCGATGGAGAGCCGCGATGTCATGGGTCGGGCGAATCCGCGCGGGGACTCTTTGACGAAAACATAGGCAGGGGCTTGTGTTTCACAAAATGAATGGTGATTCAGTTGCCGAGGGCCCCGGTCGTTGGACGTCGTTTGCCGTGGCGCCGCAGACGCTCAAAAGGCCTGGCCCCAGCCGGTGCTGATGCCCCAGCCGAGGCTGCCCCATGCGACATCCAGTCGAAGCGCGGCGTCGGGATTGGGCGGCAGCGCGAGGCGAATCCCCGCGCCTGCACCCGCGACCCAGCGGCCTCCCCATGCCGCTTCTCCAAATACGACCCCGGACAGCGGGCCCGGTAGTGCCACGCGCTCTTCGAGAACGGTCCCCGCAAGCCATGGATGGCGCAGGGCTTGCCAAGGGCCTTGGCGAAGCACGGACCCCGCGCCGAACGAAGGGAGCCGCCACTGGGGGGCTCGATGGGCTTGGGTGGCGGTTGCGACCCACCGTGCGGCAATGCCCGTCTTCTTGTGAACCAGCCGTTGGTCGATGGTTTGGGTGAACAGGCGGTAGTCGCCCAGGAGCCCCACCGGAGAGACCTGGGTGCTCCACGGGCCGTACCGCAGGGTCGCCGTACTGTCGATTCCCAAGGCCCGCTGGGGCACGGAGCGGAGGTCGATATTGCCGCGCGCGCCGACCTCCCAGGTGCTTCGTGCGCAGCGCCAGCCCGGTCCGATAGCGCTGCTCCCGCCGCGCCATTGTTGGGTGACGACTCCTTGGCTGCCCGGTTGCTGGACGCGGGTTTGGGCGAAGGACAAGTCTGCGTGAAGATACTGGGCGCCGGGACCGTCCCAGCGAATTGCGCCGCCGACGGTGCCGGTGGAGGTCGCGCCCAAGGAGGCCATGACGCGAGCGCCCGTGAGGTGCACATCGGGGTGATTCCAGGTGGCGGCGAGGCCGAAGCCGAGCCCTGTGACGCCGTAAGGGGCCAAGCCGAGGGTCCAAGTGCCGGGGCTCGCGGCGGGTGGCGCGTGGGTCAGCCAGTCGAGCCGTCGCTGTCGGTGGGGTTCGAGTTCGGCGGGCAGCGCGATGGCCGTGTCGTAAGCGACGGAGAGGTCCACGGGAATGCCGATGCGCGCGGAAAAAAACGCTGCATCGACCCGCGCGAGGCGACACCATGCGTCTTTCTCGGGACAGCGCGCCAACGCTGTGTCGAGCTTCGGACCATGGGCGAGCAGGCCCAGATTGCCCGAAACTTGTAGCAAACGGGCTTCGGCCATCGCGACGACCGCGGGATGGGCGGAGGCCGCTGCGGTCTCCCATGCGGCGCGGGCGGCGGGGCGGTTTCCGGCGTCCCATTCGGCGTCACCGGCTTCGATGTACGACAAGGGAGCAGGCGCGGCCCCCAGTTGGAGCATCGCGACGACGCCGCGTGCGTACCGGCCCACAATACGGAGACGGTGTTTCACAGCCGCCGATGCTGGGCCACGGGCATTTGTCGCCGAATGCGCTGGACCCGTTCGAGGGAGATAGGGGCGATGCACCAGCCTTCGCCGTCGCCGCAGGATGCGACCACTTGTCCCCACGGGTCGACAATGCACGCGTGACCGTAGCTCTGGCGGAGGCCGGCGTCGTCGTGGGGGCCCCATTGCGCAGGAGCCAAGACCCAGCATTGGGTCTCAATCGCGCGGGCACGGAGAAGTACGTCCCAGTGGTCTTTTCCCGTCATGAGTGTAAATGCCGATGGAACGGCGAGTACCGTCGCGCCCCGGTCGACGAGCGCGCGATAGAGCTCGGGAAACCGCAGATCGTAGCAAATCGACAATCCAAGCGTGCCGATGGGCGTTTCGGCGACGACGACGTCTTCACCGGCGAGGGTGCGGTCGCTCTCGAAAAAGCGCACTCCGCCGGCATCTGCGAGGTCCACATCAAACAAATGGAGCTTGCGATAGGTGGCCGTTCGGGTGCCATCGGGCGCGAACAGCAAGGAGGTGTTCCAAGTGCGCGTGGGGACGCCGTTTGGCCCCAAGGGTCCGCGCTCGGCGACGCTGCCAACGAGGAGGGTCACTCCGGTTTCGCGGGCGAGTGCGCCGAGGCGCGCGTGGGTCGGGCCGTCGATTGGTTCGGCCAAAAGCACCTTTTCGGCGTGTGGACCCAAATAGGTGGTGGCTTCGGGCGTCGCGACAAACTGTGCGCCAGCGCGGGCCGCTTCTCGCACCAATCGTTCGGTGGTTGTTAGGTTTCGCTCGACATCGGACGAGCCATTGAGCTGAATTACGGCGGCAAGTGGCATCGGGGCACTCCTTGTGGGGCGCGGTTTGCCTGCGGGTGGGGGCTAACGCGTGCACCCTGGGGGCGTAGGGACGGGCATACGTCAAACCCTGTCGTTGGTTGCGCTTCGGCATGGGAAGATTGGCGCGCTCGAATTATTGGCCGGTATGCGACGACTGCTCTTGGCTTCGATTCTCGCGGGATGTGATGCCCGGCCGACCGACGTGGTGTTCATCACGGTCGATACGCTGCGCTATGACCACATTTCGGCCATGAACCCCAGCAGCCCTGCGCGCACGCCGAATATTGACCGTTTGGCGCGGGAAGGGGTGGTGTTTCGCCAGGCGTATTCGCCCATTAGCGTCACCGGACCTGCTTTTTGCTCGCTCATGACAGGCCAAGAGCCCGGCACCCACGGGGTCGTCCTCAATATTTTTCGGGGTGGTGTGCGGCTTGACCCCGAAACGCCCACGTTGGCGAAGCAGCTTCACGAAGCAGGATACAGCACGGGGGCGTTCTTGTCGGGATTTACACTCCGCGACAAGCTCGGCCTTCGGGACGGCTTTGATGTCTACGATGCGCCCAAAAGTGGGCGTCGGGCCGGCAACATGACGGTTGACATGTTGTGGGGGTGGATGTTCCGGCAGCCCAGTAATGTGTTTGTGTGGTACCATAGCTACGACCCTCACGGTCCTTTGGATGTCTATTCTACGCCTGCGGTCACAAAGAGCACAAAACGAGGGGGCCCCGACCTCGACCGTATTCCGCTCTACCAGCGCATCGACGACATCTCCGACCCCGCCTTCTTTGCGGGTCGCTATGTTAGTGGCGTCGAGTTCGCAGATGCGCAAGTGGGGCGAATTTATAATGTGTTACACAATACAGGCCGCTGGGATGATGCGCTCATCGTAATTACCGCGGACCACGGTGAGTCTTTCGATGAGCGAGAGTTGTGGTTTGATCACGGTACGACCGCTTATGAAGAGCAGCTGCATGTTCCGCTCATCATACGGTACCCGCGTGGGGAACGAGGCGGAACCACTGTCGATAGCTTGGTTTCGCTTATCGATGTGATGCCGACTGTGCTCGACTACCTGGGCATGCCCGTCCCGGACGGCGTAGAAGGCGTATCGTTGTGGGGCGACGAAGCGACCACTCGCACCCAGCTTACGGGCGAAAGCAGCCATTGTAAGGGGGAAGCGGTGCTCACGTGCGCCCCCAAAGGGCCCGACGGGAAGATGTTTGCGGTGCGTGACGCTGGACGCACCACGATTCGGCATTCTTCCGCTGATGGCGTACATTTTGAGCGATACGACCGGCAGACGGACGCGGCGGAGCGCTTTCCATTGCCAGTGTCTCCCGACGCAGGAGATGAAAGCCAGGAAGACGCACAAGCGGTTCGAGTGCTGAGCGAAATGGCGACCGTGCGCGACAACATGAACCTTGCCTCTCCAGATGCGCCAAGCGCAGAGCCCACCAACGCGGCCGAAGAGGCCGAGCGCGAGCAGCTTCGAAAGCTTGGCTATATCGAATGAGCGACCTCCCTAAGTTCGAGCAAAACGAGCCGGCGGTGCCCACGGAGGCGCCCCCTTGGCGCCGTCGCGTGTTGATGCTCGCGGTGGTGGTCGCGATTTTTGGGCTGGGGCGGGCCACAGGCCTGCTCGATGCGGCCAACTTAGAGGCCGTCCGCGCAGGTGTAGAAGCGGCGGGTTGGCTCGCGGTGCCGGCCTATCTTTTGGTCTTTGTGGCCGCGGTGTCGCTGGCTGTTCCCGGCATGGTCGTCGTCGTGGCCGGTCTTTTGGCCTTTGGACCGGTGGTCGGAGCGCCGTTGGCCGTGTTTGGGTCCGGGCTCGCGGGCACTTTTGCGACGTGGTGGCTGGGCCGGGTCGGTGGTCCACCGGTGGGGCCTCCCCGCGGGCCGGTCGCGCGGCGGGTGCAAGAGATGCTCGGTCGCAGGCCGCTGCTTGCGGTGGCCTTGGTGCGTTTCGTCGCGCGCATGGCGCTGCCGTCCAACATGCTGCTGGCCGTAGCGGGCGTTCGCCCCGTGCACAACTTTGTGGGCACAATGCTGGGAATGGCGCCCAAAGTGCTGGTGGTCGCGCTGTTTTTGGACGAAGTGGTCGCGTGGATGGCCGACTGACGGCGGTTGCCGCGCGCTATTCCTTCTTGCCCCCGCGCACGTCGTTCCAGCAACGCTCATAGCCGCGTGCGACCCCTTGAATCGCGCCCCACCGGTTTTTGCTATTCGGTCGAAGCAGGCCCGCCGCGACATAAAAGGTGGCTGTACCGGCCATATTCCACGCGAGCTTGGCGACATTCTCGGGTGAATGCTCGCGGTGTTTGTTGAAGAAGTAAAACTGGCTATAAATCATACGACTGACGCGGTCGCCATAGTCGATGCGACCGACCGGCGAGCGCTTGTGAAACAAGCGGACCCGCGCAGAGTGCAGGATGGTCCACTTTTTCGCGATGCGGAACGAATACTCGACGTCTTCGTTGAGTGTATAGCCGGGCAAAAACTCGTCAAAGCGCTCGTCGCGAATCGCGGCCCACCGGTAGCAAGTGCGTCCGCCGCTCGCGACCGGTACGACCACGTCGCCCGACGGCTGCCGAAGCCACCAAACGGCTCCAGCCGTGCCTACCCGCGCCTTGTCGCCGTCGACTTGCTGCGTCATGCGAAACGCGCGAAACCAAGCCTGTTGCCACCCGCGCTCCCGCGGCTCTTGGGTGAACGTAGCCAGCACGCAGCCCACGGGCGGTGAATGGGGCAGCGCCATACAGCGCTCGGTCTCCGCGACATAGTCGGGCTCAAGCAGCACGTCATCGTCGAAGAAAAAGACGAGGTCGTCGTCTTGGAGCCGGTCCCGAAGGTGGTCGAGACCAATGTTTCGTTGGAGCGATGTTCCAGGAATGCTCTGGAAATACAGCAGCTCAATGCCGGCGGGTTCGAGCTTTTCGCGAAGTTTCGGCGCGAGAGTGGGCGTGTCTCCTGCGTCAACGACGCACAGAAGATGGACAGGCACCGTTTGCTGGAGGAGTGTGTCGACCATCTCCATCATGTCGTCGACACGATTCATGGTGGGCACCAACACCGCACGGGTAGGGGCGGAGGTCATACACGTCTCCAGTGCGACAAATCGCGGCCAATGAGGGCCTCGGTTTCTTCAATCCAGGGCAAAAAGCGCTCCTGCAGGGCGAGGCGATGGTCGGGAGACAAGTGTGGGCGCGGCGCAAACACCTTGTTCCATCGGCGGAGCCCGCGGAGGAGCAGTTGATGGCCCGGAGCGCCGCGGTCTACGCCTTCTAAGACGCGATAATTGCGTGGATACGCCAAAAACTGGCGAACCAGATGGCTGCGTGCGTCGCGGTTGCTGTTGCTGCTCCGCGCATTGGTGGAGAACAGCGCCTCTTGTCCGGGCAGGTCGGGTGTGATGCCAAGGTGCTGGCACACCCGCCCAAATGTGCCTTTGGGGTCGGCGCGGAAGTCGTCGCTTAGGATAATGAGCACGCGTTCACGTTCGAAGTGCTCGAAGAAACGGGCAATTTGGGGGGCGTAGCGTGCCATGCGGCTATACCGTAAGCATTGACGGGGGACCCGCCACGGTGGCTCTGGGCGACGTCCGGCGGCACGGTCTTCTTCGGCGTTGAGTGCCTCGAAAAAGTCGGGGATGTCTTCATCACCCCGAAAGACGAAGTGACTGTGCAACGAGTGGAGATGGTCCACCGGATTGCGCAGCAGCATGATGATTCGAGCGTCGGGAGTAAACGCCGAAATTTCCGCCGCCGCGCGCTCACTAAAGAGAGTCCAGGTGCTTGCGTCGCCGGCTGCTTTGTAGTTTTGTGCGCCTTTGAAGTACGACAGATAGTTGGCGAGCGTACGGGGAGGCGAAAAGAACTCGAGGTCACTCCCGAAATAATGCAGCTCTTTCTTGGTCGAAAAGACCTCGGGATGCCGGTCGAGCCAGGTGAACAGTTGACCCGAGCCGCTGCGGGGATGGCCCACGAGAAAGTAGTTGGGACGGCCCATTACGACCTTGCCTCTTGGACCACGCGCTCCCAGCATTGGCGCAAGTGCGCCGCCTGCTGTTCGGGGTCAAACGTGTGGGTGACGCGGTGGTGGCCGGCGGCACCCATCTTGTTTCGAAGGTCGGGGTCGGTGAGGAGGGTGACCAACGCTTCCGCGAGGGCGTCGATGTCGCCCGGTGTATGGAGGATACCGGTGAGGCCATCGACAACCGCGTCCGGTGTGCCATTGATTGCCGTGCTCACCACCGGCAATCCCGCGCCCATCGCTTCGAGAACGCCCATCGGGAGGCCCTCTGCGTAGGAGGGGAGGCAAAACACATGGGCGTCTCGATAGGCGCGCATCCGGTCGTTGCCGCCAATCCAGCCCAGGACCTCCACCGAAGCGCGAATCCCCAGCCTGTCGATATTTGTTTTGAGGCGGTCGAGCTCGCCGTCGCCTGCGACGACCAAGCGCGCCGAGGGGGCTGCGGCAAGCACACGGGGCCATGCCTGCAAGAGGTCGAAGATGCCCTTGCGGTCGCCGACACGGCCCATGAACAGCACGCGGGGTGCGGTCGTGTCTCGACGCGGCGAGGGGTCGAAGCCGTCGGGTGGACAAGGATTGTGCAGGACTTCGATTCGTGCTCGTCCGCGGCTCATCTCTCGCACTTGGCGTGCCATATCAGTCGACAAAACAAAAACGATATTTGCATCGGCAAATACGCGAGAGATTACCCTTGCATTGACCTTGTTTTTGTGGTATAGTTCGATTAGGGACGTAAAGTGGCCGTGAAGGCAGACCGGAATTCCGGCAAGGCGTGCTTCTCGTGCATAGGTCGCTTTGCGCCAAAAGCTGGGGCCGTCGGCGATGTGAATATGCAGCAGGTCGGGTCGCTCAACCACTCTGCGCACGAACCGCAGCTGGCCCAGGAGCATCGTGCGTGCTTTGTGACGACGGCTCCCTTCGGCTGCGACCGTGGTGTGGTACCGAATGGTGACGCCATTCATTGCGCGCGCACCCATATAGGTTCGGGCGACCGTGCCGATGCCTCCCCCTACGGATGCTTCTAAGTCGCCGCCCAGCATCAACACCTTCATGGCGTCGCGCCTTCGGACAAGGCTCTCTCGCGCATGACCTCCGACAAGCGATAGATGGTTGTGCCTTCGCGTTGAAGTCGGTCGAGAAGTACGCGGTCCAGCGCATCGGCGCGAAACAAATGGCCTTCGGCGCGTCCGATGGGGCCTTCGCGCACGATATTGGCGGCCTTCATGGCCCGATAGACCTCTTGGTAGGCTTCGGCGTCGTTGTCGACGCGGTACAGTGTCCAGCGTTCATCGTGCGCGCGTGCCGCGACCGTCTCGGTATGGCCGTCGGGGAAGACGACCGTCTTTTCGAGTGGGCCCGGATAATAGACTTGAATCGGAAACTCGGCAAGTTTGTCTTCGACGACGTGATGACTCGTCACCTTTCCAATTCCGATGCCAATGCACAAAATTTGTCCGCCTTTTTCACTCAAACGCCAAAATGGAGAGCCGGGGCCACAAGGCGTGGGGGATTTGTGGTGGTGGGCGGTATATTCGTGGGCATCTGGTCCGAGTGCGGCGACAGAGTGGGTCGGATGGGCGCTGCGTAGGGCGCCGGGCATTTGTCGAAGGGTTTCGGTAATGCGGCCCATGGTGGAGGTGTCATTGGCGACATGAAAGGGGGTAGGGTCTTGCATATGCTCCACCGCCCCTTTTTTGAGGGGATAGCAAGGCATGAGCAACGTGGCGTTGGGGCCAATGACGGCTTGAATCGCGGCGATGAGGGTCTCGGAGCCACCGTCGACTACGCCGATTTTCCGCATCGAGCTGTGCAGGATGAGGTCGCGCCCCTCCTCGACGCCGAGGTCACGCAAGAATGCCTCCAGTTCGACTTGTCCGATGCGTGCGTCGGGGTCGTTTCGAACCGTTCGCTCCCACTGCCAGCGACGCACCGTCTTCCGCGTTTCTTTGATTTTGGAGATCGCGGAAGCAGGAAGCACGGCAATCAGGGCGTTCCGAACCGTTTGGCGAAGGCGCATGGAATGTCCTCGGGCGGGGGAAAGCATTGCGAAAGTCGGGGGGCGTTCGATAGGGCGCCGGTTAGTGCGGTGCCTTATTTCTTGAGCTTGAACACCTCGACCTCGCCACCGGCAGTGTCTACGATATAAATGTGTCCGTCGAACATCTCGACGCCGCTCACGCCGTTATAACGCCCGGATTTTCCGAAACCTTGTTCGCCAAAACTACCCAGGTATTGGTGGTTCAAGTCGAAAAATTGGATGCGGTTGTTTCGGGTGTCAGCGACAGCGATAAGGCCGCTGGGGTCGATGTCGAGGCCGGTGAAGTCATTGAACTGGAACTGGCCGTCGCCCGTGCCCATCGAGCCAAACGAAGTGACGAACGCGCCGTCGAGGGTGAGCACCTGAATGCGGTTGTTCTTGGAGTCGACGACATACAGGTGGCCACGTGGCAAGTCGAGGGCGAGGCCGCTCGGCTTTTGGAATTCCAGGTTGCCGGTGCCTTTTTTGCCCACCGACCAAACCAAGGCGCCGTCAAAGGTAAACTTTTGAATGGTATTGTTGAAGGTGTTGGAGACGTAGACGTGGTGGGTCTGGCTGTCGACCACGATTCCACGCATTTCGGCGCTCTTCGGGAAGGAGTCGTGGGCGATGCCACGAACAAACTCGCCGTTTTTGTCGAAGCACCGAATCAACATCGGCGCTTGGGCGCGGGGGTCTTCGAGGGCGAACATCGAGCCGCGCAAGGCCCAAAGGTTGCCGTCGTCGTCTACGTCGATAGGGCCTGGGAAAAACTGGTCTTCCTTCGACGGCCACATCCCGGTGTGGGGCGTAGTGTGGAAGTCTTTCGGCAGGGGGCTCCCGTCCATCAAGGTCTGGTTGACAATCCAGCCATCGATGTCGCCCACATGCTTTCCAGTCTTGTCGAAGCGGCGGACAACGTGGCCCATCCAGTCGGAAACGTAGATGTCGCCAGTTTTCCGGTCAACCGTCACATCTTTCGCGGTGTTGAAGACTGGGCCGTCGCGCTCGCCTTTGGCGAAGGACTCGATGAAGGTGCCATCGGGCTTGAAGTGGTCGATGCGCAGCGAGTAGGCGGCCGCGGCGTAAATGTCGCCCGTCTTATGATTGACGGCGACCGCGCGCGGGTGAAAGGTGCCTTCGGTGCGGTTGTCGGGCCCTTTGATTATCTGAACGAAGCTGGTGTCGGTGTTGAGCTTTTGTACGCGCTCATTGTCGGTGTCGGCGATGAACAAGTGGCCGCTCGGCGTGACGTCCATTCCGCGGGGCCAGCGAAACTCGCCCGGACCGTGGCCGGGCCGCTTCCATTGGCCAATCAGCTCGCCTTCTAATGAAAACATAAGAAGTTCACGATTGCCAGTATTGGATACGGCGATGAACTTCCCCTCTGGATGAATAGAAATGCCGAACGGCTGAATAAATGGACCACCAAATTCGCGTTTATATTCTCCTTCACGGGAGAAGACTTGTACGCGTTTGTTGAAGGTGTCCATTACATAGAGGTCGCCATTTCGTGGGTCGACGGTGACATCGTGGGGGGCGTGGAACTCGCCCGGTGCGGTGCCTTTGCGACCCGTGCCCAGCGACAGGAGCAGCTTGCCGTCCTTCGAGTATTTGTTGACCTTGTGGTGGGTCCACATGGCCACCCAAACGTCGCCGTTTCCGGGGTCGACGGTGAGGCCGAGGCCTTGCTTGCAATCCCACTCGGCAATGAACTTGCCGTCAGCCGTGAAGCGCTGCACCCGGTTGAACAAGAGGTCCATAATATAGACGTCGCCGGAATTCGAGTCGACGGCTATTCCCGACGGGTAGTTGGTGCGGCCGGGGTCACGGGAGATTCGACGGCCATAAGAGGCTTCGAACTCGAGCGTAGGCGCGCCGGCAAATGCGATTGCCGGAGCGAGGAGACAGACGGTGGTGAGGAAAGCTCTGCGAAGCAGATGGCCGACCATAGAGACCTCTCGATGGGGCGATGGTAGCGTGACGGGCGCGCCGTTGCCACCAAACGAAACGGGCCGCAATTCCGCGGAAGTGGTCAACGCACCAAAAAGCGTCGACCGACGTACAGGAGGGAAGGAAGCAAGAGGAGGTCGCCGACCAACGCGGCGGCCATTGTGACGCTTGACAACAAACCGAAGTGGCGGGTACTCGTGAGATCCGAGAGCGTCAGCACGCCAAATCCAACGATAAGCAGCACGCTCGTGAGGACGATGGGGTGCCCTGCGCCGTGGAAGGTCGCAGTGATAGCGTCGGGCAGCGAACGACCCGCCTCTCGCTCCGATTTGTAGCGCGCGATGAAGTGTATCGTGTCGTCGACGGCGAGACCGACGGCGACCGTAAACGAAACGACATTGCTGGCCTGGAGGTCCGCGCCAATAAAACCAAGAGTCCCGAGTGTACACAAGAGAGGGACTGCGTTTGGGATACAGGCAATAGCAGCCAGTTTTGCGTCACGGATTAGCAATGTAAGCGTCAGAAAAATAACGAGGAACATCAGACCAAGCGACGAGACGAGGTCGGTGATGAGCCGGTTGATTCCGATAGCAGCCAGCAAGCCGTCGCCGGTAAGCACCCAGCGTACGTCGGTGTCGGCGAAAATCTCGGCAGCGCGTGCGTTGAGACGGTCGCGCATGGGAAGGAAGGCGCGCCCACCTGCATCGGCGAGAAGTCCCATGACGCGCACTTGGCGGCCATCCTCGCTCACGACGCCCGCTTTGGGGGCCCCTCCCGCCATGTCGCCGACCAGCACCTCTTGGGCGATGGCCTCGCGTGAGGTGGGGAGGACCGTGCGCTTGTCGGACAAGTGCCCGTGAAGGATACGGATATATCCGGCATAGGAGCCGGTCCAGCGAACCGCTTGTTCGTCCTTCATGGCTTGCTCAAGCGCGTCGAGGCGTGCCAGGCGGTCGGGGTCGTGCCAGCCGTCTTCCTCGGGAACGTCGAGCGCAAAGAATACGGGAATGACGCCGGAAAGGTGCGTCTCCGAAAGGGTGACCGCCTCCCAGGTGGGCGAGCCGGGCCGGTACATCTCCAACAGGCGGGAGTTGGGCTGCACGCCGCTACCGACGAGGCCACATCCCCCCGCCGCGACACAGCACGCGAGCGCGACGACGCGAGGCCGGGCGGCGACGAGGCGGTCGAGGTGGTGCAGAATGCGGCCCTCTTGGTCGGAGCGGGTTGCAGGCCGAAGGACCCAGGCGGGGGGTATCCATGCCAAAAGGGCGGGCAGGACGGTCATGATGCCAAAGAAGCACACCACCATCGCGACGGCGCTGTGGATTCCGAAGCTACGGATGACCGTGGTGTCGGCGACCAATAGCGACACGAAGCCTGCGGCGGTGGTGAAGGTGGTCAAGAAGCAAGGAAGCACCATCGTTCGCAGCGTTTCGCCCATCGCGTCTTCGGCGTTGGCGCCCCCTTCGAGTGCTTCCCGATAGCGCGCGGTGATGTGAATGCCGTCCGCGACGCCGATGACGAGGACAAGAGTAGGAACGAGTATGCTGAGGATATTGAGCGTTGCGCCGCCGCCGACCAACACTCCCATTGCCCAAACATCGGCGACGCCCACGGCCACAAGCGGCGCGATGCCGACCCAAAAGCGGCGAAACAAGACGACGATAGTGACCGCGAACAGGGTGCCGACCAGGGGCACAAATACGAGCTGGTCGTTCATCATGCGGTCGGTGACCTCGGTGCGCACCCATGGTACGCCCGCAGGCAGCAACCGT
This sequence comes from uncultured Enterobacterales bacterium, assembly GCA_964502005.1. Lineage (GTDB taxonomy): Bacteria > Myxococcota_A > UBA796 > UBA796 > UBA2385 > CAJWOS01. The sequence goes on from CAZCUX010000006.1 coordinate 112,900, forward strand.
GCGCCAAGTGGCAACGGCACGGCCCTTGCGGTGGCCTCTACGGCGTGCACCGCGGGCGCGAGGTCGGCTACGCGCTCCAAGTCGCCGGACAAACGAACCCGCAACGCGACAACGGACGCGTCTTCGGACACCAGCAGGCGTTGGGTCTCGGGTGCAGCGGCGAGCAGCCGAAGGGCCTCCGCTGCGGGGCGGTCTTCGACGGGCGTGATGGCCGCGAGGCCATTTTCGTCCGCGAGCAAAATGGAGGCCGTGATGGGAGAGTCCACCCGCTCTACGTTCGGAAGCGCTGCGAGGGCCGTGTGCAAATCGCGCAGTGCCGCGATTCCTTCGTCGGTTGCAGGAAAGTCCGCGACTTGGAACAAGACGTCGTTGTCGTCGCGGCCGAAGGTATTTTCGACGCTTCGCAATGCGTCCACTTCGGGGCCGCTGTCGATAAACAAGGCTTGGGGCGTAAAATCGATAGGAACGCCGGATTGCTGGATGCGCAACCAAAACATGCCCTGGGTCAGCAGGGTAATGTTTGCAACAAACAACAGCGCGAGGCCCTTGCGCCGAACAAAGAGTCGGCCCAAGCGCTCGAACAGGGGCGGAGTGGAGGGCATGACGGCCCATAACCCGCTCGTCCGTCGTTACTGGGTGCAACCTGCCAGAACCCTGTTTTGAGGGGGGGGAGTGCCTGGACTCTTCCGAACTCGTGCCAAAAGAAATACGATAGAGGACCGGTGGTCGGTTCGCTCTGCCATCGGCGGCGGTAATTCTTGGGGAGCGCGGCGGGCGAGTCCGTTCGGGCCGGCGACCAGGGTGGAGGCGAACGTGCAATTTGTTGTAAGCGCGGGAGGCGGCGTGTCTACCGTGGTCGATGCCCCCAACTGGCTGGCGGCGTTGGGCGTGGGCCTCGACCGGTTGGGAGAAGTGGGCACTATCGACCGCTTGGCCTGTGAAGTCCTGGTGAATGGCACGGTTCTTGCAAGAGACGCGCGCACCGGAAAAGGCTTTGTGGTGCGCGCCGAGGAAGCGCCAGCAGGACCAGCGCCGCAGGAGCGAGAAGTGCCCGAGATTCGGCCGCCGGGGGACCTCGACGATGGCGACGACGAAACGACGGGCGAGGTGATGGGCTTGTTTTTGGACGATGGCTTCGATGGCAGCGGCGACGACATCACCGACGAAGTGCCGCGAAGGAGCAGTGGCTGGGACGACGATGTGACCGACCCACTCGACTATCCTGGCGTTTTGCCCCAAGAAGTGCCTGGTCTGGAGCTCGTGCGCAACGCCGAAGATGGCCGCGCAGCCAGCAATGTGGCGCTCGACCTGCTGGTCCGCAGTATTCCGTGTGAGGCGTCGTCGGTTTTGCTCACCCGAAAGGGAGGGGGGCTGCAGTTCTTGCTTGCGCGCGGGCCTTCAGCGGGCGGTTTAGAAGGCAGTATTTTGCCGCGGGGGGCGGGCATCGCCGCCTTTTGTATCGAACGGGGCGCGGCGCTCATCCTGCGCAATCCCAACACGGACCCCCACTTTTACCGCGACATGGACCGCCTGACGGGCTTCGACACCCGCGACCTCCTGTGCGTGCCCCTCGCGGTGCAGGACATCGACCTCGGCTGCATCGAGCTTATCAACGCGCCCGCTCATCGACCGTTTGTGCCCGAAGACCTACAAGTGGCGCAGCAAGTGGCCGAGACACTCAGCAATCGACTGTTTCGGGAGCGCGTAGGCTTGTAGCGGCGCACGCTACATGGGGAGGAAGCGGCCGACAATTCTCGCTTGGCGGCCGCTCTCGCTTCTATCTCTACTGAACTTCGACCTTGACCACCAAGGCGCTCGACTTCACTTCGGTCTTCAACCGCTGCTGAAGTTTGCCGTAGAGCTCGTAGTTTTCCGGGTTCTCGGTCTCAAGCCCGACTTCTTCGGCGTCCTGTTCCCAGACGATGTGCTTCTTCATATAGAATTCGACCGCGGAGTCGTCGTCGAAGACAAAGCGCCACTTGTAGCCGCTGTCTACGGTAAAGGTGCCGCCCTCTTTTGCCGACAGGCTCGCGGGTGCGGGCAAGGTGCATTCGTAGACCCAGGGGTTTACTTCGCTGCTGTACGAGCAGGAGATGTTGCTGCTGGAGGGGGTTTCCGGCTTCACGGCAACGGATTTGACCTGGGACCAGTCAAACTTCTTGTAGGAGCCCGCGCCTTCTGCGGGAATCTTGAGGTCGCCCGCCTCGGTGAGCCAGTCTTCGTCGCCGCGGAAGTTGCTGCTGCGCTCGATGCGCTTGACATGGCCCGCCTTGGAGCTTCCATCGGCGAGTGTGATCTTGACGTTGAGGTCTGCGTTGTTGAGCTCGACCGGCTCCGGCGCCGGCTCTGGCTCGGCCGGTGCAGGGGCTGCTTCAACAGCGGCCGGTGCAGCGGCGACGGGTGCAGGCTCCGGTGCCTTCTTTTCACCGCAGGCAACGACAAACAAGACTGAGGGAAGCAACAGGCGCGACATAGAGGGTTCTCCGTGCTCTGGGTCGACGGGCGCAATGGTGCGCGATCCCGCGGATGATTGGACCCCTTCTTTACCGCGTCTGTTCCCATGAGTCCAAGGCGGGCGCACGCTTCCGCTGACACGCGCCCCGCCTTCCGCCCGCACCTATGCGGCGGAATCACCGCGATAGAACGGGACCCAGCTTGCGAAGACTCCCAAACCACGGACCAAAACGCGGAGGGCGCGCGAATAGGTCGAATGGGAAAGAGGACACCGCGCCGCACGTCCGCAGAACGACACCCCGATGACCCGGCGCAGGCAGGCGTGCGAACATCCCGCAGCACCGCGCGTTCAGGATTGGTCTTCGAGGGCCATCGTGAGGTCGGCATACAAAGATTCGGGTGTGGGTACCATCCCCACCAACGGCTCATAAGGCACGACGACCGAGAGATGAATGGCATCCAGGCCATCTACTTGTGTAGGGACCGCGGTAATCTCACACACCAAGTCGCTCTCACAATCCAAGCCGAATGCTTGTAATACAGCGGTGGTTTGTGTCGATGTGGCCGAGGCGGGATTGTCGACCTGGTCGATTTTCACGCCGAGGCGCAATCCCTCGCGACTGGCATGGACAACATCCGTCGCCTGCTTGATGTACCACGCATAATCCAAGATTCCAAACAATATCGCCAACAGGATTGGCACCGAGAGCGCAAACTCGACTGCAGCGGAGCCGCGTTGGTTCATCATTGGATTTCGAGCTGCTGAATGGTCTGTGTAACGATGGTTTCCGGCATCGGCACTGCGCCTGTGAGACCGGGGTAGGTCATCGTGGCGGTACACACAAGGTAGGCGGTGGGGGCGCTTCCTTGGGTTTGTACATTGACTTGGCAACGGGGGTCGCTTTCGCTTACGCAGTCGATTCCAAAAAACTGGTGTTGGCCAACGAAGTCCTGGATAGCTCCGGCGGCCAATTGTTCCGGCGTTCCCATTGCTTCCGGTGGAGATACCGCGCCAATACGGCATCCCGCACGCACCGCATCCATAGATAGGGCCCGAATGTAGAAATAGTATGCATAATCAAAGGATGTCGCGAGGATGGCGACGAAAATAGGCAGCAGTAGCGCGAACTCGATGGTGCTGCTTCCCGAGCGGTGGTTGTTGTGCATGATTATTGCACCAACGCAATCGGAATGGTTTGTGCAATCTCATCGAGAATCGCGGGAAGCTCGGATGGGTCGGGTGTTTCATAGAAACGCCCTTTGCCGCGCACCAGAGCCTCCATGACCGCTGATTGGGTTGCATCTGCAGTTTCATTGTAGGAGACGGAGAAAATGTGAATGTTGTTTTCCGCTGCCCAGTCTGCGGCATCGTATGCGTACTGTTCTCGGTCGGCCTCACACGCTTCTTGGAGCGCAGAGTCACTTGCCGTATACACACATTGGGGGTAACCATCTGAAATCAATATGATGACTTTGGTAGAGAAGGGGTTTCCAATGGAACTGGTCGTGAGCATGTCGACCGCTTCGTCGATTCCTGCCCCCTGGGAAGTGCCGGAGTCGTACTCGCTCAAGTAGTAGGTTGTGCCGTAGTTGCAGGTCATCATTTTGGGCGCTTCGTGGTAAACGGGCGGACCATACAATGTATAGGGATAGTAAGAACGGTCACACCAATCCAATTGGCTCCATTGCTCTTTGATATACGAATAATCTTCTGAAACGTATCGCATATCGGTATATACAGTAGCGTCCCCGACAAACGTGACCATGCCGAGTTGGTCGCCAGGGTAGGCGTCCTCGGCGATGGCATTGAGGAATTCCAAATCTGCCGCGCGTGCGAGCTCGATTTCGTCGAGGAAGGAGCCAGTGACGTCTTGTACGATCACAATCTCCCGGTATCGCATGGCGCCAATCGCAGGCGACGAGGCCTCTGCATTTTGGTGTTCGGCGCCATACATCCACATCAGCAAGGTGGAGAACGACCCGTTGACCGAATCGCTGGATTTGCGGAGCGTGACTTGTACGGAGTTGATGAACTCGGAGTCGGGATCAAACAATCCTTTTTCGAAGTCCCAACCTCCAAATACGATGTCTTGGTCAGGATCAACGCGCGCGGTTTCCCCGACCAAGTGGTGCGCGTTGACGAAGGCCTCCGCAGTACCCCGCGCATCATCGACTTCACCGGTCATTCGTAGCCGGATGAGGGCAGCATGGGCTGCAGAGTCGCTGATGGCTTGGGCTTGTGCTTCGACGAACCGGACATAGGCGCTGTCGATGGCCAATGCACCCATTCCGAGCACAGTGGTTGCTGAAAGGCCGACCAGCAAGGCGTAGTTGCCTCGACGGCCGCGGGCAGCGCCGTTTTGATTGGGCCGTGTTGGCTCAAGGTGGGGACAGTCCATCACATCCTCGATCGCCTGGGGCCTTGTGGGCCGCATACTGCTGCTCCTTGGGTGGTAGGAGCAACGCAATTGTATCATAGGCGTTTTGCGATGAGAATCAAGTGTGGGGTCCAATCTCCGTAAATTTGCGGACAGATTCTGTCCCCTGCGACGAATTGGGTTTTTTCGGCGATCGCAAGAGCCAGAAAATCGCGCCGCTGCCGAGAAGCATGAAGCCCAACTGTTGGAAGCGCACCAATGCGGCGACTGCGCCGGCATCGAGTTCGGACAAACTTGCAACACGATGCAACAACAACGCAAACGCGGCGTCCCAACCAAGCTGGGAGCCGGGAAACGCAAAGAGCACCACGGCACCGGCGGTGGTGGCGGTGTAGGTAAAAGTGAGGCCCACGGGTAGCACCTTTGCGCCAAGGCCCAGAACTGCGAGGGCAATTCCGGCCGTAACGGTGAGGTGGCCGACGAAAGACCAGCCCGCTGCCTTCAGAAGTGGCAGGTAGCCGTTGTGGAGCACGGCGGTTGCGGCGCCTGCGAGGGACTGTATGCCGTGGTGTAGCCGGCGGGTGAGGGGCCCTATCCAGCGAATCTGTTGGGTTCCGCGGGCCACACGCTCGGTCAAGCGGGTCCAGATGTCAGGGCGGGCTGTGAGGGCCGCGAGCGCCGTTCCCCCAAGGCCAATCGCGCCTGCAGCATAGGTGACGCCCTGCGCAATCTCGGGCTCCACTTCGACGGGAAATAGCCACCAAATCAGTCCGCCCATCAGCGCCGCAGTGGACAAGCCGATGGCCCGCGCGGTCACGCTCGCGGCCAGTGCGACGGACAACGACACCTGGTAGCGTCGCTGGGCCAGCCAACCCGCGCCCAGCTCTCCTGCAGGACCCGGCAGGGCGTAGTTGAGCAGCAGCCCCGCCAACAAGATGGCGGTCAGTCCGAGCACCGGGGGACGCGTGGGACCGGGGAGCAAAGAGCGCCACCGAAGGCCCATCAGCACGAATGCGAAGCTCATTACGACTGTGGCGGCGAACAGGTAGGCAGGCTGCCCAACGGCGCGGAGGTGGGCGAGGTAGTCGGTGCCGACGTTGGTTCGAGAGACAGCGATAATCGCGAGCGTGAGGATGGCAATTAGTAAAAGAACGGACACCACGCCCTTTCGTAAGGCGCGGCGTGCAGTGGTTTCATCGAAGGTCGGCGCGGGTTGACCCACGAAAGCTCCCGGCGGAGGAACGTTCAGCGTACGCGGTCCAATAGCTCAAACTTGTTGAGCTTGTAGCGGAGCCGGTTCCGTTCGAGACCCGTGACCCGGCACATTTCGCGTAGGTCGCCGTGGGTTTGTTCGATGGCGCGCACCAAGAGCGTACGTTCCATCTGCTCCAGATGATTTGCGAGGTCGAATCCTTCGGCCAATTGTGGCAGGGAATCGTTGGTTTCGGTCGGTGCGTTGACCGGCATGTTGAAGGTGTGCGTGCCCATCACCACGGCGCGCTCGGCGAGGTTCCGTACCTCTCGAATGTTGCCGGGCCAGGCGTGGGCGAGCAGACGCTGGAGCTGGTGGCCATTCGGGCGCACGCTTGGCTGGCGAAACACGCGGCCGTGGTGGTCGAGGAAATAGTACAAGAGCGGTGCGATGTCGGCCGGACGGTCGCGCAAGGGGTCGAGGTGTAGAACCAACACGGCGAGGCGAAAATAGAGCTCGGCAGACATTTGGCCTGCGGTCACGCGCTCGCCAATGTCGGGACTTGCGGTTGCAATCAGGCGTGGCGGCGGCGCGCCATCGAGGGTGTCGAGCTGACGCAAGAGGTGGTGGTGTGCGTCGGCCGTCCAGGCGTCGATGTCGGGCGCGAGCAGAGTGCCTGCATGGGGGAGGACCGACGCGGGTAGGTCGCGGCCTGGATGTGCAATCAGAAGCGGACGGTCTGCGTCTGGGCCGTTTTCATGGAGCCAGCGCGCGAGGTGGCGCCGACCGGTGCCGATTTCGCCCGTAATCAATACGGTGCTGTGAACCGTCGCGAGGCGGGTCGCCGCGCTGCGCAACTCCTGCATAAATGTCGACTCCCCGACAAGCGCGAGGCCGGTCGTGGGAGTCTGGCGAAAATCCCGCACGCGCTGGCGAAGTTGGTCGGCGGTAATCGGCTTGGTCATGAAGTCGATGGCCCCGAGACGCATCGCTTCGACCGCGGCATCGACCGAGCCATAGGCGGTCACGACGATTGCGTCGACGGGGGGGGAGCAGGCGCGCGCGGCCCGTACGACCGCTAGGCCGTCCACCGGCTCCATCCGAAGGTCGGTGAGGACGAGGTCATAGTCCCCTTGCTGAAGCGCGACTATCGCCGACTGGCCGTCATGCTTCACATCTACGTTGTGGCCGTCGCGCCGAAGCAACATCGCGGCTGCCATCGCAGCGGTCTGGTTGTCATCGACGACCAAAATATGAAGGGTGGGTTCGTCGACCAAATTCATGATACCGACGTCTCTTTCGCAGAGGGTGAGCCATCCGAATGCACCTCAAGCGGCAACTCCGCGACGAATCGCGCACCGCCGAGGGGGGAGGGTTCGTATCGGATACTGCCGCCGTGTGCCTCAAACACCTGCTTACAAAGTGCCAAACCCAAACCAGTACCGCCAGACTTGGACGAATAATACGGCTGGAAGATACGGTTCACTTCGGTGGGAGGCACGCCAGGGCCGTCATCTTCAACCACCATTCGTACGCGGTCTCCTTTTCGGCTTAGCTCCGCCGTGACTTGGCCCGGCGGGTTTTGGGCCGCGAATTCAATTGCATTGTGCAATAGATTTTCAAATGCACGACGAACGAGTGAACCGTCAACGGTCCCCCGCAGTGCGCCGGGCGCGCGGACCAGCAACGCAACTTTGCGCTTTCGTGCTTCTGGCTCCGACATCGACGCAGCACGGTGTACAATCGCGACGAGGTCGGTCGGGGCGACTGCGATGCGCAAAGGACCGCTCGAACGCAGCACGCGTTGGGCGACGCCTTCGAGGGTGCGGATTTCTTGGGCCATGGTGGTCAGGAGGTGGTTGCGGGTTTGCTCGTCCCGCTCGGTGCGTGCGAGGGTGGACAGAAGCTCGAGGCTTTGCAGCGGATTGCGAATTTCATGGGCAACCATGCTGCTAATTTCGTTGACGACTTCGAGACGTCCGCGGATTTCGTCCTCCCGCGTCTCCACTGACGACGCAAGCGCGTTGACGGCCCGTGCGAGCTGCGCAATTTCTTCGGGACCGCGCTCCGAAACGCGCACACTTCGCACCCCCATCGCAATCCGGCCCGCTGCTTGGCTGATTTCTTGAATCGGGGCCAAGAGCCAGCGAATCCCGCCAATGACCACAAGACCGACCAACGCGCCCACGCCGAAGAGCAAGAACGTCGCTCTGCGGCGGGCCTCCCCCAGAGGTCCGGCCGACGCGCCTTCGTTGAGCACCACCAACGAGAGGGGTGCGGAGGTGCCTGTCAATGGGGCGCAGGCGGCGCGCAATGGTTCGCCGATGAGCTGAATCGACAATACGTCGCGGGGGCCATCGCTGGGCGCGCATAGCTCTTGCAGCTCCGGCACAATCGGTACGCTGGGTCGGTGCGCTTCGGGCTCTGCGGCGACCACCGTGCCGTCGGCCTGCACCAGCCATACGGCCGCAACATCCGTTACCGCGAGGAACTGCGTGAGGGTTGCGTTTTGGGTGTCTGCGGTAGGCTTTTGGGACGACAGCCAGTCGGCGCCGAGGCTGGTGACCGCAGACAAGTGCGCGGACTCGCTGACGACTTCCCGCTTTTCCGACTCCGTCAGGAGGGGAATCCACGCCAAGGCGACTGCAGATGCCGTAATTGCACCCGCCGCCAGCGAAAGTACAGTGCTAGCCGAGCCTTGCGGGAACCGAAAGTCCACGCGAAGCTCTATTGGACCGTGATTTTCTTGACGGCCTCTGCTTCGCCGCTCTCCGTATCCGTCGCTTCTTCAGTCACACGGACGCGCATCTCCAACGCCTCTACGCCCGAGAGCGTGTAGGCGGAGTCGGCCACCGAAGGACGGGTGAGGTCTGCTTGGGCGCTGAACGCGGCCATACTCGCGCGGCCATGGTCGTATTGGAGCTGGCTGCTGTGCGCGCATGCGGAGGCAAGCAAGGGCAACAGGACGATGAGGCGGTTCATTTGGGCTCCGGTTGGCTGGCCGGGAACGCCGGCGTAGAACCCGCGAGGCGTGTCAGCGCATCGCGAGCGGGAATATGGGTGGGGTCGGCTTCGAGGGCCTTTTGGTAGCGCGCGAGCGCGTCGGCGGTGGCACCTTGGCGCTCTAAACCCACCCCGATGTTGTAGTGGGCATCGGCGGGGCCGCGGCTGGATGCTTTGAAGACCCGCCACGCTTCATCGACGAGACCTGCGGACACAAGCGCAAAGCCGAGGTTGTTTCGGGTGCGCAGGTTGGCGGAGTCAGCGCGGAGGGCGGCGCGGAGGGTCTCGACCGCCTCGCTGGCGCGGTTGGCCGAGAGCTGTGCAAATCCCAAGTTGTTGAGGTAGTCAGCGTTTTGGGGCTCGGAGTGTACCGCTGCGGCGAATTGGTCGATGGCCTCAACGATTTCGCCGCGGTCCATCGCAAGGATGCCGAGCTCGTTGCGCGTAACGGCGTCGCGGGGGGACTTTTTGGCGATACCTTCGAGGATGACCCGCGCATCGTCGTCGAGGCCAACTGCGCGAAGAGCCTTAGCGTGAAGCCGGTCGACCTCTACCCCCTTGATGCCCTCGGCGCGCAGTCCGGCAATCATCTCCAACGCGGCGTCGGGGGCGCCAGCGTCCAGCAGCGCGCGGGCAAGTTCGAGGCGGGTCTCGGTCTTGCCATTGGGCGTCTCCCAGGGGGCGGGCTCTGAAACCGTCTCCTCCAAACGCGAACGGCGGGCGGCAAGCGCATCGCTGCTGACCCACAGTCCCACCAGCATACACAAGGCGCGGCTCATCGTTCCATCGCCGGAAGGAGGTTGTTCATGACGTTGATGGCGGCAGGACCCGCCAAAACGGTAAACAACAATGGAAGGATGAAGATAATCATCGCCATCGTGAGCTTTGGAGAAATGCGTGCAGCACTCTCTTCAGCGGCGAGCATCCGCTTCTTCCGCACCAGCTCGGAGTGAATCCGCAAGGCCTCCGCGACCGAGGTGCCAAATCGCTCGGCTTGCAACAAGACATTGACCAGCGAGTTCACTTCGGCGAGGCCGGTGCGCTCGTCGAGCTGGCGCAACGCCGTTGTGCGCGGAATACCTGCTTCCACTTGGTAATTGACCGCTTGGAGCTCCTTGGCCAATACGGGCGCGGTATTTTCCATCTCGCGAGCGACACGTCGAAACGCCATGTCCAGCGCCAAACCTGCCTCGACGCTGCTCACCAGAAGGTCGAGCGCGTCTGGAAAGGAGGACATGAGCTGTCGTTGGCGCGATTCCATTTGCCTCGTGACAACGACCAGGGGAGCATAGTAGCCAGCGGTCATGCCAACGAGGACGCCCAACGCAATATGTATCGGCGCATTCCCCCGCGTGATGAGGAACCCGAGGGCGGCGAGCCCGAGGGTGAGGCCGACACGCAGGGTGCTGAAAATCTCGAATGCGTTTCGACCACGGTAGCCAGCGCGAATGAGGATTTTGCGCTTCTCATCGGCATCCTCGGAGTCACCTGCCGCCAAGCGACCGACACTCGACTTGCCTTCCGCTTGTTCCTCCGTACGAATCAGCAGCAGGGATTCGTCGTCGCGGCCTTTGTTGGTGAGGTCTGCGACGCGGTCGCGGCTGGTGCGTTCGGGGTTGAGGAACACCGACACCGCGTAAAGCATTCCCAACACGACAAAAAAGCCGGCGCCTGCGGCGATGGCGGCCCCGTTTTGTGCGAGCGCGGAAAAGTCCATCAGACGTCCACCTTGGAGACATTCCGCATCACCGTGACACCGATGCCGAACCAAAAAATCGCGCCGGCGGCGAGCTTGTTGCCAAGCGGGTCTTCGATGAGCGGCAATAGGTAGTCGGGACGCATGAAGGTGATGAGCCCGAGGATTCCGAACGGGAGGCTACCCAAGATGAGCGCCGAAATCCGAGCCTCCGCCGTTAGGGCGCTCACTTTGGCCTCGAACACAAACCGGTCGCGGATGGTGCGGGAGATGTTGGTGAGAATCTCGATTAGATTGCCGCCTGTGTCTCGTTGGAGGAGGACGGAGCTGACAAATAGCTTGAGGTCGAAGTTTCGGGGATTTCTCTCGGACAATAGCGTAAAGGATGCGCGCAAGTCGCGTCCGAGGTTGGCCTCTTCGAAAATCCGGCCGAATTCGTCGGCGACGGGTGCCGGCATCTCTTCGGCACATAGCTTCAAGGCATCGGTCAAGCCGTGCCCTGCTTGTAAGGACCGCGCGACGAGGTCGAGGGCATCGGGGAGCTGCTCCGACAGCTTTCGCGCGCGGGAGTTGGCTTGGTTGTTGAGCAAAAGGATAGGCACCAAGCCCGCTGCGAGGCCGACTACCGCCAAGGGCCCGCGGGTCAGAATGCCAAAAAAGAGGACGCCAATGAGGGCGGCGCCGGCGCAGCGCGTGGTGAGGCCCTGCATATCGTACGGCTCGCCCGCTTCGACGAGCATTTCGCGCAGACGCGTTCCGATGCCGCCCAGCTGGTCGGCGAGCGAGGGGTCGGATGCGACGCGAAAGATGTCGTCTTCGGGCTCCTCTACGGCCGTGCCGAGACGTCGCGCAAGCTGGGCTTGGCGTTCGTCTTCGCGAGATACGGCGCCCCAGTACAAGAATAGCATCACCGCGCCTGCGGCAATGGCGGCGAAGAGCGTCAGCGCGATGATGACAATAGATTGCAACGTGACCTCGTGAAACGACCGAGCGGGCGACCGTCAGACTTGCATACGCCAGTTGAAGTGGGTCCGCGGGAGTTCGACCCCATTTTGCAATAGGCGTCCCATACACTTGGGACGAACGCCCGTTGCCACAAACTGGCCCCGAATGCGTCCTTCGTCGTCGTAGCCTTGCTGCTTGAATACGAAGATGTCCTGGGTGGTGACAACGCTGCCTTCCATCCCGGTGACTTCGGTGATTGCGAGCACACGGCGGCTGCCATCGGGGAGGCGGTCGGCCTGGATGACGAGGTCAAGGGCGCGCGCCATCATCTCGCGAATGTTCTTTTCGCCGAGATTGGGCATGCCCATGCCAATCATCGTTTCCATACGGGCGAGCGCATCGCGGGTGCTGTTGCTGTGAACGGTAGCCAGAGAGCCTTCGTGGCCGGTGTTCATCGCGTTCAGCGTGTCGATTGCCTCACTTCCGCGAATTTCGCCCAGGATGATGCGGTCAGGGCGCATCCGCAGCGCGTTCTTGACGAGGTCGCGGGCGGTGACCTCTCCTCGGCCTTCGAGGTTGGGCGGACGGGTTTCCAGGCGGACGACGTGGGGCTGCTGTAGCTGCAGCTCTGCGGCGTCTTCGATGGTGATGATACGTTCGCCCGGCGGAATGAAACTCGACAGCACGTTGAGAAGGGTTGTCTTCCCGGAGCCGGTGCCACCGCTGATGAGCACGTTCAGCTTGGACTTTACGCAGCCTTTGAGCAGGTCCATCATAGGCTCGGGGCACGAGCCGAACGCGATGAGGTCGTCGGCGGTAATGGGCACCGTGCCGAAGCGACGAATGGACACGACGGGGCCGTCGAGAGCGAGCGGCGGAATGATTGCGTTGAAGCGGCTGCCATCGGAGAGGCGCGCGTCGACCATTGGATTGGTTTCATCGACGCGACGACCAACCGCGCTGACGATGCGGTCGATAATCTGCATCAGGTGCGCGTTTCCGTTGAACTTGACGTCAACCTTTTGGAGGCGTCCTTTTTTTTCCACGAAGACGGTGTCGGCGCCATTGATGAGAATGTCGGAAATCTCGGGGTCGCGGAGCAGGGGCTCCAATGGACCCAAGCCAAGGATTTCGTCGAGGATTTCTTCGACCAATCGTTCGCGTTCGAGGCGATTGAGGGGGAGGGCCCGTGCTTCTACGGCGTCGGTCAGCGATTTGCGCAGGCGAACGGAAAGCTCCGCGCGCGGCATTTTGCTGACTTGCTCGAAATCCAGCGAGTCAATCAGGTCTTTGTGAAGCCGGCGCTTGATTCGCTCGAACTCAACAGAGTCGGCGGACGCAGTGGTGCGGTACCGCTGCTGGGCACCGCGCACACGGTCAATCAACTTGGAAGCCATCTACGTCCTCTCCTTGCGGTGAAAGCACATCGGCTCACCCGCCAAACAATCCACCCCAAAACGACTTCCCGCCATCGTTCTTCACCGACTCTGCGCCATCGGTGATGAGGTCGAGCGCCGAGCTGATGTCCTTCATCACGGGTGACCGTGGAGCGGCGTCCCGGAGCAGCTGCCCCTTGTTGACGGCCTTTGCGCAGGAGACTTCGTCGCGGTTGATGGTGGCGGCAACCTTGAGCTGAAGATTGCTTTCAATGTCGGCAATTCGCAACTCGTTTTGTTTGCCCCACTTGTTGACCACCAGCCGGATGTCCTTTCGGTCGACGCCAAGGCGTTCCATCGCCTGAATGCGGCGCCAGGCGTTGCGGACGGCCGCTACCTCTGGCGTTGTCACGAGGATGACGGTGTCTGCTACGGTGGTCGCGGTGAGGGTGGCTTCGTCGCTACGGCCGCCGCAGTCGACCAATACGTATTGGTAGGCATCTGCGGCGACCGAGAGGACGCGCATGATGTCTGGGCCGTGAAGCTCTTCGTGGTCGACCAACTCGTTGGGCTGGGCGAGCACATGCACCTTGCTCGGGTGAACGGTGACAGAGCCAGCCAGGACGCGCTCATCAAGGCGTTCGATGTTTTGTAGAATGTCGTGAATGCTGGTGGAGGGCTGAAGGTCGAGGAAGCCTGCGATGTCGCCCATCGAGAAGTCGAGGTCTACCACCGCTACGCGCTCGATGGCCGAAAGCTCGGCCGCGAGGTTGATGGTCAAGAACGAAACGCCGCAGCCACCCTTTGTACCGACGAGCGCGATGATGTCGCCTGCATCGCTCTCTTCCCCTTCTGCGAAGGCCGACTCATGGACCGCCCGCCGCAGCAGCTCCGCATCTTCGGGCAATACGACGTATTCACGGTAGCCCGCACGCATCGCAGCCCGGATTCGCTCTGGGTCGGTGCGCGACGAGAACGCCACCATATGAAGGCTGTTGAACTCGCTCGAAAGCGCCTGTCCGAGACGTACGGCTTCGTCGAAATCGAAGTCAAAGCCCATCACTACGACATTGGGCCGCGTTTTCCGCACCACTTGTACGGCTTCTTCATAGGGCGTGGCGTGGGTGGGGAGGACCGCTTCGGTGCCCAGACATTCCCGGATGAGGCCCATTCCGAGGCCGTCAACACCGACAACAACGACCGATGCGGCACCATGTGCGACACGGCGATTTCTCATGACTGGGGTCCGGCGGCGAGAGGTAGGATAGAGGTAGGAGCCATAAAGCGCACGGGTTCAGCGAGCCAGTCCGACGGGACCGGTGGGTTCAGCGGTGCGTGAACCGACCAAGTGGTCTTGCCCGAGGAGGAAAAGCTGGAAGTCTGTGGGGTTGTGGTCTTCGGTGGTGCCCGGCGCAGGAGGCACTTCTCCAGGAGCGAGCGGGCGAACCAACCGAGGGGTCACAAAAATCATCAGCTCGGTTTCGCTCTTCCGGTGCTGTACGTAGCGGAAGGGGGCGCCGAGGATGGGGATGTCACCGAGGATGGGCACCTTGGCGTAGGTCGCCTTGACGGAGTCGCCGAGCATACCTGCCATCGCAAAGGTCATGCCGCTCTCGACCCGCAAATGGGACTGGGTCTTCCGCGAGATGAAGCCGGGAATCTCGATGCCGGTGACACGAATGGCCGTCGCCGTGTCGACGTCACTGACCTCGATGTAGACCCGCATGTCGATGACATCTGCGCCGAGAACCGTGGGCACGAAGACCAAACGAACGCCGTATTCCTTGAACTCAAGGGAGATTCGGTTGCCGTTTTGGGCGACGGGAATCGGTATCTCACCGCCGGCCAAGAACTCCGCCTGTTGGCCGCTGAGCGCCACAAGTGTTGGGCGGGCCAACGTCTTTGAGACGCTGTTGCTCTCCAAAACACTCAAGATGACGTTGAGGTTGACGGGAGCAGCGAAACTGCCGAGGAAGTTGAAAACACCAGACCCGGCCGCCGGTGTGACGCCGCCATTGACGGTGGTGACCGATGGACTGACGACGGAGCCGGAATTGGTAGCATTGGGGCTGGTCATTCCGGCGGAAATGGCGGAGTCTTTGCCCCACATCACGTTCATGCCCAGCTCGCGCAGGGCGGTGCGGTTGACCTCTGCGAACACTACTTCGAGTTGGATTTGGTGGTCGCCAGAGACCGTGAGCAGGTTGACGAACTCTTCGTCGTACACTCTTGCCATGTCGGCGATTTGTTCGAGAATGCTCAGGCTATCGACCGGTCCTTCGATGACCAAGCGGTCTTCGAGGGGGTAGACCTTCGGGGGCGCGCCGTCCACGAGCGAGTCGACGCGTCGGATGAGGCCGCTGAGGTCGCGGTGCACGGTGAGGTCGTAGCTGGTGGGGTGCGCCATGTCGTCGAGGTACCAAACCCAGAGGTCGGTGCTCCCGACGGACTGTCCCAAAATCTGCACTTGGCCTTGTTCGAGCAACTTCAAGGAAGCGACGGAAGGGTCGCTCGTCAGCACGCGGCCGATGGGCCGGTCGCCGGAGAACACGGTGCTGTGTCCAACTTCTACATCCAACCATCGATCGGTGTCGTCGGCGAAGGCTGGGTTGGCAAGCATAGATACGCACGCGATTCCCGCAGAACATCCCGCGGCAATCCATCGGGCCATCGAGTCAAAACGCATTCCGGACTCCTTCCTCGTATGCCCGAGTATCACCGCGAGCGCCGCCGTGAGCCGCCAGACTCTACACCTTCTACCCGGCCTGCATCATCGAAGCCGACGGTGGTGGTGTTGGTGCCTTGGATGACTTCGGCGGTTTGCTTGGGCGCGGACTTGGTCGCTGTGGGGGTGGTGCGCTCTGTGGGGGGTGTGGGGGCTGGCTTTACAACGCCGAGGAGCGCGTTGGTGTCGAGTACCTTGCCGTCGTCGTCGACTACGTAATCGTCGATTTCGCTCCGCAGAACGAGGTGCAGGTCGCCTTTGCTCGATGCGAGCGCCAGCTTTTCCGCCTCGTTGGGCGTGACTTGGAGGGTGACGGAAGGCTTTTCGCGGCCCTGCCGTGTTTTCTTCTTCTTGGGATCGTCGGTGTCGGTGCGGGCGGTGAGGCTATCGCCAACTGCGAGCACCTTGACATCCTCAAGAATCGTCTCTGTGACCCACTTTACGTCCATCGTGCGATCGTCAGGCCGGATGGTGACGATGACATCTACGCGATTTCCCGGAACCAGGAAGCCGCCCAAGCTCGACTGGGCGTCGGTTTGGATGGTCATCGCACGCTTGCCGCGCTCAATGATGGCGTTGAGGCCAACGCCTTCCGCCTGCTGGGCCAGCCGCTCGAAGCGAAGAATTTCACCTTGGTAGACCCGCTCACGGGGGGTCTGGTGGAGGACTTCGTTGACGGACGCGAACACAAAGTCCGTCGGCACGGTGTTGGGGAGCACTTCAATCGTGTCGACGTCCTCTTCGGAGATGGGGATCCCCATGTAGAGGTCGCGCTTTGCGATGACGACCGTCTTTTTCTCGATCTTGCCCGCCAATCTCGCCTTTTCGTTGGCGCGATTGATGACCTCGTACATCAAATACGCGGTCAGAGCGGCCACGAGGACCGCTCCTGCGAGGAAAAGGGTCGCTTTTGTGCGCCCGCCTGTCTGCTGCCTTGCCATCCAACCTCCGCCGCGAAGCCTCGGAGTTCAACCCGTTCTCTAATGCGACAATACCCAAGATGGTGGTGTCGGAACAGGGTGCGTCGCATTCAAATGAATCTCGGCATCCCCGCAATATAGAGAACCACCGCGACCGCAAATCCCACCGCATGCGGTAGTTGTTGTGGGCTTGGTGTTTTGCCGTCCATCGGCTTGCGGAACCTCTGGCTGAACATAACCAGCAATCCCAGCAAACCGTGAACGACAGTTCCTACCAGAATCACGTGAATGGCGCCGGACCAACCGAGGAACATGCCCACGACCATTGCGATCTTGACGTCGCCGCCGCCCATCCATCGAAGCGCAAACGGACCAATCAGCAAGAGGAGCGCGGTTGTCGCTCCACCCAATCCGGCGCCGAGGCCACCCCAGCCATGACCTTGAAGTTGGAGTGCGGCGCCGAGGAGCAATCCGCTCACGATCAGCGGGTTGGGAATGCGGCGACTCGCGAGGTCCCAGGCAGCAGCGATGCCCACATGGATAAGGAGAATGGTCGTGGCGATGTCCACACGCACCTCAAGGGGTGAAGTCAGTTCCTGCGCATGACACAGAAGAGGGCGAGGGCGGCCGGCGCAGTCCAATCATCGCGGAGCACCACGCCCTTCACTCCACATTTTGACCCGCAAGAACACGACAGGCCGGACGAGCCGGCCTGAAGTGTCTCGAATCGGAGCGCGCGGCTTAGGAAGCAGCGGTGCTCACGGTGGAGGCCACGTTCGAGAAGAGCAAGGTGAGGGAGTCACCGAGGGCGCCGAGTGCTGCGATGATAGCAACGGCAACCAAGCCGGCGATGAGGCCGTATTCGATTGCGGTGGCGCCGGATTCGTCCTGGATAAGTCGCTTGAGAGTGTTCATAGTGTTCTCCTTGGCCCAATGGGCCCTGCAATGGTGGGAAAGGGGAATGGGTAGAGTGATTATACTTCGGACTTAGATAAAGATCCAATTCCGAAGAGGAAGTTTGAGGGGACGAACCGACGAAGGGGCGTTTCGTCCACCACCACGCGCTTAGGAAGCCGCGGTGCTCACGGTCGATGCGACGTTGGAGAAGAGGAGCGTGAGCGAGTCGCCAAGGGCACCGAGGGCGGCGATGATCGCGACGGCCACAAGGCCAGCGATAAGGCCATACTCGATGGCAGTTGCACCGGACTCATCCTGAACAAGGCGCTGAAGGGTATTCATGGGAACTCCAATCTGCGCAAGCCATTGGACTGCGCGGTTCGTATGCGTGGGGTGTTTTGGAAAACGTGCGATGACTTCGCAAGTCAGTCGAGCAGAGGCGCCCGAAAAGCGACGAGGCGCCTTCGCTATGCTGCGCCCAGGGGCGCTTTCATTGCGTCGTCTACTGCGGAGTCGGACCGAGGTAGCAAAAACTTTTGCGTTTCTCGGCTTTTTTTCGTTCGGTTCGCCAATCCGCCTTTCGGTATCAGCCCTGAAACGTCCTTCGATCGTTTTTCGCACTCGTGTGGATTGAGTGCGCCAGCCTCTTTTGGCGGGAGAGGACGTTGGTTTCCGTGCCGCGCACTTCCTGTGCTTCTTTACGGAAACCGTTTGTGTGGCAGACCGAACAGGAGCGAGAGGTCGGCAAACCGACCCCGCGGCTTAGGATGCGGCGGTGCTGACCGTCGATGCGACGTTCGAGAACAACAAGGTGAGCGAATCACCAAGGGCGCCAAGGGCAGCGATGATGGCAACAGCGACGAGGCCGGCGATGAGGCCGTACTCGATGGCGGTGGCTCCGGATTCGTCGGCAATAAGGCGCTTGAGGGTGTTCATGGGTGTCTCCAGGTTGTTCGTCCGCGCATGCAGTGCGGTTGCCCAAGGGGCGGGGAGGGTGGTTTGTATCGACACTATCGGCGGCTGTGCGGAGTACCTCGCAGGGTGGTTCCTGCGGTCGCTTCCGGTGCACCGCCTTCCGACCACTTCTTTGTACCGCGGTGGAGGCCTGACAGACAAGACATTCTTGTCCTCTGCTGAAAAATTTTTTTTGGCGGATCGCGAAAGCGTGCACGCGAGATGGAGAAATTGTCGCCTCGTTGCTGTGGGCGGATGCGAAAAATACGCACCAAGTCTTCGTTTTAGAGGCCGCACTTTCGCAGGACCACTTCGCTTCCGTTCGCAAAGAGACCTCGCTCGCCGGAAAAAAACTTTTTGAGGTTGTCGCCGAGGAGGTCGCCGCGCCAGCCGCAAAGTCGCGCGTCCGGAATTTGGCTGAGGGCAAGGACATCTGTGTCACGCAGCAGCATCGTGGGTGCGATGTTGAGCTTCGCACTTTGAAGTTCGCGCCATGCGTGGAGAAGGTGCACCAACGCGGGTGAACCGTATCTCGACGCTACCGGTGGAACCTTCGTTTTTGCTGCTTGGGCGATGCACGCCAGGAGGTCGTTGCCGTACCGCTTGATGAGCCCCGCGGGCATTCTGCGGTTCGACTTGAGGCCGTCGATGGATGTGGGACGGCGGCGCGCGAGGTCGAGGGCCAACGATGGCGCGAGGACGAAGTGCGTCGGTGTGTTTCGAAGGCGGGCTTCTTCTTCCCGCCATTGGAACAAAACGTGGAGCGCTTGCCGCGTGGGCCCATCAAACGTAGGCGCAATGTCCAAGGCGCGCCACGTTGCATCTGCATCGGGCGTCGCGAGGGCTTCTTCGATGAGCTCTTCGCCCGCTTGCCGCGCCCAGCTGAGGCGCTCGTGGGATTCGGTACGGTCGAAATCCGCAATCAGCGCATCGACAATCGGAAAGAGGATTGCCACATCCTCACGCGCGTAGTGCAGTTGCGCGCTCGAGAGTGGACGGCGACTCCAATCCGTCAGGGTGGCGCCTTTGTCGAGCGGGACGCCGAGGACGCGCTCACTGAGGTCCGAGAGGCGTGCGGGAAAGTGGTGCCCAGCGAAGGCGGCGAGAATTTGGGTATCGAGAACAGCACGAGGTCGTGCGCCGGTTGCTTCGTGCAGCAGGTCGATGTCCCAGCGGGCACCATGCGCGAGCCACTCCCGCCCCTGCAGCGCAGGCGCGAGCCGCCGGAGGTCGACCCGCAGGGGGTCGATGGTCCAGACAGGTCCGTCACGCTGGGCGATTTGGACCAGCAGCAGCTCGGGACGGTACCGTCGTTCCGCGTGAAACTCGGTGTCGAGCGCCACTTGGTCGGTGTGTTGGAACGTAGCAACGACTACATCGAGGTCGTCGTTGGTTTCAATCAAGTTGTCGGGCAGATTGCTTTGTTCGACCATTACGCGACGCGCCAGACCCCGCTGGCATCCATCGACAGCTGGTTTTTCGCAAGTGGGGAATGGACATGCAGACGGTCGCCGGTAGAGAGCGGCTCCATCGACAAACAGTGTGCCCCCATAGAGGCCGGCTGCGTGAGCATTCCGATGAGACGAGGGTCGACCCGCAGGTGGGGCTGTGCGGGCGTGGTGAGCAAAGACTGGAGCACCACATGGACGGCCCGCGCGACCACTTCCGGGCGACGAGTATACAAAACAGCGTGCTCACCATCTTCTACGCAGACGACCCACTCGTGACCGGAATCCAACGCAGCTTCGGGGTTGGTACGAAGCGACGTTGGCAAGGCGCAGCGGGGGCGACCGTCGATTGCTTCGCCTGCGTCGGGCAGACCGCGGAATGCGAGGTACCCTTGGGGGGTCCAGGCCGTTGTGTCCCCGTTGGGCGCGAGCCCTGCGACCAAGTGTCGTAGGGTAGTGGGCGCCAGATACGCAGCGAGGAAGTCTTCTTCGTCGTGAACCAGCACGGTTGCGTCTCCTTCATGGAGAGACAGCCGTGGAAGGGGGGACGAGGAAAAAGTGTGCGTGCCAGTAGGATGGACGAGCATAATCGGGACAATATCGGGTCAAAACGCGACCCGCAGGTTCGACCGTCAATCGCTGCGTATTCGTTTCAGAATTTGCCCAATGTGCAGATCGCAGGCATCGGTTTCTTGGCCGTTCGTGCAATTTTCTGTGCAAGTGCGTGGACGAACCGGGCGGTCGCGTCTGTCTGGTCTTGGGTCGCATCCGCGGGTCTGCGACGGTGGTCGGTCTTTGTTGGTCGGCGCTCGAAGGTGTGCACACGAGAACTAAGGCGCCGCCGTCGTTTCTTGTGTGTCGGGGCATTTCGCGCGCGGTGCCCAAATCGCGACGCGGTCGTTGAGGGGGGGACAGGCTTCCCATCCTTCCGGTGGGGGAGTGGGAGCCGAGAATCGGTCGGCTGGGATAGGGCGAAACACGAGGGAGGGGGGGGCCGGCAGCGGGCCAAGGGACGAGCCTTCCGGTAAGAAGACCCAGGTGGGGGCGCCCGTAAGGAATGCCTGCCGCTCACTTTCGAATGTCCACCAGTTGAGGTCTCCGGCGGCGGTCAGCAGTTGGTCCGCCCCTGTCACGGCGGGGTACTGTTGGCTTGCGAGCAGCCGCACGAGTGCGTCGCGCGTATCGGTGCGTGCGTCGGGCAGGTCATCTGCGCGGGCCCAGCCCCTCCTGTCGATGCTGGTCGACAGACCCCACCGGGGGGGCACTCGCTGGCCGCTGGTTTCCGGGGTGTCAGCAGTGTCGCCAAAACCGGTGTGAAAGTCCACTGCGACGACGAGAGCGACGCATGCCGTAGCGGCTGCGATGCGTCGGTTCCGATGCGAGCGTTCCGCCGCCATTGCAACGGGGACCGCCATTGCGGGAACCACCGTCAACAAAAAGCGTTCATCTGTGGGAGGAACGAGTCCAACGACAAAGGCGACCACGGGCACAACACTCGTGGCCAAAAATGCCGCGCCCCGTCGGTCGGCGACAAGCCAGAAAACGAAGGCGGCAATCACGGGAAAGGCGATGGCTGGTGCAAGAATTGTCGTCGGAAGCCGCTCGGCGTAGAACAGTACGTGGCCGGGCAACGCGTTCGCGAGCTGGACGGCCATTGCGCCCAAAGCATGGCCTATTCCCGGCATCCACGCGTCGAGCGATAGAGACCACGATGGAAGTTGGACACCCGGCGGAATTTGGAAGGTCGCACCTCCCATTGCGCCGAAAGAACGGCTCACCGATAGTGCAGGGGTCAGGATAAGCCCGATAGTCACGAGGGCTGCGCCAAGCGCGCGAAATGCTGCGGGCCGCGGAATCGCCCAGGCGGCGGCCAGCACGATGGGCAGTCCAAGGGGCAAGGCCGACCACTTTGTGCCCGCGGCGAGTGCGAACAGCAGGCCCGCAGCGACGCCATTTCGCCAGGGGTGCTGTGCCGCGCGGACCACACATGCTGCGCTGCACCACACCCAAGTCGCCATCGGGAGGTCGTAGTAGTAGCGTGGGGCGACGGCATGGAGGCACGGGGTAAGAAAGACGGTGAGAGCGGCGGTTTGTGCGGTTTCTGGTGCGAACGCGCGGGAGACCGTTCCGACGGCGACGGCCAACAACGCCAACCAAAACGCCCCCAGCGGGGTCACAGACCCAGGCGCGTGGTCTCCGAGAAAGGATGCAGGCGCGCTGAAAAGGTGCAATAGCGGCGGATACATGCCGTCGGTTGCGTGGAGCCGGTCCCAAAGCGGCGCGTCCGTCAATAATGGGCGCAGGCTGCGGATACGCTCGAGGTGCTCGATGTAGCCGGCGGCGGAGTCTCCGTAGACATCGACAGGATGGGTGATGGCTCTCCACATGACCAGCGCGACAACCCCCAGCGCGAGTGCCCAGCGGAGGTTCATCGCGTCCGCCGCGGAACCAAAGCGCCGAGCAGGACGGCAAGAAGCACCGAAATACGGCGCAATACGGTGAGCCATGGCGCGGCCAACGGCTGCCCGTGAATGACGGTGGGAAAGCCCATGGGGTCGATGTCCCACTGTGCGACTTCGTTTCGAAATGGGGAAAAGAGCGTGTGCTGGGGAATGCGCTCGTCGGCGGCGGGCTGCGCGTGAAGGACGGCTGGCTGCCGGGGAAGGGGATGGGGAAGCGCCGTGCCAGCGAAGAGGGTCGCCCCTTGTGCGTCGGTGAGGTGGTAGGTCACATCATCGAGACCATCGAGCAAATGGCGCACAAGCACGAGGTTTGTATCGACGGTCTTTGGCGGTTGGGTAGACCAGCGCGAGACCACCCTTCGCGGGAGGAACGATGCGGCCGAGCCTTCGTAGGTGGGAGCGTCAAATTGGTGGCGAAGGTGGAGAAACAGGTGTGGACCGGGGAGGTCGCACCAGGGCAGCTGGTCCATTTCGGCGCGGTGGTCGGAAACCCAAACGATAGCGGTCGCGGTGCGGGGAGCACATGCCACTGCAGAAATTTCGCCGCGTGCCCAAACGTCTGGAATGACGATAATATCGTTTGGAAGCGCAATTCTCGCGACATGGTTGATCGCTTGCGCACGTAGGTCAGCAGGTTGTAGCCTTGCTTGTAATAGCGCGGTGGCCATCGGAAACGCTACCGTCAGGAGGGCGACTCGTCCGCGTAGTGTTTCAGACCATATACTCAGTGCAAGCGCGAATGCGGGAGCAATCGCGATGAGGGCGCGAGGCTCGTGGGGCAGTACGCGTGCGTCGAGCAACTGGAGGCCGATGCCCGCGATGCCGTGCAAGAGCACCGGGCCAAGCAACATCATCGCAACGCCGAACATTCGCGCGTGTACGGCGGCGCGGGCCGCGAAGAGCGCGACCAGAATCGGTGGTGCGGCAATCCACAGGGTATCGTCGCGCCCGCCATCGTAGCCGTGGAGGAAGGCGCCGAAGACCCGGCGCGCCACGCGCCATGGCGCGTCGACGAAAGCGGGCCAAGGGCGGGGAGACAGAGGGTCGGCATGAACGTCGAGTAGGCCGGTCCCGCTGGCGGTCCAAAGCTGGAATGCAAAATACGCAACAAATGGCGCCAACACGACACTTATCGCGATGGCCGTGCGAACGAGTGGACCGCGCAGGGCGACCTCTTTCCAGGCCAAGAACGCGATGTAGAGACCGATGGGAATCATCCACAGGACGCTGTAGAAGTCGTTTGCGGCACCAAGAAGCACCGCCAGGCCGAGGGTCCAGGCGCCGCGCGATGGCCGACGCTCGAGGCAAAGCACGCCGTCGATTGCCAATGCGCCGGTGGTAGCGGACCAAGCATAGTTAGATGCATCTTGTGCGTGAAACGCTAACACGGGATGAAGGGCCATCAATGCGCCCGCGACCCATGCTCCCCCCGTTCCGCGTTCGCGCTGGGCGATATTGGCCGTAAGCACTGTCGCCAGGACGGTTCCGAGCACAGCATGGACCCGCCACGCCCACACGGTCGCTTCCGAAAACAGCGAGAGGCTCGCCCAGCGGAGCCAAAAGCTCCAGGGAAGGTGGCCGGTGAAGCCCGAGCGAATGTCGAGGCTCCATTGTAGAATTTGGGCGGGACTGCCGTGCAGCATATTGATTTCGTCGCCCGCTAGGTCGCGGGAGGCGAGGTTCCAAACGGCTACTCCGAGGCTCGCGAGACCGACCGTCACTATCGGTACACGGCGTCCCACCATTTCACTCTTCGCCCGCAGTCCAGCGTAGGGCTTGAAGGGAGGCGCGCAGCTCCTCGGGAAGTTCCGCTTCGAATACATGCGCCTGGGCGTTGATGACGCCAGAAGCGAGCTCTAACGCGCGTGCGTGAAGCCAGAGGCGGTCGGGCATTTTGTGGGCGCTTCGATAGGCCCGGTACCGGGTGTCGCCGACGACGGGGTGTCCCAGGCCGTGAAAGTGCCGTCTTATTTGGTGCTTTCGTCCTGTGTCGATTGTGACCGCCAAAAGGCTAAATCGCCCGAGGTGCTCCAAGGTGCGGTAGTGCGTGACAGCCGACAATGGGCGCCCACGACGCGCATCGGAAAGGGGACGCCGTATCGTACCTTTTCGATGGGTGCGGCCATGGACCAACACAAGGTAGGTTTTGTGAATCGCGCCTTGGGCGAGCGCATCACCCAGCGTTGCGCGGAGGGTGGCGTCTGCGGAACAAAGCACCAAGCCACTCGCGGAGAGGTCGAGCCGGTGGACGGGGCGAACGCCGACGGGAAGCGCAGGATGGGCGTCCAGCCAAGCGGGGAGGTCGGGGATGCCTGGTTGGTCGGAGCCATCCGTGCGAACGCCAGACGGTTTGTCGACCACGACAAGACCATCGACCATCGCGACGATTTGGGGCGTAGACAAGTGCTTATCGCCCTGCGCGTGCGGTTTGTAGCCAACCGACGACGTCTGCGGCTGTCTGAAACTGGCCGCTGGTGGCGGGTTCGATGGGGCCCACCTTCAAGCGAGGCCAGGTGGCGGCGTCCGCGGTGCATTGGTCGGCGGTGGGGGCGAGGGCTGCCCACCATGCGATTCGGTCGCCGCCAAGCGCCTTGAGCAGCGTTTGGTGTTGGTCGAACTGCCCGACGTCGGTAGATACCTGCTCCCAGTTTGTTAGCTCGGCTTGTACGGCGGGATCCCGCTCGAGCTTGTGCAGCACTTGGCAATCCACACACCAAGGTGCGCTAAACGAAAGAAGCACGGGCTTTTTCGCAGCTGTCGCGCGAACGCATGCCGCAGAAATTTCCGTTTTCAACTCGGCATCGGTGTGGTGGGGCCAGGGTTCTGCGCCCAAGCCCATCATCAACAATACGAAAACCATCATAGCTGAATGCCCCGGCGACCCATTTCGTCCAACACGTCAATGGGGTCGGTTCTTCCGTCGTAAAGGTGGCATGCAACGGTGTGCCCGTCGGCGAAGACATGCGCGGCGGGGACTTCCCGCTTGCAGCGCTCTTCCGCCAATGGGCAGCGGGTATGAAAACGGCAGCCAGACGGGGGATTGCTGGGTTTGGGGACGTCACCGGGCAAGGTGATTCGCTGGCGCTTTCGGCGAGGGTCTGCCCGCGGTACCGCAGACAAGAGGGATTGGGTGTACGGGTGACGAGGTGCGCTGAAAATCGCTTTGTTGGGAGCGTTTTCCACCACTTGTCCGAGGTACATTACGACGACGCGGTCGGAGACGTGGCGGACCACGCTGAGGTCGTGGGTAATGAAAATATAGGAAAGGTCGAACTCGTCCTTTAGGTCAAGGAGGAGGTTCAAAACCTGCGCTTGTACGGACACGTCGAGAGCAGACACCGCCTCATCACAGACGATGAAGTCGGGATTGAGGGCCACAGCACGGGCGATTCCAATTCGTTGCCGCTGCCCGCCCGAAAATTCATGGGGATACCGGCTTGTATAGCGAGCCTGCAGCCCTACCTTCTCCAGTAGCGCCTTGGCGCGGTCTTCGGCGTCGCGTTTGTTCTGGGCAATACCATGGAGAATCAGCGGTGTGCCGATGATTTGGCCGATGGTTTGGCGCGGATTCAGGCTGGAGTAGGGGTCCTGAAAAATGATTTGCATATACCGGCGAACGGACCGCAGGGACTCGTCGTCGAGGTCGGGTAGGTTCTTCCCCCGGAAGTGAACGGTTCCGCCGTCGGGTTCAATCAAGCGCAGAATCGCGCGCCCGGCCGTCGTTTTGCCGCAACCAGACTCTCCTACCATCGCAACGGTCTCGGCGGGCATGAGGTCGAAGCTGACGCCATCAACCGCTTTGACGCTTCCGACTTGTCGTCGCAAAAATCCCTTGATGATGGGAAAGTGCTTTTTTAGGCCGCGAACGGACAGCAATGGCTTTGGGTCAGTCATGGTTGGCTCGCGCGACAATCTCTGCGGATTCTTCCGCGGTCAATGGGTGATGACACCACACTTCATGACCATTTCCAAGGTCGTGCTTGGGAGGCAAGGTACCGCAGTCGGCCGTCGCCCGCGGACACCGATTGTTGAAGCGGCATCCGGCCGGGAACTCCGTAGGCGGGGGCACCATGCCGCGAATGGTCGACAAGCGCGAACCGGGCAAGGCGCGGTCTGGCAAGCTCTGCAGCAGTCCCGCGGTGTAGGGGTGTGTGGGCCGGTCGAAGAGGTCGATGGCATTGGCCGTTTCAGCGACCCGACCCCCATAGAGGACCACGACGCGGTCGCAAGTCTCGGCGACAACGCCAAGGTCGTGCGTAATGAGCATGACGCCCATGTTATTGGACTTTTGAAGGTCGCGAATCAGCTCGAGAATCTGGGCCTGAATGGTGACATCAAGTGCGGTGGTTGGCTCGTCGGCGATGAGCAAGTCGGGACGGCAGCTCAGCGCCATCGCAATCATGACCCGCTGCTTTTGGCCACCGGACATCTGGTGGGGGTATTTGTCGATGCTTGTCTCGGGCTCAGGAATGCCCACCTTGTCGAGCATATCGATGGCGATTTTTCGCGCCTGTTCCTCCTCTACAGCTTGGTGCAACAAGATGGCTTCCATGATTTGGTCGCCGACTGTATAGACCGGATTGAGGGAGGTCATCGGCTCCTGAAAGATGACGGAAATCTCGTTTCCGCGTACCTTCCGAAGCTGTGCGTCGGGGAGAGTCGCGAGGTCGCGACCCTTGAATCGAATCTGACCGCCGACGATTCTTCCGGGAGGCTGGGGTATTAGCCGCAAAATTGACATTGCGGTGACGGATTTCCCGCAGCCGGACTCACCTACAATACCAACTGTTTCCCCTTTGTCAATAGTGAAGGAGACGCCGTCAACGCTCGGTAGCTGACCTGCATCGGTAAAGAAGTGGGTTTGAAGGTTGTCAACCTCAAGCAATGCCATGGTGGGGTTCCTTCACTTCCGCAGCTTGGGGTCAAGGGCGTCGCGCACGCCTTCGCCGACCAAGTTGAGCAAGCTGACCGTCAGGAAGATGGCGAAGCCGGGCGCGAGGATGAGGGTCCAGATGCCAGTGGTACGGCCGGTGTTGAGAATCTGTCCCCAGCTTGGCACGGTGATGTCTCCCAGGCCCAAGAAGCTCATGGTGGACTCGGTGAGAATTGCCCGCGCAACGCCAAAGGTGGCGGCGACGAGCACGGGGGCCAGCGCGTTCGGGAGAATCTCTTGGAAGATGATGCGGCGTTCCCGATAGCCCACCGCGCGTGCGGCGGACACAAAGTCGAGGTTGCGCATTCGTAAGAATTCGGCGCGTACAAGTCGAGCGGGAGAGGTCCAAGATACCGCAGCAATGATGAACATGATGTGGAAGATGCTGCGCTTTTCAATGAAGGATGCGACGGTTAGAATCAGGAAAAGCGACGGAATACAGATGACGACTTCGATGACACGCTGAATAGCCATGTCGATGCGACCGCCATAAAAGCCTGCAATGGCGCCGATAATCGTTCCGAGGGTGATATAGAGCGATACCGCGAAAACGCCAATCGTGAGGCTGATGCGGGTGCCGAAGATGAGGCGGGTGAAGACATCTCGTCCCGCATTGTCGGTACCGAGGGGATGGGCAACGGACATCGGCAAGCGGATGTCGTTGAGCACGCCATCTCGGAAGGAATAGGGTATTGGTGGATAGATGGCGGTAACGGACTCGCCAGCGTCGACCAGCCGGGCTTCGAGGCTAGGATAGACCACCTTGGGGGCCTGCTGCGGGAATGCCTCTATCCCGACGTACACCAGCGCGAAGATAGCCATTGCGCCAGCAAATGCGCGGGTTCGGGTGTCTTGGCGGGCAATACGCGGAAGGGTTGCAGTCCGCCTCCACATCCACGCGAGGGGGAGCGCGAGCAGGGTACCCACGACCAACGCCGTATTGAAAAATATGTCGACGCTGTTCTCGAAGAAGTTGCGGTCGAACAGGCTCAACAGCCACGGACTCGACCAGCCTTCGTTTGTGGTATACCACAAATAAGGTTTGTTGCTAATCAACACGGGTGCGTAGACAGCAATACCGATAAGCGCGACCAAGCCCCACAAAGAGAGCACAGCCAGCTTGCGCTTTTGAAACTGACCCCAGACGATTTCGCCGTACGTTGGGTCTTCTTCAACCGCGCGTACGTCCGTCGCCGTGGGGGAGGTGGCGGGTCCGTTACTCAAAGCTGATCCGGGGGTCTACAAATGCGTAAGAGAGGTCGCTGATAAGAATGCCCAGCAGCGCGAGCATGCTCGAAGTCAACAACACGGCCATGACTGCATTGTAGTCGCGTAGGTTGATGGCCTGGTAAATATACTGTCCCATTCCGGGGATGTTGAACACAACCTCAATGACGACGGAGCCGGCGACCAATGTGGGAAGCAATCCACCGAGCAAGGTCAAAATCGGAATCATCCCGTTGCGAACCGCGTGTTTGATGATGACCACGGGTTCCGAAAGACCTTTGGCGCGGGCGGTTCGAATGTAGTCTGCGCGAATCACTTCAATGACACCGGCACGCGCATAGCGGGAGAGCGTCGCCAATGAGACCGATGTATAGGTGATAATTGGCAACACCAAGTGCCAGGAGATGTCCATGAGTCGGTCCCAGGTGGTCATGGGCACAGAGGTCATGGTTTGAAAGTTGCCGGTGGGGAACCAGGACACGGGCTCGCCTTCGGTCAATAGACGGAGGAGCACGGTTGCCGTAAAAAACGATGGCAAGCTGTACATGATGAACAGCGCGACAGTGACCACCGCGTCGATTTTGGTTCCTTGGCGGATTGCACTGAATACGCCGATTGGCACCGCGATTGCATAAGCCAACAACACCGACGTAAACGTTAGGCTCAACGAATACTTGAGCTTGCTCATGACCGTATCGAACACGGGGCGACGGTCCGCGGTGGAGACGCCGAAGTCGAAGTACATCAGGTTCGACCAGTACTTCGCGAAGCGAGTGTCGAACAGCATGACGTTGAGCTTGTCAAAGGTGTCGTAGGTGTAGTGTGATTCGTTTTCCGCGAACCACGCCTTCCATTTGCTGACGACCGCAGCACGCTCCGCTTCGGGTGTGGTGTCATCCCAACGCCAAGTTTTTACGGCATTGTTGTATTGCGAAATCCCACGATTGTTTTCGCGGGCTTGCTGGGGGTCGCTGCGGCGCTCGTTTTCGAACGGAAGCCGTGCGGCGACCGTGAGGGTGGTCGCGGCGACCTGGCGTATCGCCGGGTCTGGGTCGTCCAAGAGCACGATGAGGTGCTGTACGAGATAGTTCCCGTAGTCCTCGACGTTGTCCTGGGCGGCAATCCGGTCGGCGGTTGTGGCGTCTGCGGAAAGGTTTTGTGCCACAATCAACAACTGGCGCACTTCTTCAGGCGTAAGTGCAAACCGGGTGTTGATGAGAATGGGCTTGTCCAGGTTGAACTGCTCTTTGAAAATTCGATAGCTTTCCTTCTGCTCCTGGTTTTGGCTTTCCCCTTGCTGGCCGCCGCCCGAGGCGCCGGGACGCCCTGGTGCGATGTTCAACACGAGGAACAGGAGCAACGAGATGAAGAAAAACGTTGGAATTGTGAGCAGTAGCCGCTTCAAAGTGTATTGCAGCACCAAGCCTCCAAAAAAGCAAGTCGGACCCGTGGGTCAGGGGCGAGTCGGCTCGGCCTTGAAGGAGAGATGGCGGAGGTCACGCTCCGGGTACTGCATTTCGTACTCGGGGTCGTTCATATAGTCCCAATACAGTACGGGGCGTTTCCGCTGGTAAATGAAGGTGTATGGCTGTTCTTCGTGCATCAACGCATGGAACTCGTGGCACAATGCGGTGCGCTTCTTCTCGTCGAATTCAACGCGGAGCGCCTCGGCAATGCGGTCCGCGTCTTTGTTGCGGAAGCCGATGCGGTTGGACGATTTGGGTTTGTCGGCCTCGGACGAGTGCCAAATTTGCATGAGGTCGGTGGGAAGCGCGAGGACCCATGCGCCGGTGTAGACGTCGAAGTCGTGTTCGTCCATCTTGCGGAGCATCGTCGACCACTCGACGGCGCTGGGGGTCATCTTGATACCAATGCTCAGGAGGTCCTCGCGGTAGATTTCCGCGAGGGTCGCATACTCTGTTGACGAGCCATACAGGAGCAATGTGAATTCGAAATCGACCCGCTCACCTCCGATGACTTTATCGAGAACGCCGTCGCCATTGGAGTCTGCCCAGCCGGCCTCCTTCAGCTTCGCACGCGCGGCGTCGAGGTCAAAGGGCCAAGGCTGGATGGAGCGGTCGTAGCAGTCGGTTTGTGTGCCGAAGGGACCGCTGGTGACTTCGCCCAGTCCGTGAAACACGTTCTGCACGATGCCCTGGCGGTTGAATGCAAGCGTCAAAGCCTGGCGGACAAGCTTGTCGGAGAACAGCGGCTTGTCGAGGTTCCAGCCGAGATAGAAATAGCCCAGCGTGTCGTGGACGTCCTTCTTGATGTGCTCGTTTCCGAGATAGACGCCTGACGTATTGTCGAGGATTTCACTTTTGTATTGCTCGGGTTGGATGCCGGTCATATCCAACTCACCGGCCTTCAGCTTGCGCGGCCAAGCGTTTTGGTCGGAGATGATACTTGTGATGACACGGTCGAAAGACGGCGGACCACCCCAAAACTCATTGTTGGCTTCGAGCTCGATTTTGACGCCGGGGTCCCACTCCACGAACCGGTAGGGTCCGGTGCCGATGCCCTTTTGGTTGTACCAATGCTCGTTGAGCTTGAGGCCCCAGGTGGATTCGTCGTATTCGTTGCCATCTTCGTCGAATTTGAACAGCCACCGTGGGGATGGCATCAAACTCGATACGAACGACAGGTTGGTATAGAGCTTTTCGGAGAACGCAATCTCGAATGTATAGCGGTCGATGACCCGGAACTCTTTCAGCTTGTCCACGTAAGGACGCAACGACGATACACGACCATTGACCTGTGGGTTCGCCAGCATGTCAAATACGAACTTGAAGTCGTCGCTGGTGAGCTCGTGGCGCCCGTTCAGGCCGTCACCTTTGAGCCACTCGAAGCGACCACTCTGCCAATCAACGGCGGGAAGGTGCCACAGAACACCCTTCCGCAACTCCACGCGGTAGGTCAAGCCGTCGTCGGGCGTCGTGATTTTCACGGCCAAGGACGGCGTATATTTGGTGGGGTCGTCGAAGTGGGGCCAGGTGAGGGTATCGCCGATGTAAAGGTTGTAGGCGTAGTTGTCGGCGCCGCTCGCGATATACGGATTGAGGCCGCGGGGGTCGCTGCCTTCGTTGCGCAAGTGCGTCTTTCCCCGTACGACTGTGCTCGCGGTGACCCAAGGCCGCGGCCGGGGGACCAGCAGATTGTTGGGGTCCTTGAGCGCTTCTTCTTCTTGGCGGTCGGCGGTAGCCGCGTTGGAGGCCGTGCCACCGGGCAACGAGGACACGTTCGCCTTGATGCCACTCTTCTCAAGCTGCTCCAACTTGAGGCGGTTTTCAATGGCCAGCGTCTCGAGATTGTCGAGCTGCACGGCGTTGAAAATAGAAATTCCGAGGATGAGGCCCAGGCTCCCCATCACAATGCCCGACTGGGCCATCTTGCTCATGGTGTTCTCCGTAGCGCAGCGAGACTACCCGATTCAGTCACGGGATGCTGGGAGCGGTTTGTGGATGGGCGGCTTTGGTGCGTTGAGGTCAACCGTGAGCCGGACGTTTTCTGCGTGGGCGGATTTGCGTTCTTGGAGCGCACAACCATGGGATTCGGAGGGTCATCCATGTTGCGCTTTGGGATCGACGGGCGGGTACGGCGCGGTCACTTTTGGTTTGCGCAGTCGACATATCCAAGCTCACACAGGAGCTCGTCGGCGACGGGTGCGGCCGATTTGCTGTCTGCCGCGGTCTGGAGGGCGCCTGCGGCAGCGCGCAGGGGGTGGTCTTCAGGGGCGGTCTGTGGGTGATTCTCGTTGGGGTCATCGACGAGGTTGTAGAGGTCGGTGCGGGTGGGGCCCTTCTTCTTGCGGACCTCAATGACCTTTTCCGTAAGGGTTCGTACGCTGGTTTGTGGGTTTCCGTACAAGTTTCCGGCAGCGAACGCTTGGCGGTCGGCGGGAATTGGCGCACACAAGCTGCGGCCCGACGGGAGGTTTGGTATGGGCTCGAAGCCGGCAACCTCGCGAAGCGTTGGGGTGATGTCTTGAAGCGATGCGACGCCGGTTTGGGGGCCAGCGGGCACGCAGCCGGCGACCACCGCAAGGGGAACCTCGGTTACCTCCTTATGGTGGGAGTGACCGTGCTCAAAGTCGTCGTGCTCCCAGAGCTCTTCGCCGTGGTCCGAGAAGAAGACCACCGCGCCTCGCTCATGGAACTTTCGGGCCTCTATTGCTTGAAGCAAGGGTTGAAGGGCATTGTCGGAATATTCTACTTCAACCCCGTAGGCCTCGCGAACGGCTCGCTTGAGGGAGGGTGTTGCCTTGATTTTGCCCCGACGAACTTGCTTGGGATGTTGCACTACGAGCGCTTCATGGCCTTCTTCGAGGTGCGTGTAGGGCAAGTGGGGGTCAAACAGGTGGACCCACAACAAGATGCCGTCGTCTGGTGCCCTATCGAGCCACCGCAGGGCGTGTTCTACGGCGACTACACCGTCGCGACCGGGCAGGGGCCATCGTTCGCCGAACAATGCCAAGGGCTGCTCGGACGCTTCGTCTGGGTTGAGCCAGGTGCGAAACCCACGACGAAAGCCGAGGCCGGTGGACACGAATGGATTGACGACAAATGCGGCAGTATCGTATCCGGCGGCTGTTGCTTGCTCGGCGAGGGTCAAGACGCCTTCTTCGGCGGGCTTGATGGACGCAAAGCCAGGGTTGGTCGCCCCGGCGCCGTGGTCGGCGGGTAGCAACCCGGTCCAGGTGGAGCCCATCGCGGGCACGGTCCAGGATGCCGTAGACTGGGCGGCAGTCCACGTCGCACCGCGTTCGGCGAACCACTTCCAGGTTTGCGTGTCTTGCGCGTAGTCGGCGCGTAGGGTGTCGATGCTGATGACAATCAGCGGTGGTCCCTTGGACGAACTGGGACGTGGCGTCAGCACGGAAAGCGGGCGCTGGAGGTCTTCGGCAAGCTGCCCCAAGGGCGTCGCGACCTTTCCGCCGACGAGGTACATAAAGCGGGAAACGGAGACGCCGAGAAACGCGAACAGCACGGCGATGAAGGCTGTGGGTAGCCGTTTCGTTACGTCATGCAAAACCCGTGCCGCAATTACAGCGACGACGGGCCCCGCAACGTATGCGGGAATACGGGCCCACTCGACCAAGATGCCCGACCGCCAGACGGCTGCGAGAATCAATACCAACGCGGGCCAGACCACCGATGTGTGCCAGGTGCCGCGATTCCGTCGTTGGGCCAGTACGCCGACGGCGGTGAACACGGCAACTTCTGCGACGAGCCAATACCACGCCGGCGTGACGCACGCGCCAAGCGTGAGCAGCACTTCTCCGAGACCCGCGAGAAACCACGCGGCGACGTGAGTTGCAGGCGAATCTGCGGGCGCGGTGTTGCGTTCGGACATCGACTCGACGCTCTTGAGGCGGGGCTCAAACAAAAGAAGACGGATGAGCTGCCGGCGACCTGCCATGGCAGACCCCTGCCTCTAACGGGTGGACGGCTTAGGTGGGGAGGCGGGGTCTCGCAAGGTCTACGCGTGGGCTTATAATCATCGAAGCCGCTTGGAACCGGAGCCACCCAATGTCGAACTCCTGGCTTTCTCGGTTCGCCCGACGCGAATGGTTGATGTGGTGGGCCTTTTCGGCCGTTGTGCAAGCTCTGTGGAGTCGAACCATTCGGGTGCCGATTGACTGGGACCCTGCGTATTACCTAGATGTGTCACAAAATATCGTCAGCGGACGGGGCGCGGTGTCTTCTGTGATTTGGCACCTCTCTGGACCAGCGACCGATTTGCCCGTTGTCGCCGACCTTCACTGGATGCCCCTGCCATCTCGAATCTTGGTGCCTGCGATGTGGGTGTGGGGGGACCTCGGCGCGGTGCTGATGGCGGTGCTTGTCGGCGCTGCCTGGGCGCCGCTCTCGTGGGCATTGGCGCGCGACCTCTCGATGGGGGCGCAGGAACGGAGCGCGGCTCCCCGTTTGGCCGCGCTGTGTGCGCTGTTTGCGGGGGGCTATGCGCGCTTTTTGTCGACGCCAGACTCGATGGCCTTATTCGGTTTGGTAGGGGCGGGTGCGCTTTGGGCCGCATCGCGTGGCTGGATCGGCCGAACAGCGCTGTTGCTGGTTGCTGCGGCATTGACGCGTGGAGACGGCTTTTTGCTCGCGCCAGTGGCGGCGATGGTATGGGGCGCGTCGGTTGCACAGCGTCGTTGGCGCGTCGTCTTTGGACTTTCCGTCGTGGGGCCGCTGGCTACGGCATCTTGGTGGCTGCGCTCGTGGTTGGCTGCTGGACCGTCGTTTTCTATCGCGCGCGCGGCTTCGTCGAACGCGCTCCATATCCACTCGTTCTTATTGGGTACCACGAACACCCCGACCTTTTGCGAGCGGTTCGTGTCCGCGGTCTCTCTTCTGGGCGAAAGTTCGAAGCTCGCCTTGGTTGTTGGCGTTGGAATCATCCCCGCAATAGCGGTCGGCGGAGCGGTCTTACGTCGCAGTCATCCCCTTGTTTATGGCTGGCTTGCGTACGCGTTTCTTATGCCATTGACCACCGGTTTTTTTGCGCCAGGAATTGCCGCGTCGGGGACCCCATTTCGGTCGGGGGCGGTGCTGTTTGTGCTCGCGACCGCGTTGACGGGTGTGGCATTGGTGGCCCTCGATGGTTGGGCCCAGCGCGTGCGGGGATATCCCAGGGGCTTTGTATCGGGTATCGTGACGGTGGGCATTTCGGTGGGATCCCTCGGCATGGGATACCAACTCGTCTCGCTGCGACCTTCGCCGGCTTTGCCCTGCGAACCGGACATGGGGGAGGGACCAATGTTTTCGGGCAATCCACTGGTGCTTCGCGCGACCTGTGGAGTCCCCGGCGTTGCTCTTTTTCGGGGAGAGTCCGCCGACGTCGTGGCAGCGCGCGCGGCACGCTTGGGTGTGCAGCGCGCGTATTTGCCGCCGAACGCCGATGACCCGCTCTGTCCGACTGCCGACGACGCGGCGTCGCTCCTTCCGGGGTGGATTCAGGTATCTTCTCGGATTTGGGCTGCACCTTCTACTACCACTGCGCAGCGAGAGTGGTAGTCTATCGAAGGTGAGCGGCGCTGGCGGTTGCCGGCAGTTGCCCCGTCGAGGTTCCGGTGGCCAAGAAACCCAAAGTCCTGTTCATCAAGTACCACGAAGCTGCGGACCAGCAGCCGCTTTCGAAGAAGGCAGCAGAAAAGCTTGGCATCTTCCCGAGCTTGGCGCTGGCCGGATTGGCGGGTTGGGTGCGCCAGCATGGATTCCCCGTGCAGCTCATCGACCTGCATGTGGAGAACATCTATCCGCAGGATGCGGCAGACCGCGTGCGCGAGTTTGATCCGCAGATCGTGGCGCTGACCGCCAAGACGCTGGGCTGGCCTGCGGTATTGGAAATCGCGATGATGGTGCGCGAGGCCGCGCCGAAAGCGATGATTGTCGTGGGCGGTCCCCACATGAGCATCTATGCCAAGGACTCGCTCACCTGGGACATCTTCGACATCGCTGTTGTCGGCGACGGCGAAGAGACGTTCCTGGAGATTTGTGAGCGGGTCGAGCAAGGCTGCGGCATCGAGGACATGACGGACATTGCGGGAACCGCGGTTCGGCTGTCTTCGGGCGAAATCATTCAAAATCCGCCGCGGCCGGTCCCTCGCGACATCAATCGCTACCCCATGACCGCATGGGACCTCATCCCCGTGCGGGACTACCACTGTCTCACGCTGCTCAAGCCCTTCGCGACGATGGTTACGACGCGGGGCTGTCCGTGGCATTGCGGATATTGCTCGCAGGTTTATTCCGAGAAGCTGCGGTTCCGTTCGGTCGAACTTGTGGTCGACGAGATGGAGTACTTGGAGCGAACATATGGCGTGAAAGAAATCGTCTTCTTTGATGAGACCTTCACCATCGGCAAAAAACGGATGCGGAAGTTTGCCGAGGAGGTCCAACGTCGCGGACTGAAGGTGAAGTTCAACATTCGCGCTCGCGTCGATACTGTCGACCGCGAGGTCGTGCGCGAGTTGAAGAAGGCGGGCCTCCGCTCGATTCATATGGGCGTAGAAGCAGGCACCGACCGCGTCCTCAAAATCATGAACAAACAGATTACCCGCGAGCAGACCGAGCGCGCGTTCCGGATTTGCCGAGAAGAAGGCATCGACACGCGGGGATACTTTATGGTGGGCTACTATGACGCCACCCATGACGACGTAGAGGATATGATTCGCTTTGCGAGCGGTATTGGCCTGGATTGGGCCAGCTTTAGTGTCGCAACCGCGCTCCCTGCGACGGACCTCTACCGGATTGCCCAAGAGCGCGGCTACGTGCAGGGCGACTTCTGGAAGCAGTACACCATCGACGGCGGCGGCGACATTCCGCAGTTGGAAACGGAGACCTTTACCGCGGAGCAGCTGCGCGCATATCGTACAAAGGCGTACATGAGCTTCTATCTCCGCCCCGACCTCATCCGACGAAAGCTGTCGAAGGCCGAAGGGCGCGACGAGCTGATGGAGATGGTAGGCGGCGCGACCGTGCTCAAGGAAATCGTCAAAGCGCAGGTGATGAAGCGCATTCCACGCGTTGGCCTCGGCAAGTGGGGCACTGTCTGAGCCTCGCCCTGGGGCGCGTTTTCGCGCCCGGTTGTGCAGGGCGAGGGCGTGCGTTTGTGTCGCCGTTACGGCGCGTCCCCCTGCACGCGTTAGGAGAAAACATCGATTTGAGGTCCCTCGATGTTTTCTTTATTGATTTGGTTATCGAGTGTGAGCAGCGTTCCTGTTTCGCATACGGGCTTGTCTGGGTATGACATGCTGCGCATTCCTGCAGGTTCATATACGCAGGGCTGTACACCGGGTCAGATTGCGTATTGCCACAAGACAGAAAAGCCCGCGCATTCGGTTACTCTCACCCATGACCTGTGGGTGGGTCGAACCGAGGTCACGCAAGAGCTGTATGAGAGGGTCACGGGCACGCGTCCGCAGCACTTTTCGGGGTGCGGGGAGACCTGTCCGGTAGAGAACGTGTCTTGGCTGGATGCAGTTCATTTTGCCAATGCTCTGTCATCCAAAGAGGGCTTGGAGTCTTGCTATGCGATTGGCGTGGATGGGGTGACTTGGCCGAAGGGTGTCCTCTGCGCCGGATATCGCCTGCCTACCGAAGCTGAGTGGGAATACGCTGCCAGAGGCAATCTTGACCTTCCTTACGGGCATACGTCGGAAGTCAATGAAGCGGGTTGGACGGTCGCGAACTCGGGTGGACGGCCGCATCCCGTGGGCGAGCTGGCGCCGAATGCCTGGGGGCTCTACGATATGGTGGGAAACGTATGGGAGTGGACCTGGGACTGGAATGGGCGGTATGCGCGCGCTGCGTCCGTCGACCCATTGGGTCCCGCTTCGCCCGCACGTAGAGATCCGCGGCGGATGATGCGCGGGGGTTCGTGGGCGATGTTTACGTCCGTCGCGACGGTTTCTACGCGTGTGGGGCATGCTCCCGACCGGCGCGACGCAAACATCGGCTTTCGCCTCGTCCGCACGGTCGTGGAGTGAAGCCGCCACCGCGGGGCAGCCAGCGCGCAACCCATCGTCCCGCGGTGGTGGGCGTGTGTGTGTTCTCCATCGCCGATTCGCGGTGCACGTGAATTGCGTCTGACAAGGAATTGAGGCCGCCGTTGAAATCCGAGAATCGATTTCGGTTTCGTATTTTCAGATAATTTCTCTCACACTTGTAGAGTCTAGGCCGAAACAGCGGGAGCACCGCCCTTCGATTGCGTTGATGTCCAGACCCCTCGTCCACAATCCATTGTTGTCCTCGGTTGTCGCCTCCTTTGCCGATGCAGCGGTTGCATTGGACGAAGCGAGTCGCGTCCTCGCGACCAATGAAGCATTTGCGAACTGGGTCGGCGCCGAGCGCGGTGGTCTCTTGGGTGCGTTGTTCGACCAATGGGATGACCCACGTCCCGGCAATCTCCGCGTCCGTGCGCGGCTGATGGCCCGCGAACGGAGCCATTTGCCGTTTGACGTGCGCCTACGGGGTGCGGATGGTCGATACCGCGATGGCCAGGCGTCCTTGAGTGTGCTGCCGGAGCCCCTTGGCCCCTGTTTTTTGGTGGTCATTCGGCCCCGCGAATATGTAGATTGCAGCCCCCTCGAGCGATTGCGGGAAGCGGAGCTTCGACGCAGCGAGTTGCGTCTGGAGAGTCTAGCGACGCAGCTCGCGCTGTCCGTCACCGTCTTTGGGTTTGACAAGCCTGACGGTGAGCCCGAAGTTCGCGCTTGGACTTCGCATTCGTCCCTTCCCCGCCAAGACGCCGTGCCGAACGAATCGGCGCGTGCGTTGGCCCTCCATGTTTGGCGTACGGGTTTGCAGGCACGAAAGGGGCGAACCAGCGCATGGCGGCTTTCGACCGGCGAAGTAATGGTGGTCGACCACCAAGATGCCGAGACCAACACGCTTCTTGATTATGGTCCAGTGGTTGTGTTTGC
Organism: uncultured Enterobacterales bacterium; assembly: GCA_964502005.1. GTDB lineage: Bacteria > Myxococcota_A > UBA796 > UBA796 > UBA2385 > CAJWOS01. Next base: position 151,939 of record CAZCUX010000006.1, read on the forward strand.
GGTCGACGTAGATGGAAACATCCTCTACGCGAGCCCCGCCGCCGCGACGCTGTTTTGCTTGGCGCGCGAGTCGTTGGTGGGGAAAGGCGTCGATGCCCTGGGTCTTCAGCCAATTTCGGTCTGCGGCGAGACGCCCCTTTCGCTCCTCGACGCAGTGCTGCAAGGCCAGTGTTTGCAAGACGCTCCATTTGTTTTCTCGCGGGTCACCGGAGAGACGGTGCGTTTGCGGGTTGTGGGCGAACCCGCATTCCAGTTGGCAAGCGCGCTTGCGTATGTCATTACGCTGGTGGACATCACGGAGCTGGGCGTCTTGCGGGAACGGGCCGCGTCGCTTGCGCAAGCACTCGACCAAGCGCAACGCCTTGGCGACATCGGCGATTGGCTGCTCCATCCGAGCGACGGCTCGTTGTCTTTGTCGTTGGCCGCGGCGCGTATGCACGGCCTGTCCCATAAGGCGGAGCCTGTGCCCGCCGCTACGTTTGTGCAAAGCATTTATGTTGGCGACCGCGCGGCTTGGGCGTCCGCGCTTGCACGCGCCAAGCGAGAGCCGGGCGTCGCGCGGGTAGAGTACCACGTTCCACTCGCAAATGGAAATTTGCGAACATTGGTCTGTGAGATTGTTCACGAGAGGAAAGAGCGAGAGTCGTCACCAAAAATAACAGCCATTATTCGGGATGTTTCGGAGGTTCGGGCGGCGACGATCGCCCGCACTGAAGCCCTCGCCGCCATCGAGTCGGCTTCCCGCGCCAAGTCAGAGTTTTTGGCGATGATGAGCCATGAACTCCGCACGCCGCTGAATGCTGTTCGCGGGTTTTCTGAGCTAATTGTGTCCAGCGCCACCGACGAGCTGTCCCGAACGTACGCCCGTTTTATTACCCAAGGCGCCGACGACCTCACGGAAATTATCCAAGACATCCTTGACCTCGCTGCAATCGAGGCAGGGGAGCTACAACTCGAACCAGCAGCATTCGAGTTGTGGGACATTATTGGGGAGGTCTCAAGAACCCACGGTCAGCGAGCGTCGCGGCGTGGTCTCGCATTGGTTTCGGATGTATCGCCCAATGTCCCGCCGGTCATTACGGCGGATGCGAAGCGCATTCGGCAAGTGATTTCCAACTTGGTTGAAAACGCAATAAAGTTCACCGAAAAGGGAAGAGTAAGCGTTCATGTTGAGCCTGTGGTGCTCGACCAAGGACCGGCGCTGCTTTGGAAGGTCTGTGACACGGGCATTGGAATTCCTGCAAGCCAAATCGCCGCAATCTTTGATCCCTTTACGCAAGTCGACAGCTCTTTGACTCGTCGATTTGAGGGGATAGGACTTGGTCTCTCGATTTCTAAGCGGCTCGTGGAGGCGATGGGAGGCTCTATCTCGGTAAACAGTGTCGTTGGGCGGGGCTCTACATTCCAAATCGTGATTCCGTATTTGCCGACCCCCGGCTACCCTTTGGTCGAGGAGCTGTCCCAGTCGTTGTCCCCTTCGTTGTCGCCGCCCTTGTCGCGTGACGACAGCGCGGAAGATACGCAACGTCGGAAGACCGTCCTCGTGGTGGAAGACGACCCGACCAATACCGCGCTGGTGGTGGAGCTGCTGCGCCGGCTGCCCGTTGATGTCACTGTGTTGGACAACGGGATTCGGGCCCTCGAAACGGCAAACGCACGGGCGTTCGACATTATCTTGATGGACGTACAGCTTCCGGGTCTCAATGGCTTGGATATCACCCGTCACATTCGGGCCGATGGTGGACCCAACCAACGCACATTGATTGTCGGCGTGTCGGCGCATGCGATGGAAAAGCATATCTCCGACGCCCACGCCGCTGGCATGAACCACTACATTCCAAAGCCACTTCGTCCGCTGCGCTTCTTGGAGTCGTTGCGCGGTTGGCTGCAGCTCGCGGAGTCGGACCTTCGTTTGCCGAGCACGGCCCCCGCCTCGTAACTACCGCGGTCTCCCGCGTCGGCAGAGTCATTCTTGGCGCAGCGCGGTCGGGTTCGGGGCATTCAGACAAGGAGCGAAGGAGGCAGCTCTCGGTATTTCCCAGGACATAGGCGCTGGGCTTGCTCCCAGGGATTTTCGGCGTCACGCACGACGGGAAACGTGAATGGCAGCAGCAACTCCGGGGCGAACTCGACGGGGTGTGGGTCGGTGACGAGCTGGTGCAGAATCCGCACAGCTACGGGATACCAGCGAGCGGCTTCGTCCCTCCACCGCACTTGGATGCGGCGTGTGTTCGTGTCGACATCCGTGCGCAAGAAGTTGACCTCCTCGGACAAGATGCACTCGAACAGCGCGGTGGCGACGCGTCCGTGGTGAACCTCCGCCCACAGCTCCCATCGGGAGCGCTCGGTTGTCGCGAGGTCGTCCATAATCCGTACGAAGACCGACTCGCCCGAAGCGGTGCGCAAGGTCGCCGGAAGTGCAACACAACCTGTGCCGGACAACCAAGCCGCGAGGTATTGGAGCGCTTGGAAAATATTGTAGCGGACCTCGTCGGGATGGTGATTCGGTATTCGCTCCGAGACTTCGATGTCCGCCGCCAGGAGGCTTCGTGCATAACCGGGCTCGTCGGGGGACAAGCCGTGAACGTCCTCCCCATCGATGAACTGGAGGAGTCGCTGCTGCTCATCGGCTTGGGGAACAAGCGCCGCGACGAGGCTGCGCAAGCTGGTGTCGGTGGGGTCGGCGGCGAATCGGCGCCATGCCTCGACCAATGCGAGCCCTGGACGCACAAAGTCGGGGTGGGCGACCCAAAAGCCGTTGAGACCTCGCTTGAGTTGTGTCACGACGTCGCGAATGTAGCCCACCATGCTGACAACTTGGGAGCGTTCGTTGCCGTCTTCGGGGAGAATGCCGTACATGCCCCCAATTGCGAGGCCACCAATTTCTTGCATTGTCGTGGACAATACAAGATGCGATTCCTTGATATGTTTTACAACAATGTCGGGGTCGGCTTTTACGGGGATTCGGTAGTTGGGGTCATTCTTGAATAGGCGCGCGGCGGACGCCAGGTAGTCGTGCCATCCGAGGCTTCCGCCCAAGAAGTGTGGGCCCAGTGCGGCGGCCATCTCCCGAATGCGAAAAATCGCACGCGGATTCTCGAAGACACACAACACCTGAATGGTGGCAGGCCGACAATCGGCATCGGCGGCACGCACGGCTTGGTCGGTGGTTTCGATGAGCGCGCGGAGGTAGGCGGCTTCTTCTTCGTTTTCTAACTTGGGAACATAAAAGACGAGCGATTGGGGGCGATAGCGATTATGCCACACATGGGATACGAAGTCAAATATATGTAGAGGGACGGGGAGGCCGTCTAAAATGTGGTTCCCATCGGGCAATGCCAAGCCCGGAATCCGCTTGATGGGCAAGGAAAGTCTATCAGATTCAAGCTCATAGGTCCGGCCCCGCCGGGTGTCCGTATATCGAAGGGTACGGTCGTAGCAGCCCATCAGGTTTTGAGTTGCGCGAAGAAACATCGACATGACGGGCGTTTGAGAGTCTTCGTCGTCGGCGCCCCAACGGGGGAGTTGACCACCTGCGTCGACCAACGCGCCAACGATTGCGGGCTCGTCGTCCCGGCGCCGATGAAGCGCGTTCATCGCGTTGATGGCCATTCGCTCGGTATCGGGAGGTCCAAACAACGTGACCTGTTCGCCGCGCAAAAACGGCGGAACAGCGACGGGCGCGATGTCGGGAGGAGGTCCGGGCTGGGGACCGACCACCGTTCGGCCGGCGGCATCCTGCACGCCAATGACCGTAGAATAAGAAACATCCCGTACCGAGCGTCCATGGTTGGCGGCTTGGCACGCCGTGGTCGTTTGGTCGACAAATGCGCGGTCGAGGGCACGCTGATGCAAAATGCGTGCCAGGTGAGGGCGAACGGCACGCGTGACGGCGGCGACCAGCGACAATGCCTCGGTGGTCTCAACGGCGGGAAACTCCTCCTGAATGCCCGCTGCAACGTACATTCCAGCGACACCACGGGCGGGCTCGCTCGCATCGACCAGCGCCGCGAGGAGCGGGGCTGGAAGAAACGCTTCGTAGGTCGGCGCGGACAAAGTTGGCATAGACGTAGCCCTTGGAAAATCGTTGCGCGCCAACCTACTTCAGCGGCGCGCCAGCGTCGATCCACCGCCCGAGTTGCTTCCGCTCGTCGTCCGTCATGCCTGTGAGGTTGGCGAGCGGCATCGTGTTGGTGTCGACGGCTTGTGCCTTGATAATCGCAGCGTTGCGCGCAATCTCGGCAGGGTCTTCGAGCTTCAGACCCTTCGGCGCCTCTGCAAACCCCGCATAGGTCGGCTTTTCGGCGTGACAGGTGACACACCGCTGCTGCACGATGTTTTGGACTTCGGCGACCGTAGGCGCCGCTTCGCCGGGGGCCGGCGCGGGCGGGGGTCCGTGACTCACAAAAGCCAACGCGACCATCGCGACGGCAGCGACGGGCAAAATCCACTGATTCAGCTCCCCACGGCCTTTCAGGTTGAACCAATGACGCACTCCCGCACCGATGACGCTCAGAGCCGCGAGGACCAACCATCCCGCGGAGTGGCCATAGGTGAACGGGAAGTGGTTGCTGACCATGATGAACAGCACAGGGAGCGTGAAGTAGTTGTTGTGCAGCGACCGGAGCGAGCCCGCCGCCCCTTTGGATACGTCCGGCTCCTGCCCTGCGCTCATCGCGTCGACCATTGCCCGCTGGCCGGGAATGATGACAAAGAACACATTGAGAGCCATCATGGTGCCCATCATCGCGCCGACGTGAATGTAGGCGGCGCGGGGCGAGAGCACCTGGGACAAGCCATACGCCGCACCCGTCATGAGCGCAAAGCCGAGAATCGCCAACGCTACGGGCTTGTTGCGCAATGGCGACTTGCACATCAAGTCGTAGACAAGCCAACCGACCACCAAGCTGCCAACGCCGACTCCGGCGGCGCCCGCAGGCGAAAGGTCGCTGCCCGGCGGTACCATCATCACGCCGGCTTGCATCCAGTAGACCAATAGCAGAAGTGTGATTCCGGTAACCCATGTCATATAGGCTTCCCACTTGAACCAATGCAAGGTTTCGGGAAGCTGCTCCGGCGCGCCTTTGTACTTGCGTACCTCGTAAAACGCGCCACCGTGGACGGCCCACAGGCCACCGGCCAACCGTCCAGAGGGGTCGTCGACCGGGCGTACGTGATTGTTCAACCAGTTGAAGTAGAACGACGCGCCAATCCAGGCCGCACCGGTGATGAGGTGGAACCAACGGATGATCAAGTGCAACCAGTCTGTTAGCCAAGGCGCGACGAGGGGGCCGTCGAACATTTGTCACTCCAATGGGAAACCTACGGCAATCCAGGATAGCCCATCTTGCGGGTCGAGACCGAACAACCTTGTCTGGCCGCAGTGGGCACCATGACCAAATTGCCGAATGAGTCCGTATTGTGGAGCCGTCATGTCCTGGTTGACGGTGCGTTGTCTCCAGCTTCGATACACGTTCGTGGGGAAACCATCGTGGGCGTGCGCCCTTCCGACCGTGCGCCCGAGGGTGCCGAAGACTTTGGCGCGTTGGTCGTGATGCCTGGAATCGTGGACACCCACGTCCATGTCAACGAACCTGGCCGTACCGAGTGGGAAGGTTGGGACTCTGCAACCCACGCCGCGGCGCTCGGGGGCGTCACGACGCTCACCGACATGCCACTCAACAGCATCCCCGTCACCACCACGGTCGATGCCCTCGTGGCGAAAGTAGACGCGACGCCTGGCAAGCTCCATGTCGATTGTGCGCTGTGGGGCGGCGTCGTGCCGGGAAACACCACCGAGCTTGCACCGATGGTCGCCGCAGGCGCCCGCGGCTTCAAGTGCTTTTTGTGTCCGTCGGGGATTGACGAGTTCCCGAACGTCGGCGCAGACGACCTCCGGCAAGCGATGCCCGTGCTGCGGGACGCCGGCGTACCCCTGCTGGTACACGCCGAGTTGGAGCTGGCCCTCTCGGAAGCGTCGCGTGCTATTGTCGAAAATGGCGACTCCAGCGACTATCTCACCTACCTTCACAGCCGCCCTCCCGAGTGGGAAGACGCGGCCGTCGCGATGATGGCCGAGCTTTGCGAAGAGACCGGCTGCCCGGTGCATATCGTGCATCTTTCGAGCGCGGGTGCCCTCGATATTCTGCGTCGCGCGCGGGCCCGTGGCTTGCCCATGACGGCCGAGACGTGCCCGCATTACCTTTGTTTGCAAGCCGAGGACGTCCCGCGCGGAAACACGGCCTTCAAGTGCGCGCCGCCGATTCGACCGGGACGCAATCGTGAGCTTTTGTGGGCGGCATTGGCCGAAGGCGTGCTCGATGTCGTAGTAACCGACCACAGTCCGTGCGTGCCGTCCCTCAAGCTGCTCGACACGGGCGACTTCATGAATGCGTGGGGCGGAATCGCGTCGCTTCAGCTTGGCCTCGCGAGCGTCGCCACCGAAGCGCGGCGGCGCGGACACGCAATTGCGGACATCTCGCGTTGGATGTCGGCGGGACCCGCACGTTTGTTGGGCCTTCCGGCAGGCCACATCAAAGCCGGTGCCCGCGCTGACCTCATCGTGTGGTCGCCGGATACATCGTTTGTCGTGGACGGGCGGCGCTTGTCCCACCGGCACCCGACCACACCGTACGACGGTCGTCGCTTGTCGGGAACAGTGTCCCACACCTATTTGCGGGGCAGCTGTATTGTGTCGGACGGCGTTCTTGTGCGTCCATCTACAGGACAGCTACTTCGTTCGCCTTTGGAGCGTTCTCATGTCTGAGCCTTCCGTTCCTGTCGCCCGATTTTCTGGACTCCCCGACCTCGCGAGCGCCGCGATGGGGGGCCGCGCGATTTGGGCCAGCGACTCGTTCTTCGCATCCGTCGACAACCTCGTGCTCACCCACGAACCCGTGTGGGACGCCGACGCCTACACCGACCGCGGCAAGTGGATGGATGGCTGGGAACCCCGCCGGCGTCGTCATCCTGGCCATGACACCGCCATCGTGAAGCTCGGTGTCCCCGGCACGCCCGTGGGCGTAGACATCGACACGCGCAACTTCTTGGGCAACCACGCGCCGTATGCGTCGTTGGACGTCACGACCGCGCCTGCGGACGCCGACGCCGCTTTCCTGCGCGACCACGCCGTGTGGACAACGGTCCTCGACCAAGTGCGCCTGGAGCGGGGCGGCCCCAACGTCTTCGCCTTGCGCGCGATGCCCGGCGTCACCCATGTCCGTCTGCATATCTACCCGGCGGGTGGCGTCGCGCGATTGCGGGTGTTTGGCGCGCCGACACCGGTGACTGAAGGGCCTGTGGACCTGCTTTGCGCATCGAGCGGCGGGCGCGCGCTGGCCTGCTCGGATATGTTCTTTTCGCGCATGGACAACCTCATTCGACCCGATGAGGCCGTCAATATGGGCGACGGTTGGGAGACGAAGCGTAGTCCGTTGCCGCGCACCGACTGGGTCATCTTGGCGCTTGGCACACCAGGCACAATCGACGAGATTTTGCTTCATACGCGCCACTTCAAGGGAAACTATCCGACGGGTGCGCGGGTGGAGGCACTGTATTGGCCCAAGGCGCCTCCCCATGCGCTCAGTCAAAGCGAAGACTGGACGCCCATTATCGACGATACGCCCCTCGGGCCGGACCAAGCGCATACGGTCGCCGTTCGCCAAAATGGGCCGTGGACGCACGTCCGCATGACCATCCTGTCCGACGGGGGCGTCTCGCGGTTGCGTGCATATGGTTCGCCGACCGAGCGCTGCCCCGCCGACACCGACCCGCAGCTTCAGTGGCTCAACGCGGCATCCGTGGAGGATGCCGCTGCGTTTTTGGCGCGATGCTGCGGCGCGCGTCGTTGGGTGCAGCAGATGGTCGCCGCGCGGCCTTTTCAGAGCCAGACCCACCTTCATGGACACGCGCGCCATGTGTGGTGGCATCTCGGGGACGGCGATTGGGAAGAGGCGTTTACCCATCATCCCCGCATTGGGGCGGATGTTGCGGCGCTGCGGGCCAAGTTCGCGACGACGGCCAGTTGGTCGGCCAACGAGCAAGCAGGCGTCAGCGGGGCAGACGATTCGACCCTGACGGCGCTCGCCGCGGGAAATGTGGCGTATGAAGAACGATTCGGACACATTTTTATTGTGTGCGCCACGGGCCTCTCGGCAGGTGAGATGTTGGCCCGATTGAACGCGCGCATGAATCTTTCCGCTGAGGACGAGCTTCGTATCGCGGCGGGCGAACAGGCAAAAATCACGGCGCTGCGCTTGCAAAAGTGGTCAGTGCCCGAAGCGCAGGAGACCCGATGAGCAGCATCTCGACCCATGTTTTGGACACCGCGTTGGGGCGTCCGGCGGCCCATGTTCCCGTGCGGTTGGAGATACAACGGGACGGGGCGTGGGTGGAGCTTGGCCGTGGCGTGACCGACGCGGATGGCCGAAACCGCGAATTGTTGGGCGGCGCGCCATTAGAAGCGCGAGTGTACCGGATCTCGTTTGATGTTGCGGCGTACCATGCGTCGGTAGGGGTCGACGGGTTCTTCCCGCGCGCGTCTATCGAATTCCAAGTTCGCGATGCCCAGATGCACCACCACGTCCCGCTTTTGTTGAGTCCGTTCGGGTATTCGACCTATCGGGGCAGTTGAGTCCAAACGCGCCTTGGAGCGCCATTTTTGTAAAGCCGCGGTAGGTTGTCCAAGTTTGTCGTGCGAATTCGTTTCGCCTTCGCTACACTCGTCGTGCGCTCTAGGAGTTCCGATGTCGACCCGTATTCTTTTGATGGCCAGCCTTGTGTTCCTTGGCGGTTGCGAAGCCGCTGAACTGGAAATGCCCGGTGTCGACGCAGATGTGCTCAAGGCCATCGGCGCCGGCAGTGGGGACGGCGGCTTGGGGAGCTTGGACTCCGATGGCGACGGTATGTCCGATGCCGACGAAGAAGCCGCAGGCACCGACCCCTCTTCCGCCGACACCGACCTTGACGGCTGGCTCGACGGCGAAGAATTCGAGCGCAACACCGACCCCCTCGATGGTGCCGACAAGCCCTACACCGGCGGCTGGCCCATCGGCGAATGTCGCGACTCGCTCTCGGCGGATACCTCCTTGGCCCCGGGCAATGTGGCTCCGAACTTCGAACTGACCGATATGTACGGCGATACCGTCCGGTTGCACGATTTCTGCCACATGGCGGTGTTGGTGGTGACGGGTGCGGGTTGGTGCGGACCTTGCCAGGAATACCGGGCAACGATGGCCCAGCACTTTGATACGTACTTCGCGCGCGGCCTCATGGTGGTCGACCTCATGGGCGAAAACGCCTCCGGTCAGTCGCCCAGCCAGGACGATTTGGTGGCTTGGGCTGACGGTCATCCGTATGCCGTGTTGGGCGACCCCAACTGGTCTGTTTCCAACACGGGCTATGTCTCTGGCGGCATCCCGGCGATGTCCTTGTTGGCGCCCGGTGCCCAAGTGGTCTACGCCGATGGTCGCCCGCCGTCTGCATCCGACATCGAGGCGATTCTTCCGGCCAACTTTGTGTTGCCGGAGTGGGTCGAGCTCCCGGAATAAGGCCCGATTCGTTGGCCTGCAGTTTGGGTTGACCGGCTTGGAGATTCCAGGCCGGTTTTTTTGTTTCCGGGTCGGGAATGCGGCTGGGTTTGTTGGAACCGCCTGCAAGTTTTCGCGTGCCCCTTCGTTGCAAACACGGACACGGGGGCTCTGCGATATGGTTGCCCCACTTGGAGGTCAGCATGACCGAAACTGGGCAGGATCTCGCGCAACCGAGTGGGCGTGGCCGCCGTGCCCTGCGTGCCGTAGGTATTGGCACGGGGCTGCTCACGCTGCTGTGCGCCGGCGCAATCATCGGTCCGATGCGCTGCTGGAGCGCGTGGTTTCGGTGGGGTATCGAGGTCTCGACCTGTCCGGCGGGAACGCCTCTTCCTACGGCCCAAGTGGACGTGCGCGGTGTCGGGCGCGCGCAGGCGGGCACCATCGCGGTCTCCGCCGAAGCGACCTACACCGATGGACCCGCCGACATCGCATGGACCACGCCCTTGGATGTGGACGGTGCGAGCGTGGTTCTCGTGCGCGCAGATGGCACGGAGACAGAGCTTTCGCCGAAGGACGACGGCTGGGAGTCCCCCGACCGGCTGCAGGTCGGCACATTCGCGCTGCCGGCCGACCTCCCCGATGGGGACCACCAGCTTCGCGTATTGGTCGATACGCCCATTGGGGAGAGCGTCGTAACAATGGGCCTTCCGGTGTTCGCTCCGGCGACGGTCCATATGCTTACCGACCGTCCGCTTTACGAACCGGGCCACACCGTTTCGTTTCGCAGTGTCGTGCTGCGCGCGCGCGACCTCGTCCCGCTGGGGGGGCGTCCGGGTCGGTTTGTGGTGCGCGACCCGCGTGGGGAGACTGTCTTCGAGGAACACGCCGCGGCTTCGGAGTGGGGCGTGGCTTCTTCGTCGATTCCGCTTGATTCGCAGGCGATGCTGGGAACATGGTCAGCATGCTGGTTGTCGGGCGTAGCGGAAGGTTGTGCGCCCTTTGAAGTCACGCGGTTTACCCTGCCGCGATTTACGGTCAGCGCCAATAGCTCGATGGCCTGGGCGCGCCGCGGCGACACGCCGCGCTTCGAAGGCACGGTGCGCTTGGCGTCGGGTGCGCCGGTCGCCGACGCCGAGATTTCCGTGACGTGGTCCGTGAATGGTGCGTGGCAGCCCACCCATACGTGGTTGCACGAGTCCCTTCCCACCGAGACCCGCACCGACCGCGCAGGCCGGTTCTCGCTGTCGGTCCCCGAGATTCCCCAAGACCTCGTAGACACCGCGACTTTGGTGGCACACATTTCGGCCACGGACCCCACGGGCGACCGGCAGGCCACCTCGGCTACGCTGCTATTGTCCGTCGATAATATCGCAGCCGAAGCCGTATCCGAAATCGGTGAGGCGTCGCTTGTAGATGGCCTCAACAACCGCCTTTGGGTCCGGGCCACGACACCCAATGGCACCGCATTTCCCCATGCATCTCTGACGCTCGAACGTGCCTGGGACCCCACCGCGCCGCCGCTCGTCGCCGAGGCCGACGAAGATGGCGTGGCCGTGTTTCAGGTCGACCCTGGGGCTCCCGTGAGCGTCGTGGTGGAGGAGCCTCCGGTTCGTCTGCCGCCGCCACCGCCGCCCATTCAGCTTCAGTCCGTGCAAGACATGGGCCGGAACTTGTCCGCAGGATTGGGCGACTACCGGACGTTGGAGGCGGCGGAGTCGCGGTTGCTCGCCTGCCAAAACTTCGTCACCGGAAGCAGTCGACGCGTTGAAGTCGTCATGGTGGTCGAGCAAGGCCGTGTTGTCGATGCGTGGGGCGCAAGCGAACCGCTGGTCGATTGTGTCGTCCGTGCGATGGGCGGCGTGGCGATGCCGTCAGGACATGCGCGTGTCCTCAAGGCGGGGTGGATGCTCCAGCCTGCGGCGATGCCCGGCCTGTCGGCGCAAGTAGAGCCGTGGCTGGGCGGTGCGCCCGATGGCCTCGACCTCGCAATCCAGCAACAACTGGCAGGTGCGCGGATTTGTCTACCCCGGGGCCAACAAAATCGGAAGTTGTCGCCCCAAATGGTGTATTCCATCGAGGAGGGCGCGTCTGCGGTGTCCGTGCGGTGGTTAGAAGCCGAAGACGGGCAAGCGGACGGTATCTCTCGCCCGTGCTTGGCGCGTTCGTTCCAAGGCCTTCGACTCGCCGCGCCAGCCGACCAAGCAGCGCGCGGACTCGTGCGGTTGACGGGAATCGCCGCGCCCGCCGGTGCGGGAGGGCCGTCGCTTCCCCAAGAGCGGGTGGTCACCGCCTACGACCTCCGTTTGACCGCACGTTCAAAAGACGGCGAGGTGCTGGGCAGCACGCGCCTCGTATTGCCTCCCGGCCAAATCCCGGATTTCCGCCTGCGCGCCGAGCCCACGTTGCCCCAACCGGGCGAGACGGTGGTGGTGTCGATGGTGCGCGGTCCCAATTTCTCGGGGGAGCTGCCCGACAAGCTGGTCTTGCGCCATGCCGACGGCTCGTTTTTGGAGGCCGAGCGCGAAAAAGACGCGAAGTCCGTGCAGTTCACGCTTCCAGCAGACAAGACGGGCTGGTGGTCTGTGACGTGGGCGGGCTCGGTATCGCGCGTGTACGTGGCGCCGCCGGGACGCCTCGATGTGCAGATTTCGAGCGACAAAGACACGTATCGACCTGGCGAAGCGGCCACCTTCACGGTGCGCACCACCAACGAGTCCGGTGCAGTGTCGGCGGCCGTCAGCCTGTTTGGCGTCGACGAAACGTTGTCGGCCTTGGCGCCTTTGCCGGGACCGGATGCGATGTCGTCCTTGCAAGCGCAAGTCCCGACCCCGTCGCCTGCGTTTGGCGCGCTCGACGGCGTCGCGCTCGTGAAGGGGCATTTGCGCGGGGAAAACGCCCGCATGGCGACCATTCTCCGCGTTGGTGAGCCACCGTCGCCCGAGTCGCTGGACGCGCCGGTGTCGGTCTATGGGTCAAACGGTGTCGATGTGCGCGGGGCGGTTGTGGACCCCTTCTTCCCCATCCTGGCCGAGCTTTTGCGGCAGGAGCGGGCATGGGAGAGAGACGCGCCCGCCGAGGACCGCCTGACGCCCGCCCGAGCTGCCCGCCTGTTTGCCCAAGCGCGAAGCGTCGTGCAGGAGGCGGGGGGCACGGTGACGGATGCCTATGGGCGCCCCCTCCGCCTTTCAACGTTGCCGGCAGATTTGTTGGAACTGACGGCACCCCATGCCATCGCCACCGACGGCGCGCGCCTTCCCGAAGACCTTGAGAATTGGGCACAATGGGTGGCCCGTGAGGAGCCAAAATGAGCGCGTCTCGCCCGGTCAAGATTCTGGCGGTCATCGGCGCGCTTTCGCTTCTCGGCGGTGCCGTGGCGATGTGTGGCGGCGTCTTCGTCATGCTGGCGCAGCAAGGCAGCGAATCCGTTGCGACCTCGGCGATGCCCGAGCGGTTTGCGATGGCAGAAGAAGAGTACGAAGGCGCCAAAGACAATCGCCGGCAAGCCGCGTCTAGCCCGAAGCGGTCGCGGTCGATGGAGGTTTCGGGAGGGGGAATGCCGGGAAGCCCGCCCCCGCCGCCGTCTGCGGCACCTGCCGCGGCAATGCCCGAAATGGGTGACATGTTGGACGGCGTGGTCGCCGCCGCCGAACCCGAGGCGGACGCGCCGACCCGCGCGTGGTTTCCGGAAACGTTTTTGTTCGCACCAGAGGTCGTGACCGATGCTTCGGGGGGCGCGCGGGTCACGGCGACCATGCCGGACCGCCTCACGACCTACCGCGTATTGGGCCTGGCTTGGGACCGCGCGGGGCACACGGCGGGAGATGTGGCGTCTGTAGCAACAAGTATGCCGTTGTATGCAGATCCCGTCATCCCAGAGCAGCTCCGGGTGGGGGACCGCATCCGGTGGCCCGTCGCGATTGTCAACACCACCGACCGTGCGAGCGCCGTAGACATGCGGGTCGCAGGGGAAGGAATCGATGTGCGCGGTGGGGGACAAGTCGCGGTGCCCGCGTTGGGGAGCGGCGTCATTTTTGCCGACCTTGCGGCGGGAACACCGGGGCTCGCGCGTCTCCAGGCTGACCTTTGGGTGGATGGTGTGCGTCGAGATGGGGTTTCTCATGAAATTCCCGTAGTGCCGACCGGGCGCCCGCTCTCCACACGGGAGTCGGGCGTGCTGGGCGCCGGCGCCAAAGTCGAAATGCCGCTCCCCGCCGATGGCGACCCCGACTCCGCGCGTATGCACCTCCTGGTGGTGCCCGGCGGCTTGGGCGTTCTGCAAAGCGAAGTGACCTCTGCGGCCGCGCGCGCGAACGATGGCGTCGCGGCGGCGCAGCTATTGACACTCGCTGCGGTGACGCCGGGCTTGTGGGCGGCGGCGGGGTTGTCCCTCGACACCGCAGACGCTGAAAGTCGAGCGCGGGCCGAGACCTTGCGCTCGCTGCGCCTTCTCGGAACGCAGCGCGCCTTGGCGGTGCAAGGGAGCGGGTCGCTCGAAGAAGCCATCGCGCTCACTTCGGCGGCGGCGTTGCACGAGAACGACGTCGTGTTGCAGCGTTTGGCGGACCGAGGGGTCTCCACCCTCGGCGTCTTCCAGCGCCCGGATGGCACCTTTGGGGGTGACGCATCGGGGACGTGGACCGTACAGCGAATGCTCGTCGCCACCGCCTTTGCCGTCGATGCGGCCCGTGTGGCGGGGCAGGCTTCCGGTGCGTCGACCGAGCGCCAGCGCACCATCACGCAGATGGCGGTCATGGGGACGGGGGCCGCAGAGCGGTACGCCCCGCGGGTTGCAGACGCCTACACCGCGGCCGCGCTCTTGTCGGCGGGCCTCGTGCAAGGCGACGACGCTGCCCGCTTGTTGACGCTCGTGCGCGAGTCGGTGACCAAAGGGGCCGCGGGCGCAGTCGTTTCGGTGCCTGCAGGGGTCGTGCGCCTCGACGGGACCCCTCCGGGTGCCTCCGAGGTCGCGGCGCGTGTCGCCCTCGCATTGCACCGCGCAGGCTCGCCCGACGACGCGGCGATGATTGCAGACCTCGGCGCGAGGGTGCTGTCTACGTTTGTGCCCGGCGTTGGCTGGGGGGACGCCTGGGCCAATCGCGAAGGTCTGGCCGCGGTTGCCGCGCTGTGGGCCGCGCCTCCGACCGCCGGCACGACGCTCACGCTCCTCCAGGGCGGGAATGTGGTCGCGTCGCGGGTGCTGACGGTCGAAGACCTTCGGAATCCGGTCTACCTCAATGTTCCCGCGAAGGGTCGCGCCACCTGGCGCATCGCCGCCGACCCTCCGGTTCCCGGTCTTGCGTGGGCGCTCGAAGCGGTCTCGTATGGCTCCTGGACCCACGCTCCCGTGCATCCAGGTATCGACGTGGAGGTGGTGGTGCCGCGCGCGCTGCGGGTGGGCGCCGACGCGGAGCTGGTCGTGGAAGTTTCTGGGGCCAGGCGCGCGCTGTTGCGGGTGGATATCGCGCTGCCCGCGGGCGTGGTTGTCGACGAAGACGCCGTGCAGGCGGACGAAGGCGGCCGCTCGATGTCCCTCGTACAGACCACCGTGCGGGCGGGTTCTGTCACCGTCGACCTGCCCCCCTTGTCAATGGGTCGCGCCACGGTGCACATTCCGGTTCGACCCACGCTCGCGGGCATCGTGTGGAGTGGTCCCGTTTCTGTGTCCGACCGGCGCAAACTGGGCTTGACCCAGGTTCCGCCGACAGCCTGGAGCATCGCGGGTGGCTGACCGACAAACCCGAATCCTCGCCTTTGGCCTGTGGTGGATGCTGCTTTTGGCCGCGTTCTTGTTGGCGCCGCCCGTGCGCGCGGACTGGGGGCCGTGGGCCTTTCGGCTCGCAATGGGCGACTGGACGGGCGAAGAACCGCTCATCGTGGTGGTCTTCAACACGATGGGTGTTGTACCGCTGCTCTTCGCGAGCCTGCTCCGGGACTCGTTGCGCGCACGGCCGGTGCCTGCTTGGCCGTTTGTGCTCGCCAGCGGTGGAATGGGCATTTTCGCGCTGTTGCCGTATCTTGTGGTCCGCTCCAACGATTCTACGGTGCGCCCGCTCCGCCCGACGCTCCAGCGCTTGTTTGGTGGACAGGCCCTCCCGATGGCAATGGTCGTGGTTCTGGGCCTCCTCGGTGCGTGGGGGCTGCGGGAAGGCGATGGCTCGCAGTTGTCCTATATGATGCGCCATGATGGGTTTGTCGCGGTGATGACCCTCGACTTCGTGCTTTGCCATACGCTCTTCGCGGCGATGGCTTGGGAGCGTGGCATGGCCGCTTGGCAGGTCGCGCTCATTCCGTGCGTAGGACCGCCGCTCTGCTTGTTGCTGGACCGAATCGTGGCGGAAAGTGAAGCCGAATAGCGTGTTTGCGCTGGTTTAGTATCCGACGCGGGCCGGTCGATGCTCCTCTTCTGCTATCTCCGGCGCGACGGCGGCAGAGAGGTCTTCGCGGGTGCCGACGACCACGCGGTCGCGGCCGCCCAAGTCTTTGAGGACACGCACGCCAAAGAGGCCCGCTGCGCGGAAGAGCGACGCGACGGCCTTTCCTTGGTCGTGGCCGATCTCCATCAGCACGGCTTTTCGGGCGCGAGACGCCGCTGCGGGCACGAGCACGCGGTAAATGTCGAGGCCGTCTGCTCCGCCATCGAGTGCGAGACGCGGCTCGTGGTCGCGCACTTCGGGCATGAGCCCTTCAATGTCGGCCGAAGGGATATAAGGCGGATTACTGACGACGATATCGATGGGTCGCTGGGCGGGAATCGGGTCGAGCAGGTTTCCGCGGAGCACGGCCACCCGAGCCTGAATGCCGAGCGCGACAGCGTTTTCGCGGGTGACAGCGAGAGCGACGTCGCTCAGGTCGGTGGCAAACAAGCGAACGTGGGGGCGCTGGGCGGCGATAGTGAGGCCCACGCAGCCGGAGCCGCAGCCAACATCGGCGACGAAGGTGGGCGTCTCGTCGTCTTTGGGAATCCAGGCGAGGGCCGCCTCTACCAAGGTCTCGGTGTCTGGGCGGGGACACAGCACCCCCGGACGAACAATGAACTCATATTCATGAAATCCAGTGCTGCCTTCGATATAGGCCCACGGCTCCCGGGCGGCGCGTCGTTTGACGATAGGCCGAATGCGCGCCAGCTCGTCGTCGGACAGTGGCTTGTCGTGCTGAAGGACCACTTGGAGGGGGTCGAGTCCCAAGGCCAAGCCAATGGTGGCCTGCGCTTGGCGTCGGGGCGAATCGACGCCGCGTTCGCGAAACCAAGACTCGGTCTTCTTCAGAATGTCGGCAATCGTTGGCATAGCCTGTCTCCGATGCGCGTCTGGGTACCGTCATCGGGGCGGGTGGACCACCCCCAACCCGGACGATTCTTGTCCGGTTGGACGGAAAGCGAGGGATTTCGAAAAACGCGCTCCGAAAGCGGAACCGTTGGGTGGGTCGGAGGTCGATGTTGGGGCACCCCAACCCGGAGTTCGCGGATGCACAAACTCATCATCGGAAGTATCGCCTTTGTTGGTGCGCTGGTGGGCACGGATGCCCATGCGTGTGGAATGCCGATGCGAATGGAGCATCGACAGCTCGTCGTGCAAATTCAGCGCATCAATGCCCTGCCTGTGGTTGCGGTCACACCCGTCGTGCCGACTCTGCAAGAGCAGCTCACGGAGACCATCGACGCCCGCCGCGCTGCGCTGGCGCTGGCGGTGGGTGCGCAGGTGGCGCCCATTGTGATGCGGAAGCAATCGTAATGTGGGGCATACTGCTGGTGGTGGGCTCGGCTGTGGCCGGCCCGTTTGACGCCGGTGATTGTGTCCTTTGTCACACGATTCCCGGCCATGCGCCCGCCAGCCAAGACACCGGTTGTGCGACGTGCCACCAGTGGATTCGTGCGGTCGCGGGGGACCCTGGCCGCCGTGTCGTTGCGCAGTCGGTGTTTCCGTTGTGGGACCGCTACGAAAAGAACGTAGCCAGCTACCTTTCGGTGCCCGACCTCCAGGCTGCCTCGCGCTTGGAGGCCGACTGGGTCGCGGACTGGCTCGCCGACCCCCACGATGTCCGTCCGGGGCTGCCCGAGGGCATGCCGCGGTTCGGGCTGGACGCCGAAACGCGCGCGTCGATTGCTGCAGCATTGGTCGCGATGCGGCCGTCGATTGCCCCCCAGCCGCCCCCAGACCCCGCCCATCTTGCGCGTGGGGCGATGGTGTTTCAAACGGCAGGATGCGCGGGCTGTCATGCGTTTGGGGCGGTGTCGCCCGATGGAGGGCAGGCGATGGCCCCCGACCTCCAGTTCACGCGGGAGCGAATGCACCCCGATGTCGTGGCGGCGTGGATTGAGTCTCCATCGCGCTTTTCACCCAACGCGACGATGCCGGCTATCCCGCTTTCGACAGAAGACAGACTGGCGGTGCGAGACTTCGTGCTGTTGGCCGATACCCACAGCGTTCCGGCGCTCCCCCGCGGCCCTGTGCCCGCAGCCACCACCACCCCGGTGACATGGACCGACGTAGAAGAGCGGGTGTTTGGGCGGGTGTGTGTCCATTGCCACATGGACCCCTCCCAGAATGATGGGCGCGCGGGACCCGGAAATGCCGGTGGCTTTGGGTGGGCGGCGACCGGCCTCGAACTGCAAAACTGGGAGAGCGTGCGCGACAACGAAGCCCGCATCGTCGCGGCCTTGCTGCGCCGGAGGGATGAATCGGCGCGGGACACGCTCCAGCCGGGTCAATCGCCAGCGGATGTCGCGCGGCCCGAGCGGCCAGGAATGCCCCTCGGCTTGCCCGCGGTGTCCGACGAAGACCTCGCGTTGGTGCTGGGCTGGTACGCACAAGGAGCGCCCCGCTGACCTACATTCGTTCCGATTGGGAAGGAATGGGAGGCGAGCGGGGCGGATTCGTTCCCAGAGCGTCGTTTTAGGACGTCGGACCCATCAGGCGGCGGGCCAACACCCGTAGCCAGCGGTCTTCGGGGCTATCCGACAAGTGCAAGCCGCCCGCATCTACTGCGTCCAACAACTGCCGAATTTGCGGCGTCGGCTCGGGGATGTCTTGGAGGCAAACCCAGATGGTCGCGTGCTCTTCGGAGCAACCTGTGGCGTCTTGCCAAGCGGCGACACGGGCGGCGAAGTCGGGGTCCGGCGGGAGCGCGTCTTCTACAGTGTGGCTCGGGCCCAGTGCGTTGATGGCGTCGAGCACGGCGTTCTTCCGTGCCCCGTACGGCATATGCTTGAGGTCTTCCGGCCAAATGGGCGTGCCGAACCAAAGGTCCTGCTTGCCCATTCCGACGGCGAATTCGACGCGTGCTTCGAGGGTGGTGCGCGGCAAGCCACCGGAGAACTTCACGGGAATAATGGGGCGGTTGGCTTCTATCGCGAGGTCGATGAACTTGCCGGTCATCACGCGCACAGGCTCGGTGCAATCGAACGACCGGGTCCCCTCGACGTGGACCATTGCGCTGCGCTTGCCGCTCACAAGTCCGTGGTACAGCTTGCCGATGACGCCCATGAGGGACTTTTTGTCGTCCCGGTCGAAGTAGGTGATGACTTCGGGGTCGCGGATACCCGGCCACGAGAACCCGTGGCGAATCAAATGGCCGACCCAGGTGTCCTTGTGCTCGACCTTGGCGACGGTGACGGTGGGCGTCTCAATGAGCGCCGAGGCGACGATAGAGAACAGCAAGGACTCGACCGCCGTTTGGTGGTTTCCGAGGAACAGCGCGGGCTGTCCTTGGGCGCGACCAAAGCCGATGGGGTCGGGGATAAAGACGTGCCGCACGAACTTCTCGATGAGTCCGTAGTAGAGGTCTTCGGTGGGCCAGCCCCGCGTTCCAAACCAGTCTGCCCACCAATCCTTGACGGGGTTGAGGTCGAGTCCAAGGTCGAGGGTGCGGGCCCGGAGCCGGTCTCCGTCGCGCTTGACCGCGACAGACTGGCGCAGCAACGGCATCGAGGCCGGGAGCGTGCCCGGATGCACGCCTGCGCCGCACCATGCGGTCGCGCGGCTCAGGTGCTCGCGGCGCACGAGGGTCTCGGGGTCGTCGGTGCCGTAGAGGGCGCGAATGGTTCCCGGCAGCCAATCGGAGCGGCCGATGTCGGCGATGTCGAGGACGGTTTCTTCGCCACGAATGGAGGACAGGCGCACCGCGTCATCGTAGGCTTGGTTGGCCAAGAAGCGTCGTCGGGCCAACGGAGGGGCCGAGCCGATAGGGCCGAGGGGGAAGGGCGCTTCGAGCAGTGTGCCTTCGGCCCAAACCCCCGCCGGAACCCGCCATTGAATGCGCAGGCGGGGCAAGCCGCCCATATCGCCGTCGAGACGCACCACGACGTCGACGTGGCCCTCCGTGGGGGTGGGGCGGTAAAACTTCAGCTCGGTGAGACGGGCGGGGTACGCGACGGTGTCCGCCGGTACGTTGGCTCCCCAGGCGCGGAGGTCGTCGTGGGGCACCAAATGCGTGGCGCCATCGAGGAGCACGGGGGCGATGCGCCCGGTGGGTACGGCGGCGGGGCCGGCGGGGGGCACGGCCAGCACACCGTGGGCGATGCCCGGGCCGCGGCGCAAGCGTTCGAGCACTTGGAAGGCGGGGCCGTGGAATAGATGTCCCGAAGCGTAAGGGTCGGCGACGGGAGGCAAGTGCGCGGGGACATCCCAGGGTGCGGGCGCAGGCGGGTAGTTGCCCGTTTGTACGGTCCCACGGGCGACCTCGGCGTCTGTCTCGCGGTCGAGCAAGCGAACCACCGTACCGGCGGGCGTCTCCGTAGAGACGCGACGCAGGTGGCGGGTGTCGGAAACCGTGAGCCAGCCGCGCACGGCGACATCCCGCACCGCAAGAACGGTGTCGGAGACGGTGTGGGTGAGGAGGTCGGCCACGACCATCATCGGAACGGCGGGAATCGTGAAGGTCGGCTTGTGGTCGCCCAGCCACCCTTCCGCGGAGAGGGCGATGTCCTCGTCGGAGGCAGCAGGCGGAGGTTCGTCATCGGAGGACGTGGGCGCTTCGTTGTCCGATGTCGCGCGGGAAGACGGGCCGGTGGGGCCGCCGTCGACCACGCGCATTCCCATACGGCGGGTCTCGTAAATCCGCTTCCCATCGACCCACAGGCTGCCTTCGGCCACGAGGAAGCGGCCACGTTCGTCGGTCCCTTCTTCAACAATATCGAGCGTGGTGGTGACGAGCTTATTGGTGGGGATGACCTGCCCACGGTACTTCCAAAGCATTTCTTCGCCGATGCGCAGCGGCTCGAAGCGGGGATTTTGCATCCCTTCGTCGAGGTTTTTGAGCATACAGCCCACTTGTAGCAGCCGGATGAGGGCCTCGATGCCGAGAGAACCGGGCTGCACGGGGTCGGAGTAGAAGTGGGCCTTGAAGTACCACTCGCTCGGGTCGACATCCTTTTCGGCGCGCAAGCGACCGAGTCCTTTGCTGCCGCCTTCGGGCCACCAGCCGGTCAAGCGGTCAATCATACACAAGCGCGAATCAGGCAGATGCAGCGCCTTGCCGAAGAATCGCTCGGGACGGGGCTTGAGGTCGATGTGCACATCGCACGGCTCGGTGAGGAGCGCGCGGTCGACATCGGTGCACGGCAGGCCGACTTGGTTGGCGAGGGCCTCGGCGGGGAAGAAGCCGAAGACGGTCTTGAGGTCGTAGACGACGGTGTCGCCCACCAAGCACTGCACGTCAAAGGACTGAATAATCATCGGTCCCATGCGGCTGATGTTCGTCAACTTCGTAATGGTGCGGAATGTGCCAGCCGTGGGGACGATTTCCGCCCGCATGGTGCCCACACCGTCGAGATTGCGGAAGTACATCGCTTCGTCGGAGGTGAGCGCCGAGCCAACGAAGCACGCGAGCCAGCCGCACGGCTGCAATGCGGCTTCGAGGAAGACGCAGAAGGGCATCGTGGGGTTGTCGTTTTCCGAGAAATACCAGACATCCGGCGGCACATCGTAGGCAATTTCGATGGTCTGCCCTGGCTTGAAGCTCCCGATTTCGCCGTCGATGCGGCTCACGCGGGTCATGAAGTGGTAGGGCTCACCGGGGAGGCGGGCGACGTGGCGTCCACCATCAAAAGGTTTGTACATTGGCCCGAAGGCGTCACTCGGCTTGCCCCACGCGCACGAGACGAGGGAGTGGTAGCCGAAGGGGAAGCCGTTCGCGCGCGCGACCTCGCCCTTGTCGGCGAACTGGGGGTCGAGCAGCGGCGCGACATCGGGGAAGCGCTGGGCCATGACCGGCATCCGCGACATGGGCCAGTCGGGGACGAGCTGAAGCCCGACCCGCCGCGCGTGGAAGGCCTTGCGGTCGTCGCTCGTACACAAGAGGTCTGCCCAAAGCGTGGGAATCGGCCCTGCCTCGAACTCTTCGACAAATACTTCGTAAGTGAGGCGCCGGGTGCCGGGGTCAACTTGGCCGCGACACTTGAGGTCGAAGGGGACGCCCGGTACGGGCTGGAAACGCCAGCCATCGCGCTTCAGAGTCACGCCAAGAGACGTGAGGTAGAACGCCATCGCTTGCAAGCAGCCCTCGAACATGAGGGTGCCCGGCATACAGGGGTCGTTCAGGAAGTGGCCGTCGAAGTACCATTCGTCGGCTTCGATGGGCACGGTGACCTTGAGGTAGCCGCGTCCCCACGGGCCGCCGGAGTGGTTGAGCTCGGCGGGACCGCGCAAAAACAGCATTCGCTCGGTCTGGAAGCGGGGCGTCCAAACGTGCGGGCGCGCGGCGTTGAAGGCTTCGCCAAAACAGTCCCACGGCCGCCCTTCAGCGAGGGCTTCAATCTCGGTCTGGGAGTAGGTGCGGGTGGCGACAGGGACGAGGGGGGCGTCGAGCTTGGGCGTCGCGACGATTTCTTGCTCTTCCGGGCGCCACAAGATGCCGGCGGAGTCTGCCAGCTCGGCGTCGGTGAAGAAGCCTGCTTGTCCACCGCGCACGCTCAGAATGGGGCGTCCGAGGCCGTTTTCGCCGTTGGGGTCGGTGGTGAAGCAGTCGTAGTGGAAGAAGAACAAGCGGACATCGCCGTGCTTGGCGTGTCCGTCGACATGGATGTCGTAGCGAATCGTCTCGCCGACCTTCGGCAAGTCGCCGTGGTAGGTCAGCGTGCAGCCGAGCAGGCGGTAGACGCGGTCGCCGGGGTGCTGAAGGTCGATGCCCAGGTACGAAATGAGCATGAGGTCGGCTTGGCCCGACTCAATGAGCACACCCGCGGGAATGCGGCCATCGTGGAGGTACCAAGCGTCTTCGGTGATGTCGGTCTCGGTCCAGATGGTGCCGAGGCCCATGCTGGCAGGCTCGGCGTCGAGGCCGACCACGCGGTCCGCCAACAACAGCGGCGGCTCGGGCATCCGGCACTGGCGACGGAAACCGTCTTGGGGGGCGAACTGGGTGCCGTAGATTTCCGAGATTTTGCCGGAAGCGTGGATTTCGAGCTGTTCCCGCGACAGCGTGAGGCCGGTGGGCGTGCGCTTTTGGGTAAACGCGAAGCCGTGGGGCCGAACGGCGGCCTTCGGTGCGCTCGCCTTGGGTGCGGACACAATCGGCGCCGGCGCCTGAATGGGTGCAGGAGCCGGCGCAGCAGGGCGTACAGGCGCAGCGACGGTGGCGGGTGTGGGGGACGGCAGGGGCGCTGGCGCGGGCGCCACAGCCGGCGCTACGGGGGCAGCAGGAGCCATTGTGGGAGGGGGGGACCACGACGGCTCGTCTGCGGGGGCAAATGCAGGCAAGCCGCTCCCCAAGCCGAACTGCAACGACGCGGTTGCGCCGTGCTGGCGCAGGGCCAAAAAGCGTTGGTGCAACGCTGCTTGGTCGGCCAAGAAGGTGCGGTGCATCTCGCCAAGCTGCTGCAAGGCCGACGCCCAGCGTCCGGGCACGGAGTCGGGCGCGGCGGCCATACCAGGGGCAGGCGTCGCCGGTGCCGACAGCGCGGGCGCGGGGGAGGCGGGGGCCGGAGCGGCGACGAGGGGCGGAACCTGGGGCACCGCCATCGCGACCGGTTCGGGCGGCAGAGCCGTGACAGCAGGGAGGGTCGGAGCCGGCGGCATGGCCTGGACGCGCGAAGGGTCGGGGGTGAGGGCGGGCACGATAGGCTGCTCCACATAAGGCAATGGACGGAAATCCGACTGCGCCACGGCGGGTCGGGTGGGGGCCAGATCCGGGAGAGCGGGCTGGCGGCCGTGGGGACGGGCGGGCAAGCGCAAGCTGCGCGGCGAGACGTCGGCCAATGACAAAACGGGCGTATGGTCGGCCCGGCTGATGGCGCGGACAGAGGCGCGACCGACCAAATCGGTGAGCTGGACGGCAACGCCATCTGCCTGGACCGCTCCGCGGGCGAGGTCGAGGGCGGCGCGACCCAAGCGGACCAATCCGTACGCGGCGTGGGCGCGTCCGAACACCGCGCGAACCGCGTCGTTGGGGTCGTCGGCGTTGGCCACCGCGACATTCCCGGAGGTCGGCGCGCCGACATATGCGAGAATGGCGTGCTGGGCGGCACGCGCGTCGTCGACGCGTTGAAGGGCCAACACAATCGCAGCGTCTCCCGAAGGACCGGCATCGGGACGCAGCGCCGCGAGGGCGCGCTCGTGGACGGGCTCGCAGCTAAGGTCGACCGCGCCGGCAAAAGCGAGGTCCAGGGCGCCGGTGGCGACCGCGCGGGTGGCGATGTCGAGGGCCACCCATCCGCTGTTTTCTTCGGCGGACACGGTAAAGCCGGGGCCCTGTAGGTCAAGCTGGCTGCTGATGCGGTTGGCGGGAATATTGGGCATGGTGCCCAACACGCCCGCGCTTTGGAGCTTGGGAATAAACGCGTCTTTTGTGGTGTTGACGGCGGCTTCGCCAATCCGGGGTGCATGGGCGAGCGTGCGCCAGCGGGCACCGTACCGGGCAACCTCGGGGTCGGTTCCCATTCCGACAAATACGCCCACCCGGTCGTTTTGGACCGGTGTGACATACGGCGTGAGGTCGCGGGCCGCCGCGAGTACGGCCAACTGCTGGCCGAGGGTCAGGGCGAGGTCGGCGGGCGGAAACTTCAGGCCGGCGAGGTCAACGTCGATGGTGGAGAGCGCCGGTGCCGCATCGGGAGAGGGGTCGGCAAAACCGGCGGTGTCCCCTGAAGAGCCCACCCGCGCGCCCAATGCGACGATGGCTACGGGCGACCACGCGGGCCGTGGGGGAATCGGCGCGGGCGCCTTGGGGTCGTGGGGCTCAACGATGAGGTGGGCGTTGTTGCCGCCAAATCCGAATGCGTTGACGGCGGCGCGACGGGAGCCGGTCCACGGCTCGGGCGCGAGCACCGGGCGCAAGGGTACGCGGTCGAGGGTTGCGTTGAGGGGGCCTTCGTGGCGCGTGGGGGGCAAAATGCCGCGTCGCTGCGCTTCGAGGACCTTCACCAAGCCTGCTACACCCGCAGCGGTGATGAGGTGGCCGAGGTTTGACTTGAGAGAGCCAATCGGCAGCGCAGACGTGCGGTGTCCGAGCACTTCCGTACACGAGTCCAGCTCGGTCGCGTCGCCGACGACCGTTCCGGTCGCGTGGCACTCGAGGAGGCCGAGAGAGTCCGGCGAAAGCCTGGCTTCGGTCCACGCTGCGCGCATACAGCGTGCTTGGCCGTCTTTCGAGGGGACCAGCAGGCCCCGGCCCCGGCCATCGTTGGACAAGCCGATGCCGCGAATGACGCCGTGAATGGTGTCACCGGCGGCCACCGCGTCTTCGAGACGCTTGAGGACCACGAATCCGGCGCCTTCTGCGGGAACCAATCCGTCAGCGTCGGCGTGAAAGGGCCGGCTGCGGCCGGTTTTGGACATCGCTTGCAGCGCGCAGAACCCAACATGGATGAACAAGTCGTCGGCGCGGTTGACGGAGCCTGCGACCATGAGGTCAGCATCGCCATCTTGGAGGCGGTCGCACGCGAGCTTGATGGCGTACAAGGCGCTGGCGCAGGCGGCATCCAGGGCAAACACGGGGCCGCCGAGGTGCAAGGCGCGCCCTGCGAGCAGCGCCGGGATGCCGGACATAAAGCGGTCCCACGGCGGTGGGTGGGGGAGCTTGCTCTCGTTGGCATGGGCGTCTCCCCACCAGACCCGTTCGGCGAGGCGTGCGAGGCCTTCGGAGGGAAACGAGAGGTTGCCCATGATGAGGCCCGCGCGGTCGCGGGAGGAGGGGTTGCCTGCATCGGCGAGGGCGCGGGCCGCGGTGTGCAGCGTGAGTTGCAGGAGCGGGTCGCTGCTTCGCACAGCGCCTTCGTCGAGGCCGAGCGCCCCCAAGTCGACGCCGGAGAGGTCGAGGTTGCGGTCCAAATCGGTGACATAGCCGCCCCGGTCAGACCAGGAGCGGTCGGGGTCGGGGTCGGGGCCGCCCGCGCGTGGACCCGGACCCAGCGCATCGGCGGGCGAAAGCCCCCAGCGTCCGGCGGGAACCGCGCGCGTACAATCCCGGCGCTCGACCACTGCGTTCCAGAGGTCGTCGGGGGTCCAAATTCCGCCGGGAAGCACAACAGCCCGCCCGACGATAGCGATGGGATGAAAGGACGGCTGGGTCACGTTCCCTCAACAAAAACAGGGCGGCGACCCGAAGGCCGCCGCGGGTTCACGCTTGGCCAGCGTCGGGTCGGCGAACGGTTCGGACACCCCGAAGGGTAGCCGAAGCGCGCCCGTCTGCGTCTACAAGCACCACATCCGCAGAGCCTGCGGGGCCGTGGGCCGACCGACCGGTCAACACGAGGCCGCGAATGTCGCTCGACGAAGCGGGATGCAGCTCCAGCTCGTCGATGGCCATCGGCAAGCTCGGACCACCGGTCGCTTCCCGCGCCCACAACAGCGCGAGTTGCAGCGCGCCATCGACTGCGCCGACGTCCACCGTCGATGTTCCCCGCAACGGCTGGGACATCACCTTGGCGGTTGCACCGGCTTTGTCGACACACACATCGTCTTCGAGGACTTGCAGGGCCGGGCCGTGGAACAACAACGTGCCATCGTAGACGGCGCCTTTGTGGGCGGGCGCGGACACGGTCGGCACGGGCGCATCTGCGGTCGGCTCGCCGACGGGCAACTGCGCGCTATATCGCGGACGGCCGTTGTCGTCGGTCAGCGTCATGGCCAAGCCACCGCCTTCTTCGTCGCGAACATGGAGCCACAGCGTCTCTTCTGCGGGCCATGTCGTGAGTCGGATGCCGTTGTGGACCTTCAAGCCGTGGATGCGGCCAAAGGGCACACCGGGGCGCAAGGCGCGCGCGGCAGCGAGCATCTGGTCGACGACGAGCGCCATCGGCACGACGGGCAGACCGGCGACGGTGTGGTCGGCGAGCCAGGGCTGGGCCGTGGGGGACACGGCGATTCGAAGCACGGTGGCTGGCGCGTTGCCGTCGTGAAGCAAGGCTTCGGGCTTGGGCTCGCCACCGAGGACAACGCTCGTGGGCATGCCGGGACCGGCGAAGACTTCGTCTACCAGCATCCGTGCGCCCGTATCGAGGGCGATGAGCGGCACGCCGAGCGATTCGAATCGCGCCTTGAGGGCCGGAGTGACCATCCCAGCTTCCCAAGGTCCCCAGCCGAGCGAGCGGATGACAGCCTGCGGATTTTGGCGCGCCATCGCGTCGCACACGCGGTTGAGGACTTCGTTGGCCATCGCGTAGTCGACCTGGCCGACGTTTCCAGTGCGCGCAGCAACGCTAGAGAAGGTAAGAAGCAAGTTCAGTGGATTGGACCCCTGAACAGCCAGCATTGCCTTCAAGCCGTCGAGCTTCGTGCTGATGACGAGCTGGAAATCGTCGTCCGATTTCTCGCGAATGTACCGGTCGCGGATCACGCCCGCGCCGTGGATGATGCCGGTGACCGGCCCCCAAGTGGCCGCCAGCTCGGCATACAGCGCGCGAAGACCCGCCAAGTCGGTGACGTCAAGCGCGACGTATCGGGCTTGTGCGCCAGCAGCGTGAATCGCCGACAGCGTGTCTTGAACCTCGCGACCGGCGAGAATCGTCGACACCCGCTTGCCGAGGTCACGGGGAGACAAGGCTTCGCCGCGTGCGCGGGCGTCTTTCAACAAAGCGGCCTTGAGGGCGGCGTCGTTGGAAGGCACGCCGCGTGCGGCAGGGGGCTCGTCGGCGAGGGGCGTGCGGCCGAGCAACACGAAGCGGGCGCGGGTCGCCTTTGCCAAGGCAATCACGGTGACGGCCGTGACGCCGCGGGCGCCTCCCGAAACCACGATGACATCGGACGGACCGACGTTGGCCGTGGGCCGGCGACGGGCCGAGACCAAGCGGTTGGTGAGGGTGACCCGGCGACCGTTGGCTGCGAGGCCGACCTCCAGCTCTGGTCCACCGGCGGCGATTTCGTCGGCCAACAGCGCGGCGAGCGCGGCGACAGAGCGGTCGCCAGCGTCAACGTCGATGGCCTTGACAGCGGCCTCGGGGTGCTCTTGGGCGAATGTCCGCGCGAGCGCCGCGACGCCTCCCGACCACGCCATCTCCGGCGCGAACGGCGTCGTGCCAAAAGCGCCGCCGGTGGCCTGGACGGTCACGAGGACGGCGGGGCTTTCTGGCGAATGCCGACGCGCGACGACGCGGGCCGCTTGAAATGCAGCGAGGTCGTGGTCGCCCACAGCGAGCCCGTGCAAGAGTACGACGCCATGGGCTGTTTCGGAAACCGATTCGGACGCGACGGCTTCTACACCACGGCGGGTAAGCTCAGATGCAAGAAGCGTGCCAAGTCCGGTGTCGGTGGGGTCTACAATCGTGAGGGCGGTGCTACGCCGGTGAAAGACCCCTCCGAGCCAAGCCGTTCGCCGGGGCCTCGACGGCCACCGGCGCGTAACGACCACCAGCGGGGTCAACGACGGTAGGGGTCGCGTCGGCGCCGCCCATTGCGTTGACGATTTCGCCGAGGGTGCGGAGCGCGCCGAGAGAGCTGGCGTCGATGCCGGCAAGCTCCGGGGCTTGTTCTTGGACCGCGGAGAGGATTTCGACGCGCTTGATAGAGTCGACGCCGAGGTCGCCTTCGAGGTCCATGTCAAGGGACAGCATATCGGCGGGGTAGCCGGTCTTGTCCGCGACAACAGCGAGCATCAGGGCGTTGAGGTCGCGACCCGAAGCGGCGGGGGCGGCGGCGGACGGGGCGGGTGCTGCGACAGCGGCAGCGACGGCGGTGGTTCCGCCCATCGCGTTGACAATTTCGCCGAGGGTGCGGAGGGCGCCCAGCGAGCTGGCGTCGATGCCGGCGAGCTCGGGGGCCTGTTCTTGGACCGCAGACAAGATTTCCACGCGCTTGATAGAGTCAACGCCGAGGTCGCCTTCGAGGTCCATATCAAGGGACAGCATGTCGGCGGGGTAGCCGGTCTTTTCGGCGACGACGGCGAGCATGAGGGCGTTCAGGTCGCGGCCCGTAGTGGCGGGTGCCGCGGGCGCGGGTGCTGCGGGCGCGGGTGCTGCGGGTGCGGCGGTGGTTCCGCCCATCGCGCTGACGATTTCGCCGAGGGTGCGGAGGGCGCCCAGCGAGCTGGCGTCGATGCCGGCGAGCTCGGGGGCCTGCTCTTGGACGGCGGAGAGGATTTCGACGCGCTTGATGGAGTCAACGCCGAGGTCGCCTTCAAGGTCCATGTCGAGGGAGAGCATGTCGGCGGGGTAGCCGGTCTTTTCGGCGACAACGGCGAGCATGAGGGCGTTGAGGTCGCGGCCAGCGGGCTTGGCGGCGACGGGCGCAGGAGCCGCCACCACCGCTGCAGGCTTGGCGACGACGGGGGCCGCCACAGGAGCCGGTGCGGGTGCTGCAACAGGCGCCGGAGCAGCGACGACGGGAGCTGGGACCGGAGCGGCCATCACGGGCGCCGCCATCACGGGCGCCGCGACAGGCGCGGGCATCACGGGCGCTGCGACGGGCGCGGGGGCTGCGGCAACGGTCACCATCGGAGCCAGGGCCGCGGCAGGCACACCGGAACCCGAAAGCACCGTCGCAAGGCCCATAAAGCTGGTCTCAGCAGCCTTGAGGAACGCGGCGTGGCTATCGGCCATCGACCGCTGGAACGCGGCGTGGGCTTCGGCGGTTTGGCGCTGGGTTTCCTGCCATGCGGTGACCCAAGCAAGCTGAACGGACGGAGGGGTGGCGTTGGACATAGAAACCTCGTGGCGCGGCGTGGGCGCAGGTGCGGGCGCGATGGACGCCGCGACGGGGGAGGGGGAAGATACGGTGGTCGAAGCGGGTGCGGTCGAAGTGGGTGCGGTCGAGGGGGTCGGCTTGGGAGAAGGGGCCGACGGGGCCGCAGCGGGTTTGGGGGCCGGTGCCTTGGGGGCCGCGGTGTCCACCGGACGGGCCGCGGCGGCGGGCACTTCGGGGTTCTTGGGCGCGCGGGCAGCGGCGCCCCCCTGGGGCGGGTACGGCTTGCCGTAGTTGGAGCCGTCGATGGGGATAGCAATCTTCGGCTTCTCGGCGGCTGAAGGGTCTTCGGCGGGACGAATTCCAGCCAAGAGTCCTTGCAGATTCATCGCGCGACCGTCGGCGACGAGCGTGGCCAATGCAGACAGCAAGGACTGCACGCCGTCGGCGCCTTTGCGGTCGGTGGCAACGGCGACGTGTGCCTTCTTCTTGAGAATCGTGCCGACGAGGCCGGTCAGCACGTTGCCCGGCCCGACTTCGACAAAGCAGCGCACACCATCGGCCCACATGCCTTCAATCATGTCAACAAAGCGCACCGGACGGGCAATCTGGCTGGCGAGACCTGCGCGAATCGCCGTGGGGTCGGCCGGGTACGGCGCGGCTTCCGCGTTGGACCATGCGGGAAGGCGCGGGGCATCGACGGCGATGCCATCGAGGAACGCGCCGTAGGGCACCGATGCGCCAGCGACGATGGGCGAGTGGAAGGCCGTGGCGACGGGAATGCGCACGGTCATTACACCGGCGGCGTCGAGGGCGGCCATTGCCGCTGCAACGGCAGGCACGGGGCCCGAAATCACGGTCTGCTTGGGCGAGTTGTGGTTGGCCAAGACCACGTCTGGGTGCTGGTCTGCCAATACATCGGCGACCTGCTTGGCCGAACCGCGTGCGGCGGCCATCGTGCCTTCGGTGGTGGCGGCTGCTTCGGCCATACGGGCGCCCCGTTCTTGGGACGCAGCAAAGAACGCTTCGGTCGACAACGCGCCAGCCGCGTGCAGTGCGGTCAGCTCGCCGTAGCTATGGCCGCCGACTTGTGCGGCTTCGAGTCCGACAGATTGCAGCATGCGGAGCACGGCCAAGCTCGCGACACCAATCGCAGGCTGCGCGTTTTGGGTCGCGGTGAGCTGGTCGGCGAGGGCCGCCTTTTCGTCGGCCGAGAACACGGGCCGCGGAAACACGGTGTTGTGGGTGTTGAGGCCCGCGGTATGGGCGTCGTCCCAAGCGGAAATCGCGGCATCGAAGGTGGTGGCGAGGTTGCCGCCCATTCCGAGGTATTGGCTGCCTTGGCCGGGGAACAAAAACGCGACGGTTCCCGTGGCGGCGCCGGTTCCAAAGGTGCAGCCCGCGAGCTTCTTGGGCAAACCGGTAGGGTCTGCGGAGAGGGCGTCGGCGGCGGCGGTCAGCTTGGTCGCGAGGTCGGCGTCGGAGTCGGCGATGACCGCCAAGCGGGCGCCATGGGCGGCGTCGTAGGCGGCTTGGGTGGTGCGGGCCAAGTAGGGCAAGGCCGTGGGGACGCCGGATTTGCCATGCTTGGTGGCGAAGGCGGCGTATTTGCGGGCGTCGGCGATGACGGCTTGCGCGTCTGCGCCGGTGACGACGACGAGGTGCGATGTCAAGGCATCGGTTCGAAGTTGCCGCAAGGGTCCGGTGTATTCTTCGACGGCGAGGTGGAAGTTGGAGCCGCCGAAGCCAAACGAAGACACGCCGGCGCGCCGGGGGTGGTCGGCGCCGCGAATCCAGGGACGGGTCTCGGTGTTGACGTAGAGGCCCGTGGTTTCGAGCGCCAACGCGGGGTTGGGGCGGTCGACCTTGATGGTGGGCGGCAAGACGCGGTTGTTGACGGCCAACACTGCCTTGAAGAAGCCGGCGGCGCCAGCAGCGGCCTTCGTGTGGCCGATTTGGGACTTCACGGAGCCAAGGGCGCACCACTGGCGCTCTTCTCGGCCACATTCGTCGAAGACGGTCTTGAGACCCTCAAACTCGGCGGCGTCACCGGCTTTCGTGCCGGTGCCGTGGGCTTCCACCAACTCGACGGTCTCGGCGCCGTAGCCCGCGCGCTCGTATGCGCGGCGAATCGCTTTGGCCTGGCCGCGGGGAAGCGGGGCGTAGACGCTCTTTGCGCGACCATCGGAGCTAGAGCCCACGCCCTTGAGCACGGCATAAATACGGTCGCCGTTGGCTTCGGCGTCGGCCAGCCGCTTGAGGAGGAACATACCGATGCCTTCGCCCAGCATCGTCCCGTCGGCTTGGTCGCTGAACGGCCGCACATCGCCGGTGGGGCTGAGTGCGGGCGTCTTCGAGAAGCACATATACATAAAGATGTCGTTCATGGTGTCGACGCCACCGCAAATGACGGCGTCGGAGTCACCGAGGTACAGCTCTTGCACCGCCATCTGCATGGCCGAGAACGTGCTCGCACACGCTGCATCGGTGACGCAGTTGGTGCCGCCGAGGTCGAGGCGGTTGGCGATGCGGCCGGCGACGACGTTGCCGAGCAAGCCGGGGAAGGTGGCCTCGGTCCAGTCGGCGTAGTGCGACGAGATGGTCTTTACGGCTTCCTGCACCTTGCTTTCGGGGAGGCCGACCTTTCGCAGCGCATTGGCCCACACCGGATGCTGGAGGCGGCTCACCATCGTGCCCAGCAGCTCTTGGGCGCTCGTGACGCCGAGGATACACGACAAGCGGTTGCGGTCGATGCTGTTGCTCAGCGCGGCGTCGTCCAGCACCTTTTGCGCGAAAATGAGCGCCAGGAGCTGGCTGGTGTCCGTCTGGGACATCAAGCTCGGAGGAACGCCCCAGCCCAAGGCGTCAAAGTCGACCTTGGGAATAAAGCCGCCCCGGCTCGCGTAGGTGTGGTCGGGCTTCGACTTGTCTTCATCGAAGTAGTCGGCAATCAACCAGTGCGACTGGGGCACATCGGTGATGAGGTCGCGGCCGGCGAGGATATCGCGCCAGAAACCCGTAGAGTCGGTAGAGCCCGGAAACAGCGCGCTGACGCCGACGACGGCGATGGGGGGACGATTGGTAGTCATCATTGCCTCAAGAGGGGGGTCGGCGCTCAGGCGAGCGGACGGGGCCGGAAATCAAAAGCGGTTGCAGGAACGGGCACACCGAACGACCGGAGCTGGTGGGCTCGGGTGACGACGGCTGCGCCTTCAAGGAGGTTGCGGGCGACCTGGACCACGGTGCGGTTTTCCGCCGGTTCGAGGAAGCTGCCGCGCGCCCAATCGTTGAATGCGCCTTGGGCGGGACCGCACCAGATTTGGTAGTCCACGGCGCGGTCGGGCACGCCTTGGATGGCCCAGCGGGACGCTTGGCCGAGGTACGCGCGGAATACGAGCGCCATTTGGTGCTTGGGGTCGCGCTCGGCGCGGGCGACTTCGTGGGGGTCGCGGCCCGCCCAGAACGCGCGCGTGGATGCCCAGGCTTCGTCGATGGTCTGTCGAAGCAGTTTTTCGACAAACTCGCGCTCCTCGCGGGGGAGCGACGAAAGCGATGGGTATTGCTTATACAGCTCATACAATCGGCGGCCGCGCACCGCAAACATTGTGCCCCGGCGCAAAACTTGCACCTCGACGCCCATCTCGAACATATCGGCCGCGGGCGCCATAATGACATCGGCGATGCCCGCTTGGCACAACTGGCCGCGGCCTTGGGCGCTCAGGCCCGAT
This sequence comes from uncultured Enterobacterales bacterium, assembly GCA_964502005.1. Lineage (GTDB taxonomy): Bacteria > Myxococcota_A > UBA796 > UBA796 > UBA2385 > CAJWOS01. The sequence continues at coordinate 185,245 of CAZCUX010000006.1, forward strand.
TCTACACAGGCTTGGTTGACCGAGCCGGTGAGGATGAAGTCTGCGCCCAGCGCAAATGCGGCGGCGGCGGCGTTGGGAGTGCCGATGCCGCCGGCTGCACCCAGGCGAATCGGGCGGCGGTAGCCAAACGTCGCGACCACTTCGTCGCGGAGGCGCTGAATGGTGGGGAAGAGAGCTGTGAGGGGCCGGTTGTCGGTATGTCCGCCGGAGTCGGACTCGACGATATAATCTTCGGCGACGGGGACTTCGCGGGCAAGTCTTGCTTCGGATTCGGTGAGGAGGCCTTTTTTGACCAGCGAATCCAGCAACGAAGCGGGGGCGGGCTCCATGAACCGGCGCGCGACTTCTGGACGGCTGATTTTCGCGAAGACGGCGTGACGGCGCTGAATTCGGCCTTCTGCATCGCGGGTGAGACCCGTCGCGGCATAGCGCACAATCGACTCGGTGAGGCCCATAAAGGCCGCGGCGCTGACCCGGCGCACACCCCGACGAATATAGAGGTCGGCGATTTCCGCCTCCACCATTGGTTCGTTCGGTGAGTGAATGAAGTTACAGCCCCAGGGGGTCGCGCCGCGGGCGACGTCGCCGTCTCCCAAAGCGGCTTGGAGTCTGTCGATGGCCTCCGCGACGCGGGCGGGGGTGAGACCGGCGGCACCAAACATGCCGAGAAACCCTGCTCTCGACATCTCGATGACCATGTCCGTTGTAGCGATGCCGTTGGCCATCGCGCCTTGGACGTAGGCGAAGCGCGTGCCATGGACCTCGCAGAAGGTGCGGTTGCCGAGCCATTCGGGGTACAGCGCGGGAAGTTGGCCCAAAACCGGCCAGCCAGCGACGCCGGGTGCGGCAAAGGCGAGGTGGCCGTCGAGGCCTACGCCGACTGCGCCCGTGGAGGGATCGCGGACGACGCTAGCGGGAGCCCGCACAGCAGGCACCATTTCGGCGACAGCGGCGGGATGGAATGCGGCCGGGTTGGCTCCGGGAATCCAGAGCAAAGCGGCGGGAGTGGGCGCGGCGGCCATGTCGTCGTCCTTGGAGTACGCCAGCTTTGGCAGGCGAGACTTCGGGCAATGAACAAAAGGGCCGGCCGGATAACGGACAGACTGGATTGCTGTGTCATCGCTGCGTCACAGGCCCGTGATTCAACGGAAACCAGCGGCAGCAGGGTGGGGTTCATCCCCTTTTCGAGTCAGGGGACATGACAAACACGAACCACCCGCCGCCGCAAGGGGGCGCGCGCGTGGGGTCGTTTGGCTCGGGGTCGTGCGTGTTCATGTTTCAAGGGGTCCGGGTATGAGCTCCACACGCGCAAGGTATTCTCGCAGTGCGGCGAGGCCGTCGCGTGCGCCGGCGAGGTCGTCGCGCAAGCAGGCGCGCTGGATGCGGGCGCAAGCGTGGGTAATGGGCGCAAAACCATAGGCCGCGCCGGTTCCTTTGAACTTATGGGCGATAGAGAGCATGCCTTTGAGGTCTATGGGGCCATCGGGATGGACGTATTGTCCCATTTGGGCCGCCGCGCGACCGGCCTCGTCGAGGTACATCGGGGCGAGGTCGGCGAGGAGAGGGTCGAGCGCGACGCGAATCGGGACCGGTGCTGCCGACACCCGCGGCGTCAATGTCCTCTCCCGCTTGGGATGCCGCCGGGGGACCGGGTGAATGGCCGGCAGGTTGGTCGGCGTTCGTTGCATCGGCGACATCGTGCACGCTCCCAGTGGGACGGTTCCCGAGACAAAGCAGTCAACATAGACACGGAAATGCCGGGAAACAGGAACGCGAGCTCGTTCGCAAGAACGGCACCGCGCCTTCATCCAGGCGTGTGGACACCCGCACCGCGGTTTCCGCGGGCGAGACTCTGGCTCGCCCGCTGCCGCGGAGACCGAAGGGCTCCGCGGCCCGCCAAAGACCTTGGCTTTGGCGGCCTCTCCCCCATCCCGTCCATGGCAAGGGAGCGTGGGCAATTCCTGCGGGCGCAGCGAACGGGAACATCGTGCCTCCGACGGACGACGCACCGGGAAGAGGGGTGCGAGGTCGCGACATCCGGGGTGGTTCAGGATGGGGAACGGAAGTCGTGGAACGACCATGAGGCTCCATGGCCCTTCGCTTGGTAATTGCGGGCAATTGAGGAATCATTCTCGGGATTGCGTTGGAATTCGTGGAAGCCAGACGCGAAAAAGGCCGCGCGAGGCGGCCTTTTGGCGAACAATACGGGAGACGGTGTGTCCGGCCCGCTTGCTCAGTCGACGTTGCGGAAGAACGTCGGGATATCGTAGTCGTCGGGGTTTAGACCGCTCGCCAAAGAAGGCGAAGACGAGCGCGGGCTGGGAGCCTGGCCGCCGCGGTTGTTGCTGTTGACGACGCGGCGGACGCGGCTTTCGATATCGGGCGTGGCCTTGATCCAGCTCTCTTCGAAGCCCGTGGCGATGACCGTGACCCGCACTTCATCCTTGAGCGACTCGTCGACCACCCAGCCCCAGATGACGTTGGCGTCTTCGTGGGCTTCTTCCTGAATCATGTTGGACGCCTCGTAGGCCTCGAACAGGGTCAGCGCGGAGTTCGCGGTGATGTTGATGAGCACGCTGGTGGCGCCGGCGATGCTCACATCATCCAAGAGGGGCGACGAAATGGCCTTCTGGGCGGCTTCGACGGTCTTGTGGTCGCCTTGGCCGTAGCCGACGCCCATGAGCGCCAAGCCCTTGTTGGACATGATGGTGCGCACGTCGGCGAAGTCGACGTTGACGATGCCCTGGAAGTTGATGAGGTCGCTCACGCCCTTGCAGGCCTGGTACAGCACTTGGTCGGCCATCTGGAACGCTTCCCGCATCGTGGTGCGTTCGGTGGCCATGCTGATGAGGCGCTGGTTGGGGATAGTGATGAGGGTGTCGACGACCTGGCGCAGGTTTTCGATGCCTTCATCGGCCTGCTTGCGGCGCCGGCGGCCTTCGAAGCCAAAGGGGCGTGTGACGACGGCGACGGTGAGGGCGCCGAGCTCTTTGGCCACCTGGGCGATGACAGGTGCAGCGCCCGTGCCGGTGCCGCCACCCATGCCGGCAGTGACGAACACCATGTCGGCGTCGGCAATCAGCTCGGCAATCCGGTCGCGGTCTTCGAGCGCGGCTTCGCGACCCACATCGGGGTCGGCGCCAGCGCCCAAGCCCTTGGTGAGCTGGGTGCCGAGCTGGAAGCGGCGGGGGGCGAGGGACCGCTCAAGGTCTTGGGCGTCGGTGTTCATGGCGATGAACTCGACCTGCGACATGCCGGACTCGATCATATTGTTGACCGCGTTGCCGCCGCCGCCGCCGACGCCGATGACCTTGATGCGGGCCTTGTGGGTCTCTTCTTGCACAAAGTCGAGGTGCATCCGATTGCTCATGGTTGCTCCTGGGCCGGCGCGGCGTGTCGACAGGGGCCGTCGGCAGTGTCCGGGATAGGTCCCGATGGGAAATGAAAAACAAGACAAACAGAAAGGGGAAAACGACGTTTAGGGGCGCGTAGTCAGCGACCGGAGGTCGGGCAGGGGCGTGGCGATGGCCACCGAACCTGCATCGAGGTCGACCCGCTGGGGCTTTTTGAGGTCAAGCCCTGCGGCCAACAAGCGGTCGAGGCGAGACAGTGCATCCGCGGGGGACCCAAAGCCGACGATGAGCTCGGAGCCATTTCGCGTGACGACGGTGTAGCCGAGGCGGGCGTTGAAGCGCACTTCGCTGATGGTGGCCGGGCCAACCCAAGGGTGGCCATCGGCATCGCGCAAGATTCGGAGGGCGCCTTGGACCACGGCAGACGACAGCTTGGGATACTGGTCGGCGAGCTCTTGGTCGAGGCCGGTGAGAATCGGGAGGTCGAGGTCCTCACCGTGGGCCTGCTTGAACGCGCGGCCGGCGTCATCAATCAACCAGAGGCGGTCGAGCGTGACGAGCATGGCGGGTTCGTATTCTTCTACCAATACTTCGATGGTAGAGGGCAATACACGGCGGACTTCGACGTGCCGCACCCAGGGGTGCGCTTCGATGCGCGTGGCGATTTCGCGGAGGTCGACGAGCAACAAGTGCTGCCCGCGCGGCACATCCGCCAAGTGCCGGATTGCGGCCTCGCTGCTGCGCAGATTTCCGGCGACGCTGACTTCGTCGACCTCCCAGTGCTCGCCCGTCGCGACCTGGTGCCCCAACAAGCCCACGACCGTCGCAAACACACCGCCCAGAAGGCTTGTGCCGACAACGCGCGCCACGCGCAGCCCAAGGCTGGCGGACTCTTCCCGAAACTGGGGTTCTTGGAGAGATGGGGATTGCACGGGTGTGTTCAGGCGAGGAGGGGAGGGTTGGGTGACGAAGGGGGGAGCGACCGGAGGAGGGGTCGAGTGTCACGCCGGAGGGGTGGTGGGCTGCGGTTGAGGTGCGCGCAGGTAATTCCCACCGTTTCCAAACTTAGCCGGGTGCGTCAATCTTGACAAGGCAACAGCGGGAATTCCCCGGCGGTTTGTCGCTCACAATGCAGTATTCGTGGATGTTCCACCGGGTTCAAGGGTGTTGCGTTCGTGGGCGCGCTGTACGTGGAGGGTCGCGGTGCGCGCGATGTGCTCGACGAGTGCGCCGAAGTCGATGCCGCGCTCACCGGCCGCCATTGGCGACAAGCTCGTGGCGGTCATGCCCGGAAGGGTGTTGACCTCCAGGAACCATGCGTTTTGGTCGGCGTCAATGATGAAGTCGGCGCGGGCAACACCGCTCAGGCCCAGGGTATTCCATGCAATGCGCGCTTGGCGGCGCGCATCTTCGGCGGCAGCTTCGGAAATGGGTGCAGGCACGATGTACTCGGTCTTGCCTTCTGTATATTTGGCCTCGAAGTCGAAGAAGCCCTCGCGCGCGACCGGTCGAATCGCCACAAGGGGCAAATCGTTGCCGTCCAATACCGCGACGGTCACTTCGTCACCCACAATCAGCTGCTCAATGAGCACCGTGGGGTCCATCTCGGACAGCGAGACGAGGGCGCCTTCCAACTGTCCGGCGTCCGTGACGCGTTGAATGCCGATGGTCGAGCCGCCGCGTGGTGTTTTGGCGATAACGGGGAAGGTCAGGTCGTCGGGAATGTCGTCGCCGAGCGTCCAGACGGTGTCTTCCGGGAGGCGAACACCCGCGCCCCGCAGCATACGCTTCGTGGCCACTTTGTCCATCGCAATCGCCGAACCCCGAACGTTGCTTCCCGTGTATGGAATTCGCATGATTTCGAGGAGGCCCTGCACGCAGCCATCTTCCCCAAAGGGACCGTGAAGGGCCAGCCAGGCGATGTCGGGATTCGCTTCTACAAGTTTGGCGGGAAGGTCGGGCTGTACGTCGATTTCGACGACATCCCATCCACGGGCTCGGAGCGCCGCGGAAACGGCCTTCCCGCTCTTGAGAGAGACGGCGCGCTCTGCAGACATGCCGCCCTTGAGTACGGCAATGCGAGCGGTGTGGTCGTCCATGCGGGCGTGCGCGCGTGCGACGGCGGGGTCAATCGTAGACGGGGTGCTCATTTGCGGCTCCTGCGTCGTTGGGGCATCGCGGTGCGGCCCCAGACAGATGGCGAAAATCGAACATCCATGCCGCGCTCTCGCAGCAACTTGTCGGCGACCCCGCGCGCCAGCAGTTCGAGGTCGGCGGAGGTTCCCCCGCCAAGCTGACGAACGACGCCCGGCCACGCTTGGCTCAGCGACCAACCGCGCAACCGGCTGTGGGGGAGCCCTTGCTCATGGAGGACCCAGGCCACTTCTTCTGCGGTTGCGCCGGCTTCGGCGAGGGTGGCCTCGGGCTCCAGGAGCTGGCACGGGGGCGCGGGCGGGTGGACGGTGGGGGAAACCGGCCGCAGCGTGATGGATACGGGCACGGTTGTGCGGGACGGATTCGTGGGAACGTCGGTCGCGGAGAAGGTGCGCCGCCGGACCCGCGCGCCGGAACATGCGGTGATAGCGGCACATGCGCCAGCCAGCAAGGGTGCGCGTCCCGAGGAGAGCAGGCTTCCCGGTGTGCCGGGCCATCTCGCGAGGGTTTCGAAGCCAGGACCCGCTGCGGTCAATGCGGCGAAGGGGGTCGCAGCGCCCAAGGTGACGGTGCCGTCGTCGTTTTGCGTGAGCGCTTCAAAGCCCTCGCCTGGATGAAAGACGATGCCAATGGCGCCGTCATCGCGGGCGATGGTGGGCTCGAAGGGCCACAGCATGCGCCATGGCACCTCGACCCGACCTGCAAGCTCGATAGAGCCGGCCAGCGCCACGGCGTCGCGAACGACCACGAGCAAGTCGGCAGGGCCGCCGACGCGAAGCGCGGTAAGGCGAGCCAACGGGAAGTCGCGGTGAACCGTCGCGCCTGGCACGCGACCCAGAGCAACGTACAGCGCGGCTTTGACTTCGTCGGACAGCTCTTGGGGGGGTGCCATCAGAGACGGCCCTCCAGGCGTTCGGCGAGGGCAGCGCAAATGGCGTTGACGTCACCCGCGCCCAACGTGATGACGACATCGCCCGGCTGCACGACCTCTGCGAGGTGTTCGACCGCTGCTTCGAGGTCGGTGACGGGGCGAACAGAGCGGTGACCATAATCCCGCAGGGCGCCGGCCACCGAAAACTCGTCTAGACCTTCAATGGGGCGCTCGCCGGCCCGGTAGATTGGGCACACCACGACATGCGACGCGAGATTGAAGCTGCGCGCAAAGTCGGCCAACAGGTCGCGGACGCGGGAGTAGCGGTGGGGCTGGAACACGCCAATCACACGACGATGGGGCCATGCGGTCGCGGCTGCAGTGAGCGTGGCTTGGATTTCCGCGGGATGGTGCCCGTAATCGTCAATGATAGTGACTGAATCGTCATTCAGTTTGACTTCATGGCGAATACTGAACCGCCGGTCGACGCCCGTAAAGCCATCGAGCGCCGCTTGCAGATTGGCGAAAGAGACGCCCAACTCAAGGCCAACCGCGATGGCAGCGAGTGCGTTTTCGACATTGTGCCGACCAGGCATTCCCAAGCGAACCGCGCCCAGTTGTTTGTCTTGCCAGACCACCTGAAAGGAGGTTTGAATGCCGTCGTGGACGACATCTTCGGCTCGGCAATCGGCCTGGGTTGCGAAGCCGTACGTGACCACTCGCCGGCGAATCCGGGGCAACAGCGCTTGTACCTGGGGATGGTCGAGGCACAGCGTCGTGAAGCCGAAGAACGGCACTTTGTTGGCGAAGTCCGCGAAGCCTGTGAGGAGATTCTCGAAAGTGCCCCAGTGGTCCATGTGCTCGGGGTCAATGCTCGTGACCACAGCGACAGTGGGGTCGAGGGTCAAGAAGCTCCCGTCGGACTCATCGGCCTCGGCGACCAAAAACTCGCCGGCGCCCAATCGCGCACTCGAGCCAATCGAATCGAGGCGCCCGCCGATGACGATGGTGGGGTCGAGTCCAGCGTGATGCAAGCAGCGTGCCAACATCGAGGTGGTGGTGGTCTTGCCATGGCTTCCCGCTACCGCCAAGCCGTACTTCATTCGCATCAACTCCCCGAGCATTTCTGCGCGGGGAATGACAGGAACCTTCGCCGCGTTTGCGGCGCGAACTTCTACGTTGTGGTCGGGAATGGCGGTTGACTTGACGACGACATCAACACCATCCACGTGTTTGGGGTCGTGGCCGACATAGATGGTGGCGCCCAGCTCCCGCAGGCGGTCGACCGCGGACCCACCTTTGAGGTCGGAGCCGGACACCGCGTAGCCTTGGGTGACCAGCACTTCGGCGATGCCGCACATACCGCTGCCGCCGATGCCCACGAAGTGAATGTGTTGGATTTTCCCACGGAACATCGGTCATCCTCCGTTGGAAAGTGCAAGGGACGGATTCGCGCGTCGTTCCGGCCAGCCTTCGGTCACTTCGGCCGTGTTTCCTTCCGCCGCGATGCTCAACAACACGCCCACTGCCCACATATTGGCAAGCATTGCGCTGGAGCCGTACGAAATGAAGGGGAGAACCAGCCCCTTCGGCGGCACCAGTCCCATGATGACGGCGAGGTTGAACAGCGCCTCGAAGCCAATCATCGCGGTGAGCGACGATGCGAGGTACATACCGAAGGCATCACGGGCACGTCGGGCAATCGTGAGGCCCCGCCACACAAACAAGCCGAACAGAATGACGACGAAGGTGAGGCGCACGAGTCCAAGCTCTTCGGCGATTACGGACGCGATGTAGTCGGTCCAAGGCTCGGGCAAGAAATGCAGTTTGGCCATGGAGTTGCCGAGCCCTTGTCCCCAGAGACCACCCGAGTGCATCGCGACCCAGCTTTGGATGGTGTGGTAGCCCTCATTTTGCTGGGAGGCCCAGGGGTCCGTGAAGCTGGTGATGCGGTTCATACGGTATGGTTCGTACCAAACAGCCCCAACGATGCCCACGGTGCCGACAACTGCCGTCGCTGCAATGTGCTGAAGCCGGAGCCCGGCGACGAACAACATAATGGCGCACAAGCCGCCGATGATTGCGGTGGTGCCGAAATCGGGTTGGCCCATGGTCAGCAGCATGGGCAACACGGGAATCGCCAGAGCAGCGACGACGACACGCCAATTGCCGATGTGTGCGCGGTATCGCTCCAAGAAGTGACCGAGCGCAATCAACACAATGATTTTTGCGAACTCACTCGGCTGGAAATGCAGCGAACCGACGCCAATCCACCGTGCGGCACCGTTCGCGCGGTATTGAATGCCGGGAACGTAGGTGAGGGCGAGGCCACCAACGACGGCGGCGAACATCGCCCAACGATACCGGCGCAGGACGCGGGTGGGGGTAAAGGCGGTGACGCCGCAAAGGACCAAGCCGCCCGCCACCGAGATGAGCTGGCGGGTCAAAAACCGCATCTCGTCGCCCATCTCACCGGCGACCACCGCCGATGCGGAGTAGACCATTACCAACCCCAACACGGTCAAAGCGGCCGTGATGGCGATGAGCCAAAAGTCGATGCTGCGATTCATGGGACATTCCTTTGGCTGTCTGTTTCGCGTGCCAGTGCTGCGAATGTGCGGCCACGGTCTTCGAAGTCTGCGAAAGCGTCGAAGCTCGCGCAGGCGGGGGAGAGGAGGATAGTGTCGGAGGGATGGGCGCTTTGGTGGGAAAGCCGAACGGCGTCCGCGAGGGACGCGACCAGGGTGACAGGCAGTTGTGCGTCGACGAGGGACTCGTAAATGAGGGGTCCCGATTGGCCGAAGCAGATCACCTGTCTCGCGCGGCGGTGCAAGGCGGAGGCGAGCTCTCGGTAGTCCGCGCCCGCTTTGCCTTCTCCACCAAGCAAGAAGACAGTAGGGCCGGTCATTGCGCTGATTCCGACCAACGCGGAGTCCACGTTTGTTGCCTTGGAATCGTTTATCCAACGCACACCATTGCGACTGGTGTGGACCCATTCTAGGCGATGGGGCAAAGGCTGGAGGCGCGATGGATCGATGGCCGCTACATCTACGCCTGCATGTGTCGCGAGGAGTACGGCTGCGGCGAGGTTCTGACGATTGTGGTGCCCAGGGAGCGCAAACCGGCGCAGGTCGATAGTGCCCGAGACGGGCTGGTCCACCAGAGTGAGGGCCGTATCGGATATTTGGATGCCTGGGCGGTCATCGAGACGTGCGACCCGAACCCCGCGTGGCAGTGGGCGATGGCTCAAGTAGGCGTCGTGTGCCGGCAAGACCGCAAGGTCACCCGGAACTTGGTGTGCGAAGAGCCGCATCTTGGTGGCGGCGTATTGCTCCATCGTGCCGTGGCGCGCCAAATGGTCGGGTGTGAGGTTGAGGGCCGCGGCGCCGATGGGTCGGAAGGGACCCGCCGTTTCGAGCTGGTAGCTGCTGACTTCCACGACGGCGTGGTCGGGCGCGGGGGCACCGCGCAAGAGCTGCAGCGCAAGGTTGCTGAGGGGCTCGCCGAGGTTCCCGCCCACCCAGCTTGCTTGGCCGCACTGCTGGAGGATTTGGTGAAGGAAAAAGACGGTAGACGACTTTCCATTCGTGCCGGTGACGGCCAACATTGGCACGTTGTGTTGACGCAACACATCGGCGGCAAGCCCCAACTCGCCAATCACCGGCACCCCGGCATCGCGGGCGCGACGCAAGGGGGCGACGTTTGGCGGCACGCCGGGCGAGACCACCACAATGTCGGCGTTGAGAAGGTCGTCTTCGTCGTGACGACCGTACACTGCGCGCGTGCCTTCGACGACAGGCGCCTGGGCATGGAGGTCGGTACACACGACATCGGCAGCACCAGCCTCCACGGCCAAATGCGCGGCAGCCACGCCGGAACGCGCCATGCCAAAGACCACCACGCGGGCGCCTGCGAGCGGGGGAACCGATGTCATCGACGACGGCATCAACGAACCTTCACGGTCGACAAGGCAACCAGGGCGAGGAGGATACTGATAATCCAAAAACGAACGATAATTTTCGGTTCGCTCCAGCCCAACTTCTCGTAGTGATGGTGAATGGGGGCCATCTTGAAGACACGCTTGCCCGTAAGCTTGAAGCTCGCCACTTGGATGATGACGGAGAGTGTTTCCATGACAAACACGCCGCCCACCAGCGCGAGGAGCAGCTCGTGCTTCGTCAACACCGCGAGAATGCCCAGCGCGCCGCCAAGCGACAAGGACCCGACGTCTCCCATGAAAATCTGGGCGGGAAATGTATTATACCACAAAAATCCCAAACCAGAACCTACAATTGCGACCGCGAAAATAGTGAGTTCGCCGCTTCCTTCGACATACGGAACGGAGAGGTATTCTGCAAATCCGGCGTGTCCTGCAAGGTAAGACAGAATGCCCAGCGTCATGGCTGAGGTCATCACGGGGCCAATCGCGAGGCCGTCCAACCCGTCGGTCAAGTTCACCGCGTTGGAGCTTCCATTGCAGACAAACATTCCCAATACAATATAAAGCCAGCCGAGCCAAGTCGCGCCCGTAATCAACTGGTCAAAGTGAATCGTCGCGTTTTTGAGGAATGGGACCGCGAGGCTCGGCTCGATGACACCGGTGAGGTAGCCGTAAGTCAGCACGGCTCCCGCAATGCCAAACTGGCCGACCATCTTCCAACGGCCAGCGAGGCCATCGCTCGACCGCTGCATGACCTTTTTCCAGTCGTCGATAAAGCCGATGATGCCGTAGCCAAGGAAGACAATCAGCGCCATCCACACGACGGGCTGGTCCAAGCGAGCCCACAACAGAGTAGACACCGAGATGGCGATAATCATCGGGACGCCACCCATCGTGGGGGTGCCCACTTTCGCTTCGTGCTCCGGGCCGAAGTCACGGATGATTTGCTCCATCCGTTTTTGCTTCATCCATCGAATAAACGACGGATATAGCATATAGCAAATGGCCAATGACGTGACCATTCCCCATGCAGTCCGAAAGGTAATATAACGAAAGAGATTGAACGCCTGGACTTGGTCAGCCATGGGCGTCAGCAGGTGGTACAGCATTAGTCCTCCGTCGCCGTGGGCGCGGGGAGGTGGTCGAGCACCGTTTCCATGGCCAATCCACGGCTTCCTTTGAGGAGCACGAGGTCGCCCTGGCGGAAGGTCGAACCCAAGGTTTGGGCGAGCACGTTGGCGTTGTCGGCGGCGACAACATCCTCGGCGCCAGGGACGGAATTGTCGAGGAGTTCGCGATGCGCCCGCTGGAAGCGTGGCCCTGCAACGCCGACTTGGTCGAGGTCGAGAGACACGGCGTGGGACAAGACTTCGACGTGAAGGTCGTGCTCGGTTGGGCCAAGCTCGAGCATGTCGCCCAACAGCGCGACCCTGCGAACGCCGGTCACGGCGGCGAGGGTGTCGAGCGACGCCCGTGTCGACAGCGGGTTGGCGTTGTAGGCGTCGTTGATGACGCGGATACCGCTGGGCAGGGTCTCCAAGCGTTGCCGCATTCCGACGGGCGCGTAGGTCGAGAGCCGTTGGGCAGCATCGGCGAGGTCGAGCCCCAACGCGGCTGCGACGGCCAAGGCGGCGGTGGCGTTGGTCGCGAGGTGGAGTCCAGGCACGGCGATTTCACCGGAAACGACCGTGTCGCCGACGCGAACGCGGAACCCGGTGGAAAATGAATCGCCATTCACCCATGCGGAGAGTTGGCGGACATCTGCATCGGGATGTTGGCCATACGTGATGCGGCGCACACCGGCAGGAATCGGAAGTGCTGCAATCCGTGGGTCGTCGAGGTTGATGCAGCAGGTGTCGCCGGGTCGCGCGCCGGCGAACAGCTCCCCTTTTGCCCGTGCGACGCCTTCGATGCTGCCGACACCTTCGAGGTGCGCCGCCCCAACGTTGGTGATGAGGCGAACCGTGGGCGCGGCGATGTCCTGAAGAAGCGCAATCTCACCGAAACCGCTCATGCCCATTTCGATGACCCAGGCTGCGGCTGCTTCGGTCGCTAGCAGCGTGAGGGGTACGCCGATGTGGTTGTTGAGGTTTCCCATGGTTGCGTGAATGTCGCCCATCGCGCCGATGGCAAGTGCGGTCATAGCGCGGGTGGTCGTCTTTCCGGCAGTGCCGGTGATGCCGACCACCGGACCCGTAAAGGTTCGGCGGACATGGCGGGCAATGTCTTGGAGGGCAACCAAGGTGTCGGGCACGAGGACGCAACCGCGGTCCCAATCGGCGGGGGCGTATCGCACCACTGCGCCCGCACAGCCCGCGGCACGAATTGCCGGCAAAAAGGCGTGGCCGTCAAAGCGCTCGCCTTCGAGGGCAAGGAACCAGTCGCCAGGGCGGAGGTTTCGGGAGTCTGTGCAGATTGCGCCGGCGGCACCCACATGGCGAAGAACGCCGCCGGTCGCGGTTGCCAGTGTCGGTCCATCAAACTTCATCAGCGGTTCCTGCTTTCGCTTGCAGAGCGGCGGCTGCTACCTGTCGGTCATCGAAGGGGAGGACCTCGCGACCGATGGTTTGGGTTGTTTCATGTCCCTTGCCCGCGATGACCACGACGTCGTGGGGGCCAGCACCGGCAACAGCGGCAAAAATCGCAGCACGGCGGTCCACCATTGTGACCACGTCGGCTGGGAGCCCGTGCACGACCTCGGCGATGATAGCTTGGGGGTCTTCCGAGCGAGGGTTGTCGGAAGTTACGGTGACGAGGTCGCTTCCGTCATAGGCGGCCCGGCCCATTCGGGGGCGCTTGGCGCGGTCTCGGTCCCCACCGCAGCCGAAGACCGTGTGGATTCGGCCAGCAGTCAAAGGACGAAGCGCGGTGAGGATTCGTTCGAGAGCGTCGGGTGTGTGCGCATAGTCGACAAACACCCGCGGAGTTCCCGGCGGACCCGTCACACGCTCCAAGCGCCCGGGTACGGCGGCTGCGGCGGCGAGGCCGGCGCGGGCTGTTTCACCCGAGACGCCGAGGACCTGAGCCAAAATATAGGCACAAAGGCTGTTTTCGAGGTTGTGGGCGCCGACCAAGGGCGTCGACAGCGTGATGTGCTCGCCGAACGCCGTCACGCGGGCGCGGCAGCCGTCCAGGTCTGCCTCGACGCTGTGAATGCGCACATCGCAGTCGGGACCGCGTCCATACCGGACCACTGCGCGCCCAGGGAGGCGAAGGGTCGCGATAGCGGGGTCGTCGCCATGAAGCACGGCGACGCCGTCGGGTGCAAGAAGCTCGGTAAACAAGCGCGCTTTGGCCGCAAAGTAGTCGGCCATGGTCCCGTGGAAGTCGAGGTGGTCTTGGGAAAAGGAAGTAAACGCCGCGGCTTTGAAGGGGATGCCTTCCACGCGGTGCAAGTCGAGGCCAATACTCGACACTTCCATGACGGCAAATGCGCAACCTTGGTCGAGCGCCCGCCGCAACAGTGGCTGCACAACGGGCGCTTCGGGCGTGGTGTGCGTTGCAGGCAACGGGACGCCCGCGAGCCGGTGGCCGGCCGTGCCAATGACCAGCGCGGGCTTGCCAACCGCTGCTTCCAAGAGGTGCGCGGTGGTGGTCTTGCCGTTTGTGCCGGTAATGCCGACGACCGGGAGGCGACGGGCGGGATGGTCGGCCAGCGCGGCGGCGGCGCGGCCCAAGGCCCGTCGGGCGTCGGGAACGAGAATCAGAGTGACGCCTGGCGCGACGTGGGTGGGTCCGTCGGCGATGACCGCAGCACACGCGAGTGTGGGGGCAAAGCGGCGGCCATCATTGTGTTCTCCGCGAACGGCGACGAAGATGTCGTCGGGCCCAATCTGGCGCGAATCGTGGCCAATCCCGCGCACGTGTCGGTCGACGGGACCGGTCACGACGCAGGGAGACAGTGCAGGGAGGAGGGCGCGGAGGACCATCGGGGTGCCAGGAAGGAGGACCGCTCCGGCTCGGAGGGTTGCAGGGGCTGCGAGGGGGGAGAGTTTGCCGAGCCGGAGAAGGTCTGGAGGGAGGGGACCGCTTGGGAGCGGGGAAGGCTGCGAAGGGGCCTGCGGGGTTGGGGAGAGCAGGAACAGCGGTGCGGGGTCAGGCGGCAGCGTCGAGACATGTGGTGGAACCGGGGGCCAAGGAATCGGCGTGCAACTTGGACACAAGCTGCGGGTCGCCAGTGCCTCCGGGGGTCACCGTGGGGTCATGTCGCGGTTCGCGGGCTGGTTGGGCTGGGGAAGCCATGGCCATCCGCCAAGGTGCCCCTTCGCAGAAGGGTGAAGGTTGGAGAGATGAGGACGAGACCGAACAATTGCGCGGTGTTCGTCCGCATGGGAACGGCTTATTGAAGAGAAATTTCGAGGGTGGCGCCCGATGGGAGTGGGGTGCCGGGTGCGGGGTGTTGGCGGGTCACACGGCCGCTTCCTTGCATAGAAAGCGCGATGCCTGCGCCATCCACAGTCGCGAGTGCGTCTCGCATGCTGAGTCCCACGAGGTCGGGGACCCGCAGGCGGCCATCGTCGGTCCAGGTGAGCTCGGGTGCCAGCACGGCGACGGGCTCTTCGCGCTTCGGAGGCGGGGGTTCGGTGTGCGGCTTTTTGGCCAGAGCCTCTGCCAACAGCTCGGGGTCCGGTTCGATACCGAGGATACGGAGGGTCTTTTCCCCGATTTCGGAGAACGCGGGACCCGCGACGATACCGCCGTAGCTGCTGCCGATGGTGGGCGTATCGACGACCACCGCAATGGCGATGCGGGGAGCCTCTGCGGGGGTGATGCCGACGAACGAGCCGATGCGGGCGGTGGATGAGTAGCCCCCGTCGACATGTTTCCACGCGGTGCCGGTCTTTCCCGCGACGCGAAAGCCGGGGATGCGGGCGCGGGTGCCCGTGCCTCCCTGCTCGGTGACCGTCTCCATCATCATTACGGTTTTTTCGGCCGTGTCAGCGGAGACGACCTGGCGGTCGGGTGTGGGCAAGATGTTGTCGATGACGTTGCCATGGCGGTCTTCAATAGACCGCACCAAATGGGGCTTCATGCGAACCCCACCGTTGCCCAAAGTGGCGATGGCGGCGGCCAATTGCACTGCCGTCGCGGTTACGCCGTGTCCGTATGCGGTGGTCGCAAGCTCGATGGGCTTGATGTTGTTGACGGTTCGCATCGAGCCGCGTGTTTCGCCCGGAAGTTGGAGGCCGGTCTCGCGGCTGAAACCGAAGTCGCGCAGGTACTTGAGGGTGCGCTCGGGTCCAAGCTTGAACGCGAGCTTCGCCGAGCCGATGTTGGACGAGTACTTGATGACTTCGGTGAGGGTGACCATGCCGTGCGGGTGGTCGTCGTGAATGGTCTTGTTGGACACACGCCATGCGCCGCCTTCGCAATCGATGGGGCTGCTCGGCGTATAGATGCCTTCTTCGAGCGTTGCGGCTGCCACGAACGGCTTGAACACGGAGCCAGGCTCAATGGCATCCATGGCTGCATGGTTCTTGAACTGCGCGATGTCGATGTTGGAGGTGTCGTTGGGGTTTTGGGACGGGAGACTGACCATCGCCAGGATGTCGCCCGTCGGAATGTCCATCACGACTGCGTACGCGGCTTGTGCGCCGGTGCGCTCCATGGCAGAAGCGACCGCGCGTTCGGCGACATCTTGCACCCGGCGGTCGATGGTGAGGACGACCGAGTGGCCCTCTTCGGCGGTGATGCGGTCAGGCGTGATGCTGTGGCCCTTCCGGTCGCGCCAGAGCACGTACTTGTAGGTCTCTCCGCGAAGCTCGTCGTCGAGGGTAGTCTCTAAGCCAGCCATGCCGGAGCCGTTGTGCCCGACAAGGCCGAGAAGCGGCGCGCCATCGGAGCGGCCCGGATAAAACCGGGTGGGCGTGGTGTTGGAAAACAGCACCCCATTGAGCCGGGGGTCTTGCTCTTTGGCGACGGCGCGGACGCGGGAGGCGATACGCTCGAGGTTGGCGGGCGTGAGGTCAGTCGCAATTCGTACATCGCGGCGGCCTTTTCGTGCCAGCCGCTCGGTAAGTACCTGCGGGTCCATGTTGAGTTCTTCCGCGAGCACCTTGGCCAACAAGGCCACGGGGTCGTCGGAGTACGGGATGGGCTTGCGCTTGGGCTTGTCGGGGTCCGCTTCTTCGTCTTTTTTGGGTTCCTCCACGAGCGGGGCACGGTGGAGGTTGAAGGGGTCGACGTGCAACTCGAAAAGGTCCACCGTGGTGGCCAAGAGCGCGTGGTTGCGGTCGTAGATATTGCCGCGTCGACCCTGTACCTCGACAGTTTGTTCGAATTGGGTCCGCGCCTTGGCTTCGAGCTGGGGGTCGGGGAGCAGCATCAAGTGCGACGCCCGCCCAACGAGTCCGAGGTATCCAATCGCAACAATCCCACCGACCCAAGCGGTTCGATAAGACGCGCGCGTGCGCACATTGTTGTCGCCTTCGGGCCGTTGCTTGGGATTGGGCAAGGCAAAGAGGTGCGTCCACGACTTCTTTGGAGGTCGTGCGGTGCCCGTCCGCGTTGCTTTGATGCGCTGGGACATTGGCCTGACCCCCTTTATGGAACGTCGACGACGGCGACGGTGCCGTCGAAAGCCAATGTGGTGCTGACATCCCGCAGTGTGTGCGGGTCTTTGAGGGACGCCAATTCCAGCAGGAGGCGCTCGTGTTCTGCTGTCGCGCGCGAGTGGGAGACGCGAATCTTGTCGAGTGCGACGGACGTTTCAACGAGGTCTACCCGCGACCAGGCGCTCAACAGCGCGCAGCCGGCGACAAGGCCGGCCACCGCGATGTAGCGCCAAATGAAGCGGATTTCGATTCCCTCGCTCTGGAGAACCGGAGCGACGGGTGCCACAAGGGCGGGTCGAGAGTTGCGGGAAGGAGTGGACATGTCGTCCTCCGCGGGAGGCGGCGGGTGTCAGGAGGGGGGAAGGCGTGCGGCGATGCGGAGAGAAGCCGAGCGCGCGCGGGGATTTCCCGCGTCGGCGTCCTCTCCACGGATGGGCTTTCGTGTGAGAAGCGAAAGCCGCGGGGGAGTTTGGGGCTGGCCGTAGGCGTCGCGGGGCGTGCCAACGCCAGCCTCTGTGCGGAAGAACTGCTTGACGATTCGGTCTTCAAGCGAATGGAACGTGATGACGGCAAGGCGGCCGTGGGGAGCCAACAGGTGCAGCGCGGCGGAGAGGCCGCGGTGCAGCTGGCCCAGTTCGTCGTTGACGACGATTCGGAGCGCCTGGAAGGTTCGTGTGGCGGGATGCGTACGAGAGTTTTTGTATCCCGAGCTGCGCAGCACACATTCCGCGAGCGGAAGGGTGTGGGTCCACGGACGACCCGCGATGATGGCTCGCGCAATGCGCCGTGCGCGCGGCTCTTCGCCGTAATGGAACAGAATATCGGCCAGCTCCGACTCGGTCACGCGGTCGAGCAGCGCAGAGGCGGTTTCGCCCTCTTCGGTGTTCATTCGCATGTCGAGGGGACCATCTTGCTGAAAACTGAATCCTCGTTCAGCGGTGTCGAGCTGGTGGCTGCTGACGCCAATATCCAGCAAGATGCCGTCGAAAGGCCCATATTCGCCGGCAAGCTCCGCCATTTCGCCGTACGTTCCGGCGATGATGCGCACCGTGCCGGGAGACGATGAGAGGCGTTCTTGTGCGGCGGCACGCGCGGAAGGGTCGCGGTCGATGCCCACCAACTGTGCGCCGGGCGCGGCCGCCAGGAGCGCTGCGGCGTGGCCTCCGCCGCCCAGAGTGCCATCGAGGTACCGACCGTCGGGGCGGGGTGCCAACGCTGCCACGACATCATCGCGGAGCACAGGAATGTGGTGAAATGAGCTCATGGCGTACCCACTTGCGGTGTGGGAAGGCCAAGGCTCGAAAGGCCGCCCATCCCGTTGAGTTGCTCCCACAACGACGCCGCTTGGGGGTACGCCTGCTCTTGCCAGCGGTTGCGGTCCCACAGCTCGAACCAAGTGCCCGCCGTGAACAAGTACAGCTCTTTGTCGAGGCCCAATAGCGCGCGGAGTTCCTTCGGAATCAGCATCCGGCCGGCCGAGTCGATGGGAACTTGTTGCGCGGTGGAGTGCACTGCAAGCGCAAAGAGGCGGGCTCGTGGGTCGAGAGGGTCGGAGGCTTGGTACTTCTCTGCCATCTTGGCGAAGTCCTCGACCCGGTAGAACGCCAGACCTGCCCCGGGGCCGCCATTTGCAAACGCAACCATATTCCCCACGCCCGCCAGCTCCAGGGCGCTCCGCAAACGCGACGGCAGCATCACTCGACCTTTTGGGTCGAGCAGAAGCTCGGCGTTGAGGGATGGAAGCAGCATCGACCAACGGCTTGGCTCGCGCCGGGTACGCCCGGGGCGTGGCGGGGGGAACAAGGAGGGCAGGTGGGAGGACGAATCGTCGCTTCGTCGATCCACATCGTCCCACTTTGACTACTCGCTGATCCACTCACCTGCCACAGCGTTGGTGATTCGAATTCAAGATTGTGCGTAAACACGTCGTTTTGGAGTTGTGGGTTTCCGTGGAACGATCGGAGAGTCCGGGGGTAATTCCGCGCACCGGTTGGGGCGGGACCGGAAACGGGGTCCGAAAATACTCTTGACTCGACAATGCTACTTGTTCCACATCCGTTCCACGAAAACTTAGCGAATATGCATATTTTGTAGATGGCGACGTGAAAGTTCGCGACAGATCCAGGCGCGCCAACAAGGCCAGGGTTGGTCGCTTGGGTCACGAGGTGGGACAAAGTGGTAGGGCGAAAAGGGCCGCCTGGATCAGTCTTGACGCGTCCAGCATTCGCGGATCGCGGAAACGGGCGTCTGGGAGGAATGGAGGCGAAAAATATGCGCGTCGGAAGGATTCACGTTACGTAGGAGGTTTGTGCAGCGGTCGGCGGTCCAGACCACGCAGACCCCGGAGTGCAGCATGGCCAAAGGCTCCGAAGCGGTTCGCCTCATCGCCGAAAATCGCAAAGCCCGACACGATTACGAGATTCTCGACCGCGTAGAAGCAGGGATGCTGCTCGCCGGCTCGGAGGTGAAGTCGCTTCGTGGCGGAAAGGGAAATATCGCCGAGTCGTTCGTCAAGTTCGTGCGCGGCGAGGCGTTTCTTATCGACAGTCACATCCCGCCCTACGCCCAGGCCAACCAGTTCAATCACGAGCCCCGGCGGATTCGGAAGCTGTTGATGAAGCGTTCCGAGCTCGACAAGCTCGAAGAAAAGGTACAGTTGAAGGGCCTTTCGCTCATTCCCCTGAAAATGTATTTCAAGGGCGCTTGGGTGAAGGTCGAACTGGGGCTTGGTCGTGGCCAGAAGTCCCACGACAAGCGGCACGCCCTCAAAGAAAAGCAAGACCGGCGGGAAATCGACCGCGCGCTCCGCGAGCGCTGACAACGAGGGCCCCTTTCGGTGGGAGAAAGTGGAACGGCCGCGCGGGGGAACGCGCCTTTTCCGTGCAGACACGAGAACCCCTGGTTCCACCGTTGCCCCAGCCGGTGTGCCAGGGTACGGGCGCACTCTCTCTCGTGTCGGGTTTGGGAATGACGGGCTGGTTGGCAAAAGCGAGCGTTTTGGCGTCCGGACTGGGGCTTGGCCCCCTTCTGAGCGGAATTGGCGCGGGTTGGATCGTATCTGCGGCCCTCCTCGCAAAAGACCGCTTCTTGGGCTTGGCCGCGGCGTCTGCAATGGGCCTCGGGGTGTCGTTGTACCTCGGCAAGCAGCACCATCCGAGCCATGCGCCGTCCGTGTGCAATGTAGATGAAGTGTTCAACTGCGATGTGGTGAACACAAGCGCGTATGCGGAGATTGCGGGCGTACCGATTGCGCTGATTGGCGCTGCGTTCTACGCCGCCGTGCTGTTTGTGTCGGTCATGGCGCGGCAATCCCCCGATGTCCACAAGCGCGCGGCGCACCTGATTGCTGCCGGCGGCATTCTCTCCGTCGGCTACTCTGTGTTCTTGGCGTGGGCCTCGGCGCAGTTGGGCGCGTGGTGCTTGTTCTGCATTTCGCTCTACGGCGTCAACGCCATTCTCTTGGGCGGCGGCCTGTGGGCGGTGAAAGAGAGCGGCGTGTCGCTTGGCGCGGGCGTATCCGAGGCGGCGCTTGGAAAGTCGGATGCTTCGTTCACAAAGATGGCCTCCGCGGCGTTTGTGGTGTTCCTCGCCTCGATGTTTTGGTACCGGTCTATGGGCGACACCTCCGGCGGTCCTGCGCCGGTGACCAAAGCGGCCGATGGTTCGGTGAATGTTTCGGGGTTGGTGGGTCCTGTGGCCAGCGGCGTTGCGCTGGATGGCACGGAGCCGATTTACGGAAATCCCGCTGCGCCCTACACCATCGTCGAGTGGGCCGACTTCGAGTGTCCCCATTGCGGCTTGGTAGCGCCGCAGCTCAAGAAGCTGGTGGACGCCCATCCCGAAGTAAAGGTGGCCTTCCGCAACTACCCCCTGAGCAATCGCTGCAACCCCAACGTCGGCTCGTCGTTTCATGAACATGCGTGCGACGCGGCTGCTGCGGCGGAATGTGCAGGCAAGCAGGGCAAGTTCTGGGAGCTGACCGGGTTGATGTTCATGAACCAGTCGTTCTTGGATGTCGAGAGCATCAAGATGATGGCGGAACAAAAGCAGTTGGATGTTGCGGCGCTCACGGCGTGTATGGCAGATCCCTCCACCGAGCTTGCGGTGCGCGCGGATGTGGACGCAGGTGAGAAAGCGGGCATCACAGGCACCCCCGCGCTGTTTTTGATGGGTGCGCACGGCGACGGCGTCTGGGTGAAGCTGACCGCAGGGCCGGAAGATGTGCCGACGATTCTGGACGCGCACAAAGCAAAAGGTGGGCCGCTTCCCGTCACAGGCGGCTGACACAAACCCGATGCCTCCCAAGCCCGTGGGTGCGCTGCGCGGCGGCATCGGTTGACGAGACATAGTTCCGTAGCAGCCGGCAAGGTTTTGCACCGGCGCGGAGGTCAGGATGTCCGAACGTTGGGCCCAGGTTTGGGTCGACCTTCCTTCTTCCGCGGTCGAAGCGGTCAGCGCGGTCGCGTTCGCCGCAGGCTGTGCGGGCACCCAAGAGGACCTTCCGCCCGGCGTGCCGCTTCAGGTGTTGCAGCCGTGGGAGAAAGGGCCTCCGCCGCCTCCTCCAGCCCAAGTGCGGTTTCGGATGTGGTTCGCCGAGGACGATGCGGGAACGGCCCGCGCTGCCCTTCGGGATGCGGTCGCCAACATCGCCGGTGCAGGCGAAGTGCAACTGCAATGGGATGACGAGCAAGACTGGGCAGAGGCGTGGCGTG
Organism: uncultured Enterobacterales bacterium; assembly: GCA_964502005.1. GTDB lineage: Bacteria > Myxococcota_A > UBA796 > UBA796 > UBA2385 > CAJWOS01. The sequence continues at coordinate 206,829 of CAZCUX010000006.1, forward strand.
CTGGCTTCGAGCGCCTCGAAGTGGGGCGGGGCATCGCTGTTGCAGCTCCTTGGAACGCACAGCCAGGCGACCTCATCATTGAGCCCGGGCTCGCTTTCGGTACGGGCGAGCACCCCACCACCCGCGCATGCTTGCGGGGCGTGATTCGGTACGCGGTACCCGGCCAGCGCGTGCTGGATGTAGGGTGTGGCACCGGTGTGCTTGCGCTCGCCGGCGCGCGGCTGGGAATGGAGGCGATGGGTACGGACATCGACCCCGATGCCGTGCGCATTGCGGCGGAAAACGCCACCCTCAATGGCTTGGTTGCGACCTTTACGACGGCGCCCCTCGCGGCGGTCACGACGCCAGCAGACCTCGTGGTGGCCAACATCTTCGCGGAGGTCCTTGTCACGATGGCCGATGACTTCGCGCGTTTGTGTACGGGCCATCTGGTGCTCGCAGGCATCCTCGCCGACCGCGCGCACTTGGTGGTCGATGCGTTGACGGCATTTACAGTGGTCGAGCGCGTGCAAGAAGGTGACTGGGTTCACCTCGACCTCGTGCCGCGGAGCTAAGGTCGTGCGCCGCTTTCCGTGTGCATCGTTGGCGCCCTTGGGGGCGCATGTGGTGCTCGAGGCCAGCACCTCGCACCACCTCTTGCACGTCACGCGGGTGCCGCGGGGTGCGCGTGTGGAGTTGTTTGACGGGGACGGGGCATCGGTCGAAGCGGAGCTGCTCGATGTTGTCGATGGGCAAGCGGTATTGCGGGTGTGTACCGACGTGCGTGCCGCGCCTGTTGCAGCACCGCTGTGCTTGGCCGCCGCGGTGACCAAAGGCTCGAAATACGAAGATGCGCTGCGAATGGCGGTAGAGCTGGGCGTCACCGAGGTGATTCCTGTGCTTTCGGCGCGGTGTGTGGCACGCGGCGACCGCCGCGACCGCTGGCTACGGGTACTCGAAGGTGCGGCGGGCCAGTCGGGACGTTCTACGGTTCCTACCCTTCACCCCCTCCTGACCTTCGCGGAAATCCTCGGCGTGGGACAAGGTGGGATGCGGTGGGTGTGTGTGCCGGGAGCTGCGGGCGACATCGGCACTGCGGCGGCGGCCACCGTCTTGGTGGGCCCCGAAGGTGGCTGGACCCCCGACGAAGTTTCTGCGGCGAAGGCGGCAGGATGGCAGGCCGTCGGCCTTGGCAGTACCGTGCTGCGTGCGGAAACAGCGGTCGCGGCGGCGCTTGTGCGTGTCCGCTGTCAGGGGCCCGCGCGATAAGAACCCTGCACGCGCGCGGGTGTCCTTGCCCGCGAGGCGTGCCGCGTCGCCGCGTTCGTGCTGTGGGATACCGGTCGAGCATCGCGTCGCGCAGGCGTTTTCCGATGCTTTGTTCTGCGGTACCCCGTCCGTCCTCGTTTCGGCCGCAGGCGAGGGACAGGGCCTCCCCCGAACGTGTGCACGGTCCCGTCGCGCCAAACGCAAAACGGCCACACGAATGTGGCCGCTGGGCGGAGCCGGGGGGGCTCAGTCGTCGCGACGGCGCCGTGCGAGTGCGGTGATTCCGAGGAAGGACAACAAAGGCACCAGCAGGCCGGCAGTGCTCGTGGACGAGCTGCTGCCGCCGCATCCACCGGTTTCGGTGGCTTGGTCGGTCATGACGCGCTCGAACTCAAGCTCGACAGGCTGCGGGAACACCCAGATTTTGTCGTCAACCCAAGTGGCGTTGCCGTCTTCGTCTTCAACGATGACCATAACCGTGAAGATATAGCCGTCGCCTTCGGGGTCGATTTGCGGGGCCGTCCACGTGATGGTCTGCGCGGTAGGCGAGCTCACGGCGACGTGGCCCAGTTCGTCGAGCTTGGAGTCTTGCTGGCTCCAGTCGAAGCTGAGGGTCTGGCCATCTTTTTCATAGACGAACACAGTCATCGTCGTGCTTTCGCCGGCGCCGATGGCCGTTTGGTTCATCTGAATGCCGCCAAAAATGGCGGGGCGAGAGGCCGTTTCGATGCAACCACCCGGCTCGGCGTCGTCCTGGATGAAGTTGCAGTTGTTGTCGCGGCCGTCACAATACTCGATAGCGGCGGGGTTTGTGTTCGGGTCGTCGTCGTCGCAGTCGAGGTCGAGCTCCGAGAAACCATCGCCGTCGTCGTCGACAAAGCTGGTGCCTTCGTCGACTTTGCCGTCGCAGTCGTTGTCTTTCTGGTCGGCGATTTCCATCGCGCCCGGATAGGTCTCGGGGTCGAAGTCGTCGCAGTCCCCTTCAACCTCGGTGACGCTGTCGCCGTCGTCATCGCCGCCAAGACTGTTTTCGTCGATGGCGCCGTCACAGTCGTTGTCGAGGCCGTCGGGAAGCTCGGCGGCGCCGGGGTAGACGGTGATGTTGGCATCGTCGCAGTCTACGTTGCCCGCCGCGTCCATCTCGCTTCCCCAGCCGTCGCCATCGTCGTCGGAGGGGGGGTAGAGCGAACGCCAAAGGACCGTAGTGGAGGCGCGGCCAATCAACTCGGATTGGTCGGTGACCTGCACGAGCAATGTGTCGGTGCCTTCGGCCAGGAGGTCGATGGGAATCTCGACGTAGACGTGGCCGCTGATGTCGTCGGGGCGACAGTCGGCGATTTTGGTCTCTCCGACGTGGCTGCGAATCTTGCAGACAAGCGTGTTCGCAGGCTGGTTCTTGTCGAACATGTCGACTTCAACCACCAGCGGGTCGGCGGACCGGTGCTGATAGCCAACCGGCGGATAGCGCACGGCGACTTCGGGCGCGACGTTCTCTGGGTCGAAGCCAATATTGCCCTTGGCGTTGACTTCTGCCTCAGGTGTGTCTTCGTCGTCGGAAGAAACGAGGATGGTGCAGAAGGCAGGGTCGAGGTCGACCGGGTTGAACAGCACCTTGAAGAAGGTCGCCTCACCCGGCAACAACTCGCGGTTGGTCATGTACGAGGTGTCGATAGAGTACGCGACATCGCAGTACGGATTTTCTTCGGGGGGCTCTTCGCCTGGATCTGGCGGGGGTGGGGGCTTGATTTCGGGGAAGTTGACCTTGAGGATGCCGTCGCCCAGGTTGTGGATGTAGACAAACTCTTGGCTTTCTTCGCCGGGATAGTGGTGCCCGAGGTCGATGGTGGGCGAGCGCACGACCATGTTGCCCTTGCCCTGAATGGCCTCACCACGCATCAAAATGGTGTGACGGAACTCATCGGGGTCGCGGTAATACGCGGGCTCTTCGCCTTCACCCACTTCTTGGCTGACCGTCAAGATTTCGACGGAACCCCACGCGATGCCGGTGTCCGTGGGCACATAGCCGATTGTGAGGGGAATCTCGCAGTCGGGGGGCAGACGCGGGGTGTTGTCGTTGGATGCGTTGGACCCAGAGCCACCGCCATCGCTGCCGCCGCCATCGTCGCTGGACGAGCCATCATCGCCGCTGCTGCCGCTGCCGCTGCTGCCGCTGCTCCCACCCGCGGTGTCGTCGGTGACGAGGCGCGCGTTGGTCGAGCCTTCGCCGCCATCTTCGTCGACTTGGGGGCCGCTGCAAACCACGTCGTTGATGTTCCAACTCAATGTGAACGACTCAAGGAACATTTCGTCGCGCAAGCTGATGCTCGCGATTCCGAGGTCGACATCTCCCGTGTTTCGCAAAATCACCGTGCGCGTAGCCGATTCGCCAAAATCGAGCGTTCCAAAGTCGACCTGCTCGGACGACAATTGCACTTCGGGGTACTTCACGATCTTGACGGGCGCTTCGATGACTCCCGTGCCACAACCGACCAGCGCAAGCGCCAGGGGGAGGGGCAGTACTCGAAGGGACGACGGGATTGTGCGGTTCATCGGTGCTTCCTCGGTTGGAAGGCGGCGTCGCGGGGGGAGGTGCGGTGCCGTTCATCCTCGGTCAGACGATCGTTTCATTGCAGAATGAACGCTCGACCGGACGGAAGATTGTGGATGGCATTTGTAGCTGTTTTGGGGGTGGAATGTCAACGCATCGAAAGAACGAGAAATAAGGTCGATGCGTTGCGTTCGTGCAGTAGCCCTTCTACCGCGTGGAGGGTGCCTGGGCGGAGCGCATCCGAATACAACTGGGCAGCACATCAAAGCGCGCGGGCAAGCCGCCGGGCTGCTCACCGTCAAGGTCGATTTGCGCTTCGCCATCGCCGACTACCCGCGCTTCGAGCCAGCGGGCTTGGAAGTGGCGCACGCCTGGCCAGCGGTCGAGGGAGCCGTCGTACAAGCGGCGCGACCGGGCAAGCTGGATGACGAAAGGGTCGGGAGGCAGGATGGTGACATCAAAAAAACCATCCGTGGGTGCGCCGGCTTGTCCAACATTCATTCCACCACCGCAGTAGCGACCGTTGGCCACAAACGCGGACAGCACCTCGGTTTCGCGCTCATGAATGCCATCGGCGCTCTCCCACCGCAAGTGGACCCGCGGCGCGACGTAAGACCACGCGGTCTGTACGGTCGCGGCATAAAACGTCGCAAGGCCGCCCCATGACTTGGACATTGCGTTGGCTCGCTTGACAACCTCGCCGTTTGCGCCGAAGCCAGCGACATTGATGAAATACTCGGCACGGGGTGTAGGGCCGGACAAGGTGACGCGCCCAACATCCCAGGCGTGCAGCGGCCCCTTTGCGGCGAGCTGTACGGCATCATCGAGTTTCTTCGGTACCTTCAACGACTTTTGAAGGTCGGAGCCCGTTCCGAGTGGCAAGGTCGCAAAGACCGCATCGCCGATAGGAGCGCCATTCTCGTCCAACATCCCCTGCACGACTTCATGGCACGTACCATCGCCGCCGACCGCGACAATCGTGCGCGCGCCGGACGCGCACGCCTCCCGCGCAAGGTGTGTGGCGTGCCGTGGACCCTCGGTGGGGAGGATGTGCGGGTCGGCAAAGTGGCGTCGTATCGTCTCGATGAGGTGTGTACGCCCACGCCCGGCCCGGCCGGCGCCCGCTTTCGGGTTGACGATAAAGACGGCGCGTTCAGTGTGACGCGATTCGGCTGGCAGAGCGTTCACGGAAAGCCTCCACGTCCCGGCGTGCGGGTGCTGTGGCCTTATACCGAACTTCGGCCGCGGCTTCACGTCTGTTCCCACCGGATTGTTCGGTTCGGGGACCGCGCCTGCATCGGAGGGGCCGAAATTAAGAGACGCCCCGCGGTTGGCGGAGCGTCTCAGGTATTTGCGGTGAAGCGGGGAGAACCCGCCGGACCGTCACAGCGTCTCTTCGTGGGACGGCGATGCAGGAACCGTGCCAACTTTTCTGAATCGGGAAAACGGAGTAACGGTGGGGTCTTGTTGGCGGAACCGGCGAGGAAGGCGCCCAGCGATTTCGTCGTTATCCAAAAATCGCGACATTCATGTCGCACGGGACGGAGCGAAGTTCAACGATTGGACCCACTCCTCCACCGCATCCGCGAGCGCCCATGGACGCTCGATTGGGTGAAGATGTCGTCCACCTGGGATTTCTGCGTGCTTGGCATTGGGCAGAGTCGCCCGCGCGAGGTCCGCGACATGCGACGGGTACAAGTAGTCCTCGTTTCCCCACAAGATGAGGGTAGGACAGTCGGCGGCATGCTGATGGACTAAGTATTGGCGGACGTTTTGGAGAAATCGAATGGTGTTGGCCCGGCTGTCGCGGCTCGCCGTCCATCCTTCCGAGACTCTGACAACCATGTCGCGATCCATGACATACGGGTTGACCACAAGCCGTCGCATACCCGCCGAAGACGCGAGCACGCGCTGGCTCAGGCCAGGATGCAACAAGCGTCGGCCAAATCCCGGAACCCGCTGGGCGAGGTTCACGAAGGCGTCGGTGATGGGGTCGAGGTGGTCGAAGGGGCCGTTGGTGAGCACGAGCGCGGCAACGGGCGTTTGGTGCGCCGCAGCGAGCGTGAGCGGCACGGCGAGGCCATGGGCAATCGCGACGATGGGCTGCTGGGTGCGCGTGGCCTCATCGGCCAGCAAGGCGGCCACGGATGCGGGCGTCGGACCACCGGGATGAACCATGAGGTCCGGGGAATGGGTGGTCCACTGATGCTGGTGTAGGCGTCGCGCGGTGTCGTCCCACATACGCGGGCCGCAGGGTGGGGCGGACAAGAGAACGGCGTGGGGGCGGGGCGACTGCGTCATTTCGGTTGGCTCACGGGCGGAGGTCGGTTGGGCCGAGATGGCGTCTCGATGGACAACTCGATGGACAAGCTGTCAGCCACGGGATGCGGGGGGGCTATCCCGAGGGCACCCGTAGGAAAGCACTTGGGCCTTAGACGAAGGTCCAACTGCGAATGGCGTCGAGGAAAGGGCCGCCATATCGTCGCATCCGCTCTTTTCCCATGCCATGTACGTCTTGCATGGCCGATGCGGTGGTGGGGCGGGCGGCGGCCATTGCTTCGAGTGTCCTGTTGGGGGCGACGACGTAGAGCGGCACATCTTCGGCGTTTGCCAGGCGCCGCCGAACGGTTTTGAGCTCGCTGAGGAGGTCTGCGTCGGCGCTCCGCGCGACGGCTGCGCCGGGCCGTGGTCGCGTGAGGCGCGCCACTTGCGGAAATACCATTTGGAAGCCTTGCGCCTGCTGTCGCATGACTTCATTTCCGAGCGGCGAGAGGGAAATCACGCGGTAGGTGCGTTCACGCCCCGAGACGACGCGTGTTTCGTATTCCGCGGAGATGGCCTCGGCGGTGATGAGCGCCTCGATGACTTGCTCGAGCTCTTTGGCTGTCCAGCCGGAGAGGATACCGTATGTGCTTAGTTTGTCAAAGTTGAATGAAAGCAGTGTGGCATCGCGGCTTCCGGTCAAAACTTTTACGACCATCGCGAGGGAAAATGGGCGCCTCATCCGCGCGAGGTTGGCCAGAATCTTCCGCACGACCAGCTCTTCATCGGGCCGCAGGGGCCGGGGCCCTTGCACCACCGCGCGACCTTCTAAGCATGCGTCGCAGGTGCCGCAGCGCTCCCATGGCGGCACTTGGCCGAAGTACTCGACGAAATACCGGCGCCGACAGCTCGCCCGTGCGTAGCCAATCATGCGGTCGAGCTTTGCGTACTCCCGCTGCCGGCGCGCACGCAGGCGCTCTTCATCTATGTCAAAGGGGGCATCGGGGCGAAGCAGCTCGATGCCGCCGGTTCGACCGGGTGGGGTGACGGCGATGTAGTTTCGGCTCTCGAGACCTTTGAGCGCGGCGTTGAGTTGGTCGCGTTCGAGGTCGAGGTGCTTGCCGAGCCACTCGATGCTGATTTCGAGGGTTGTCGACTCGGTATCTGCGGACAAGCGGTCGAGAATATAGGACCACAGCTTGCCCCGAATGCCTTCCGGGCGACGGGCAGGGCGGTCTCGGCGCAAGGAAATGCAGGTTTCCCGGTTGGACGGCGGAATGCGACGCAGCCAGCCTTCCCGCTGTAATAGGTAGATACACGAGCTGACGGTGCGCTCGTTGACTTGCTCGTCGCCGAGACCGGGGCGTCCGTCGATGGTCTGGGCGAGCTGTTCCCGGCTGGTCCACACGGGGTTGACGCCTTCTTCGAGGAGGCGCTCGTAGACAGACCGGACGAGAATGGCCGCAGGATGGGCCATTTGAATGAAGAACTCTTGGGTCCGGCGGTCTCCGTCGCGAAACAGCAGCACCACGCGGCTGGGCTTGCCATCGCGGCCTGCGCGTCCAATTTCTTGGTAGTAGGCCTCGACGGTGCCCGGAATTTCAAAGTGCACAATCGTGCGTACGTCGTCCTTGTCGACGCCCATGCCAAATGCGTTGGTGGCCACGACAACAGGAACACGGCCAGACATAAACGCGTCTTGTACGGCAATTCGGTCTTCGTTATTGAGTCCAGCGTGGTACATTCCTGCGGGAACGCCGGATTTACGGAGATAGTCGGTTACCTTCTCTACGTTTTTTCTTGTCGCGCAATACACCAAGGCGGGGTAGGACGCCACCAAGTCGGGGATTGCCGCCAACTTGTCGGTGTCGCGTGCGGCGGCCACGACCTCTAACGAGAGGTTTTCCCGGTCAAAGCCGCGCACGAAACGGCGCGCGTTGCCGATATTGAGCGTACGGACGATGTCTTCTTGGACTTCGGGCGTGGCGGTCGCGGTGAGGGCCACCGTCGGCGGGTTGCCCAACGCCTCGCGGACACGGCCCAAGCGGAGGTAGTCCGGGCGAAAGTCGTGTCCCCACTGGCTCAAGCAGTGGGCTTCGTCGATGGCGAACAGCCGGATATCGGCGGAGTTTAGCTTTCGGATAAAGGCGTCGCCAAATCTTTCAGGGGCAACATAAACGAGCTCATAGTCGCCGTTGATGACGCCTGCGATGGCTTGTTGTCTTTCAGTTGTAGACAGGGTACTGTTGATTGCGACAGCCCGAATGCCTTTTTTGACGAGCGTGTCGACCTGGTCTTTCATGAGAGCCAAGAGGGGCGACACGACGATGGTGGTGCCACCGCGCGCCAACGCGGGGAGCTGGTAGCACATCGACTTTCCTGCACCGGTGGGCATGACCACCAGCGCATCTTGGCCTGCTGCGACGTGCGCGCAGATTTCGCCCTGCCCTCCGCGGAACGTAGGGTAGCCGAAGCGGGTCCGCAGGACTTTTTCGAGCGCGCCAATCGAGGGCAGCGTTCGGATGTCGTGCGAAGGATGGGCCATCAAGTTCGTTCTCGGCGGGAGTTTGGGGGAGGGCGAGCGTCGCCCTTCAATCTTTGTGCCAGGTTCTACATGCGGACTTACGCGCGTCGATAGGTGACGATGGTCGCCCATTCGACACCGGGAGGCACCCCCAGGTGCGTACAGCCGGGAGGCGTCCCGCGGTTCCGGCTCGTCGGGTCGTCTATAACCCGTCGACCGCGATACCTGCTTGGGAATACGGCACGTCGCCGCGCGGCCGTATCACGGTGACGTGCGCGGTTCTTGTGGAGGGTGGAGATGTTGTGGATGCTATGGCTGGCGTGCGTGGGGGTGTCCCATGCTGACGACTTCCTAAAGACCATCGACGACATCGAGCAGGTCGGACCTACCCTCGACCCCGACGCCGTATTTTCCGGCTATGGCGGCGTGGGGGGCCGCTGGTGGGCACATATCGCGACGGACCCCGTGTTGGTGGGCTGGAACTTTCGGGGCGAGCGCGCGGTTTTGGCGTGGACCGGGTTTTTGGAGCTGCAAAACTTCTCGACCTACGCGCCCATCAGCTTTCAGATGTTTCGCGCGAACACAGGCCTAGAGTCGGTTTGGCCCATGGCCTTGCCCTCCACCGGCGGTCGATTGGTGTTCCGCTTGGGTTGGGCGCATGAGAGTGACCATGTCGCCGATACCGAGCATTTTGTCGACGACTTTGGCCTTCGTGTGCCCGCAGATGGGTCGACGCCGTGCGCGCAGGTCGTGACCGACCCGTATGGCGGCGCGGTGTGCGAAGACGGTGCTGTGGCGTGGGACAACAACAATTTGAGCGCCTATGAGTATGCCCGGCTGCGGGTGCATCTCCGGCAACCGGTAGGCACGGCGCTTCGGGTGGATGTTTCGGCAGATTCACGCGTGTATACGCCGGCCATCAATCCTTGGCAGGGCCGGAATCGAACCTATACTCTTGCTGCGGAAGGCCGCGTGCGCTGGTCGTTTTCCCCAAAATGGAGCCTTGCCGTCGGTGCGCGCGCCGAGCGCAGCGGCCACCGTTTCGACGCGGAGTCGCAAGGCTTGCCCCGCGACTGGAACCACGGCCCTGAACATTGGCGCGCGGCCGAAATCGCAGGGGAGCGAACGGGCGCGCGCGGGGATGCGCTGGTGGTCGCAGCGCAGGTGGTGGGTGGAAATGGCCGGGGCTCAGACTTTTTTCACGTCTATCCGGCGGCATTTGGCGGCTGCCTCCGCTTTGTGCGCTGAACGGGCGCGCCCTGTGCGACTATTCGGCGCTCGCAGCCGTTTCGGACTCGAAGGTCTCGAAGCCGCCATTGGGGTCTTCCCATTCGACGAACCAACCCATAGGTGTACGATACCACGTTTGCCGCACTCTCCAAGTTTGGAGAATCTGCTCCGGAAGCTCGTATCCACGGGCGCGAATGAATAGCACGGCCTCTCTTGTTCGGCCGTTTTCTTCTTTTTCGAGCTCGGGTCCGAGCACGGCTTGAATGACCGTGACCTCCTCGTACCGCCGCGACTCCATCTGTCGATCCAGCCACTCTTTGTAGAGTACGCGCTGGGCCGGATTCTCAATGAATACGCTCGCGCGTTCCCCATCGGACCACCGCACGGCCTGCCAATAGATCTCGGCGCTTCGCAGGAGGTTCGATTCTTCTTTGGTTCCGCTGGGACGCTGGGAATGGGCAGAACCGCACGCCGCGATGGCACCGGTCAGCAGGACAACGAAAGCACGGCGGGAGAAGCTCATGGCAGCAGCGTACTCGCCTTTGGAGACCGCTTCAAGAGTGGAACGGCGGGTCGTTTCGAAATGTCGGGGTGTTGACGGTGAAAGACCTCGGACAATCGAATAGAATCCTTGGGACGACACCGGCGAGCGCAGCTATCTTCTGGTATGACGGTGCGTCGAGAGGAGTGGTGAATGCCTGCATGGAACACATGGACTGCTGGGTTGTGCGTTGGCCTGGGCCTCGCCTCCGCGGGTTGTACCCATCGCGCGCTCATCACCTCCGACCCCCCGGGTGCAGAAGTGCGCCTGGGCAAGCAGTATGTCGGCATCACCCCGGTGGAAGTAGAAATCAGCCGAATCCCGTTCACGCCCAATCGCGTGCGGGTCAATATGCCAGGCCGTCGGTGGGCCGATGTGCGCATCCGTCGCTTCAAGCGCCACAGCGAGCATGAAGTGCTGTTGATTCGCAGCCACGGCCGCTCCGGCACATGGACACCCGAGGACGCCGAGCGGTAGCGTTTCGGCGCGAACGCCCCCTCAGCTTCGGCCGGTTTGTGCGGCCGCGACGAACGCGCGGAAAAGAGCTGCGTGGGGCTCACCCAGCAGCTCAGGGTGCCATTGTACGCCGACGCACCACGGTCCTGGTCCTTCGATGGCTTCGATGACGCCATCGGGGGCTACACCCGTCGCGATGAAACAGCCGAGCTTGTCGACAGCTTGGTGGTGGGTGCTATTGACGTGGCTGACCTGCCCGAGAATCGCGGCGAGGTGTCCGTCGGCGAAGTGTACGGGATGGCTTGGGGTGGCGGGGTCTTCGATTTGCTCGTGGGCGAGGCCCTGCGGGAAGCGGTCGGGGATGTGTTGGACCAGCGTGCCGCCTGCAGCGACCGCAAGTGCCTGCATTCCGCCGCAAATGCCGAAAACAGGCACAAAGCCGTCGAGGCAAGCGCGGGCGAGGCCCAGCTCGACGCCGGTGCGTCCTTCGTCGACGGGGTCGAGGCGCCCGGTGATGGCTTGTCCGTAATGGCGGGGGTGAATGTCGAATGCTCCGCCTGCCAGCACAACGCCGTCTACACGGGAGAGGAGGTCGTGGGCTGAAATCTCCCCATCATCGGGCGGAAAGAGCACGGGCACGCCGCCTGCGTCCCGAACGGCGCGGACCAGGGCTTCCCCCAGCCAAACTTCGGGTCGAGCCGGGCGAAGTCGCGGGGAAGGCGGGGGTGTTGGACCCACCGCCCGTCGTCCCATCGTGATGCCAATCCAGGGCTTTCTCATGCGGGGTTCCCCGTGGTCAGAAAATCTCGATTGGCTTCTGGCGCATTCCCAGGTAGTCCTGGGGGTTGGTGCCGTGCTGGTTCATCCAGGTTCGCAGAGCTTGTTCCATCTCGTAGGTGCGCCGGGGCTGCTCGCTCGAGATGTCGGATTGCTCCTTTGGGTCGGTCGACAGGTCGTAGAGGCGCCGCTCGCCGTCTTGAAGGTCGAGCACCAACTTGAACTGTTGGTCGCGAATCGCGCGTCGGTGGACAAACAGGCGGTAGTCGGTTTCGGAGAACGCCGTGCGGTTTGGCTCTTCGCCTTGAATGACAGGCAGGAGGCTCTTGCCGTCGACGCCGGGCGGCTGTTGGAGACCGAGCAGCGCAAACAAGGTGGGGAAGAGGTCGACCGTGCGGGACACGGCCTGAATGTCCTGTCGACGGGCATAGCCGGGCAAGCGCATCATCATCACGGTGTGTAGCTGCTCTTGGTACAGCGTGTGTCCGTGGTCGATGCTGCCGTGCTCCATGAATTCGTCGCCGTGGTCGGACACAATGACGACGATGGTGCGGTCGAGCAAGCCAAGCTGGCGGAGGTCGCCGAGGAATGCGCCGACGCGCTGGTCTGCGTTGCGAACCTTCTGGTTGTAGATGTCCTTGAGGAACGCAGCGTCGGTGGGAGAGAGGACTCCCGAAAGGTTCGCGTCGTCACCCGGCTTTTGGATGGCCTCTAGTCCTTTCTCTCGAAGCTCGGCTTGTTCTTTGATGTCGCCATGGAGGTGGCCCGCGTATGGGATGGCCTGAATCTGGCTTTCCGGGAGGTCGTATTGACCATGGGAGTCGTAGCCATGGAGGAAAAGGAAGAAGCGTTCGTCTTTGTGCGCCCGAATCCATTCCATCGCGGCAGGACCGGAGTAGTCCATTCCGGCAAAGGGACGGTCGTCGAGGTACGTTTCGAATCCGCGGGAGAAGCCGTATTTGCCCTGAACACCGGCGCCACCGGTAAAGCCCGCGGCCTTCCATCCTTGTTGTGCGAGGATGTTCGGGAAGGTATCAATTCCCGCGGAGAGGGTGGTCTCGGACATCGTCTCGGCGCCCAACAAGGACAGCTTGTTGGTGACGCGGTGAATCGACGGCCAGCGGGCGGTCCACATCGACATATGGGATGGCAGCGTCCATGGCGCGGCGCTGAATGCGTTGTGGAAGACGATGGCTTCGTTGGCAAACTGGTCGAGGTTGGGGGTGAGACCGGGAACCTCGGGATTGCCACTCAATCCGGTGCGGTCGTATCGCAGTGCGTCCATGCTGATAACGACGATGTTCAGCTCGTTGGCGCGGTCGGCCAAGTCGTACCGTGCGGCCGACATCGTGGAGTCGTCGACCAACGGCTCCAAGACATCCGCGAGCGCTGCGGGTTTTTGCTGGGTGTCGGTGGGCTGCCGGGCCAATAACCACAGGAGAATGGCGACGTTGGCCAGGACGATGACCACGACGATTGCGCGCAGGTGTTTCATCGGTCGGCTCCCGCGGAACGGCGCGATGGCGAAGGGGTAGAGCTTCGAAGGGAGGATGCGTCGGGGGCGGAGGAATTACCACCGCTTGTGTCCCACACAAACGTAGTCCCTCGCGGCAAGAGCTGCACTCGCGCGCGACCGGCGGCGGCGGCCAGCGCTTCGGAATGGCGTCGGGCAAGCTCGGCGCGCGGCTCCGGGGACGACCGTGCAGCCTCGAAGCGCGAAATATCGGCCTGCGCCCGGGCGACCCGCTCCGCTGCGGTTGCGTGGGCGGCCGACAGGCGTGCGGCGCTGGTGCCGCGGGTTTCGGGCAACAGGCGCGAAGTGTAGGCCTCGGCGCCAAGCGCGAGGGTTTCGCGGTCGCCGCGGGCGCTCGACACATCGTTGAAGGCGTCGACGACGGCGGGAGGAGGCGTCAGCTCGCGAATGTCGACGGCGTCGATGCGCGCTCCGGTCCCCATTCGTTGCAACACATCTTGGGCGTCGGTGAGCACCCGATGCTGCAGCTCCGCGCGGCCGGTGGTGAGCAGCCGGTCGACGTCCATCGTGGCCACGACGTCGGTGGCGATGGCGGTCACAATGGCTGCGGTGTGCGCCTCGGGGTCGCTCGCACCCGTAAGCCAGGCGACGGGGTCGGCGACGGTAAGCTGCACCACGAGGTCAAGGTCGATGAGGTTGGTATCGCCGGTCAGCATACGCGTGCGACCCGGCTCGACGCGGCGAACCTCACTGACCCGCACGCGCTCGTGCCGCTCAATGGGTGCAGGCAAGCGAAAGCCGAGGCCAGACCCGGTCGTGCGTGACACTTCGCCAAATCGGAAAATGACGGCCACATCGCCCGTTTCGACAACGAAGAGTCCCGAAAGGAGGTACACCAGCGGGACAAGTGCCAGCGCCGGCAGGCCGGATTTCCAGCGGGGCTCCGTCATGGGCGACCCAACAAGGTCCGCTGGAACAAGGGGCCATCGGATTCGATGACCAAAACCGTATCATCATCTACGATTTGCTCGAATGCTTCGAGCTCGCGGAGCGTCAAATAGAGTTCGGGGGAGGCGGCGAAGGCCTCCGCATACAAGCGCGCGGCCGTGGCTTCTGCGGCGGACTCGACGCGGGCTGCTGCTTCATCGGCCTCGGCGAGCAGTTCGGCAGCCTTGCGGTCGGCCTCCGCCCGAATGCTGGCTGCTTGCTCTTCGCCCTCGGAGCGGTAGCGATTGGCGATGCGGCTCCGTTCGGCGCGCATGCGGTCGTAGATAGATTGCTCGTTTTGCAGCGGCAGGCCCAATGCGCGCAAGCGAACGTCGAGAACTTCTACGCCCAAGCGGCGCAGCGCAACCTCTGCGACCCCTTCGCGCAAGCTGTGGGGCAACATGGGCGTTGGGGTGCTATTGTCGCGGACGGCCATGAGCGTTCCGAACTCGCGCTGTCCAAGTGCCGCGGCAATGCGGCTCACCGCCAAGTCTCCCAGTTGGGTCTCCGCGGCTTCGGGGGTGCCGACGGCTTCGAGGAAGAGCTGGGGGTCGGCGACGCGCCACAACACGAACGACTCGACCACGAGGTTCTTTTTGTCTTGCGTGAGCATCTCCGCGGCAGGTACGGCGAGGAGGCGCGCGCGGCGGTCAAAGCGCACCACTTCGTGCAGCGGCCAAGGCGCGCGGACGTAGAGCCCCGGCTCCGTGATGGTGCGGACGGGAGCGCCAAAGAGCGTGACGACCGCGACTTCACGGGCGTCGACCGTGGTGAGGGCGCTGGCCATCAATCCGGTCGACAACACTGCGACGGCGACGAGGCCCCACGGCGAGCGAGGGGCGTTGTCGGGTGCGGGTGGCGTGGAGGAGAGCGATGTCATGGGGCACGGGGAAGGGGAGTGGGGGGAGCGCGCATCGAACCGAGCCATACGGGAATGGTCGAGGGCGCGAGGACAAGGGGGCGGGGCCCGAGGGCGCGCTCGATGGCCTCCCAGCGCAAACGCGCGAGCGTGAGGCGAGGCTGGGCGCCGCCGCCGCTCACCAAGGCGTGTGTGCGCGCGAGCGTGGCCTCCGCTTCGGCCAAGGTTTGCGCTGCGGTGCCGTGTGCTTTCGCGAGCCGCTCAACCGCAGCTCCGCCGGTACGCGGCAGGAGGTTGGCGGCATAAGCCTCGGCGCGGTTGATGGCGGTTTCTCGCTCTTCGTCGGCGCTGATGACGTCGAGGAACGCGGCGGTGACGGACGGGGGCACGGCGGTGGTGATGATGGGGGTCGCGACGACTTCGATGCCCAAGCGGGCGGCATCGGCTGCGGTTTGGGTGGACTTGAGGACGGTGGCTTCTAGGTCTTCGCGTCCGCCGGTCAGGACGACGTCGTGGGAGCGTGTGGCCACGGCTTCGAGCAAGGCGTTGCTCGCGAGGGCCCGAATCGCGGCGTCGGGGTCGCGGGTGGCATACGCGAAGGTGGTAGGGTCCGACACGCGGTAATGTAAGGTGGCGTCGATGGTTACGAGAGACTGGTCACCGCACAGCACGGGGGTGTCGTTGGTGGACAGCGGCGAACGGCGCAGAGTGGCAACGTCTACCCACAGCACGCGGTCGATGGGCGCGGGGAGCGTGACCAGCAGGCCGGCGGGGTGCGGTGCAGACGGCGTTCCCAGTCGCTCTACAATCGCGACATGACCGGCGGGGACCGCGTGAAGCGTTCCCGAGAGCCACACCAAAACGAGCGCGATAGCGGCGCGAGGGGCGGTCAGGCGTTGGGCCACCGGCCCTTCGATGCGTGCGAATGCTTCGGGGGCACGCCGGTCGAGGAGGAATCCGCGCAGCCCAGCGGCGGCGGTGGCCGCAGCGGCGACGGCGACCGACAGCAGCGCCGCTGTTGCGAGAAGGTCGGCGGCGCGGTGGCCTTGTAGCGCGGCAGCTTGGGCCAAGACCAGCAGTACAAGGCCGAGGTGCAGGAGGTGATTGGGGTCGCGGTCGCCTTCGGTTTCGCGACGCGCGAGCCAGCGGTCGCACGCACCATACGCGAGCGCGGCGGCACCGATCCAAATGCTGCCGTCACCGGTTTCGGGTAAACCGCGCGTGAGGCCCGTTGCGACCACGGCAGCCGCCGCCAAGCCGCCTGCCCACGACATTGTCGGCGCGATGCGCGCGGGCATTCCGGGGGCGGCCAGCGCGGGCCCCAGACGCGCGAGGGAGGTGAGTCCGGCCCATGCGAGCACGACCGAAGCCCCCGGATGACCGACCAAGGTGGCGATGGCCCCTGCGTTGAGGGCAAGCAGGGCGACCCCCGCGCGTGCGCCGCGGTTGGTGAGGGTCTCGGGAGCGAGGGACGAATGCGCGTTTTCGGTGCGGGGGCCATCGTCGGTGGCGATGGCATACGCGACCCCCGCCGTCGCCAACAAGCCTCCAAGCCAGCCAACGGGGGCGAGGTGCTCGCTGTATACTACAACACCCAGTATGGTTGCAAATACAACTTCGGAGAGCGAAAGAACAGACGCAAGGCCTGCACTGACGCGCTGCATCCCAACGTTTAGCAAGTAAAATGGCAGGTTGGTGCAGAGCACCGCGAGGCCAAACGTCCACGCGAGCGCGGAGGGCGACAACCAGAAGTCACCTGCAAACAGGGCCACTACGCTCAACAGGACCGCCGCAATCCCCCACGACAAGGTGAGGGTCGCGAGAATCGGTGTGCCCGCTTGGCGTGTGGCGCGGGTGAGCACAATTACGGCGCCATAGCCTCCAGCCGACGCGAGGGCGAGGCCGTCCCCCAGGAGGAAGCGTGGATTGGCGAAGTGCGCGACTTGGAACAGGCTGACGCCGGTGAGCATCGCGACGCCCACGAGGGCGATTCCTGCACCCGTGAGGGCGGCGGGGAGGGGGCGCTCCCGAAACAACCACCACGCCAGCGGGAAGACCACCACCGGTGCGAGGTTGTGCAGGAAAATGGTGTTGGCGATGGTGGTGAAGGCGTAGCCGCCGACAAATGTGCTCGACGCCACCGCGAGCGCCGCACCGAGAAGGCCGCCGAGGCGCAGCGTGGTGCGGTCGGGGGCGAGCAAGGTGCGGTGGCCATCGCGCCAGATGGTCATCCCCGCAAACACAGCGGTGACCATGATAGCGCGCCAGGCCGCCATGCCGAGCACCGATGCGCCCGCCGCGCGTGTGAACAGCGCCATCATCGAAAATGCGAACATGGCCGCAAGGACGATAGCAATGTCCCGAATGGGAGGGGTCTGTCGGGAGTCGGAAGTGGTCATGGCGCAGTCGAAGGAGGGCGGGAAGCATCAATGTAGCGTTGTGTCGCCCTGCCGGGGCAGAACACCGGGTCGCTTGTGACGCACGCGTGAGGGTGTACCAGATTGCCACGAAAGAAGGGGAAGTCGCGGCGGCTCGCGATATTCGCACGCATCCGGAGCAATGGACATGCCGTTCGGTCGTTTGTCTCGCGAATCTTGGGTTTGTCGTTTGCGGGGTGTCGTATCGCGGGTGGTGGATGCGCGAAGGGAGATCTCCGTGCCTTCTGGGTTGGCTACGCGCGTTTGCGCTTGACCAAGAACGAAACACCGGGACGTGCGCCTGTTTGCGCGCGCACACGCTGGCCCCCCGGAGGTCATCCGCGGCTTCGACAATATTGCGGCGGTCGACGCTGCACCGCCATTTGGGGATTGACGGCGACGACGGCGTGTCGAGAGGGTAGGTGATGGGCGGCGTGGCTCTGCGCGCGTGTTTGCGCGCTTGGGGTAGGTTTGGCGGCACTCCCCGCTTGGCGTGTGCAGGCGCGGGGCGGACCGCGGCGGCGCACGAGGCCCACGCTGGCACGGGATTTGCGCCGCCAAGTGCGCACATCTTGACGTGCGGTGATACGCTAGGAGGCTGGAGAGCAACGATATGCCCCAACGGCTACCGACAGACGATGCGAGTCCCGTGTTGTATTGTGCGGGGAGACCGGGCTCGGTAGATGAGTCGTTCTACCGATGGGTGCTGCGCGGCTCATCCGTTCGGGTGGTTCCGTTGGGGGGCCACCGCGACATCGTGCGGCACCTCCAAGAAGGCGGGGGCGAAGCGAAGGGCGCGCCCCGTTGTGGCGTGGTCGACCGGGACGCATGGCCCGACGAAGCTCTCGCCCGCCAGTCCGATGTGGTCGAGGTTCTTCCGTATTTCGAGGTCGAGAGCTATTTTGTTCACCCGGAATTGTTGGGGCCTGCCCTCGCGGATTCTGGTCGACCTCTCGAACCTGCGGCGCTCGTGGGCCTTCTGCTTGAAGCGGCGCGGTCGTCGTATATGGTGGCCATCAACGCGCACCTTAGCCACGCGCCGAAGGCGCGGGGACGCGACCGCCTCGAAGAAATGGCGCGGCAGTACGCCGGCCAGCTCCGGTATGCCGACTCCATCTTGGAGCGTGGCAATGTCGATGCGCTGCTGCGGTATTTTCCCGGCCGGCGCCTCGCCCAGTGCCTCGCCCGCGACCTCGACTTCCTCAACCCGCAGCACTTGGTAGAGACCGTATTGCGGGTGCCGGGGCTTCGGGAGCGGTGTCGGCCGGTGCAGGACTTGCGAAGCGCCCTGCTGCTGCGCCTCTCGCACTGACGACTCCGCGAGTTCGATGGCATCGCGCGCCGTGGAGACCGCCCGGCGGTTTCCCGCGGGGGAGACCGTGGGCTCCCCCGCTGCCGGGGAGACCTTGGGCTCCCCGGCCCGTTCGGGCCCGCGGCCCGAACGGCTTCCCTTTATCGCGTTTGGTCGAACTACCAGACTTCGCACTGCTGCGCGGGTCGCATGGGGGTGCCTTCCGCGCAGTTGAATGCTTCGTGGAACTCGGGGAGCTGTGAAAGCGTGCCGAGGACGCGGTATTTCGCAGGGGAGTGCGGGTCACTGGACAACTGCATCTGGAGATACTCATCTTTTGCAAGCGAGCACCAGCCTTGGGCGAAGCTCACGAAAAAGAGCTGCTCGCCGGTGAGACCGGGGACGGACTCGGGATTTTCACCCGCGCGCGCCTTCCAGGCACGATACGCGACGCGCAGACCACCGATGTCGGCGATGTTTTCGCCGTTGGTGAGTTGGCCGTTGATGTGCATGCCTTCAATCGGCTCGAACTTGCCGTAGAAATCGGCGACGCAGCCGGTGCGCTCTTCGAAGCGCTCGCGGGCTTCGGGGGCCCACCAATCGTGGACTTTGCCTTGGGGGTCGAACTGGGAGCCTTCGTCGTCGAAGCCGTGGGTCAGTTCGTGGCCCATGACCATGCCGATAGCGCCGTAGTTCATGGCTGCGGGGCGCGCGGCGTCGAAGAATGGCGACTGCAAGATGCCCGCGGGGAAGGCCATTTCGTTGAGAAGGGGGTGGTAGTAGGCATTGACGAGGTGCGGCGGCATCAACCAAATGCTGCGGTCGGTGGGCTTGCTGGCCCGCGCGATTGCTTCATTGTGGTCGAACAAGCGCGCCTGGAGCACGTTTTGGGCGTGGGTGTCGCGGGAGACCTGAAGCGCGCTGTAATCGGTCCACTCTTCGGGGTAGCCAATCTTGTTGACGAGCGTGTTTTTCTTTTCAATGGCGCGCGTGCGGGTCTCGGGGTCCATCCAGGACAGCTCGGGAAGACCGGCCTCGAAGGCGTTTTGGATGTCGCCGATGAGGGTGAGCGCCGTTTCTTTGGAGCCGCCCGCGAAGAACTTGTCGACGTATTTGCGGCCGATGGCTTCGCCCATCGCGTCCCCGACGATGCGGCCACAACGCTTCCAACGGGGCGACTGCTCTTCTTGGCCGGTGACTTTTTTGCCGAAATACGCGAAGTGGCTGTCGGCGATGGCGGTGGGGAGGTGGTCGGCGGTGTCACGCACGAGGGACCACCGCATGTAGTCCTTGAGCACGGCGATGTCGGTGGCGGCCATGAGCTTGGTGACGCCGGCGAAAACTTCCTTCGAGTCCAGGCTGATGTGCTCGATGTGGGCGCCGTTCAGGGAGGTGAGCCAAGCCGTCCAGTCGAGCTCGGGGCAGACCTCGGGCAAGCCGGCGCGGTCGACGCGGTTGTAGATTTTTGTGGGGTCGCGGAGGTTTTCGCGGGGCTGGTGCAGCTCGGCGAGGGCCTTTTCGAAGGCGTAGATGGCCTGGGCGCGGGCGTCGGCGTCGGCATCGGTCGCGAAGCCGGCCAGCTTGAGTGTGGCGGCGATGTGGACCACGAGGTCTTTTTGGAGCGACGTGTTGCGCTCGTCGTCCTTGAGGTAGTAGTCGCGGTCGGGCAAGGACAAGCCGCTTTGGCCCATGTGCAGAATTTGCAGGCCGGGGTCGACGAAGTCGCCCTCTACGCCGCCGCCGAAGAAGACGTCAATGCTCATGGTGTGGAGCTTGCCGACTACCGCAGACAAGCTCTTGAGGTCGGTGATGCCGTCGATTTCGGTGGCGTAGGCCTGAATGGGGGCCAAGCCGGCCGTGTTGATGGCGCCTTCGTCCATACAGGCGGCGTAGAGGTTGCCGAGGCGGGCCCAGTCGGCGTCGCCTTGGTCGGGGGTCTCGGCGGCCGATTCGAGCAAGGACTTGACCCACTCTTCGTTGCGCTCGGTGATTTCCGAGAAGCTGCGTGTCCAGCGCGAGCGGTCTGCCGGCAGCTTGGTGGTGTCTTCCCAGCCGCCGCAAGCGAAGCGGTAGAAATCGGCGCAAGCGTCGGCGGAGGGGTCCATGTCCTCCCAGAGATCCCGCGCGTAGTCGGGCAAGCCGGAGAGGTCCGCGGGGCGTGCAGGCGCGGGGGGAGCCAGGGGTGCTTTGGGGCCGCAGGAGGCGAGCAAGGTCACCAATAGCGCCGGATGGGCAACAGTCGAACGAATCATGGGTATCCTCGGAAGCAGAGACATCGGCGGAAAATGGGGGTCTAATTCCGTCGGAACCGAGGTGCGAACCGGATTGGGTCAAGCTTGCGGTGCGCGTCGCAGGAGGGGCGCGGTCATGCAGCCCATGGCACCGCCTGCATCGATAAAGCCGGAAACGTCGACGGGAACGGCGGTAACACCGTGTTTTTCCAGGGTGTGACGAATCTCGGGACAACCCGCGGGGACGACCGCGACCCGCGGCGCGACGACAACCGCGTTCATGCCGCGCTTGTCTCGGAGTTCGTCGGAAGGGGGCAAGGGGAGCGTGGTCCAGCCGGAATCGGACAAGAACTGGACGAGGCTGGCCGGCGCGCGGGCTGCGTCGACCATCGCGAGGTCTTGGTCGAGCAACACCACGACGCCCAGGAGGTGTTGGGTACCGCGCGGGAGGGGCACGGGAACCAAGGTGACGTCGGGACCGACCACGCCTTGCAAAAAGGGCAGCGCAGCAGGGGTTGTGCGCACGCCTTGTCCGACGAGGAGAGTGCGCGCGTCGAGCCAAAGTGCGTCGGCGCCTTCAAAAAACGCGTCTCCTCGCGGAAGACCGAGCAAAGGAACACCGAGCTGGGCGAGGGCCGCTGCAATCCTGCGTGGCTCGGCCGCGCGAACGGGACTCGCCGGCCGACCGAGCGCGCACCCCTCGGGTGTCGTGAATACGAGGTCGCGCAAAAACACAGTATTGGGCGGGGCTTCGGGCGCTTGAAAGAGGTGTACGTGTACACCAAGCTGGGTGAAGGTGTTGGCCAAGACGTCCATTTGACGGCGCATCACGCCGAGGTCAGGCACGCGCAGCATCAACGCTTCGTCGGGATGGGAAATCGACGCGAGGGAGTCGGGGGGCCACACGAGCGCAGCTTCGAGAAGCGGTGCCGTTTCGTTCCAAACGCCGACTGTACGCCAAACGTGCCCCACTTCGACATCGACCGCGTGGGGGTGGGGGCGGGTAGTAAAGGTAGGACCGCCGAAGGTCGCGGGGAGTGTCGTCATGTCCAGGTTTCCTTCGAGTCGTAGCCCAAGCGGCGCGCGGTGTCGCGAATCAGGGGATTCTGGAGGGTGGGAGCCAAGGCGTCGGCGCGCGCGAACCAGCGGCGGGCACGGGGGCGTGCGGTGGCCATCACGGGCGGTAGCGGTTGGTGAACCAGCCGCTCAAGGGGGCCTTCGATGGGAATGCCGATCCAGTCCGCGACACGGTGGAACGCGGCCCGGCGTGTCGAGAGGTCACCGGTGATGGACTCGAACGGCACCCGCAGCGAAGGTACGTCGGGATGCTGGTCGAGGAAGTCGAGCGTATACCGGTGGGCGTGGGTCCATTGTGCGGCGGCGATGTCGACGAGGGGAAGGTGCGCGTAGTCGCGCCAGCCGGGGAACAGGTCGTATTTCCAAAAACGTGCATCAAGGGGACGGACGTTGGAATAGCCCTCGACATTCAGCGCGGGCGTGACGGCGTGGGAATGAAAGCCGTGAAACTGCCAGCCATCGACCAAGCCATTGATTGACGCGGCGGGATTGCGCGTGAGGTGCAACACACGGAAGCGGGCACGGGGGAACAGCGCGGCCAAAAACGGCAAGCGATAGCAGTTGCTCGGTGTCTTGATGAGCAGAGGCGATGTCGCGAGCTTTTGCTTGCTTACGCGGTCCCATGGCCCGACCGTGACGAAGGGTGGCTCTTCGACGATGGTGTGGCCCGGCGGACCCTCGGGGGGGAGGGTGGCCGGGGAATGGGCGGGCTGACTGATGTCCCAATATGCGGCGCGAACGTGGGGCCAGCGTGCGTGAAGGGCGTATATGACCGCCAAATGAACGTGGAGCACGAGGTCTGCGCGTCGGCTGGGCCGCTGGGGGGCGTGCCATGCGGCCAGAACGACGGCGAACACCCACTCGGGGTCGATGGGAAGGTCGGGCCATTGCACGAGGAGACGCCACGCAATGTCGTAGGCCCACCGTTCGATGTCCGGGGGACCGTCGGCGATATTGCCGGCGTCGAGGGCAAGCTCGCGGTCGAGGGCCGCGGCGTCCATGGGGATGTTGACGTCGAGCGCGTCGTCTGCACCGCCGGTGTCGAGGGGATGGAGCCCCGCGAGCGTCAGGAGGGGATTGAGCTCGGCCTGGAGGTGGACAAGGTGCGGGCTTGCCCGGAGTGTTTCGCTGAATACGCTCGAACCGCCGCGGGAACTCGACGCGATAATCACCACATCGCGGACCTCTTCGCAGAATCGTTCAACGGATGGACCACGGGCGGGCGCGAGCGCTTCGACGCGGCGGCGCACCTGCCGGAGCGTGGGGCGCACATCGACCAGTTGGTGCGTCATCGGGTTCGGAGGTCGAGGGCGGTGAGGAATGCCCGGCGGCGCCAGCGCGCCCAATGGTTTTTGTCGGACTGGAGGGACTTTAGCTCCACACGGGCGCGGTAGCGGGCTTCGCGCAGCCACAACAAGGGGTCGGGCGTCGGGCCTTGGGCGTCCGTGGCGCATTCGTAGCCCAGCGCGCGCATTTGCGGTCCGGCCTCTTCTT
Source organism: uncultured Enterobacterales bacterium (assembly GCA_964502005.1). Classification (GTDB taxonomy): domain Bacteria; phylum Myxococcota_A; class UBA796; order UBA796; family UBA2385; genus CAJWOS01. Next base: position 230,245 of record CAZCUX010000006.1, read on the forward strand.
CGACCGCGCGCAGCTCCCCAGGTTGCAGGCGAGAGGCCCACTTTCGGGTGTTGTTTTTCAGAAAGCCGGCGCTGGCGTTCTTCCAGGAGTCCATCAGAGATGCGATGCGCCGGGCGTTGTCGGTTTCGGCGAAGCGCAGCATCGAAGGTTCGCACGCCTCGTGCAGATAGGCTGCGATGCGTGCGACTTCTTCCTCGGGATTGCCGACCAGGTCTTCGTAATGGATCCGCAAGAGGCGGTCGCCAATCCGGGCTTGGAGGTCGAGGCCTTGCTGCTGTTGGGTAGCCCACAAACGGGCCGACAATCGCGGGTCACAGGGGCTAAACACGCTGTCTCGCGCGGACACTGCGACGTCGCGCGGGTCGCGAACCAGCCACAATAGGCCCGCATCAGGAAAGCGGGCCAGGATGCGGTCGACGTAATGAATCATAAATGTTGACTTGCAGCCCCAGCGCGCTTTTCCCGTGGACTCTCGATGTTGGTCGTAGAGTTGAACGAACAAGCCGAAGAGGTCAGGAGGGCTTGCTTCATCGGTGAGGCGGTCGACGTCGGGCACGATGTCCCACGGATGAATGTGGACGTTGACGAGGGAGGCGATGTCGGCGGCGAGTCTGTGGCGGTTCGGGCGCTCGGTGAGCGGGGCGTAACGGTGCTCCAGAGGCCCGAAGTAGTTCATGACATGGGGTGGGTGGGGCACCGTGATGCGACTGTGGGCATCCAGCACAAGGCGCAGCAGGTTGGACCCCGAGCGCTCGGTTCCCAAGATGAAAATGGGATCGGTGGTGGTGCCAAGTGGGTCGGCCATGGCGTCTCCTTGCGCGCCTTCGGTATCCGACCCAAGGTCGGGTTGCGAGGACGAGGCGCAGCGAGTGGTCGCTGGTCGGGGCGAACGAAGGTAGGATTTGGCACCAACTGGGTGAGGTCGGTGTGGTCGGTTGTTTCGTTTCCCTTTGGTTGTCGGCGGTGGCGGGGGCGAGCCCGTGGCCCGACCTCGGGCGTGCGCCGCAAGGCGGTACCGCCGCTGGACGAAAGGACGCCGCGGTGCTGGTGGGCATCGAAGACTATGTCCACCTCAGCGATGTTCCGGGTGCTGCGCAAACCGTGGGGGAGTGGGAGCAGTGGCTGTCCCGAACACGGGGGCTCGCGTCGTCCCACATTCATGTGCTGACCGACAAAAACGCGAACGCGACGGCAATTCGCGCCGCGGTCGACGCGGCATCGGCGGAGGTGCAGGCCGGCGGGCGCGTTTGGTTGGTGTTTGTCGGCCACACAAGCCTCACGGCGACCGGCGCCGACGCGGTCCTTTGGGGGGTCGACACCCCACGCACCGGGGCGCCAGGGCAGGGGGTGCTGCGAAGTGAGCTTGCGGCGCGTTTGGCGACCGGTGCAGCATCTGCGAGCGTGTGGGTGGTCGATAGCGTGCAGGGGCCGCCGGTCGATGGCGCTTCGGGGACGTGGCCAACGTCGGTTCTCCCGACGGTGACCGAGATGGTGCTGGTTTCCAACGACCGCCGCTTGTTGGCCGGTGAACGTCGAAGTGGGTTTTCGTATCTTGTGTTGGGCGGGATGCGGGGCTGGGCTGATGCGCAGAACGATGGGAAGGTGCATTCTGACGAAGCCGTAGATTATTCTCGTTGGGTGCTGCAACAAGGAACGATGGCGGGGGGCGCGCTCCCTGCGCACCAAGGACCGCCGTTGATGCTGGCGGACTTTGCGCGAGAAGTTGCACCAGATGTGGCTTCCCTTGCAAGTTTGGAGTTGCCTGTTGCGGACCTGGCGCCGCCTTCGGGATTGGAAGGCAGCGCGGAACGATTTGCACAAAGTGCCCACCAGACAGTGAAAAAGGAGCTCTCGAAGCGCGCGCAGCGGAAGCGTGCGCATACGTTGGAGTCGATGGCGCCGCGGGTGTTGCGCGATGGCCTCTTGCCCGTGGCGCCACCTGCGGAATCCAGCGCAGGGAAGCGCCCTCCGGCGGGGGAGCCAGGCGACGAGGACCCGCTGGCAAAGCCCGATTTCGCGGCAGGTACGCCGCGTCCCGTGCAGGAGCGTGTGTTGGGTTATTGGCGGGGTTGTGTGTCCCTCGCCGATGCTGCGGGGTGTGCAGACCTTGGCTATCGCGTAGAACACGGTGCGGACGGCGTGCAGGCCTCACGGGCACACGCAGCGGCCTTGTACCAGCGCGGATGTGACCATGGACACGGCCTTTCTTGTGCCAACCTGGGAGTTGTGCTCGAACAAGGCATTCAAGGTGCACCGGACTTGCCCGCTGCCCGCCTTCGGTACCAGCAGGCGTGTACGTTGGGTTGGGGGGCGTCCTGTGGTGATGTCGGCGTGATGCTCGCGGCGGGTGAGGGCGGCGCGATAGACCTCCCCGCGTCGGTCGCCGCGTTGGAGCGGGGCTGCGACCTTGACGATGGCGCCTCTTGTCGTATCTTGGGCCAACGCGCAGAAGAAGGCGCGCGTGGTGTTCTGCAGGATGCGGAACGGGCCGCTGCTTTGTTGGAGAAAGCGTGTCGTCTCCAAGAGACCGATGCTTGCCCAGTACAGACGATGGCGGGAGACTTTGCGGTCGCGCCGGTGGAGGACATCACGCCGCTTGCGTTCGCGGGGAACGTTTCTCCAGAACAACGATTGGACGCCGATTCACTCTGGCAAGCGTGTGTTGCGGATAGCGATGCGGATGCTTGCAATCGACTGGGCTACCATCACGAGATGGCGGAGAACGGTCTGGTGGAGGACATTCGGCGCGCGGCGGCGCTGTATCGGCGTGCGTGTGCGCTCGGCAGCGGCACCGCTTGCGGCAACATTGGCTATTTGTTGGAAGGCGACCGTTTGGGAGCGGCTGACGTTGCGGCTGCGCAGCGGGCATATGCGCGCGGCTGCTCATTAGAGAGTGGCCGCTCGTGTACCAACTTGGGAATGTTGTGGGAGGACGGCACTTCGCTCGGCCTTGACTTGGGAAAAGCCGCGGAACTTTATGTCAAAGGGTGTGCGCTCGGGACGGCGGGAGCCTGCAACAACCTCGGCTATCTCTACGAAGTGGGACGCGGTGTGGGGTCGGACATCCAGGTTGCTATCGGACATTATTTGCAAGCCTGCCAACAAGGGAGCGCGCTTGGGTGTGGAAATGCCGGCTACTTGCTGTGGACGGGGCCAAAGCGCCTCCAGGACCACCGCTTCGCGCGCGGTTTGTTGTCAAAAGCATGCGATGACGGAGTAGGGCGCTCTTGCAACAACCTCGCGCTGATGTTGACCGAAGGGGATGGCGGCGCCGTGGACCTCAAAGAGAGCGTCATTGTATTGGAACAAGGTTGCAGCTTGGGTGATGCCAATGCCTGTAGAAACATGGCGTGGCGATACTTTGAGGGTAGCTTGGGTCGGAAGCGGGACCGCGACCTTGCCCGCACATACTTTGTGCGGGCTTGTGAAGCAGGGAATACAGGTGCATGTCAAGATATTGAACGTTTGTACTAAAATTGGAACAAGGTGCGGAGGCGGTCGATGACGCAGGAGGTAGAATTTTCCTGGGAAACCCTTCTCACGGGACTTCGGGAGATTGGGCTAAACCACGTGGGCGTCGCAGCACCCAACGCGGAGGCCGAGGCCGTGTTGCCGGGTTGCACGGGCGTCGTCGTGTTTGCGTCTGCGGGACCCGCGCTTTGGCACGCGTTTGTGGCTGCGGTGAAGCGGGACCCACAGGTGCTAACGGCCCACGCGCACCCTCTCGACCAATTCATCGCTTCTGCGCTGCGCCGCCTCGACCCCGCGCCGTCCGCCGACCGTCTGTGGGTCCGGTGTGCCTTTGACGCCGAACGTTTTGTCGACTTTCGACCGCTCGCGTTTGCGGCAGGACTGGGCTGGCCGTCGCGGTTGGGTTTGCTGATGGATGACGAAGTGGGGCCTTGGATGGGGCTTCGCGCTGCTTGTTTTGTGCGCACGTTGCCGCCGCAGCTCCACATTCGGGGGCCACGCACGGGGCCATCGCCGTGTGAAGGCTGCGCCGCGCCTTGCGTGTCTGAATGTCCTGCGGGCGCGTTGGCAGGAGGCTTCCGCATTTCTGCCTGCGCGGATTGGAAACAGCAAGGTGGTTGTGTTGGGCGTTGTGCCGCACGCAATGCGTGTCCTGTGGGGGCGACGCATCGGTATCCGCCCCTCGCGCAGGCCTACCATGACGACCGGCTGTCAGGTCGCCGCGCGTTGGCCGCGGCGCTGGGGATTTCCCACGACCCGTTCTTGGGCGAGGGCCCGTATTGGTCGGACTGGGCGTCGTTGTCGATGGAGTAGGCGAACGGAGCGGTCGAGTCGCGGGCTCACACGATAAAGCGGTCGACGTCGTTGACCGCGGGAGCCGGGGGGCCAATGTGGTCCGGGTCCACCAAGTCGCGGATGCGGTCCATGACAACGTCGACGATGCCTTGAAACTGGGGCCCATGGTTTTTTTGGGCGGCGCGGGACATCGGCTGGAAAGGAGCCTTCACCTGGTACATCGCCACTTCCGCGGCATCGGGAAAAATGGGTGGTCCGATGCGGTAGGTGATGGTGCCAGGCCGGGGCCAAGGCGAGGAGTTTGGGTAGACTTTGTGGCTCCCACTGCAACCCACGGGAACAATCGGAACCTGGAAGTATTGGGCAATCTGCGCAATGCCAGAGTGGCCGCGCTGTACGGTGATAGAGCGGGTTCCCTCGGGGAAAATCTGCACCTGCATGCCCACGTCAAAAGCCCGACCGGTGAGGGTGACCACTTCGTTGGCCATGTCCTGATACGCCGCCTCAACATGCTGGACCCAGCCCGCGATATCGCCGCCAACCCAGCGGCGAAGGTCGTCGCCGAGTTGGATTTGGGGCACGCCATCGACGAGGTCGCGCATGTTTCGATACTCGGTGGCGGTGGGCTTTCGACCTACATGTTGTCGAAACAACCCAACCAGCACATACCCACGACTGGGGACCGGAATATTGCTGGTAGACCGCATAAATACGCGGCTGATGGACTTTTCGTAATATTTGCCCTTGACCCATGCGGCGAGGTACGGGCGCCGTTGTTTGTGCAGCTCGACTTGGAACCCAAGGTAGTTGTACCGGTCGGTGTGGTTCATCGCCACAATCACCGGCTTGTCGACGGGGAGGTTCTCCCAGCCTTCTACAACGACATGCACGCCGCGCAGCGCATGGTAGGGGCGAACCACCAAGTCTGCGAGTAGGCGTTGGCCGAGGGGCCGCCGATAAAGCTGGACGCTACGAATGTCTGCCGGGGTGAGCACCGAGTCCTCGCAACAAAGCACCGGCAAAGTATCCGAAGTGTGTGCACTGTCCCACCCGAGAGAGGGTAGGTTTTTTGTCGCGCGTCATAGCTTGAGGACGGTGCCCTCCGCGGGTGCAGACACGCGAAGGGTCGCGCCGAGGCGTTGGAGGACGGCTTGGCAGTCGGCGAGCTTGGCGTCGATGTCGTCGTCGGTTTGGGTTGGGTCGTGGTGGACCAAGCATAGGTGCTTGACGCCAGCTCGATGGGCAAGGTCGGCGACTTGGGACACACTCGAGTGGCCCCAACCGACGCGGCTCGGATATTCGGCGTCGGTGTAGGTGGTGTCGGTGATGAGTACGTCGGCACCGCTCAAAAAGCGTGCGAGAGTGTCAACGTAGCTCGCGCTGTATCCGGGAAGACCGGGTGCGGAGAGCTCTTGGTCGGTGATATACGCAATCGTTCGGTCGCCATAGCGAATTCGGTAGCCGAGACACGTTCCGGGGTGCATGAGAAGGAATGTAGATACGTTGGTATCGAGGATTTGGTAGTTGCCTTGCCGAAGGTCGGTGTATGTGATATCTGACGCAAATTCGCGGGGCGTGATGGGGAAAAAGCGTCCGTCCATCTGCGCCGCGACAAGGTCGCGCATCGACGCGCCGGGCTGGGCGGGGCCACAAATCCGAAACTGATTGCCGGGGACGTAAAGCGGCGCGAAAAACGGCAGGGCGTTGATGTGGTCCCAGTGGGGATGGGTAATGAGAATCGCGGCGGTTTGTCTGCGCTTCTCTTTCATCCATTCGCGACCCAAACCTTGAATGCCGGACCCCGCATCGAGCACAAAGCGCTGACCACGGGGCAACTCAATGCTGACACAGCTTGTGTTGCCGCCGTAGCGAACGGCGCTTGCGGAAGGTGCGGGCAAGGTGCCGCGCACGCCCCAAAAGCCAATGTGGATGCGGTCGGAGAGGAGGCGGCGCAAGGTGCGGCTCAGGAGCGCAGCATCGACAGGCTTGGGGAGGAAGGCGTCGGCGCCTGCATCAAGAGCGGCTTGTCGGTCGGTTTCGTATGTTTTTGCAGAAACCACGACGATTTTGGCATTGCAGTAGGCGGGGTGGGAGCGTGCGGCGTGGCACAACTCAAACCCGTCTACGTCGGGCATCATGAGGTCGGCGACCAATGCCTGGGGCGGCTGTTCGAAGGTGGCCGACAGGGCGTCCGAGGCGGATGCAAACGATTGAACCGCGAAGCCGGCTTGGGTGAGCCCCAACGCAACAATTTCCCGCAACGTGGGGTCATCGTCGACTACCACAACCAGGGCGTTGGACTCCAAGCGTGCTCCGGGGTCTGTCACTCGTTCGTAACGGGAAACCGGCGCGCCGTCGCGGGCGTTTCGAAAAGTCGCGGGGAGGGGATGCGCGGGATCAACCTTCGGATGTCTACGGGTGCCACCAAAAACCGCGTCCGTCGGCGCTCGTCGAATCGTCACGCCGGAATGGTCCGAGCAAATGGCGGTATCGCGTACGCGAGGAGGTCGACGGTCCCACCCGACGCCGCTTCTGTCCCAGGGATGGCGCTTTCCGGCAAAAAGAGGCCCAACGTCGAGAGGGGCGAGTGTGTCGGAAATAGGTAGGCATGGGGTTGTTGAACATGCCGTATGCGTTCGGACGCGCAGAGATTCCGCGGGGCTTGATGGGCGACGAAATCGAAGGCGAGCGCGCTTTCCTGCAGGTCGCGAGTGCTGGAAGACGGCGTTTGCTCGATGACCGAGGTGCTCGCGATGGTCCCGAGCGGGTCTACGGCCCTGTCCGAGACCGCGCAGAACCTTTCGCGCTGGCTGCGGGAGGGGCGCACACCTTGGCGTGCGTGCCCTCGCAACCGCCGTACGCGGGTGTGGGGCCACGCGAGGGCGCCAAGCACGGTCCCGCCCCTCCGACGCACGGCAGCGGTGCTCCAGGCCTCCGCGCTGGGGAGAGGCCTGGGCGATTCGCTACCCCAGCGCTGACGTGGATGCGGGGACCCTGGCGCTTCGTCAGCCGAGGAACGACTTGGCGATGACGAGGCGCTGGATTTCGCTCGTGCCTTCGTAGAGCGTCGTGATGCGGGCGTCGCGGTAGAGTCGCTCGACTTCGTACTCTTTGCTGTACCCGTAGCCGCCGTGGATTTGCAGAGCCTTGTCGGCGCAGAAGTTGGCCGCCTCGCTCGCGTAGAGCTTGGCCATCGAGCAAGCACGGCCACAGCGCGCCTGTTGCACGTCCAGCGACTCGTTTTTGCAGGAGTCCTTGAGCATCGCGGCCTTTTGCGTGAGCAAGCGCGCGGCTTCGATGCGGGTTCCCATGTCGGCAATCATCCACTGAATCGCCTGGTTGGTGGCGATGGGCTTGCCGAATGCGATGCGTGCCTTGGCGTGGGCAATCGCGAGGTCAAGGGAACGCTGGGCGATGCCGAGGGCCTGGGCCGCAATGCCGATGCGACCGCCGTCGAGGGTGGCCATGGCGACGCTGAATCCCTTGTCTTCCTCAAAGAGGCGGTTTTCGGCGGGCACGACGAGGTCGCGGTAGACGAGCTCGGAGGTCGACGAGCAGGCGATGCCCATCTTCTCTTCGACCTTGCCTACGTCAAAGCCGTCCATGCTCTTTTCGATGATGAATGCAGACACACCGCGGTGGCGCATCGACGGGTCTTTGTTGGCGTAGGTGACGCAGATTTCGGCCTGGGGACCGTTGGTAATCCACATCTTGGTGCCATTGAGCACGTAGTTGCCCGCTGCGTCGCGATGGTAGCGGGTCTGCTGTGCGCCCGCGTCGGAGCCGGCGTTGGGTTCCGTTAGTGCGTAGCAGCCGACCTTTTCACCGCTCGCGATTGGGCGAAGGTATTTTTGCTTTTGCTCCTCGGTTCCGAATGCGAGAATCGGCCAGCCGGCGAGCGAGTTGTTGACGCTCATGATGACGGCGACGCCAGCGTCGGCGTAGGCAATTTCTTCGAGCGCGGTGACATATGCGAGCACGCTCATGCCGACGCCGCCATAGGCTTCGGGCACGAACATGCCCATGAAGCCCATTTCACCGAGCTGGGCGACGATTTCGGAGGGGAACGTGTGCGTTTGGTCCCGCTCCGAAGCGCCAGGAAGAATCTCGTTCCGCGCGAAGTCTCGGGCCAAGTTTTGAATTTCGAGTACGTCTTCGGGAAGGTCAATCATCGTCGACTCCTTGAGAAGCGCACGCACCGACTTTTCGTTGGACCCATCGGTGCGTATCCACAAACGGTTTCGAGGTGGGAAAACGGCTATCGCCCGTTGTAGCGTGGCGGACGGCGGTCGATAAAGGCTCGCATACCTTCCGACTGATCTGTGTCGCGGAAACAATCTGCAAACAACCGCGCTTCGCCGGCGAGGCCGGGCGCGAGCAAGGTGTCAGCGGAGTGAATCGCGATTTTGGCCCGCTGCACGGCGAGGGGAGCGTTCGCCGCCATCGCCTGCGCAAGCTGGAACGCGGCCTCGACCACATCGCCCTCCACCTGCTGCAACGCGAGCCCGATTGCGACAGCTTCGCTGGCCTTGACGTTGCGTCCGGTGAGGGTCAGCTCGAGCGCCCGCTGGGTGCCGACACGCCGCACGAGGCGTTGTGTGCCGCCGAAGCCAGGGATGACGCCGATTTTGACCTCCGGCTGCCCGAAAACAGCCGAAGTGTGCGCGAGGATGACGTCGCAGCACATTGCCAGCTCACAGCCACCGCCCAAGGCAAAGCCCTGGACCGCCGCGATGGTGGGCGCGGGAAACGCCGCGAGCTGGTTGAGCACTGCTTGCCCGCGCTCGGCCATCTCTCGTGCTTGCGCAGGGGAATAGTCGACCATTTCTTTGATATCGGCGCCCGCAGCGAACGCACGACCGCCAGCGCCCGAGACCACCAGCGCGCGAAGGTCCTGCTGCGCGAGAAACGCGACGGCGTCACCCAACTCGCCGATGAGCTGCGCGTTGAGGGCATTCAAGGCCTTGGGGCGGTGAAGCTGGAGGTGCCCGATGCCTTCGGACATGGACACAAGAAGAGTGTCAAATGTTGGCGTCATGGGAAACCTCATTCGTAGGTGTAGAAGCCACGACCGCTCTTGCGGCCCAACCAGCCCGCTTCGACGTATTTGCGAAGCAAAGGAGAGGGCCGGTACTTGCTGTCACAAAAGCCATGGTAGAGGACTTCCATGATTGCGAGACAGGTGTCGAGGCCGATGAAGTCGGCGAGGGTGAGGGGCCCCATGGGCACGTTGGTTCCGAGCTTCATCGCTGTGTCGATGTCTTCGACGGTTGCGATTCCCTCGTAAAGCGTTTGGACTGCCTCATTGATGTAGGGCATGAGCACGCGATTGACGATGAATCCAGGGACGTCTTTTGCGCTCAGGACGGTGGTCTTTCCGAGGCGCGCAGAAATGGCCTCGACGACCGCGCAGGTATGGTCGGTGGTGGCCATGCCGCGAATCAGCTCTACGAGCTTCATCACGGGAACCGGATTCATGAAGTGCATCCCCATGAAGCGCTCGGGACGGTCCGTGTGACGCGCGAGGTCGGTGATAGAAATCGAGGACGTGTTGCTGCACAAGATGGCGTCGGGTGCCAGATGCGGGCACACGTTCGCGAAGATGCGGAGCTTGAGCTCGCGGTTTTCGGTTGCCGCTTCGATGACCAATTGTGCGGCCGACATCGGGGCCAGCTCGAGGGTGGTCTGGATGCGCCCGACGGCCGCCGCCGCGTCCGCCTCGGAAAGCGAACCTTTTTTGACTTGGCGCGCGAGATTTTTTTCGATGGTCGACACCGCGCGTGCGAGTGCGGCCTCCGAGATGTCCTGCAGGATGACCGCGTACCCGGAGGTAGCGGCAACATGCGCAATTCCGCCTCCCATTTGACCGGCGCCGATGACGCCAATGGTGGTAATGGAGTCGACGGCCGCCGAGATGTCGGAAGTGGTGGCTTTGGTCACGATCCCTCCGGATTGTTCGTGTTCTTCGGAATTGTGTGAAACGGGGGACGCCCCGCTTGCGTGACATCGTGAAGGTTGCGCGTGTAACGCGGCCCGGTTGGCGGTGCGGACCTGACTCAAGTTGGATAGAGGGGTGTGCGGTCCGTCGGTCGGGCTGATGTCTGGATCGAGTGCAGTTTCGGAAGTGGAGCCGTGTTCTCTTCCTTCTGCCCCATCCAAACGTCATTCCGGTCGAATGCCGGCTCCTCAAACGCCGGTCAGACCCTGCTTTTTTGCGGCCCTCGCCGCCCATCACACCCTTCCCGGTCCGGCAGACGGTTCACAGGGCCCCATCTGGCCCGCTGTCTACGGTCCTCGGATTCTCGGAGCGCTCATGTCAGCCGACCTCGAACCTACCCAGCCGGTTCTCTATCATCACATTCGGCGCCCAGAATGGGGTCTCGCTATCCTGTGCGGTGAGGACAAAACCAGCCGGAAGTATCAGTTTGAGGATGGCCGCTCGCGAACCTTCAAAGAAGGCTTCTACGAGCTGATGCAGCCAGCCGAACGCGACGAGGATGAGGCCGAGGAGATCGTCGCCAAGCTGAATCAGGCGTTGGACCGCGCTGTCACGCGCACGCGCATCATGGAACGCGCCAAGAAAGAAGGCCGGAACATCTTCACGGTGGCCGACCAGCTCAGCTTGTTCCAAAAGCAGTTCCCCGGTGGCTTCCAAGACTCTCGCTACCTCGAAGAAGTGCGAGAAGGTGGCGGCGGTCGGCGTCGCAAGAAGAACCGGCAGGCAGCGGTCGACTACGCCAATGAGCTTCTCGGCCAGCACATCTTCGACGAGCTGCTCGACCGTGGCGACTACGCCACCTTGTTTGAGTCGGCCATTGAGGTGTTGTCCTCTACCGACATCGCCAGCACCGGCGCCGACATCCGGCCCTTGCGGAAGCTGTCCGATGCCGCAGTTGCGGACTTCATCATTAGCTTGCGCGATGTGCTGTTCGGCGAAGACTCCTACGCCGAGCGCTTTTCTTCGTTCCTCGCAGGCATCGAGTCCAACGAAGACACCGTGCCCACTTGGCCGATGGCTACGGTCATTCAAGGCTTGGTCTTGCCGCAGGAGCACTTCTGCATCAAGCCGAGCGTGTACCGCCAGCAAGCCCGGTGGCTCGCCCCCGAGCTGTCGTATACGCCGAACCCCACCGCGGCGCAGTACCTCGCTTATCAAGCCATGGGCGACGACCTCCGCAAGCGGCTGGAGAAGGCCGGCTTGAAGCCCGCCGACAACATCGACGTCTACAACTTCATTTGGGAAACGATGCGCCCCGGTGTCCGTAAGGATCTCGAAGCCGCCAAGCGCTAAACGGCGCATTCCCGTTGGCAGCAGGCCGCGAACGACCCGTGTCGTCGCGGCCTTTTTGCGTTGGGCTGCGGTGGGGCCGCAGGGAAAGCAACACCTCTCCCTGCGGAACATTCCCCGCGGTCTGCGCGCTACCAGTTGGGCGAATACAGGACCGCGATGCCGCGCGAGGAGCTTCCGTTCGGGGCGCCCGTGATGAGGTCGGCGTCGCCATCACCGTCGATGTCGAAGAGGTCGCCGTCGAAGCCAAAGCGGTCGCCGGAGTCGCTTGCGGTCAGCGTGGTTTGGGCATCCTCAGCGACGACGGTTCCGCCAACGGCGATTTCGTCGTCGTAGAAGATATGGGAGCGCCCGCGCACAATCCCAATCGAGCTTCCGCCGAGGTACGACACCACGAGGTCGTGGGCGCCGCTGCCGTCGATGTCGCCGCTTCGTCCGCCCGTCACCGCCAGGCCGCCGTAATCGAGGCTGCCCTCGACGGTGAACAAGGCGATGTCGGCCGCACGGCTCGCGGTGGATAGGGCTGCACCCGACAATACCCGCACGATGCCGCCTTCCGCGACAACTGCGGCGCCCGTGGCCGCTGGTCCGGACGCGGCGATATCGGCGTAGCCGTCGCCGTTGGCATCGCCGAGAAGCGAGATGTGCACGCCGAACGCTTCGCCTGTCTCTCCGACAATCGCGGTGTGGTCGTTGGGGGTTTGAATCCCGCCGACCGCGATGTCAAGGCCGGAAACAAAGACCACCGAGCCATCCCGCGCGGTGTCATTGCCGACCACAAGGTCTCCGACGCCGTCGCCGTCGATGTCCGCCCGGCCTGTGGTCTCGCCGCCCGTCAAGGTGCCTTGCAACACCCACGCGGCGTTCCCGAGGTTGAAGTTACCACCGGCGCCTGCTGCCGCGCCGTCCCACACCGCGAGCCAAGTCGGAATCGTGCCGATGGCTTGGTCGTTGAAGCCTGCGCCGGCGAAGATTTCTTGCACACCGTCGCCGTCGATGTCCATCAACATACCCACATCCAAGCCGAGGTACGCGCTTCCCGAAAACATCGCTAGAGCGTCGGATTCGGACAATGTGCCCCCGCGGCGAAGGTCGGCGCCAGAGAACAGAAATGCCCCGCCGTTGGCAGTTGCCAGGGGTGCGCCCACGAGAAGCTCGGCGTAGGCGTCGCCATCGACGTCGCCGATGTTGGAAATCTTCCAGCCAAGCCAGGATTGGTCGCCTTCGATGCGACCCATCGCGACGGTGCCGGGAGGGTCGGTGGACGGAGCGCTGCTCGGCATCACCTGCACCCAGCCGCCGCATGTGGCGACCGCGCCCGCGGTGATGTCGCAGTCTGGGTCGGTGAGGTTCGACCATGGACCACCGACCACCCAGTCGACGAGGCCGTCACCGTCGTAGTCGTCCATAAACGCGGCCGACATGCCCAGCCACCCATCGCCCGACGCGGTGGTGCCATAAAAGGTGGCGGAGGCATCGCGAATGTTCAATACGTCCGATGCTTCGTCACAATCGTTGTCTTGGCCGTCGATGAGCTCTTTCGCGCCGTCGTACACCGTGGGGTCGGTGTCGTTGCAGTCGCCGCCTCGGCCCGACGCGAGGTCGAGGTCGCCGTCGCCATCCTGGTCGAAGTCGCTCTCGCCGTTGCAATCGCCATCCACGCCGTCGTACCACACCTCGACCGCACCGGGGTATACGTCGGCGTTTTCGTCGTCGCAGTCGCCGCCGGGGCCCGGACCATAGCCATCGCCGTCGCAGTCGGATGTTTCGTCTTCGGGAGCCGTGGGAAAGCCGTCGCAGTCGTCGTCTCGGCCGTTGCATTGCTCGGGAGCGCCAGGGTAGGCGGTCGCGCTTCCGTCGTTGCAGTCGTCGCCGCCTGCGCGGTCGGAGATATAGCCGTCACCGTCGACATCATTGAGGTCGCCGTCGCCTGCGCAGTCGTTGTCGGCGCCGTCGTAGGGGATTTCCGTGGCACCGGGATAGGTCAATGGGTCGTTGGGGTCGCAGTCGTCTGCATCGGGAACACCGTCACAATCGGCATCTACCGAGAGGTCGCAGTCGGGCTCCGTTGTGTCGGTGTCGGTGGTGCCGTTGGTGAACGTGGTGTCGGTCGACTCCTCTTTGTCGCCGCACGCGGCAGCAAACAGCAACACGGCACCCATGGTGGCGGGCGATGGCAAGCGGAAAATCAGGCGAGCAAACATAGCGGTCCTCGGCATATGGCGTCTCTGCAGGTGCAAGGGTAGCCGTGTTCACCGCCCTTCGACAAGGAAATGGACGTGATTCCGCTGTCATTGATTGTGCTGACTTTTGTGGTGGCGGCCGTTCCCGTGGGCCAAGTGATTGCGCGTTATGCCGCCGATGTCGACCTACACGCAGAAGGAAGCGGGAACATCGGAGCAACCAACGTTGCGCGTGTGGTGGGCAAAAAAGCGGGCGCGCTGACCCTCCTGCTCGATGTGCTCAAGGGCGCCGTGTTTGTCGTCTGGGCAAACAACCTGGATGGACCCGCTTGGCTGGGCGATGTTGTCGCGTTGGTGGCCGTCGTCGCGCATTGCTTCACGCCTTACCTTCGCTGGCGGGGTGGCAAGGGCGTAGCGACGTCGCTGGGCGTCGTGGCGGCGCTCGCGTGGCCGGTCGCGCTCGTTGGCTTGGCGACCTGGGGGCTTGGGGTGGGCGTGTCCCGAAAGAGCAGCGTAGGCGCATTGTTGGCCTTGCCTGCCGTGGGCGTCGCGGCCTGGTTTTTCGCGCCGTCTCACCTTGCAGCGATGGCCCTGTTGGTCGGGCTGGTCTTGTACCGGCACACGAGCAACCTCCAGCGATTGTGGGCGGGCACGGAAAATACCCTGGACACGGTCCCGCCAACCGCGCACTGAATGGCGGTTCATTTTCTGAGAACGTGCGGTGGGAGAGTATAGTCGCAGTGTTTGGTGTGCGAGACGCCGCGTGTGGCCCTAAAACGCGGATTCGTCGACGATGATTTGGTCATCGGCGCGGATGGGCACATCGGGCGCGCGACCGCGCTGAATGTCGCGGACACTGACGGTCAGGCGTTCGTCGCCGCGCAAAATCAGAACTTTGCGGAGGTTGGCGGTTTGGGCGGCCCCCCCCGCCGCTGCGACGACGGCCGACACCGTGAGCCCTTCTCGCCACGCGACGGCGCCTGGCTTGGTGACCTCACCGGACACGAAGACCACGCGGCCACGCGTGATGTGTACGAGGTCGCCCGCTTCAATGCGCACGTTTCCTTCCCCGAGATGCATCAGGCGGTCGACGCTCACGGCAATCGGCTCGACGCCATCGCCGCGCGCGCGCTTGATCTGCACTTCGTAGGTAGAGAGCTGGTCTTGGTCGGCGATACCGCCCGCTTGAGCGAGCAGGCCAATCAAGTCGGTCTGGCCTCGCAAGTAATAAGTGCCCGGCTTTTGAATGTTGCCCAATATTTGAACGGGCTTGCTGCCGAACGTCTCGATATCCACGACGACTTGGGGCGACACGAGGTAGCCTTCTGCATAGCGCGTCTCGACCAATTCCGCGATTTGGTCGACGCCAAGGCCCGTTACATTGACCTTGCCAATCCACGGAAGGTCGATCCGACCGTCCTGGCTGACGGTGTAGCTTCCGCTCAAGCGGGGCTCTTCGTACACCCGAACGCGCAAGATGTCGCCAGCACCGATGGTGTAGTGCGGTCCCTCGACGTGCAAGGGGGCAGAGGCCGCGGGAACCGGCGCCGCCGCTGCAGATGCGTCACCGGCGGTGGCTGTTGCAGAGCCAGGACCGGCCAACGCGACCCAAACACCGATGAACAGCGCTGTTCGGGCGGGGGTATTCAACGGTCCCATGGGTTTCTCCAGTAAACACGAGGAGGGAAGACTTCCAGAGTATCCCGTAAAACGGATACCGGGGATTGCGGCTTCCTTTCTGTTCCTTGCACACGGCCTGAGAAGGTGGCCACGGGGGGCTCCGACGTGTCATGACAGAGAACACCGCGCGGTACCCGTGGGGTTTCCGGTTTGCCGGAGGTTGTGTTGATTGAGCGCTTGTCTGCTGGGTTCGCTTCCGAACGAAACACGCTGCTGCTCCTCTTGTTGGGGGGCACGCTGTTTGCCGTGCTCACGGCCTCCGTGATGTTTTTGCCACCGATGTTCCAGATTGCGATGGTGGTGGCGGGTTTCGCGGTGGTGGCGTTTTTCTTGCGGCCGTCCGAAATGTTTTTGGCGTTCTTTATTGGTCGTTTGCTGCTCGACCTCTTGTGGTGGGTGCCGGGTAGCATCGGAAGCCTCAATCTGATGGAGCTGTTTACCGGCGGTGTGAGCGCGCTGGCGGGTGTGTTGGTCGCCTTACAAATCAAGAGCCAAGCGCGGCATCCCGCGTGGCCAGCCATCTTGCCGTATGCGGTGGTGCTTCTGTTTGGGGGGATTCGGAACCTCGAATTGCGGTCGGCGGCCGAAATCATGGTGCGGTACATGAGCCCGATTCTCGTGTTGCTCTTGATGACGGCGCTGATGGACACCCGCGACCGCCGGCGACGCATCATCATGGCGATGCTGATTGTGAGCGCCATTCCGATTGTCGTAGGCCTCATCGCCCTCGCGCGCGGCCAGATGAATACGTATATGTTGGCGGGGTATGCGCGACTCAAAGGTGGCTACCAAAATCTCCATAATCACGCGTTGATGATGTTTTGCATCGCGGCAATGGGCTTGTTTCATATGGAGCGAGCCAGACAAGCGGGCCGTTTGCGCACAGCGGCGATTTTGGCGCTGTATGTGGGCGGCGCGATGGTGTGTCTGTACCTCACCTACGTGCGCACCGCTCTTCTCGCGCTTGTGGCCTGCGGCGCAGTCTACCTCTATATTACACGGCGGCATCGCATCCTGATGGCCGGTGCTGTGATGGCCGTGCTCATGGTGCTCGTCAGCGACACCCTCCAGGACCGCTTCAAAGACCTCGTCTTGTTTTTCTTTCCCGACGACTCGGTTTTGGCGCGGCGAAAGCTCGGCAGCGGCCGCATGACCATCTGGACGGCGGGCATCACGGCGTATTTTCAGGCGCCCATCGGCGACATCCTCCTCGGGCTCGGGATTGGCAAGCACTGGCTCTTGACGCGCGGCGCGTTCAATCCGTATGCGATTGCCGCAGGCGGGTACGTCGACCCCCATAGCGACTACCTGACGATGACCTTTCAGGTGGGGCCCATCGCCACCTTGAGCTACATCGCCTTGCAGGTGCAAGCAGCCCGCATCGGTGTCGCCGTTTACCGAAAGTCGCCCGACTCCCTGATGCGCGAGTGGGGGGCGCTGACCGTCGGGATTGTGGCCGGGGCGACCGTCGCAAACATGGTCTCTAACGCATTTATCAATCGCGTGACGGTCGCATGGGTGCTTTGGGGCACCGTCGGCATCACCGTGGCCGAATACCTCCAACTCATCGACGAAGGGCGCATCGTGCCCCGGTCGATGGGTGCGATTTCGGCGTTGCGCTCCTCGATGCGTTGGCGGTCTGTACGGCCCGTGGTGCCTCGCCGTTGACCCAACCATAGGGGAGGGGTAGTCCCGCCTACGGCGACCGTCTGCTGCCCGGATGAGGGCCAAGGAACGCACGCAGGGTCTATTGGGTCGACTTGGTCGCTTCGGCTTGGGCTTCGGCGATGTCCACCGGCCGGGTGGCGAGGGGCTGGACCGAGAGCACCAGCGCTTGCAACAACGTGTCCGCGAGAATCTGCACCCATGCTTCACTCAGCGGTGCCATCACACGCCGCTCGTCATGTCCTGTAATGGTCAACCGCGCGATGCGCCGGCTCCCAAACTGCAAGGCAAGCTCGGTGGACCAAACGGATTGCAAGTGCACGGCGGGAGGCGTGCCGGGGGTGCTTTTTGCTGGCCACATCCAGTCACGGCGTCCAGCCAAGCGTGCGCGAATGTCGATGTCGACGACCTCTAAGTGCATTCTTTCAAGGCCGAGGCCGTCGGCGACGGCGCAGATGCGCTCCCACGTGTCTTCAAAGGAACCGAAATCGGACTGGCGCACGCGCAACAAAGCACGGGTGCCATCTGCGGCGGCCTGTTCTACATCTTCGAGCACGCGCGCCCGACGCGCCGACCGGATGAGGCGGTCATAGCCGAGAATTCGCACCACGACAACAATCAGGGGCACGACTGCTGCAATCGCGAGGGCCGAGAGGCGGTCGTCGGCGTAAATGAAGACGAGTGCCAAGCCTTCCAGGACGATAGCGCCAGCGAACAAGACGACAACCGACTGGGTCTGGGTCAGCCCCATACGCAGCAGGCGGTGGTGGACGTGGTGCTGGTCTGCCCGAAAAATCGGCTGTCCCGACAAAAAGCGCCGAATCACCGCGAGCGAGAGGTCGAAAATCGGCAATCCGAGGGCCATCATCGCGGCGACGATACTAAAGAGCGTATACGACTTTTGGGAGCTGTGTACCGACGTGAGCGCCAACAAAAAGCCCAGCGTGAGGCTTCCGGCGTCTCCCAAGAAAATCGTCGCTGGGTTGACGTTGTAGGCCAAGAAGCCCATCGTCGCGCCGACAATACAGGAGAGCAAGATTGCGGCCATCACGTTGTCTTCGATAACTGACATGATGAACAGGGTGCCCCCCGCGAGCACCACGACGCCTCCCGCAAGTCCGTCCATGCCATCAATCAAGTTGACGGCATTCGTGACCAATACCATCCAGAAAATCGTGACGGGTAGCGATAATAATCCAAGGTGCACGGGAGACAAAAACGGAACGGAAATCGCCTCAACACGCAATCCAACTGCGAAGACAATGCCTGCTGCGATGATTTGTGCTAGCAATTTTACGATTGCGCGCATATCCCGCAGGTCGTCGAGCAAGCCGACCAAAAACAGAAGGCCGCCGCCCCCGACGAGACTCACGAGCAAGGGTTTGTCGGCCCAAAGCTCGCGCGAGATGTCGTTTTCCCAAAACGCCAAGCCGAGGAGCGGGAGGCTCATCGACAACACAACCGCGACGCCGCCCAAGCGGGGAATCGGCTGCTGGTGGATTTTGCGACCGCCACCGCTGTCAAACAAGCCATACCGTCGCGCGGCATCCCGCAGGACCCGCGTGAGCACAAGGCTCATCAGGAGACTGATGACGAAAGCGACGAGGTAGGTGCGCATCCAGGCGGGTCCAAGAGAGTGCTGGAGGGTGTACCAGGATTAGCCGACGTTTCGGCCATCTCCTTCGGCTTCCATCTCGGAGTAGTAGTACCCGTAGTTGTCATAGTAAGAGTACGAATACCCCGAAGTGCGAATATCGAGCTTGTTGACGATTGCGCCCAACACGGGTGCGCGGGCTTCCGCGAGGCGGGCACCCGCTTGGCGAACCATCGTGCGGCTGGTGCGGTCGGCTTCTACCACCAGAAGTACGCCGTCGGCAATGGAGGCCAATACAAGGGGGTCGGCGACCACGTTGACAGGCGGGGTGTCGATAATGATGAAGTCGTAGCCTTCGAGGGTGTTGAGCGCCTCTTGGAACACCCCTCCGCCCAGCAGCTCGCCGGGATTGGGGGGAGGGGGGCCCGCCACAATGACATCGAGACCACGAATATGGGTGGCCCGGACGAGGTCGGCGAGGGGGATGCCGCGGGTAAACAACGAGGCCAGCCCGGAGTCGTTGTCCAACCCAAATCGCTGGTGAATGGCCGGCCGGCGCAAGTCCGCGTCGATGAGAAGCACCCGGCTGCCGGTCATCGCGATGATAGCCGCGAGGTTGGAGCTCGTGAACGACTTGCCTTCGCGCGGCGCTGCGCTTGTGATGAGCAAGGTTCGTACCGGCTTTTGCGGGATGCGGAACATGATGTTGGTGCGAATGCTGCGCATACACTCCGCGACGGTACTGCGAGGACGGGAGTGGACATACAAGCTGCGTGCAACATCCGACGGCAGAACTTGCAAGTCAGCGGCGGGTACGCCGGGAACAACGCCCAGAAGGGGTACTCCGATGACCGATTCGACATCTTCTTTCGATTTTACGGTGGTGTCGAAGAGGTCGAGACCAAATGCGAGGGCGCAACCACCGAGGATCCCGAGCACAAGGCCCATGGCAACATTGACGGGCAGATTCGGGCGCACGGGGGAGTCGGTGGCAACCGCGCGGTCGACGACCCGGATGTTGTTGTTGCGCAGCAAGTGTGAGAGGTCTACTTCGGACAAGCGACGGTCGATGCTTTCGTAAAACTGCTTGTTGCGCTCCGCTTCCGCTTCGAGGAACTTGAGGTCGATGAGTTGCTTGTCGAGCTTTGTGACATCGAGCTTCACTGCGCCCATCTCTTGGGCCAACGCCAACTCCCGCTGCTGGGCCACTTCTAGCTCGGCGCGCTTGCCGGAGATAATGTCGTCGACTTGGGCGCGGATGCGGCGCTCTACCGCTTCGAGCTCACGGTTGATGCGCACCATGTCGGGGTGTCGCTCGCCCGCTCTCGCCGACAGGCTGCTCTTCTCTTGCAATAGCTCGTCTTGGCGGGACAAAAGGTCCTGGAGGACAGGGTTCCCCAAGGCGAGGTGCTGTGCGAGCGGAGCCCGGTCGCTGCGTTGGGCCATATTGCGCAGCTCTTCGTATACGGCTTGAATCTGGATTCGCTCGGTGGATGCGTCGCTCCACGCATCCTGCACGGATTCGAGCCGCCCGACGGTGGAGTTGTATTGGTCGGTGATGCCCAAAAGGTCGTGCTCGGTTCGAAACTGGTGCACACGGACATCGGATTCATATTTGCGCGCTTTGTATTCTTCGACCTGCGTGCCCAGCCACTCCAATGCACGCTTGCTCGATTCGAGGGCGCGCTCCAAGTTGCGCTCCATATAGGCATCGGCGAGCGTATCTGCGAAAATCCGCGCTTTTTCGGGGTCGGGGTATTCGACCGTTACGTTGACGAGGTGGGTTTCTACGACAGGTTGGACTTGAAGAATGCGGCGGAAGGCATCGACGGGCTTTTCGGCTTCGTCGAAGTCGGTGATTTGGTGGTCTTCCCGGAGAATCTCGAGGGTTCGCTCAATCACGGAACGCGACTGCATCACTTTGTATTGGGTCGCGTAATAGTTGCGAAGCTCGGACGAGGAGGAGGCCGTCACGAACTCGCTCACCTCGGCGACATCGAGAATGGTATCCGTTTTGGGACTGATTTCGATGACGGTGGTGGCCGCGTAATAGGGGGTGCTGAGGGTGGTCGCGATGGTGACCGATAGCACCAAGCAAAATGCGAAGGTGAAGACAATCCACTTTCGCTTCTGGAGGACCATCCAGTAATAAGTGAGCAGCCCTTCACCGACGGCGGTGGGGTCGTGCGCCGGAGCGAAGGTGTCCGTCTTTCGGTCCATCTCGTGTCTCTCCAGCGGTCGTGGGGGGGCCGCCTGGGGTGTTCATATTCCACACCGGAGTGCGGTGGAGTGTGCGGGTGACCATGCCCGGCCGCGCCAGCCGGCGCAATTGCAGTTCGTCGCGAGTTCGGGGCAAAGAGAGGACGACAACGCAAAACCGGGACCCGAGTGGTCGCGGGGTCGTTATCGCTGCGACCGATCGTGAGGAGCTGGGTGTGGAAGACCGTGGATCCAATAACCGGACAACGGAGGTCGTGGCCGCCGTTCTATTGCTGGGCGTCGCATTGTTTGCCTTTGGAACCGTTCATCCGTGGGCCCAGAGCCTCGTCGCGGTGCTGGGTGTGGCGCTCGTCACGGCCATCGAATGGCGCCATTCGAAAGAACCGGCGCCTACGGTGGTTGCAGCGGCATGGGTGGTGGCGTCGTTGATGGTCGCCTTGTCCTGGATGTGGCTCGCTCCGATTCCCAACGCGTGGCGGGCGATACTTCAGCCCGCCATGGCCCCGGCGCTCGAAGCCAGCGCGAAGGCCTTGGGTCGGGATTCGCTTCCGATTGCGATTTCTCCGGGCGCCGCGTTCGTGCAGATTGGCCTCAGCGCGCTCAGTCTGGCCGTCGCGATTTCGGTTTCCCGGCTCCTGCGCACCCGGCGTCGGCTGCTGCTCCTGGCTGGGGGAATGCTCGGCTTGGGCGTGCTGATGTCGCTTGTGGGGCTTGTCCACCGTGTATTTGGACTGGAGCACATTTATGGCGTGTCCTCGGTGCCTGCGCGGGATGCGCGGGATGCGTTTTGGGCTCCGTTTGTCAATCCGAACCATGCCGGGCTCTTTGCTGCGGCGCTCTTGCCGTTGGTGGGTGCCTTTGGGCGCCGGCGCGACCCGATGCAAAACGCCGCCCTCCTCGTGGCGGGTGTCTTGTGTATGGTCAGCGTGGCGATGTCGGGGAGTCGGTGGGCTTGGGTGAGCGCTGGGGTGGGTATTCTCGTCGCCATTGGTGCGGGTGGAAGCCGTTTTGGTGGAGCATTGGTTGCAGGCGGGAGCGCCGTGGGCATGGTGGTCCTTGCGGCTCTGGGTCCACAGCGCGTCATCGATGGTTTGACGCGCCGGTTGATGCCTTCGGCGGCAACACCCGACTGGATGGGCCATCGGAGGGAGCTTTGGTCCGACACCCTCGCGCTCGCGAAGGACGCTCCTTGGGTGGGTGTAGGTCCGGGAGGCTTTCAAGATGCTTGGCGGCGGATTTCAAGTCAGGCGCAGTTTTCAGAGGCCGTTCATTCGCACCAGGACATTCTTCAGCTATTCGCAGAGTGGGGTTGGATTTTTGCCGGATTGTGGTTGATTTCACTGACGTTGCCCTGGTTGGTCGCCGGAAGGGAGTGGGTGTCACTCCCGGAAGGCCGCCGTCGTCGCACGTTGGGCGCCGTTTTCGGAGCGGGGGCGGTGGTGTGTACGGGCGCTTTGATGTCCTTTCCCTTTCATATTGGCGTGTTTGTCCTGTTGTATGCGCTCCTGATGGCAATGATGGTAGGTGCGGCCATCCAGCGCAGTCGCCCGGCGCCGCGCTGGTTGCACACCACCGCCCGCGTCGCCCGCGTGGTCGTCCTGGGTTCTTCATTCGGTGCAATGGCCGCGCCTTGGTGCAGTATGCGGTCGTTCTCCGAAGACGCGGCAGGCAATCCCGCGTCCGCGCTGGGCCTGCGGCCCTTGTGGATGGAAGGTTGGCTCGGGTGGGGCATTGCGGACGCGGAACGAGGGGATGCTTCGTTGGCGGAGGCCCGCCTGGATGTCGCATCTGTCGCATGGCCTCGTTCGCCGTGGCCCAACATCGCACGCGCGCGTTTATTGGGGCGACAGCAGCGTCCTCGGGAGGCGGAATCTGCTTGGCGAGCGGCGCTGACGGCCAATCTTCCCGACAATGACGACGCGCTTCCTTGGATGCGGCTGGCGCTCTCCGATGCCCCTTTTCCCCTCGAACGCTTGGTTTCGATTACGCCCGAGCGGGCCGACCGCCTACGAGATGCTGCTGTTTTGGCCAAAGAACGTGACGACGACATCCTTGCCGAGGTGTTTTTGGCGCGCGCGTGGGCGCTGGACCCCAAAATGGGCGTGGCGTATGGGCGCCATTTGGTCGGCGTCGGTTTGCCTGCCATGGCACATGACGTGATTTTGCAGCTGCCTGCCGACATTCGAAGCTCGTGTGCGGCTTTGCGTGTGGAAACAGACGCGGCGTTGGCGATGGGAACACCCGATTTGGCGCTGGTGGCCGCGCGAGGTGCGATGACGGCCTGTGGCCCGGTGCCTGCGGCACGCCGCGCGCTCCTTTGGGCGCGCATCGCCCATGGAGAGGTCGATTCGTTTTCGGATGTAGAAGCGTGGCTCCAGGCGGAACCGAGCGCCCACGACCTCCGACGTTTGCTGCTGCAAGCGCTTCGAAAGGCCGGCAAGCACGGGCAAATGGCTGTCCACTTGTCCGTGTTGGTGGATGCAGGTGTCGCGACAGAGCAAGAAACGTTAGATTTAGCGCGTGTACGCCAAGGGCTGCCGCCGCTTTCGGGGACCGCGGGGCGAGGAGATCCCGGCACAAGTGCGGAAATCCCGTCTCCAGAAGATCCATCGGTAGATAGCGCGCGCGCGCAGTAGGTCATCTTGGACGACATTTGCGCGTTTTGTCGTTGTGGGGTGGTCGTTGCTCCACAGTGACACGCTACGGCGGTCGCGCATCTTGCCGTGCCAAGAGCTTGACTCGATTTCGTGAGATGGTGCACGAAAACGGCAATTTTTCATAGGGAATTTATCGTCGCAGGGACAGGTTTCTAAGGAATCGGTTGACGATTTCTATCCCGATGATGACAAATACGGGGTTCGACCCTGATGTTCGACTTCAACTGGTGAGTGTTGCCATCTGTGAAAGAAACGGCGTTGTGAGGCGTTTGGGGGCCGTCCGCCGTTCTCGGTGGTGGCCTCCCCCGACTGACATCAGTCAGGACATGGGCAGGTAGAGCCCTCCAGCGATACTGTTTACACACTTGGTCCGACCACCCACCAGGAGTTTTTCTATGTCTACCCAGACTTCTTCCGAATCGACGCAGCAAAGCGGCGCTGAGCCCAACGGCCTGTCCGCAAGCGGCTCGCCCGTCGATGACATCGTGTCGGCAGAAGATGGGGATGCGGTCCCGCAGCTTGCGCGCCTCGAAGACCCGACCGCCGTTCCTACGTCTACGCTGGAGCCAGCGGTCGTAGATTCTAGCGAAGATCCGTACCTCGGCCAGATTATCGAAGGTCGCTACCATCTGGTAAAGCTGATTGCTTCGAGCGGCATGAGCCGGGTGTACTTGGCCTCACAGCCGCGGCTCAATCGCGAAGTCGCAGTGAAGCTCTTGCACATGCGCGATGGTGGCGCCGATGTGGAGATGTTTCGCCGTCGGTTTACCCGCGAAGCAAGCGCGATGGCGCGGCTCAATCACCCCAATATCGTGCGGGTGTTCGACCACGGCACCTTCAATGGCATTCCTTATTTGGTGATGGAATACATTCAGGGTACCACCCTACGGCAGTACTATAAGGACAATGATATCGCGCCCGCATTGGCCCTCGATATCGTCGACCAAGTCGCGCGCGCACTCGCGGAAGCCCATGGCAACGGCATTGTGCACCGCGACATCAAGCCTGCCAATATTTTCGTGAGCGGTGACTCCACCGGCGACCTCGTGGTTCGTTTGGTGGACTTTGGTATCGCCAAAGACTCCGACGACGCTTCGGAGCTCACCGGTGTCGACACGGTGCTGGGTACCCCTTGGTATATGGCGCCCGAGCAAGCGATGGGCGAAGAAGTCGACGGGCGTACCGACCTCTACGCGCTCGGCGTGTTGTTGTATCGCTTGTTGACCGGTCGCACGCCGTTTTCGACGCTTCGGGGCGCTGCGGTCCTGGTTGCGCACATCAACACACCCGCGCCCCCGTTCTCCGAGTTTGTGCCCGACCACAAACTGCATCCCGTGCTCGAATGGACCTCCCTTCGCTGCCTCGAAAAAAATCCCAACAGCCGTTTTCGTGACGTCTCTGAGCTGCGCAAGGCCATACAGGTCTGCCGCTTGGCCCTGGCACAACCCGACCTGGAGATTGAGCTGGGTCTCAACGACGGGATGATTGAAGCACCGGAAGAAATTGCGGAACTGCTTGTCGGCACGCAGTTTTTGCTGACCCGTCGCTTGAAACCCGTCGAGCAGCCAAAAAAGAAGACGCCCATTTGGATGTGGGTGCTTCCGGCAGCGCTGGCTGCTCTTGCCCTTCTGGTCGTGTTTGCGGGGGGCGACTCGTCCGCGCCTCCGGTGCCGGAGCCCACGATTTCGGCAGTGTCGACCGCCCCTGTGGCGGCGCCGACGGAAGCGCCGGAAGCAGCCGCCGCTGGCACCGACACGACGCCCGCAGAGCCCCCCGTTGCCACCCCAGACGCGGGGTCGGCGGCGCCCCCCACGGCGCCTGCCGCGCCCGCCCGCACCGCGAGTCCTCCGGCGCGGGACACCCGCCCGTCGTCTCCGCCCCGAGAGCGAACGCCGCCACCACCGCCGCCGCGCCGCTCGGAGCCTGAGCCGTCCAGCCGTCGCACAGCAGAGCCCGAGCCTCCCGCGCCAGAGCCGGAGCCCGTTGGAACCGCCGAGCCGCCTGTCCCCGCGTCTACTCCTCCCGTTGCGCCCGCTTCTGCGGGCACGGCCACCCCTCCTGCGGCGCCCGCCAATTCGCTGGGCGACCTCTCCGTCGATGCGGTGGGGGGCAAGGTTGTGTTCCGGGGCCGCTTTTCGGAAGGGAACGTGCGTCCCCTTGGCTATATGCTCGATGGCGACGGTACGGTAAAATACGTTATTGAGCTGCCCGCTACCGCCAATGCAACCGGCGTGAGCAAGATACCCCTCGCATCCGACCTCGCCTCGAGCGTGCGCATTCGCTCCCAAGGCGAAAAGCTCGTGCTCACCGTTGATGGCGGCACAAGCGGCTGGGGACTTCCGTCGTTGAAGACCACTGCGGATGGCTTTGAGTTGACCATCACGGCGGGAGACTAAACGCTCCCGGCGCGGGACGCTCGCAAACGCGTGCGGAGCAGCGTTTTGTCGATTCCCGCAAACCACCCAAGTTGAGGAAAAATGCTGTACTCCACCCTGTTTGTAATGCTTCTCCCGCTCCCTGCATTCGCCGATGACACCGACGATGCGGAAATCGATGAGTTGCGAGAGAGGCTGCGGGCTCTGGAAGTACAGTTGGACGAGTTTCGGTTGGCCCAGTCGTCGGTCGACGAAGCGGAGGTTCCCCTCGACCTCGAAACCCAAGTCCACGGCTTTGCAGCCGTAAAGGCGGGTCTTTACGAGGACGACCCTATCGGATTTGGCCTTGATGAATTGGTGTTTACTTACGCCGCCAATTTGGACCGCAAATATACGTTCTATTCCGAAATCGCATTTGAGCCGGCGGAAGCGTCGGTGGAAGTGGACGTAGAAGCTGTGACGCTGTCGCTCAAGTTTACCGACCGCTTCGGGATTGATGTCGGTCGTGTCCACGCGCCCCAGTCCTGGTGGGCGACCAAGGCCTTCCACGGTTCGTACCGCTACCTCCCTGTCAGCACGCCCGAAGTGCTCGCACTCGAAGACCACGGTGGTGGCTTTATGCCGATGCACCAAACGGGTGTGTTTGCGTTTGGCACCGTTCCCATGGGCTTGTCGCGGTTTTTGTGGACCATCGGCACTTCCAATGGCCGAAGCCCGCTCCTTGGCGGTATCGCGCAGTCGGGCGACTCATCATGGGGAAAGGCCGTGGTTACGCGATTGAGCGTAGAGGCGCCCAGCGGACTCGTCGTCGGGTTGGGTGGCTATTACGATACTGTCAATCCAGGGGACTCCGCCGAGGACCTCGCGGGTTTTGGAGATGTGTTGCCCGAGCCGATGCACGAAGCCATCGGTGGCTACCACGCTATCTACGACACTCGGTCCTTTTATTTCGCCAGTGAGGCTTATGTAATGTCCCATAAGTTTGCGGACGAAGACTCCGGGCTAAGTTACGGTGGCTACCTATTGGTGGGGCCACGTATCGGGCGCACGACCCCATATCTCAACATCGACTTCATCGAATTGGTGAAGGACAGCGCACTTGTAACGGCGGGCGCCACACCCGAGGGCGAGCGCAAGGCCGGCCTTGGCGTGCGGCATGACTTTGGCATGCGCATTGCCCTCAAGGCCCAGTTTGACGCAATCGAGGGCCGCTCCTACGAGTCCATTCTCATCGACGACCAACATGCCTGGGGAGACCTAACCAGTGACTTCCATTACGGCATTCAAACCCAGCTGGCTGCGGGATTCTGAATGAGTCATTCTTTGGTTTCCCCGTGGAGTCGTCGTCGTGTGCTCGGTGGGCTCATTGTCGTCGGTGCTGCGGTTGCGGGCGTGCCTGCATTTGCCGATACCAAGCGCGTATTGGTGCTTTTGAGTGACGCAGGCGAGCGTAGTCTTGCGATTACAAGCGCCTTCAAGGCCAACCTGTCGGGCGGCCTGGTCATGACCTATGACCTTGGCCAACAGGCGGATGCGGGTGCCTTCATCGCCGACAACATTCGCGGACTCGATGTGGGAATCGTGTTTGCCGTAGGCGACCTCGCTGCGCGTGCGGCAACCCGTGAGTTTGCGTCTGTCCCGATTGTCCACGCTGACGTGCAGGACATCGCTTCGATGGTCGAGCGGCCAGGCCTCGAAGCGGTCTCGGCGTGGCCCGACCCCAAAGCAACCTTGGAGCGTTTGTCCCGGGTCGTGCGCCCGCTCAACTCCGTGGGTGTCGTGCGCACCGCGCGCACGAATGCGCAGGTTGATGCTATTGAAGCGGCGGGAAAAGAGCTTGGCATCAATATTCTGGTTCGGACGGCGGGTAGCTCTGGCGACGTGGAGAATGCCATCGCGGGCCTGCTGTCTAGCGCGGACATCGTGTGGCTGTTGCACGATGCGTCCGTGTTGCCGGCGTCATTGGTCGCAAAGGTGTTGCACAAAGCAACCGTGGAGCAAAAACTCGTCGCCACTTGGTCCCGTGCGCATCTCGAAGGACCGCAGCCGGCCGCGATTGCGATTGGCACCGGACCCGAAGGTGTCGGGCAGGCAGCTGCATTGCGTGTATCGGAGTTGTTGGCCGGAAATACACAGAGCCAAGCCGCCTACGCGGCTCCGCGTTTGTTCGGAAATCTCGAAAGCCTGCGGCGGGGACGAGTGGCCGTCAACAAGGCTGTGGCAGCCGAGTTTGACGAAATGATCAAGTGACGGTTGCCGCGTGAACCCCACACGGAGTTTCTCCGCGTGCGGACCCCGGCGGCCCTTCGCGACCGGCTGTGCCCGCGCATTCTTTGGCGGCAACACCGCGATGGCTACGGAGTGGTTTCGGGGCGCTTCAAAATATAAGCGAACCGTGTCAGCTTGTCGCGGGTCAAGGTCTTGAGGCTGTACGGCGTGAGGCCTTGGCTTTCGAGGTGGGCCAAGGCTTGGTCGCGGAAATCGGGCTTGTGCATATCATCGAGCAACACAAGACCGCCGGGTCGCGCAAGTCCAATGGCTTCGTCGAGCACGCGGTAGCGCGTGTCCATAAATCCGAGGTCGTGGACGACGAGGTCGAAGTGTCCGCCGAAACCTTTGGTCACGAAATCGGACCATACATGCAGATTGTTGTCTGCAAGGTCTTTTTCGGCGAGCCAGCCGCGCGTCTTTTCTAGCCACGCGGGGCTATCGTCGACGGAGTGGACCTCGACGGGACGGCCTTGCTGCAACGCCCAGTCCCGGATGGCCCATGACGTAAAGCCGGAGCCGAGGTCGACTACGGACTGCACAGCGAGCCGGTCGCAAAGTGCGAGCACGATGGCCGTGAGCTCGATGGAAGCTGCGTGGACAGGATGCCCGATGCGCGCGCAATAGTCGGCGTGGACGGGCGCGAGGCGGGCGCGATGGGGGGCGGCGGCCGTTTCGATTCGTTGCAGCGCGGGGATGACGGACATGACTGCGGAGTGGTCGCGGCGGGCGCGCATCGATTCGCGCGGCGCGAGGTCTTGCAGGTGTCGTCGGACGAGGACCTTGCTGGACTTGAGGACCTTTCGAAGGGTGCCGGTAGACTCGGGGGTGGGACTCATCGTCGTTCCTGCTGTTTGGGGGCCACGTCGGGGGGACGATTGCGCTCTTAGCCGATTGTGCCCGACTTGGGTTCCATCCTGTCCAAAGAACCGCGAATGCGTGCTTTCACACAATTTCTATATCGTGTGGTTTCTCGGGATCGTTGGAAATGCAGGTTAGACTCTTTACGGGGCGACGGATGGTGCCGTATCTCCCCATACTCCGTGGTGGTTCAAGGGTGTTTGTTCGCTCCTGAACGATTCCCGCTGCGTCGGATGATTGATGCCTTCTTCTCCTTCCCGTTCTGATTCTCCGCCGCTGACACCCGCGGAACTGGAGGAGAGCCGCGCGCGGTTCGAGGCGGACCTGCTTGAAGAGCACAACGCGCGTGTCGCGAAAGTGCAGCGTCGCCAAGAACGCTCCGACCACGTTCATTCCGTTCGCAATCAAGAGGCGCGGCAAAAAGCACTCAATGACTTGAAGGCGGAGGTTCAGGCCGAGTTTTACAAGAAAAACGGCTATAAGCTCTATACCGACTCGACGGGCCGGGAGCATTGGCTCACGCCCGAGGAGTTTGCCTTTCGTACGGATCGGCGAAAGCGTCGTAAGCATAGGATTATTGAGCCGATTGCCATGGGGCGGCATCGCCAATGGCTGTTTGCTGTGGGAATTGTAGGCCTCGCTTTGGTGCTGGGCATGTTGCTTGCGCGCTGATGTGGGCCTTCTGGGTGGCTTCGATGGGCGTGGCTGCGGCCGCTGTGCCGCTGGTTCCGGGTTCGGTGCACACTGCCTCCCGTTGTGATGCCGCGCTGGATGCACCTTGTTGGGACGACATCGTCCCCATTCGTCGCTTTGCGCCGGCGCCCGGTTTGCATGTCGCGCCGCAGCAAGCCGATGTTCGTATCGGTTGGGACGCGGACGGCTTGTGGGTGCGCATCGCGGACCTTCCGGCAGGTGCGCACGTAGAGGTCGGGGTGGGGCGGGATGAGCGCTTTGCGCTCGTGGATGCAG
Source organism: uncultured Enterobacterales bacterium (assembly GCA_964502005.1). GTDB lineage: Bacteria > Myxococcota_A > UBA796 > UBA796 > UBA2385 > CAJWOS01. The sequence goes on from CAZCUX010000006.1 coordinate 260,271, forward strand.
GGGCCTGGAGCGCCCCTGGCGTGCATCGCTTGAAGGTGTCCAGCGGGGTACGGGCGGGTGATTTGCGGCGATTGTGGGTCAACCTCGTGGTTCCAGATGGCACGGGGAGCGCGCTTCTCCCCTGGGCGCCCGTGGGCGAAGCGGACCCCGACCATCCTGGCCGGTTGTTGTTGGTCGACAAGCCGAGCAGTGGCCTCACGATTGACGCGGAGACGGTGGGCGACACCTTTCGCTTCCGCGCGATTGGTGGGGAGCACATTCACGCTGCGCACCTTGCAATGGACATTCCAGCGGGCAGCCGCGGTGTGCCTGCGCCTTGGTCTGCGGACGGTGGAAACGACCTCACCGTGAACGCTTCGCCGGATGTTGGCTGGCACGAGGTCGTGGCTTGGGCAGACAACACGCAAGGTCTGCCGGTGGCCTTGCAGGCAGGGCGCTTTTGGTGGCAGCCACCAGGTCCGCCGGGAGTCTCGGCCGACGCGCTGTTTTTCCCGCCGCCGCGTCATCTCGCGCTGTTGCCGGGGCGTCCGTTCCGTCTCTCATCGGACGCCGGTTTGTGCGCGCCCCCCGTTTTGGCGGGCGTCGCAGACTTGTTGGTACGTGAAACCACGCGCATTACCGGGCACACGTTGGGCGTCCGAGAAGGAGACTGTGGCTTAACCTTGGCTTTGGACCCTGCGCTTCCCCCGGACGGCTTTGCGCTGAAGGTCACGGGTGCCGATGTGCGAATCACGGGGGCGAATGTACGCGCGGTTGCGTATGGTGCGTTGGCATGGGTTGACGCACTCGGTCCAGACGGCGAAATGCCGCGTGTCAACGTGGAAGACGCGCCAGCATTCGCAGAGCGGCCCCTGTTTTATAGCCTCAATGTTGCCCACCGCCCTGACCTTACCGTTGCGGATACCATCGCGTTTTTGGAGCGGGTGGTGCTGCGGGGACGGTACTCTTCGGTCCACCTCTCGCTGGGCGATGGATTGGTGTTGCCGTCGCACCCGGAGCTGGCCCATCGGCGTGCGTGGGAGGCCTCTCAACTCGAAGACGTGCTGGAGGCAGCACGTTCTGTTGGCCTGGACGTAGTGCCGGGAGTCAATGCGCCCGGACATTCAGCCTGGATACTCAAGGCCCATCCTTCACTCGCGGAAGATGTCAACCCCAGCCTATTGGACCTTCGAAATCCAGGTACAAAGCCACTTCTCGAAGGTATATATTCCGATACTTGGTCTATTTTTGGCCGTCCCACTGCGATGAACTTCGGCCATGACGAGGCAATTTGGCAATCCCAAAAGTGGTTTGGTGACGAACGGAATCCGCGCAGTAGCGCCACACCACGCTCTTTGCTCTTCGCCGAGGACTTGCGGTTTCACCTTGCTTGGGCCTCCGAACATGGGGTAACACCGTATATTTGGACAGATATGTTGCTTGCCGATTGGAATGGTGCGCGGGACGGCACCCATCGCGTGCTCGACCACCTGACGGAAGTCGAGCGCACGCAGTTTCGGACCTTGGCGTGGTCGGGGCTGGGGCAGCCGCTTGACATCTTGCACGACCAGTACGGCATGGATGTGCTGCGGGTACACACAGGCTACCTCGATTGGAAGCGGGCCGGCTTGGTCGCGGACTCCGCGCGCATCGCGGGGGAGGGCCTTGCTGTCTTTGTACCCGCACCATGGGCCGCGTTCGGGCCAGGTCCCGGAAGTCGTCCCCTCCATCATCACTTGGGAAGCGTGCTGCTGGCCGGCGCCACGGCTTGGGAGCCGGCCCTCGAACCCGCTGCGCACATTTCGCCGACTCTCGCTGCGCTGGCGGGCCATTTTGTGCTTCGGCCGGGATTTCAGTACATCGCCCATCGCGGCGCGCGACCGTTAGAAGGCGAAGGCACGGTCCCGGATGGGCGCTTGCCTGCCGCGGTTTGGCCCACCACGCTGACATCTTTGGGCGATGTCTTCTCCGTAGACCCGCGCGTTGCGTGGGTGGACCAGCCCGTCTCGTGGCGCCTACCGCGAACCAACGCCGCCGGTCTGTCGGTGTTGCTCGCCGTCGACCTCGACCACAGCGCTGAAGCCCGCTTGCGCGCCGACGTCACCCAAGCCGCGAGCAAAGAAAGACGTGCCGTCGCGACGCTCTTGGTCGAACGGGAGGATGGCTCGGTCGATGCGCATCCCCTCGAATATGGCACCGACATCTATGCTTGGGTGGCGGGGCCGCGCGCCAATGTCATGTGGCGTTCTGCGGATGTTGTGGGCCTCGCATCCCCTGCTTTGGTCGAAACCCAGGGCGGTGGCCATGACCGCCGTTTGTATCGTATAGATTTGCCACTCGACCCCCAAGCGCCCCGTCCGGTTCGGTGTGTATTGCAGGTCGAACGTGCGGGAGTGGCCGTGCTCACAGCGGGTGCGGTCATGCTGGAGGCTCGTTGACGTCGTCGCTGTCCCCCCGGCCCAGTGTGTTTGTGATGGGTGCGCCAAAGTGCGGGACTACTGCCGTCACGCGCTATTTGGAAGCCCATCCCGAAGTGTTTGTGGCGGAACGAAAAGACATCCATTTCTTTGGGTCCGACCTCCAGTTCCGCAATCGCCCACGGGAGACGGAGGCAGACTATCTCGCGCGGTTTTCGTCTTCTGACGCGCGCAATGCCAAGGTTTGCGCCGAAAGCAGCGTTTGGTACCTTTATTCGCAAAACGCGGCTGCGGAGATGCGGGCGTTTTCCTCCGACGCCCGTGGAATCGTGCTGCTTCGGCATCCCGTGGACGCAATGTATGCCCTCTGGACCCAGCTTCGCCTCAATGGCCTTGGTGACGAGCCTCTCGACTCGTTTGCCGAAGCGCTTGCGGCGGAACACCAACGCGCGCAGGGCGTTCGGATTCCGCAGCACACGCCGCTTCCCGAAGCCTTGCTGTACCGAAAGGTGATGTCGTTTTCGGGGCAGCTTGCGCGGGTGATGGCCGAGTTGGGTCCGGGCAATGTCCATGTTATTATTCAAGAAGAAATGCGTGCCGACACACCTGCAACGCTCGCTCTCTTGTACGCATGGTTGGGGGTTTCGCCGTTTGTTCCGCCGTCCTTGCGGGAAGTCAATACACACAAGACGGTGCGCAGCGAAACGGTGCGCGCATTGCTTCGCGCTACACCCGAATCGCTCAAAGCATTGGTGCCCACGGATTTGCGCAAGGCGGTGTCTCGGCTCCTGCGCTCGGCCAATGCCCGCCATGCGACCCGGACTCCGTTGGACCCCGCGCTCCGCGCACAGCTAACCACGGAAATGGCGGGTGAGATTGCGCGTGTGGAGGCGGTTCTCGGGCGTCCGATTCCGGCTTGGCATAGCAAGGCTGCCGTGGTGCCCGACGCTCTTTCGTCGACGGATTCGTAAATCGCGAAACCCAAGCGTGTGCCCCACGAATCGCCGTGGAGGCCTTCATTGGGTGTCGAAGGGGAGTGTCTCCCGCCAAAGGTGGGGTCGACCTTCGGGTGGGTCATTTCCCCGCGAGACCGTCAGTCGTCAAACGGAGCAGGCGCGAAGGTGCCAGCGGGAATCGCGGGAACATCCTGGGTGCGGGAGAAGTAGTCGCTGCCCGGTGTGAGGTCGACGTGGAAGTGGTCGTGGTGGGCGGCGTTGTAGTTGGGAGTGAGAATGACGGACCACAGCCCGTTGAGGTGCCAACGACGCGCGCTGGTATATAGCCATTCGCCGGCTTCCGTACGCCAGGGGCCGGTGCCGGCTTCCCAGTCGTCCGTGAGGGTCCAGCGGGTGCGGTCGGCGAAGTCGAAGCCGGAAATGTCGATTGCATCACCATATGCGTGGCGGCTGGGCGTCGAGGTGCCCGAGACGGTGCGGCAAGCGTAGGTGCCGAGGTGCCGAATGGCCGTGACGCCATAAGGCTTGACGTCGTCAATCGTGTCTGCGAGCGCCAAGCCGAGGTCACAGACCGCGAGCGACCGTGTGGGCTTGTTTTCGGGCTCGTAGACGATGTCCACGCCGAGGATGTTGTCGTCGAGCCACACCGCTTCGTTCAACACACACGCCCGCGACGTGCCGGGGAGGGTATCGGGCGGGCGAATGTCGGCTTCGAAGCCGACGCCGCGGTCGGCGAGCTGTTGGTAGCACGCCGGCAGCGCGCGGTCGGGGCTGCCCGGCAAGCAAGCCCAAGTCTCGCGGTCGGGCTGGCGCACCCGTTCTTCGCGCTGGCAGCCATAGTCGGTGCGGCAGCCGCCCTCGGGAAACACGGAGTAGTTGCAGCGCGAAACGCAGGCGCCGACGCGAACCCGCGCTTGGGCGGCGCGTGGGAGCGCGGTGCGGTCGATGCAGAAGGTGGTGGGGTGGCCCTCCGCATCGTCACAGTATTCGTCACACTCCGCAGAGCAGGTGCCCCGCGGGAGGCCGTCGGCGTCGGGCAGGCAGATGCCGCCGCTATAGGGACAGTCCGCATCCTCTTCGCAGGGCGCGCCGATAAAGCCGGTGGGGCCGTCATCGACAGCGGCACCGGAGTCGGTCTTGCCCACGTCCACGCAGCCGGCAAAGGATGCGACGAAGATGGCGATCATTGGGACGGAGAGGCGCTGGAGATTTGACATGTCCACAGTCTATCTCAGGTAGTTTCGAGAATTGGTCTCTGCCTGTGTGAATCCTTTCACCGGAGCGCGGGTTGCGCGTCGGCGGGTTTGCTGCGCTGTCTGCCCCGCGAATGACATGCTTATGCGCCGTTTCGCGGCGGTGGATTTACCAAAAGTCCCCATTGCGGACGTGCGAGGTATAGGTGAAATCATAGACACTGGAGGTCGACGCTGATGTCTGAACACACTTCGCGGTGCAACAGTCTTTTGTGGGTAACGTGGACGCTTCCGATGCTCGTGGCCATTGCAGGCTGCTCGCAAAGCTCCCTCAAAACCGAAGACACCGGAACAGACGGCGCCACGGGTGGGGACGACGGTGGCGGTGGTCCGGGAACCCTCACCGACCCACGCACCAGCGCAGGCGCCGACCCTGGTTGCGAAGACTTCGATGGCGTCGCCATTCCCGGTGCTACCGGCTACTTCTATGGCGAATACCGCGCGACCGCTGACCCAGATGTGTGGGAAGGCGTCGAGCAGTGGATTTTGTATTCCAACGCAGAGTGGCGCACCTACGGCGAAGACGACTGCGTGGTGACGTGGGTAGCGACGGCCGCACGCAGCGACTCGGCGGGAACTTGTAGTACATGTGCGTATGGTCTTACGATTGAAGCGAGCCTGGACATCGCCTCGACGACGTGTCCCGAAGCGTTGTACGCCGGCGATGAGCAGTTTTCGGCGGTCTACGGCGTAGCGGTTTCGGGCGAAACCTCCACTTGGTACTTCGCGCAGTCCGGCACCCAATTCGCGACGGGTTTTGCAACGGAGGGTGCCGCGAACTTTTTGTCCGAAGGGTCGTGTTTGTATTTCTAACACACACGAGCTGTAAGCGGAAGCAGTCAATGGTTGCACATAAATAGGGATTTATTGGCTGCTTTTGTTTTGCAACATGTGTTATTTATCACGTTTTTTGGTGGTCTACCTCGGCGTCGCTGCTGCATGTCCAGGGGCGGTTTGCCCCAGCGCTCCGGCGCGCGGGTTACGCGGTCGCATGGAGGTTTCCGCATGTTTACGGGCATTGTTCAGGGCCGCGGCACCGTCGTACACGTCGCCGACCACGCGGGAATTCGCCGCTTGACCGTGCGGTTGCCGGAAGGACGGGCCGAAGGCTTGGTCCCAGGCGCGAGCGTTGCGGTTGCGGGGACGTGTCTCACGGCGGTGACCATCCACGGCCATGACGTCGACTTTGACGTCATTGACGAGACCTTGCGCCTCACTACGCTCGGGGCCCTCTCGGTCGGGGAGTCGGTCAATATCGAGCGCGCGGCCACTTTTGGCGCGGAGATTGGTGGACATGTGCTCAGCGGGCACATCTTGGGAATGGCCGAGCTAACCGAGCGAACCCAGTCCGAAGAAAACCTGAAGCTGGTGCTTCGTTTGCCGCCCGCGCTGGTTCCGTATGTATTGCCGAAGGGCTATATCGCCGTGGATGGATGCAGCTTGACTGTGGGAACCATCACTGATGGCTGCTTTTCATTGCACCTCATCCCGGAAACCTTGCGCTTGACCACCCTGGGCGACCTACCGGTGGGAGGGCGTGTCAACATCGAAGTCGACGCCATGACGCAAGCGGTGGTCGACACCGTGACCCGGTGGATGCAAACCCACGGCGCAGCTGCGGGGGTGGGCACGGGGAGTCGGTCTCCATGCGTCTGATGGCCTTGTGGGTGCTCGGCGGCATCGCCTGCACTTCGTCACCAGAACCCGCGGCGGCAGGCCCCACGCGCACGCCCATTCGTATTGGGTGGCAGACCACATGGGCCACGCAGGGGCAACTGGCCGTCACCTTGATGCACACCGACATCTTGGCCCAGCATGGTTTTACCGCGCAGTTTGAGGGCTTTTCGTATGGTGGACCGTTGAACGAAGGCGCCCTCGCTGGCGCCGTTGATGTTCTGTTCACCGCTGACCAGCCGGCCATCGCTTTGGCGTCGAAGGCACCGTCCTGGGGCATCGTCGGGCGATTGATGAGCAACCGCGTGGGCACCTTCGTTCCGCCTGGTGCCACCACCCAGACGGCCGCCGACCTCCGCGGACGCACCATCGCCGTGCCGTTCGGCGCAGCGGCCCACCGCGCGACCTTGGGCGCCTTGCGCGGGGCGGGCCTCGACCCTGCAACGGACGTTGTCGTGCAGAATCTGGGCATTCAGGAAATTGTGGCGCTGGTGGGCGCGGGCGTCGACCCGCGCACCCAGCGTTGGGGCGAAGTCGACGCCGCCGGTGCCTGGGACCCTGCGCTCGCCAACCTTGAGGAAGCAGGCGTGGCGCGGGTTATCGATATGCAGACGGTCACCAGCGTCGTCGTCATGAACGACACCTTTGTCTCCTCGTTTCCAGGGGCAGACGCCCGCTTTATGGAGGCGCTGTTTTCGGCATACGACTATGTTCGTACGCACCCCGACGAGGCGAACCGCTGGTTTTTGGAAGACAGCGAGCTTCCGTTTTCCGCCGCGGTCCTCGAACGCGCGGCGGCGGTCGAGCCGAACTTGGCGGCAGCGAGCGCTCCGGACATGCGGGTCCACCTCGTCGAAGCGGAGATTGCGGGAATGCAGGAGGCGGCCGATTTTATGGTCGAGGCCGGCCTGCTTCGCGCCGCGACACCCGTAGCGCCGATGGTGCGCCCGGTGGCCAAGGTGCCGCATCCGTCCGCCGTGTTGGCGCCGGCCGTTCACGTCGCGTCTGCGGGGATTTGATTGCGGAGCGCCGGCTGGGTCACGGGTGCGCTCGCGGTTGCCGCTGCGGCGGGCTGGGAGCTTGGGGCGCATGCTTGGGCGTCGCCCGTCTTTCCGCCGCTCTCGGCCGTGCTGTCGATGGCGGTCCACCTTGCCTCCGAAGGCTCGCTTGCCACCGATATTCTCGCGAGCCTGGGGCGCGTGCTCACCGGCTATTCGCTCGCGGCCGTTTTCGGCGTAGCCTTGGGCTCTTTGGCGGCCTTGGGGGGCGGCGCTACCGCGTTTTTGCGGGCGGTCGTCGCGACGATGCGGCCCATTCCGCCAATCGCGTGGGTGCCGCTGGCGATTTTGTGGTTTGGCCTCGGTGACCCTTCCGCGCGCTTTATTGTGTTCGTGGGCGCGTTTTCGCCGATTTTTGTGCAGACGACCTGGGCGTTGCAGCGCTGCCCGCCAGCTTGGTTGGAGCTGGCCCATAGCCTCGGCGCGTCACCGTGGTTTGTGTTTTGGCACTTTCGATTGCCCGCCGCGGCGCCGGGGATTGTGGCCGGGCTGCGCACGGGACTAGGTCTTGCGTGGACCAGCGTCATCGCGGCGGAGTTGGTGGGAGCGCGAAGCGGACTCGGCTACCGCATCCAAATGCATCGTGTGGTCTTGGAAACGGACGGCGTGATGGTTGGGATGGTGTGCATCGGCTTGTGCGGCCTCGCGATGGACGCCCTTGCCCGCGCTTTCGAGCGCCGCTTCGTGGGGTGGACGCCGTGACCATTGCTATCGATGGCCTCTCGTTTTCATTTGGCGATAAGCCGGTATTCGACGGGCTTTCGTTCGATTTGCCAATAGGTTCATTCACGAGTGTGCTCGGACCCTCGGGCGCGGGAAAGTCAACATTGCTGCGACTCGTCGGCGGCTTGTTGTCGCCAACGCAGGGTCGGGTAGGAATCCCCGATGGGCCGGGGCGCGCGGTGGCGATGGTGTTTCAGGACGCCCGATTGCTGCCGTGGCGCACGGTGGCCGGAAATCTGGACGTCGCGCTCGCCGCTGCGGGTGTGCCGGCGGGGGAGCGAAAGGCGCGCTGGGCGCCGCTCTTGGACGCAGTGGGCCTGTCCCACACCGTCGACCATTTTCCTGCCGCGTTGTCGGGAGGCATGGCCCAACGGGTGAGCGTCGTGCGGGCCTTGTCCTTGGCGCCGCGCTTGCTGCTCCTCGACGAGCCATTTGGCGCGGTCGACCCGTTGCTGCGCGACCAACTGCAACAAACGGTGTCGTCGTTGGTGCGGGAGGCGGGAATCACCACCCTGCTGGTCACCCACGATGTCACCGAGGCTGTGGTGCTCTCCGACGCTATCCTCATCGTGGCGGGGCAGCCTGCGTCCATTCGCGCGCAAAAGCCGGTCGCGTTGCCCTTTCCGCGCGACCCCCTCGCGGCCGACACGACCCAATTGGCGCGCGAAGTTCGGGACATCTACCGGGCGACGGTCAGCGGTTGAGCGCCGCGTCGACCTTTCGCGCCGCGACCCGCCCCGACAACAACGCGCCGACGATGCCATGTCCCGAGCGTGTGCTGGCGCCGGCGAGGTACAAGCCGTCAATCGGGCCGCGGGCGCCCGGCCGGTTGTCCATGAACTGTGCGGGGGTTGCCGCGAGGCCGTAGCCTGTGCCGCCGGTCGCGCGGGTGTAGCGGGTGTGGGTCATGGGGGTGGCGGACTCGCGGAACACCACCTTGTCGGCGATGCCGGGGAACTGCTGGTCCAAGAAGTTGATGCAGCCGTCTTCTACGCGCTTCTTGTTTGCGAGGTACTCGCTGTTCTTCCTGTATTGACCGGACTTTAGCTCGGCGAGGGAAGTGCCCCACGCGTCGGGTTGGCCGGGCACGAGGGTCATGACCTCCAAGGTCGCGACGCCTTCGGGGCCGTGGCCGGGGGAGGTGGGGTCCTTGAGGCTCGCGGATGTGATATACGCGCAGCGGGGTTCGAGGGAGCCGGCGGCGACATCTGCGTACATACCTTCGATGTCGGTGGAGTCAAAACACCAGTAGTTGCACGCGCCCATGCCCATTTGCGTCAGGTCGGCCTCGACGCCGAGGCAGGTCAAAAAGATTGCGCCGCCCATCTCCATTTTGCGGGTGCGCGTTTGCCACGTTTCGGGCAAAGTGCCGGCAGGCAGGAGGTCTTGCAAGGTGTGGACAAGGTCGGCCGCGCTGACGACGACGCGCGCTTGTACGTCGACGGGGTCTTGTCGATGCGGGGCCACTCGAACCCCCGTCGCTACGCCATTTTCGACGAGAATCTGGGTGATGGGTTGCCGCAAATGGACCGAGCCGCCTTGTTCTTCGATGATAGCGCACAGTTGGTCGGCGATGACTTGCCCGCCGCCTCGGGGGTAGTACGCGCCCTTGAAGTAGTGATTGGCGAGACCGCAGTGCAGAAGCGCGGATACGCGACTGGGCGCGACACCGTAGTCGCCCGTCTGGGTCAACAGGACCGCGCGAAGCACGGGGTCATCGGTGCAGTCATCGAGCACCTGGGCGATGGTTGCGTTTCGGTATCGCGCGAGCAGGCGCCCTTGGGTGGCGATGGTCCATGCGGTGGACAATAGACCTGGCCGCACTCCGGCATCCGATTGTTGTTCCATCCAAGTGCCGACATGGTCGACCTCTTGGAGTAGGCGTACGTAGCGGTCGATACCACCGCGAGCGTGGGGAAAGGCTTCGACCAGCCGGTCGCGGTAGAGGTCGCGGTTGGATGGAATCGGGAACCGAAGCTCGGGGAGCACGGCAACGTCGAAGCCGTTGGGGTCCATCGGAATCCAGTCGACCTTCGCGCCCACTTCGTCGAGCAAGCGGGTGACCGCGCCGTTGGGACCGCAGTCGCCGACGTAATGGAGGCCGATGTCGAAGCGGTAGCTTCCGGCGCGGGTGTGGCGCGCAAACATCGTCGCGCAGCCGCCAGCGACGTAGTGCCCGTCGAAAACGGCGACTCGATAGCCATTTCGGGCGAGGCGGGCGCCGGTCATGAGCCCAGCAGGGCCCGCGCCGATGATTGCGACGTCGACCGAATCGGGCACGGGTGTTTTGACCCGTGCGCGGGTGGCTGCAGTGGGGTCAGTGACAGCGGACAAAGGCAACCTCGCGGCGATGTAGGTCGCCTATCGTGTCCCGAATCGCGAATGGGCGATAGCTCGGTTGGAAATTGTCTCAATTGCGGACATCTCCCACCGAAATGGGGAGGGTCTTCATTTCACGTTTGGAATGTTGCACGATCTATCCGCGCCTTCAAAAGTTCGGTGATTGCCGGACTTCCTTGCAGGTGACGGCGAGGGTGTGGAACGTTCCCCATTCCTGGGTATTCCAGACGGGGTTCCAAACACGAGATGAGCGGGCGTTGGCGGCAGTAAGTCTATCGTAGCGTGTTGTCTGCTCTGTCCGAAAATACCCGGAGATCGGTCGATACAATCGGTCTTCTCCCCCACGGAGGTTTTGGTGCAGGTTTGGCCCCCCCAACCGTCCACATTCGGACGGGACAGCGAACGGACGACCTCCGCTTCGCAACCTGGCCAAACGGCAGAGCGGTCGGAGGCCGACGCGCAGCGAACCTGCACGACGTCAGGCGCCGCGCGGGCCGCCGAGCGTCTGGGACTCGCGCTGCACCAGCTTTGTGCGCATGTGCCGTCCGATGCCGGCGGGCGCTTCCTGCGGGATGTCCGCGTGGCCTCTGAAGCCCTCGCCTCCCGACGTATATCGCTCGTGGTGCCGCCTGATTGCCAGCCTGCGCTCGGGCGGTTGATGCGTTTGATGGGGGCGATGCCGGTTCTCGATGCACACGAGCCGCCAGGCGAGATTGCCGTCGTGCTGTTCCCGGAACACGAGGAGCATGTCGCGCTGTTCCAACGTGCTGGCATTGAGGTCATTCAGCCGTCGGGATGCGGGTTTACCTGCGACTGTCCGCTCTCTCGCCGACTCGATGAGCACGCCCAACGCCGGTTGGCGGGCCCGGTGCGGCCCGTGCGCCCCGTCGGGGAGCCTGTTCTCGAAGGCGGTGCGGTGGACCCCGCCTTGCGCGTGCTGTTGGTCGAAGACGACTGTGTCAACCAGTTGGTCGTTGGCCGTTATCTCGAAAACCTCGGCGTTCACGCAACGGTGGTATCGGATGGCATCGACGCTTTGGCGGGCCTCGAAACCAATGACTACGACGTCATTCTGATGGATTGTAGCCTTCCTGTGATGGACGGCTTCGCGACCACCGAAGCGATTCGGGCACGCCTCGGCAAGGCGCAGCCTTATATTGTCGCGATTTCTGCGACGAGCAATCCCGAGCACCGTCGCCGCTGCTTTGAAGTGGGCATGGACGCGCTGTTGCCGAAGCCTCTCGACCTCCGCACCCTTCGCGCGGTGCTGCTGCGCGCGCGCGAGGGGCGCTAGCGGGTGCCCTGTTGGGTGGGGCTTACGCGCCGTGGCCGACGGCAATCCCAAACAGCATGTGGTCGACAATGCGGCCGTCTTCGGTCAACTGCACGGCATGGTGCGACCGGAAGGCGGCAGTGCCGGAGCGATAAATCGCGCGAATGGCCTCGCGGCGCTCTTCTTCGATGGCCTTGTTGTCTGACCACACATCCACATCTTCGACACTGATGTAGTCGTGGACGTGAACATCGACACCGCCTGCATCGACGAACAGCCGATGCAGGTCTTCGCGAAGGTAGAAGTTCTTGCGGGCGGGATTTCGCAAGCGCAACACTTCAAAGTACTCGTCGCGGTCGGATTCATTGTAGGCGCAAAGATTGATGACGCAGACCCGTCCGCCGGGCTTCACGACGCGAAACATCTCGCGAATCGCGGCGGCGTCGTCCATGAACTGCGTGCCTTGGCGACAGGTCACGACGTCGAAGCTATTGTCGGCGAACGGCAGGGCCTCGCCAGGGCCTTCGACAAAGCGGTCGAGGTACGGCGCGGCTTGGGCGTACATGGCCGGTGTGATGTCGATGCCCACGACTTCCGCGACCCGACCTTTGAATACACGGCTGACCAGACCCGTTCCGCAAGCGACGTCGAGGACGCGCGCGTCGGCGCTGGGGTGGGTCAAATCAAACACGCGGTCGGCGAGGTCGGCGTCGGTACACCAAGCGCTCGACGCGTCATAATGACCAGCACGAGCAGTAAAATGCGCGACGACCAATGGGTCGACAGAGGGGGACGACATATCGGGCGGCTCCTCGGATTGGGCCAATCGGTCAGGCGGGCTTGCGGCCGCGAAGAACAACCCAGCGCCATTGGTCGAAAATCCGCCCATCTGGCCGAATCTCGAAGGGATGGACGCGGCGAACTTCAGCAGGCGCGTTGTAATAAAGCTGGCGGATTTCGTGCCGGTGGAGGTTGGGGGTTTCCCAGGTGTCAATCCAGAGGTCGATGTCCTCCCAGCAGACGAGCTCTTTCATCTCAATGTCGACAAATCCGGCGTTTTCAAGCAGCCGCACCATGTCTTCTGCCATGAGATTGTTGAAGAAAAGAGGCTGCTTTTTCTTTACGATTCGGAAAAACCAAGCGGAGTCTTCCGGGCCGTAGGGCACCAACTGGCTGACAATGAAGGTTCCGCCGGGGACCAACACGCGGAAAATCTGGCCGACTGGAATTTCGGGGCGGGGCAGGAGGTGCAGCACCTCGCGGTTGCAGACGAGGTCGAAGCTACCGTCCGCAAACGGCATGTCGTAGACATCGCCCTGATGCACGATGTCGAGGCGCGTTTCCGCCATCTTGATCATTTCAGGGGTGAGGTCGAGACCGGTAATGTGACCGACCTTTCCACGAAATGCGTTGCCGACAACTCCCGAGCCGCAGCAAACATCGAGCACCCGCGCGTCGTCGGGGCCGTCCCACATATCGGCTTGGGTGTTGAGGATGCCGGCGTCGGTGATCCAAGAGCACGACTGGTGCCAGTTCTTGGAGCGAATCCCGAACTGCTGCTTGTACACCTCTTTGCTGACCACTTGGTCAATGGACTGGTAGCGCGCCCGCTCCGAGGCGCGCCGCGCTGCCGCCCGCGCGCGGCTGGCCTCAAGCGCCTTGCCCACGATGGCCCGCGCCGCCACGGGATGGGCGTCGAGCCAGGTTTCGAGCGCCTGCTCGATCACGCGCTCGACCGCGCTGGTGGCCGAAGGCGAGGTCAAGGACGACTTGGTCTGGCCTTCGTATTCCGGTTCGCGCATTTTGAGGCTGAGTACGGCGACAAGTCCTTCGCGCACGTCGTAGCCGGCAATCTGCTCGTCGGCGTCTTCGTGGAGCAGCCCCTCCACTTGCGCGCGCCGGTTGACGACGCGATTGAGGGCCGCGCGCAGGCCTTCGACGTGGGTGCCGCCTTGGGTCGTGAAGATAGCATTGACGTAAGCGAGCGTTTCTTCGGCGTATGCGGTGGTCCATTGAAGGGCCGCTTCGATGCTGTGGCCGTCAACGTCGCCACGAATCGCGATGGGGCTTGGGTGGACCGGGCTGCGGTCACCCACCAAGTGCTCGACATAGCCGACAATGCCGGTGTCGTAGCGGAACACTTCGGTGGTAGGCGAAGGGCCGCGTGCGTCGGAAAACTCGACGGTGAGGCCCGGATGCAAGAACGCTTGCTCTTCGAGGCGGCGCCGCAAGGTGCGGACGTCGAGCACGACCGCGCCGAAAATCTGGGGGTCGGGACGGAACTCGACGCAGGTGCCGGTGCTCGCCATCGGGCCCGTGGGGGTGAGGTGGCTGGCCTCAACGCCGCGTGAATACGAAATCTTGTAGCCGGCGCCGTCGCGGCACGTCTGAACGACAAACGTTTCCGACAATGCATTGACGCAAGAAACGCCGACGCCGTGCAGACCACCGGCGATGCCATAAGCGGTGTTTCCAAACTTGCCGCCGGCGTGCAAGGTGGTCAGGACCACTTCGATTGCAGGCCGCCCATCGAGGGGGTGGGGGTCGACAGGAATGCCGCGCCCGTCGTCTTCTACGCGAATCCGACCATCGGGAAGCAGGGTGACGGCAATCAGCCGACAATGCCCTGCCATGGCCTCGTCGACGCTGTTTTGCACCACTTCGTAGATGAGGTGCAACGCGCCGGATGGCCCGGTTGAGCCCACATACATCGCGGGGCGCTGCCGCACCGCCTCAAGGCCGGTGAGGACACGAATGTCGGCGGCAGTATATGAAGACTCGGTCATTTTGCGCCTTCCTTGGCGGTGCGCAGGCGGGCGAGGTGGTGGTGACGCGTGAGCGCCACACTCTCGAACCAGCTTGCGATGTCGGGAAAGCCCTCAGCGTGGGCGGTTCGAGCCATTCCCGGCAGGTTGTCGACCGCATCTTGCTCTTCAACGACCAGCGCTGCATCGAGATTGCGGACCGTCTCCCCAATCGTGCGGCCGGTGAGGGGGTCGCCGGCACGCTTGAGGAAGTCAAGGTGGCCATCGGCCATCATGGCCTTTTGCTCGGCCAATTCCCGCAAGGTTGTCGCTACTTCGGGATAGCCTTCAATCTCCGCGATGTTGGCAAAGTAGCCATAGAGGGCCGTTGCGCGCGCATCCAACGCAAACACATCGCGCAAGTGGGCGTGGGTCAGGGTGCCTTTGAGGGACGGCAGGCGTCCCTTGGCAGCCTCGCGGTGAGAGTGGGCTTCGGCCATGACAACTCCGAGGGCAGGCGCGCAGCCTAACGCGGCGCCTTTGATATGGGGGGAGCCAACGCAAACCCTCGCAAAAGGCTCCGTGGTCGAGGCGCGTGGGGAACGCGTCGACTCAGAGGGCGGCGCGAAGTCCGGCGTGCATGCCGATGCTCTTGTCGGTTGCGAAGTTGACCTGCGTGTAGAGCTTGACGGCGGTGATGTCGAACTGGAAGCCCGTGAAAAAGCGCGCCGCAATGGGCTGCACATCGACGCGTTCCGTGAGGCTCGCGTTTACGGTGCCCAAATTGGTGTTGGGCATGTCGTCGGCGGCGATGTCGCCATCCAGCGACACCGTGCGCTCGGAGCGGGCTCCGGGCGCGAGGTCGCCGGCAACGCCTATCCACAGGCTCATGCCCGGAATGCTGCCGCTCGTGGACACCTCGACGGGAATGGTCGTTGCCTTGGCGCTCACCTCGTAGGTGCCCGTGGCGTTCCAGGTTCCAATTCCGCCGTCGATGGGCGTACCTTGGGACAGCGCGACCGAATAGCTCGCGAGGTCAAAGCCGGTGGTGAGGTCGACGCCACCCCAGGTGGCAATGCCCGCGCTCACGGGCTGTACGAGCGCGTATTGGCCGTGGAGGCCCCAAGTCCAGATGGTGGCTTGGTAGTCGCCGATTTCGCGTGCGACGCGCATGGCGTTGGTGTAAACCATGAATCGGTCGATGACTTTGTCGTCGCCGGGCGAGAACGCGCCCAGGTTGACGCCCGCCATGATGCCCGCCTGCGCGGAAAACCCGTTGGAGGGCAGCAAAGAATCGTCGCGGCTAAAGACGCTGAATCCCGATTCATTGACGGCCGTTCCGACGGACATGCCAAATGCGAACATCTTCGGATTGGAGGCGTAGTCAACGCCCAAGCCGCGCACCGACATTGCATTGGCCCTTGCCAAGCGTTCCATCAATGCGGGGTCGGCATCGAGCTGCAGCCGGTCTTCAATTTGTCCGCGGAGAGTGCTCTCAAACTCAGCAGGGTCGGTTCCGAGCGACTGAATGGTGTCGGCGTCGAGGTTGACGACCACTTGGGGGCCCGCGTAGGCCGTTGCTGCAGCGAAAAAGAAGGCAAACATACAGCCTCTCGAAACAGTAGCGACCGCGCCCGTCTTGGCGTGCCATCGACGGGCGCGACAAATGTGCAGTGCGATGGACTACTTGGCGTGAACGGGTCGTTCGCCGAGGTTCTGGGCGCCGCTCGGGAAGGTTGCCCCAGCGGCGGCCATCGCGGGCGTACCGGTATTGTGCAACGTAAAGCGCTCCGAACCGGGGATGAGGTGGGGAGAAGCGCTCGAGAACTCAGCGCGCCAGGCTTTTCCAGCGTAGGAGGTCGACCGTTCTTGACCATCATTGGTGTTGGGGTGGTGGTACAAGAAGTGCTCGGGATAATGGTGGAAGTCCATCACCGGTCCCGGCTGGTAGCTGTCGTACATGCGCTTGTACGCGTCGCGGCAGACCTGCTCGGGCAAGCCGTTGTAGTTGAGGAACTCGTCCTCGTAGAGCGCTTGCTCGATGGACAGCCAGTTGAGGTGGTCGACCTCGGACTTGATGATGCCGTCCCGCACACCTTGGCTGTAGACGGTGGTGCCGGGCATTGCTGACAAATACTTGACGCGGGTGACGTGGTTGTGCTCTTCGGCCCATTGGGCAACGTGGTCCAAGCTCTCTTCGGTTTCCCCCGGGAGACCGACGATGAGCAGAGCGCCGAACCGAATCCCGGCGTCCCAGGTGCGGTGCATTGCCCGAATCGAGATGTTTTCCGAGTTGCCCTTGCGCGCTTCCTTCAGAATGTTGGCGCCGAGGCTCTCTACGCCGTACAGCGCGATGTCGCAGCCAGCCTCTTTCATGGCGGTGAGGCGCTCTTCGTCGACGTCCGCGCAGCGGGTGAGGCAGGTCCAGCGAATGTCTTTGCCCTTCAATACGTCCATGTTTGCGAGCGTTTGCTCTTTGGACGACGTGAAGGTGAGGTCTACGAAGAAGATAAACTCCGTGCCGTATTGCTCTTTGAGCCACACGAGGTCTTGCTCGAACTTCTCGGGGCTCTTTGCGCGCACTTGGGGCGTGGTGCGGTAGCAGAACGAGCAGTCCATCTTGCAGCCGCGGCTGTAGCTGCTGATGATTTGGGGCTGGAGGCCTTGCTCCGTGTGGTACTGGGGCCAAAGGTCGAGGCGCATCCGCGGGAGACTGTCGAGGTCTTGCATCTGACCGCGGGGCAAAGTCTGCTTGACTTGGCCCTCGGGACTGCGGTACCAAATGCCGCGAATGTCCGCCAACTCGCGGTTCCAGGCGCCGCGGGTGTAGCTCTCCATCAGCTCCAGGATGGTGATTTCGCCTTCGGAAATGACCGCGATGTCGCACTTGGTTTCGCCCATGAAGACATGGGGAACCGAGGTGACAAGAGAGCCGCCGCAGATGATGGGGATGTCGGGACGGGCGAACTTGACGTGGTCCATCAGCTCGCGGACCCACGGGAAGTTGTCCTCGAAGGTAGTGACGCCCAGGACATCCGTGCCCTTCAAGATTTCTCGGTAGGCGGTTTCGAGGGGCGTGGGGTCGTAGCGAACATCGATGATACGTACGGGGTAGCCCGCGTTGGACATGACCGTAGCAATATAGGTGGCGCCCTCATAGGGTGCGGTCAGGAAGAACTCCCAGCCGCGTGGCATCGAAAATGGCGACGGTCCCACGACCAGCGTGAAGCGCGGCTTGCTCGAATCGGTAGCCACGGGCGTGCGGTCTTGGCCGCGCATGACATCCATCCAGTGGGTGTCGCGCGAGGTGTCGGCGTTGGCGTACAGCTCGGGGGCGAGAGACCATTTGCGGGCCATGGCTGTCCTCTAGAACGGTGGAGCCGGTGGGTTGGTGGGTCCGGGCGCGTTTGCCGGCACGAACCGTATTCGGCATTGTGCAGGAGAGTAGACGTTGTGAATGCGTTTCGCAAGGTTTGGATAGCGTTGCATTCAAGGGATTCGCACAACCCCCACGTAAAGGGCGCGTTCGTTGGTGCCGGCGAACCAGAGTACTTCCCCGGAGGGGTCCAACTGAACTTCGAGTTCGTCGAACGCGGAAACGCCCGTGGGCATCGTGGGGTTGAGAATCTCGGGCGTCGCGGAGCGGGGGGAGCCAATCGCGAGCACGGACTTTCCATCGGCGTCGATAACGCCGACCGCGAGGATGTTTCCGTTCTGTGACAGGCTCGCGCTGACCGCGCGTGCATCGCTGATGGGCCATTCGGTGACGGTGGCGCCATTCGGATCGGAGGTGGCGTCGAGCAGCGCGAGTTTGCCGGAGGTTTGGTCAGGAAACACGACCCAGGCGCCCCCAGCGGTGGACGCATTGGGTCCGGTCGCGACGCGCAAGGTGGTTGGGCTGCGGGTGCTGAGTGTTTGGGGTGCCAACGGCGCGGATGTGGGGTCGTTGGACGAAAATGTGCCCCAGGTGAAGTCGCGGGAGCCACGGGAAATAATGGTGCCAACACCGTCTTGGGCGAAGTGGAGGGTGCAGACATCGGGGCTGCTGAGCCCAGACACGCTGCCTGCTGCGTCAAAGGTGCTGTTGCGCAAGTTGGCGCCTGCGCCGCCAATATAGCGGGGGCCGCCGGCGCTCGCGTCGCAAGCGAGTGCATGGACACCGCCGCTGGCGTCGATGGCCATTTCGATGCTTTCGAAGGCGTCGCTTGCTTCGGGGCCATTGAAGGTCGCCGAGAAGCGCCGCTCTGCGCCGAAGTCGTAGCCGCCGACACGAAAGATTGCGCCTGTGGTGCTGGCCGCTGCGGTGGCGCCGTAGAGGGCGTCGTCAGTGGCGACCAAGCCTTGTCCGCGGAGGAGCGTGGTGGGGGGCGCGGATGCGTTGCGTACCCAGTCGAGGAAGGTAGACGGCTCGCCACCGGGGAGGCTGTGTTCCCAGCCGAATGCGAGCGCAGAGTCGTAATAGGTGTCGATGCTGCCATCGTCGGGGGACGTAACGCTGGCCTCGGTACACAGAACGGACACGAACGCGTGGGTCGAGTTGGCGGCCCAGCGGGGCGAGTGGGCGTCGGTGCAGCGGGTCAACCGCACGATGCTGGTGGAGGTCAGCTCATCGATGGTGCCGTCGCAGTCTTGGTCAATGCCGTCGCCCAAGACCTCGGCGGCGCGGATATGCACGGAGGCATCTGTGTCGTCGCAGTCGGAGCGGTCATCGGGGCTGAAGCCGTCGCCATCGGCGTCGCGCATCGTGCCCCCTGTGCCGCCGCCGCCGCTTCCCCCGCCGCCGCCGGACCCGCCCGTCATGCCGGTGTCGGGCTCGGCGTTGTCCGTGGGCGCGGTGGTGGTTGCGGAGTCGTCGTCGGGCGTTTTGGTGGGCTCAGACGTACAGCTGCTCCACAACAACACGGCGCATCCAAGGGTTCGGCGCGTCATGAAACCTCCAGGGGGGAGGCTAACGTAGCGTGAAGTTCGTTCTCGTTGTGCGCGAAATCCAAAAGTTGACGACAGTTGACGCCCTTGGGCATCAAATAGAGGTCACGTGCAGGTCGGAGATGCCGATACGAAGTTGCCGTGTGCCAGGACGACGTTCGACAAGGCTGGCGGCACGGGCAACGCCAGCGGCCTTGAGCTGCTTTCGGGCGCGAAACACGGCGAGATAGATGGCATTGTCGTCTTGACCCAGCATCCGTGAAAGGTCGTCCTGGTAGACCCAACCGTGGGCGGTATTGGGCAGCTCGGGGTCACGGGCGTCTTCGATGCGTGCGCGGGCCAACGTGAGCAGCACGTAATGATGGGCGCGTGCCTTCAGGTCGTAGCGCTTGCCGCCAACACGGGCTTCGAGCTCGACGTGCTCTTCGTCGCCGCTCACCGAGAAGTGGAGGCTGAGGTCGTCGGCAGTGGCGGACAGCTCGATGTTTTCGAGCGTCTCGCCCGCAGCGTCGGGGATATACAAGCGCCAGCTCACGCCGTCGATGCCAATGTCGTGGCCATCTTCGACTTCTACGACCTCTCCGGCTCGTTCCGCGACCCAGTGCCCGTCGGGCCGCTGGTAAACCGACACTACGGGGTTGTGGTCGTCGGGGATGGCCAGCAGCTCGTCGCCGGTGACCACGACGTCGTGGCTCGACCGCGCGAACAAGAGCGGGGGTGCGACGTCGTCGACCACCCATTCTTGGCGATTGACGCCGATGGTGATGATGTCGCCATCCGCAAGGGGGTGCTCTTTGGTCAACCGCACGCCATTGACCAGTGTTCCGTTGCGGCTCTTTAGGTCGTCAATCGACCACACGCCCCGCCGGAAGCTGATACGTGCGTGAACCCCGCTAATCTGCGGATCGGACAGTGTGATGTCACAGCCAGCATTGCGGCCGATGGTGGTGGTTCCGCCCAATAGGACGGAACATTGGTCGGATTTTCTCGTGAGAGTGGCCATGAATCCGTTCTTCTCGTGGATGATGTCGATGGTGCCCCATTTGGAAGACGCCAGCGCACGGATGGTTGGGAGCAAGGCTCCCATGGGCATTCTAATTGCTCTTGTGGGAGCTTGTGGCGCTTCACCACCGGAAACGACCAATCTGGACTTTCACGTCCTATCCGATGCCGATTCGCGGGCGCAGGTCCTGCCGTTGCTGCCCGAAGGCGCCGTCTTGGTGCGGCAGGCAAGCCAGGGCGACGTGGGACTTGGGCCGGATAGCATCGTTGTTTTTTACGCAAACAAAGGCGCGCCGGACATTCTCGGCGGCGTCATCCACGCCGGCAAGCTGATCCCCATGCCACCCCTCTACGAAGACGCGCCGCCATCCCGCATCAGTGGGGTGTTGTGGGTGCAAGCAGACACAGACCCCGCGGGCGAGATGGTTGTGCTGGTGGACCGCTCCGCGTCGACGCCTCGCCAGACCCTCAACGCCCCGCCGCCAACCTTCGCCGGGGTCGTCGTCGACTATACGCCCCAAGGCTTTGTGCGGTTGCCAGCGCAAGAGGCGGCGATTGCGGGGCTGATTGAGCCGAACGCCATCCGGTTGGCGCTCCAAGAAGCGGCTGCGCCGGTGGTGCAAGCCAACTGATACGGCGACGCCTGCGATTGCACCGGAAGGGCCGTCGACGAGCCGCCCATCGGCTGCGTCGCAACGCAAAACTCCGGTGTGCCCCATCTTAGGGACACACCGGAGCGGAGTGTGAAGCCGTGTCGGTCAGCCCGCGGAGCTGTCGCCTGCGGCTTCCTTGGCCTTGGCCTTTTCTTCGGCCTCCGCCTTGGACTTCAAGTACTTCTTCTTTTCTTTTTCGGAGAGCTGGCCGAGGTAGAGATTCTCCCAGTCGACCACTTCGTACTTGATGCCTTGCTCGTCGAACTGGCCCTTGATTTTGTCCACCGGGCCGACGACCGTGACCACTTCGTGGCCCTTGCAGGTCGACAAGGCGTCGGTGAAGTCGCCCAAGGTCACGTTGGCGAGGGCGTCCCGGTACTCGTTGAAGTACTCGGGGTTGTCGCGACCACCCGAGAGGATGGTGGACAGCATTTGGTCGCCCGACTGGATGCTGGTCACGCTGGTACGCGCGACGTTCCACTTGTTGGTGGCGACCAAGCCTTCGTCAATCTTGCCGTCCGCACCCTCTTGCACGATGTCGAGCATGGTCTTGACACCGAAGCCCGCACCGGAGTTCTGGATGACGGACGCGACGATGAGCTGCGAGGTGGTGCCCCAGTAGTTCGCCGGGTACGCGTAGGCGCCGTAGGTGAGGCCCTTTTCTTCGCGCAGACGTTCAAACGCGAAGAAGGTGAAGAGCTCGCCGATGACCTGTGTGCGCGCGTTGTCCTTTTCCGACGTGCGCTTGAGCGGACAGGCAAGGGTGACCTTGGACTGCGTCGCGATGGGCTTGTCGAACAGCAACACTTGGCGGTCGGGAAGCTCGGTGGGCGCTGCAACCGGCTCCACCTTGCCCGGCGTACCGGAGCCCTTGTAGGCCCAGCTACCGAAGTATTCCTTGACGTAGCGCTCTACTTCGTCAACATCGAGCTTGCCGACGATGACGAGGTAGCCGTTGGCGGGCTGCCACTTCGTATAGAACCAGCCCTCCACATCTTCTTTGGTCCACTCTTTCATGGGCTCGTAGTCGGTGGGGCTCCACCACTTGCCGTAGGGGTGGTTCTTGAAGACGGCTTCGTTGCGCATCCGAGATGCCCACGCCTCCGCTTCTTTCCCACCGCTCTTGGCCGAACCCTGCCAGCTCTTGATTTGCTGGGACTTGTCGGCCATCGAGAACTCGACGTCGTCGATGTGGCGGCGGACGCTGTGCAACAACGACTCGATGTTGCCCGAGCTTCCGCTGGCATAGACGGTGTTGTTGTCCATGCGGCCGACGCTGCCCGCGATGCGCAATGGCAAGGAGTTCGGGTTGTCCCAGTCGTGGTTGCCCATTTCGTAGAGGGCTTCCGTAAACTTGTCCAAGCCGAACTTGGGCGCCGTCGCGTCGTCGCCGCGAACCCGAAGGCCGACTTTCGCGAGCGGCGCTTCACCGTGGTTCATGATGACGACTTCGAGGCCGTTGTCGAGGACGACGCGCTTTGCCTTCGTGAAGTCAGGGACGACGGTAACGTCCTTGATGGCATCAGGGGTGAGCTGGGCGGTGTCGAAGAGCTGGCGGCTGCGGTCGTCTTTGGCGCGGTGCTCGCCGGTGACGGAGTTGTCCTTGTCGGCCTCGGACGCGCTGGCTTCCAGGCGCTCGCGGTCTTCTTCGTCGAGCGGCTCGATGACCATGCGCGCCATACGCTCGCGAGTGACGTACTTCTTGCCGATTTCGCGAATGGGCTCAAGCTGGAGCTTTTGGTTCCACGCGATGTTGTCGGAGAAGAAGGTGGGCAGGCCGCTGTAGTGGGTGTGGGACGCGACGAAGAACGACCGGCCGTACAACGAGGCGATGTTGTCGGTCATGTTCAGCGTGCTCGACATCGCGAACAGGCGGCTGTACGCGAGGTTGTTGTCGAGGAAGGGCTTGAACACCTGGTCGATGGGAGCGGTCTGCAAGAAGAGCGCGTCTTCGATATCGTCGAGGAGGTCTTCCGCGGACTTCTTGCCAATACTGCCCTTTTCGACAAAGCAGAACAATACGGAGCCTTCGCGGTCGGCGGTGACTCCGCAGCCGAAGCCTTCGATTTCCGACTCTTGGCGCAGAGGGTCGTAGCTGGGGTCGATGCTGCGCCGAATGTAGCTCTGCAAGAACGACGCGGCGGCGTTCATGTTGACGTCTTGCGGGCAATAGCCGGACGGAAGGGTCCACGCGGCGACGGCGGTGGGATGGTCGACCATGCCCTTGACCTTGAGGAGCTCGCGCGACTGCAAGGGCGGCGGCTCAATCAAGTTTTCGCAATCGACGCGGGGCTTGGGGGGCTCTGCGCTGGTCTTTTCGATGTACGGAATCAGCTTGTTCTGAATCCAGTCGCCGAAGAATTGGTCTTTTTCTTGGGGCGACGCCAGCTTCTTGTAGGCTTCCGCATCTTCGGGCGCCATGAGGAGGTGCTCAACATCGGCGAAGCTGCGAAGGATGATGTCCATCGCTTTGCCACCGCTGAGGTCGAGGTCGCCGACCATCGCGATGGTCGAGAACTCGGGCTTATAGTTCTCCCGAACGTAGCGCTGCACGCTCGGAAGGTCGATGTTCGCGATGGTTTCGTGGGAGCCGATGGTGGTGTTGCGGTAGGGGTGTCCCTCCGGCCACAGCAGTTTCGGCAGGTGCAGGAGGGCGGTACGAACGGCGGGGGAGCCGTTGGAGCCCATTTCGTAGCCCATGCGCAGCTCGTTACGCGCGATGGCCTTTTCGGCCTCGACGTCGTCGGCGGTGACGCCGGCGACACCGTCGTGGAGGCGGAGCGCCTCAATGCGCATCAACGGGATGGCTGCGTCGGCCGGGGCGACGGTCATGTAGTTGGTCCAGTCGGTGGTGGTGGATGCGTTGAGCACACCGCCGAGCTGGTTGATGACGTCCCAGTTTTTGGGGAGGTCGCCGTGTTTTGCGCGGAACGCCAAGTGTTCGACGACGTGGGCGATGCCTTCGACCGACTCACCCTTTGCATTGAAGCCGTCGTACTTCGAGCCGTGGTCCACCCAGTTGGTGACCGACACGATGGGCTGGGTGTGGTCTTCCTGGAACAGAATCCGAAGGCCGCTGGGAAAGCGGTAGTCGGCCGTGTTGATGGAGTAGTCGTCGAGGCGAAGGTCGTATGAGGGCGTCGGATAGTCGGCTGCGTAAACCGGGCCTTGGAGAAGCGCGGTTGCGGCGAGCAAGGAGACGAGCATGGCGTCACTCTCCGGGACAGGTTGGAAAAAGGATGGTGGCTGGGACCGGCCAGTTTGTTCACGGCTGTCCCCGAAAAGGCGGGGGGCAATTCCGAGACGGCTGTCAGGAAACAGAGCTTCGGGGTAATGCCACGCCAGGGGCTATGCGTCCAGTGGGGAACTGTGGCGAGTTGGCCCAATTGGGGGAGATGCGTGTGGGTTGGTAGGAACAATGCGCGACGAACAGGCGCTCCTACTTTTGTCTTGTCGTCCGAAAGCATAGACAAACGGGAGATGTTCGTCGCTGGGGCGTTGACGGTCGGCGAGAGATCACCGGCTTCGGGCTTTGTCCGTGTCAAACACCTCGAAGGCCAAGCGGTATTCCTGTTCTTCTAGGGTGTCTGTGGCGCAACGGGCTGCTTCACCAGGGAGGCTCGTGTTCGAAGGACCGATTGCCAGGGCCAACGTACACCGTGCGCCGGGGCGCGAAACCCGCGCAGCCGCGGGATGCGGTGGGAGCGCGACCCGCCAACGCGCGAGGGCTTCGAAATGGCGCGTTGAAGTACCGTTTTGACGGAGAGGGCGAGGCGTGCGCAATTGCAAGGAAAGAAGGCACTTCTGGCGTGCAATACGCGCGTGGTGCGGTGGAACGCGGCATCTGCACGGAGCGTAGACAGGATGTAGCGGATGGTGGAAGACAAAAAAACGCCCGGCCGCGAGGCGGTCGGGCGAAAGGAATAAGGATGGGCCGCTCAAAACGAGGCGGACCGTCAACCTTTACCAGCGATCGTCGTCGTCCCAGCTGCGGCCGCCGCTCTTGCGACCGCCACCACGACGGGTGCGCCGCTGACGGTCTTCCGACCAGCCTGCATCGCCGCCATCGCTGCCGCCGCCCCAGCCGCCGCCGCCGCCGCCGCCGCCGCCCCAGCCGCCGCCGCCGCTGCTGCGGAAGCCACCGCCGCCGCCGCCGCCGCCACTGCGGAAGCCACCGCCGCCGCCGCCGCCACTGCGGAAGCCGCCGCCTTCACCGCCACCTTCGCGCCGGGGACCGCGGAAGCCGCCACCGCCGCCTTCGCCGCCTTCGCGCCGAGGACCACGGAAACCGCCACCACCTTCACCGCCATCGCGCCGGGGGCCGCGGAAGCCGCCGCCTTCACCGCCATCGCGCCGAGGACCACGGAAACCACCACCACCACCGCCGCGCGGGCCACCGCCCATGCCACCGCCGCCCGGACCGCCGCCTTCGGCGCGGTCGCGTGCTTCGTTGACGGTGAGCTGGCGCCCATCGAGCTCGGCGCCGTTCATGGCTTCAACAGCGCGTTCGGCATCTTCATCGTTGCCGAACGTGACGAATCCGAACCCACGGCTGCGGCCGGTGTCCCGATCGCTGATGACTTTGTGGTCGACAATCTCGCCAAACCTGGCGAAAGCGTCGTGAAGTCCCTGGTCGTCGGTGGCCCAGGCAAGTCCACCTACGTACAACCTCTTGCTCATACCCTGACTGCTCCTCGAAACCTGTTCTCTTTCAACCCATGAGCGCGGTAAGACGGCCGGCAGGTGTGTCGGGGCAGGAAACTGCCGTCGACGCCTGCTTCGCGTTTGCCCTCGCGGGACGCTGGGAGACACCGGTACCAAACTACAGACGGGACACTCCCCGGCCTGCTCGTCCACGCTACCGCATTTGTGGGGGGTCCGTCCAGCGAGAATTGCGCAATCTCGCGTTCATCTTTGGCGATTCGTTGAACCCACTCGTAACGGCTGTTTTGGCGCCTCGGCGGTGGTGGTCCAGGGGCCCTTCCCCAAGGCTCCCCTCGCCAGCGGAGAAAGGAGCGGTTGTGCGGCAGGCAAGCACTGCTTCTTGGCGTTCCGGTCTTGTTCGGGGGTTGGCGCGTGTTCGGGCAGCGGTGCCGAGATGGACGCGTAGATGCAGCGCAAGGCGTGCATTGTCGCTGTGGCGGAGGGGCGGCGTTCCTACGGTTCCGCGCACCCGTGGACCGAGGTGACCCGAAGAGGATCACGCCTTGATTGGAAAGTGGGGAGCACAATTGTCCAACATATCCAGAGAGGAAGGAATCACAAGGCATTTTGACGGCTGTGTTTCACGCTGCATGGTGGATTTGCCGCGCCATGCGTCCGTGATGTGCTGTGCATCGGTAATTTGGCAGATGCAAGGTCGCGTCGAACTCCATTGGCAATGGGGAAGCTGACCGCGCCGACACGGGAGCAGCGTTGGCTGTGGGGGAGGGCGCGCCCCGTGCACCGGCAGCTGCTTCGGATGTTGCGCCATAGGATCGTCATTCAGGCCCACGAAAGACGGGCGGCGAAGTACGGCCGAGGATAAAGTGTGGAAGATGCATCAAGGGGACCATTGACACGTCAACGCTAAAGAAGATTCGAGGGTAATGGTTGACGGCGGCAAAGCGACCGGTTGTGATGGAAGGAACGGATGCGGTCGCCTCTTGTGCGTTCGCCGCCGGCCTTCCCGATCGTGTGGGTGATTCCACCCGCATCCCCGCCTCTCGCCCCGTCCCCAGGCCCGCCCATGCTCAATCCTCCTTATGGCAAGCCCTGGCTGCTGTACGGCATCCTCGGTGTCTCCCTCGTTCTCAACCTTATGATGGTCCGCGACCGCGATGAGGCTCCTGCGCCGGACGCGGAGGGCGCTGAAGTTGCCCAGGCGCCGACGGTTGCGGTTGCCGAAGGTGGCTCGGCGGTGCCTGCCGTCGCGAGTGCAGCGGTTGCGCCGGATGCGGTGGTAGCAGCGGCGGATGGCGCGCCCGTCGCCCCTGTCGTGCAGCGCGAGCTCGGCGATACGTCGTGGTCGGTGGTGGCTGCGCGGGTCGACTCTACGTTGTCTGGCGCGTTTGGCACTGCGGTGGGTGCGGATGGCAGCGCATTGTCGGCTGTCTACTCCCGCTTGTTTGTTTGGGACCTCGACCTGCGTCGCGACTTGCGGAAGGGCGACCGGGTAGAAGTTGCATGGCGGCGCGCCCCGGACGACACGCTCGAAGTCCTGGCTGCACGCTTGCACTCGACGAAGGTGGGTCGCACGGTCGCGGCGTACTCTTGGCAGGCGCCCGGCGACGCGTTCATGTCGTATTGGCAAGAAGACGGCACCGAAGTGCCCAAGCGGCTGCAAAACTCGCCGCTCCGGGACTACCAGCAAATCACCAGCTTGCTCAAGGATCGGCCGAAGCACCAAGGCATGGACTTCAAGGCGCCCGTGGGAACATTGGTGGTGGCACCCTACGATGCGACCGTCGTGCGCTCCAACTGGAACTGGAAGAGCAACGGCAACTGCCTAGAGCTCCGGTATCCAGACGGTGCGATGGCCAAGTACCTGCACCTCTCCGAAAACCGCGTCGAGCCTGGTCAAAAGGTGAAGGCGGGCGAAGTGATTGCGTTGGTGGGCAACACCGGCCACTCCACCGCGCCGCACTTGCACTACCAAATCGAGTTGGGCGGCAAGATTGTCGACCCCCTCGAATACCACGGCACCGTGCGTCGAAAGGTGGAAGGTGCAAGCATGGGCGCACTCCAAAAGGAGATTGCCCGTCAGGATGCCATCCTCGGACAAGGCCTCGCCGCACGCTGATTGTATGCGCGGTGTGCGTGCTCCGGTCCCCGTGTGGGACCGGTTTTTGCTTCAGGGCCAGCGCGCGGCGGTGACCTTAGGGCGCGGCAGGGTGAACGGCCCAAAGTTGTGCGTTGTCGTCGAGCTCTCCCACCAGTTCGACGCGGACTCCAGCACGCGCTGCGGCTTCGGACCACGCGCGGCCGCGGGTGCGGAGGTTATAAATCATCGGCGCGCTCGCACGGACTGTGAGAACGTGGTCTCCTGCGGCAAATCGAAGCAGGTCTGCCGCGAACGTGGCGGAGAGGCCGGGGGTGTGCGTGCGCTGGCTGGCCGCGCCCCACGCATGGACAACCTCCGGAAACGCGCCACGGTCAGCCAGGGCGAGCTCGAGCGCTCCCATTGACTCGTAATCGCAGACAACCACGCGGGAAACATCGGGCCGGTCGAGCAAGGCCGCGAGGGCGGCTTGCCCTTTTGCTGTGAAGGTGGGAACCGCAATCTGTTCGACCAAGACGTCTGTTTGGCGCAGCATATACACGCTCGCCGCACACATCGGCGCAACAAACACAAGGCTTGCCCAGACGCGACCGCGGGACCGGGTTGGGCGCACGAATCCCGCAACTTGGTCAGCGGCCAGACCTGTCACAATCGCGACCAGCGGCGCCACCATCGCGAGGTGGTGTAGGTCGCGCGCGACAAAAAATAGGCCTACGGTCGCGATGAGGGCAAAGACTGACACAAAACGGAGAAGCGCGTCGCGCGGTGTCGCGTGGCGTTGTGCCCAAACCTGCGCGATGCCGGCGGTGGTGACCAGCGCGCCGAGGACCATCATCCAGACCGGCGCAGGAGGCGGTGTCGCAACCCCGTACGCGCGCGCCAAAAACGAGAGGGGGTCGATGAGCCAACTCCAGAGGTTTTCGAGGCCTTCGCGGGTGGGGGTAGGGCCGCCGGAGAGCGCCGTCCAGACACGTTGGAGCTGAAGCGTTGCGTGGTCGTGGCTTTGAATGCGCGGCGACGTCGGAAGTGCTGCTTGATGTGTCCACGAGAGGACGTGGGGCAGCCAAAGGGTCGTTGCGAGGGCAACCGCCCACCAACGACGCGGCGCAGTAGGCGGACGAAGCGCGGCGCGGTCCCAGCGAAGGAGGAGGGTGGTCGCGACGAGTGCTGCGGCCACTACCGCGAAGGTGAGCTTGGCGTGCATCCCGGCGCATATGGCCCATGCGAGCCCGGCGATTCCCCATCGCCCCGTGGACCAGCGACGGTCCCAGACGGCCCAAAGTGCGGCGATGGTTGCTGCGAGCAGCACCAACTCCGTTCCGCCGAGGACCTTGCGGTAAAAAACAAAATCCCAACGGCAGGCGAGAACAAGCGTGCCTGCGATGGCTGCGGCGCGGCTTCCGTGGCGATTCAAGAAGGCATACACCATCCACAGGATGCCCGCCCCCCACAGCACATGCAGCGCCGTCACCAACAAGACGGAGCCTGTGAGGCGATGCACGAGCCGCGCCGGCCAGTCTGGCAGGCCGCCGGTATAGTCGTTGATTGTGAGCGGAAGAAACCCGTCGCTGATGGCCAATCGTTCGGTCGGTCGGCTTTGGCTTGCGACCAGCGGACCCCAGCGGTGTCCAGGGCCGAGGTCAGCCGGCAAAGGCGGGTCGAGCTGGGCGAGCACCACGGGGGGAGGGCGCGCCATCCAACCAATCGCCACTTCTCCGACCGTTCCGACTTCGCGAACAGTGGTTGCGGCGAGCGAGAAGTAGACCGCCAAAATGGCCATCAATGGTAGGTTTGGCGTGAATCGGCGGCGTGTCGATTCCGGGGGATGGCCTGCGGTTCGCCACATAAAATTCACAGAAAGGCAGGATGGGGATGGCAGGTCCGGTTTTCTGGCCTATATTCCGTTACATCGAAGGAGGCCTCCTTTGGCAAACTCGGATTCCCCGCGTCTCGCAGCCCACCGCTCGTCCCTTGCTGGGGGCTTGGCGCTCATGTCGTCGAGTGCCGGCAAGAATGCACCATCTGGCGGCAATGATGGGGATTCGAAGAGCGGCGACGACTCCCAGGGTCCGCGTGTACCCTTCGGCCAGCGGGTGCGGGAGTGGCTCGACCAGCTGGGCGCGGCGATTGATGCGTTGATTCCGGGCCCTGCCCCGGTCTGGGTTCCCGTTCCAGTGCGGGTACGGCGCCGTCGATAAGGCCGTCACAAGGCAGTTTGCGGAACGAATCGCGGGCACTCGGGCGCTCCTTGTAGGTCGGGAGGGCGCTTTGGTGTCCGGTTTGCAATTGTGAAGCGCGGTTTGCGCGTCGCTCCCGATTGGGCGGTGGGGAGCGTGCTTACGGCGGCGTGGTTCGAAAGAAGAAACCCCCAGCCGCTTGGGCCAGGGGTTTCAATGGTCAGGCTTCCGGCCCCCGAGGGGGCAGGTCACCGGCCGAATCACTCAGCGGATTCGGTGGTGCCAGCGGTGTCGCCGTCTTTGTCGCCGCAAGCGACGAGAGACATGGTGCCGATGGAAGCGATGACAAGAAGAAGGGCCTTGAAGTTCATGAGAGCGTCTCCTCTTTTGATTCCAGGTACCGAGCTCTGGTCCCGGAAAGAGTTGTTGGGCGCATGATGCGCGGTCGACCGAAAGGGTCGTGAGAGAGCTTCCCTCACGCGACCCAAAACGTCAAGTAGCGGGTTTCGCGCCTCCGCGCCAGAGACGGTTTATGGGGATCTTTACACGCGGACCCCGGAGGCTGCCGTGGACTGGGTTGGATGGGTTGAAGTCGCGGCATTGGCGCTGACTGGTTGGGCGGTGTGGCTCTCTCTTCCGCGACCGCCGAGCCTCGAATGGGAGCGGTGGTTCAAGGTCTGCTTGTCGGTGTTTGAGTGGACAGCCGTTGAAGAAAAGCTCGGTCAGATGGCGTCCGTAGGGGAGGTAGAGGACTTATGGCGGAAAGGGATTGGTCAAACCGTCCCCTTTCATCCGGCGGGTCGTTTGGCCGAGAACAAGTTGCGCGCCCCTGCCGATGTCGAGCTGCCGGTCCCCGCATTGCCGGGTGAAATGGCCTTGTTGACGGAGCTTTCCGCGATTTCGGAGCCGGCCGCGCGATGGGCGAGAATGTTTCGCGATGATCCGGCGAACGTGGATGCATTGGGTGACCCGCGCGCATTGGGCGAATCGTATGACCCCGCACGGTTTCTTGGGCCGGACGCGGGTTGGGAGGCCGTCGCAATTTGGTCTCCCGCGGTGATGGAGGCGTTGGCCCGTCGCAATCGGCATGTCGTGTGGGCGCTCGTGGGAGCGGAAGACGAAGGCCCTTGGTCTGAAGTCGCGCCCAACCTGCGCGTGCGCTCTGTCGCGGGGTTGGCGGACTCTCCGCTAGAGACCCGCTTGCTTGCCATGATGGACGACCCCGCCGACCGATTCGTCGTGGTTGTCGGAGACGGAGCGGCTCTTGCGGTGGCGGCTGCCCTCGCCGCGTCCCCCGCGCTCGTCGATCGGGTGTTGGCGGTGGTGTCGCCGGGGCACCGCCTGGTCACAAATGACAACCAGAGACAAACTCTGGCGTCCTTGCTGGACCACCGGAAGATTGCGCCTGAACTGCAACGAATTGTTCCTTGGTTCAGCATCGTCGCTGTGGACCCTGACTCTCCTTTGGCGGCGCCTTGGGCCGACTGGCGTTTTCCTGTCAAGGAAGCCCAGGCCGAGGAACGCACCACCTTGACCGCGGTCGACCTCGGGCCACTTCCGCGCGCTTTGCTTCCGCGGGGTCGCGTAGAGCGGGCATTGGTGCTGGTCGTCACGGCGTATGTTGCAGGGTGACGTTGGATTGACCGTGTCGCCGGATGTAGGATGACACCATGCACTACCCATTTCTTCCTTCTGTTCGTGGGGCCGTCTACCGGGTGGCTCGTTTTGTCGTCTCCCCGGTCGCCGTGGCTGCTTGTCCGCTTGGGGCGTTGGTTCTCGGCGTTGCGCCGGGGGCTGCGTGGGCAGGCGGCGCGGTGAAGGTCACGAGCGATATGGTCGGAATGCGGATTTATGTCGATGGCGCAGACACCGGCCTCGCGACGCCCGCAACGGTGGGCAACCTTGCGCCGGGTCGTCATGAAGTGCGGGTGCGCGGCGATTGTCGCGTGGGGGCGAGCCTCGTCACGATTGAAGAAGGCGCAACGGCGACGGTGAGCCTTGCGTCGGCCGAAGGGCGTGGTCAGTTGACCGTGCAGCCGAGCCCCGCGGATGCAGTGGTCATGATTGATGGTGCGGCGGTTTCGGGTGCCAAGGTCGTCTCTTGTGGAGAGCACACGGTCGCGGTTTCGGCGCCAGGGTACCTCCAGGCCTTGCTCAAGGTCGCAATTGAGGCGGATGAGCGGCGGTCGTTGCCGGTCGAGCTGGAGGTGCTGGGAACCGCCACATTTGTCATCAACGTCGCGCCAGCCACGGCGAAAGTCGTGGTCGATGGGCGGCTCTTGGGCACGGGCTCCTTTACGGACGACACCATCCCCGCCGGGCCACACATCATCGAAGTCAGTGCAGACGGCTACGAGCCTGTGTCAGAGCAGCTTTTGGTTGATGCCGGTGAAACCCGTGCGTTTACCTACGAGCTGCGGGCGGTCGGCGGCGGTGTTGCGGCTGCCGGGGGGGCGCGCGCGTCGGATATGTCTGGTTCGTCGTCTTCCGGTGCCTCCAATCGCGGTTCGGGTGGCACAATGTCGCCGCTGCGCGCGACCGGGATTGGGGTAGCAGTAGCGGGTGTGGGGCTGGGCGTGTACGGTCTCACTCGGTTTGGACAAGCTGCGTCTGCCTATCAGGAGTACCTGGACCGTTCTCAATACGGCCCTGGTCCCGAAAGTGAAGTTGCCGCCATTCGCGATGAGGAAGTGGTTCCTCTCCGAAACATCGGTGTTGTGACCACCACTCTCGGTACGGCACTCCTTGCTGGCGGCGTCACCTTGGTTGTGGCGTTTTAGGACACGTTTGGAGTCTCCATGCGGTTTGAACAAGGTTTTTGTCGCGCCACACTTCTGGTGATGCTCTCGGGATGCTTCCCGGAGGTCTCCTACGATGCAGGCAAGCTCGGCTTAGTCGGCGATACGGACTCGTTGTCCGATGGGGGCGGTTCGGGCGACGGCGGTTCGGGCGACGGCGGTTCGGGCGATGGGGGCACAGGTGACGGCGGCTCCGGCGGCTCGGGCGACGGCGGCTCGGTCGACGGCGGCTCGGGCGATGGTGACGCGCTTTGTTCGCGCTACCTGGACGCCGACAGCGACGGCTTTGGCGTGGGGGACCCCACCGAGGTCGCGTGTGATGCTCCCGGCTATTCCGACGTCGATGGCGACTGCAACGACGCTTCCGCAGAAGTGTTTCCGGGGGCGCCGGAGCAATGCAATGGCGTAGACGACGACTGTGACGCGGTTGTCGACAATGACCTGCAATATGATTGGTATGCCGATGCCGACAGCGATGGTTTTGGCGCCGGACCCTCCCTCAATACGTGTGCTCCCCCATCGGGTGCGGTGGCAAACGCGGACGATTGTGTCGATGACGACCCCGCCATCCATCCCGATGCCCCAGAGGTGTGCAATGATGTCGATGATGACTGCGACAGCCTTGTCGACGACGCCGATGACAACCTCGACCTGACCTCGGCCATCGCTTGGTACGTGGATGGGGACAAAGACGGCTTCGGCGTCGGCGCGTCGATGGTGCAAGCCTGCGTCGTTCCCGGCGACGATTATATTCAGACCGCAGGGGACTGCGACGACGCGAACGACGCCGTCAATCCTATCGCTACGGAAGTGTGTGACGGCATCGACAACGACTGCGACCTCACTGTCGACGATGCCGACCTCACCCTCGACCTGTCCACCCGCACGACCTTTTTCACGGATGCCGACAGCGACGGCTACGGCGACCCCGCTGCGCCTGTCGACGCCTGCGTCCTGTCTTCGGGCCTCGTCGTCGATTCGAGCGACTGCGACGACTCCACCGCGCTGGTTTCGCCGGGCGTCCAAGAAGTCTGCAACAGCATCGACGACGACTGCGATGGCCTCGTCGATGATGCCGATGACAGCATTGATGCCTCCGCAGGCGGTACGTACTACCGCGACGCCGACAGCGATGGCTACGGCGACTTGTCCACCGCGCAAGCGTTCTGCGTGCTCCCCTCGGGCTACTCTACGTTGTTTACTGATTGTGATGACACCGAGTCTGCCGTGAACCCGACGGCGACCGAAGTGTGTGACGGCGTCGACAACAACTGCGACACCCAGGTCGATGACGACGACCCGTCCCTCGACCTTTCGACCGCGACCGATTGGTACTACGACGCGGATAGCGACGGCTACGGCGACCCCTCCCTCTCGATTCGTCAATGTGCAGGTCCATCGGGGTATGTCGCCAATGGAGACGACTGCGACGACACCTCCTTCGATGACCTCGATGGCGACGGGATTCAAGACTGTGCCGACGATGACGTCGACGGTGACGGCCTCCGGGGCGACTGGGACGTCGACGACCTCGACGACTCCCTTGTGCGCGGCCCAATGGGTGGATGGGGCGGCGACGGCGCGT
This sequence comes from uncultured Enterobacterales bacterium, assembly GCA_964502005.1. Classification (GTDB taxonomy): domain Bacteria; phylum Myxococcota_A; class UBA796; order UBA796; family UBA2385; genus CAJWOS01. Next base: position 294,589 of record CAZCUX010000006.1, read on the forward strand.
TGTCGATTTCGAGCGGCGTCACCGAAGTTTATTCCGATTTCACGCGTCTTTCGGCGAGCGCGTCCGCGGGTGCATCGTCGGTGTCGGTGAGCGACGCGACGTTGTTCGCCGAAGGTGACGAAATCCTCATCTGGGACGCGCAAGGCACCAGCGCCGGCACGTACGGATTTTATTTTGTCGCCGGTGTGTCTGGTTCGACCGTGAACGTCGAGCCCCCGCTCACCACGGCATTTTCGTCGTCGGACGTGGTCATTGTGGCGCGCGTGCCGCACTACACCACCGTCGACATTGCAGGCACGTTGGCCGCCGACCCCTGGGACGGCAGCAATGGCGGCCTTGTCGTGTTTCGCGCGACGGGTGCTGTTGCTATCTCCGGGCGCGTGGACGCCGAAGCCGCCGGCTACCTCGGTGGCGCTGGCATCGTCGGCAATGGCTCCAACCCGACCACCGGCGGCAGCTACCGCTTGGGGCCCCAAGCCAGCAGCTATTACGGCACTGCCAACAATGGCGGTGGCGGCTCGGTCTACGCAATGTCGGACACAGCCGCCTGCGGCGGCGGCGGCGGCTATGGCTCAAAAGGCGGGGAAGGGGACTGGGCGTGGGGCTCGGTGAGCGCCAGCGACGGCGATACCTACGGAAGCTCCACGCTGACCCAATGGTTCTTTGGGTCCGGTGGTGGCGGCGGCCAGCCCGACTCGGGGAGCGATGGCGCGTCGACCTCCAACTCCTCGGGCGATGGCGGACAAGGCGGCGGCCTCATCGCGTTGTACTCGTCCACGAGCATCGTGTTGAGCGGCGTCATCACGGCCGACGGCGAGGACGGCGCAGATGCGTCTGCGTCCAGCTCCAACTGGCGCAACCAAGGTGAGCTGGGCGGCGGCGGTGGCGGCGCAGGCGGCCAGATTTTGCTCGCAAGCCCCACTGTCACGGTGTCTGGCTCGGTGGTGGCCCGCGGCGGCGATGGCGGCAAGTGGGCGGTCAACTGGTATGGCAACAGCTACGGTGGCGATGGCGGCAACGGGCGCACGCGCGTCGAGAGCAACGCGTTCACGGGCACTTCTTCGGTATCGCCGTCTGCGTCTACTGCGTCGTACGTAGAATAAGGAGTCGGGCCGGGGAGCCCGACCGGGCACGGCGACGCACTTGTCCTGACAAACATCGCCTGCGCAGCGGACCCTTCTGCGTCGAGGCGCATTTCAATCGTCGGTGTTTCCGCGAGACACCGCTACGGTTGCGCAGGCGCACTGGCCGCGACGGTGCTACGAGGGGCCGCCTTTGGGCCGTTTCTTCGGCCTCTTGGCGGTGGAATCGGCAGCCGCCTCCTCGTCCGTTGGACGATTCGCCACACGCGCGGGAGCATGCATGAATTGGGTCCTTTATGCCATCGTATTGCTTTCGATGGGGTTCGCGGCCTGGGCCTACGCGCTCGCGCTGTGGAGCGGAGACACAGCGGCAGCAGCGGCGATTCCGGCGGCAATGGGCCAAGCGGCCCTCGACGGCTCTAAGTCTGCGGTCACGCTCGCTATCGGACTTGTAGGCTATATGGCCTTGTTCTTGGGCCTCATGAAGATTGTGGAAGAGGCGGGGGGCCTTCGGTGGATGGCGCGTGCGATTCGGCCGTTGCTGATTCGTGTGTTCCCGGATGTCCCGCCGGACCATCCTGCGATGGGCGCGATGGTGATGAATATCGCTGCAAATGCGCTCGGACTGGGCAATGCCGCTACGCCATTCGGTCTCAAAGCGATGAAGGAGTTGGACGCACTGAATCGCGATTCAGGAGTGGCGACCAACGCGATGGTGCGCTTTTTGGCTCTCAACACGAGTGGTCTGGCGATTCTCCCGACGGGCATCATGGGGCTTCGGGCGCTCGAAGGCAGCGCCGACCCCGCAGCGATTTTCCCGACCACGCTCTTTGCGACGACCTGCTCGACGGCCGTGGGATTGGTGGCCGCGAACGGCCTTTCGTCTTTGCCTATGTTTCGGCCATCGCCGGCCCAAGCGGAGGCCGACGCAGCGGTGCGCGCGTCCCATCCGGGTGCAGGGACCTTGGCTGACCTCATCCCCGTTTTGGTCTTTGCAAGTGGCCTCGCGATGCTCGTGAGCCTTGTCTACGTCTACAAAGAGCTCGTGTCCGCCTGGATTATTCCGATGCTGATTTTCGGGATTCTCACGCTCGGAGTGCTCGCAAAGGTGCGCATTTACGAGGTCTTTATCCAAGGCGCCAAAGAGGGGTTTTCCCTCGCGGTTACGATTATTCCTTATCTGGTCGCGATTTTGGCCGCCGTGGGTATGTTTCGCGCATCCGGGGGGATGGAGTTTCTCGTTTCCACACTCTCTCCGTTGACCGAGCTGGCGGGCCTTCCCGCAGAGGTGCTCCCCCTCGGTATGCTGCGACCGCTCTCGGGCTCGGGTGCATACGGCATCACCGCGGAATTGGTGAAAACCCACGGTCCCGACAGCTATATCGGCAATCTTGCGAGCACCATGAATGGCTCGACGGAGACTACTTTTTACGTGTTGGCGGTGTATTTCGGGAGCGTTGGGGTAGGACGTCTTCGGCACGCCGTCCCCGCTGGCATCGCTGCGGACATTACGGGCGTGTTTGCCAGTGTCCTCGCCGTGAAATTGTTGATTGGCTGAGAATACGTGGACCACGGACAAAAAATGTCCGTGTTGTTGGGAGCCGGTGTGAACGGTTTGTTGCTCGTGAATCTGGGAACGCCCGATTCGCCCACTGCGCCTGCGGTGCGACGATATTTGGGTGAGTTTTTGAATGACCCCCGCGTCCTCGATATGCCTGCTTGGGCGCGGACGTTGCTGTTGACGTTCATCATATTGCCATTTCGACCCAAACGAAGTGCGCATGCCTATTCTAAGATATGGGACGCCGAACGCGGCTCGCCGTTGCTGTTTCACAGCCGTGACCTGACCGAAGCCATGCAGGCTGCCTTGGGAGACGGGTGGGTGGTTCGATTGGGAATGCGCTACGGCGGCCCATCCCTAGTGGATGCCCTCAACGAGCTGGTTGTTGCTGGCTGCACAAATATTCAGGTCGTACCGCTCTACCCCCAATATGCGAGCAGCACCACCGGCTCGACCTTAGAAGCGGTATATCGCTGGGCTTCGGAGCAACCGTGGGTGCCGCCCCTCCAAGTGTTGCCGCCGTTCTTTGACGACCCCGGCTATATCGCGGCGACCATGACCGCCGCCGGCGACGAGATGGCCGCGGGTCCCGTCGACCACGTTGTGTTCAGCTTTCATGGTGTCCCGGAGTCCCATGTGCGGGCGACGGACCTGTCCCCCGAAAAGACCCACTGTCTCGCCCAAGGCGATTGTTGCGCGCAGCTCACCGCGGCCAATCGGGCGTGTTACCGCGCCCAATGCTTTGAAACAGCGAGACGCCTCGCCGCGCACGCCGGGTTGGCCGAAGGGACGTGGACGGTCTCCTTCCAATCGCGCCTGGGACGGGTGCCCTGGATTCGTCCGTATACCGACGAGGTGTTGCAAGGGTTGTCCCAGCAAAAGGTGGAGAATGTGGTGGTTCTCTGCCCCAGTTTTGTGGCAGATTGTCTCGAAACTTTAGAGGAAATCGGTGTGCAGGCCCGCGCCGACTACAAGGGGGGCAACCTTCGGGTCGCTCCGTGCGTCAATGCCCATCCGGCCTGGGTTTCGGCTCTCGCAGACCTCGTACGCGGTGCGACCGAGGCGCCCTAAACCTGTCGCACCGCCGCCAAGGAAGCCTCGATGCCCGGATTTCAACTCAGTGAAGAACCGTGGACCGCAGGCCGTCTCGTCGAGTTGGGCAGCGACGAGCACGACTTTCAGGAGTTCAAGGGCAGCGCGTGGGTGATCGAGCGGGGCACCGTTTCGTCGTGGTTCTTGGGTGCCTTGAGCAAGCAGGTGTCCGCGTTCGCGAATAGCGCGGGCGGCCGCATTTTTGTGGGACTAAACGACAACGGCGCGCCCGACGGGGGTGTTCCGGTGAACATCAAGCCCGGCGGCACGCGAAGCTGGCTCGAAGACCTCGTCCACCAAATGGTCGACCCCCCGTTGCATCGTTTCAATGTGTTTGAGGTCCGGGGCGACGGACAGGTCAATATTGCCCAAGGGCACGCCGTTTACGTCATCGAAATCCCGGCCAGCGAAGATGCGCCACACCAAGCGCGGGACCATCGGTATTACCTGCGAATCGCCGGAAAGTCCCGTCCGATGGGCCATATCCATCTGCAGGACATTCAACGGCGCACGCGCAATCCGAGCCTGTCCCTCGTACGAATCGGGCCATTTGGCACACCTGAGCTGGACACCTCCGACCCCCGTGGTCCGCGCGCGTTCATCGCGTTTCGTGCATTCTTGCAAAACACCGGCCGCACGCTGGCCCGCCATGTCGGCGCCGAGCTGCACATTCCGCGCCCCCTCGTCGGGCGGGAGGTTCGCACACGCTGTCTCGCGGAGCCGGGCGTCGAGTGGACGCAAAAGCCAAGTGTCATCACGCTCTTTCGCTACCATCCGGTCCCGGTGTTTCCGGGCCAGCAGATATTCTTCCAGCTCTTCTGGATTGGGCTACACCGAAGCAACGTCGACATGGTGAAGAACGGCGCTGCCTCATTGCGGTGGACCGTTTACGCCGACGACGCGCCCGCCGTAGAAGGTGAACTTCCATTTCACGACTTTGGTGTCGTGCAAGAGACAATGGCCCGAATATTGGCGCTTTGAGCGTCCGTCGAGGAAGGAGGCAAGCATGTTCCGCAGGTTTGCGCGTTTTGAACGAAAAGGAAGCTGGTACGACCTGTTTCCCGGCGGAGCCTCCGGGCGGCCCGCTGCACTTCCCCACGACCGCTCTGATGCCGAGTGGCGCGGTGTGCTCTCGCCCCACCAGTTTGGCGTGCTGCGTCAAAAGGGTACAGAGGCGCCGTTTTCGGGCGCCTTCTGGGATCACACGACACCCGGCACCTACGCGTGCGCGGCGTGCGGCACCACCTTGTTCCACGCCCGCGACAAGTTCGATGCGGGCTGTGGCTGGCCGTCGTTTACGCAACCTTTGGATGGCACGGTCGTGTTTACGGAGAACGACCGCTCTCACGGCATGGTCCGCCAAGAGGCCATGTGTGCGGGCTGTGGGGGCCACCTCGGCCATATCTTTCCCGATGGCCCTCCCCCCACAGGCGACCGCTGGTGCATCAACTCGGCGTCATTGGTGTTTACGCCAGACCCCTAACGGGCGCCAGGCAGACCGCACGAGGCGCACAGATTCTACAACTTGCCCGCTTTTGCCTTCTGAATCCACGCTTTCACTTCGTCTTCGACGATTCGGACGGCTTGGCTTTGAAACGGGCGCGCGGCCCACGGCAGCTTGTCAATTTCCAAGACGACCGCCGAGGACTGCACTTCAATTTTGCCTTCGATTCGACCCAGCGGCGTGACAAACCAGACATCCGCGGCGTCTTCGGTGGTCCACTTTCCGCCCGGCGAGAACTGCGGAAACGCGGCGCGGTAGCCGTCCAGCGCTGCTCGCGTGGCTTTTCGTGCGGTGGCGTGGTCAAGGTCGTGGGGAATCCGGTGTTTCATGGAACCGACTCTGGATTGGGTTGGACTTCGGTTGTCGCGAACAGAGATTCACGTCGCGTATAGCGTAGCGCAAATGGTGTGCGGCGGGGAACGTGGGAGGTCATTACGCTGGTCGTCCGCTGCGTGTATGTCTCTTGGCAACGCGCCAAAATCTGTCGACAAAGCGCCAATCCTGCTGTGCTCGCGCGCGAGCCGATGGGTAGATTGACGCGTCGCTTTTCCACCTGCGAGGATTCTATGACCGCAGTCGAGCCCGCTCCCCGAATGGACGCCACCCCCATCGCCGAGGTCGACCGAATGCTCGTTGCGCTCCAGCACGGGCGGAGCCGCTGGGTCGCAATGCCCGCCGCCACGCGCGCCGCCTTGTTGCGGCGGTGTATGGCCTCGACAGTCGCCGTCGCCGACCAATGGGGCGAGATGGCCTGCCGCATCAAGGGATACGCGACCGGCAGCAACGGCCACGGCGAGGAGTTTTTGGGCGGTGTCCTCGCGGTCATGCGCAACCTTCGATTGTTTGCCGAGGCCTTGGAACACCACGGTCAGCCGCCGCTGCCCAAAAAGTGGCAGCGCCCCGATGGTCAGTGGGTGGCCCGCGTGTTTCCCCAAAGCCTCGTCGATATGGCGCTGTTTACCGGCGTCACTTGCGACGTCTTCATCGAGCCGGGAAAGCTCCCGACCCAAGGCGCGCTCTATCGGCGGAAAGTCGCCGGAGAAGGTGGTGACGGCGGCATTTGTGTGGTGCTCGGCGCAGGAAATCAGTCGTCGATTCCGCCCATGGATGTGCTCTACAAGCTCGTTGTCGATGATGAGGTCTGCATCCTCAAAATGAACCCCGTCAACGAAGCCTTGGGGCCTATCATTGAGGACGCGCTGCGCCCCTTGGTGGACGGTGGCTTCTTGCGGGTTTGCTACGGAGGCATCGACGTCGGGCAGCATCTCACCGACCATCCCGACGTGAAGTCCATTCATATTACCGGCTCGGCAGCGGCACACGACGCGATTGTGTTTGGTGTCGGACCCGAAGGCGAAGCGCGAAAGCAAGCGGGCACGCCGCGGTTGGACAAGCCAATTACCTCCGAGCTTGGCTGTGTGTCGCCGGTGTTGGTGGTGCCCGGCGATTGGACCGACGCAGAGCTTGACTACCAAGCCCGCCAAGTCGCGGCGATGCTTGCGTACAACTGCGGATTCAATTGCAATGGCGCGCGGCTCATCGTGGTTGCCAGCGGGTGGTCACGCAAGGACCGCTTCTTGCAACTGGTCCAGGAAAAACTGGCCGCGACGCCCACCCGCGCAGCGTACTACCCCACGGCCCAGCGCACGTTTTCGACCTTCGTGGAGCAGTACCCCGACGCCTTGCGCCTTGGCACGGCGGGCAACGATGGTCGCTTGCCGTGGACCATCTTGGGCACGCTCGACGCAGAAAGCGACGAGTTCGCGTTCAAAAACGAGCCGTGGTGCGGTATTTTTAGCTTTGTTGAGGTGGATGCACAGGATGCATCTTCGTATCTCGACAAGGCCGTGCCGTTTGCGAATGACAAGTGCTGGGGCACTTTGTCCATCAACTTGCTCGTCGACCCGCGCACGGAAAAGGCGCTCGGCGACCGCGTCGATGCAGCCATCAGCGCCCTCCGCTACGGAAACATCGCTATCAACTGCTGGAGCGGCCTGAGCTACGGCCTTGTCAATGCGACCTGGGGCGCGTTCCCCGGACATCCGTTGACCGACATCCAATCGGGTATCGGCGTGGTTCACAATGGGCTTCTGCTCGACCATCCCGAGAAGAGTGTCGTGCGCACGCCGTTCGTGATGCAGCCCACGCCCGCTTGGTTCACCGACCACAAGAACAACTTGGGCCTCGGACGCCAGATGGTCAAGTTCGAGCAGAGTCCCGGTTGGCTGGGCGTCCCCGCGGTCGCGATGCAGGCCTTGAAGGGCTGAACCCGCCGTCGAGTGGCCGGCGCGCGCGTTATCGTCGCCGCCGGCCAAACAGCCCCAGGCCGCCGAGCAGCATCGCCCAGAAGCCGCCGGTGAGCGTCAACGTCGCGCAGCCGCCAGACTTGCTCCCGTCGGAGCCTGTCGCGCTGTCGGTGGTGCCGTCCGTTGTGCCGCCCGCTCCATCGCCGCCCGCGCCGCCTTCGTCGCCGCCGCCGGAGTCTTCGGTTGTCCATTCGCCGGGCGCGCCAACCGAAAGCTGGTAGGTCGTGCTGTCGGAAAGGGCCGTGACACTGAGCACTTCGCCGGCGAGCACTGTGCGCGGCGTGCCTGGCTCGGATGTGCCCCCCAAGATGACGTCTCCATCGGGCAAGACGTCCATGTCTTCGGAAATTGTCCAGTAGTGGGTGCCCAGCTCGTCGAGGACGCCCCCCGCACCGTCGGTCAGCGCGCCTTCGTTTTTGGCGACGGAATAGAGGCGGCTCTCGACCAAGGTGCGATTGCCGTACGCATCGGTGAACGCAGCCCAGAGCGCGCTCGCGGGAACGCCCACGGCCTCTTCCATGAGGTCGGGCCACGCCACGCCCGGAGCGTCGGCTCCTTGCTCCCAAACCGCGCGCATGGTGCCCGCACCGATGCCTTCTTCGAGGTAGGCGTTGAACACAAACATGCCGTATTGATGGGCATTTTCATAGGAGTCATAGCGCACTTCGGGAATCTGCGCATACCAGTCGCTCGCGTACTGGTGCCCATCGACCTCGGGCGCGGCCAGCTCGCTCGCGTGCGTGGCGGAGGCTTCCCAATACCAGTTTTCGGTGTCGCCGCCGGCGAGGTCGTAGTCGCGCATCCCAAATTGGACCGCGTGCATGAACTCGTGGGCGTTGAGCGACGTATAAAATGCGCTGCCGAAGTCGGTCAAGGTAGTGGGATTGACGTAGACGACCGGGTAGCCGTCCGGGAACTCATCGGTGAAATACTCGGTGGTGAAGCCGGTGGTTCCGCCGAGAGACGGGTCCAGCAGCACCCACAGAAAGTACGAGTCGCTGCTCACCGGCGCCGGCCAGCCGAGCACGTCGATGTAGGCGGACCACGCGCGCTCAAGCGCCTCGGCCGATGCGGTCATCGCAGCATCGCTGACGCTGGCGTCAACGGCGTTGATGCTGAAGTGGTCCGTTTCCAAATGCCGCGCATAGGGCGTGCCATAAATGACGCGGGAGGGGGGTGGCGGACCGGGGGGCCGATGCAGATTTGGCGGCGAAACCAGCATCTCCGCAAACAGCGGCGCGTGCGTGCCGCGGAGGGCGTCGAGTGCCGCGGGCGTGGCACAATCGAATGCGAAGGCGACCTGCGAAAGCGAAAGCAAGACCAGATTCATGGCGCGTTCTCCGTCCGCGCACCATAGCGGCTCGGGGGGCGAAACGGATAGTGTTTTTCGGCGGAGGTCCTATGGGTGACTGGGCGAGACCCCTCTCGGATGAAGAAGCAGCCGTGGTGGATGCGGCGCGCGCTGCTGCGCGGATACGGTACGAAGGGCGGCTGGTTCCCCATCGCTCGTGCGGCATCGCGTTGGCGGAGACGTTCGGAAGACCGACTGCGCCGTATCAATCGTTGCGGCGTGGAGGGCTTACCGGGCGCGGCGAATGCGGAACGGCGACGGCGGGGCGCTTGTTGTTGGGAGAGCTGCTCGGCGACCCTGACCCGGGCGGACCCGTGACGGTCACCCTGCGTGCCGCTGTGACCGCCTACGAGGCCCGCTGGGACGTGCGCACTGCCACCCAAGGGTGCCGCACCTGCAACACGCTGACCGGGCGCTTTGGGGCGTTCCACAGCGACGAGCGCGCCACGTATTGTGCAGGCTTGGCCGAAGAGACGGCCGGTCTGTTGGCCGAGACCTTGCTACGGGTGGGCGCGCAGGTGGACATTGTGCCCGTGCCCGCGTTGGAGTCCGAATGTTCGCGTTGACGTTCTTGGCATGGTGTCATGCTGCCTGGGCCACGCCCGCTGTGCTTCCCGGCGTAGACTTGCCGTTTGAGGTCGACGACGCGGGTGTGTGGCACCTCGGAGAGAACCTGCCTGCGGCCTTCGTGGATGCGGGGGTTCAGGCGGGGTGGTCGTTGCGAGCGGTCGATGGCATCGCGATGACCCAAGTGGCCGAGGTGCGTCGTGCCGTTGCATCGGGGGGCGAACGTACGGTTCAGCTCGGCTTGGATACACCCGCCGGCGAAACGGTGCTGGTGGTCAAGCGCAATCCGCTGGTCCTGGCGGATGGTCTCGGTCTCTTGCCGTGGCCGTCGGAATTCGTACGCGGCGCTACCGGCTTCCAGCTTGCCCCAGATGGACATGGCCGCATCGTCGACCAAGGCGGTGTTTGGTGGGACTTGGATCCCGCGACGGGTGCCCTGACGGTCGCCGATGACCAAAACGGGAAAGACCTCGTGGTGGGTGTTCCAGAGGTCTGGTGGCACTTGTCCCCGGCGCCGTGGGCGGTGGTGACGGAAGAAGATGGAAGCGTAGGCGACCTCGCGTGGGCCCGCGCGACGCTCGATGGCGGCTTGCGGCTGCTGTCGTTCCAAGGCCAAGCCTTTGAACACGTTTTGGTGCCCGAGGCAGACGGCATCGGTGTCTACGCGATGTCGATGCCGCGGGGAACGCCGGAGCTTCCTTCTTGCGACCCCGCGGTGCCCGAGTCCTGCTTGGTGGCCGGACGCGCCATTCGCGCTTCGTTGCTCGACCGACCCGGCGGCCGGGAAGCGGCCGGCATGGCCTTGACCCAAGCCTGCGAAGGCTCGGTGTACCGTGCGTGCGTCGAAGCGGTCAGCCTCGCGGCGCCGCGTTTGGAGGAGTCGGCGACCGCCTGTATCGCCGACGATGTGGCAGCTTGTCATCGGGTCGGCCAGAGCCGCCTCGAAGCCGAGACAGAGGCTCCGGGTGCGCTCACAGTGGGTGTTTTGGAGTATGCGTGCGCCAAGGATGCGTCGGGCACCTTGGGCGACCGCTTGCGACGCGTCGAGCAGGTGGGCGAAGGGTGCTGGTTGTTGGCCCGCGCGTTTGATGCGTTGGGTACCCGCGACCGTGCGCTGTTGAGCTTAGACCAAGCGTGTATGCTGGGGCGCGCTGAAGCCTGCGATGAAGCCACACGTCGTCGTGAGGAAGCATTTGCGCTGCGTACGGTGCGGGAGTGCGAGGACGAATCCTTGCCGGTCGCGCCTTCGTGCACCCAACTCGGGCGTTTGCTCGAAGTGCGCCCTATCGCCGTTACGGAGCGCGATGCGTTCGCCGCGTATTTGCGGGGCTGTGAGTTGGGCGACGATGAAGGTTGTGTTGCGTTGGGTGATTATGTGGACCGCTGGGGCATCGCCCACCCACGGGTGGTAGAAGCGGAGCGACGCTTGGACGAAGCGTGCAAGAGTGGGGAGCAGCGCGCATGTGTCGGCGTGGCCCATCTCTTTGTCCGGCACGAGCCGCGAACCTTGGCCTATGGACAGGCGTTGACACTCTTCGCGGGTGCGTGCGCTGAAGGCCTGCCGGGTGCGTGTGTTGCAGGTGCGGAGCAGCGGCGCAAAGGGACGGCCCGTGTCGTCGTTGCACCGGATGCTGTGGCGATGTGGTCGAGCGCGTGCGACCTCGGCAGCCCCGAAGGGTGCGGCGGCTACGGGGAGCGCCTCTCGCGAGACAAGCCGACGTGGCCCGATGCCTTTGGCGCCTGGACGCGCGCCTGCGACATCGGCTCCGCGGCCTCTTGCACGGACCTGGGGCAGCTCGTTGCGCGGCCCCACGAGCCGCTGTGGTCCGACGAGCAGTCGTCGACGGCCTACCTCACCCGCGGTTGCGACAATGGCGACGCGGAGGGCTGCTATTGGCTGGCGGAGCCTTCGGTGGACAAAAAGTCCGACCCTCCCGAAGCGGCCTATTTGCTGCTCGAAGAGTCCTGTTCCGGTGAGTTCGGCTTGGGTTGCGCAACTCTTGCGCGGGTACACCTCCAACGCAATACAAGCTTTGATGACGAAATTGCGGCGGGACACTTTCAATCGGCATGCGAAAACGGGCACTTCGACAGTTGCAAAACCTTGGGCGCGATGTATGCCAAGGGCAAGGGTGTAGAGAAAGACCGTGTGCGGGCCCGTGAGTTTGCCCAACGGTACAGCGTCAATGCGCGGCGTCGGCATGTGCGCTTGGGCCTACACGCGGGCTTTCCTTACTTGGTGGGTGCCGAAGGTGAGCTGGTAGCGCCGATTCCGGTGGGTCCGGCGATTTCGGTCGGCGGGAGCTACTCGTATTTGCCTTCCCTTGGTGGTGTGTTGGTGCAGCTCGAAGGCGAATCGTATCCCAACAACCCGCCTGACTTGTCCTACTGGGATGTTGGTGTTCGTTTGTATCCCAACAACAAAGCACGCGGGCTGTATGGCATGGTGTCGTGGCACCAGATGACCGCCGAAGGTGGCGACCTCACGACACCTCTGGTGCGAAGCGGTCCGAGTGTGCGCCTGGGCATTCACAGCGAGAACAAGCTCTTGTGGTCGCGCGTAGAGATGGGTTTGGGCCAATATGGCATGGTAGACCTGCACAAGTTCGATGAAGACGAGACCGGCAGCTTTCCGCTGATTCTCAGTGTGTTGGGGTTCGCGGCAGGCGTCGGCTTCTAAAGTTGCGCAAACGCAATACATAAGCGCCGCGCGCGATAGACGCGTCGAAACGATACGAGGTGTGTTCGGGTGCGTTGCGAGGGGCGCGCCCGTGTCCCGCCGTGCCGATGCGGGAACCCCCGGACAGGGCAGCGTCGTTGGTCCAGCGTTTCGATAGGGGAGGGGCCGCGGAGCCGAAGTCTCCGCGGCAGCGGCGAGCCTAAGGTCTCGCCGCTCGAAACCCCCGAGGGGAGCGCGGGGAGGGGCTCCCGCGTCGCCCAGCCGCGTAGAAATCCTTACTTCTACCTCGACCGGGGTGCCGGGTTGTGCTGCCGATTCATCTCGGGACCATGACCGGGGTGCCGGGTTGTACTGCCGA